>DATAWS010000012.1:0-671211 GCA_036267095.1 Acidobacteriaceae bacterium
CGGCGCGTTGTCGATCGAATCGAACGAGCGAAATGCGATCTTCGGATTGTGCTTCGACAAAACCTTCGTGATCGCCGCCGTCAGCGTCGTCTTGCCGTGGTCAATGTGCCCGATCGTCCCCACGTTCACGTGCGGCTTCGACCGGTCAAACTTTTCCTTCGCCATAAAAGTCCTGATTCCCTTTCGTAGCTCGTACTGCCTGTTTCACATCGGAGCGCCGGCTGTCCGGCTCCAGCCCCAAAAAACCGATCCAAACCCTACTTGCCCTGATTCCGTCCGATGATTTCCTCGGAAATCATCCGCGGAGCCTCTTCGTACCGCGCAAACTGCATCGTGTACGAAGCGCGTCCCTGCGTCGACGAACGGATATCGTTCACGTACCCGAACATTTCTTTCAGCGGAACCATCGCCTTGATCACCTGCGATCCGCCCACGTGCTCCATGCCTTCAATCCGGCCGC
This sequence comes from Acidobacteriaceae bacterium, assembly GCA_036267095.1. Classification (GTDB taxonomy): domain Bacteria; phylum Acidobacteriota; class Terriglobia; order Terriglobales; family Acidobacteriaceae; genus Palsa-343. The sequence goes on from DATAWS010000012.1 coordinate 461, forward strand.
GCCGCGAGTTGATGTCGCCAATGATCGTGCCCATGTGCTCTTCCGGAACCGTGACTTCAACCGCCATCACCGGCTCCATCAGAACCGGGCTGGCCTTGCGAGCCGCTTCCTTGAAGGCCAGCGAGCCGGCAATCTTGAAGGCCATTTCGTTCGAGTCGACTTCGTGATAGCTGCCGTCGTAGAGGAACGCCTTGAAGTCCACCATCTCGTACCCGGCCAGGATGCCGCCCTGCGACGCTTCGCGAATGCCCTGTTCGATCGGCTTGATGTATTCCCTGGGCACCACGCCGCCGCGAATCTCGTTGACGAACTCGAAGCCCTTGCCCGGCTCGTTCGGCTCCAGACGGATCTTCGCGTGGCCGTAGTTGCCCGACCCGCCCGTCTGCCGGATGTACTTGCCTTCCGCTTCGGCGACCTTGCGGATCGTCTCGCGGAACGCTACCTTGGGCTCGCCCACGTTCGCTTCGACCTTGTGTTCGCGCTTCATGCGGTCCACAAGAATTTCGAGGTGCAGCTCGCCCATCCCGCTGATGATCGTCTGCCCCGAATCGTGATCCGTGTGCACCTTGAACGTCGGATCCTCATCGGCCAGCCGCGCCAGCGCCACGCCCATCTTTTCCTGGTCGCTCTTGGTCTTCGGCTCGACCGCTACGTGGATCACAGGATCCGGGAAGGTGATCGCGCTGAGCGCTACCGGGTGATCCGGATTGCACAGCGTATCGCCCGTCTTGATTTCCTTCATCCCCACGCAGGCGCAAATATCGCCGGCATAGATCTCGGTGATCTCTTCACGCTTGTTGGCGTGCATCTTCACCAGACGGCCAACCCGCTCCGTCTTGCCGGTGCGCGGATTCAGCACCGAATCGCCCGTCTTCAGATGGCCCGAATACACGCGAATGAATCCCAGCTTGCCGTAGGGATCGTTGATCAGCTTGAACGCCAGCGCCGACATCGGCGCCTCGTCTTTCGCTTCCCGAATCACCGTCAGGCTGTGATCGTGCGGATCGATGCCCTGCACCGCCGGAACATCCAGCGGGCTCGGCAGATAATCGACCACCGCATCAAGCAGCGTCTGCACTCCCTTGTTCTTGAAAGCCGAGCCGCACAGCACCGGGAACACCTTCATCGCGATGGTGGCTGCACGAAGAGCGGTCTTCAGCTCCTCAGCCGTTGGCGCAGCGCCGCCGTCCAGGAACTCGAGGTACTTATGCATGAGTTCGTCGTCAAATTCGGCAACCGTCTCGATCAGCTGCAAACGGAAGGCTTCCGCCTTCTTCTGCAGCTCGGCCGGAATCGGCTCTTCCGAATACTCAGCGCCCATGGTCTCGTCGTGCCACAGGATCGCTTTCATCTCGATCAGGTCCACAACGCCCTTGAACTTCGCCTCAGCCCCGATCGGGATCTGCGTGGCCACCGGCCGCGCGCCCAGGCGCTTGCGGATCGTCTCGATCACGTGCTCGAAATCCGCTCCTGCCTTGTCCATCTTGTTCACGAAGCAGATGCGCGGAACCTTGTACTTATCGCCCTGCCGCCACACCGTCTCCGTCTGTGGCTGCACGCCGCTTACCGAGTCGAACAGCGCCACCGCGCCGTCCAGTACACGCAGCGAGCGCTCCACCTCGGCCGTAAAGTCCACGTGGCCAGGCGTATCGATAATGTTGATCCGGATGTTCTTCCACGTGCAGGTCGTAGCAGCGGACGTAATCGTGATCCCACGCTCCTGCTCCTGCTCCATGTAATCCATCGTCGCCGTGCCTTCGTGCACTTCGCCGATTCGATGGGTGATTCCCGTGTAATAAAGGATGCGCTCGGTGGTCGTCGTCTTCCCGGCGTCGATGTGCGCCATGATTCCGATATTCCGGCAACGATTGAGCGGTACTAGTCGAGGCACTTTGATTCTCTCTTTGCTTCTTGCGGGTTTCCACCCGCAGTTGATTCTTGCTGCTCTTTCGGGCTTCGAGCTTTCTACGCCCTACGCCCTACACCCTGCTCCCTCGTGACAAGCGATCACGGATCGCTTTCACGCCTACCGCCGGTTTACCAGCGGTAGTGAGCAAACGCCTTGTTCGCTTCGGCCATGCGGTGCACGTCTTCCTTCTTCTTCATCGCCGCGCCGCGCCCGTTCGCCGCATCCAGCAGCTCGTTCGACAGCTTGTCGATCATGCCCTTTTCGCCGCGCGCCCGGCCGTAGCTCACCAGCCAGCGAATCGCCAGCGATGTCCGCCGATCCGGATTCACTTCCACCGGCACCTGATAGTTCGCGCCGCCCACGCGCCGCGTCTTCACTTCCAGCAGCGGCTTGCAGTTCTCCACGGCCTTCTTGAACAGCGTCAGCGCATCCGTGCCGCCGCCCTTCTGCTCCATGTTCTTCATTGAGGTGTAGAAAATTCCCTGCGCGGTCGACTTCTTCCCCTCATACATCATCGAGTTGATGAACTTCGTCACCAGCGTCGAGTTGTACACCGGATCCGCCGCCACTTCCCGCTTCGCGATATGACCTTTTCTCGGCATGTTCCTGAATCCTTGTCCGTTCCGTTACCCGCCGCCCCTGCGGCTTCAGCGCAGTTCTTGCGCCCCATGACCTGAAACCTGTCCCCTGTAACCTGAAACCTATTTCTTGGCCGCTCCGCCTTTGGGGCGCTTCGTGCCGTACTTCGACCGGCTCTGATTCCGGTTGGCCACGCCCACCGAATCCAGCGTCCCGCGCACCACGTGATACCGCACGCCCGGCAGATCTTTCACACGGCCGCCGCGGATCAGCACAATCGAGTGCTCCTGCAGATTGTGCCCGATGCCGGGAATATAGGTCGTCACTTCGATCCCGTTCGTCAGGCGCACGCGAGCCACTTTCCGCAGCGCGGAGTTCGGCTTCTTCGGCGTCTGCGTGTACACACGCGTGCAAACTCCACGCCGCTGCGGCGATCCCTGCAGCGCCGGAGACGCCGTCTTGTACCGCGGCGCCGTCCGCCCTTTTCTCACCAGCTGATTGAATGTCGGCAAACCAAACTCCTTCTTCCTGAAACCGTTCCCAACGCGCGCTTCAATTCCGCACAGCACACAAGCAGTCCGCTTCGCCTTGCGTCCGCCCCCGAATTTCAGGTGCGCACGCGCGAAGTCCCGATCGGCTCGCGTCTACCTTCCCACTTCCCTGCTTCGACGAGAACTTGCGACGGTGACCGAGCGTGACGTGAGCCCCGCAATTCCCGGGGCTCTGGAAACAGCCGATTCCGTTTCGAAGTTCCGGTCCGCATAGCTCGCCAAGGTGACGAGTGTCGCAGACCCGATGCGATTCTGTTGCACTTGCAGCGGACGTGAGCTCAACAGCCCCACTTTCCGCACCGTCTGTTTCCCACCTTTTCCGCCGATCCGGCAGACAGAAAAACGGCTTACAGGCAGCTTTTTGAGAATAGCACAGAATTTCCGGCGGTCAAAATTCCACAGGACCCTTCAATAATCCCACAGGACCCTTCACCAATTCCGCAGGAACCTTCGAATTCCGCAGGAACCTTCGCCAAATCGGATCCGCCTGGAGCCACAACCCCGCTGCTGGATAGCCAGGTTCACCCCACAGCAAGAAGCAAACGCTCCTGCCGCCGAATCATCAACCGGATTACGGGTCTCCCTTACTCGGAAGTACCCCACCCCGGAACCTTCCTGACCCATTTTTAACCAGAAATCGCAATAGTGCCCTTCCACAACACCCTGAGCGGAACGCCACTGCATTATCCCCGCGGCTCGAACTCGATCGGCGCACCCAGTCGCGCCCCCGCCAACCCCAAAGTCTGAATCACCACCGGCTCCAGTTCCTCGTAATACAGCACCGCCGTCCGCGCCTTCCTAAGGTTGAACGCCCAGAGCCCCCAATCCACTCCACCCAGCGCGGCCACCAGCAGCGCGTACCGCCAGACATGCCCCAGCGCCCGCTGCTCATAGTCCGCAAATTCCATCGCAATCGGGACAAACACCACCACAAACGCCCAGAACATATATTGGATATTCGATTTTCCCGGCAGGTACGAGCACGCAAAGGGCACCTTCGACACCCCAATCAGGCTCAAGTCCGTCAGAATCAGTCCGACCAGCCCCAGCACCACCAGATGCGCCGCCACCTGCATCCAGGGCCGAAACCCGAATCCCAACCCCGCCGCCACCAGCCAAACCGGCAGCGCGGCCAGCAGCAACAACGACCGCCGAGTCGCCGCAATGTAGGCAACCGAAGGCCACAGCTGCGTCACCTGCAGCACCCAGTTCGCCTTCAGCGACACCGGCAGCGAGAAGATGCTCCGCAGTCCCACTACGGCAACGCACATCATCACAAACGTCGCCATCAGAAAGCTCGGCGTCAGCGGTCGCCGCGCCCCGCTCTCTACAATCCCTTTCACCATCGACACCGCAATCGCAAATGCCACCGAAAGGAAAAACGCGTATACCACCCGATGCTGTTTGCTCCGCGCCAGCGATCGCCCGCTGAACAACACAACGGCCGTCGTCAGCTTATCCCCGAACCGCAGCGACCCCTTCCACCCGCGCCGCCCCGGCACCAGATCCGGCTCCTCCACCGTCTTCTTCATCGTCCGCACATAACAGAGGAGGAGCGCAGCAGCCGCGCCGCTTACCGCGACCGACAATCCCACCCACGCCCATCGCGCCATCCCCACAAACGGCCCCCGGAAGAGGCCTCCCATCTGATCCGCCAACGCCAGAAACCAGTACGACGGCCACCACCGCAACTGCCCTTCCAGCGTCACCGCGTTCGCCCACCCAGGACTCCACAGCGTTGGCTCCAGGAAATAGTTCGCCAGAAAATACGCAAACGCCGCCATCTGCAAAAACGACGACACGCGCAGAAACCAGCGCCGCGGCAGCATCCACGCCAGCAGTCCCTGCACCGTCAGCACCGATCCATACACGAAGACCGCGCCGCCCACCGCCGCCGTCCAGTAAGCCGCAACCATCCGCGGAAACCCCGCGATCCCTCCAGCCACCAGCGGCAACGCCACGCCCATCGCGCAATTCAGCGCGACCACCCCAACCGCCAGCACCACGCCGCATGCCACAACCTTAGCCAGCAGGATCGTCAGAGGCCGCACCGGCAGTGGCCCCAGCACCATCACATCCCGCCGGTCCGGAAAAATGTTGTCCCAGCTGATCACCGCGAACAGCCCCGCCACCAGCATCGTCCCCGATAGAAATCCGTGCAGACTGCGCAGTCCCAGCACCAGCATCCCCGCATGCCGCAGCGAAGGCGACTCCGAAGCAAAGAACAACCCAATCGACTCGAAAACGCTGATCAGGAACAGCACGCCCGCAAACTGTCCCAGCAGCCGCAGCACATCGGCCTCAACCGACAAAGCCTCCAGATCCACCGCCCTCAGCAGGAACTGCCGGTAAAGCACCCGAAACTCCAGAGGCAATTTCCGTACCGCGCCCCGCAGCATCGTCCTCATAGCACCACTGCCTTTCGGCCTTCGCTGACCCGCCGACTTGCTGACTCGCCGACTCGCTGACTTGCTGACTCGCTGACTCGCTCCCGGCTCCCAGCTATCAGCTACCGGCCACCGGCTACAATCTCCGCCACCTCTCGCGCCACCGCCCCCGTATCCTGCTCCACCGCCAGCTGCGCAAAAATCGCCTCCAGGGAATGCAGCTCCATCAGCGTTCGCAGATGCGCAATCGAATCGTCCGCCACCAGCTTTCCCTTGTGCAGGATCACCACCCGCGTGCTCACCCGCTCCACCGTATCCAGTTCGTGCGAGCTGAACAGGACCACCTTCCCGCGCGCTGCCAGCTCCTGAATCAGACTCCGCAGCATCAGCGCCGACCCAACGTCCAGCCCCGAGAACGGCTCGTCCAGCAGCACCAGCTCCGGATCATGCAGCAGCGCCGCAGCAATCAGCACTTTCTGCCGCATGCCCTTTGAATACCCGCTGATCGAAGCATGCCGATCGTCATACAAAGACAGCAGCCGCAGCAGTCCGTCAATCTTCTCCGCCGTCGACCTCGCAGGCAATCCACGCAGCTGCGCCACCATCGTCAGGTATTCGTCGCCCGACAGATGGTTGTAGAGATTCGGCTCCTCCGGCACATATCCCATGCGCCGCTTGTAGCCGATCAAGTCCTCTTCAATCGGTTTGCCGCCGAACAGAATCTGCCCCGCAGACCGCTCCAGCAGCCCCGTGATCATCTTCATCGTCGTCGACTTGCCCGACCCGTTCGGCCCCAGATACCCCGTCACCTCTCCAGGCCGCGCGCAAAAACTCACATCGTCGACCGCAGGAATCCCCGCATACAGCTTCGAAACCCGGCGCAGTTCCAGCACAGGACCCCCTATGTAGCATTCTGCTCCGCCGCCCATTATGCCACCAAACCACCGCTCCGTGTTCCCAAATGCCGGCACCCGCAGGAACTCCTGCCGCTGGCTCGCAGTAACCGCTCTCCATTCCCAATGAGTGGCCCCCCTGGTGACTCCTCCGCCATTGCCGCGGTCCCGATCCCCGGCTGACAATCGTCCACATCGCAAACGCAACAGTGCAGCAACAGGAGGTTCCCCGATGATCCCCAGCCAACAGCGCAGCCGTCAGCGTGAAATTGCTTTCCGCGACATTGGCGTGGCCACGATTGCTTTCGTGACCGTCGCGCTCGCCCTCTGCGCATTCGCCATTCAGCTGCCCATCACTGCCAGCATCGCCGCCGATCTCGACCTCATCGCGGCCCTCATGGCCACCTCCGGCATCGTCGCGCTTTTCACTTCCATGCGCCCACTCACCCACCGCGTCAAAGGGCGCTGACAAGTTAACGGACCGGTCGCCTCAGCGAACCGAGCCGCACACAACGGTGCGCCAGTCCCGTATCCCGGGTCCGGTCCGTCCACCCTCAACCCGGCCACCTGTTCCCTGTAACCTGTAACCTGGTTTCCAGGAGCAGCCCCGTGCGCGTTGGCCTCATGACTCGTGAATATCCGCCCTACGTCTACGGCGGAGCAGGCGTCCACGTCGAATACCTCAGCCGCGAACTTGCCCGCTTGATCGAGGTCGAAGTCCACTGCTGGGGCGACCAGCACGCCGACCAGGGCAATCTCCACATCCGCGGCGCCCAGCCCTGGCCCGTCATCGCCAACGGCACCGAGGCAAAATTCAAAACCGCGCTCGAAGCCTTCTCCCTCAACCTCGCGCAGAACCTGTCTCTCTCCACCCTCGACCTCGTCCACACCCACACCTGGTATGTAGCGATGGCCGGCTTCCTCGCGAAGAAGCTCTACAACATCCCCTTCGTCCTCACCACCCACTCCCTCGAACCGCTCCGCGCCTGGAAGGCCGAGCAGCTCGGCTCCGGCTACGCCCTCTCTTCGTGGATGGAGCGCACCGCCATCCTCGACGCCGACGCCGTCATCGCTGTATCCAACGGCACCAAAGCCGACATCCTCCGCGCCTACCCCACCATCGATCCTGCCCGCATCCACGTCATCTACAACGGCATCGATCTCGCCGAGTATCAGAAGACCGCCGACACCAGCGCCCTCGTCCGCAACGGAGTCGATCTCACTCGCCCTTACGTCCTCTTCGTCGGCCGCATCACCCGCCAGAAAGGCGTCACCCATCTCGTCGACGCCATCCGCTACCTGCCCGCCGACACCCAGGTCGTCCTCTGCGCCGGCGCGCCCGACACCCCCGAGATCGCCGCCGAGATGCGCCAGAAAGTCGGCGAAGCCCGCCGCAATCACCCGCACATTCTCTGGATCGAAAAAATGATGTCCAAGCCGGACATCATCCAGATGTACTCGCACTGCGCCGTCTTCGGCTGCCCCTCGGTCTATGAGCCCTTCGGCATCATCAACCTCGAAGCCATGGCCTGCCGCGCACCCGTCGTTGCCAGCGCCACCGGCGGCATTCTTGAAGTCGTCGTCGACGGCATCACCGGCACCCTCGTCCCCTTCGACCAGGACCCCGTCACCAGCTTCCCAACAAACCCCGACAAATTCGCTCGCGACCTCGCCGCCGGAATCAGCGCGCTCCTCGCCGACCCCGCCAAAGCAAAGCAATATGGAGAAGCCGGCCGCCGTCGCGTAGAAGAAAAATTCTCCTGGTCCGCCATCGCCGCCCAAACCATCGATCTGTATCAGCAACTGATCTCTATCTGAGCCGACGGCCGGCTTCAGGCAGGTTGATCGGTTGAATGACAAACAAACAGCGTCATCCTGAGCGAAGCATCCGCAAAATCAGCGCGCCCGCTTTTGGCGCGCTGAGGAAATTCAGTCGCAAGTCGAAGGACCTGCGGTTCTGTAATCTGTTTCCCACGGCTTCCTCTTGGCTCAAACCATCCACCCGTACCGCACTCGGATACGCACCCGCACCTCCGCCGCGCGCACCCTCTGATCCCCGCGCTACACTCAGGGACCGAAGGAGATCCTCGCCTTGCGCCAAGCGCTCGCCCTCGCCTGCCTCGCCCTCGCCGCGTCCCTCGCATCCGCCCAGAGCCCTCGGAATTCCCAGGGTCAGGACACGCAGAGCGCCGCCGCCTCAGTCCAGCAAAAGTACTTCCAGAACTGGCCCGACTTCGCCGACCCGCACACCGTAGGCGATCGCGTTGCGCTGCACTTCCTCTCGAGCGCCCACATGACCCCCATCGGTTATCCGGAAGTCTGCACCTGGTACGGCGCCCTCACCTATGCCGAGGCCACGCACAACACCGCGCTCGAAGATCAGCTCCAGGCCCGCTACCGCCCGCTCCTCGAGCCGCAATTCTCCAGCCTCATCCCCGACCGCGAGCACGTCGACGCGGAGATCTTCGGCGTCGTTCCCCTCCAGATTTACATGGAGACCCATGACGGAGCCGACCGCACCTTCGGCCTTCACTTCGCCGACCGCCAGTGGGCCCACCCCACCGCCGACGGCCTCTCCGGCGAAACCCGCTTCTGGGTCGACGACATGTACATGCTCAACATCCTCCAGCTCGAGGCCTGGCGCGCTACCCACGACGCCAAATATCTCGACCGCGACGCCAACGAGATGGTCGCCTACCTGCGCAAACTGCAACAGCCCAACGGCCTCTTCTATCACGCCCCCGATGTCCCCTTCTTCTGGGGACGCGGCAACGGATGGTTCGCCGCCGGCATGGCAGAAATGCTCCTCACCCTGCCCGCCGACCACCCCAACCACGCTGAGATCCTCGTCGGCTATCAGAAAATGATGGCCGCGCTCCTCAAATATCAGAACCCCGACGGCTCCTGGCGCCAGCTCATCGACCGCCCCGAAGCCTGGGAAGAAAGCTCCGCCACCGGCATGTTCACCTTCGCCATGATTGAAGGCGTCCGCCACGGCTGGCTCCCCGCCGACACGTATGGTCCCGCCGCCCGCAAAGCATGGATCGCCCTCGCCGGCTTCGTCGATCAGAACGCCGACGTCACCAACATCTGCGTCGGCACCAACAAAGAAAATAGCCTCGAATATTACTTAACGCGCCCCCGCCACACCGGCGACTTCCACGGACAAGCCCCGGTCCTATGGGCCGCCCGAGCCCTCCTCGAACCATAGATAACCATAGATAGAAGTTGTCATCAGGAAAGGCCGTAATCGGAGAGCGTATCGATAAAAACAAGGTCATCCGGATCGAAGCGCCGCCACCACCGCTTCCAGCGAGAAGTTGTACCTCCCGGCGCGCAGAGAAAGACCCGAAGCCCCCAGGGATCTGTCCCAACACCTGCTGCCCGGCGCGAGGGGCTTCGGTCGCGAAGCGGCCGACAAAAGTAAACGTTCAGTCGCCTCGGCCGCGCGCCAAACTTCTCGCTCGTAGTGGCCGCATGGCGGACCGTAACGTCAGCAGACGCAAACGCGCAAATAAACTCCATCCCGAGGTATGCTAGTCTCACAATTCTTTCGCGTTCTTTGCGCATAGCGGTACGTTGTCTGCGTCGCATGGCGACAACGCTCTGCTCGCGATGTTACTTTTCTCCCTGGAGAGAAAACCATGCGCCCATCGGATATCGAGAATCCCGCCCGCCGCAGTTTCCTGCGCGTCGCTCCCGCAGCGGCCGCCGCAGGCCTCGTGCTGGTCGAGCCATCTTTATTTGCTTCCCCGGTTGCTGGCCCCACCGGAATGCCGAGCAACCCGGACCTCTTTCATCACATTTCCGCGGAGCAAATCGAACACGATATCCAACAAACAGAGGCCCAGCCCGGCAACATCAATCTGGTCGATGAAAAGGGTATCTCCTTTACGATGGTGCTCACCACGGAAGAGCAAAAGACCGCGCCGAACTTCGAAGCCCACGCCCACCGCGACCACATCTTTCAGATCCTTGAGGGCTCCACAGAATACGAGGTCGGCGGAACCCCGAAGGAAGGACACATGATCGCTCCCGGAGAATGGCGCGGCCCCGAGTCCGTCGGCGCAACCCGGATCACGCTGCGCAAGGGCGACCGGCTGGTGATTCCACGCGGCGTGCCGCACAAACGCACCACCCCCGAAAGCGTAACCTTCACGCTCATTTCCCCGGAATGTAACGGAATATCCTGACGCACTCGGCGTACACGTTTCCCGGCAACCAGCTGGGTCTGCTCCAACCCGGAAGCCGACAGCCTGTGAGAAGTTGATCTCGGATTCTGAGCGTGTCACCGGCATCTCGAACCTTTCACGGTATGAAACCGCCGAGATGCCGCCGAGGATTTCCAGGAAGCTCATTCCGTCGAAGTGGTGCTCATAGTCGAGGCCGGCAAAGACATCTCAATCCGCTCGTATCCGATCGTCTATTACCCGTTTCACCTTGAAGATCTGATCGGACGATTACGTCGCGCAGGTTTCCGCGAAATCGAGACGAAGGCCAGCGAAAACAAGACATCGTATCGTGTGATCGCCTCGTAGCGGGTGCCCTTGCAGCTTGCATTGCGTCCGTATCACCGGCCGACCGGAAGTTTCGCCCCAGAACTCTCAGGGCCGTCCGGCCCCTCTCCAGCCATAACTGCATAGCCACCATCCCTCAGAAGTGCGTCCGCACCGTCAGCAAAAGCGCTTGCGCCATCGCATCCACTCTGCTGTCGTCGTACTCCCCGGTCTTCAGCGCACTCGTCCCCACCGATTGCGACGCAGGCAGCATCACCTGATAGGCCAGCTCCGCCGCCCACCGTCCCCGGTGCCACCCCGCCCCTGCGCCGATCGTGTTCTGCAGAATCGCCGCCGTCAGCGGTGTCAGCGTCGAACTCGGCACCGGATTCGTCGCGTACGAATATCCCGCGTCGGCCTTCCAGTTTTCCCCCAAAGGCGTCTCCGCGCCCACGCGCACGGTTGCCGGTAACTACCTCGCAATCCCACCCCAGGCCACCGGCTACACCCTACCCCCTGTTCCCTATACCCTAAGGTCCATGCTCGACCGCCGCCGCTTCCTCGCCGTCTCCGGCCGCTTCGGCCTCGCCTCCACGCTCTTTCCCGGAGCCCTCTACACCCTCGCGACGCAAGCAGAAGCCCAAATCGCACCCGACAGCAGCGCGCCCACGCTCCCCAAAATCACACCCGAGATGGTCCAGCAGGCCGCCATCATCGCGGGCATCACCATCCCCGCCGAAGACATCCCCGCCATGCTCGACGGCCTCAACGAAGACCGCCACGGCTACGAAGAAATCCGCAAGCTCGACATCCCCAACTCCGTCGCCCCCGCCTTCGTCTTCGATCCGCTCCCACCCGGCACCACCCTCAACACCCAGCGCGAAAAACCCGTCTACTCCAAAGCTCCCGCAGCCCTCACCGCGCCGAGCAATCTCGAAGACTTAGCCTTCGCATCCGCAATGACCCTCGGCGACCTCATCCGCCGCCGCAAAATTTCCTCCGTGGCCCTGACGCAGATGTACATCGCGCGCCTCAGGCGCTACGATCCCCTCCTCCATTGCGTCATCACCATTACCGAAGACCGCGCCCTCGCACACGCCCGCGAAGCCGACGCCGACCTTGCCCGCGGCCACTATCGCGGCCCCCTCCACGGACTCCCCTGGGGTGCCAAAGATCTCCTCGCCGTCAAAGGCTACCCCACCACCTGGGGAGCAGGCGGTTTCGAGCATCAGGCCTTCGACCAGGACGCCACCGTAGTCCAGCGCCTCGACCAGGCCGGAGCCGTCCTCATCGCCAAGCTCACCCTCGGCGCCCTCGCCATGGGCGACTGGTGGTTTGGCGGACGCACCCGCAATCCCTGGAATCCCAAACAAGGCTCCAGCGGCTCCTCCGCCGGTCCCGCTTCCGCCACTTCCGCTGGCTGCGTCGCGTTCTCCATCGGCTCTGAGACCCTCGGCTCCATCTCCTCGCCCTCCACGCGCTGCGGCGTCACCGGCCTCCGCCCCACCTTCGGCTTCGTTCCCCGCACCGGCGCCATGGCCCTCTCGTGGACCCAGGACAAGCTCGGCCCCATCTGCCGCGCCGTCGAAGACTGCGCCGCCGTCCTCGAGGCCATCTACGGACCCGACGAGCAGGACCCCTCCGTCCGCGACGCTGCCTTCAACTGGAATGCCGACCTCGACTGGAAGTCTCTCCGCATCGGCTATATCAAAGCCAGCTTCGATGCCGACGAGCCTCCGCCGCCAGCGAAGTCCGCGCCCTCAAACGAGACCGCTGACGAAAAGAAGAAGCGCGAGCACCGCGCCGCCCAGGCAGCCGCCTATCGCGCCCGCCGCGCCTACGACCGCAAATTCGACCTCGCCGCCCTCGACAAGCTCCACGCCATGGGCGTTAACCTTATTCCCCTCGAATTACCGAAGCTCCCCTACGGAGCCATGGTCCCGGGCCTCAACGCCGAAGCAGCCGCCGCCTTCGACACTCTCACCCTCACCGGCCGCGACAAGCTCCTCACCCGGCAAACGCCCGACGACTGGCCCAACATCTTCCGCGTCGCCCGCTTCATTCCCGCCGTCGAGTACATCCAGCTCAACCGCGCCCGTTCCATCGCCATCCGCGAAGTCTCAAAGGTTTTCGAACAGGCCGACGTCATCGTCGCCACCACCAACTCCGAGCAGCTCACCGTCACCAACCTCACCGGACATCCCGCCTGCATCGTCCCCAACGGTCTCCGCGGCAACGACGCCCCCGCGCCGCCCGCCATCGACAACGGCGAAGACGACCAGATCGGAGGCCCCGGCACCCCCGTCAGCATCACCTTCCTCGCCAACCACTATCAGGATGCGAAACTCTGCGCCTTCGCCCGCGCCTACCAGCAGGCCGCAGGCTTCGAAAAACTCCACCCGAGGCTAACCTCCTGAACCCTGGACCCTGGATCCTGAACCCTGAACCCTGCACTTATCCGATAAACGCCAGTTTCTGACCCGCAGCCTGATCCCGGGACGGCGTGTCAAGGGCCCCACTGAAAATCCAAAGTAACAACCACTGACTTAGAACGACTTACAAGTCAAATACCCGAGAGAAAGTTGGCAGTCATAAGGCCGCCATTTGATATCCTGAACTTAGAGAGCAAAAACAAAAGAAGGCTGCCCATCCGGCAGCCTTTTCTCATTGCGGAAAGGAACGATCTTAGTGGCGACGCATCTTCAACCAGCCCCCATCTCACCGCCCTTTTCCATTGGCGAACTCGGTCGGCCCGCCCTCTCTCCCGCCGCGCTCCCTTCCGATCCAATACTTAGCCCCAATCCCTCTGGACCGAGATACTTCCCTGCAGTCCCGCGCAGGCAGCGGCGCATAAATCAGAAAACAAAATACATAGCCGCAACAATAGCTGATTGCGATACATACACGACTCCCGAAAAATCACCGTCCTACAGAATCAAATATTTGCAAACGTTGACCCCACAGATTTTTTCCGACAACAACAGTTATCCAGAAGAAGTTATCCGAATTCGTTGCGCCCCGATTTTGGACACAACAACATTCTCAGTCGCGAGTCGAAGGACCTGCGTCGGGTCTTTCCACAATCAGATTCCATTCCTGAACATCAGCCTTATGTCGATATCGCCATAAGCAGCCGGCCTCCGAACAGAGCGGAAGTGGAAATCAGGGGACACCCAAAACGGGGTCCCCTTTTTTCTTTGTTCCCAACCACGCATTCACCAGGATGGCGGAACCGATGCGCCACCGACAAATGAGGACTATGAACACCACGCAACGCACAGGACAAGCACGCGCCACCCCACTCCACGGTTGGGTTGCGGCCACACTTCTCGCCGCGGCTCTCCTTCCCATGCATCTGACGGCACAGTTGAGCACCACCGCCGTCCAGGGCACTATCTATCGCGCCGACGGAACCGCCGCCGCGGGCACCCTGCTCGTGAGTTGGCCTGCCTTCACGACCGCGCAGAATCAGGCCGTCGCCGCCGGCACTCTCAACACCGCCATCGGTCCCAACGGCGTCGTCACCCTCAACCTGACTCCCAATGCCGGAGCAGCGCCGGCAGGCACGTACTACACCGCCGTCTATCACCTCAGCGACGGAACCGTGAACACCGAGTACTGGGTCGTTCCCGCCACCGGATCGGCATCCATCGCCTCCATCCGCGCTCAGCTCGAGCCCGCCACCATTGCCGTCCAGCCCGTGTCGCAGACTGATATCGACAACGCGGTTTCCGCGCTCGCCGCCGCCTCGCTGCCTCTCACAGGCGGCGTCATGACCGGCCCCCTCACTCTGAACAGCGACCCCACAGCGGCGTATCAGGCAGCGACCAAACACTACGCTGATCAATTGGCCGCTGCGCAGCTGCCCGTCAGTGGAGGAACGCTTACCGGCAACCTCACCGTTAACGGAAACCTCGCCGCAACGACCGCAACGCTGGCGTCGGCGAACGATGTTATCTACGCATCGGGCATGAAGTGCGACGGAAGCACCAACGACACCGCAGCATTTCTGTCGGCCTATAACAGCCTGCCTGCACTCAGTCCCGTAGAATTCACATGGAGCGGGCTGCCCGTGCGCTACGGTCAGCTGACCTTTCCTCGCGGAACCTGCGTTATCAATCCGGTGGTCGTCGGTCCGGGAGTCGACTTTGCAGGCATCGGAGGGTTCACATCCACCACCCTGCAACTTCCCCCCGGATCGCCGGGCGCAACACCCGTCGTCACTGCGGTCTTCGCCCCGTCCGCCAACACCGTCACGGTCACGATGACGAACATCAGCGCCATCCCGCTCGTCCCGGGGCTTGAGGTCTACCTGCATAACCTCACCGGCGCGGCAGGAAATCTCAACGGGCAGTTACTCCTCGTCACCGGCGTCTCTTCCGGATCCTTCACTGCTTCGCCGCTGCCCTCGGGAGTAACTCTCACCAACAGCGCCCTTGCAGGGCAAAGCGGCAGCATCGAAGTCTTCATGTTCACCGTCGATGCGGCGAACACCAGCGGCGGAGACTATAACGCCAGCTTCGGCCCCGCCTTCCGCAACATCACCATCAACGCCATGGCCGGCTACCAGTCTCCCTTCGGAGGCTCGAATTACGGAGGCTATAATACCTGGTCCTCCGGTCTTAGCTACGCCGGGGCGCAGTACTCCACCTGGGATAACATCGGAATCACCAACTTCGGTTTTCGCGGCGCGCTGGTGCCGAAGAGCCCGCTCGCGGCCGACTCCTCGGCTGTCGTCGTCAAAGGCACGCTCTGGATTCTCGGCGGATTGCAGGGACCTGGCCTGCAGGTGAATGGCTATCTGCTCAGCGGCGGATGGATATCTTCTGAGCAGATCAACCCCAACGGCACATATCTCGACGCCGACGGCGATCCCAACCCGGCCGTCCTTCTCGACGGCAGCGGCACCACCGGAGTGCTCGCCGCCAGCCTCATCGAGACCGAGGCCGCGTACTTACCCCTCAAGATCAAAAACCCGAGCAGCGCCACCATCGGCACGCTTTCCATGAATCCCGCGCAGTTCTCAACCCCGTATCCCACCGGCGTACTGATCAAAGGCAGCGGCGGAGCCTGCGCCACCCGCATCGGTAACTGGTACACCTTCGAGACACAGCCGGCGACGTACACCAATGCCATCGTGGATCAGCTGAGCGGGCGCAGTATCCCCAGTGTGGGCAACTATCCCGCCGGCTCCTACGATCCCTGCGTCAACACAAATTCCATCAACGGACAGCCCCTGAATCCGCTCCTGCAGGTCAGCGGCACAACAACCAGCACCCCGGCCTGGTATCTGCTGGCCACACTCAGCGCACCGTCTGGCGGATTCCAGCCCGGTGTCATGATCGAGGCCACGGGTGGCGGCTGGGGCGCCAATGTAGAATCCAATCAGACCCTGACCCTCACCAACAATGGCGCAGGCAGTAACGGCGGAGTGAGTTATGCCTGGACGCAGGGCGGCGCCGCATCCAACAGTACCTATGGAATCCAGGCTTACACGCAATCCAACGGTACAGTAACGGTGTGGCTCTACATATCCGGCAGTTATGGATACGGAGCCGCGCGGGTCGTCAACACGCAGCAGGGATTCAGTGGCACAACGGTGAGCGTGAACAACTATCCCGTCACGTCGCAAACTTCGACGCCATCCGGAACACTGGCGTTTTCATCCACCCAACCCGCAACGTTCCCGCCCACGCCGACCGTTGCAGGCATTCCGATCAATCCGTCGACCCTTACTCTGCAGGGCATCGGCCAGAGCACCCTCCCGCTCTGCCCCAGTGGAACCAACGGCGCAGTCTCTACCGCCAACTGTGCCGACCCCAAAGCACTCCGCAATTGCGGAACAGTGGCCTTCTCCTCGTCCACCAGCAGCCCCGCACTTTCCTGTTCCTGGGTCACGCCCGTATCCACCTGTTCAGCCCACGCCACCAATGCGGCCGGCTTATCCCAGGGCGCAATCGCATTCACACCCACTACAGGAGGACTAACTCTGACCGCAGCCACTGCCGGAACAGGAACCTTCGCAGTAGCTTGCAGCGCTAACTAGCGCTGGGTCTAAATAGAAGGTCGGAACAGATCCCTATGGATTACAACAATTGGCATCCTGAGCGGAGCGCCGCAACATAAGTCTCCTGCGAGAACTCCACCTCTCGGCGCGCAGTCGAAGGACCCCCCGAAGGTCCGGGGCCCCGGCGAGCTGCTTTTGCTCGCTGGGGTGGCCGAAGGGGATTCGGGCGCAAAGCGACCGATGAAGATCCGAAGCGGCGCATTGTTCAGATCTACTTCACAACCGGATTTCCCAACGTCCCAATCCCCTCCACCGTCACTTCCACGCGATCCCCCGGCTGCATCGGTCCCACCCCCGAAGGCGTGCCCGTCGGAATCACATCGCCAGGCAGCAGCGTCATCGCCGCGGTAATATGCCGCAGCAACACACCGATATCGAAGATCAGATCCAGCGTCGTCCCATGTTGCTTCGCCTCGCCGTTCAGCCGCGTCTCAACCTTTACCCCTGCCCACGGATCGATCTCGTTCGTCACCAGCGGCCCCATCGGGCAAAACGTATCGAAGCCCTTTCCCCGCGACCACTGTCCATCGGACTTCTGCAGATCGCGCGCCGTCACGTCATTCACCACCGTATAGCCGCGAATGTACGGCCGCACATCCTCGTCCGCGCCGATACGGCTCGCGCGCTTGCCGATCACTACCGCCAGCTCGCCCTCAAAATCCACCCGCTGCGACTGCGGCGGTATCCGGATCGCCTCTCCCGGAGCAATCACCGCCGACGGCGCCTTCAGAAACAACAGCGGCTCCTTCGGAACTTCATTCCCCAGCTCCGCAGCATGCTCGCGATAATTCCGCCCGATGCAGACAATCTTCGACGGCACCACAGGCGCCAGCAGCTGCACCGAGCTCAGCGGCGCCGGCTTCCATGCCTCGGACGAAAACTTCGCCCACGGATCCTCTTCAAAGGGCTGCAGCAACCGCTCAACCCAAAGCGCCCCGTCCCGCTCCGCCACTTCCCCATACTGCGCACCCACTTCCGTCCGAAAACGGCAATACTTCATCGTTGTTCCTCTCTCACTGCGGCAATTGTTCTTCAGCTTCGCCCGACCGCGCGCTCTCGTTCCCGTTCCGATCCACAGCGCTCACCGAAAAAGCGTACCGATGTCCCGGTGTCCCATGCGCATCCGAAAAGGAGGGCGGCACCACCGGCGCCTGCCCTGAAATCTTCTCCGCAGGCGACCCCGCCGTCACGTCTCTTCGATAGACGAAGTATCCCGCAAGGTCCGCCTCTGTATCCGGCGTCCACGACAAATCGATCGCATGCGCCTGTTCATCGGCAACCGCGACAAGCCCTCTCGGCACCGCTGGCGGAAACACATCCTTCGCATCAATCGTCAGGGTTTCCGACGGCCTCCCCGCAATCTCCAGCGCCTGATGATCCGCCTCCACGCTCACCACCCGCTCAACCCAATACTTCCAGACCTGATCGAGCGCCGCATCCGGATCCAGAGCCACGCCCGGATCCGTCTTGTCCAGATTGATTTCCAGCGTCTGCTGCTCCGGTGCAGAACCGCCGTCGGCCTCACTCGGATGCGGCCCTGCCGGCTTCGCGGCTCCGGATTTCTCCGCTCCCGCTTTTGCCGCACCCGGCGGCTGCACCAGGGTTCGATGAATCCGCAGCACCATTCCCGCCTCAGGCGCAGCCGGATCCCAGTGCAGCACCACGCCCTCCGCTCGCGTCTCCACATGGAGGTCCGCGACCGCCGAAGGAGCCATGCCCGTAGCGATCAGCGCCGCATTCGACGGGCCGGCTGTCTTGCCCGCATGATTCTCGAGTTCGACAAAGTAGCGCACCACCCGCGGCGTACCGCTCACCAGTTCCGCCGGCATCGCAACCGTAAACGCCGCAGGCTTGTCCGGAGCAAACTCGCCATCCCCGGCAGAAACGCACGCCGTGGCATCGAACACAAGCTTGCCCGCCGCTCCGGGTTTCTCGTTTTCCCAGCAGAAGTGCGCCTTTTGATCGCCCTTGAGCCTCACCTTGTCGGTGGTCTCTTTGGGCATCGTCCAGTGCAGCTCAACCGCATTCCCCACTCTCCTGGCGGTCAAATCCTTCACCGGAGTCGGCAGCCAGAGCGTCGGCGGCTGCGGATTCGACGCCAGCCCGCATCCAGCCAACAACACCACCAACCCCGACGCTGCCGCTTTCCCCCAGGCCATCTTCACGCAATCTCAGCCTATAGCATTTGCATCCGCTTATCGTCTCCGCGGCCATCCCGGCGCTGTCCTTCACATTGCGTATTTGCGATGAAACTCCCATTCACCCCATGAAAAGTTCTTGTGATTTGAGTAACATTTTGTTAGCGTCAGTCAGCACAGAGAATCAGCCGCTCCTGGAACTCCGCAATGGAAAGTAAGGCCGAATCCGCCGCGCCGCACTCTGATCCGGTCACCCCGGCATCGCATTCCCCTGAAGCGTTCATCGCAGAAAAGCGCATCGGTGAACGGATCCGCCGCCTCCGTCTCAAGCGTTCCATGGGGCTTGTGGAACTCGGCCGCCACACCGGCCTCTCCGCCAGCTTTCTTTCTCAGCTTGAAACCGGCCGCGTAGTTCCAACCCTGCGCAATCTCGCGCGCGTCGCCATGGTCTTCGGTCGCGATCTCTCCTATTTCTTCGAGCCCGAGCCTCATGCCCTCTTTCGCGTGCACCGCCGCTCTGAGCGCGTGCGCCTGCCGCAGTCCGGCGTCGAAGACCCGACCTACTATTTCGAAAGCCTCGCCTACATGGTCCCGGATCGCCAGCTCGACCCCTACTACGCCGAGTTCGTTCCCGCAAAGAAGGTCGTCGAAGTGCGGCCGCACGTGCATCCCGGTTACGAATTCCTTTATCTGCTACAGGGAGAGTTACAAATTCGGCACGGTGATCGCTCCCATGACCTCGAAGCAGGAGACAGCGTCTACTTCGATGCCGGGACACCCCACGCCTATCGCTGCGCCGGAACCTCGCCCGCGGTCGCGCTCATCGTCACCATGCATCAGATGACGCCGCAATCGGCGGCGGCGCCGCGCCCGGCTGCGCGATCCGCTACAGCAGCCGCGCCGACGACGACGGAACCGTAGTTTCCTGCAGTTCCTGTCGCGCCGCCGTTCGCGGCACCGTAAAGTAGAACGAGCTTCCCCTCCCAACCGTGCTTTCCACCCAGATGCGCCCGCCATGCTGCCGCACGATGTTGCGGCAGATCGCCAGCCCCAGCCCGGTTCCACCCATATCGCGCGAATCCGAAGCATCCACCTGCTGGAAGCGCTCGAAAATAATATCGAGCTTCTCTGGCGGAATCCCCCGTCCCCGATCTTCGACGGAGAGAATCGCCTCCGTCGCGCTCTGCGCTTTCGCCCGCAGAACAATATCGCTGCCTCGCGGAGAGAATTTGATCGCATTACTGATCAGATTTCCCAGCGTCTGCAGAATCCTGTCCTCGTCGATCCAAAGCGTCAGCGGCCCTGCATCGATCAGGAAACCAATCCCCGCCTTCTGCGCGCTCGGATGCTGCAGATCGGTCGCCCGCCGCAGCAGATCCTTCGCTTCGATCTCCTGGAACCGCATCGGCAGCCGCCCCGCACCCATGCGCTCGAAATCGAGGATGTCGTTCACCAGCCGCACCAGCCGGTCGCAGTTCCCGATGGCTACGTCCATCATCTGCGACCGTTTTTCCGGCCTCTTCTCCAGCGCGCCGCCGGCGATCAACCCCAGCGCAGCGCGAAGCGCCGTCAGAGGTGTGCGCAATTCGTGGCTCACCGTCGAAATGAACTCGTCCTTCATCCGATCCAGCCGCCGCCGCTCCGTCACATCCTGGAACGCGACCACCACACCGGTCACGCGCCCGTTCGAAAGCATCGGGCAGGCAACGTATTCCACCGGGACCGGATGCCCATCCTTGTGTCGGAAAACCTCATCGCGCGCACGAATCGGCGCACTCGCCCGCCGCGCTCCGTAAATCGGGCTGTCCTCAATCCTGTACGGCGATCCATCGGCGCGCGCGTGCCCCAGCATCGCCAGCAGATCCTGCCCTTCCATCTCGTCCTGCGTATAACCCATCAGCCGCGCGCCTACCTGGTTCACAAAGACGATGCGTCCCTGCATGTCGATTCCGTAGATACCGTCTCCTACCGACTCCAGGATCGATTCCCGCTGCCGCATCACCGCATGCAGCTTGTTCTCTGCATCGGTTTTCTCCGTGACGTCGATGCCGTGCCCCAGCACGAACCGCGGCGTGTCCGGCAGTTCGATCAGCCGGTTGCGCCACGCAATGAAACGAACGCTGCCATTGCGATGCCGCAGCGTCAGCATCCCCTGTTCCTCGCCGGTGGCTGCAATGCTGAGCAGATAGTTCTCGAAGGCCGGCTGCTGCTCCTCCGGAACATATTCACTCAGCAGACGCCCCACCATCTCTTCCGAGCGATAGCCCAGGCTTTCGGCGGCATTGGTATTGATCGACAGGATTTTC
Source organism: Acidobacteriaceae bacterium (assembly GCA_036267095.1). Taxonomy (GTDB): domain Bacteria; phylum Acidobacteriota; class Terriglobia; order Terriglobales; family Acidobacteriaceae; genus Palsa-343. The sequence goes on from DATAWS010000012.1 coordinate 21,787, forward strand.
CCGTCCAGATCGTGCGTGCACACCATGCCCAGCGAGCTTTCAACCAGCTGCCGATAGCGCGCCTCGCTCGCGTGCAGAGCGGCGGTCGCTTCCCGCTGATCCGTCACATCCACGCCCGTCATGATGATGAAGTTCGTTTCGCCGGACCCATCCGTCAGCGTCGTCGTCGTCCACGCAATCCGCCGCCGCCGTCCTTCCCGCGAAAGCCAGTGCATCTCAGTCGGCTCGCGCCGCGTCTGGATGCTTGCCTGGTCCAGCAGTTCGAACGCCTTCGCCCGCTCCTCCGACAAAAACAATTCCTGCGGAAACGACCGTCCCGCCAGTTCCGCAAAGGTGTATCCGGAAATCTCCTCGCACGCGCGATTGAAGCGCACAATCCGTCCGGCGGTATCCACCACCAGCACCAGCGCGCTCATGGTGTCCAGCACTGCGGACACAAAATTTCGCTCCACCGTTAGCGCGCGCTCAATGCGTTGCCGGCTCCGCATCGACATATCCTGCGACCGATCGCGATTCGAATACTCGAGCCGCAGCATTACCTGCCGTGCCAGCACTCCCAGAATCGAAGCGTGCTGCTCCGTAAACTGATTCGGCTTCGGCGACAAAACCGCAAGCGTCCCGATCCCACCCTCCGCAGCTGCCAGCGGAGCCGCCAGATACGAACGGCAATGAATCATCCGCGTCAGCGGAATTCCCTTCACCGGAAACCGCGGCTCCATCGCCGCATCCGCAATCAGCAGAGGTTCCGGTTCCAGAATCGTGTATTGGCAGGCACTCGCGAGCCGCGGTATTTCGCTCCCCTGAAATCCAAAGCGCGATTTGAACCACAGTCGCTGCGAATCGAGAAATCCCAGATAGGCGTAGGGCGCGCCCGTTACCTGTGCCGCAACTCGCACGATTTCGTCATAAGCCGGGTCGGCAGGCGTATCGAGCACTTCGTACTCGAGCAGCGATTTCAGCCGTTCGGCTTCGCTCCACTGCGCGCTCGTCGCCAGGTAACTCATGCTTCTCCGCGGACTCCGCCGCATTCTCCGCCGCCCGTACCGGAGACTCCTGCCTGAAGGGGTTCTACGGGATTGTTACAGAGTTATCCCTGCCCTGCCCTGCCCCGTTCGGGGGATGCCAAGTCCTGTACCACGTATAGGTTAGGGTAATTCCCGGGAGTAATAGCCACGTCTGGCACGTTGGCACACCGAAGTACTACTTAGGTAACCATACATCCTCTTACCGAACCCGACAGCAGTCCTCCGCCGGACCGTCGTTGCTCGCGTCCAGCTCTACTTTCCAGGTCCCATCCCCCTGCTTTTTCCACACCGTCATATAGCGCCCGGTGGTCTTCACCGTGTTCCCCTGCGCATCTTTCGCTGCGCCCTCATAATGACCCCAGGTAAAGCCCATGTCCCCGTCCGGTCCCATCCTGGCCCCCTCCGGCGTCCAGGTCAGCTGATAGCTGGCCGGAGACCAGTTCGCCCCCGCTGCAATCGCATCGTGGCCCACCACCGGCGCCTTCCCATTGGCCAGCGTCACCGCGTCCGGAGCAAACCAGCTGCTGAACGCCCGGCCTCCGCCTTTGAGCGTATCGGCCGCGAATTTCGCCTCCAGCTGGTACAGAAACTCCACTCCAGGCGACACGCCCGGGTTCGTCAGCACGTTCCCCGTCTGGCCGGAGTCCGGCTTCGGAGCAGGCGGCTCCAGCATTTGGCCGAGGACGTATGCCGGGCAGGTAAGACAGAATAAGACAACAGCAGCGGTCAAAGCACGCATGACAGCAGAATAGACCAGCTTCGAAACGTCCGGTGCGCACCCCGACTGGACTCGAACTGCGCCCCACTCTATGCTGGCATTCCATGGGTTCTGGCCGTCGTGACCGCAACGTTTCCCCGCTCGTGATCTCCGGAATCGTCCTCTATTCCCTCGCCGCGTCTGCGCAGTACTTCTTTCCTGCCGCGCGGTTCGCGGCCATAGCCATCCGCGTTCTCGCCCTGCTCCCCCTCGCCTGGGCCGCCACGCGCCGCCGCTCTCTCACCGGCTGGATCTTCCTCGCCATGCTCGCCGGAGTCGAGCTCGGCATCGACGCGCCCCACGCCGCCATCGCCAGCCGCGTCTTCAGCGACATCTTCCTCCGCCTCATCCGCGTTATCGTGGCTCCGCTCATCTTCGGAACCCTTGTCACAGGAATCGCGGGTCACGCCGAAGCCAAAACCGTTGGCCGCCTCGGACTGAAATCGCTCGTCTATTTCGAAATCCTCACTACCATCGCCCTCGTCATCGGACTCGCGGCCATCAACATCTCCAAAGCTGGCGTCGGACTCAGCCTCCATGCCACCGCCCAGCAGGCCACCGTAACCCAGCACCTGCAGACCCTCTCCTGGCAGCAGTTCCTGATTCACATCTTCCCCGAGAACCTCGCCAGCGCCGTCGCCGAGAACCAGATCCTCCAGATCGCCATCTTCGCCATCTTCTTCGGCCTCGCCCTCAGCCGCGTCGGCGACGCCAAACGCGCACCCATGCTGCGCTTCTGCGAATCCCTCACCGAGGTGATGTTCGCGCTCACCAACTTCGTGATGTACACCGCGCCGCTCGGCGTTGCTGCCGCCCTCGCCTACACCATCGCCCAGTCCGGACTCGGCGTGATGTTCAACCTCGGCAAGCTCACCCTCACTCTGTACGTCTCACTTGTGCTCTTCGCCCTGCTGGCCATGCTGCCGGCGCTGCTGCTCGCGCGCCTTCCGCTCCGCGAATTCCTGCGCGCCGTCGCCGAGCCGGCCACCATCGCCTTCGCCACCAGCACCAGCGAAGCTGCCCTGCCCGGCTCCATTGAGAACATGGAAGCCTTCGGCGTCCCCCGCAAGATTGTCGCCTTCGTCATCCCCACCGGCTACACCTTCAACATGGCCGGCTCCGCCATCTATCTCTCCATCGCCGCAATCTTCACCGCGCAGGCCGCAGGCATCCACATGAGTCTCGGCAAACAGATCGCCATGCTCGGTGTCCTTATGCTCACCAGCAAAGGAGTTGCCGGCGTAGCGCGCTCCGTACTCGTCGTGCTGCTCGCCACAGCATCCATCTTCGGCCTCCCCATGGAGCCGATTCTCGTCCTGCTCGGCGTCGACGCCCTCCTCGACATGGGCCGCACCGTCATCAATGTCGTTGGGAATTGCCTCGCATCCGCCGTCGTCGCGCAGTGGGAAGGCCAGTTCCGCACCGAGACGCCCTCAGCAGAAGCCGTGGCAGCACTCCAAAGCTAGCTATGCTCCGAAGGAAATGTTGCGGGTGAAGTAAGCTCCGAGCGCTAACCGCGAAGAGCCAGAAGCTAACAGCCGGAAGCCGGAAGCTAATAGCTGGAAGCTGTTTCCTGCACGCTGCAACCCGTGCGGTGCCCCGTGCTCCACTTCGACAGCGTCGTGTGGAAACGATGCATCCGGACATACTGCACCCGCAATCCGCCCATCGTCTCCGGCATCGACCGCGGATTCTGGTCCATATCCACCAGCACCAGCAACGCCGCTTCCGCAGGATTATCCTGGCTCTGCGTCACGCCCACCCCGAAGATCGCCGGATCCGCCATCAGCTGCGGAGCAACGCTGCGCTCCACCAATGTCGCATTCGCCAGCGCCGCATTTGACAAATGAAGCCCCGGCTCCAGAGCCGGCATCGTCGGAGCCGCACCGCGTGCCACCGCACTTGCATCCGTCACAATCACCTGCGTCCGCAGCCCGTCGATCGTCTGCGGAACATTCACCCCGGCGCGATCCACATACACCGCCACCGCCGCATCCCCCGGACTGTCGAGACTCCGTCCCGCCGCCGTGTCCAGAATGCCGGGCTTCCGTAATACATCCACTACATTCTCGGCCACCGTCTGCGCCTTCCGCATCGCAGCCGTACTCACGGCGGGCAAACTCCGCGGCACCGATGGATCGTAGCGCAGGCACGCAACCGAATGCGGCGTGTTCGTCCCCACCAGAGTCAGCGGTGTTCCCGCTTCGGTGCTCAGCGCATGCAGAACATCGCCAATCGGATTCGCCACGCTCAGTCCATGGCCATCGCCGTCCGTGCCTCCGGCGAAATACAGTCCAATCGCCTGAGCATTGCTCGCGTCCAGCACCAGAGCCCCCGAATCGCCACTGTCCGTGAAATGGGAACCGCTGATTCCGATCTGATTCGTGTAAGTCTTCGTCGTGTACGGCTGCGTCTCCGCGCAATCCTTGTAGTAGTCCACCTTCACCGTCAGTGCGACGGCTGAAAGGCTGGAGCAGGTCAGCCCCGTCGTGCGGCCGCTCTTCACTACCTCCATGCCCAGGTTCGCAGCGTCCAGCGTCTCACCGCGCCCCGCCATCGGAGGAGCAGCCGTCAGCGCCTGATTCGCTCCCGGCGTTCCCAGTCCAAGAATGCTGCCGTTCGGATCCACCGTCCCCGGCGCTACCGCCGCCAGCGCTGCATCGACATTCGTCTGCCGCGAAGCCAGCGGCACAAAATACCTGAGGCTTCCCACCGGATGCAGCGTCGATCCCGGGCGGCTCAGCGGCGTGCACGCTCCGTCAATCAGTCCCGGCTGATCGATCGTGTCCCCCACACGTCCCTGGTCCGACTCCGCCAGCACATGGTTGTTGCTCAGAATGTATTCGTTGTCCTGCGGATCTTCGACCAGCGCCCCCAGCGTTCCTCCGCAGCAGTCTGCAACGTACGAATCGCCATTGTGATCTTCGTACGTGTCGTAGTCGCCGTCGTTTCCACCCGACGTACCCAGCGCCGCAGCGCCGGTCTGGATCGACTGATGCGTCACCGGATCGCTGACCATTCCCTGGCTGTTCACCAGCACGTGCAGCGGCGACGTCATCATGCTGCCGTTCACCGACCCCACCACATACACATCCTGCGCCGGAACATTACTCGGCGCCGTGTAACTCACCGTGCAGCTGGTGTAGTGATCGGCACTCCGCTGGCATCGCGTATCGCTCAGAGTGCCCAGCGCTCCTGAACTTGAGGTCTCGCCGCCCGGCGCGCTCCCCAGCGACCACTTCACGTTCCCCGCATTCACTTCTGCGATCTGCGCCGTCACATCCGCCGTCGCACCCGGAGTCAGTGCCATGTTCTGCGGCAGCAGCGGCTGCACGAATCCCGGGTGTACAACCAGGTACAGAGATTCTGTGTTCTGCGCATCGCCCTCGAGCGCTGCCCGAATCTGAACAGAGATACTGTCCGCCGAAAGCGAACCAGGCGCCGTATAAACGCCGGTCGCATCGATATGACCCTGGCCCAGTGAGGCGGCATTGTTGCCGGACGCGATGCTCCACGTCACCGCTGCAGGCGCGCCCGAAGGCAGCGTGGCGTGCAGCGCAAGCTGGCCGTTCGTTCCTACCGTCAGGCTGGCGGCCCCGAGGGCGAAGCTACCGCTCCCCGCTTCCGCAGGAAAGTTGATGCTGCCGCAGCCGGCTGCAATCAGGGGCAGCACTGCCAGCAGCAGGCGACTTGTTAAACGGCGACCCATCAATGCAGAAACCAGCCTCTATCTTATTCCGCCAGTTGGGTCATCCGCCCTTACACGAAAGTGAAAAAGGAGCGCAAATGCGCTCCTTTTTCAAACCATCAACCTTCACGAAAACTAGGCTGCGATGTTCGATTTGGTTTCGTGGCTGGCGACCAGCTGCGAAACACCCGCTGGAATCGCCACAACTTTCAGTTCTCCGGCATGAGCTGCCTTCATCCGCCGCACTTCCCAGGCGGTAAGAGGCCGCATTTCCTGTGCCGAGTAGTAAATCTGCTTTCCGCAGTCAAGACACACCTCATAGGTCTCCTGACCGAGCGTAAAAGGTCGCGTCAACCGCGAATGGGTGCAACCGAACAGAATCTCTGAGAAAAAATTGAGAACCGCTTGCAGGCAGGCCATCAGGAAGTTCATAGGGCTACGTTGCTCCTTTCTTTCAGGTCGCAATGCAATTCTTCAGATGCATTCTGCGGCAAAATGTCGCCTTTTCCGCACCTTTTTTCAGTGCGTAACAGCAGTAACCAGCTTGCCAAAGTGCGCTCCTGCCTCCATATGCCGCAGGGCGGTCCGCACCTCCACAAAGCTAAACACCTGATCCACCACAGGTTGAATCTGTTGTTGGGCGATTGCTCGGTTCATCTTCTCAAAATCTGTCCGGGACCCCACGTAAATACCACAGAGATGAACCTGTCTGTGCAACAGTAATGGGATTTCTACTCCTTCGTGGGATTGACTCAAAACGCCAATCTGCGCCACCGCGCCGCCAATCCGCACTGCCCGCAGCGACCGCGTGAAGGTGCCCGCGCCTCCCACTTCCACCACGAGATCCACGCCCCGTCCGCCCGTCTGCTCCACCGCCCACTGATCCCATTCCGGCCGCTCGCGATAGTTCACTCCCGCATCAAGTCCTGACTTCTTCGCTCGCTCTAACTTCTCATTGCTGCTTGAGGTTCCCAGCACCCGCGCTCCCATCGCTTTCGCAAACTGCAGAGCGAAAATCGAAACGCCGCCGGTTCCCTGGATCAGAACAGTGTCCCCGGCTTTCACCTTTCCGGCCCGCGTCACCGCATTCCACGCCGTCACTGCGGCACACGGCAGGGTCGCGGCTTCTTCATACGACAAGTGCTCCGGCACGTGCACCACCCCGTCCTCGCGCAAAATCGCGAACTCAGCCAGCATGCCGTCGATATCGCCTCCCAGCGCTCCGCGAATGTTCGCCGCATCCGGTTCGCCGTCGATCCAGTTCTGCATAAAGATTCCCGCCACGCGATCGCCGGTCCGCACCCGCGTGACGCCCTCCCCCACCGCTACCACTTCTCCCGCGCCGTCCGAGCACGGAATCCGCGGCAGGTGCATCTTCGGGTTGTACCGCCCCATCGTCATCATCAGGTCGCGGTAATTCCACGACACAGCGTGCACGCGCACCAGCACCTCGCCGCGCTGCGGCTGCGGATCAGGCAGGGTCACAAGCTCAAGATTGTCGATACCGAAGGAAGGAATTCGCCAGGCTTGCATACAGGCAACGATGCTCCATCCGCAGCGGAAGATGCAGCTTCACTCCCACGGCGCGGTACCATAGAGATATATGGCCAGAGGATGGGAAAGTAAATCCGTGGAAGACCAGGTCGAACAGCAGCAATCGGCGCAATCGTCAGCACAAGCCGGCTCGCGCAAAGAAGACGGCGTCGCTAAGACGACCCGCGCCCTCGAACGCCAGGCCCTCGAACTGCAGCGCGAACGCATTCTCGACGAGCGCACCTCCAGCCCGATCCGCCGCAAGGCCCTCGAGGCTGCGCTGAATGAGATTGAAGCGAAGCTCGCCGCGCTCTGAGAGTTACGAGCTCCGCCGGTTGAACAGAAGCGAATTCGCCTGATCGACCGTCGTCACCAGCAAATGCGCAACATTCACGTGCGCCGGGCGGGTCGCCGCCCACACGATGGCATCGGCCACGTCCTCTGCCGTCAGCGGAGTGATGTTCTGATACACCTTCGCCGCCCGCTCCTGATCTCCGCGGAAACGCACTTCGCTGAATTCCGTCTCCACCATTCCCGCGCCGATGTCGCTCACCCGCACCGGCGTTCCCAGCAGCTCCTCGCGTAGTCCGTCGTTGATCAGCTTCACCGCCGCCTTTGTTCCGCAGTAAACCGCTCCGCCCGGATACGCAATCTCCTGCGCCGTCGATCCCAGATTCACCACGTGTCCGCGTCCCCGTGCCAGCATTCCCGGCACGACTGCCCGCGTCACCCACAGCAGGCCCTTCACGTTAGTGTCGATCATTTCGTCCCAGTCCTGCGGCTTGCCTTCCCACAGCTTGTCCAGCCCCCGGCTCAGCCCCGCGTTATTCACCAGAACATCGATGGCGCGCCACTCCTCCGGCAAATCCGCAATCGCGCGCTCCACCGCCGCGCGATCCTGCACATCCATTCCGAACGCGTGTACCGCCGCCGCGCCGGCCGTCGACAACTCCGCCTGCATCGCCTCCAGTCGCTCCACGCGCCGCGCCGCCAGCAGTAGCCGCGCTCCCTCCTGCGCGAAAGCCCGAGCACACGCCGCGCCAATCCCGGCACTCGCCCCTGTGATGAAAACGATGCGATCTTTCAAGCTGTACTTTCCCATGCGTTTTATCCTACTTCGCTCCCCGCTTTTTATCCCCTACGCCCTACACCCTATCCCCTGCCTCTCTTCCCCAACTCCAGATACCCGGCGGCCCAGTCCGCGTCCCGCATCCCTACCTCAAATGCCCGGTGAAACGCCGCCATGAAAACATCCGCCAGCGGAGTCGGCACATGCCCCTCCTGCGCCGCCTCGCGAAACAGCCGCATATCCTTTTCGCCCACGGCCATCGTGGCGCCCGGCGTCTCCGGCGGTGTCAGCATGATCTTCCCGTACATCTCGTAGAACGGCGACTGGAACAGCGCCTTGTTGACGGTATCCAGAAAGATCGCCGGATCCAGATCCATCGCCTCGGCAAACACAAAGCTCTCCGTCAGCGACGCAATCATGGCCGTGATCAGAAAATTCCCACCCAGCTTCAGCGCATGCGCGCTCCATGGATTCTCCGAAACCACCGTGATCCCGCGGCTGAATTTCTCGAGCAAAGGCCGCACCGTTTCCACCGGTGCCTTCGCCCCACCCACGGCAATCCACAGCCTGCCCGCCTCAGCGATATGCGGTCGCCCAAAGACCGGAGCCGCCACAAACTGCTGCCCGCGCCGCGCGTGCTCCTCCGTCACCTTGCGCGAACACGCAACGCTCAGCGTGCTCAGAGAAACGTGAATCCCGCCTTTCTTCAGGTTCGCCAGCACCCCATCCTTTTCAAGAACCTCGTCCAGCGCCGCATCGTCCATCACCATTGTGAAAACCACATCGGCATCCGCCACCGCATCGGCAGCCGTTGACGCCGCCTGCGCGCCTTCCTTCACCAGAGGCTCCGCCCGCGCAGCCGTCCGATTCCACACCGTAACCGGCGCGCCGCTCTTCACCAGCAGCCGCACAATCGCGCTGCCCATCCGTCCCAGTCCAAGAAAAGCCACCTTCATATTCGTCTCCATGAATCGCTCTGCCTCTAAGATGACCACGTCGCAAATACCGATTCGTCGTCAATCGCTCCAACCCCTGCCTGATTCTCCGCCGCGCATCTCACCGATAGACTGGCAACACTTCTATGCAATGGAGGTCCACATGAAACGTTCTGGCCCCTGGCCGGCGCTGTTGGGTTTTGGAGCAGCGGTAGCCGCTGCCGCAGTTTTCGGTTCACGTTTCAGTCCGCAGAATCCGCGCACAAAGGATTGGTACAACCAGTTGGCCAAGCCTTCCTGGAATCCTCCCAATGCCGTCTTCCCGGTCGTGTGGCCCGCCCTCTACGTCCTCATGACGATTGCCGCGGTGCGCACCAGCCGCCAACCAGCGTCACCGCAACGCTCCCTGGCCCTCACCCTCTGGACCACGCAGCTCCTCGCAAACGCTGCCTGGACATGGCTCTTCTTCGGCAGGCAAGCCCCGAAACAAGCCCTCGTCGACGTCATTGTGCTGGAAGGCCTCATCGTCGGCTTCGTCCTCGCTGCGCAGAGGGTCGATCGGCCCGCGGCCGCATGCTTTCTCCCCTACGCAGGATGGGTCGGCTTTGCAACTCTGTTGAATGCCGAAATCGTGATTCTCAATCCGGCAAAGACGGCCTGATCCATCGCACCACCGCGGCAGGAGAAGGAACCTCGAAGCGGCTCCCCTAAAACAGCTTCTCCTGCGCTTCTTCTTCCGGCTGCGCCGCAGGAACCACCTTCCGCTTCGCCGCCCCCACCACCGCCACCACGTCCAGTTCCTCGATCGTGGTTCGCGGAATCCAGATCCGCTGGGTGTTCGACCGCAAATCCGGCGGCGTCAAAAAGACGCCATCGCTGCTCACCAGACTCACATCGTTGGCCGCCAGCCCCTCAATCAGATCTCCATCCCTGAGCCGCGCCCGAACGAACAGCCCCTCCCCGCGCGGACGTCCCGCAAACGTCTTGCGCATCAGCCGCTCAGGATTGTTCAGTTCTCCGGAGTTAAAGTCCCGCACATAGCAGATCCACTTCAGATCCTCGACCGCCAGCGCCACCACTTTGCCGTCAAGGTCCAGCATCTCCACCTGTCCGTCTCGGACGAAGCCGGCTATCGGCAAATAGCCCGCTACCCAGTCGCGTGAATGCTTGCGGAAGATCGCTTTTTTGCGGCTTGAGGACATGCCTACGCTTGCAACCCAGGAAAGAATGAGGATTGTTGCACATCCGAGCGCCACCGCATCGAAAATTGTGCAGGCTTCGTAGCTCCAGGGTGCGTCTTTATGTTACATTGGTAGTTTGTATTGCGGTTCATGAGTCCCGTAAGTCTTTGTACCATCTGCGGTTAGGGACGATCTCCGAGGGAAATGGCGCTCCTCGCCAGAAGAATACATCAGCACAATGCCCGACTACATCTACCTTCTCGAAAATCGCCTTTCCCCCGCCCAGCAAAACGCCCTCGGTCACGTCCGGGATGCCGCTCGTGAGGCTGGCATGACCGTCTTCCTCACCGGTGGCGCTGTCCGCGATCTCACCAGCGGTTTCCCGGTCCGCGACCTTGATTTTTCAGTTCAGGGAAATGCCCTCAAATTGCGGAAATCACTGGAGAAAGCCGGAGGTACATTCTGGGGCGACCATGAACCCTCCCGGACCTTGTTCTTCTGGTTTCCCGGCAGCGTTCGCGTGGAAATCTCCACCTCCCGCCGCGAGGAATACCCGAAACCGGGTAAGCCCGTTTATCACTGGGCGCCCATCCTCGAAGATCTGCGCCGCCGCGACTTTACGGCGAACGCAATGGCCATCTCCCTCAACGAGGGCTCCTGGGGACTCCTTCTCGACCCCCTGAACGGTTTCGCCGACATCGAGACCCGGCACCTCCGCCTCGCCAGCAATTACGGATTCATCGAGGATCCCTCCCGCATGATCCGCGCCATCCGATTCGCCGCCCGCACCGGGTGGGAAATGGAAGAGCGCACCAAAGTCCGTTACCAGAACGCCAAAGACGAAGGCCTGATGGAGCAGATCTCCGCTTACGCTCGCGGCTATGAGCTCGAGGAGATTGCCCACGAGGAAGACCCCCTCAAAGCCCTGCGCGCCCTCGAAACCGAGGGATGGATGAAGATCCTCTGCCCCGCCTGGGCCTCGGCCAAGGCCGACGTCAAAGGTCTCGATGAGCTGAATAAGATATTCATTCGTCTCCTCATGCTCGGCGTCACCCCCGACCCCTCCGCCGCCCACATCGAATTGCTGACGGCAAAGATGCAGCCCAAAGACGTCGCCGGTCTCAAGCGCCTATTCCCGCGCCACGGCTTCGTCGAACAGTGGAACAATCTCGAGCAGTCTGCCAAAGACTTCGCTAAAGAACTGCTCGGCAAAAACGCGGCAACGCCGTCCGCCACGTGGAAACTCATCGTCAGTTATCAGCCAGAAGCCGTTCTCTGGCTCGCATTCAGCTCGAAGAACGCGCAGGTTCGCGAAAAGTTCAACAACTTCTTCAACGTCTGGCCTGAAGCGCGCCAAAAGATCCCGGTCGCCCTCATGGCAGAGATGCGCATCACCCCCGAATTGCCGGAGTACGGCAACATCGCGGAAGCTCTCTTCTTCCAGTTCATGGACGACAAGCTCACCACCGAAGAGGAGATTCGCGCTTTCCTCGAACCGCATTCGCCGCCCGCTCCGCCTCCTCCGGTCGTGATTCGCCGTCCCCGCGGCCGCCGCGCAGAGCCCAAAATCGAGGAAGAAGAGGAAGAGGTCGAGCAGCCGGTGGCAGCCGGCGATGACGAAGAGGCAGAAGAAGAGGAAGACGAAACCGAAGAGCTGCCGCCGCCTCCGCCAGCCAAGAAAGCGCCCGCTACCCCGGCAAAGCCCCCAGCCAAAGCAACAAAGGCGGCTGCCGCTGCCACTCCGGCTAAAGCGGCCAAAGCGCCGGCAAAGCCGGAACCAGCTCCGCCCAGCAGTCCCGCTGCCGCTCCGGCCAAATCTGCGCCCCCCCAAAAACATGCGCCGGTTGCAGCCAAAACCGCCGTAAAAGCCGCCCCCAAAGTTCTCGCGAAAGCTGCAAAGCCCGCGGCGAAACCAGCGCCCCCCGCAAAAAAGCCTGCCGAGAAAAAGCCCGCTCCCAAAAAGCAGGCCTCAGCGCCCGCTCACAAACCCGTGAAAGCGGCCAAAGTGGTGAAACCCGCTGCAAAGAAACCGGCAAAACCCGCGCCGAAGCCGAGCAAGCCCGCCAAAAAGAAACGCTGAGGATTCCCCCTCAGCGTTTCCGCGATCGCAGTGGATCGCCTCCTCATTCCAGCCGAAACTCCACGGTCTCCCCCACCGCCAGCCCGTGCTTTTTGATCGATCCCGCCGGCAACTCCAGCACATACTGCGCAGGCTCATGTCCCCCATAATTCGGGCACGTCGACGAAGCTCCCCGGCACGGAGGCGTATCCGGCGACATCTCCACAATCCGGTGATCGGCATCCATCCACACAATGTCCAGCGCGATTTTGCAGTGATACATCCAGTACGGATGCTTTCCCATTTCTGTGTTGACAAACAGCATCCCGCGCCCCGCGGGTAAGCTTGTCCGCCCCATCAGCCCATACTCCTGCTCGGCTTGGGTCGTCGCCAACTCCACATGCACGGTCGATCCGTCCGGCAGCATCACCAGCGTGTTCGCCGGTCGCGGCGCGACGTAGGGAATATTCAGGCCCTGAGCCCAGGCACCCGTCGCATGCCACCCCAGACCGGCACCCAGCACCAGCAGCATCAATACCGTCTTCCTCATCGCCGCTTCACTCTCTCCTCTTTGATTTATTCTCATCGCGGAATGCGCTTCCGCGCAAAATTCGCCCGCGTCGACTGGGCCTGGCTTGCCGTCGCCGCCTTCGTCTCTGTTCTCTTCCTCAGCGGGCCTCGTCACGCTGCGTCTAACCTGCGCTATTACGCGCTGATGATGGTCCTCTTCGCCGCCACGCGCGTCCTGCTCCACTTCCTCATCTTCTGGGAGATCGCGTCTGCGGGTCTGTACGAACGTCGCCTCTGGACCACCAGAACCATTCCATGGCAGGAAATCACCGCAATCGCTCCCTGGCCCGAGAATCGCCCGAATCGCGATTACGTCGCCATCGAGTTTGTCCGCTCAGCGCCGCTCTCGGCTCGCGGCAGCGTCATCGCCAGCCCGGAGCATCGCGAAGCCTTCCTCACAGAGCTGCGCCGCCGCGCACCGCAGGCCACTCTCGAGCTTCCGCCCAGCGCATCGCCCATTCCAGCACGATGAAGCAGCCGTCCCTTGCGGGACGAACTCACACCGATTGCAAGCGTAGCAAGGCGGCTTATCGCGACAGGGCGGCGTCCCCCATGCGGACTCAGGTGCGTGCCCAAGCACGGCCTCATCCGCTGCTGCTTAGTCTCTCTCCCGGGTGACAACGGCCAGTTCGGCCTCAGCGATCGTGGACTTCATGGTCAGCAGCGTGTCCACCTTGGTCATCTTGAACAGTTCCATCACGCGCCCATTCACGCCCACCACGACCAGCCTCTTCCCGTGCCGCTGGCATGAAACGTAGTAGTTGATGATCGCGCCCATCCCTGCCGAGTCCATGTAAGGAACTGCAGTGAGATCAAGGATCAGAAAATGCGGCGGATCGGCGCGCAGCGCGCTCTGAAAGTCGAACAACGCATTGATCGTGAGCGGTCCCGTCAGCCGCAAAATCCGGCTTCCGGGCGCCTGCCCAGCAACGCTCTCCAGCGTCAGGGATTCGGCGGACATATGCCTGCAATATAAAAGGTTCCCTGCATTGCAGCGGTTACAATTCCGTGAATTGCGCCGCCGCGCGAACGAGCGCCGCGCGCCCTTTCCCATAACCGAAACGAATACGCCGCATCAGGATTGCCTCTTTTCCTTCGCTTTTTCTCTTGGGCCGTCTCCCCTCCTGGGCTATGCTCACCTGAAAGTCCCCGTCGACTCGGCTCCCTCTGTTCTCGCAGCCGCTCTTGTCTCAACAAAATTGGATGAATGGACTGCATGATGCAGCCCCGCTCCCGCAACCCAGGCGCGGCCGATTCTCTTTTCATTTGAGGAGGCAGTACCCATGCTGACGAAACAATTGAGAGAAACATTCAGAAGAACAACTCTCGCCATTTCCCTTTTTCTTCTGTCCTGCTCTGCCCTTCCTGTTCGGCTCTCCGCGCAGCAAACCCTCGGTGGAATCACCGGCCAGGTCACTGACGCCTCAGGCGCCGCCGTAGCGGGAGCAACCGTCACCGCCGTCGAAGACCAGACCACCCTCAGCCGCAAAACCATGACGAACTCCCAGGGCGTCTACTCCCTCGTCAATCTTCCCATCGGCTCCTGGCTCATCACCGTCGTGAATCAGGGATACGAGACCCAGAAATTCCCCCACATCCTGGTCCAGGCCGACCGTACCGCCGACGTCAATGCCACCCTCAAAGTCGGCCAGGTGAGCCAGTCCATCACCGTTGAAGCCTCCCCGCTCCTCAACACCGTTGACACCACCAACGGTTACGTCCTCGATAAGTCGCAGATAGATGCCGTGCCTCTCCCCACCGGAAGCTTCACCGGCCTCGCCATCCTCTCCCCGGGCGTCAATGCCGAGTTACCCGGCGGCACCGGCGCTAACAGTGGCCTGGGCAACGCTCCTATCTGGGCGAACGGCCAGCGCGACACCTCCAATGCCTTCCTTCTGAATGGCGTCGATGCCAGCAATCTCTTTAACGGAAAAAGCACCAGCCAGGTTGAATCCTTCCGCGTCGTTAACAACACCGGCCAGGCCAACAACGCCGCTGGCGGAGTGATTCCCTCCTCCGCCTCTGTCTATCTCGCCATCGGCAACGCCATCCCAACGCCCGCTCCTGAAAGCGTTCAGGAAGTCCGTGTCAACGCCTCGATGTACGACGCCCAGCAGGGCTCCGACAGCGGAGCCCACATCGACATGAGCACCCGCTCCGGCAGCAATCAGACCCACGGCGATGCCTACGTGCACCGCGATACCAACTGGCTCAATGCCGATCCTTTCTTCTTTAAGAAAGACGACAACATTCCCGCTGCTGATAAAAATCCTGAGTTACACCGCTACATCGCAGGCGGCGATATCGGCGGACCGCTCATCAAGGACAAGCTCTTCGGCTTTGTCAGTTATCAACACCTCCACGTCTCCGATCAGGAGACCGGCGATGAGCTCCTCGTCGTCCCTCCAGGCCTGAGCGACACCAATCGCAATGCCGCGGGACTGACCGACATAGCCAATAACAACTGGACCGTCAACGAAGGCACCTCCGGCGTCAACGTCAGCGCCGCCAATTGGGCCAACAATCCCGTCGGCCTCGCTCTGTTCACCATGCCGTCGTTGCCCGGCGAACCAGGAAAATGGCTGATCCCCAATCAGAACGCCACCGGTACGCCAAACGTCTACTCGCCCTACAACGCCTTCCTGCCCGGCACCTCAACCTTCATCGCCGATCAGGCTGTGGCCGATCTCGACTGGAACGCCTCCACAAAAGACCAGGTCAGCCTGAAGTATTACTACCAGCACGACCCCAGTTCCTCGCCCTATGCCTTTTCTAACGTGCCCGGCTTCACCGAGCATATGGATACCGGTTCTCAGGTCGTCTCCATCAACAATGTGCAGACTATTGGCGCCGCCTTCAGTCTCTCGGAAACCCTCGGCTTCATCCGCGAAAAGGTCTACAACACGAACGACCAGCCCTTCACCCCGGCCCAGATCGGCATGAACCCGTCATTCGGCAACTACTTTCCCGGCATCACCATCAATGACGCCATCGGTGATCAGTTCGATTCCCCAACCGGCGCGCTCTACGGCCTCACCGCCCCCTCGCTCGCCATCGGACCCGATGCTGAATACCAGGGCGCCAACACCGGCCTCTTCCAGAACCGCATCATGCCCTCAGCCACCGGCATCTGGACCAAAGGCCGCCATACTCTCGCCTTCGGTGGCAGCTGGTCCTATACCCAGTTGGATATTCGCGACCGCCGCACCGGCACCGGCAATGTCGCAACCCCCGACTTCGTCACCTATGCCAATAACTGGGTTACACCGTATTCAACGCAGAATTTCACCGCCACAACCTTCCTCCAGGGCAGCGCGAGCCGCTATTACCGCGCCAACCAGACGGGCCTCTTCGCGCAGGATAAGTTCCAGGTCCTGCCTAACCTCAGCATCACCGCCGGCGTCCGCTACGACTGGGATGGTGGCCTCACCGAAAAATACGGCAACATCTTCAACTTCGACCCGTCGCTCTACAGCTACAACGACTCCACAGACACAATCGCAACCTCCGGCTTTGTCATCGCCGGCAACAACGCCAACGGAACAAAGGGCGTCAGTAACACCACGCTCACCGGCCGCCAGTGGGGTATCGCTCCCCGCCTCGGAATGGCCTGGCAGCCGTCGGCGCTCAAAAACAAATTCGTGGTCCGCGCCGGAACCGGCCTCTATTACGACCGCGGCGAGTTGTTCAGCTATCTCTCTCCCGGCTATGCCGCCGGCGAAATCTCCGGGGGCCCGTTTGGCTCGGTCCAGACCGAACCCTTCGTCAGCCAGCAACACTGCCCTTATAACGCCTCCTATAACAGCTCGAACCCAACCTACCTCTACCTCTATTACATCCCGATCTGCGGCGGAAACGGACTAACCGGGATCGTGGATAACTCGCAGTACAACCTGGCCACGCCGTGGGGGCCCACGCGCACCTCTCCGCCCTCCAACCCCACCGCCGCGCAGCTCGCCAACTACCTGCCCAACGCAGCGGACATTATCAATGGCGCGCAGCCCTTCACCCTCGGCGTCTACAACCCGACGAATAAGCTCCCCTACAGCATCAACTTCACGCTGAACTTCCAGTACCAGCCGCGCAACGATCTCATGATCGAAATCGGCTATGTGGGCAATCTCGGCCGCCACCAGGTCATTCCCGTTCCCTTCAACCAGGCGCTGATCGCAACAACCGCCAGGCCGACCCATCCTGGCGGCCTCGCTCAGCAATCCTTCACCTACGGCTATACCGTCCTCGACCCCAACACCTTCTTTCCGGAATGCGTCAACGATCCGACCGAAGCGACCTGCTCCTACGGAACGATGTTGAATAACTTCGAGGGCGGCAACGTCGATCTCCGCGTCCCCTATATCGGTTACTCATCCGAATCGGAGTCCTATACCGCAGCCGGCGTCTCTGCCTATCACGCTCTTGAAAGTCACGTTGAGAAGCGCCTGAGTCATGGCGTCCAGGCGGGCGTCTCCTACACCTGGTCCCACGCCACCGACGAGCAGAGCGGCATGGGTCTCTTCTACAACGGGAATAACCCGGATAACCTTCGCAGCGGCTATGGCTCGTCCGACTTTGACCGCACCCACGTCCTCAACTTCACCTACGCCTACACCACCCCGAACGCCTTCGGCGCCACAACCATGCTCGGTCGCCTCCTCGACAGCTGGGCCCTCGACGGCGTCGCGGTGATCCAGAGCGGCCAGCCGTACAGCGTCATCGATTACTCGGGAGCCGTCGGCAGCATCTTCTACAGCACCTTCGACGGCATCACGAATCCCATCGTCCCGCTCGCCCCGGGTTGCACGCGTAAGTCTGCATTGACAGGACAAAATGGCGGCTTCTATAACCCGCAGACCAATACCGGAGCAGCGCTCAAAGCCAGTTGCTTCGACATCCCCATCATCCAACCCGGCACCGACGGCGTTCCCCAGGGCGATGACTTCGAAACCAACTTCATCAACGGCGAGCGCAATATCTTCCGCCAGTCCTGGCAAAAACGCACCGACGCTTCGCTGGTCAAAAATATGACGATTCGCGAAGGATATAGCCTGCGCTATACCTTCGACATCTACAACGTCACCAACACCACCAGCTTTGACATCCCGCAAAACAACGTCAACCAGAACTTCGCCTTCAACAACGTCCCGGTCGCCGTCGGTTCCACAGCAGAAGCTCTGCCCACCGGTTGCGGAACATCTTCCGCTGCCCCGGGCGGCCTCTATAACTGCCCAGCCGGGCTCGGCATCGTCAAACACCCCATCGGCAGCTCACGGCAAATCCAGATGTCTCTGCACTTCACATTCTGACTCACACGGTTCGCCGGTGAAGGGCGGTCGTCATGGCCGCCTTTCCTTTTTACAGGCTCTAGAATGGCAGCATGTCGCGTCCCTCGCCCATCTCCGAGCTTCTCGATTCGTATAAGTCAGGCCAAACGGATCCTCTTGCGCAGGCCGGCATCGCTCTGTCCCGCGCCAACAATAACGCTGGCCGCAACACCTACATCACCATCGATCCGGCATGGACACGCGCGGAAGCACAACGCCAGATGGATCGCGCTCGATCCGGCGCATCTCTCCCGCTCTACGGCCTGCCCGTCTCCCTCAAAGACTGTTTCGACTTAGAAGGATTCCCCACCAGCGTCGGCTCCAGATTCTATGCCGCCCATAACGGCATCGCCTCCGCTGACTCCTGGGTCGCCGCACGCCTTCGCCGGGCCGGCGCCATCATCATCGGCAAATCTCACCTGCACCAGATCGCGTACGGCATCACCGGCGAGAACCCCGACTACGGTGACTGCCTCCAGCCGGCTAACCCGTCGCTCCTTACCGGTGGCTCTTCCAGCGGCACCGCCGCTTCTCTTCAGGAGGGCTCAGCCCTAGCGGGCATCGGCACCGACACCGGCGGCTCTGTCCGCGCCCCCGCGGCGCTCTGCGGCCTCGCCGGCTACCGAGCCTCGCTCGGCATCGGCGACTGGACCGGCGGCTATCATCTCGCGCAGTCCTTCGATACCACCGGCTGGCTCTTCCGCGATCTGCGCGATGCGCCCCTCCTCGCCGAAGCCCTCTTCGATCTGCCCACGGAGTCGCCCCTTCCGTCCGCAATCACCATCGGTGTTCTCAGCGGCCCGCTGCTGGACGTCTGCGAACCCGACGTCCTCCACGCATTGCAAATCTGGCAGGACCGTCTCCTCCGCGTCTCCGAACTTAAGATACGACTCGAACCCTTCAATCCACTCTTCTGGTCCGAAGCCCTCGATATCTACGCTCCCATCCAGGCATCCGAGGTCGCGCAACTCCACACCGGCTTCTATCAGCGCTTCGACCCGGCAATTGCCGCGCGCCTTGTATGGGGCGCATCGCTCTCCGCAGACGAAATCCAGAGCCTGCGCAAACGCCATCAGGCTTTCCTCAGCGCCCAGGCAGCCCTCTTCCGGCAATTCGATTTCTTCCTGGCGCCCGCTGTTCCCCGCACCCGCCTCGTAGCCGGAGCCGATCACACAGAGACGCGCCCCGGCTTCCTCCGCCTCACCACGCCCGCCAGCCTAGGTGGAAACCCCGCCGTCATTCTGCCCTCGCCGGAAGCGGGTCTCCAGCTCCTTGCCGCACACAATCAGGACCGCCGCCTGCTGCAGTTCGCTCGTATCCTCGGCGAACAACTTGCAGGCGAGTCGACGAGTTCGTCGCTATAGCTGTCTCTGCCAGGACGCGGATAACTCCGCCGGGATCGCTCAACTCGGCGCGGAAGCCTCAATCGCTGCCACTTCCAGGGCGCGCTTCCGGGCAGGAAGGAAGGGATGAATCAGCAGTTGATACGCGCCGCCGCCAAGAACTCCGCCTAACAGCGGTCCGACAATCGGCACCCACCAATAATCACCCGGCGAAGGAAACGCCGAACTTCCCCAACCCGCGAAGAAGCAGAATGTCCTCGGTCCCAGATCGCGCGCCGGATTGATCGCCCAGGCCTCCAGATACCCCATCGAAGCGCCGATCATCGCAACCAGCAGGCCGATCACAACCGCCCCGAAGTTCGCCCCCGGAGCTATTTCGTTGTACTGCTCCGTAATCGCAAAAATGCCGAAAATAAGAAACGCCGTCAGCACGATCTCATCGCTGAACGCGTGCAGCGTCGTGATGCTGTCCCCCGGATGCGTAAAGAAGACACCTGCCGCTCCGCCTTCCGCGCGCGTCAGATGATGCACGAAATTAAAGTGGTCGATCACCGGCCCAAAGAGCAGGTATGCGATCGCGGCGCCCAGCAGCCCTCCCACACATTGCGCGAACCAGTACGGCAGCACTTTTTTCCAGGAGAACTTCCGATACATCGCCAGCGCCAGCGTCACCGCCGGATTTGCATGGCATCCGCTCACAGATCCCGTCGTGTAAATCGCAATCGTCACCGCCAGTCCCCACGCAATGCAGACACCCCAGTACGCGTGCTGGTAAGGGCTCGGATCGTACAGCGAATACATCGCAGCCACTGAATCCCCAAAAGCCAGAATGATCAGCACCGCTACAGCTTCGGAGATCAGCTCTCCGGCAATTGCTCTCTTCATCGCGCCCTCGCGGCTCCTCGAAAATTGCACACGGTCCCCGTCGCACTCACTGTCCAGCCCGAACCATTGGACCACATCTGCTGCCAGCCGCCGCGCTGATTACGAACGTCGCAAACCTCGTCATGTTGGTAACTGCCTCCATGACCTTTCTGCCTTTACAAATCCGGAACGCTCTGCGAGTCTGGTGGGCGCTGGTTTGGAGTCAAAAATATGCGCAATCAAACGATTCAGATCGCTGCATCTCTCCTGTGCTTCGCCTTCGCACTGCCTGCTCTTGCCCAGGCCCCGGTTCCCGACAGCCCTGCCATCGAGCAGCGTGTCAACACCATGATCGGCAAGCTCACCCTGCAGCAGAAACTGGAACTCATCGGCGGCGTCGACAGCATGTTCATCCGCGCTGAGCCCGCCGCCGGCTTTCCCAGACTCAAAATGAGCGACGGCCCTGAAGGCGTCCGCACCTGGGGTCCCGATACCGCCTACGCTGGCGGCATCGCGCTCGCCGCTTCCTGGGATCCTGCGCTCGCCGACAAAATGGGCGAATCCATCGCCCTCGACGCCCGCTCCCGCGGCGTCCATTTTATCCTCGGACCCGGCATCAACATTTATCGCGCGCCTATGAACGGCCGCAACTTCGAGTACTTCGGAGAAGATCCGTTTCTCTCCGGCCAAACCGCAGCCGCCTATATTCGCGGCGTCCAGAGCGAAGGCGTCATCGCCACCGTCAAGCACTTCGACGCCAACAATGAAGAGTACGACCGCCACAACGTCAGCTCCGACATGGACGAGCGCACCCTGCGCGAAATCTATCTCCCCGCTTTCGAAGCCGCCGTCAAGCAGGGTCACGTCGGCGCCGTAATGAATTCCTATAATCTCCTCAACGGCGTCCACGCCACCCAGAACAAGCACCTCAACCTCGACATCCTCAAAGGCGAGTGGAAGTTCAACGGCATCCTCATGTCCGACTGGGACGCGACCTACTCCGCAGTCGGCGCCGCCAACAACGGACTCGACCTCGAGATGCCCTCCGGAAAATTCATGAACCCGAAGAACCTCCTCCCCGCCGTGAAGAGCGGAGAGGTCTCCGAAGCCACCATCGACGACAAACTCCGCCGCATCTTCCGCACCGCCATCCGCTTCGGCTTCCTCGATCGCGACCAAACGGAATTCGACGTCCCGGCCTTCAGCCAGCAGGCCCGCGCCGTCGCCATGCAGGAAGCTCTCGAGAGCATCACGCTTCTCAGGAATGACGGCAACCTGCTTCCACTCGATGCGAGCAAAATCCATACCATCGCCGTGCTCGGTCCCGACGCATGGCCCGCTGTCCCTGGTGCCGGTGGCAGCTCGCACGTGGATGCGTTCGCCCCCGTCAGCATCATGACCGGCCTTTCCGACGCGCTCGCCGGAAAGGTAAATGTCCTCTACGCCGCCGGCCTTCCAACAGTCGACGACATGTTCCAGCAGACGGAGTTTTACGACGTGTCCGGAAAAGCCGCCGGCGATCCCTCGGCCGGCTCTCCGGTCAAAGTCCAGACCTTCAATACGGCCGATTTCACCGGCACCCCGACACTCTCCCACATGCGCCGCATCGCCATGTATCGTAACGGCGAATGGGGGCCGCGTCCCGGCCATCGCAGCATTCGCTACACCGCGCAGTACCTTCCTTCAAAAACCGAACCCTATCTCTTCCTCGTCGGCTCCAACGGCTCAGAAGCCTGGAAGCTCATCGTCGACGGCAAAACCGTCCTCGACCAGCCTTCCCGCGAAGGCCAGGCGCCCCGCTTCGTCGAGCTGCCGCTCACGGCAGGCAAAGCCGCATCCATCGAGCTCGACGACTGGCCGGCCGGTGCGATGCCGAATATCGGCCTCGGCATTCGCGGCGTCGACGAGCTCGTCTCGCCCGAAGCAAAGAAGATCGCCTCCATGGCCGACGCCGCCGTCGTCGCCGTCGGCTTCGATGCCAGCAACGAAAGCGAAGGCTACGACCGCACCTACAACCTGCCCTTCGGACAGGACCAGCTCATCCAGGCCGTCTCCCAGGCCAACCCTCACACCATCGTCACCATCACTGCCGGCGGCAACGTCGACATGCACCGCTGGCTCAACGGCGTTCCCGCGCTCCTGCACAACTGGTATCCCGGTCAGGAAGGCGGCCGCGCCCTCGCAGAAATCCTCCTCGGCCAGCGTGACCCCGAAGGCCATCTGCCCGTCAGCTTCGAGCGCTCCTGGGAAGAGAACCCTACCCACGACAGCTACTACGCGCCCCCGGTCGAGAAAGGCCAGACCCCCCACGTCTTCTATAAAGAAGGCGTCTTCCTCGGCTATCGCTACTACACCACCTACGACAAAAAGCCGCTCTTCCCCTTCGGATTCGGCCTTTCCTACACGACCTTCTCCTTTTCAAACCTGAAGGTCTCTCCGGAACAGACCAGCGCCGACGGCACCATCACCGTTTCCTTCGACGTCACCAATACCGGCCAGCGCCAGGGAGCCACCGTCGCCCAGGTCTACATCGGCGATCCCTCCGCAACCGTCAAACGCCCCGTGAAAGAGCTCAAGGGCTACGAAAAGGTCCGCCTCGGCCCCGGAGATACACGCCACGTCAGCGTCACCCTCGACCGCCGCTCGCTCGCCTGGTGGAGCGACGCGAAAAACAACTGGCAGGTCGATCCTGGCAAATTCGTCGTCTACGTCGGCGACTCGTCGGAAAACACCCCCCTCACCCAGGACCTCCAGGTCCGGTGACTTCCAGGTCCGGTAATTATTAAGTCCAGTAACTACCCGGAAGCCCGTGACCGGCATTACGCCCGTCACGGGCTTCCGGCTTGCGGTTAAAGATCATTGAACAAACTCTGTTTCCCCAGGGTCGCAATCACCTGGCTCAGCGCCGCCTGCTGCGTCTCCGCCGTGCTCAATCCCGTCGCAACCTCTCCCACATTCGCCTGCAACAGCGAGGTCTGCGCCGACGTCAGTTGCGCCGACTCGCTTTGGGTATAACTTTCCGCCGCGCTCAACCGCGAAAGTGAATTGTCGATCACAACCCTTTGCTGCGAAACATGGCTCAGTGCCGTGCTCAGCGCTTCCGTATCCGCCTCGGCGGTTGACGACGCTGTTCCCGACGAATAATCGGCCACCAGCGCGTTCAACGTGCCCAGAACATCGCTTGCACTCGCCATAAAAACCTGATCACCCGGTAAATTCAGCTGGATCTTCTGCCCATTCGGCGTCTCGAGAGAATTCGCAATCGCATCTCCGTTGTACTGCACGCCCGTGGCAGAAGAATTACTCAGCACAAAAGGCGTTGTCCCACCCTGGCTCCCCGAAAAAACGTAATTTCCCATATACGTCGTATTCGCCAGCGACAGCACCTCGTCGCGAATCCCCGCCAGCTGATTCCCGATCGATTCGAGATCGCCGGCGTTCAGCGTCCCGTTGTTCGCTCCGGTCGCCAGCGAGATCGCCGACGTCAGGTGACTCACCACCGTCCCCAGCGCAGAATCCGTCACCTGCAGCCTGCTCTGCGCCGAAGACGCAGTCTGCGAAAACGTATCGTCGCTCCCAATCTGCGCGCTCAGCAGCACATTCTCTCCGGCCGCCACCGGATCGTCGCTCACCTGATTCACCCGCGATCCGCTCGCCAGCTCCTCGGTCAGCCGCTGTTCGCTCGCCGACGTCGCATCGAGCGAGCTCACCAGATTTGTGATGTACAGCGGATTCAGATTCATCCTTCGTCTCGCATCCCGCCTAGCTCGAGTACGCCGTCTCAACACCCAGATTCAGCGCCGAGCTCATGACCTGATCGAGGATGGTGAACATTTTCGACGCCGCCTCATACGCCTGCTCCAGAGTCTCAAGAGAGGCTGCCTCATCATTCAGATTCACGCCCGAGAGCGCGCCAATCTGATTGTTCAGCTGCGTCAGGGCTGCCTGCTGCGAAGTGTTCTCGCTCGACACCTCCGACGTCAGGCTGCCCAGACTGGTCACCAGATCGGAGAAGCCTTCCGTCGGCGTCGTCCCCGTCACGCCCGTGTAATTCGCCTGGTTCGCCATCAGCAGCAGATTTGTGCCGTCCGAAGATCCATTGCCGTTGGCCGCAGCAGCAATTCCCGCAGGATCGGTCATCACCACCGATATCCCGGCGGCTGACCCCGCGGGATCCGCCTGCGTGGCACTCGCCGGCAAACCAAAAATCGCTCCACCCGCATTTCCATCCAGATCCGATCCGCCCTCGTTCAGCGTGTTCATCTGCGACGCAACCGAATAGGCCAGCGTGTCCAGCGCACTCTCCACCTGCGGAATATCCTGGTCCCGCGCCGTCAGAATTCCGCCCAGCTGTCCCCCGCCTGCCGTCAGATCCGACGTGACATCGTTGCCCTGAGCATCGAAATAGTGCGTCACTCCGCCGCTCTCACCGCTCGTGATCGAATAGGCCTGCCCCTCGGAGACCAGCAACGCTCCATTCATCGTCGTCACGGTCAGCCCGTTGTCCTCCGTCGGCACCGTCCGAATCCCGATCAATTGCGAAAGCTCCGTCAGGTCCTGCTGTCGCTGGTCTTCCAGCGTTCCGGCATCCTTGTTCGGACTGGTCTGCTCGATCTGCAAATCCAGCTGCGCGACGTTCTGGAGCAGCGTGTTTGCCTGCCCCACCACACTGCTGCTCTGCTCGTCGAGGGACTGTCGCTGGCTCTCCAGCTGCAACGCGGCACTGTTGAAGTCCGAAGCCAGCGAACCTGCAGCACTCAGCACATTCTGGCGCGAAGCAATGTCCGACGGATTCGCTTCAAGCGAAGACAGAGTGTCGAACAGGTTCGACACGTCACTCCCGATCCCGCTCGCAGCGCTTGTGTCCGTGTTCGCGCTGGTCGCGCCCGTAAACAGCCCCTGTACCTGATCGAGGGCCGCCAGCCGCGCCGCCGACGCACTCTCCGTCTGCGTCTGCTGCTGCATCGCCTGCTCCAGCACTCCACTCCGCTGCGACTCCGGCCCCGTCACCTGCACGCCCATCCCGAAACCAACGCCGTTCAGCGAAACCGCATCGTTTTCCTGCCAGATCGGCACCTCGAGGGTATATCCCGGCGTATTCACGTTCGCCGTATTGTTCGCCACGACATTCAGCGCCTCCTGATCCGCGTCCAGCGCTCCCGTCGCAATACCAAATGCCGTCTGAACTGTGGCCATCTTTCCCCTCGCTCGCTCTCAGCCCCGTTCCGGCTCGTAACCGCCGGCCACACCGCGCGCCATACGAACCAGCCTCAGATTGCGCCGCGTGAGCACCAGCAGTCGTCCGAACGCGCGATGCAGACGAACGGCCTCCATCCACTCTCTCTCGTCGGCAGGAGCCGCAAGGTCTCGCGCTGCTTCCCTTAGCCCCACCAGCCGCAGAGCATCAGCTCTTACAAGGCCCTCGATCGCTTCCGTCAGCACTCCCGGGATTTCTGCGTTTGCCGCCATACCGCCCTACAGCAGCATTCCAACAACCCTCTCCCACCCGCGATCTTCAGCCTTCCCTAATCCTTCCCTCGAGCCGGAAGGTTCCTACTTCCCGAGCATCTGATCGATCATCTTCCCTGCCACTTCCGACGACGGAACGCTGTACGTCCCCTGCCCCAGCGCCTGATGCACCTCTGCCACCTTCTCCATCCTCACATCGGCATCCGGAGAAGTCTGCGCTGCCACGCTCGCAGCCGAGCTCAGCGTCGCCTGATCCGTGCTGCTCCCGGTCGTTGCCTGCGCAGCTGCACCCGGACGCGCATTCTCCGCCTTCGTGACTTCCTGGCTCGAAAACAGCTGCTGCATTCCCTGCAGATTGTTCTGGACATTCATGCCTGGTCTCCCCCCTTCCGTTCATCGGCGCATCTTCGCAATACTTGAGTCCCGCTTCACGGCCCATTCTGAGAAAATCTTAAGACCCATTGCGGACTTTTCCTGCCGCCGGCTTCGCACGATCCAGATCGCTCAGGATCTTGTTCGCGATCCCGAAGCCGCCCCGCTCGGAAATCGCCTTCGCCAGCGACTCCGACCCAAAACTCATCAGCGCATTGTCGCTGCCTTCAGCGCCCGCCTCGTCCCTGTTATCCGCGAAGAGCGCATCGTGCTGCAGCGGTTCCAGAAACTCCTTCATCAGGCAGGCTTCGAACTCATGCGCCGCGGGCTTCAGCCGCGGATCCACACTTCCACCCTGCTCTGTCCCACGCGTCATCGCGGCCATCGCCGCCACCGGCAACATCACAGCACCTCCAGGTCGGCTTCGAGAGCACCCGCCTCTTTCATCGCCTGCAAAATCGAAACGATGTCCCGGGCCGTCGCGCCAATCTGCTGCAGATCCTCCACCAGATCGTCCACCGTCGCGCCTTCACGCAGCTCAATCCGATTCGCTGGTTTATCCTGCGCCTGCACCGTCGTCTGCTGCACAACCTGTGTCGTACCCTGGGCCAGCGGATTCGGCTGCGACACTTCGAAATGGCTGACGATGTTCACCACCAGCCCTCCGTGCAGAATCGTAACCGGCTGCAACGTCACATTCCCGCCGATCACCACCGTTCCCGTTCGCTCGTTCACCACCACCCTCGCCGGCGGAAATACCTGCACCTCGACCGCCTCCACCCGCGCCAGCAGCGCCGGCACATCCTCGCCTGCCGCGGCCTCGATGTCGATCCGTCGGCTGTCCTCGGCATGCGCAAGCGGCCGCCCCATCTCTCGATTGATCGCTCCCGCCACCGCTTCTGCGCTCCGAAAATCCGCATCGTTCAGCAGCAGGGACAGAGGACGCAATCGGCTCAGATCCAGCGGCACGCCCCGCTCCACAATCGCCCCCGACGGAATCCGCGCCGTCGTCGGATAATTCACCGACTTGCTGCTTCCATTGGCGGTCACCGCGTAGCCGCCCAGAACAATCGGCCCCTGCGACTCCGCATAGATCTGCCCATCGGGCCCGTACAGCGGCGTCAGCAGCAACACGCCGCCTTCGAGACTCCGCGCATCGCCCGCAGAGGACACCGTCACGTCCACCTTATTGCCCGGCTGCACAAACGGAGGCAGCGTCCCGGACAGAAAGACCGCGGCCATGTTCCGCGTCTGCATCATCGACGCCATTGCGTTCCCCTGCAGGCTCACACCCATTCTCTGCAGAGCCGACTCGAGCGTCTGCAGCGGAAATACCGTCTGCGAGCTGTCGCCCGTCCCGTGCAGCCCCACCACAATCCCGTAGCCCACCAGCTGGTTATCCCGCACGCCCTCAACCGAGGCCACATCCCCGACACGCGCCAGCTTCATTTTCGCCGTATCTTCAGCCCACGCCATTCCGCCCATCAGCAGCATCACAAGCGTCCCCAGCCGAACGCAGCGGCGGATTCCTGCTTTCCTCGCGTCGCTCCACAGTCCCCCGTATCGCTTCATCGTCTGCTCTCAGAACACCAGGATCCGTTCGAGAAACCGCACCACCGGATTCTGCCGGTACGTGGCATCGTTCACGATGCCCTTCCCCACCACTTCCAGCTCCATGTCCGTGATCGCCGTCGACGTCACCTGGTTCTGCGCGTTCACGTCCTCCGGCCTTACCAGCCCGCGCAGCCGGATCAGCTGCGTCTGCTGATTGAACGTCAGCTGCCGCACCACCTGAATCACCAGCATTCCGTTGGGCAGCACATCGGCCACTTCTCCCCCCAGAGTGGTTGCAATACTGGAGTCAGTGACGCTCTGCCCCTGCGCATTCAGCGCCGACGAGGAGCTCTGATTGAGCAGATTGTTCAGCGCGTTGGAAGCCTTCAGCTTGCCGAGCAGTGCCGAGACCTGAGAGCTCGCCGAGGAGGCCCGCTGGTTCTTCACCGTTCCGTCGGTCGAGGCGGTCAGGCTTTCCGAGACCACCACCGCAATCGGATCGTGAATTCGTGACGCCCGTACATCGCTCACCAGATTCGTCAGCCGCCCCGACGCCGTCCAGATCGATCCCGGAGTCCGCGTCTCAGCAGCATTCTCCGCGCGTACGCGCGTGATGTAATCGTGCAGCGCCACGTCCGGCGGCGTTCCCGACTTCAACGCCTGCTTCGGCTTCGCTGCCCACGCTCCGACGCTCGCCGACAGCAGCAGCCCCATCCACAACGCTGTGATCCGCCTGAACACCCCTTACCTCTCGATCCTTGCGGGGATCAGCTCCACCGTCGCCGGCCCGCGCACCACACCATGCCGCACCGCGCCGTTCAGGCGGACCCGGAATGCAACCCTCTCGCCCACCCGTGCCGCTCCCAGCGCCGTTCCCACCAGATGCAGCTGCGAGTTTGCGTTCTGGCTCCGGACTTCTACCCGCATCCCCGGCCTCACCTCCGGCGGTCGAGACGAAACAGTGGTTCGGGTTCTCCGCTGCGCCTCGGTGCTCGCAACCGGCCGCGAACCGCCTGCCGCACCGTCCCACGCAATCTCCCGGAGCAGCTCCGGGCGCTCCGGATGCGCGCAATCCCCGACCACGACCCACGCCCGGTGCAGCCCCCGGTCCAAAACCGTTCGCTCACCGCCACCGCATGCCCCAGGCGCTCGAACAGCAACCAGGACCACGCCGAGAAGAAGAATCAGGCACGCTCGCATCGCTCACCGCGCCATATTGTTAACCTGGCTGTACATGTCATCCGCTGCGCGAATCACCTTCGAGTTGCTCTCATACGCCCGTTGCGCCAGCACCATCTGCACAAACGCGCCCACCACGTCCACATTCGAGTTTTCGAGATACCCCTGCTCGAGCGTTCCCAGTCCTTCCGTTCCACCAGGATTCCCCAGAACCGGATCGCCCGACGACAACGTCGTTGTGAAGAGATTCGACCCCACGCTCTCGAGCCCCCCCGGGTTCACAAACGTCGCCAGCTGAATCTGCCCCAGCTGCGCCGGATTCTGTTGCCCGGGCAGCGTCGCGTTCACCACGCCGTATTGCGTGATCGTCACTGCCGTCGCATTCGCCGGAATGGTGATGCTCGGGACCACGGGATCGCCCTGCGCATCGACCAGGGTGCCCTGATTGTTGAGAAAGAAATTTCCTGCGCGCGTGTAGGCCAGCGTCCCATCCGGCCGCGAGACCTGAAAGAATCCCGTCCCCTGAATCGCCAGGTCCAGAGGATTGTTTGTCTGGTTCATATCCCCCTGGCTCATGATGATTTCGGTCGCCGCGGACTTCGTTCCCAGACCGATCTGCAGCCCCGCCGAAACCGTCTCCTGGCTCTGCGCGGCGCCCGGCGTCACCAGATTCTGGTAGATCATGTCCTGAAACTGCAGCTGCCGCTGGCGAAACCCCACGGTCGACGAGTTCGCCAGATTGTTGGCAATCGTGTCCAGGTTCATCTGCTGCGCGCTCATGCCGCTCGCCGCTGTGTATAAGGCTCGAATCACTGTCGCCTCCTGGCCGCCGTCGCGTTATTGCACGCGCGGCAGGTCCTCACTCGCTGTCTTGTCGAAATCGTTGCTGAACATCGAAACGGCCTTCTGCATCATCTCGGCCTGGCGCTGCATCAGCACCAGGTTCAGGCTTCCGTCAATCACGTCCTCGTTCGACGACTCGAGCGCGCCCTGGCGAATGGTGCCCGCCGCCGGAGTCGACTGAGAGCCGTCTGCGGCCGCATAACGATTGGCTCCTTCCGCCGTCAGCGCAGCACCCGAAGCAAATCCGAGCACCGCAATCTTTCCGGCGATGGCCCCGTTCACTGAAACAGCGCCGTCGGTACCCACCGCAATTTCCCCGGGCGGCACCCGAACCGGCTTCTGCGCCGCATCGAGCACCGCTTCGCCCGCCTGCGTCGTCAGCGTGCCGTCCTGCGCGCGCTGGAACTGCCCGTCGCGCGTATAACGAATCCCCTGTTGCGTCCGGATCGCGAAGAACCCATCGCCTTCGATCGCGAGATCGAGCGGATTTCCGGTGGGCGTCAAAGCGCCCTGGCTCAGATCGAGCCGGCTGCCGCCCAGCACGCCAAAAGCATTCACCGTGGTATTCAGCTGCGAGTTGAGCGCGTCCGGTCCCAGGATCGCCGAGCGAAAATAATCCCGCTCCGCGCGGTAGCCCGCCGTGCCTGCATTTGCCAAATTACCGGCCGCCACATCCAGAGCCTCGCTGCGCGCCAGCAATCCCGCGAAGGCTGCGTAATAACCGCTGTCCACTTTCTGTCTCCCGCGGAACATCCTGCAGAAGCGGGACCAGAGGAAACCCGGGCGGATTAGAAAATGTTCATTTCCCGCATTCGCAAAACAGCGTGATGCTCAGGACGCCGTCTTCGAACTGGTACCCGCGCTCGATGCGAATCGGCGCACGCTGGCTGAATAATTCGTAGCTGCTCCCCGCCACCACCGTCGGTGTGGACAACAGGCAGGCCGAGGTCAGCTCCGGGTCCGCGCCCTTCCACGCGCCCGCCACCATATTGCACACCTCGCCCATGGCGTCGCGGACCATTGCGTCCACGCCCTCCGGCGCCACGCCCATCATTCGCTCGGCAATCCGCATCGCGGCATCGCTGCCGCTGTGCAATACCAGCGAGCCGCTGATCGCGCCCGCCAGCCCGACCACCGCCGAAATCGTCCCGTGCTCCGACCCGCTCCCGGCGCCTCCCTCCGCCGGCGCGCAGCTCACCCCCATCATCGTGCTGAACACTTCTTCCACCGCCCGGTCCAGGTTCTGCTCAAACCGGGAGACATCTTTCACTGCGATCGGCAACGCTGCCATTCTCGTTTGCTCCTTCTTCTGCGCACCTTCCAAATCGGTTCCATCCGCCCCGTCCGCCCTGCACAGGCGGCCCGCTTCGACCCGCTCTGCCGCTTCAGACGGACGCCAGCAGCGGCAAAACGCGGTCCCGCACCTGATCGGGAGTAAATGGCTTTCGAATATACCCCTGAGCGCCGGCTGTCAGCGCCTCGCGCACATGCTCTTCCCCGCTCTCCGTCGTGATCATCACCACCGGAGCGCCCTTCGCCAG
Organism: Acidobacteriaceae bacterium; assembly: GCA_036267095.1. Taxonomy (GTDB): domain Bacteria; phylum Acidobacteriota; class Terriglobia; order Terriglobales; family Acidobacteriaceae; genus Palsa-343. The sequence continues at coordinate 53,090 of DATAWS010000012.1, forward strand.
GTCCTGGCTCTGCAGCTGGCGCAAGAATTCCAGGCCGTCCATATTCGGCATGTTGATGTCGGAGACGATGAGTTGCACCCGCTCGCGGCCCAGCACCTCCAGCCCCTCGCGGCCATTGCCGGCTTCAATCACTCGCGTCAGATTCAGTCCCGCCTGACGGAGCGCTCGCTCCACAATCTTTCTCATGACAGACGAGTCGTCGACGATCAGCACAGTCATATCGGACATCGCGGCTTTTCCCTTTCCCTTTCCTTATCGGCGGCGGTGCGATTCTCTGTAGTCGGCCGGTGCGCCGGCGCTCCGCACCACACACAGAACATCGTCGACATCGTCCCGGCCCGCGAGTCCCGGCTCCGGTTCGAGAGACCGCCAGAGCCTCAGCCAGTAATCGTTGTGCACCCGCACCAGACGCGCCTCCACGGGCTTCTCCCTCTCGATCCGCGCCGCAATTGCCCGCACCAGGCTCAGCGGATCCGCCGCTTCGAGACACCGCAGTCGCGGTCCGGGCGTTTCCAGATACTCCTCCTGTGCCCTTCGAAACTCTGCGTCGCCGGCAATCCCCGCGGTCACGCGCAGACCGGTGGCCCGTTCCACCGCGTAGCTCAGGCTGCGATCGATGGCGCCGCAAAAGGCCAGATACACCCCCCGCCCCGCCGCGCGTACGGGCAGCGCTCCAAACGCTTCCACCAGAATCCGCGGCATCACCGCGGCCGTCTCTTCAGGACGAAAGTGCGCCAGTGAGAACGCGGGGCAGTTCCACTGCGCGCTCAACCCGCGCGTCAGCGCCGGCTCGGTCAGCAAACCGCTCTCCACCATCCATGTGCCCAGACGCTTCCCGTCTCTCTTTTCTGCATCCCGGTGGCGCCAGCCTTCCAGAGCGTCGCGCAGCTGCGCTGCAGTGATCCGTCCCTGCTCCACCAGAAGCAGGCCGATGGGAATCCGATGCGACCAGGCGCCGCTCACCCCGCCTGCACTCCTCTCCCGCCGCATGGCCAGAGCCACCAAAGCCCTCATACATTCCGGCGAACACGCCCACCGGCCTTCGAAGCCGGGCAGCCGCCGGTTTCTCCACACATGCATCCACCCGGTTCCACATCCAGGATTTCCGCAGCGCGGAAAGAGCGATGCCGCAAGCGCGCTTACCTCTCCGGCTTGCCGCCGGTCCGCGCTCCGGGTCGCCTGCGCGACGGCTCCCCGCGCTACATCAGGCATCGAATGCTCTCCAGCCGCCGCACCGGCTCCGCCACCTCAGTCACCCGCAATCCGAAATTGCCGTTCACCAGCACCACTTCGCCGTGGGCCACGATCTTGTCGCCGACAATCAGATCCACCGGATCGGAGACATGCCGGTCCAGTTCCACCACATCCCCCGGCCCAAGCTCCAGCAGCTCCTTCAGCTCCATCTCGCGCGATCCGAATCGCACCGAGGCCTCCAGCTCCACTTCGAGCAGCAAATCGTAATTTCCGGCGGGCGGCTGCGGATTCGCCGGTCCCGGCTGACCGGCTTCCCTGCGAGGCGCCGTCTCTCGTCCCTCCGAATCCACTACCGCGTTGCTCTTTTCAACCCCGGCGTCACTCCCGAAGCCCTCCACCCGCAGCGCCATCCGCATCGTCGCGGCGCCCAGGCGCAGTGTGCACGAAGCGCCAGGAGAAGCTGACTCCGGCGCGCCCTCCACTCGCCTGCCTCCAAGGCGCGCCGCCACGCTGGTCAGAATCCCCGACCACAGCTCGCGCACCGTCTCGCTATCCGCCTGACCCGCTTCGATAACCTTGCCCTCGACCAGAAGGCCGGCCGCATCCTCAGCGTCGACCGCCAGGTCCAGCCGCGCACCCGGAACCTCCAGAACGTCGCCGAGGCTGCGGCCCGACTCCGGTTCCGGCCCTCCGGCCGCAATCGTGACCGTCTGGCCCAGCTCGCGGGCGATCTCCGCTTCCAGCTTCCCGATCCATGGCCTCGCACTCTGATCCGGCATCCCGTTCCCTCAGCTCCTGGATTCGCTCGCTTCGAGCAGATGCGCAGCCCGGTGTTCTGCCTGGCCCACCGGCGCAGCCGAGAACAGCACCACGCCGCCCGCGCGCAGTTGGGCCGCACTCCCCCCCGGCACGCCGAGCGCCAGAATCCCGCCCGGGCGAAGACTTCCCAGGGCCTCTGCCGCCACCCGCACCGCCGGCAGCTGCAGAGAAACCCGCGTATTCGCCTTCCCCGCCAGATCCTGCATTCGCTTTCGCGTCTCCGGGGAGTGGCGCCTCTGCCGCGTCTTCTCTCCCGCCAGACGGCGCAGGATCGCGTTCGACACTACGGCCGGAAACGCGAGGTTCAGCAGACCGCTCGCATCCGCCAGGCGCAGCTCAAAACTGAGACAGAGGGTCTTCTCCGACACCGGAATCAGCCGCGGCGTCTGCGTCTGCATCTGCCGCTTCTCAAAGCTGAACGTCAGCCCCACCGGCTGCCAGGCGGTCGTGAGCTCCCGGCACACAGCCTCGACGACGCCGGACAGAATCGCCTCTTCAATATCCGTCAACTCCCGCGGCTCCGCCGGCTTTCCCTCTCCCCCCAGCAGCAGATCGATCATCGACGGAGCCGTCGTCAGGTCCATCTGCAGCACGGAAACGGCGCGCAGCGGCTCCAGCTTCACCGAACACACATACGCCAGTTCCGGAATGCGCAGCAGAAATTCGCTGAAAGGAATCTGTTCCGCCGACACCAGGCTCACCTGCACCCGGCTGCGAAACCACGCTCCCAGATGGTGCGTCAGGTTGCGCGCGAAGATGTCGTTGATCATGCTGATCGACCGCAGCTGTTCGGTGCTGATCTGCCCGGAACGCGAGAAACTCCAGGGCAGCACGCGGCTGCGCGGCTCTTCGGCCGCTGTCCCGCTATGAGTCCGTGCCGCCTGAAACAGCGCGTCGATTTCCTCCTGCCCGAGCTCCTTCTCGATCGCCATGGCCCCTTATTCCTGTCCCTTCATGTCTGCTTCTTGCTTTCTGTCTCGTATTTCTGCCCCGCGTCCGCCAGCGACGCGCGAAGATGCACCACCGCCGACGAGTGAATCTGCGAAACCCGCGACTCCACCACCCCCAGCGCCAGGCCGATCTCCTTCATCGTCATCTCTTCGTAGTAGTAGAGCGTCACCACCAGGCGCTCCCGCTCCGGCAGCCCGTCGATGGCTCCCGCCAGCCGCTCCCGCATCTCGCCGCGCAGACAACGAAACAGCGGATCGTCCTCAGGGTCGTTCGGAATGTAAGCCAGCTCCTCCTCCCCTGAATCCTCCGCATGCTCCAGATGAAGCGTTCCGATTTCGAGACCCTTCAGCTCGCCCAGCAGCTGCTGGTACTCCTCGAGGCCCAGACCCATCTCCCGCGCGATCTCCGGTTCCGCCGGCGCCCTACCGTACTGCGCGGTCAGCAGCCGGATAGCTTCCTCGACCGCGCGACCCTTCCGGCGCAGATCGCGCGGGCTCCAGTCGAGCGTCCGCAAACTGTCCAGAATGGCGCCGCGAATGCGAAACTGCGCGTAGCTGCGAAACTGCACTTTCCGCGCCGGATTGAATTTCCGAAACGCGTCCAGCAATCCCAGCGTTCCCGCACTGACCAGGTCTTCCATGTCCACGTGCTGCGGCAGCCGCTCGTGAATCCGCCGCGCAATCCAGCGCACCGCCGGCATGTGCTCGAGCATCATGCGCTCCTGCTCCTTGTCCGAAGGCCATCGCTCGTCCTCTCCTTCGCGCATCGCGCGATCCCCCCTACCGCCGCTGTCGCTCTCAAAAGTCGCGCTTTCGACCGGAGGCGGCAGCTTCGCTTCCCCTGCCTTCGCCGTCGCGCGCAGAGGTCCCTTCCATGCTTCGTCCTTTGTTCCCGCCAACTGACCCGCGTAGTTCATGCCCCTCAACCCCCTGCTACCCTGCACGCACCATCCCGACCGCCCGCACGGGAATCTCGGCCGGAATCTCTGCCGGAGCGAGGACCGTCAGACGCGGCACAGCCGGCTCCAGCCAACGCTTCAGGTGATAGCGTGCCGGACTGGAACAGAGCAGCACGGGCTGGGCCGAAGAGGAGCCGGGTCCGATAAGACGCTTCAAAGAATCAGCGATCCGCCGCAGCACCGGCGCATTCCCGCCTCCGCTCAGCAGTCGCGAGCCCTGCGCCTCCGGCGCCACCAGCCCCATCAATTCCTGCTCGAGGGCGGGATCGAGCGCGATCACCCGCAGCGTTCCATCCGCTTCGAGCAGCGGCTGCGTCAGCCGTCTTCCCAGCGCCTGGCGCGCGGCTTCCACCAGCTGCGGCAGGCCCCGGCTCTGCTGCCCGGTCTCCACCAGCGCTTCGAGAATCGTTCCCAGATCCCGAATCGAAACCCGCTCCCGCAGCAGCTGCTGCAGAACCTTCTGCACCTCGCCCAGCGACAGGACCTTCGGCACCAGCTCTTCGACCAGCTTCGGATGGCTCTCCCCCAGCGAATCGAGCAGCCGCTTCGTCTCCGCACGGCCCAGCAGTTCGTGCGCATGCCGGCGGATCATCTCCGCCAGATGCGTTCCGATCATCGTTCCCTGATCCACCACCGAGTAGCCCGCCGCCAGCGCCTCATCCTCTACCGCCGGCTGAATCCATCGCGCCGGGGCTCCATACGCCGGCTCTGTCGCTTCCTTCCCCGGCAGTGGCCGCGGATGCGCCTCCGTGCTCACCGCCAGCAGACAATTCCCCTCCGTCTGTCCCCGCCCAATCTCCACTCCGCGCAGCGAGAAGACATACTCCCTTGCCCGCAGCCGCAGGTTGTCCGAGATGTGCACCGGCGGAATCAAAAACCCCAACTCTCCTGCGAGATGCCGCCGCAGCGTCTTTACCCGCCCCAGCATCTGCCCGCCCTGCTTTTCATCGACCAGCGGAATCAGCTGAAACCCGATTTCGAGGCTCAGATCGTCCAGCCGCAGCATCGCCGCCGCGTTCTCCGGCTTCTCCGCGGCCTTCTTCGCCGTTTCCGCCTCCGCCGCCGGCGGCTCGCGCTTCGACACCTTCGACCCCACATACCCCAGCACCACCGCCGGGAACAAAAACGCCAGCTTCGGCAGTCCCGGAATCAGACAGAGCGCCCCCAGCACAGCGCTTGCCACATAGAGCGTTCCCCCCTTGCCCAGCAGCTGCGCCCCCAGCTCCGTCGTCAGTTGTCCCGAAGAAGAAGCCCGCGTCAGCACCATGCCGCCCGCCACCGAAACCAACAGCGACGGAATCATCGTCACCAGACCGTCGCCGACCGTCAGAATCGTGTACGTGCGCACCGCTTCGCTCAGATCGATCCCCTGCTGCAGCGTCCCGATCAGCAGGCCAGCCACGATATTGATTGCCGTAATCAGAATCGTCGCCAGCGAATCCCGCTGATTGAACCGCGCCGCCCCATCCATCGCGCCGTAGAATTCCGCCTCCTGCGCAATCGCGGCCCGCCGTTTCCTCGCTGTCGTTTCATCGATCAGGCCCGCGTTCATATCCGCATCGATGGCCATCTGTTTTCCGGGCAGAGCATCGAGCGTAAAGCGCGCCGTCACCTCGGCCGTGCGCACCGTGCCATGACTGACCACCAGAAACTGAATCGCGATCAGCGCCAGAAACAGCACGAACCCCACCACGTAATTCCCGCCCACCACAAACTGCCCGAAGGCCTCGATCACGTTCCCCGCCGCTGCTGTCCCCTCATTGCCGTGCAACAGAATCCGGCGGCTCGACGCAATGTTCAGCGAAAGCCGAAACAGGGTCAGCAACAACAGCAGCGTCGGGAAAACCGAGAAGTCCACAGCCCGCCGCAGCTGCACCGCCGACAGGAAGACCAGTATCGACAGCGCCATCGAGCAGGCCAGCAGCATGTCCATCACGAACGCCGGAACCGGCACCAGCATCACGAAAATCACGCTGATCGCTGCCACCGGCAGCGCCAGGTTCCGCAGCGCCTTTCCCGGACCGGCCTGGGGTGGTCCCGCCTGCGGCACGCCGCCCAACGCCAGAGCCCCCGTACTCATCCCCGCCCCCTCATCCCTGTCCCCTCATCCCGTCCCTCATCTCTCTTCCCTCATCCCCACCCGCACCGCGCAGCCTCATCGCGGAGTCCGCGCGTCTTTTCCCGTCTGCATCGCCGCAGCCCGTTCGCGCCGGATCCGTTCTTCCACCTCGCGCCGATAAAGCCACGCCAGAATCGCCGCCACCGCCGCATACAGCTCGAAGGGAATCGCCTGCCCCGCCTCCACCTGCCGATAGAGCGACCGCGCCAGCGGCGGATTCTCGACAATCGGCACGCCTGCCCACTGCGCCTCTTCGCGAATCTGCGCGGCCAGCAGATCCCGTCCCTTCGCCAGCACCCGCGGCGGCTCCATGGTTTCGAAGTCGAAGCTCAGCGCCACCGCATAGTGCGTCGGATTCGTCACCACCACCGAGGCCCGCGCAATGTCCGCTTTCATCTGTCGCCGCCGCATCTGCCGCCGCAGCCCGCGGATGCGCGCCCGGATCTGCGGACTGCCCTCGCTCTCTTTGAATTCGTCGCGCAGATCCTGCTTCGACATGCGCAGCCGCGTCTCCCGGCTCCGCCACTCCATCAGGTAATCGATCCCGGCCCATCCCAGAAAAATCCACGCGCCGTCGAGCAGCAGGTTGTACATCTCCGCCATCAGGTCGGGAAACCGCTCCACGCTGAGCGGCGGAATCTCCGCCTGCGCCTCGATCGCCCGCACCGCAAAGAATCCCAGCGTCAGCACCGGCACCAGCGACTTCCCCATCCGCACCACGCCGCGCAGCGAGAAGATATTCTTCGCGTTCTCCACGGGATTGATCCGCTCCGACTTCGGCGACAGCGCCTCGAAATGAAGGCTCCATCCGCCGCCCTGCACCAGGCCCGCGGCCACCGCGCCGGCCAGCGCCGCCGCCAGAACGATGCCGACCGGCGCAAGCCCCCGCAGAATCGCGCCGCGCAGAGCCAGCGCCGTTTCCTGCGCGGTCGCGAGCTCCCAGAAACCCGGCTGTCCCATTTGCAGAAACGCCCGGTACTCCCCCGACCACACGCCAACCCATTTCTGCGCCCCGGCTCCCAGCGCCAGCGTCCCGGCCAGCATCGCTGCCCCGTTCATCAGATCCCGGCTGCGCGCCCGGTCGCCGCGCTCGTTGGCTTTCTGCCTCTGTCGCGGTGTCGCTGCTTCGGTGCGGTCGCCCGGCATCGCTCACGCCGCTCCCGCCGCACCGGACAAGATGTGCCCCGCAGCATCCAGAAGCGCCGCAAACCGCGCCTCGATCCAGTGCGGCCACAGCGCCAGAGACCCCAGAAGCACGCCGTATCCCAGCACCGTCTTCAGCGGCACCGAGAAGGCCATCACCGGCAGCTGCGGCGACATCTTCCCTGCCAGCGCTACCGCCAGATCCGCCAGCATCGTCCCGGCCAGCACCGGCGCCGACAGCTGCAGCGCCGCCGCAAAAATCCCTCCCGCCATTCCCACCAGCGCCACTCCGGCACGAGCATCGAGCGTCACCGCTCCCACCGGCGCGGCGACAAAGGTCCGCAGCAACGCTGCGATCATCGTGCGGTCGAGCCCCGCTCCCACAACCACCAGCGTGCCCAGCAATCCGAACATCTGCCCCATCAGCGGCGTCTCCACCGGAGCATTCGGGTCCATCACGTTCACCAGTGAAAAGCTGAACTGGAATCCCAGCACCTGTCCGGCAAACTCGAGCGACGCGAATACGAGCGACAGCGTCATCCCGAAGACCAGCCCCACGCTCAGTTCCCCGATCACAGCCAGAGTCCCCAGCTCTGCATGCGCCCCGGGAAACGCCGCCACCACCGGCCCGATCAGCCACGCTACCGCCAGCACGAAGCCCGCCTTCACCCGCATCGGAATCGCGCCCGATGAGAAGACCGGCGCGAAGACCATCAGCCCGCTCACCCGCACCAGCACCAGCGTCATCGCCTCCAGCGCGCTCCCGAGGCTTGAATGGGGCCAGCCCGCATTGATCCCGACCGGCATCATCCCTGGCCCAGAAAACGGTGAAAGTCCGAAAACAATCCGAGCGTGTAGCTCATCAGCCGCCCCAGAAACCACGGCAGCCCCGCCATCAGCAAACCCACCACCACCAGCAGCCGCGGCACCGTCGAAATCGTCTGGTCCTGCAGCGATGTCAGCGTCTGCACCAGGCTGATCACAAAGCTCGTCGCGCACGCTGCCAGCAGCACCGGCGCACCCAGAATCAGCGCCTCCCGCAGCAGATGCCGCATCAGCTCCGCCGCCTCATCCGGTCCCATTCCTTCTCCTCGCTAAAAACTCTTCAGCAGCGAACCCGCCAGCAGATTCCACCCGTCCACCATCACGAACAGCAGAATCTTCAGCGGCGTCGAAATCACCACCGGCGGCAGCTGAAACATCCCAATCGACGTCGTGATCGAAGCCACCACCATGTCCACCAGCAGAAACGGCAGAAACAGCACCGCGCCGATCTCAAATCCTGCCTTCAACTCGCTCAGGATGTACGCCGGCACCACCACCCGCAGCGGCAGATCCTCCGGCTTCGCAGGCCGCGCCGTCATCGACGCCGACACAAACAGCGCCAGATCCTTTTCCCGCGCATAGCGCAGCATGTAGATCCGGGGCGGCTCCGATCCCCGATCGATCGCCTCCCATCCTGAAATCTGCCCCGCGCGAAACGGTTCCACCGCCTGCTGATCCACCTGCACCAGCACCGGCTGCATCAGGAACCACGTCATCATCAGACCCAGCCCCATCAGCACCTGGTTCGACGGCGCCGTCTGCGTCCCCAGCGCCTGGCGCAGAAAATGAAACACCACCAGCAGCCGCACCATCGGCGTCATCGAAAGCAGAATCGCCGGCAGCAGCGTCAGCAGCGTCAGCGTGAAGACAATCGTCCAGGGAACCGTGTTGTTGTTGCCGAGGTCGAGGCCCGGTACACCGGCAGGCAGACCGGCCCGGGCTCGCACGGCCAGCAGCAGCAGAGGGTTCACTCCGCCGGCTCCTTTCTCTTCCGCCGCCGCGCCGGTACCTCCATCACCGGCGTAATCGCCTCCCCGCCCAGCGCCAGCAGCACCGTCTTGCCCCGGCAGTTCACCAGCACCAGCGACTTCTTCGGTCCGAGGCTCAGCCTGCCTTCCAGCCGAATCGGCATCTCTCCCGCTGTCGGCAGGCTCATCAGCCGTCGCAGCCAGAGCCCCAGCCGCATCGTCCAGCTATAGCGAGGCATCGGCGTATTCCCGTCAAAGACCGGACTCAGCACCACGCCCATGGCCTTTCTCCCCGACCCCTCGTCTCTGCTTCTCCGATAGCTCTCGTCGATCGCCTGCGACACTTTTCCCGCCCCCTCCGCTCGTTTCATGCCAGCCGCGTAATCCGCACCGCCAGCTTTTGCTCCACCACCTCGAACTCCGCCCACACCAGCAGCGCGCCCCCGCATCGCACCGGCACATCCTGCGAGTGCTCGTGGATCGTCTCCACCACCGTGCCTTTTTCCATGGCGAGCAGATCCCGCACCCGCATCGACTGCACGCGGACCATCACGTCGAGTTGCATCGCCAGCTGGTTCAGGCGCTCGTGCCGATCCTCGCCCTCCGGCGCTGCTTCATCGGGCGTCTCCGCCACCATCAGAGCCGCACCGCCCGGGGGGCTTCCGCTCGCAGCCGCGCCGCTGCTGCCCGCAGCCGCTCCTCCGGCGCCTGCCATCAGCACCCCTGGAGGAACCGCACCCGGTCCGCCCGTCCCCTGAACTGTCGCCTGGTTTCCCGCTTCGCCTGCCATCGAACGCAGCTTCCTGCGTCTCAATGCCCCAACCCGAAACAGGAAAATTAGAAACTTCTCACCGCTCGCGCCCCGCCGGCCCTACCCACTCGCCGCCGCCCCGCTCTTCAGCGTGAACCAGAACGTCGCGCCCTGTTCCACCGTTCCCTCCGCCCAGATCCGTCCGCCGTGCCGCGCCAGAATCCGCTGCACCGTCGCCAGCCCGATCCCCGTCCCCGGAAACTCTCCCCGGCCGTGCAGCCGATGGAACGGCTGGAACAGCTGATCGCTCAGCTTCGGATCGAAGCCGGCCCCGTCGTCCTTCACGTAGTACACCGTCTCGCCCCGCCGGTTCACCGCTCCGAACTCAATGCGCGCCGCCTCATGCCGCGACGTGTACTTCCAGGCGTTGCGGATCAGGTTATCCAGCGCCACCCGCATCAATCCTTCGTCTGCCACAACGGCCGGTATCGTTTCGATTCGGAATTCCACCCGCCGCTGCGGCTCTCTGCGCTGCAGATCCTCAGCAATCCCCCGCACCAGCGTCGTCAGCTCTACCGGTTGCCGTTTCAGAGAAGCCGTACTGGCCCGCGAAAGGTTCAGCAAATCGTCGATCAGCCCCGCCATCCCCAGCGTCGAAAGCCGCAGCTGCTCGAGAATCTCTTTTCGTTCTCCCTCGCGCGCCTCCTTCTCCATGCCGTTCAGCAGATACACCATCCCCTGCACCGCATCCAGCGGCCCCCGCAGGTCATGCGCGACGGTATACGAAAATGCCTCCAGCTCCCGATTCGCCGCCCGCAGCGCCGCCGTCCGCTCCTGCACCCGCACTTCCAGCTCCTCGCGTCCCCGATTGAGTGCCGTGTCGCGCGCCTGAATCTGCACCAGCATCTCGTTGAACGCCTCCACCAGCACCGCGACCTCATCCTTATCCGGAGGCGCCTCGGCCCGCACGGAATAGTCGCGCTCCCGCGAAACCCTGCGCGCGGTCTCTGCCAGCGCCACCAGCGGCCGCACCAGCGTCTTCCGCGCCGTGGAGCTGATCAGCAGCCCCGTCCCCATGCAGATCAGCAGCACCGCCAGCGCAATCATCAGATACTGCCGCGCCCGCTGCGTCGTTTCCTTCAGCTCCGCGACAATGTAGACCGTCCCCTCCGGCTTGCCCTGGAAAATAATCCGGCGCGCCAGCATCACATGGCTTCCCTTCACCCACTCTTCGTCCACGCTGCCACGCGTCAGCGCCGGAGTGGGAACCGCCTGCGTTACCCCCGGTCGCCGGTATTCTGCGAAAGGTGCACCGTCGTTGGTCACCAGCATCGCCGCCTGCACATCCGGCGAATCTCCCAGCGCGCTCAGCGTCGTCGTCGCGCTCTGCTGGTCGTCGAACAGCAGCGCCGACACGCTGTTTGTCCCCACAATCTGCGCCGACGTCTCGAGGCTCCCGATCAGGCTCTGCCGATACGAAACAAGGTCGTAGGAAAAGAACGCGATCACTGCCAGGATCAGCACCGTGCCGCTCACAAGCAGGTTCATCCACATCAGACGGGCCGAAATCGAGCGAGAGCCGGGCATCTTCATTGCGCCCCTCCCTTCCCCGGCCTGCCCGTCACTCGAACCGCCACCTTCAGCAGCTCCGAGCTCAGCTCCACACCGCATCGGTTCGCCGCATTCAGGTTGACCGAGAATCGAACGTGGTCCTCTACCTGGACAAACTGAATCATCCCGCCCCGGTCCAGAAAATCCGCCCCATCGCCCACCGTCAGCACCGGCTTGCCCGCCGTCGCCGCCAGCCATGGTTCCAGATGGGCACGATCCGGCGAGCCGACAAACAGGATTGAACAGCCCACAGTCAGTTCCGGACGCTCCACCATCCGCACCTGCAGCGCCCGGCCGTCGATCTGTTCGCCTGAAGTGAGCTTCGTGACGGTCTGCTCAAAAGCATCCTGCCCCGCCACACAGATCTGCAGGGGGCCGTGGCCGCCATCCGGCCAGCGCACGAATTTCCCGAAGTTATAGAGGTACGCCGCCTCCACCTGATCCTGCGAAGCCCTCTGCGCGCTCGCTGCCGGCGCAAGGCTCTCCATTCCCGGCAGCATCGCGGCCATCAGACACCAACCGGCCGCACGCCGCCACCCAGGCAGTCTCCGGCCAATTCTCCGCCCGCTCCCGGCGGAGAACCGCGCGGATGTCCTGCTGTTGGAGGTCTTCGATCTCATTGCGTCTCAGCCTGCCCCTGCCGACAAGATCCGCTCAACGCGACCAGCGCAATTCTGCATAAACACTGCGACGAATTCCCACTGCATTGGAGGCGTCTCCTGCGAATTCCTGATGATACGGCTGCAGCAGATTGCGCCCGTTGCACGAAATCGTATAGTGCTTCGCGAAGGCCCATTCCACGCGCGCGTCCCCTGTCTGATAAGCCTTCACCGACTCCGCCGGCAGCGCGCTCACAAAGCGGTAATCCGGTACGATCTCCACCCCGTGCGGCAGCGCGAAAATCGACTGCACCGAAGCTTCCCGATGCGGCGCCGCTCCCTCGTCTCCCGCTGCGTAAGCTTCCTGACTGTATCCCGGCCTCGAATGCAGCGCCATATGCAGATGCGAAAAACTCCCGCGCAGATCCCACCAGCGGCTCACCCTCCAGTCCGGCGCAATCTCGATCCCGTCCGTCACCCCCTTCAGACCGTTTCCGAACGCCACGTTCACCTGGGTGTAGGGATAAGGCGTGGTCGGAAAGGTGAACAGGGTAGCCGGCCCGCCATAGCTCTCCAGATCGTCATACTGGTTGTGGAACGCCGCAACATCGGCATACAGCCTTGGCAGCAGCAGTTGCCGGTATCCCGCCTCCCATCCAATCAGCACCTCCGGCTTGAAGTTCGGATTCCCGTTCACCGAGATGAAAATCGGCGGCGACGGGGTCACATTGCCGATCAGCGTCAGGTCCGTATCCACGCGTCCCGGAATCCGCAATGCCCGCGACGCCGCGCCCCATAAGGTCAAATTGGCCCGCGGATTCCACAACAGCCGCGCGCTCGGTTCCGCACCCCATCCGCTGAAGTTGTTGTCCTCGAATTTCGATCCCAGCGTCAGCGTCATCCGACCGGGAACAATCTGAATCGCATCCTGCGCAAAAAGGCTGTAGATAAAATCGTTCTGCGCATGCGGCAGAAAGTTCACCGTCGCCTGGGTCTGCACAATATTGCTCGGCGACTCGCGCAATCCCGCGCCGAGAATCACATCCTGGCCGGGCAAATTCGCCACATGACCGATGAAGTCCACATCGAACGTGTCCCGCGTCTCCGTAAACTGCGATGTCGCCCGGTTGGTTCGATCGAAATAGCTCTGCACATAGAAATCCGATCCGCTCGCCAGCTGCCGATCCCACCGCAGAATCACGTCGCCGCCCGAGACCTGTTGCTCTCCATCCACGCGCAATTGCGCCGGCGGCGTGAATGTCCCGATCTGATTCTGGTCTCCGCTCGCCCCGCCATACACCATTCCCGAAGCCGTCAGCGCATCTCTCGCGGTCGGCTTCCAATCCGCGCGGAATCCCCCTCGCTCCTGGTGCCAGTGGTCGTAGGGTTCGTGCCCCGGATTCGATTCCGGCCCGCGATCGAATCCCTTCGCAAAAACACGCAGCTGCAGTTCCGGTGTCGGACTGAACCCCACCCGCACCGTCCCGTTGAAATGTTCCACCGCATCGCCGCCATCGGCCTCTACAAGCTTGCCCTGCGTGTCGGCCGCGCTGCGCGTGATGATGTTGATCACGCCCTCGACCGCATTCGGTCCCCAGATCGAGCCGCCCGGTCCCCGGATCACCTCGATCCGGTCGATATCGTCGAACGCCAGATCCTGCACGTCCCAGTACACGCCCTCGAACAACGGCGTATACACGCTCCTCCCGTCAATCAGCACCAGCAGTCCGTTCGAGAACTGGCTGTCGAATCCCCGGATCCCCACCGCCCACTGATCGCTCTGCGACTGCGCCACCTGCACTCCCGGCACCAGCCGCAGCAGATCGGGAATCGTCTTCGCTCCCGAACGCAGGATGTCCTCGTGCGTCAGCACATAAACGGCCGCCGCCGTGTGCCACACTTCTTCCGGCTGTTTTGAGACAGTCGTAACTTCGACGTTCCCCAGCTGCGCCAGCGACATCGATTTCAGCTGCGCCTGGCTTGGCTGTGCGGCTCCTGCCGACAGCCCCGTCGCCGCATGAACAGGCACGCAAAGGAAGGTCCCCAGCAGACACACACAGATTTCCTGGAGTCTTACCGGAAGCTCGCGCATAGTCGCTGCAACAGAGGCCGGCAAAATCGCCCCAGGGGCTCAGGAGTCGAAGCTGGCCCAGCCGCCCAGGGAGGGGTAGCGAAATGAACCGCTGCGCATCCCCTCGGATGCAGCCTCGCGCTCGATGGGTTGCCTTCGAACCTCCGAAGCATCGGAGGAAAGCTTAAGCGGCGCTGTCCGGCCGCTCTGCCCCGGGTCCGAACTGTGCCAGCGTCTCCACCAGCTTCGCCGGTTCGCCCTTTCTCACAAATGCGTTTGCATACGGAGCGATGTCCGACGGCAGATCGTACATATCCGACAACACGATCACCGGGGCGCCAGGAAAACGCCTTTGAATTTCTTCGGCCACCTGCACAGCTGTGATCTGCCCGCTCAGCCGATAGTCCATCACCACCACGTCGACCGGCCCGTCCGGATAATCCACGTGATCCCCCGTCACCAGCGCAGGCTTTGCCTCATATCCCGCCGCATCCATGATCCATCCGTATATCCGCAGATGCGTCGGGTCGTCGTCGATGATCAGTACCGCGGTTCTGCCGTTCACACGTTCTCCGCGTTGCCAGGGATCGCAGATCCAGAACACGCCGGGGTAGGCGCGCCCATCAGGGAGGAATCTCCGCCATCCTACTGCGGAAACAGTCGTTGGCACAACTCGAAGAACGTTTCGCGGCAAACCCCGGCATCGAGCCCACGATCAACCACAGCGCGGACCCCGGGGCTTGCCCAGCAGCGGAAAATTTCACGCAGCGAGACGCAAGCCTGACGTTGTGTCCAGACAAAAACTGTCATCTTGAGGAAGCTTTCCGAACTCGCGGCGCGCGTCGTTCGCGCAGCATCAATTACAGCCGGCGAGTCGAACAGCCAGGCCTGAGCGAAGTCGAACGGTACCTGCGGTTCGGAAATATCGCAGCGATACTTCGGCGATACTTCAGCGATAGTTCCGCGCGTATGTGTCCCGCGGCATCCCCATCCCCAATGCCTTCGCCCGCAGTGCAATGGCTTCCGGCCGGCTCATCACCCCGCCCAGCGAAACCAGATACGGCTCTCCGCTCCGCGGATGAAAAACACTCGCCTTCAGTTCCGGATGCGCCGCCGTGATCGTCTCTGCCTTGTGCCGCGCATCGGCCTCGCGATTGTACGTGTACACAATCACGCGCCAGCCCGGACCCGCTGCCGCTGCTGGAGCCGCGGCCGGCGCCGCATGCATCACCACGGTCTTTTCCGGTGCCGGTGCCGAATGCGAATTGGGCTCGGTGATCTGCCCCGTCGCTTGCGGCGCCGCTGCATCGTGATGCAGCATTCCATAGAGTGTGAAGAGCGTCACCAGCACCACCAGGACCGCCGCCGCAATCACATACGGTGCGCTCCGCCGCCGACGGACCTCCGGCCTCTCGTCCTCCACAACCAGAGGCGATCCCCACGGAATCTCCCGCTGATGCGGCAGTGGATTCGGTAATGTGTTCGGGATTGTTTTCGCCGCAGCCGCACTCGCTGCTTCCTCGGCCGGGCTACCCGCCGCCGGCCCCCGCTCCGGCTCAGCGCGCTCCCGCGGACCCCGCATCGGCACTACCCGCGCCGCCGCGCCGTTCTTCTCGGCAGCCGCCTTCTTCGCCGCCAACTGCTCTTCCGCCGCCGCCGTATCGGGAACCACCACCTCCGGCGTCATCGCACCCTTCGGCGCAGTCTTCGAATACGGATCCACCCGGCCCGGCTCGCGCCGCGCCTCTCGAACACGCTCGCGCGGCGTTTCCGTAATCACTTCCAGCCGCGTTCCCACCAGCGTCGCGATCTCCATTGCCGTCGCATTGCCGCTCAGCGCCCGCCGCGCCGCCCGCGCCATCGGCTCCGGCAACAACTGCAGCACAGGATCGTTCTCCCCCGTCGGCAGCCGCCGCGTCATCGCCTGGGTAATCAGCCTGCCCACGCAGCGCACATCCTCCGCCGCTCCGCTCGCGAATCCCGATCCGCCAATATGCACACACTCGCTGCGCAGCTTGATCGTGTCCCCGATCGCCAGCACGCTCGCGGCTTCCATCCGCCCATGCACCAGCCCTTTTGCGTGGAACGCCGACAGCCCTGCCAGCACCGAATCCAGAACCTGCCGTGTCTCCGTCGCGTTCAGCGACCGCTCGCGCAGCACATCGCCCAGGTTCTCCTCGGTCATCTCCATCGCGGCCACCACCACCGGCGTCTCATCGACGCGCGAGATCCGCGACTCCACAATGGACACAACGTTGGGGTGCCGAATCGCGGCTGCTGCCTCAAACCGCTCCAGCAGTTCATCCTCGTCGTTGAGCGCCTCTGTGATGCTCACCATCACCGGGTTGCCGTCGACGTCCGTCGCCTCGAACCACGCCGTGCGTCCTTCCGGCCGCACCAGCTTGTCCAGCCGCCACCGCCCGTGCAGCGTGCGACCCTCAAGGTCCGTCCACAGCATCATCCGATCCAGGCCTGCTGTCGCCATCGCTTACCTCCACCCATCGTCAGTCGCTCGTTCAGCCCCGGGACCGCTCCCCGGCTGCACTCGTCCCCTGCCGCTCATGTGCGCAGCTCACTCGACTCTTTAATGCATAGTAAACAGCGGGAACAGAGGAAAACCGCAGTCTATTTTCATGACGCGAACAAAATTCGGCACGTGCCTTTGCTGTTAAGGATGCGCGAAACCCGCCCGGAGCCCACCTCGGTTTGCCTGCACGCTCCACGCTCCACGCCGTTCCCGAGTGCTACGCTCTTCTCAGAATGTCCGCGCCAGAGCCCTCCACCCCGCACCCATCGGAACCAGTCCGCCTCTGGTGCCCTCTCTGCGCTCGCTCCGTCAACGACCCTCTCGTCTGCGGCGACTGCTCCGCCGTCATCTGCCGTGTCTGCGGAACCCCCCTCGAATCCCCCGACGAACTGGCCTTCGGGTAATGCCCAGAATCGTATCCCCCAAAACACCCGTCCCCCCGCATCGCCCATCCCGGCAAACGCCCCCCGAGCCTCCGCCCATGGTCAGCGCACGCTGGCTCCTCTCCGCCTTCCTCCTCACCCTCCTTGCCGCAGCCCTCTGCGGATACGCCACTCTCGGCCTGCTCTTCTACCAGGGCCAGTGGCAGCTCCTCTTCCATCCTTCCCGCGCAATCTCCAATACCCCTCTCAAAGCCGGCATCCCTTTCGACAATCTCGAAGTCCCTATTCCCGGCGCCGGCCACTCGCACCTCAACGCCTGGTGGATCCCGGCAGCGCCAGCTTCGCAATATGCAACCGACACGGTCCTCTATCTCCACGATGCCCACGGCTCCCTCTCCGACACCGTCCCCGCCCTCCTCACCCTCCATTCGCTCGGCATCAACGTCTTTGCCTTCGACTACCGCGGCTTCGGCCTCAGCGATGGCCGTCATCCCACCGAACGCCTCGGCACCGCCGACTCCATCGCCGCATGGACCTGGCTCACCGACACGCGCCACATCCTCTCGCGCAACATCGTCCTCTATGGCGACGGCACAGGGACGGTCTTCGCCGCCCATCTCGCCGCCCGCTTCGCACCCGCCGGAGTCATCCTCGAAGATCCCGCCCCCACCGCCCGCCAGATCTTCTCGACCGATGCCAGGGCCCGCATTTTGCCGCTCTGGCTGTTACAAAAAGAGCATCTCGACCCCGTCCTCGCCCGCGCCCACGCGCCCCTGCTGTTTCTCAACCGCAGCGGTGACGCAGCCCGCATCCGAGCCCTGTTCAACGCAGCCCCCTACCCAAAACAGATCTACGATCTCCATGCCGCCCCGCCTGCGGCCGTCCCTGAAACCCTCCGCCGCTTCCTCGACGAAGTTCTCCACGAAGCAGCCCCCAACGCCATCGGTAACCCGTAACCTGCAACCTGCAACCCGTCACCCGTAACGTGCAACGTGCAACCTGTAACCTGTAACCTGTAACCTGTAACCTGTAACCTGTAACCTGCAACCTGCAACCCGGCCCTGTGGTAAACTCAACTTTTGTGGTCGATGCGCTGCGTGCGCCTATTCGTACCGCATCCACTTCCGAAAGAGAGACTCGATTCACTCATGGCGAACCACGTTTCCGCGCTGAAGCGCGCCCGGCAGACCACTAAACGCACCGCGGTCAACCGCTCCAACCGGAGCACCTTCCGTTCCAGCCTCCGCTCCCTCCGCGAGGCCATTCAGACGGGCGATGCGAAGGCCGCCTCCGAGCAGTTCCGTACCACGGTTTCCATCATCGACAAGAGCGTGCAGAAGGGCATCATCCACGCCAACACCGCTTCCCGCTACAAGAGCCGCCTGAACGCCCGCGTCAAGGCCGTAGCAACAAAGCAGTCCGCCTAACCAGGCAGGATCCAGCGCCAACAAGCTGCCTCACAGCGAACCGGTTCCCCGCGGACCGGTTTCAAGCTGACCGGTTTTGAACTGACCGGTTTCGAACTGACAGATTTTTAGCGAGCCGCTTCTGCTCTGCCCCCCTCTCAGCCGACCGCTACCCGCCTCCCAGTTCCGCCTCCCAGTTCCCAGCCCCCAGCTCCGCGCTCTCGGTTCCCAGCTACCCGCTGCCCGCCCCCCTGCGTTACCCTTCTCCCTGTGATCACCGCCCTCCGGCAGGACATCAATCGCCGGTTCGACCCCGAAGCCTTCCGCATAATGCGCCATGGCCTCGACGCCGTTGCGCGCACCCACATCGGCTTCCCCGTCGCCGAGACTCCCTGCTTCTTCCCCCGGCCTCTCCTCGACGAAATGGCCCAGACCGGCGCCGAACTTACCCTCCGCCTCATCAACGACCCCGCCTACCTGCTGAAATCCCTCGCCGCCATCCCCGAGCCCTGGCGCGCTGCTTCTCAGAACACTCATCCCCACTTCCTCACCGCCGACTTCGGCCTGGTTCGGGAACCCGGCGGCCGTCTCGCACCCCGCCTTGTCGAGATGCAGGCCTTCCCCTCCGTCTTCGGATTCCAGTGGGCCCTCAGCGAGGCCTATCGCTCCACCTTTTCTCTCCCCGACAACCTCCGCTACCTCTTCAGCGGCCTCACCGAAACCGATTTCTGGAAGCTCCTCGACAGCGTCATCGTCGCCGGCCACGATCCGGAAACTGTCGTCCTCACCGATGTCGATCCCGCTAGCCAGAAGACCCTCCCCGACTTCCACATCACCGCCGACCGCCTCGGAATCCGCATCGTCGACATTGCTGACATCGAGCCGCTCGACCCGAGCCCGTCCCACCCCTCATCGCTGCCGCGACTGGCATACCGCAACGGCAAACATCTCGTTCCGATCCGCCGCATCTACAACCGGGCCATCGCCGACGAAATGGCCCGCAAGCAAATCCGCCTCCGGTTCGACTTCCGCGAAGCCTTTGATGTCGAATGGGCCGGTCACCCCAACTGGTATTTCCATATCAGTAAGTTTTCGCTCCCCTGGCTCGATCACCCCGCCGTTCCCCCCGCCGTCTTCCTCGACGACTGGCTCCGCGGCGGATCGGACGTCCGCGACCGCCTCCCAGCCGACCGCGACCGCTGGATCCTCAAGCCCCTCTTCTCCTTCGCCGGTCAGGGAATCCGGTTCGCGCCCTCCGACGAGCAGCTCGCCGCCATCCCCCCCGCCGATCGCCGCAGCTACCTGCTCCAGGAGCGGGTCATGTTTGAACCCGTCATCGACACCCCCGCCGGCCCGACCCAGGCCGAAGTTCGCATCCTGTATGCGTGGCCCGATCGCGGCGTCCTTACTCCCCTCCTGTCCCTCGTTCGTCTCGGCCGGGGCGCGATGATGGGCGTCGATCACAACCGGAACCAGTCCTGGGTCGGCGCTTCCGCCGCTTTTTACCCCGTTCTCTGAGTCCCGGCATCCCTCTAACCCCAATTTGGATCCCATCTTCCACAGAGGCACCCCCCCCGTGCCCCATTTTGGTCATTGCTACCTCACATTTCGTCATTTACAAATTGAATCGCAGAGGTAAACTTTGGTAATTAGATGGGACCGCTGCTTGCGGGTACTGTAGGAAGAACATCACAGGTGATTGAAGTATGGAATCGGCCCTGTGTTCGACTGCTGGAACTCGTGACGGGCGCCCATTGCGCGGCGCAGTTCGCTATCCGCTGCATTTGCGGGTAACGCTGCTCGCCGACGGCTGTAAATACGAAGCGCTCACCGAAGACCTGTCAGCAAGCGGAGCGTTATTTCGACTCCGCGAAGTTCTTCGGGAAGAGCAGCAAATTGAATTTCTTTTGGAAATTCCCGCGGGCACGCTGGAATTTTCCGTGACTGCGGCGGTCCACTGCACTGGAAGAATTGTCCGTTCTTATTGGAAAAATGGCCAGCCTTTTGCCGCCGCTGTAATCGACGAGTACAGGTTCCAGTAACCCTGAACGGGCAAATTATGACGCAAATAAATGGACATAATGGTACTTCTGCGCCTCCGGCCGCTGGGCCTGAGGTTCGCGTAATTCTCGCCGACTCTCAGGCCATTTACCGCGTTGGCATGCGGAAGGTTTTCGGCCCTGAATCCGGCGTTTCTGTCGTGGCTGAAGCCGATAACCTCCAGATCCTCCAGGAAACCGTTCAGCGGGTTCCTGCCGACGTCCTCCTCCTCGAAGGCGCCATGATCACCGGAACTGCAAATGCGGTCCCTGCCGTCGTGCGTCTCGCCCCCGACCTTCGCATCATCGTGCAGGCCGCCTCGACCGACGAGTCCCACACCGTCGATCTCTATCGGCGCGGCGTGCGCGGCATCATTCCCCGGTCCATCTCGCCCGACCTGCTCATCAAGTGTGTGCGCAAGATCGCCGCTGGCGAAACCTGGATCGACAACCAGTCCGTCACCTGGGTCATTGAAGCCTATCGCTCCCAGGCCGGCAACATGGCCAATCCGCGCAATCAGCCCCGCCTCAATCAGAAAGAGATGCTCATCATCGCCGGCATCACGCAGGGCAAGCGCAACAAGGAAATCGCCTACCAGCTCGGCACCACCGAACAGGTCGTCAAAAACTACCTGCGCAAGATCTACGACAAACTGGGCGTCTCCGATCGCCTCGAACTCGCGCTCTACTGCCTCCATCATCAGCTGCACAAGAACGCAGCCGAGGCGGAAGCGCGTCCCGTCGAAGTAGCCGCACAGCCCTGACAGCCGGCGGCGCAAAAAGAACCGTTGTCATTCCGCGCAGAGCGAGGAACCTTGTGGTTCCTCTCCTCGCCGCCCATCCTGGGTCCCCCGGGTTCGTGTCGGAACAAAAACTGCCATCCTGCGGGAGCGCTTCCGAATTCGTTGCGCGTGCAGTTCGGGCAGCAACCGTTACAGGCTGCGAGTCGAAAAGTCTTCGTTCGTCGCAAGATACTCGCTGAGCAGACCAGGCCCTAAACCAGCTCCTCGTCCGTCTCCCGCAAAGCATCCGGAGCATGCGCGATCTGCAGCATCTTCGCGTGATTTACCCAGTCCAGCGAGCACCGCTCGCAGTCCGACAAAATCACATTCCCCGGACCCGCGTAGAAATGCGTCTCCATCGCCTGCCGGCAATGCGGACACGTCAGCCGGCGCTCCAGCTCCGTCCGATCCGGCGCCTGGCGAATCACGCCGCCCTCGTGCCCCTGCCGCAGTTCCTGCACCAGCGCTGCAAAGGCATCCATCGCGATCAGCATCCCCCGGCACCGCGTGCAGTACTGCATCCGCACACTCGCGAACGAAGCCTCCACCAGCCCTACCGCGCACCCCGGACACATCTCCTCGCCCGGCGCGCCCAGTACCCTCACATCATCGTCATTCTTCTCCGGCAGATAAACGCTGTGGCAGTACGCACACGTCAGGCTTTCCGCCCCCGCGTCCAGCCGCATCGGCGCTCCGCACGAAGGACAGTTCATTGCGCCTGTCCGCAATCCGGGCAAAACTTCGCCATCTTCGGAATCGCACGACCGCAACCCGTGCAGAATTTCTGCGCCGCGCCTGCAGCAGCCGTTCCGTTGGCCATCGAGCTGATCATTGAGCCCGCCATCGCCTGCCCCATCGCCACGCCCGCGCCGACGCCAACGCCCGCCCCAGCCGCGCCTCCGGGATTCTCCGCCGCCACGCCCAGCGCCTGCGCCGTCTCGAACTGCGTATACCGCCCCATCTCCCCGGCCATCTGCACGCCGATCCGCTGATCCATCACCTTCGTCAGCTCATCCGGCAGCGACACATTCTCCACCGTGAACTGGTTCAGCTCCAGCCCCAGCGCTGCAAACGACGGCTGCACCGCCGCCGCGATCTTCGCGCCGAGCGCCGCCTGGTTCGCCGCCATATCCAGAAACGAAACATCGCTCGTCGCGAACACATCCGTCATCCGCGCCACGATCGTCTCGCGCAATTGCCCCTCGAGGTCCGAAACGGAATACGTATCGCGCGTCCCGCTCACCAGCGGCAGAAACTTCTTCGGATCGCTGATCCGATACGAGTAAATCCCATACCCGCGCAGCCGCACTGCGCCAAATTCCTTCTCGCGAATCGTAATCGGCGTCGCCGTTCCCCACTTCTGATCCATCTGCAGCCGCGTCGAAAAGAAATACACATCCGACTTAAACGGCGACTCGAATCCCTTGGTCCAGTTCATTAAATCCGTCAGCACCGGCAGGTTCCGCGTGTTCAGCGTGTGCAGCCCCGGCCCGAACACATCCGCAATCCGGCCCTCGTTCACAAACGCCGCCAGCTGCGACTCGCGCACCGTCAGCTGCCCGCCATTCTCAATCTCCATGTCTTCCATGGGATACCGCCAGGCCAGCACGCCGTCCTCCGTCTCATTCCACTGGATGACGGCAATCAGTTGCTTCGTAACAAAGTCGCGCAGGGTCACGTTCTCCCCCTCTGGATCTAAGCTTTCGTCCGACTGCACTCTACCAATCCCGCCCACACCCGCCACTCCCACAAACGAAGCATGCATCTGCCCCGCGACAAATCATGTGTGCCCTCCTGAGCCACGCGCCAGCAAGCGAACGACCTCGTGTTTGCTCTTTCCGCCCCGCGGTTGCCCTTTTAGCGCCCTCCCGCCTACCATCGGAGGGAGCTGTTTCCGCCCCGCGCACCGTCGAATCCAAAACAACCCATTAGCCCCAACCCGCAACCGACTTTCCTGAGGAGAAATCATGGCAGACACGAAAACCCCTGCGCTCAAGGAACTCATCGCCGGGCTGCAGGAAGACCTCTCGCGCGAATATCAGGCCATCATCGCCTATACCGTCTATAGCAACGTGCTCAAAGGCGCCCAGTGGATGAACATCGCCGGCGAGCTCCGCAAGCACGCCGCTGAGGAGCTCCAGCACGCCCTGATCATTGCCGACCAGATCGATTACCTCGGCGCCGTCCCCAACGCCACCCCCAAAGAAGTAAAGCTCTCCGAAAAAGCCGAAGAGATGCTCCGCTTCGATCTGGACAACGAGACCGTCACCATCAAGGCCTACCGCAAGCGCGTCCGCCAGGCCGAAGCCGTCGGCCACTACGCCCTCGCCGAGCAGATCCGCCAGATCGTCTCCCAGGAGCAGGAGCACCAGCACGACCTCGCCACCGCTCTCGGCATCGACGTCCCCAACATCCTCGAAGAAGGCGCCTGAACCCCGGGCGCTTCACCTTCCTTTCCCTGTAGCAAAGGTGGCGCTGAGCAAGCGCCGCCACAGTCCTCCCCCGCGAGCAGCGCATGCAACGGCGCGAAACGAAGCACCCTCCGGCCAAAGCGAGGAGCATCGGTCGCAAAGTGGCCGGCTAAAATTCGGGTCGCGCCGGGAGCCTGGGCTGCGCGACCGTGGCAACCCCCCGCCGAAACGTCGCCGGCTGCACCCGTCCCTTTTGATTGACAATTCTTATCGGCAACGCGACACTGTCTGCCAACCTCACCGTCAGCTCAGTCCACACATGAATCGGCCTCTGCTTCGCCATCCCCTGCTTCAACGGTCGTTGCTGTTGCCGATCCTTCTCGTTTCCGCAATGGCAGCGCTGCTGGGTCTGGTCGCCTGGCTCCAGTATCGCTGGACAAGTCAGCTGAGCGCCGCGACAGAGCTCCGCATCGCCGCCAACATCGAGTCCGTCATGGTCGACTGGCACTGGGACTTCTACCGCCAGTTCTCCACCATTTGTGTCGCGCTGCAGGTCGGGCCCGACTCCGGTGCTCACGATGAGTGGGACGTCTACCGCGATCGCTACGGTCACTGGCAGCAGGAAGCCGCTTATCCCTCTCTGGTGCGCGGCTTATACCTCCTCGAGACAAGCTGGAAATCCTCTCCCCGCTTTCTCAAACTGGATCCCGGCGCCAATCTTCCCCGGAATGTCCGGCCCCCGCCCGAGATGGAACAGTTGATCGAGAGGCTGCAGTCGCGCTCCGCCACGCTGCCGTCTGCCCTCCGTGCGTGGGACCTGCAGACTTCGGCCTCGGGCTCCGCTCCCATGTCCCGGTACTCTTCTCTCAGCGGCTGGCAGTTCGATCCGAATCTCCCCGCCCTGGTTCATCCCGTCGTCCATCATGCCATTCCCGGCGATCCCTCGACCCCGCCATCCGGCCAGGCCGTCGACTGGATCATCGTTCTCCTCGACATGCCGACCCTCCGGCAAAGAATTCTGCCCGACCTGGCGCATCGCTATTTCCGCAGCGTCCCCGACGGCCCGCTCAAAGTCACCGTCGAGGACCGCTCCGGTCCGGCTCGCATCCTCTTCGCTTCGGCCAATTCCCCTTCCGGCCCCGAACCCGCCGATGCGGATGCGACCATGAATATCTTCGGGCCGCCTCCTCAGTCCACCGAAGGCTATCTCTGGGAGGCGGTCAGGAATACCAACACGGTGCAGCCCCGCGAATGGCATAGCTTCGTTGCTCCCGTCTGGTTTCCCGTCATTCGCTATTCCGATCGCGACCAGCCCTGGACCCTGGTCCTCCACAATCCCGCCGCCGGCCTCAACAATGTCGCTCTGCGCGTCCGCAGCGACAACCTCATCGTCAGTACCGCCGTCCTCATCCTGCTCGCCATCAACATGACCCTCATCGCTCTTTCCGGGTACCGCGCCCATCGCTTTGCCCGCATGCAGATGGACTTCGTTGCCTCCGTCTCCCATGAGTTGCGCACGCCTCTGACTGCGCTGCTCTCTGCCGGAGAAAATATCAAGGACGGACTGATTCAGGACGAACGCCATCTCGCCCGCTACGGAAAAATGATTACCGCCCAGGCCCGCCAGCTCATCGGGCTCGTGGACCAGATCCTGATCTTCGCCTCCCTGCGGAACGGCGACCGCCGCTATCAACCCCTTCCTCTGGAGATCGCTCCCGTGATCGATGCGGTCATGCGTACGAGCTCCTCGTTCATCCAGTCCGCCGGTTTCACCGTCGAGAAACAGATCCCTCCCGATCTTCCACGGGTTGTTGCAGATGAGCAGGCGCTGGGCCAGTGCCTGCAAAACCTGCTCAGCAACGCGATCAAATACAGCGGTTCCAGCCGCTGGATTCGCATCTCCGCCCTGCCCGCTCGGCTGCGCGGTATCCCCGCGGTCGCCGTTGCCGTCGAAGACCGCGGCATCGGAATTGCCTCCGGCGATCTCAGCCGGATTTTCAAACCCTTCTACCGCGCGCCCGATGTGCAGGCCGCCCAGATCCACGGAACCGGTCTCGGACTCGCCCTCGCCCGGCGTATTGCTGAAGACCTGGGAGGCACCCTCTCCGTCACGAGCCAGCCAGGCCAGGGCAGCACATTTACTCTTACCCTGCGCGCCGCCGACCCTGCGGAGAAACCCCGGACCGAGCACGCAAAGGCCCTCGCATGAACGAAAATATTCTACTCATCGAAGACGAAGAAGCCCTCCGGTTAACTCTCGGCGACCGCCTCCGCCGCGAAGGCTTCCACGTCGAGGAATCCTCCGACGGAGAAGATGGATTGGATAAAGCGACCCGTCTTCCCCACGACCTCATCATTCTCGATCTGATGCTGCCCTATCGCAGCGGCCTCGATATCTGCCGCGATATCCGCCAGACCGGTGTCGCAACCCCCATCCTGGTCCTGAGCGCGCGCAGTGAAACCGTGGATAAAGTCATCGGTCTCAAACTCGGCGCCGACGACTATGTGACCAAGCCCTTTGAGGCAGTCGAGCTCCTGGCACGCATTGAAGCCCTGCTGCGCCGCGTTCCCACCCGCGCAGGCAAAGGAACCCACCAGTTCGGCTCTGTCCGCATCGACTTACGCCGCGGGCTCGTCACGCGCGACGGCCATCCCGTCTATCTTTCTGCCCGCGAGCTGCAGCTCCTGCGCTATCTCATCGAGCGCGCCGGCGAAGTAGTTCCGCGCACCGACCTGCTCCGATCCGTCTGGGGCTATGATTCGCGAACCTTCACCCGCACCGTCGACGTCCATGTCTCCAGTCTCCGGCACAAACTCGAAAATGATCCAAAACGCCCCGAAATGATTGTTACCGTCTCGGGAGTGGGCTACCAGTTCCTCGCTGACAGCGCATTCTTCCCGGAACCCTGATGCTCCCGGCTCCCATCGACCCGTTGTCAAGCCCCGCAGCACTTCACCAAAGTAACAAGCGCTGGCAGACAAGGACTTATACCCGGATAACTCCCAGGAAAGTTGGCAGGCTTTCCGGCATAACTTGATATACTGGAGTTATAGAGTGAATAAAAGAAACGGCCGCCGCCAGGGCGGCCTTTTTTATTGGTGGAAAGGAGACACAGCATGACCCGGAGCCGGATGCAAAGCGTCGAAACGCGCCCATTCCCGGCTCCGGATCTCATCTCTTCCCCTGCTCCCGTCCCCGTCTCCGCGCACTCTCGTTTTCCCTCCGCCGCTGTGGGCCTCCCCCAGGCATCCTCGATTCAAACGCATACCCGCACGCACCATGGAATCAAATGCTTTCACGGGGCCTGCACGCGTCAGGGGAGCCATGCATTACAAAACAAAGTAACTCCCCGCAAGCCACTGTGGAATCAAACGGAAACAAGGGGGCCGGTAACGCCCCTCCCAGTCGATCCTGATACTTACGCGATCCTATGGCCCACCAGGGGTCTCCACTCGAAAGCGCTTTCCGCCTCCTCGCTTGACACGCAGACGCTTCCCGCCGAAACTCAGGCCACCGGCTCCTCGTCGCGCCGCCCGAGCGCACCATTTCGAGGAGAAGTCTCCGCATTGGCATCCGAAACCCTGAAACCCGAACCGCGTCCGATCGTCCCGCTCGAAGCCGAAAAACCACGCAGCTTCGGCCTCCGCAAAGGCGTTCTCTCGCCCGCAGAAACACTCGCCCAATCCGTTTCCGCCATCGCACCAACCACCACGCCAGCGATGACGATTCCACTCGTCTTCGCCATGGCAGGAAATGGAACATGGCTCGTCTACGTTCTCGCCACTGCGGCGATGACGCTCATCGCAGTCCTCATCGGCTGTTTCGCGCGCCGTTCCACTTCGCCAGGCTCGCTCTACAAATACGTCACCGAATCTCTGCCGGACTGGGCGAGCGGTCTTGCTGGCTGGGCTTTGCTGCTCGCCTACATCGCAACCGCAGCTTCAGTCACCGGAGGTTTCGCGCAATACGCCAACGTGCTCTGCCTCGCCGCAACCGGAAAAACGGCGCCCGTCGTCCTTCTCGTCATCGCAGCAATTCTCATCGCGGCCATCATGGCCTGGCGCGACATTCGCCTCTCCGCTCGTTCCATGCTCTGGCTTGAAGCCGCTTCCGTCGCCTGCATCCTCGCCATTGTTGCCCTGATTCTTGTGCACCACGGTTTCCACATCGACACAGCCCAGTTCCGGCTGCGCGGAACCAGCGTTTCCGGCATGCGGCTCGGCATGGTTCTTGCGCTCTTCAGCTTCGTCGGCTTCGAAAGCGCAACCGCTCTCGGCGAAGAAGCGCGCAATCCGTTAAAAACGATTCCCCGCGCAGTTCTGCAAAGCGCCATCGGTCTCGGCCTGCTCTTCGTGGTCTGCGCGTATGCCGAAGTTCTCGGGTTCCGAGGTCTGAACACGACTCTCGACCAGAGTGGAGCGCCGTTTCACATTCTTGCCCAGCAGGTCGGCGTCAGCGTTTTAGGATAGCTGTCGACGTCGGCGCAACACTCAGCATGTTCGCCTGCGTTCTCGCCTGCATCACCGCAGCCGCGCGCGTTCTGCTGCTCATGTCCCATCATGGACTCGCACACGTCGGCCTCACGCGCACGCATCGCCGCAACGAAACGCCTCACGTTGCCGTTCTTGTAACAACAGCCGTTACCTTATTCCTGACCCTGATCCTCGCCCTGCGCGGTGTTTCCGGGTCCGACATTTACGGCTGGATGGGCTCGCTCGCAACTTACGGTTTCCTGACGGTTTATGCCCTCGTCTGTCTCGCCGTTCCAGGATTTCTGCGGCGCCGCAATGCGCTCACGCCGCTCTGGACCGCGCTCGCCGCGGCCGGTTGCATCGCCATGCTGCTCGCCATCGCCGGTTCGCTCTACCCCGTTCCACAGGGAGCCTTGCGCTGGCTCCCCTACATTTATCTGGCGTATCTCGCAGCAGGCTGGCTCTGGACCGTCGGCCGAAACCGCGCCAACCCAGTTTCCGCATGAAAGGCTACTTCCGCTTCCAGCGAACACCGTCCTTCGAGTCTTCCAGCAGAATCCCTTTGCTGGCCAATTCATTCCGAATCGCATCGGCCCGCGCAAAATTTCGCGTCCGCTTCGCCTGGGTCCGCTCCTCAACCAGCGCATCGATCTGCGCATCGGAAAGCTCTCGCATCGCGAGCACTTCTGGCGCAGCATCCTTCAGCCGCCCTTCACGCTCTGCCCAGTCCAGCGTGAAGCGCGTCCACTCCGCATCGTGGTCGTCGAGCACCGCAAACGCGCGGTCGAAAATCCGCAACGCTTCGAGCACAGCCGCCTGGTTCGCTGCGACAAACTTGCCAGCATCTGCCTGCGCATTCGCGAACCGTACCAGATCGAAGATTGCCGCCCGAGCCTCAGCCGTGTTGAGATCGTTTGCCAGCGCGCTCTGGAACTTCTCGACCGCTGTCGTCGCCGCATCCTCAATGTCGGAATTCAGCACACCCTGCGGCCACGACGTTTTCTCCATCCGCTCCTTGAAGGTCCGCAGACGCTCGACTGCAGCGGTCTCCGCTTCTAGCCCTTCGAAGGTGAAGTTCAGTTGCTGCCGATACGGAACCGAAATCAGCAGCATCCGGATCGCCGAAGCCTTGTACCCCTTCAGCAGCAGGTCGCGAAGCGTAAAGAAGTTCCCTTCCGATTTCGACATCTTCCTGCCTTCGACCAGCAGAAACCTCACATGGAACCAGTGCCGCGCAAACGGTTGGTGAGTCGCCGATTCCGACTGCGCAATTTCGTTCTCGTGGTGCGGAAACATCAGATCCTCGCCGCCCGCATGCAGATCGAAGCTGTCGCCCAGATACTCCATCGCCATCGCGGAGCACTCGATGTGCCATCCCGGCCTTCCCGACCCCAGTTCTGTTTCCCACTGATGCTCGCCCGGCTTTGGAGCCTTCCACAGCGCGAAGTCGCGCGCAGCGTCTTTCTCGTACTCGTCCACATCGACCCGCGCGCCGTCTGTGATCCCGCCAAAATCCTTCTTCGAGAGCTTCCCGTATTCCGGAAACCGCGCAATCCGGAAATACCACGACCCATCGTCCGCTCGATACGCAATGTCCTGGTCCGCCAGCGTGCGAATGAGTCGTACCATCGCCGGAATGTGCTCCGTAGCGCGCGCCACAACTTCCGGCTGCTCCACCTCGAGCGCCTTCAGATCCTCGAAAAACGCCTCCTGGTACTTGCGCGTGTAGTGGTCGATATCCACACCCGCTGCCGCTGCGTTGCGAATGATCTTGTCATCCACATCCGTAATGTTCATGACGTGGCGCACATCCATCCCCAGCAATTGCAGCGTCCTCCGCAGCACGTCCACCTGCAGGAATGTCCGGAAGTTTCCGATATGGCCATAGTCGTAAACGGTCGGTCCGCAGGCATACATGCGCAGGATGCCGCCCTCCGCCGGCGCCAGATCCTCTACCTGCCCCGACAGCGTGTTGTGCAAACGCATGACCGGCCGCGAATCACCGGGCTTGGAGATTACTGAAGCAGAGATTTCACTCGTCGCGGGGCGCATTTCCTCGCCAGATTGCTGATTTTGCGTGCTCATTCTCTGATCACCGATTCTAGCAGTGCGACCTACCGCCCCAGAGTCAAAGCTGGTTCAGCCGTCAGCAACTCATTGGCAAACGCACCCGCTGCAAATTTTGGCCACGCCGCTGCTGCGATCATCGCAGCGTTGTCGGTCGCGAGAGCGATGGAAGGAAACGCAACAGACAGATGGCGCTCTGCAGCCTCCGCCGTGAATCGCACCCGAAGCTCGCGATTAGCCGCTACCCCGCCTGAAACGATCACCTGCTCAGCGTCAAAAGTCTCTGCCGCGCGAAAGGTCTTGCGCCGCAGATCGTCGATCGCCGAGCGCTGGAAAGACGCGATCAGGTCGAGCGTGCGCCCATCGCACAGTCGCAGTGCATCCTCCGGCTTTACATCAGGCAATGCCGCCAGTGCCGATCGCCGCGCATCAATCGACTTCTCCATCTCATATACATGCACGTATCGCAGGACCGCGGTCTTGATCCCGCTGAACGAAAAGTATGTCTCGCGCACCGGGTCCAGCGCATCCGGGTCCCCTCGCCGATGGGCCTTCGCCTTAATCTGCGAGAACGTGAACGGCACCGCTTCAGGGTTGCCGTGCGGTGCCAGCGCATCAATCCAGGGTCCTCCCGGATACCCGAGCCCGAGCAGCTTGGCGACCTTATCGAAAGCCTCGCCGGCTGCATCATCGACCGTTCGCCCAATATTCCGATATGCCCAGTTCCCTGCCCGTGAGCTCGTGGTTTCGCTCTGCTCCTGCGCGAGATACAGGTGGGTGTGCCCGCCGGATACCACCAGCGCCAGGATCGGTCCGTTTGATTCGCTCTGCTCCCTCGAGGGATGTAGCGATTCTCCAGTCTCTCGCGGGGCTGCCATCCGCCGGCGGGTCTCCTCAAGCAGGACCGCGTGGATATGGCCTTCGAGATGATTCACGGCGATCAGAGGCTTGTCCAGAGCGTAGGCCAGAGCTTTTGCAAAGCTGATGCCGACCAGCAACGCTCCTGCCAAACCCGGACCTTCCGTAACGGCGACGGCATCGAGTTCCTGCCAGGTGATGCCGGTCTCCGCGAGCGCCGTTCGAACCACCGGAAGGACGTTGCGCAAATGCTCCCGGGAAGCCAATTCCGGCACCACGCCACCATACGGCGCATGCACCGCGATCTGAGACGCCACTACGTTAGACAGTATCTCGCCGCCACGCCGCACGACAGCGGCAGCCGTCTCATCGCAGGATGTCTCAATGCCGAGAATCAGTCCCTGGAAACCGGAATCCACATCTCTATAGTAGAAGGTGCTACGTCAGGTTGGAGGGGTGCTGTGTCGTCGTCCACAGCTGAAATCGCCGCCGCACGCATCATTGATCGGCTCCGGGCCTCGGGCCATGAGGCTTACCTTGCCGGGGGCTGCGTCCGCGATCTGCTCCTCGGGATTCAGCCCAAAGACTTCGACATCGCAACCAGCGCACATCCGGACGCAGTACTCGCGCTGTTCCCGCGCACCTTTTCGGTCGGCGCGCATTTTGGGGTAATCCTCGTCTGTCAGGAGGCCGAAGGAAACGAAATTGTGACCGAGGTAGCCACCTTTCGGAGCGACGTCGCATACCTCGACGGCCGTCATCCGACAGAGGTGCGCTTCTCTGCCAGCGTCCGGGAAGACGTACTGCGCCGTGACTTCACCATTAACGGCATGATGTTTGACCCAGTGCTCCATCGCCAGACCTGCAACTTCACCTCCGCTTTGCTCGATTATGTCGGCGGGAAGGACGATCTGCGCGCCGGCATCGTCCGCGCAATCGGCGAACCGCATCGTCGTTTTGAGGAAGACAAGCTGCGTATGCTGCGTGCCGTCCGCTTCGCCGCCCGGTTCGAATTTACGATCGAGGCCGAGACAGAACGCGCGATTCGACAACTGGCAGTCGGGATCGCCCAGGTGAGCAGCGAACGCATCCGCGATGAATTGACCCTGATGCTGACCGAGGGCCACGCTCGCCAGGCCTTCGAACTTCTGGATCGCACCGGCCTTCTGAAGCAGGTCCTGCCGGAAATAGACAAGCTGCACGGCGTCGAGCAGCCACCGCAGTTTCATCCTGAAGGAGACGTCTGGATCCACACGCTCCTTCTCCTCGAAAAGCTTCCAGCCAGCCCGGCCGCGACACTCGCCTGGGGCGCGCTGCTGCACGACGTCGGAAAGCCCGCAACCTTTTCCCATCATCCGCCTGATCGCATCCGCTTCAACGGTCATGTCGAAATCGGCGTTCGTATTGCCCATGACATCCTGCGCCGATTGCGGTTTTCGAACGAGGACTGTACGCAGATTCTCAGTCTTGTCGAGAATCACATGCGGTTTGGTGACGTGGAGAAGATGAAGGAATCCACGTTGAAGCGCTTCTTTCGGCTTCCGCGCTTCGAGGAGCACCTTGCCCTGCATCGACTGGATTGCCTCTCCAGCCACGGCGACCTGCGACTCTACGAATACGCCAGGCGGAAGAGAGAGGAGCTTTCGGAGGATGAAGTTCATCCCAAACTGTTTGTGACAGGCCGCGACCTGATCGCCATTGGCTACTCGCCGGGTCCGCGGTTCAAAGAAATGCTTTCGCTGGCGGAGGACGCGCAACTCGAAGGGCGAATCCACGGTCGTGACGAGGGTCTGGAGTTGATCCGGAGAGAGTTCAGGAACTAATTAGCTGCCGCGATGCTCTCTCTGTGAAATAGAGCCACCTGTTCGGGCGAGGGAGGTGGTGTAACCGCGCTCACCACCACCAGCGCAAGTACCGCCGCCAGAAGGGCAGGAAAGATCGCATCCCGATCCGCGACGATGGCTGGCAGGTGGCGATGGACGAAGCCAGTGTCCCAGAAGACCGTCACAAACGTGCCTATACCGATGGCGCTGACGGCTCCGGCCGCGTTGGCGCGCCGCGAATAAAAGGCCGCGAGAATCACCGGCGTCAGGGCGGCCGCATAGACGGTATACGCGTAAAGCGTCTGTGCCAGAACCGACTGCGTGTGCATCGCCTGGTACAGAGACCAGATGCCCAACAGGACCACCATCAGCCGAGACACGATCAGGATTCGTTTGTTCGAAGCCTCCGGCGCGATATAGCGTACGAAAACGTCGTTGATAAGGTTGGTCGCCGGAGAGAAGAGGAAGTTGTTCGCCGTCGACATGATCTTGGCGAAAACCGCCCCCATCAGCAAGGCTCCGAGCCAGGCCGGAAGCCCGTGGAGGGCCGTGTAGGCGATGATCTCCCTCGGCCGCTGCGCCACCTCACCGTGCGGAAAGATCACCGATCCCACGACGGCCAATGCCACAATGACCGTCTCCAGAATAATGGTGCCAACAATCCATCCCACAACGGCCACGCGGGCATCGCGCTCCGATTTGGCAGAGAAAAACTTCTGATACATGGCCTGATTCCCCAGCATGAGCAACATTGTCGGGATCATCAGTTCCATGGCTCGGATAAACGAGAAGTCCCCCAGCACCTCAAAGTGGGTCGCAGGCAGCGAATGGGTGATATGGCTCCATCCACCTGCTGTGTGCACGAGGAAAGGCAGCGCGGCGCACATTGTTATCGTTGCCAGGATGCCGATGACGACATCCATGTAGGCCACCGACGCCATGCCCGCGATTGCTGTAAAGACAATGACAAACGCCGTCACGATGTACCGACCCAGGTTGGCCGAGATCGCCGCGGGGAAAACGAGGTGCAGAATATCGCCGCCGCCAATAAGCTGATAACTGGTGATCGCGGTATAGGCAAAAAGGACCGCGATCACCCCCAGCACCCGAGCGGTCTGGCTGTAGCGCGCTTCCAGCAGGTCCGGAATCGTGAACTGCGCGAACTTCCGGGCCCGCGGCGCAATGAAGTAGATCAGCAGCAACCCTGCCCATCCGCCCCCGGCCTGCCACAAAGCGGCGAATCCGTGCTTGTAGGCGTTCTCCGCGCCGCCCAGCAGCGAACCGGAACCGATCCATGACGAAAGAAGTGTGAAGATCAGCACGAAAGCCGGAAGTGTCCGGCCCGCCACCAGATAGTCGGCCTTCGTTTTGACACTCCGCAGCCGCGTGAGCGAAACCGCCAGAAGACTGAGGACAATCGCAACCAGTACGATGGCGTAAAGAGAGGACATCGGTCTTCCTTTGGGAAACAGGTGCTACGAGTGTACGGCAGGGCTCATTCCGCCGTTATACCGGCTTCTTCTTTGTGGAATGTGCCGTGTTCTTCTTTGCCTTGCGAGAGCTGCCTTTGTGTTTCGTCGTAGACC
This sequence comes from Acidobacteriaceae bacterium, assembly GCA_036267095.1. Classification (GTDB taxonomy): domain Bacteria; phylum Acidobacteriota; class Terriglobia; order Terriglobales; family Acidobacteriaceae; genus Palsa-343. The sequence continues at coordinate 87,454 of DATAWS010000012.1, forward strand.
TGGCTCTTAGCTTCGCGCTGGAACGGCTCGCGTGCGGCGAAGCCGATACGTGACGACGGCGCCCCCGATGCAACATCGAGATTCGCGCCGGCTCCGCGACGTAAAGGCTTCTTCCGGGCTCGATCGTGTTGTGCCGCAGATTATTCCAGCGGCGGAGCTCCTGTACCGTAACTCCAAAACGATCGGCAATGGTCACCAGAGTATCGCCGCGCCGAGGATGATAAACAGCGCGCAAGGCCCCCGATTCGCGCTCGGGTGACAATGGGATCACCAGTGAATCGACTCCCGACAGCTCCGATTTCGTCGTCAGTTGGTTTACAAATGCCAACTCCGATGGTGAAACGTGCCAGGTGTGTGCAACGCTTTCCAGCGTGTCTCCGTCCTGGATCATGTGGAATCGCCACGCACGGCGCTTGTCCACTGGAATCTCAGCGATATCCTTTTGAAAAACAGCCGCGGTACCCGCAGGCAGGTGCAGATCGAATGGTTCATCGGGCGGCGTGCTCATGCGCAGCAGGCTGGGATTGAGTGCGGCAATCTCCTGGACCGGAGCGCCCACGATGTCGGACACCAGCCGGAGGTCGACAGCATAATTCGTCCGGACCGTGTCCGTCACCAGCGGCGGATCCGGCTGAATATCTTCGAGGCCATACTGCTTCGGATTTTTTGCCATTAACGTTACGGCGAGGAAGACCGGGACGTAATTTTTTGTCTCCTGCGGCAAGTTGTTTCGTTTATATAGCTGCCAGAAATCCGCATACCCCGTGCGCTCGACTGCTCGCTGAACGTTCCCTGCACCCCAGTCATACGCAGCCATCGCCAGATACCAGTCGCCGAGCTGGTCGTAATCCTTTTTGATCTCTCGCGCGTATGCATGCGTCGCCTTCTCAGGATCAAAGCGCTCGTCATACCAGGCGTTGTGCGAAAGACCATAGGTATCGTAGGGCATGAACTGCCACATGCCGCCGGCGCCCGATCGCGGATTCATGGCCTGCGGACGGAAGCCCGACTCCGCGAACGCCTGGTAGATCAGATCCTGCGGCACACCTTCTTCCTTCAGCACCTGCTCGATCATGGCTTTGTAGCGACCCATGCGTTCCAGTGACGCCACAATCGTTCCATGCCCTTTCGGGTTGTTCTCGAAGAAATCGATGTAGGCCGCGACGTATTCGTTCATCACCAGGGGCAGGTCCGACTGGGTGGTTTTCAGCTCTGCTTCTGCTTTGGCAGCTACGTTGGGATTGGCCGGCGTGGTAATGTTGCCCGCCACTTCGGCGGGCGCCTCGGTCTGCGGCGTGAGACCGTTGCCGTGACTGAGCGCGTCCATTTCGAGCGTATTGACCGCGTCGACAATGTGGTCGAACTCCTCCGAAACGGCCGTATCTTTGTGTAGATCGCAGTTGCACTTGAGCATCAGATCCACGGCGTAGTCGAAGTTGGCTCGAGCGGAGGCGAGATGTCCCTGCTGATAATCGCTCAACCCAGCGTGATAGGCCTTCTCGACTGCCTGAATCAGTTCCTGATCGCGCTCCGTCTGAGCCGGCGGCGCCATCGTGCTTTGCGCCGGGCTGATCGGGCCGCCGGTTGCCGAGGGGGTCGCCTGACCGCTGGCCGCAGCCGGAGCGATGGGCTGAGGCAAAGCCGGCGCGGTCGCCTGGGGCTGCGGGCGCGCGCTGGCGGCCTGCTTCGACGGGCAACCCGCAAGGCCGGCCAGCGCGACCAGCGCGCCTGCGAGCAGAACTCTCTTCACTGCAATCGTCATCAGCCGAATGTCTCTTATTGTAGGGCCCGAACGCGGCGATTGCCGATGATAAACTGAGGTTTCCGGCGAACTTCTCGTATCCGCAAGCTACTCGGCATCGCGCGGCGTTTTCTCCGGAGTCCCCTGCGCGCCGTTTTGCGCGCAGGGGTGACTTCACCACCCCTGCGAGGAAAGCAGCTCGCCGGGGACCCCGGGTTCGCATGGACAACAAACACATACGCAATTTCGCGATCATCGCGCACATCGACCACGGGAAATCCACGCTCTCGGACCGCCTGCTCGAGTTGACGGGTGCTCTGACAGCGCGTGAGATGCAGGCGCAGGTCCTGGACGCGATGGATCTGGAGCGCGAGCGGGGCATCACGATCAAGGCCCATTCGGTCCGAATGAACTATCCGGCGAAAGATGGCCAGCTTTACCAGCTCAACCTGATTGACACGCCTGGACACGTTGACTTCAGTTACGAAGTCTCGCGGTCGCTGGCTTCGTGCGAAGGCGCGCTGCTGGTCGTCGATGCTTCGCAGGGCGTGGAAGCACAGACGCTGGCGAACGCTTATCTGGCGATCAATCATGGGCTCGAGATCATTCCGGTAATCAACAAAATCGATCTGCCGAGCGCGGACATTCCGCGAACAAAGGAAATGATCGAGCAGACGGTGGGTCTGGACGCGAGCGGTGCGATTCCGGTCAGCGCCAAAACCGGTCAGGGCGTTCCCGACATTCTCGAAGCGATCGTGCATCGCTTGCCTCCTCCGAAAGGCGATGCGGAGGCGCCGCTGCAGGCGCTGATCTTCGACTCGTGGTTCGATCCGTATCGCGGTGTCATCGTTCTGGCGCGCGTCATCAACGGACGGATGCGCAAGGGAATGAAGATTCGGCTCATGTGGAACGGCAAGGTCTTCGATGTCGAGTCGATGGGTGTGTTGACGCCGAAGCCGGTCGAGATCGAGGAGCTTTCTGCGGGCGAAGTGGGATTCTTTGTCGCTACGATCAAGAACGTCGCGGACACTCGCGTTGGCGACACGATCACCGAAGACGCTCGGCCGGCAAGCGCGGCTTTACCTGGTTTTGAAGAAATCAAGCCGATGGTTTTTGCCGGCATTTACACAGTAGATTCGCATGAACACACTCTTTTGCGGGACGCGCTGGAAAAGCTGAAGCTGAACGACTCTTCGTTCTTTTTCGAGCCGGAGAGCTCGGTTGCACTTGGTTTTGGTTTTCGCTGCGGCTTTCTTGGTTTGCTGCACATGGAAATCATCCAGGAACGTCTGGAGCGCGAATTCAATCTTGACCTGATTACGACTGCTCCGAGCGTTCGGTACAAGATTCATCTGACCGATGGATCGACGATTGAAGTCGACAATCCTTCGCGCTGGCCGGAACAGAGCGAGATTCTCAAGATCGAAGAGCCGATGATTACTGCGACGATATTGACGAATGATGAATACGTCGGAGGAATTCTGAAGCTGGTCGAGGAAAAGCGCGGGCGGCAGAAGAACTTCGAGTATGTTTCGGCGACGCGTGTGATGCTGACTTACGAATTGCCGCTGAACGAGATCGTGCTCGACTTTTACGATCGGTTGAAATCGGTTTCTCGCGGTTATGCTTCGCTCGATTACCATCTTTCCGGAACGTGGGAATCGCCGATGGTGAAGATGGACATTCTCGTTTCGGGCGAACCGGTCGATGCACTTTCGATCATTGTGCATCGCGACTTTGCTTACGATCGCGGACGAGCGCTGGTTTCGAAGATGCGCGAGCTGATTCCTCGTCAGCAGTTCGAAGTGGCAATTCAGGCGGCGATCGGCGCGAAGGTTATCGCGCGCGAGACGGTTTCAGCGCTGCGGAAAAATGTCATTGCCAAATGTTATGGCGGCGACATTTCGCGCAAGCGGAAGCTCCTCGAGAAACAGAAAGAGGGCAAGAAGCGCATGAAGCGGATCGGCAAAGTGGACATTCCGCAGGAGGCGTTTTTGGCGGTGCTCAAAGTGGGCGAAGACAGCACTCGCTGACCGGAAGGTCGCGACTCCGATACCCCTGGTTCCATAGGTCTTCCCAGTGATTTGATTCCCGGGCAGTTACAAAAGGTATTACCTCGGTTATCCCTTTCTTTCGGGAAAACCGGGGCGTTTGCGGCGGGTCAGCGAGTGCAGCAGTCGTGTTGTCCTGCGATGAACCGCGCATTCTCTTCCTCCTTTCCGCTATGTAGAAAGGCTGCCGGGATTGGCAGCCCTTTTGAATTTCCGGTCTACTTATAGAATACCAACTCTGCCGCTAACTCCTGCCAACTTTGTTTGCCCTTTCACGGCTCATCTGTGTTGAAGGGATGCGGGTTGCGAGCGAACGTTACCTTCGTAAGGATTGACAGAAATGAAGGGTGCGTTGGTTGTCGGAAGCCCGATGCATCCCGACAGTTCCATGCTCGGCCTTTTCATCTCACGGCACGATCCACAGGATGATCTTGACAGGCATTGTGCCGCGTGACTATATTCCGTCGCGCCTGAGTAAATCGAATTACTCATTAGCTTTGCTGGCCTTATCCAGATCAGGCCGTATTTACGGAGACAATCCGGACGCTAAGGGGGACTTCCATGTTCTGTGCCGTCGATGTGTGGCCAAAAGGACTTGTGCGCAAACCCATCTCCGCCGTGTTGCCGGCGCTGCTGGCTCTCCTGCTGTTGGGCGGCGGTTTGCTGCACGCGCAGGTGGTGCAAACCTACACGTTCAACGACGGGACAGCGGATGGATGGAGCTCGTTCAATGGAGCCAGCACGCCGGCGGCGAGCAACGCAGAGACTTACGGCGGGTCGGCTTACAGTTTGCTGACGGCGACGAACGCAAGCGGAGCGGGAGGTCCGTCGATCAATCTGACGACGGTGCTCCAGGCGGGGGCAACGTACACGATTACCGGCTATGTGCGGCTGCTTGCGGGCGAGACGGCGACGAATGCCAACTTTACGATCAGGTCGACGGACGCGACGGCCTGCGCGAGCGGGGGCGGGACGTGTTACACGACCGTCGGCGGTTATGAGGACGCGGTGAACGACTCGGGATGGGCGCAAATTGGCGGGAGTTACACGGTGAGCCCCACGGAGAGCGGATTGACGCTATACGCACAGTTAGTCGGCCCGACGACGCAGCAGTCTTTCTATCTGGCGGATGTGGTGATTACGGAGACGGCTCCGCCGCCGGGCGGTACGCCGATTGCGAGTTACACCTGGAAAGACGGCGGGGTGGATGGGTGGGCTCCTTTTGGCAACGTGACGCTCCAGAGCGTGATGCCTTCGCCGGTCGATCCGGTAGGCGATTCGAATGCGCTGCTGACAACGGGCCGGACCTCCGGTTATGAGGGACCGAGCCTGAACCTGTTGGGCGTCAGCGGTGTGGCGGCGGGGGCGACGTATCAAATTTCGGCTTACGTGATGCTGCAGAATCCGGACTCAAGCGGGCCGACGGTGACGATGTCCACGAAGACGGCGAACTGCGCGACGTCGGGAGCGTACGCGAATATTGCCACTTCAGGACCACTGTCGAATACCGCCTGGACGAAGGTGCAGGGGACGTTTACATTCAGCGATCTGCCCGGAGCGCCGTCGAGCCTGGTGCTGTATTTCCAGTCAAGCAGCGCTACGGATTCGTTCTACATCAGCGATGTGGCGATCGGGGAACTGGCTCCGGCGCCGCTGTCCCCGAGCGAGCAGGACAATTCCGGAATTACGACAACGTTTGCGGACGGATCGGCGGACGGATGGACCGCGCGCGCGGGGAGCACGCTGGCGGTGGTCTCGTCGCCGACACCCGATCCGAACAATGACGCGAATGCGCTGGAGATCACGGGGCGGACGGCGAACTACGACGGGCCTGAGATCAGCGTGAGCAACAAGATGTACACCGGGTCGGTTTACAACCTGAGCGTGTACGTGATGATGCAGCCGGTGGATGCGAGCTCGCACGTGATCAACATGAGCCTGCAGGTCACATACCAGGGGACAACGAGTTACCCGAGCATCACGAGCTACCCTGGCATTACAATTCCCGACGATGGAAAATGGCACCAGATTGTAGTGAATAACTACACAATGGGAAGCCAGTACGCGACGGGAGAGGCGTCTTTGTATCTGCAGACGGTGCCCTCTTCAGGGAACGATCTGACCAGCTTCCTCATCGACGACTTCCAACTGACGTATGTGGCTCCGCCGACGATCCAGACCAATATTCCCTCGATCTACAAGACGTTTTCGCAGTTCTTCCCCGTGGGAGCGGAGATCGATACGACAGACTTGTCGGGACCGCATGAGCAGCTGCTGACCATGCACTTCAACAGCATCACTTCCGGGAACGACTTTAAGTGGAGTTACACGGAACCGAATTTCCAGGACTATACGTTCCAGGTGGCCGACGAGGAAGCTGGCGAGGCGGTGTGCCACAACATGAAGATCCGCGGGCAGAACCTGGTGTGGGCCACGGACGCGGAGACGCCGGCGTATTCCATCGGAGACGGGACCAACTCGGCCGCAAACCAGGCGACGGTGACCCAGAATATCCAGGAGCATATTCAGGCGGAAGTGCAGCACTTTGGGACGGAGGTGTACGCGTGGGACGTGGTGAACGAGCCGATCGATCCTACGCAATCGGATTGCCTGGAGCACGGGCCGTTCTATAACGTGCTGGGCGCGAGTTACATCGACATCGCGTTCAGAGCGGCGCGGCAGTATGCGCCTGCGGGGACGAAGCTGTTCCTGAACGATTACAGCCTGAACGATCCGACGAAGCTGGCATGTTTGATCACCGTGGTGAAGGGGATGCGGGCACGGGGCGTGCCGATTGACGGGATCGGGCACGAGATGCACAACAGCATCAACTACCCGTCGATTGCGATGATGCAGAATTCGATCGAAACGGTCGCGCGGGAGCTGCCGGGGATCGAGCAGCAGGTGACGGAGCTGGACGAGAGTGTGTACAACGCCGGCGATGACACGTCGAATTACGGGAATAATATTCCGCCCGCGGTGCTGGACGAACAGGGCTGGCTGTATAACCAGTACTTCAACCTGTTCCGGGCGGAGCGGCACAACCTGACGGGCGTGACGTTCTGGGGGATGGCGGACGACGACACATGGCTGGACGGCTTCCCTGTCGCGCGGACGGATTATCCGCTGCCGTTCGACATGGGACTGCAGGCGAAGCCGGCGTACTGGGGCATCGTGAACGCGGACGGCAACAACATTCCGGGATACGGGCTGAAGTTCGCGCTAACGAGCACGAACGGGCCGAAGACGGCGCAGACCTGGACGATCACGGCGACCAATGGCGACGTGGGTCCGTCGTATACGACGGAGATTACCGGGTTCACGCTGCGACAGGTGACGGGGCTGAAGTGCAGTCCGGTAGTGACGGCGCCGGGCGGGAGTTTGCCGGTTTCGCTGGGGGATATTCCGACGAGCGGGACGGCGACAGCGCAGTTCGCGGTGGACTTCAAAGGGTGCGGGCCGTTTGCTACGTTCCTGCTGGAGGTGCCGTGGACACAGGCTACGTATCACACGGGGACATTCCTGGCTTATCCGTACTTTAAGCGGTGGTTCTGAGGAGGCAGCCTGTGGCCGGGGACCAGCGAAGGCAGCCTCTCCGTCAGGAGAGGCTGAGGAATGAACTTTGTTCGTCCGAGAGGAACGCCTGGATGTTTTCCTGGCGACTTCTTAGAAGGTTCTCAATCGCTGCAGTTGAGCAATTCCCGAGGGCTATCCAGATGATCCTGGGTGGATGGCCTTCGAGAAAGCTGCGCTGGCGGAAATCCGCGTCTTTCTTGACGATCACGAGGTCACGTTCTACCGCATAGTTCCAGACTGCATCGTCCGCGGCCTCGGCAAGTCCGACATCCTGAACGTGAACGCAGTTTCGGGAAGCAGTCCTGAAGAGAATGCGCAAGCCTGGGCGAGAGATTCTGATCCAGGAGGAACATCAGGCGGAGAGGCTGGTGAGGCGGCGTTCCCGGTCGGCTGCGAAGGCGAGGCAGGCACGAATGTCTTCGCTGGTGAGGTAGGGGAAGTCGCGGAGAATTTCCTGCTCGGTCATGCCCAAAGCGAGGTAATCGAGGACGTCATAGACCGTGATCCTCATCCCGCGAATGCACGGCTTGCCTCCCATTTTTCCGGGCTCAATCGTGATGATTGTGCGGTAGTCCATGACCGGCTTCGCTCCCTGAAGACATTATGCATCACTGTAATGCCCGGCCCAGGGATCAGTCGGCGGCGGCGCTGGTGGGGCGGCTGCGGGGTTGGCGGGGTTTGGACTTCCTGGGTTCGGCGGCCGGAGCGGGTTTGGGGATGTCGGCGATGTCGGCTTTGCCTTCGGCTAACCGGATGAGGAAGTCCTGGGCGCTGAAAGTGGGCCCGGCGTCGCGGAGCCGGACGTAGGTGCCGTCGGACTGGAGCGCGCGGGCTTTGACGGTGTCGGCCAGATAGGCAGCGATGATTTCATCGCGGATGCGGGTTTTGATCTGCGGATCACGGATGGGAAAGATGACTTCGCAGCGCTCGAAGAGGTTGCGGGGCATCCAGTCGGCGGAGCCGCAATAGAACTCCTCGTCGCCGCCGTTGAGGAAGTAAAAAATGCGGCTGTGCTCGAGGAAGCGTCCGACGACGGAGCGGACGCGGATGCGCTCGCTCAGGTTTTTGAGGCCGGGGCGGAGGGAGCAGATGCCGCGGACGATGAGGTCGATTTCGACGCCGGTGTGAGCCGCGGAATAGAGCGCTTCGACGACGCTCTGCTCAAGGAGCGAGTTCATCTTGGCGATGATGCGGGCAGGACGGCCGGCAGCGGCGTGCTCCTGCTCGCGATGGATGAGGCGGATGAAGCTTTCGGCGAGGGTGAGCGGGGCCACGAGGAGCGGGCGGTAGTCGTCAGACTCGGAGTGGGCGGTGAGGTAGTTGAAGACGCTGTGGACGGCGGCGGTGATCTCGGGGTCGGCCGTGAGGAGCGAGATGTCGGTGTAGAAGCGCGCGGTGTCAGGGTTGTAATTGCCGGTGCCGAGATGGGCGTAACGGCGCATGGCGCCATCGGGGTCCCGGCGGACGACGAGCGCGAGCTTGCAATGGGTCTTGAGGCCGACGATGCCGTGGAAGACCTGGACGCCGGCGTCTTCGAGGTTGCGCGCCCAGCGAATGTTGGAGGCTTCGTCGAAGCGGGCGGTGAGCTCGACGACGGCGGTGACTTCCTTGGACTGCGCGGCTTCGGTGAGCGCCTGGAAGATAGGCGAGTCGGCGCTGGTGCGGTAGAGGGTCTGCTTCATCGAGACGACGGCGGGGTCCTGGGCGGCCGCTTCGATGAAGCCGACGACGCCGTCGTAGGAGTCGTAGGGATGGTGAAGGAGGATGTCGCGGTGGCGGATCTCGTCGAATAAGTTATTCGACTTGCGATTGAGGCGGAGCTCGCGCGGGACGAAGGGCTGGAACTTGAGGTTCGGGCGAGACGAGGAGCCATAGAGCGTCATGACGCGGGAGAGGTTCACCGGGCCGTCCGTGTGGTAGACGAGGGACTCTTCGAGCTCGAAGTTGGTGCGGAGGCGGTCGACGATCTCGGGATCGGCGGAGCTTTCGATTTCAAGGCGGACGGCGTCGCCTTTGCGGCGGTTGTGAAGCTCGGCGCGGACGGTTTCGAGCAGCGAGCGGGACTCTTCTTCCTGGAAGTAGAGATTGCTGTTGCGGGTGACGCGAAAGGCGGCGCGGGAGAGGATTTCGTAGCCGCGATACATGCCGCCGGCGTTGCGCTCGATGAGCTGGTGGAGAAAGATGAAGTCCTCATGGCCATCGGAGGCGGGCAGACGGACCAGGCGCGGAAGCGCGCGGGGGACAGTGAGGACCCCGAGGACGGGTCCGACGGTGCCGCGGCGCTTGCGGCGCAACAGGAGCGCGAGGCACATGGCCTTGTTGAGGACGCGCGGGAAGGGGTGGGCCGGATCGATAGTGATGGGGGTGAGGAGCGGGTCCACTTCGCGCTGATAGAAGTCGGTAACGTACTGGCGGGGTTCGTCGCTGAGCTCGTCCCAGGAGAGGACGCGGATGCCCTCTTTGCGCATGGCGGGGAGGAGATCCTGATTCCAGCACTGGTACTGGGCGGTGACGAAGGAGTGGGTCTCGTCCTTCATGGCCTGAAGGGATTCGCGGAGGGTGGCGCCGTCGGGTGAGGCGTCGTTGTAGCCGTCTTCAATTCGCTGCAGGACGCCGGCGATGCGGATCTCGAAGAACTCGTCGAGATTGGAGGCGGTGATGGCGAGGAACTTGACGCGCTCGAGCAGGGGGTTGGCGGGGTCCTGGGCTTCTTCGAGAACGCGGCGATTGAAGCTCAGCCAGGATTCATCGCGGCTCAGGAAGAGGCTCTGGGCGCGGGGAGCGGGTTTCCGGATTGGACCGGCGGGCATGGGATTTGGCGTCGCAGAAAGAAGTTTACCTGAACGGTGATAGTGGATGCTGATCCTGCAAACGATGAAGGGTTCGCGAAAAGACGCTGAATTTTTTTGGGATTTGGTCAAATTTGACGGCCAAGGCAGGCTCGGCGAGGATAGAATCAGCAGTTTCTTTGGGAGGTGCAGCGATGGCGGAGGGTCCGTGTAGTGGCGACATTGTTCTGAAAACGGAAAACGCGGCACTGGAGATGTACCGGTTTGCCGCGCTGATGCTGGGCAGCGAAACGGAAGCGGAGCGTCTGATCGAGACGTCGGTCGCGGCGGTGGATGTGGATCCGTGCGCCGATCCGTGCGCGGCGAAGGGGCTGGTGCGGGAGCGCGTGATTGAAGGGGCGCTGGAGATCATGCACCGGCAGGATCCGGCGTCGTTTGCCGAGGTACCGGCGGCCGAAGCGGGGTCGGGATGTATTGAGGACGACGGCGGGGAGGCGCTTTCCGGAGCGGACCTGTCGCATCTGGTCGCCGATGCGGGGCGCGGGCCGCTGCGGGAGTGGCTGAACCGGCTTTCGCAGGCGCAGCGCGCGGTTTTCGTGCAGCGGGCGGTGCTGGGGCAGACCAATGCCGACACGGCGCTGGCGATTAACCGGTATGCGCGGCCTTCGGTGTGGACGCCGGAGGCGGTGGGGAGCCTGTTCCGGCAAGCGCTGTGCTCGCTGGCGTCGGCGCTGGTGCATTCGGTTCCGGCGGTGCAGGCGTAAGGATGGTTATTGTGCGGCCTTCGGCCGGTTGACGGCGCTCTTCCTGTTCAAAGAGCGCTTCACCCCGGGGGGCGCAGGGAGCATGGAAAGCGGACCGCGCAGGTCGGGAACTGCAGGGTTGCCGCGAGCGGCTAAAGTTACTTTTTGCGCAATTCCTGAAGACGCCGAGGCGGCGGTTCGACTACTCTTATCTCAGAGATTCTTTTGAATTTTTTGCTCAGCGGAGTGCATCCAAAGCACGTAACCGTATGAGGACGTTGTTTTTCCGCAAGGATTGTGACGAAAGGCTCGCGTTTGTGCCGGAGGCCGTAGCAACCCAACCACGATTTTTGTGCCTGCAGCGGATTGCCGCCACGATGGCGGTGGGCGCGCTACTGTGCGCAGGTGCCGCTGCGCAGGGAGCGCCGGGCGGCAGCTCGGTGTCTGTGCCGGCTTCTCCTATCCAGATTCCGCAGCCGGCAATCGATACGACGACGTACCAGGGCAGCGTGAGTTCGGGCAAGGTGGTGCCCGGGGTCCTGCCGTTGTCACTGCAGGATGCGATCCAGCGGGGGCTGCGATTCAATCTCGGCCTCCTGCTCACGACGCAGAATGTGCAGTCGGCGCATGGCGCGCGGCTGGAGGAATTGCAGTCGCTGTTGCCCACGGTGAGCGGTTCCATCAAAGAGGCGGTGCAGGAGACCGATCTGCAGGCGGAGGGCCTGCGGATTCCGGGGTTTCCGTCGATTATCGGGCCGTATGGGTATACGGATATTCGCGGATCCCTGAACTGGTCGCTGCTGAATTTGTCGTCTCTGCAGAATTACCTGGCGCAGAAGCACAATTTCCAGGCGGCGACGTTATCGGCGCAGGATGCGCGGGACCTAGTGGTGCTGACGGTGGGGAATGCGTATCTGACGGTGATCTCAGACAACGCACTGATCCAGTCGACGCAGGCGCAGGTGGATACATCGAAGGTGTCGCTGGACCAGGCAGAGGCCAATCATCAGGCGGGGACTGCTCCTCTGCTGGACGAGTTGCGGGCGCGGGTGGATTACCAGACGCAGCAGCAGTATCTGATCGCGGCACAGAATGCCTACGCGAAGGACAAGATCGCGCTGGCGCGGGCAATCGGGCTGCCGCTGGAACAGCAGTTCGAACTGAGCGACCAGGAACCCTATGCGCCTTTCGATCATCTGGACGCGGACACGGCGGTGCAGCAGGCGCTGGCGACGCGACCCGATCTGAAGGCGATGGCGCAGACGGTGGCGGCGGCAGAGAATGCGCGCAAAGCGGCGACGGATGAGCGGCTGCCGACGATCAGCTTCTCGGGCGATTATGGAGACATCGGCATCAACCCCGCGAGCTCGCATGGAACCGGCGACGCGACCGGATCGCTGGACGTTCCGATCTTCGAAGAGGGCAAACTGCGCGGAGATGCGAAGATGGCGCAGGCGCAGCTGGACGAAACGCGGGCGAAGCTGAGCGATCTGCGCGGACAGATTGCGGCGGATGTGCGGGACAGCATCCTGGACATTCAGGCCGCGGAGAAGCTGGTCGATGTGGCAAGCAGCAACGTCGACCTGGCGAAGGAAGCATTGAGCGAGGCGCAGCAGCGATACAAGGCCGGTGTTTCGGATAACCTGGCCGTTTCGCAGGCGCAGCAGGCGATGGCGCAGGCAGACCAGCAGTATGTGGCGGCTTTGTACCGGCACAACATCGCGAAATTGTCGCTGGCGCGCGCGTTGGGCGTGGCGACGACGAACTACAAGGATTACATCGGAGGAAAGTAAGCGTGGCGGAGCAGACCGAGCAAACGACAGCAACCGAGGAGCGGACGGAGCGTCCGGCAGGACGGTCGCGGCGACGTTTCATCATTATCGGCGTCGTGGCGGTGCTGGTGGTGGGAGGGGCGCTCTTCTGGTGGCATTCGACGTTTTACGAAGATACCGATGACGCGTCGGTGGACGGCAACCTGGTGCAGATCAGCTCGCGGATTCAGGGGCATGTAGCGCGGGTGGACGTGGATCAGAACCAGTACGTCGATCAGGGCACGATGCTGGTGGAGATCGATCCCGCCGACTTCGAGACGGCGCTGCATCAGGCGGAAGCGAACCTGGAAGCGGCGGAAGCGAGCTATGAAGCGGCGCGGGTCAATGTCCCGGTCATCCATATCAACACCGGCAGCACGCTGCAGAACGCCAATGTGGATGTCGCCAGCGCGGGCTCGGCGGTGACGCAGGCAGAGAACCAGCTGAAGGCGGCCGAAGCGCGGGTGATCGCGGCGCAGGCGAATTCCGTGAAGGCGAAGCTGGACGTGCAGCGCTACACGCCGCTGGTGCAGAAAGACATCATCTCGAAGCAGCAGTACGATGCTGCCGTGGCGACAGCCGATGCCGATCAGGCCGCGGTGGACGAAGCCGAGGCCGATGTCGTCGCGGGGCGGGATGCGGTCCGGATCGCGCGCGACCGCGTGACCCAGGCGGAGCAATCGCTGAACTACGCCAAAACGGCGCCGCAGCAGGTGGAGATCCAGAAGGCGAAGGCGGATCAGGCCGCCGCGCAGGTGGATCAGGCGCAGGCGCAGCTGGCGCAGGCGAAGCTGAACCTCGAATACTGTCAGATCAAGGCGCCGACGTCGGGGATCGTGACGACGAAGAGCGTGCAGCCGGGACAGAACGTAGGAGTTGGGCAGGCGCTGATGACGCTGGTATCGCTGGATAACGTCTGGATCACGGCAAATTTCAAAGAGACGCAGCTGGAGAGCATGAGGGTCGGCCAGGGGGCGACGATCCACGTGGATGCGTATGGGCGTGATTACGACGGCAAGGTAACGCAGATCGGCGGCGCAACGGGATCGATGCTGAGCCTGTTCCCTCCGGAAAATGCTACGGGCAATTACGTGAAGGTAGTGCAGCGTATCCCGGTGCGCATCGACCTGACCAAGCCGGAAGAGAACAAGGATCACCTGCTGCGGCCAGGCATGTCAGTGGAGCCCAAAGTGCGGGTGAAGTGATAAAGGCAGGGTGTAGGGGATAGGGTGTAGGGTGTAGCGATTCGAAGAGGCGTTCCTTTTGGGACGCCTCTTCTTTTTCCACTTACTCCGGGAGACCTTCGCACTGCTGCTGCAGGTATTCGCGAACGGCCGGATCGCTTTCCAGTCCAATAGCGATCTGGTACGCGTGACGCGCTGCCGTGGTTGACCTGGTGCGGGCGAGCAGATTCGCGCGGACGGCCCAGTAGGGCTGGTAGGACTCGATGCGTGGGTCTTTGCTGACGTCTTCGAGAACGGCCAACCCGGCGGCGGGGCCCTCTGCCTCTGCGATGGCGATGGCGCGGTTGATCGACGCAACGGGCGATCCGGTGAGGTGCACGAGGGCGTCGTAAAGGCGGGCGATCTCAGCCCAGGGCGGCGTGCCGCTGCGGACTCCCTCTAGGTGGGCGGACTGAATGGCAGCTTCGAGCTGATAGCGGCCGATGCGTCCTGCTCGGCTCGCGTGGCGGAGAGCGGCTTCGGCTTCGCGGATCATGGCCGTGTCCCACAGCGTTGTGTCCTGGCGGGCGAGAGGCGCGAATTTGCCGTCGGCGGAGCGGCGCGCGCGGCGGCGGGATTCCGAATACAACATCAGGGCGAGCAGGCCGGAAGCTTCGGGATCGTCGGGGAGCAGCTCGACGAGGAGGCGACCGAGGAAGATGGCTTCACCGGCCAGTTCGCGGCGGGATGCGTCCGTTGCGGCGGGGTCGGGCCAGCCTTCGGAGAAGCAGGCGTAGATGGAGTCGAGGACCGCTTCGACGCGGTCGGCGAGCTCGCTGCGATCCGGAATGGTGAAAGGGATTCCGGCGTCGCGAATTTTTGTTTTGGCGCGGACCAGGCGCTGCGCCATCGCGGCCGGCGAGATGAGAAAGGCGGAGGCGATTTGCGAGGCCTCGAGTCCGAGGACGACCTGCAGCATGAGGGGCGCGCGAATCGCCGGATCGATGGCAGGATGGGTGCAGGCGAAGAGGAGCGCCAGGCGGCGGTCGGGAAGTTCGGGGTCTTCAACTGCAGTTTCGGCGCCGGCCAGCGCTTCCAGTTCTTCGCTCGCGGTTATTTCGCGGGTCCCGCGCAGTTGATCGATGCGCTTGCGGCGCGCTGCGGTCAGAAGCCAGGCTTCGGGGTTGGCCGGGCTGCCGGTCTGCGGCCACGCGACGAGTGCCGCGGCGAAGGCTTCGGAGAGGGCATCTTCGGCGGCGGCCACGTCTCCGAAGCGGGCTGCGAGATAGGCCACGAGTTTGCCACGGCTGCGGAGAGCCACGGATTCCACGACCTGGTGGATGTCTCGATTCTCTTCCCTGTTCATCGCTGAGCCCGGATCGAAGATGGGCGGAGCTGCCGGTGCTTTCGCTTCAGCTCCGCCCTCATGTGCGTGTGACTGTTACATGGTCCAGATGGCGCGCACTTCCACGATGCCATGCTGCGAGCCGGGGCAGCGGCCCGCCCACTTCATCGCGGCATCGAGGTCGGGCGCATCGATGAGAAAGTAGCCGCCCATTTGCTCCTTCGATTCCGCGAAGGGGCCGTCGAGGACCTGGGTCTTGCCGTTGGTGGTGCGCACGGTGGTCGCGGTTGCGGCTGGACGCAGGCGGTTGGAGCCAACGAGGGCTCCGGCGGATTTGAGCGCTTCGGTGTAGGCGGCGTAGGCGGCGATTCCCTGCTGCTGTTGCTCCGGTGTCATCTTGTCCCAGGTCGAGTCGTCGGCATAGAGCGTCAACAAATATTGCATGGTGATTCTCCCGTTATGGAATTGTAGGCGGCAGGCCGCCTCACTCTCATGACGATGGAGGGAACTGCGAATTGACATCCCTGGCGAGAATTTTTTGAAACGGCGGATTATTGAACGGCGGGGTGGTGATGGGCGCGGAAGACGTAGTGGCCGATGAGCCATCCGGCGGCGGCTCCGGCGAGAACGTCGCCGGGAAAATGCTGCTGTCCCATGACGCGGGTGAGGCAGACGCCGGTCGCGATACTGTAGGCGGTGGTTTCCACCCAGGGTTTGGGATATTCGTTGGCGATGACGGCCGCAGCGGAGAAGGCCACCATGCTGTGCGAGGACGGGAATGAGGTATCGACGCCGCTGCTGCCCTGGAAGAAGCGGCCTCGTCCGCCGTCGGTGCCGGGACGTTCGCGCCAGAAGATGAGCTTGAGCGCCTGCTCGGCGACGATGCTGTCGATCATGGCTTCGCCGCTGAGGACGCCCGACTCGCGGGCGTGGGCGCTGTCTTCAAAATGGCCGTAGCCGTAGAGGACGACGGGAGTCGCGATGAATCCGCCAATGATGATGTTGGAGGCGTTGACGTTGGCGTTGTTGAAGCCGGGATTGTGCGAGACCACGTGGGTCATGGTGTAGTCGTCGGTGGCGATGGCGGCGGCCTCGGCTCCGGCCAGCGGGGCAAGCCAGATGAGGTCGTGGGTCCGAATGCGGACGGGGCTGGTGGCGACGGCTCCCAGATCTTTGAGGACGTGGACGGGCGTGTTGCGGATGGTGACAGCGCTGCGATCGGAGACCTGGGGCGCGGGAGCGTCGGGGAGCGATGCGTCCGGGACCGAGGACGATGAGGGTTGCGGCGCGACGGGCGGCAGGGCTTCTGCCACGAGGACAGGGGCACCGGCGAGGAGAACGAGGGCGAGCGAGAGGAACCGGCGGTGGACGGCAAACGGCTGGAGAGACAGAAGCGTACGGATCACGAAACCTCGGGGAAAGGGAAAGGCAATGAGTTCCTGATTCAACCATGGGGTGAGACGCGGTTTTCACTCGGGGACAGAGGCAGATTGCGAGAAGTTCATGGAGTTGCAAGCAATGGAGCGGGTGGGATGCAGCCATCTGGGCGGCGATCGGGCAAGAAAAAACGCCGGAATGGATCCGGCGCTTTTTGTCCTTCTGCAATGGATGGTCAGGGAATGACTACCCGATAGGCGTAGCCGTTGCGGTAGACGATGACGCTGCGCGGCACCATGGCGATCATGGGACGCGGCGGGTAGTAATACGCCGGTGGAGGCGCCACGTAGACGGGCTGCGGAGGTGGAGCGACATAGGTGGGCTGCGGCGGCGGTGCGTAGTCCGCAACCGGAGCGGGCGGCGGTGGCGGCGGTGGCTGTTCCTCGTAGGCGCTGGGCCGCTTATACAGGCCGGAGGGCTCCTGCTGGAGCGGTTGCTGGTCGATCATGGGGATGGCGAGGTCGTCCATGACCTTAAGGGTGAGGCGCGTTTCTTCCCGGAGCGTGGGGCGCGGGCCGCGGCGCGGCAGGTTGATGAGGTCGATGGGCCAGAGGATGGGAATCATCCAGGTGACGGTGTCGCGAACGGCGTGACCTTTGCCGAGGATGCGGCCGTACCGGTCGACGTTATAGCCAGGGACGTCGACGACTTTGGCGTTGAACGGGATGACGGTGTCGGGCTCGATGATCATGCGATCGAACTTGAGCTCCATCCAACCCTTGCCGACGAAGTGGCCGGGATCCCTGTAATCTTCGAAGCGGCCTTCGAGGTAGCTGTCGTAGGGCAGTTGCGAGCGCCCGTAGCGCTCGGTGAAGCTGACTTTGCAGAGAACGGGATCGCCGACGGCGGTGGTTTTCGAGGAAAGTTTAGGTTCCGATACGGTGCATCCGATCAGAGAACCGGCTGGAATCAGCTGTTCGGCGGCGTAGCTGGAAAGCGGCGCGGCGATCAGCAGCGTGAGCAGAGACAGAGCTTTGCCCTTCATGGGTAGGCCTCCGGTAAGGGTCAGGTTGACCGTAACAACACGGTGGATTGCCATTGGTTGCGCGATCGCGGCCGGCGCCGGTGCGCTGTGGTAACCAGGAATCCTCGGAAAGGACTTACACCCGCCTGACGAAAACCGGAGGCTGGGGCATCCATCATGATGGGTTCGGCATGGCCTGTCAATGTGTCAAAGGATGCCCCCGGGGGGGGTGGACAGGAGGCAGCGGCAAGCCGCTCTGTCTGCACGGCTTCGAGGAGGGCCGTTTGAGTGTGTGGCAAGTGGCTCAAAAGGAGGAGCCTTGCCTGGGCCTTTTGGCGACGGGTGCGGGGTTCGAGGGGTATCGGTGGGTGGCTCGCGCGGCGGTTGCGGGGACTGTGGGTGAAGCAGTGGTCCTGTCCGCGGAGGGCGATCGCGCGGCAGCGTTCGCCGCGGCGGTTGAAGTATTGGCACTCGCCGTAGGCGGTTGGGTTGGGGTTATGGCCGCAACAGAAGCGCTGGCCGGGTTGGGCGCGGCAGGTGCAGCGTTCGGGCTGACCGTTGGGACCGGGATCGATGGCTGTGCAGTAACGTGGCATGGGTTCTCCTGGGGCAGCGGGTTGCGAAGCCGGCAGCTGGTAGCTGGTAACTGGTCGCTTGTAGCTGGCCCTGACAGCGAGAAAGGCCGCCCTTGTCGGAGTCCAACCCGCAACCGTGGTCCTGACGAGGGCAGCAGAAAGCCGCCGATTCTTTGAGGAACGGCGGCGTCGGGTGTTGCTCTTCGCTCGGGATCGAGTGCGCGTTGGGCCGGGTGGCAGCCTTTTTCTTTGGAATTTGCTCTCTATTTATAGGATATCAAGTTAGAGGGGGTAAGGCTGCCAACTTTGTTGGCGTTGGTTGGGTTGTAAGTCGTTCTAAGTCAGGGGTTGTTACTTTGGATTGGAGCGGTTGCTCTTGACAGGTTTTTGCCGGGAGGGCGGTCTCGGTACTTCGGTCATGCGGGAGGCGGGCCGTTGCGGCGCGGGCGCCTCCACGGCCGGGCCTGCGGCAGCAAGGAAGGCGCTCGCGCGCGCTTTTTGTTCCCCGGCCTGAAGGCCGGGGCTTCTACCGTTGTCCTGCGTCCGGCTCAGACCAGGCTCTGGTTCGCAGAATTGTGGGGCGGCTCTTCCGCGGTCCGACCATTGCTATCCACCAGCCGACCGTTCGGGAGAATATGTGCTGGCAGGAAATTTTAGCTTTCAGGTTTTGAAGGCCACGACTGGAGCACTCACGTTCACACAGAACCGCATCTGCGATATCCGCTAGCTCGCCCCGTCGTGCCCTCAGGTTCCCGGAGCTTATTGCCTGCGCGATGCCCTTTTGGGCTTAGAAGAGTCCCTCTTGTAGGGGGAAGTGTCTTGTCAAGAACGCGGTAAGAGCGGCGGGCGTGGGAATTCGCCCGATGAGGGTCTCCACCGGGTTTTGTTGATTGATTTGAACTTTCAGGCTGACAGATCCCCCTACCTCTTCTGCCACGGTCGCCAGCTTTTGAATAAAGAATAGTGTGAATGAGATCATGAACCACATCTCGAAGTGGCCTCGAATACACAGCTTGGGATCAGTTTGCGCAAAACGTCTCCTAAGTTTCCGCACTTCGCTAAACGGAACAGCTGCGGGATCAACGCCCGCCGCCCTCGCGATGTACCTGAGGCGATCTCTCGAGGCCTTGACGGAGCCGTTATCCGAAAGCGCAAATATCTCGCCTAACTTGATGTTACTCAAATTTGGACGTAGACCCGCACCTTTAGCAGACGCTAGCCAAGCCATCACGGTTAGCATTAGTCTATGGAAAACACAAAGCTCACTTTCGAAATGAGCAAACACCGGATCAAACTCGAAGGTGAAATCACCAAGGCGAATAAAGTCCCGGCAAAGACGCTCGAATGTCGCTCTGGAAACAAAGTAGTTTTCTATTGAGTAGACTCCCGTCACAAATATGCTTTTGTCGACGGGCCAAGTCTCCCCAAGAATGTCAGACAGGTCCTTGTCGACAAAGAAGAGCGCGCCCGTTGTCGTACCGTCTGCAGTTAATCTTTGAAACGTTTCGTAAACCGCCTTTTTATTGCCGCATCTATACATATAGATGCGGAATTTAGGCCCAACAATTTCTTGTATCGCAGACCGGTAAAATACAAGGTCCTCATATCCCTCTACAAAGCCATGCACACGGCGTCGTTGAGGATCGTAGTTCGTTTTGAACTCGTGGAGCAGGGGGGTCGGCCCTTGGCGTGCGCTCCTCAAGAAATCAACGAATGACATCGCTTCGACTCGCAAACTCACTGAGGGAGTGAACAAACTGCTCTAGCTCATTTTCCCAAATGAATGGGGAGTGGGTGACGGCTATCAGGCCATTGCACACGCCAGTATCGAGTATGTCCGTTAGGAATTTTCGCTGCCACGGCACAGACAGCGAAAGCTCGGGTTCGTCAATGATTACGAAAACTCCCTTCTTGTCGGATAGATAGATATGCGAGAAGAGCGAGACTATCTGCTTTTCGCCCGACGAAAGACTCCTGAGCTCTAGCTCTTCCCCTTTAGCAGGGATTTCGCTAGCCGCGATCTCGCTCTGAGAAATGAATATCTTGTAACTAATGTTGTCGTAAACCATTACCTTTCCAGTGAGATATCCGTTACACACGCGGACAAATTCGCGGACGTCCCTTTCACTCTCTTGTTGCGCCCTATAGAACTCGAACAGCTTCAAGAGAAAATGAGCGACTACAGCGTCTCCTGCCTCAATTGTATGACGCTCTGCTATCTCCTCAACTTTTTGTATCAAGCGCCTCTTGTAATAAGAAGGCAATGTCTCTTCGTCAATTCGGGCAAATATTGAATTCAGGGTGTCTCTATTTAGCTCTTGTAAATTTTCAACATTCACGTTAGCAAAATCACCCTTGATCACATCGCGAAGATATGTTCCGGTCAGGCTACTGAGCCCCGTCCGGACGCTTTCTTTTACCTGATCCATGCGGATGCTGATTGCCTTTACAACGTCTTCCATTCCAAATTCAACCAGCTCAATCGACTTGGACGAATTGCGTCCCAGGGCGAGCTTCTCGCGCAGCTTTGCGATGTCTGATTCCATTCCGCGAAATATAGACTTGAGGTCTTGCTCGATCCGTCGGTAGGTGGGTAGGAAAAGGACCTGTTCAGTTACACGGGAGGCAATGACCTCATTTACCTTGCTTAGCTCGCTCTTTTCCCCTTCTCCCTCCTTCCACACGGAAGCGAGATATTCACGCGCAACCCTTAGGGGCATTCCCATCTCATCCGCGGCGTTCGCAAGCAGGTAAGGATCCTCAATTAGTTCGTCTAGTCCCCTTTCTCGCATTAATCCGTTCAAAGTGTGACGATAGTGTATTGGGAACCGCCTGCTTACCATGTGCATCCGCTCCGCTTGTTCGGAATGCGCCTCGATCATTTCCGGGGTGACAAGGATCACCTGCTCATTGAGGGTCGCTTGTAGGGCGTCGAACTTAAATGTTCGCATTCTCGACCATTGGCGAGTCAAGAAATAATACACAAGCGTGGCGAAGGTACTCTTACCAGTGCCATTCTCACCGACAAGAATAAGCTTGTTTTCCCGAATCTCAACATTGAGGTTTCGGCGGCCATGAAGGCCAATCACGTTGAATCGATCGAGTGCAATCGGCATGGTTACCTTTCGCTGAAGCCCGGCAAATGCAATCTGTACATCATACTAGGGCTCGAAGCCGATCCGCGGGCCCCGCTGGATTACTCCCGATAACCGGGATCTCGCGCACAATCTCGACCTAGTCCCCGAAATCGACCCCGCAATATGAAACGCCGGAGCTTTTGGCTCCGGCGTTCTCTTCCCTGCTGATTTTCTGTTCTGGCTCACCTGAGGCAATCCCGGCTTGCATGGGACGCCAAGGGAAAGATGCGCAGGGGCTAAAGCCCTCATCATTTTCGAGTGATACGGCACGGCTAAAGCCGTGCCCTGACACGAGGCTTAGCGACGACGGTGCCGGCTACACGGTGTGCCCTGACACGAGGCTTAGCGACGACGGTGCCGGCTACACGATGTGCCCTGACACGAGGCTTAGCGACGGTACCGGCTACACGATGTGCCCTGATACAGAAAGCAAGAGCGCGCGCTGGGCGCGATTCCCGGGGGCAATCACCGGGGGACATGGCGCACCCAGTCCGTAGATATCGGCAAGGAGACCATAAAAGCGCAGGGGCTAAAACCCTCATCATCTTCCAGTGATGCGGCACAGCTGAAGCTGTGCCCTGACACGAGACAAACCTAAGAGCGCTCCGGTTGCGCAGCCTTTTGTCTGGCCAGATTGGTCAGGCACCATGGAAAGTCTTCTGGCGATTTTGCCAATCCGGCCCTGACTGGGTTCATGGCGATGTATGTCCTGTGGCTCTTGTAGCTTTCCCTGTCGCGCACGCGGTGATCTGAAAAGCCGCGCTGCCAGACCTCGCCGTTGTGGCCGGTTTCGCGCTTCAGACGGAAGGAAAATCCTCCTTTGATAAACTGCATGGCCTTTTCGACTGTTGTTTCGCCCGATACGGTGAGGAGAAGGTGGACGTGGTCGGGCATGATGACGAAATCGTGGAGGCGGAAGTGTTTTGCTGCGACACAGGAGCGGAAGACTTCGGTCAGGAGGGTGGCGTTGCGGTCGGATTGCAGGATGGATTTGCGCATGAACGTGCTTGTCGTGACAAAGAAGGTGCGGGAGGGTCTTGCGATGCTTTCCGGCGAGGCGTTGCGCGGCGGTTTGGCCATGGCGGGCGCTCAGGGGCTAAAGCCCACTTTATGTTGGCTGGCTTACGGCACGGCTGGAAGCCGTGCCCTGACACGAACCGTTACCGAAGTCAGGGACCTCGTTCCAAAATGAGATCAGAGCTAAAGCCCTCGTCCTTTCGGGTGAATGCGGCGGCTGGGAGCCGTGCCCTGACACGAACCGTTACCGAAGTCAGGGACCTCGTTCCAAAATGAGATCAGAGCTAAAGCCCTCGTCCTTTCGGGTCGTTATCGGCACGACTGAACAGCTTGCGGAAAAAGTCCTGCATGGAAGAGAAATCGCCCCTCAGGGGCTAAAGCCCGACTCCTATTCAGCCTGTTACGGCACAGCTGAAGCGGTGCCCCTTCAAAACTTCGGCATTCTTCCGCAAGCTGTGAACTCGTGCCCTGATTCAACGGTCCGAGCCCTGGCATTTTCCTGAAGGTTGGCCCTTTCACCGGGCGTTGCACGAGTGAGCTTTGGTCGGTCGCTTTGCGCCCGGAACTCTCCGCTTCGCTGCGAGGGTCCATTCGACTGCGCGCCGTCTGGCCCGGCTTCCGCAGGATGTTTCCGTGGCGGCGCTTCGCTCAGGACGACATTCGTTTTTTCTCGTTGGCATGCGGCGCGACTGATGCCGTGCCCTGATACAAAGGCAAAAACGGCACGCTGCTCAACAAAAACGCCGGAGCTTTTGGCTCCGGCGTTTCTCTTCCCTGCTATTTCTTATGACCCTACTTAGACCAGGGCCGGGATGTTGACTTTGTCGTGCCAGGAGTGCGCCGATTTGAGCGCCTGGTTGACGTTGGCGATGTTCTCGACACCCTTGGTGAGCAGCCATTCTTCGAAGGCCTTCGCTCCCTGCTTCGCGTAGACCGCGATGCCGTCTTTCCAGGTCGCGCGTCCGCAGAGGACTCCGTTATAGGTGGCGCCTGACTCGTTGGCTAACTCGAGGGTCTCGATGAAGACCGGGTTCGAGACGCCTGCCGACAAATAGATAAACGGCTTGTGCGTGGAGGAGGCGGAGAGGCGGAAGTGCTCGAGGGCTTCGGCGCGGGTATAGGCCTGCTCGCCTTTGAACGACTTCGTGCCGGCGACGAACTCCATCTGGATGGGGACTTCGACTTTGAGGACGTCGACGCCGTAGCGCTCCTTGCCGAACTCTTCCATCGAGCCGGTGACGATATCGGGCTTGCGCTTTGCGTACTGGACGGACTTCTCGTCTTCGCCGTGGACGGCGTAGCCGACCAGCTCGAGGAAGAAGGGGATGTCGTGGGCGCGGCACTCGTCCGCGATGCGCTCGACCCAGGCGTGCTTGTGGTCGTTGACGTGCGACTTCTCGTAGGGCGTGTAGTAGAGGAGGATCTTGATGCAGTCGGCGCCGGCTTCCTTGAGGCGGCGGACGCTCCAGAGGTCGAGCAGGTCGGGGAGGCGGCCGGGGAGGGCGGCATCGTAGCCGGTCTTCTCATAGGCCAGCAGGAGGCCCTTGCCGTTGCGGCGCTTGGCGGCGGGGAGGCCGAACTCGGGATCGAGGAGGATGGCCGAGGCGTGCTTCGTGAGGACTTCGGTGACGAGCTCCTTGAATTCTTCGAGGGCGGAGTCGGGGACCTCGGCGACTCCCTTCTCTTTGGCGAGGGATTTCTTCAGCGATCCGCGCTGATCCATGGCAGCTGCGGCGATGACGCCGCGCTTGTCGGAGACAGCTTTCAGTCCGGCCAGTTTTCCGGGAGTCAGGGTAATGGACATCGTTTCTCTCCTGCGGGTTTCGAAAGTATGCGTCCTCCCAATTTTACCGGTACGGGAGAACGGTGGGACACGTGGCTAAAGTAACGTGTGGATTTAAGGCAGGGGTAGGGTGTAGGGGGTAGCCGAGCGTTCAGCGTTCGGCGTTCAGCGTTCAGGACGCTGCTGCTGCTGCGATCGCTGCTCTTTGGAGTTCGTGGAGCTGGCGGATGCCGGCTTCGGCGTAATCCATCATTTCGAGGAGACGGGCGCGGGGGAAGGCGTGGCGCTCGGCGGTGGCCTGGACTTCGACGAGGCCTCCGTCTTCGGTCATGACGACGTTGCTGTCGACTTCGGCCTGGGAGTCTTCTTCATAGGCGAGGTCGAGGAGGACGGTCTTCTCGACGATGCCGACGCTGGTGGCCGCGACGAGCTGGTTCAGGGGCGAGGCCTTGATTGCTCCTGTGGCGACCATGCGATTGAAGGCGATGGCGAGGGCGGCGCAGGCTCCGGTGATGGCGGCGGTGCGGGTGCCTCCGTCGGCCTGCAGGACGTCGCAGTCGAGGACGACGGTGCGTTCGCCAAGGGCTTTCATATCGACCACAGCGCGCAGCGAGCGGCCAATCAGGCGTTGGATCTCATGGGTGCGGCCGCCGATTTTGCCGCGTTCGGCCTCGCGCGGGCTGCGGGTGAGGGTCGCGCGGGGGAGCATACCGTATTCGGCGGTGACCCAGCCGCGCCCACTGTTGCGGAGCCAGGCGGGAACGCCCTGCTCGACCGTGGCGTTGCACAGGACGCGGGTGTGGCCGGTTTCGATCAGGATCGAGCCTTCGGCGACCTGCACGTAGCCGGGCGTGAAACGGACGGGGCGCATGGCGTTGGGGGCGCGGCCTTCGGCGCGGAAAAAGGATTCGGACATCGGCTCATTGTAACGGGCGGGTTTCGGAGGGAGCGCGGGGATCGAAGCGGGAAATGGGTTTTGAATCGGGAATGCGGTTTCAGAATGGGAAGCTGCCGGGAAGTCGCTGAGCAGACGCGAATTGCGCTGGCCGAAGGGGTATGTTCCGTTCCATTTTGGGATTTGCCAGCGGCCAGGCGGGTTGGGGGGAAGGCCAGTTGCCACGGCGGAAGTCCAGGCAAATCTAGTGGATAGCCATGGTGGCCGGATTTGGCACATGACGTGTACTGACTTGGAACGTTGGGGAACGGGAAAAAGGGGAGCCGGACGCGATCCAGAGCGCGGCAGCTTCCCTTCCCGGACGTGGAGAGAGGACGAGGAGGCGGAGCAATGGACGAGCGGACGGTGGGAGCAGAGGTCGATCCGAGGCCGGATCTTCTGGCGCTGCCGGCGGCGCCGACAGGAGGGGAGACGTACGGCCTGCAGGGGCCAGGTTTGCCGAAGTCCGGACTGGGCGAAACCGAAATGCGCGCAACCGGCCTGGGCGGACCCGGGCTGAGAGGGCCGGGCCTGCGTGCCAAGGGCGGCGACGCGCTCACCCTCCGGGGGATGGCGCACGATGCGCAGAATCTGGTGACGGGGCTGCGGCTGTGCGCGGACCTGATTGCGGAGCCGGGCGTACTGGCGGAGCCGCATCGGCACTTTGCGGTGGAAGTGGGGTCGATAGCGGACGCGTCGGAACGGTTAGTGCGGCGGCTGGCGACGCTGGGGATGGCTGTGCAGCGGCGCAGTCAGCCGGCGGCGGTAGAGGCGGCGATCACGGATCTGCCGGGATCGGTGCGCTACCTGAGCGGACTGCTGTCGGCGATCGCGGGGCCGGGGATCGGGATCGAGACGGCCTGCCTGCCGTGCCGGGGGACGCTGAGGATGGGCGAAGAAAACCTGACGCGGATTCTGGTGAACCTGGTACGTAATGCGGCAGATGCGATGCCGCAGGGCGGGCATGTGCGGATCACGGTGCAGCGGGGCGACGGGAGCAGCTTCTTCTGGACGCTGCACGAGAACGACACCGCCAGCGGAACAGCCGATCTGTGGGACGACGCCGGGCCGGCGCGGACCGTGGTCCTGACGGTAGAGGACGATGGGCCGGGGATTCCAGGAGAGTTGCTGGAGCGGGTTTTCGAGCCGGGCTTTTCGACGCACAGGGATGGACGGCCGTGGCCGTTGTCGCCGCATCATGGGCTGGGGCTGAGCCTGGTGCGCCATCTGGTGGAAGAAGCAGGCGGCACGGTGCGGGCGGCGGCGGTTGCAGGGCGGCGGGGAACGCGAATCGAGATGGTTCTGCCCCTGACTAACGTAATGCCGGACTTACCTTCGGAACCCGGTGTTCATGACGGGAGTTCCAGGGAATGATGCGAGGATGGGAAGAACAAATGGAACCAGTCCCTCTCATTGACGCCCTCCTGGCGCCTGCCCTCCCGATGGAAACCGCTCCGCTGCACGTGCTGGTGGCTGACGCGGATGCGGGGATCCGTCGTGCCTGCTCGGAGATTGTGCGGGGCGCGGGAATGGTGGCGCACGAGGAGGAATTTCCGGGGCGGGCGCGAGCGCTGCTGATGGCGCGGGGCGCAGATATTGTTCTGGTGGATGAAACGATCGCAACCGGCGAGGGCGCGGAGCTGCTGGAGGAACTACGGGCGCTGCGGCCGGACGTGGCAGTGGTGTGGATGACCTCGGCGTCGACGGTGCGGCGGGCGGTGGATGCGCTGCGCTATGGGGCCAACGATTATCTCGTGAAGCCGTTTACCGCGGAGGAGCTGAGGGCGGCGCTGCAGCGGCTGGGGCGGCATCGGGTGCTGGATACGGCAAGCCGCGGGCTGCGCGAGCGGCTGCGGGGCGCGCAGGGCATGGGCAACCTGCTGGGGCAGAGCCCGGAGATGGAGAAGCTGTTCCGGATTCTGGCGCGGGTGGCGCAGAGCGCTCATCCGGTGCTGATTCTGGGCGAGAGTGGGACGGGAAAAGAACTGGTGGCGCGGGCGATCCACTCGAACGGCCTGGGCGCGGGCAAGCCCTTCGTGCCGGTCGACTGCGGATCGCTGGCGCCGACGCTGATCGAGAGCGAGCTGTTCGGGCACGTGAAGGGCGCGTTCACCGGGGCGCATCGCCCGAACGACGGACTGATGGTGGCGGCGGGCGGGGGCACGGTGCTTCTGGACGAGATCGCGGAGCTGCCGCTGGATCTGCAGGCGAAGCTGCTGCGGGCGCTGCAGGAAAAAGAGGTGCGGCCGCTGGGCGGGAGTCATGCGGTGCCGATCCGGGCGCGGATTTTGGCGGCGACCCATCAGAATCTGACCGCCATGGTCGAGCAGGGGAAATTCCGGCGGGATCTCTACTACCGGCTCAACGTGGTGAAGCTGACGCTGCCGCCAATGCGGGAGCGCAAAGAAGACATTCCGCTGCTGGCGGCGCATTTCCTGGAGCGCAACAGCCGGGAGATGGGGCGGGCGTTCCGGCTGAGCGCCGAGACCCTGGCGTTTCTGGTGGAGTACGCGTGGCCGGGCAATGTGCGGGAGCTGTCGAATGCGATTGACCGGGCATGCAATCAGTCATCCAGCGAAGTGATTGAAATGGCGGAGATGACCACCGTGATCCAGGACGCATGGATGCACGCCAAAGTGGGCAAACGGAAAGCGGTGGAGGAAAGTGCCGCGGAGATGCCCCGGGTGATGACTCTGGCGGAGCGGGAGAAGGAGGCGATCCTGACCACGCTCGAGCAGGTGAAGGGGGACAAGCTGCTGGCTGCCCGGCTGCTCGACATCGGCAAGACCACGCTGTATCGCAAGCTGAAGGAATACGGGGTAACGCCATGAGTGCGGCGGCAATGAATCTTCCGGGCACGAGTGCAATTCTGCTTCCCGTGCGGGCGGCGGCGCTGATCGTGACTGCGATGGAGGACATCGAAGAGACGGCGGCGACGGTAGCAGCGCATCTTGGGCTGACGGTGGAAATCGCGGGGAGTCGGGCGGCGGCGCTGCGGCTGCTGGGCCGGCGGGCCTACGCGGTAGTGCTGGTCGACCAGATCCTGGCCGATGCCGATGTGGAAGGGGCGGACCTGTTGTGGAAGAACGCGGGGCTGGCGATTCCGCTGCAGATGAATTTTGCTCTGGCGGGGAGCGCCCGGCTGGAGCGCGAGTTGCGGGCGGCGCTCGCGCGGAGGCAGCGCGAACAACAGCTGGCAGCCGTGGCGGCGGTTACAGAACTGGATGCAGAGCTGAAGAACGCGGTGACGGGATTCCTGCTGGAATCGGGGCTGGCGCTGCAGGAAAAAAACTTGCCGCCGGAGATCGAGAACCGGCTGCGAAGACTGGCGGGGATCGCATGCCAGATGCGAGACCGGCTGGGTTGTGGAGAACCACAAACTAACACAGTCGTACCATTGCAGGCCGCGCACAAGTAACCTACTCTGAATCCAGAGTAACCACACCCCTGACGACATTGTTGCTGGATCTCGGAGGAGTTCTGGCTTCTCCGCGCCCGGCGGCGTTCGATGCCGGCGGCTGGTGGTCGTCCCGTTGCTCTGCTCGTATACCCTTGGTTTTCGGAGACCCTCCCCCATGCTGCGTACTCCCTTCGCTGTGCTGATCGCCCTCCTGTCGCTGACTGTGCCCGCTGGGTTTGCCCAGCAAACCGCCAGCTCTTCCCTGCTTTCATCTTCTGAACCGGGCGGCTATGCGAACGGCGTCACGCCAGTTTCCACGGGCCGCAGCGGCGCCCTGTCGGGACTGGGGATCGGCGTTCAGGTGGGCCTGCTGGGCGCGGGCGTGCAGGTGGCCACACCGCTCACATCGCACCTGAACCTGCGGGCCGGCAGCAACTTTTTGAACTACAACAACGACGGTTCGACCAGCGGCGTGAACTACACGGCGAACCTGCGCTTCCGCTCGGTGGAAACCGAGGTGGACTGGTTTCCCGGGGGGCGGAGCTTCCACATCAGCCCGGGCGCGCTGGTCTACAACGGCAATGAGGTCACGGGGAACGCGCGGATTCCGGCGGGAGGCAGCTTTTCGATCAACGGGACAAATTACATCAGCGATCCTTCCGACCCGGTGTCGGGCTCGGGGAGCGTGCATTTTCCGAAAGCGGCGCCGAAGCTGACGGTGGGATGGGGCAGCCTGATGCCGCGAGGCGAGCATCGGGTGAGCGTGCCGTTCGATATCGGGTTTGCGTACATGGGCGACCCGAAGACAGTGCTGAACTTCAGCGGCAGCGTATGCGACAGCGCGATGCAGGGGTGCGAGTCGATCGCCAGCGACCCCGACGCCCAGGCGAACGTGGCCGCGGAGCAGAAGAAGCTGCAGAAGGACGCAAGCTATGCGCGGTTCTTCCCGCTGGTGTCGACGGGATTTGCCTTCCGGTTCTGACGCAACGAGAGCGAGAACAGAAACAGGGGCGCGGAGGAGCGCCCCTGTTTTTTGCTGGTGAACGCCGCAATCGAAGCCAGACCCATGCTGTGCATCAAAGCCGCAGACCTCTGCGCCTGTGGGCTGTACCCACCATGAATCCCGGGAATATTCCCCGGCTCGATGAGATCGGCATCAACGGCGCCGTTCTGGCCTTTACCTTTGGCCTTGCGCTCGCAACTGGTGTGCTATTCGGCCTCGCGCCCGCGTGGCGGGTGATCCGGCTGGATGCAAATTCATCGCTGAAGGCCGGCGGCCGCAGCGGACAGTCGGACGGCGGCCTGTACATGAAGCGCCACCGTCTGCGGGGGCTGCTGGTGATTTCGGAAATCACTCTCCCGCTGATTCTGCTGATCGGGGCCCGATTACTGATCCGCAGCTTCATCCGCCTGCAGAGAGCGCCGCCGGGATTTACCACCGACCACGTGCTGACGATGGAGGTAGTGGCCAACGGCAGCAAGTATCACGACGAGGCTGAGCGCCACGGATGTCGTCACCTTCCTGGCGGTGCCCGCCTTGTTGGCCGGGGTGGCATTCGCTGCCACGGTGATTCCTGCATGGCGAGCCAGCAGTGTGGACCCGATGGTCGCGCTTCGGGAGGAATAGGCGCTTCCTGGGTGAGGCAGATAGACATTTTGCCAGGCGACTGGCGGATTGCTGGAGATCACCGGCAAGCCCCAAGCGGCAGCGTGTTTCCACGCTGCTGCTCGGGGCTGTTTTCCGCGATCGTTACTTTCCGGCGGTCCTTGTCGATTAGCTGATGGGTTGACCGGCGGCGGTGAGCTGCTGGAGCTGCTGCTGGTCGTACTGCTTCACGCTGTCGGGCAGCGGTGCGTAGTTCAGAGCGCCCGCAGCGGCTTGTCCGTCGCTGATGATGTACTGGATGAACTGCTTCAGCGCGGTGCGCTTGGCTGTGTCCGGTCCGTCCTTCGGGATGATGAGGAAGGTGAGGCCGGAGATGGGATAAGCCTCGGGTGCTGTGGCCGGGGGATTGACAATGGGCTGGCGCGGATCCTGCGCGAGCTGAGCGGCGAAGGCAGCGATATCGGCGGTGGTACCGGCAGCGGTGGGAGCAACAAACTGCTGCGCCTGATTCTCAATCAGAGCGGTGGGCAGATTGTTCTGCTGGGCGTAGGTCAGCTCGACATAGCCGATGGCGCCGGCGGAGTTGCGAATGTTGCCGGTGACCCCTTCGCTGCCTTTACCGCCGATGCCGGTGGGCCAGCTGACCGCGGTGCCGGCGCCAATCTTCTGCTTCCAGTCGGGGCTGATGGCGGAGAGATAGGTGGTGAAGATGCCGGTGGTGCCGCTGCCGTCGGAGCGGTGGGAGATGATGACGGGCGTGGAGGGCAGCTTGACGCCGGGATTATCCTTCGCCAGCAGCGGGTCCTTCCAGGTCTTGATGGTGCCGAGGAAGAGGCCGGCGAGGGCATCCGCGGAGAGCTTCAGAGGCTGGGTGAGGCCGGGAAGGTTATAGGTGATGCAAACCGGGCCCGCGGTTTCCGGGATCTGGACGACAGGCGCCATGGCGGCGAGCTGCTGATCTTTGAGAGCGACGTCGGACGCGCCAAAGTCGACGGTGCCGGCCTTGACCTGCTGGATGCCGCCGCCGGAACCAATCGACTGGTAGTTGATCTGGACGTTGGGATGCGCCTGGGAGTAGTCAGCGGTCCAGCGCGTCATGACGGGATTGATGAAGGTGCTGCCGGCTCCCGAAAGCGCGACATTCTGGCTGGCGTTGTTCGACGATTTGCAGGCGCTCAGCATGCCCAGTACGGCGACCGCAAGCATCGCGGCCCATCCTCGTTTCGACATGAACATTTCTCCCTTATTTTCGTTTGAGATTGGGTGGCCGGGGTTGCCACGGCAGTTGCGGAAACCATTGTCGGCTTCGAATGTTACAGAGCGAACAATGGACAACGCCGCGGGCCAGGTTCACGTCCCAAAAGAGAAGAAGTGAGTTGAAATGGATCGAGAACGTGCGGAGAACTGTTACAAGACTGTAACGAGGAGGATGCGATGGCCAAGAGCCTCGAAGGAAAGAAGATTGCCATTCTGGCGACCGATGGATTCGAGCAGGTCGAGCTGACCGAGCCGAAGAAGGCGCTGGAGGAAGCAGGCGCCGCCGCGGAAGTGATTGCGCCGAAAAGCGGCACGATCAGGGGATGGAAGACAAAGGACTGGGGCGACACGGTGAAGGTGGACCGGACGCTCGATCAGGCGAAGGCCCAGGACTATGACGCGCTGGTTCTGCCGGGCGGAGTGATGAACCCGGATCATCTGCGAATGGAGCCAAAGGCGGTTCAGTTTGTGAAGGACTTTGTGGCGACGGGGCGGCCGGTGGCGGCCATTTGCCACGGGCCATGGACGCTGGTGGAAGCCGGCGTGGTGAAGGGGAAGACGTTCACCTCGTGGCCGTCCGTCAAGACCGACCTGAAGAACGCGGGCGCGAACTGGGTGGACAGGGAAGTGGCGGCGGACGGACAGTTTATTTCGAGCCGCAAGCCGGATGATATTCCCGCGTTCAGCAAGGCGGTCATCGAAGCGGTCGGCAGCGCTGGAAGCCGGAAGGAAAGCCAGACGGAGCGCCGGTCCGGCGAGGTGCAGAAGGCTTCGTAAGGCGGGGCTGCGGAAAAATGGAAAAAGGTGCGTCGGCTGAGGCGCACCTTTTTTGCTCGCCAATCATTTGGCATGGCCCACGCAGAAATTCCAAAGTCAGCTATTCAGCTGCGCAGCGAGTTTTTTCATGGCTCCATTTTCGCGGATAACTTCGCCGGACTCCGCACTGCGCAGAGCTATCTCCGCGGCGATGGAGCGAGCAAGAATCCGCTGATCAATATTGCCAAACGGCCCAGGCACGAGTCTTCCCAACCAACTGGTCCAGGCCGGAGTATGAGCGTTGCCGACAATGATGCCGGGGCGAAAGATGGCGAGCCGGGTAAAACCGATGTTGCGCAGGTATCCTCCTTCATGCCCATTACGCGGACATAGCGAAACCGGCTGCTGGCTGTGCTTCCCGCGGCAGAAAGCAGGCAAAACTGGGCGATTCCGGCGTTATGACAACCACGCGCGTAGGCCCCGACGACGCCGCGTTCAAGTCGCTGCAATTCTTCTTCGCTCAAACGCATGGAGCCGGAACCGACGCCCACACAGCTCACGGCGCTGACGGGACCCTGGCTTAAAATTTCGTGGGCGAGGGCGGCCGTTTGCTCGGCAAAGTCGGCAGCACCGGTATCAAGGACCACGTTGCGCACCCGCGATCGCGCCGCAACGGGCTTTCTGGTGACCATCACCACTTCCCGGCAGTCGGGAATTGCCAGCAACTCCGCGACGGCTGCACCGCCGACTTGCCCGGTACCCCCGAGGATCATTGCGGCGAAATTTTGCTTCATCAACAGGACCTCCGCTCAGGTAGATCGCGGCACTCGACCGGGCAGGGTTGAAGGGAAAAGGCGCGTCGGAGGACGCGCCTTCTTTGTCTGCGTTATTGCGGCTTTCTTACTTGAGCCGGGCCATGACGTCTTCGAGGACTTGCTTTGAAGGGCGGGTGCGCTCCTGGGGGAGCGTCGCCAGGGGCTCGTCGACCAGGTTCAGGAGGTCGGTGAACGTAGGCTTTTGGGTGTCGATGTAGAAGACGCCGGTGAGGATATCTCCCTTCAAGTGCGACTCCATCAGCGTACTGACGGCGACGGCGCGGTCGGAGGGGTCGTAGTTCTCGGGCAGCTTGGCCAGGCGGAGGTGGGAGCCGTCGTGAAGGGTGACGTCGAAGCTCGAGCCGGCTTCGTACTCCACGTCGATCTCCTCGAAGGAGGGGACGAAGCCGACTTCGCCGATGGGCTCTTCGTGGTCCTGCATGTATTTGTAACTGCGGGTGGAACCTTCATGATCGTTGAAAGTGACGCAGGGAGAGATGACGTCGAGCATGACGGTGCCCTTGTGGGCGATAGCCGCCTTGAGCATGGTGAGGAGCTGCCTCTTGTCGCCGGAGAAGGAGCGGCCGACGAACGTGGCACCGAGCTGGATAGCGAGCGAGCAGGTGTCGATGGCGGGCAGGTCGTTGACAACGCCGGTCTTGAGTTTGGAGCCGATGTCGGCGGTGGCCGAGAACTGCCCTTTGGTGAGGCCGTACACGCCGTTGTCCTCGATGATGTAGATCAGCGGCAGATTGCGGCGCATGAGGTGTACGAACTGGCCGATGCCGATAGAGGCCGTGTCGCCGTCGCCGGAGACGCCGATTCCCATCATGGTCTTGTTGGCCAGCAGAGCGCCGGTGGCCACCGAGGGCATGCGGCCGTGCACGCTGTTGAAGCTGAACGAGCGGGCCATAAAGTAGGCTGGGCTCTTGGAGGAGCAGCCGATGCCCGAGAGCTTCATCACCCGCTCCGGCTGCACGCCCATCTCGTACATAGCATCGATGATGCGCTCGGAAATAGCATTGTGGCCGCAGCCGGCGCAGAGCGTGGTCTTGCTGCCGCGGTATTCGAGGACGGGCAGGCCGATGCGATTGACTTTGGGAGCTAGGACTGAAGTAGGAGTGGCTGCCATCAGATTCCTTCCTGGAGGACGATTTCGTCGGTGACGGAGCGCGCGTCGATGGGCAGTCCGTTGAAGTGGCGGACGCTTCGCAGCTTCGTGGTTTCGGCGGCGGGCAGATCGAGCTTGAGGAGGCTCAGCATCTGGGCGTCGCGGTTCTGCTCGACGACATAGATACGCTCGTGCGAGGCGACAAAGTCGCGGACTTCTTTGCTAAAGGGATAAGCGCGGAGGCGGAGGTAATCCGCTTCGAGGCCATACTCCTTCTTGAGCTGGTCTCGGCTTTCCATGACCGCAAAATCCGAAGTCCCGAAGGCGATGATACCGGCCTTCGACTTGCCGGCCTGGACGATGACCGGCGCGGGGACCAGGGTGCGCGCGGTTTCGAACTTGCGGCCGAGACGCTCCATCAGGTTCTGGTAGTCCTCGGGGCGCTCGGAGTAGAGAGCTTTTTCGTTATGCCCGGAGCCGCGGGTAAAGTAGGAAGCCTTTGGGTGGGCGGTGCCGGGCAGCGTGCGGTAGGGGATCGCGTCGCCGTCGACATCCTTGTAGCGGGCGAACTCGACGCCGGCATTCAATTGCTCGGCAGTGAGGATTTTGCCGCGGTTGATGGGCGTCTCCGGGTAGTCGAAGGGATCGGACATCCAGTTGTTCATGCCGAGGTCGAGGTCGGAGAGAACGAAGACCGGGGTCTGCAGCTGCTCGGCGAGATCGAAGGCGGCGCCGGAGAACTCGTAGCATTCCTGGACGCTGCCGGGCAGGAGCATAACGTGCTTTGTGTCGCCATGAGACAGAACGGCGATGGAGAGCAGGTCCGCCTGCGCGGTGCGGGTTGGCAAGCCGGTGGAGGGGCCGACCCGCTGGATATCGAAGATGACACCGGGGAGCTCGGAGAAGTAGCCGAGGCCGGCAAACTCGGCCATGAGCGAGATGCCGGGGCCGGAGGTGGCGGTCATGGAGCGGGCGCCGGCCCAGCCTGCGCCGAGCACCATGCCGATGGCGGCCAGCTCGTCTTCCGCCTGGACGACGGCGAAGTTGGCCTTGCCGTCGGCTTCGATGCGGTACTTCTTCAGGAAATCGATGAGTTGCTCGACCACTGACGAAGACGGCGTGATGGGATACCAGGTGACGACCGTGACGCCGGCGAACATGGCGCCGAGGGCGCAGGCGGCGTTGCCGTCGATGATGATTTTGCCTTCGGTGGCGTGCATGCGCTCGAGGACGAAGGGATCCTGCTTGGTGAAGGTTTGCGCGGCGTAGTTGAAGCCCGCTTCGACGGCGGACCAGTTGAGGTCGGCGGCCTTCTGCTTCTTCGCGAACTGCTTGCGTACGGTCTTTTCGACGACCGCCATGTCCATGGAGAGGAGCTGGGCGGCGACGCCAACGTAGACCATGTTCCGGACCAGCTTGCGCAGCTTGGCCTCAGGA
Source organism: Acidobacteriaceae bacterium (assembly GCA_036267095.1). Taxonomy (GTDB): domain Bacteria; phylum Acidobacteriota; class Terriglobia; order Terriglobales; family Acidobacteriaceae; genus Palsa-343. The sequence continues at coordinate 122,902 of DATAWS010000012.1, forward strand.
CAGACGGCAGCGGTGATCTTGTCGAAGGGGACCGCATAACAGACCACGTCGTCGCGATACTGCTTCAGGTTCGCCGCGTCCTCATGGATCGCGACGGAGCCGGGACGCAGCGAGAGGATGTCCTCACGGGAGGTTTCGGCATTCATCGCGATGAGGATGTCGATGTCCTTTTTACGGGCGACGTATCCCTGTTTGCTGGCGCGGATGGTGTACCAGGTGGGCAGGCCGGCGATGTTCGAGGGGAAGAGGTTCTTGCCGCTGACCGGGACCCCCATGGCAAAAATGCTGCGCAGCAGTACGTTGTTGGCAGACTGGGAGCCGGAACCGTTGACGGTAGCTACCTGGATGCTGAAGTCGTTGATGACAGGCTTGGACGGGGCGGGGCTTTCTGCAGCTGGCGCGCTCTGCGTCGATTGCGCACCGGCGTTGGTGGTCGCCATGTGGCGGAGTTCCCTTCAGGATCAATGAAATTGGGGAAAGACCTTACGTTCTTTCGACAAGGTCTATTATAGCGAGGCGGCGCGGGCGCTCGCCTGTGATGGATCGCACTGGTAAAGCAGCCGGGAGCTGGGAACCCACCCGCGGGCGCGGATCTCCCATGCCCCAACGCCCGGGACAGTGGGGCACCGGGCGGAACGGCGTGATTTTCGGGTTGCTTCCCTGCCCCGTGTGACCGCAGAATAGCTGGCTATGAATCCAACCGACCGCCGCAGCTTCCTCAAGCGGACCGCCACGCTCGCGGGTGCTTTTTCCGTTAACAGCCTGTTCCGGCAGGCGCATGCCGCCGATTTCGAGGCCGCTTCGCATGCGGCGCGGGATCTGGCGCCGGCCGAGCTGGCGCAAAACGAGGACTACTGGAGCGTGATCCAGCGGGCGTACTCGGTGAATCCCGACCTGATCAACCTGAACAACGGGGGCGTGTCGCCGTCGCCGATCGTGGTGCAGGAAGCAGTGGCGCGCTACAACGAACTGACGAATGAGGGGCCCTCCTATTACATGTGGGTGATTCTGGACCAGGGGCGCGAGCCGCTGCGGGCGAAGCTGGCGGCACTGGCCGGGGCGAAGCCGGGGGAGATTGCGATCGACCGCAACTCCACCGAGGCGCTGAACACGATGATCTTCGGGCTGCCGTTGCAGGCGGGCGATGAGGTGATCGGGACGAAGCAGGATTATCCCCACATGATCGAGGCCTACCGGCAGCGAGCGGAGCGGGACGGCATCGTCTACAAGCAGATCAGCTTCGATTTCCCCCTCGAGGACGACGACGTCATTGTGAAGGCCTACGAGGCGGCGATCACGCCGAAGACCAAGCTGATCCACGTGACCCACATGGTGAACTGGGTCGGCCAGACGATGCCGGTGGCGAAGATTTCCGACATGGCGCACGCCCATGGGATCGAAGTGCTGGCCGACGGCGCGCACTCGTTCGGGCTCCTTGATTTCAAAATTCCGGACCTGCACTGCGACTATTTCGGGACCAGCCTGCACAAGTTCCTCTCCGCGCCCATTGGAACAGGCATGATGTGGATTCGCGAAGATCACATCGAGAAGGTGTGGCCCCTGACGTGTGCCGCAAACCGGCACTCGGCCGATATCCGCAAATTCGAGGACCTGGGGACGCGGAGCTTTCCCCTGGAACAGGGCATCGGCGAAGCGATCAATTTTCATGAAGGGATCGGCAGCGAGCGGAAGATGCAGCGGATCGGCTATCTGAAGAACTACTGGGCGAGGCAGGCGCAGACGATACCGAAGGTGAAGCTGCATACATCGCTCGATCTGCGGTATTCGTGCGCGATTTGCGGCTTCAGTATCGATGGCATGACGCCAGGACAGATTGCCAGCACCCTGTTCGACAGGTACAAGATTCACACGGTGGGCATCGTGTGGGAGAACATCAGCTGTGTGCGGGTGACGCCGCATGTGTACACGCGGCCCGACGATCTGGACCTTCTGGTGAAGGCGATTGGGGAGATGTCAAAGCAGGCGTAAGTTGAGCTGATAGCCGGTGCGCTAAGGAGCGGCCGCTAAGAATCGGCTGGCGAAAAGCCTGTTAGCCGGATCGCGCGATGCCAACCTCGGGTGCGTGCTCCGTCTACCCTCGGCGTGGCACGATAGGAAGCATGAAACTCAGACCGTTTGTGCTGGAGGGCCGCAGCGTGCGGCTGGAGCCGCTGGAGTTGCGGCACGTTCCGGGGCTGGTGGCGGCGGCTGCGGTGGATCCCGCGCTGTATCGGCAAACGACGGTGCCGCAGGGCGAAGCGGGAATGCGCGCCTATGTCGAGGCGGCGCTGCGGGGGCAGGAGGCCGACGCCGTGGTTCCGTTTGCGAAGCTGCGGGCCGGGACCGACGAGGTGATTGGAGCGACGCGGTTCTTCGACGTGGAGTGGTGGCCGTGGCCGGAGGGCCATGCGGAACGCGGGCGGACGACGCCGGATGTGGGCGAGATCGGCTACACGTGGCTGCGGGCGGACGCGATCCGCACGGCGGTGAACACCGAAGCCAAGCTGATGATGTTGCAGTATGCGTTCGAGGTGTGGCGGGTGCACCGGGTGTGTCTGCACACGGATGAGCGGAATGTGCGGAGCCGGGCGGCGATCGAGCGCATCGGCGGGCGGTTTGAGGGGATTCTGCGGGCGCATCGGATGGCGTCGGATTTCATCCCGCGGAATTCGGCGCGATATTCGATCACGGCAGCGGAGTGGCCGGAAGTGCAGGAGAAGCTGACGGCGAAGCTGCGTCGGTAAGAGCGCCTGTGATATACCGGGCTCCCGCTCACCTGCGCACTTCCCATATCCCGGCGTCAGGGGACATCGGGCACCCGGCATTAGATTGCATTCCACGCAACTCTCGGGCGGTCACGCCACCGTGATGATGACTTTGCCGCGAGCGTGGCCCTGTTCGAGATAGCGGATGGCTTCGGGGACTTCGGCGAGAGGATAGGTGCGGTCGAGGACGGGTTTGATTCTTCCCGTGGCAATGTGGCCGGCAAGCCAGGTCAGGTCGGGCGCGCTCCAGCGGGCGAGAACGCCGAGGAGCTTCGGACGCTTGAAAGGGGAAAGCATCCGCATGCGGAGGGAGCGATCGACGGGGGCGATCCAGCGGCCGGCGGGCGCGCCGACCATGACGTAGACGCAGCGGCCGGAAAGGGCGCGCAGTGAGTCGGTCAGGGAGTGATTGCCGATGCAGTCGAGGAGCACATCGTAGCGCTCGGGACCGCGCGTGAAGTCCTGCTGCGTGTAATCGACGACGTGGGCGGCGCCGGTCGACAGGACCAGATCGAGGTTGCGCGTGCTGCAGACGCCGGTGACTTCCGCGCCCAGGACCTTGGCGATTTGCACGGCGAAGGTGCCGACGCCGCCGGCCGCTCCGTTGACGAGGACCTTTTGGCCGGCCTGGATCTGACCCTTGTCGCGCAGTGCCTGGAGCGCGGTGAAAGCGGCGACGGGGACCGCCGCGGCCATCTCGAACGTGACGCTCTTTGGCTTGAGGATGACGTTGGCGGTGGCGGCGAACTCCGCAAAGGCGCCCTGGGCCATGCCGAAGACTTCATCGCCGGGCTGGAAGCCGCTGACACTGCCGCCGACGGCTTCGATGCGGCCGGCCAGGTCCATCCCGAGGAAAGGGATTTTGGGGTGGGTGAGGCCGGTCATGAAGCGAATGCCATACGGGGCACCGCGCAGGAAGTGCCAGTCGATGGGATTGACGGAGGCAGCGCGGACCCGGATGAGGATCTGGTCCGCGGCGGGAACGGGCGTGGGTACTTCCTCGAGGCGGAGCGTCTCCGGAGGACCGTAGCGACGGTAAACGATCGCCTGCATGGGGCCCAGCTTTCCCTGAGTCGGGATTCCGCGAATAGCCAGCTTCCCGGGATGAGCATAGACCCGGCGGGACACGGCGTCTATCGGGGATTCTGAAGGTGCGGCCGGGGGGCGCACAAACCCGTTGGCGAGGGCAGGCATCTTCTCCTGAGAGCGAGGGAGGAGATGGCGATGAGGAATGGGCACAACGGGCATAGGCAGCCTCGACGCGAGGAGAGCACCGGGCGGGAGCGACATGTGTTGCGGGGAATTCTGGCGGGCGCGGGCGCGGGACTGGCGGCGTCGTGGGTGATGAACACATTTATGGCGGGGCCGGGGCAGAAGCTGCACCAGTCGCTCCAGAGTGCCGAGGAGAGAGCCAATGAGCGTGTTCAACAGATGCAGCAGGAGCAAAGCGGCCAGCCGCAGCAGGATGCGACGATGAAGACGGCCGATGCTCTGGTGGCGACGGCGAGCGGCGGGCGGCACCTGTCGATGGAAGAGCAGGAAAAGGCGGCGCCGGTGGTTCACTACGGATTTGGCGCACTGATGGGCGGCCTCTATGGCGGCCTGGCGGAGATTGCACCCGCGGCGCGCAAGGGATTCGGGACGGCGTTCGGCGGGGCGCTGTTTGCCGGCGCGGATCTGGTGGCAGTTCCGGCTCTGCACCTGTCAGCGCCGCTGAGCGAAACCGAGCCGAAGTCGCTGGCGACTCCGCTGGCGGCGCACCTGGTGTACGGGGCGGCAACGGAGTTATTGCGGCGGGCGCTGCGGGTGGTCTTGTAGCGCTTCCTGGCTGGCTTTCAGGAGAGATCGTATGCAGCTTCCACCCTTTACGGCGCGCAGCGTCCTGCTCTATCTGATCGGAGTAGTAGCACTCCTGTTGCTGGTGTACATGCTGATCCTGATGACGGTGCGAGCTCGTCCGCATAAGTCGGTGCCGCTGCAGCCGGGGGCGCATGCGGCGGCGCTGCGGCTCGACCGCGTCTAACGGAAGACCGGCGCCGGCGTTACTGCGGGGAAGCGCACGAACATTCCGGAGCAGTCCGGCGCTGGCGCTTTGGCTGTCACCTTGCCGGTGACGGTCGAGTCCTCGCCGAGCAGAGTGAGGTTCATGGGGCCGGGGCCGATGTGGAAGTCGGCGTGACGGATGGAGTACTGGTAGGGTTCGGACGCGTTGACGGTGACGTTGTCGAGATTGACGCCGATGCGGTGATCCGCTGAGTAGCCGTTAAAGGAGATTTTGCCGCCGCCGGAAATGGCGACGTTGCGCAGGGTGAGGTCCTTATACGTGGGGTAGCGGTCGCCCTGCAGCGTACCGGCCGCGGTGTAGCCGGTGTCGAAGAAGAGCGGGTTGGGCGAGTTGCGAATGCAGACGTTGTCGTAGACGACATCCTCGACAAGGCCGCCGCGCGAGGCGTTGGACTTGATGCGGATGCCGTTGTCGGGGCCATCGAGGGAAAGGTCTTCGACGCGGATTTTGCTGACGCCGCCGAAGGTCTCACTGCCGATGGACATGCCGTGCCCCCAGTAGAAATGGTTGTGGACGATGCTGACGTTGGTGATGCCGCCGTCGCCCCCTTTGAGAGCAACGTTGTCGTCGCCATCGCGGATATAGCTGTGGGTGATGGTAATGTTGCGGGCGCCGTCGCCGGGATCGACGCCGTCGGTGTTGCGAGCGCCGCGCCGGGGCGTATCGATTTTGAGGCCCCAGACGGTGAAGCCGTCGCCGTGGTCGTAGATGACATGGAAGTTGGGCGAGTTCATCAGAGTGATGCGGTACAGGGTAAAGTTATCGGAGTATTTTGCAACGATGACACGGAAGACCTGCTGATGGCCGCCGGAGCGGGCCTGCTCAGCGAGCTGCCACCAGGTGACCTTCTGGCCGAGGAGATTGTCGCCGCCGCGGCCATCGATTACGCCGTCGCCCATGACCCCGGCGCCGGTGACATGATCGACGCTGATGAGGGGACGGCATCCGGGAGGCGCTTGATTGACCAGGCCGCAACTGCCGGACGTTCTCGCATAGAGTGTGGGATCGCGGGAAGCGAAGAGCGTGGCGCCTTTGCCGATGACGAGAGTGACGCCTGTGCGAAGCGAAGTGGGGCCGCTGAGAAAAGCGCTGTTGGCGCCCCTGGCGCGGAGAACGACGCTGTGACCGATGCTGCAATGGTCCAGGGCCTGCTGGATGCGGTCGGTGTCGAGCTTCGATTCGTCGTCGGCCGCCAGTCGGCCGTGGTCCGCGGCCAGGTGCGCGTCGAGGGTGACGCACGGGGGCGGGATCGCCGGCTCCGTGACGTGGCGCGTGTCCTGCGGGTGAAGGAGCGGCGCAAAAAACAGCGCGGCCACGATAGAGAACGTTCGAACAAGGCGCATCGGGGTTCCTGTGCTGACGAGTGTATCGAAGCTTAACCAGAAGTGCAGTGGCCTGCGAGCAAGCGGTTACAATCCGAGCACCAGAACAGGAGCTGCGACTCGGCTCCGCGGCGGAGGGCAAGAACGTGGGGACGGTAATTCCCCTTTCAGACGCGTCGCGACAGCCGCGTTCGTTTGCGGTGACCACTGCGCTGATCATCGTGGTCAACGTGCTGGTGTTTGTCGAGGAGCTGCTCCACGGAAACGCCTTCGTGGAGCGCTGGGCCGCGGTGCCGGCGGCGATTGTGAGCGGTCACGGGTGGATCACCATCCTGACGGCCATGTTCCTGCACGGCGGCTGGATGCACATCATCGGCAACATGGTGTTCCTGTGGGCATTTGGGCCGGAGATCGAGGACGCCATGGGCCATGGGCGCTACCTGGCTTTCTATTTGCTGGGCGGCGTGGTGGCGATGGCGGTGCAGATCGCGGCGAGCCCGGGATCGACAGTTCCCTGCCTGGGTGCAAGCGGCGCGATTGCGGCGGTGATGGGCGCTTTTCTGGTGACTTATCCACGGGACCAGATCCGCTCCGTGCTGATCATTCTGGTCTTCGTCAGCATTACTCGAATTCCGGCGGTGTTGCTGATCGGGATATGGTTTCTGATTCAGCTGATTCATGCGGGACAGGTGGCGAACGTGCAGACCGGGGGCGTCGCGTATATGGCGCACGTGGGCGGATTCCTGTTTGGCATGGTCACGGCGCGGCTTTGGCGGCGAAAAGCGGCCTGGGAGTAAGTACGGGGTGCAGGGATAGAGGCAGCAAGTAACGAGCCCCGTCCTGTTTACCAGTTCGGGGCTCGATCGAACTGCTGCCAGGGCTATTCTTCGGCGGCCGATGACGATCCCTTTGGGATCGTCACCGCGGGGATATTCTGATCGCGAATGAGCTTGTTGAAGCTCGCGATGCCAGTGGTTTCGATCTTACGGAGCTGGTCCAGCTGGGTTTGCAACTGGGCGGAAAGCTCGTCATAGACCTGCAAAGACTGCGCGGTGGGCGCGACGTCGGTGTCTTCGACGACGCCTTCCACTGAGGCGAGTTTGTTGTTGATTCTGATGGGGAAATTGAGAGCGTCTTCCCCAGCCTTCAGCTTGGTCTGGTAAATGGCTTCTTCGATTGTGGTGAGCTGATCGGTGAGATCCTTCGCGCTCTTTTTCACCTGATCGTTGGAGCTGGTGAGGTACGGCTTGAGCTGATCTTCAGCCGCCCGGATGTCGATGACGCTTTGATTGGCTTCCGAGACGCGGTCGCGGATTTTGAGAGCGAAGGTGAGCTGCTTGTCGAAGTCCTCGGGTGTGGTCGGCGCGCGGGGATCCTTAATGACGGTGAAGTTCTGGGAATACGTCTTGCCGCCGACGACCAGCTCGGCCTTATATTCGCCGGGGTTGGCGACCGGTCCGCGCAGCGATCCGTCCCACATGAGCAGCCCGGGGAAACCCACTATGTCTTCGTAGCGGAGGTCCCAGACGAGGCGGTTAAGGCCGGCTTTAGCCGAGGCCAGGGCGGGACCGCGGCGGAAGGGATTGTCCGGGTCGCCGCGCTCGGCGCCGGGTTTGGGCTTGCTGGAAATTTCGCGGACGAGTTTGCCGTCGGCGGTAAGGATGCGAATCTTCACATCTCCCTGGGGCTTGTCTTTGAGGTAGTAGTAGAGGACTGCGCCGCTGGGCGGATTCGCGCCTTCATCGGGCGCGCCGCGGCTGAAACCAAAACCGCCGCCGTCGATGCGGATAGCGCGCTTGATGGGAAAGAGCACGACATCGGAGCTGCGCGAGAATTTAGCCGGGTTGAGTGCGCGGACGAGGGGCATTTCATCGAGCACGTAGAACGCGCGGCCCTGGGTGGCGATGACCAGGTCGTCCTGCTCCTTCTGAAAGGTCATGTCGGTAACGGGGACCGCGGGCAGGTCCAGCTGGAACGGGAGCCAGTGGTCGCCGTCGTCGTACGAGATGTAGAGATGCGATTCGGTGCCGGCAAAAATGAGGCCCTTCTCTTTCGGATCAGGACGAATGGAGCGGGTGAAGTCGTCGTCGTCGATGCCGTTGACGATCTTCGTCCAGCTCTTGCCGTAGTCGTTCGTCCGGTAGAGGAAGGGGTGGAAGTCGTCGGAGAGATACATGGTCGCGGCGACATACGCGGTGCCGGCATCGAACGGCGAGGCCGCGATGCAGTTGATGCGGATCCAGTCGGGAATGCCCCTGGGCGTAACGTCCTGCCAGGTTTTGCCGTTGTCCTGGGTGACGTGGATGAGGCCGTCGTCGGAACCCACCCAGATGACGCCTGCTTTCACCGGTGACTCATCAATGGTGAAGATGGTGTCGTAGTACTCGACGGCGGTGTTGTCCTTGGTGATGGGGCCGCCGGAGGGACCCTGCTTCGATTTGTCGTTGCGGGTAAGGTCGGGGCTCATCACCGTCCAGCTCTGGCCTTCGTCATCGGTGGCCATGAGGACGTTGGCGCCGGCGTAGAGCCGATGCGGGCTGTGCGGCGAGAAGAGCAGCGGGAAGCTCCACTGGAAGCGGTACTTCATGGCCTCGACGCCGGAGCCCATGGGGTTATCGGGCCACGCGTTAATATCGCGCTCCGAGGCGGTCAGCGTGTCGTAACGCGTGAGCAGGCCGTCATAGGAACCGGCGTAAACATAGCGGGAGTTGAGCGGATCGGCGACGACCCAGCCGCTCTCGCCACCGCCGACGTCATGCCAGTCGCTGGTGGTGATAGAGCCGGAGTTGCCGCGATTGAGAGTGGCGACCGTGGTGTTGTCCTGCTGCGCGCCGTAAATGTGGAAGGGGAAGTCGTTGTCGGTGGAGACGCGGTAGAACTGCGCGGTGGGCTCGTTGTCTTCGGTGCTCCAGGTCTTGCCACCGTCGAAGCTGATGGCGGCGCCGCCATCGTTGGACTCGATGAAGCGGTTGGGATCTTCCGGGGCGATCCACATGTCGTGGTTATCGCCGTGCTCGTTGCGGAGGGTCGTGAAGTTGCGACCTCCATCGGTGGACTTGAAGAGTTCGGTATTGACGGCGTAGACGGTATTCTCATCCTTCGGATCGGCGAAGACCTGGGAGTAGTACCAGGCGCGTTGCTTGATGGAATTGTCGCCGTTCATCTTCGCCCAGGTTTTGCCCGCATCGTCGGAGCGGTAGATGCCGCCTTCGCGGGCTTCGATCAACGCCCAGACGCGATCGGGATTGGCGGGCGAAACGGTGAGGCCGATGCGGCCGAGGACGCCTTTGGGCAGGCCCTGATTGTGGGTGAGGTCGGTCCAGGTGTCGCCGCCGTCCGTGGTCTTCCAGATGCCGGAGTCGGGACCGCCGCTTTCAAAACTCCAGGGATGGCGCACAACTTGCCAGAAGCTGGCGTAGAGGACGCGAGGATTGTCCATGTCCATGGCAAGATCGACGGCGCCGGCGTTCTCGGATTTGAAAAGGACTTTTTGCCAGGTCTTGCCGCCGTCTTTGGAGCGGAAGATGCCGCGCTCGGGGTTGGGGCCGGCCATGTGGCCCATGGCGGCAACATAGACGAGGCTGGGATCGCGGGGATCGATGCGAATCTGACCGATTTGCTGGGTGTCTTCGAGGCCGACATGCGTCCAGGTCTGGCCGGCATCCGTCGATTTATACACACCGTCGCCATGGGAGGCATTCCCGCGGATGGTGCTCTCGCCGGTGCCAACATAGAGAGTGTTGGGATCGGAGGCGGCAACGGCGATGGAACCGATGGAGCCGAAGTTGATCTTGCCGTCGGTGACGGGCTTCCAGGTGTGGCCCCCGTCGACCGTTTTGAAGACGCCGCCGCCGGTTCCACCGAAGTAGTAGACCAGAGGCTGGCCGGGTACGCCGCTGACAGCGCCGACGCGGCCACCACGGAAGGGGCCGACCTGGCGGAGGGTGAGGGCATCGAAGCCGGCAGCAGGACCGCTTTCGTCGAATTTCGCGATCGGTTCGGACTGCTGTGCTGCGGCGAGCGCGGCGGTCACCACGAGAGCGGCGGCGGCGCAGGGCGCGGCGCAGCGGAAAACGGAGATGGAGAGTTGGCGGAACGAAATTTTGCGAAACGATCTAAACACGAGATCAGACTCCCTTCGGTAAAAGAAGTGCAGATGGCGAGGAATTGGGGAAACCTACTGATGAAAACGGAACCGGGGCACGCGGGTCTCAGCAAAAATCGATTCTGAACCAGAAGGCTAACGGGACAAGCAGCGGTGAGCAACAGGGGCCGCTGGGAATCCATAACAAAAGGAAGAGGAAGGATACACGACCTGCGCGGGCATGGCATCTCGACGCGGGCGGGGCGATGAGATAAATTATGGCGACCGGGATGACGCTTCTGGATCTGTGCTCTTACCTTGGCCTGGGTGCCGTGGGCGCCGTGGCGATTAATCTGCTGCTGGGGCTGCTGATGTCGCTGCGGTACAGCCCGGTACGGAACTGGCCGCACCGGCACATCAACATCTTTGCGCTGCATCAATGGACGGCGTACTGCGCAGTGGCGCTGACGCTGACGCATCCGCTGGTGCTGCTGTTTGTGCACGCCCCGGTGTTCCGGGTGATCGATATCGTGTGGCCCATTCATTCGCCGCTGCAGCCGAAGCTGAATCTGGCGGGGGCGGGGGCTTTGTACCTCCTGGTGCTGGTGTTCCTGTCGTCGCTCCTGCGCACGCGGATTGGGCGGCCGGTGTGGCGGAATCTGCACTACCTGGTGTTTCCCGCAGCGGCTCTGCTGTTCCTGCACAGCATCCTGACGGACCCGGCGCTGAAGGACGGGCATCCGGACCTGCTGGACGGGGGAAAGATTTTTGTCGAGGCGGCGACGCTGGTCAGTGTAGCCGCGGTCACGTTGCGGTTCCGGCTGCGGGGGCGGGGGCTGCGGCCGGTGAGGAAGGTGGTGGTAACCGGCCGCGGTTCCGCGGTTGAGCCCGCAACGGGCAGCGACGCTTAGGAAGGATTCAGCGGGCTTGCAGGACCGGGGCCGGCATGGCCGCCCCAGCGGGAGCGCATCTCATCGCGGAACCGCTCGCGGTCTTCCGGGCTCCAGCGGCCGCCGCAGCCGCGCCGGCCGCGGGGGCCAATGTTGCCGAAGAGGATGCGGCTGAGTACGAGAAGGCCCACGGCCTGCCAGAATCTCAGCGTGTGCCAGCCAAAGAGCGGGAGGAGCAGCCAGTTCCACAGATGCTGGACGATTTCGCCGCCGACAAAGATGAACAGCACGATGAAAACCGGGATCAGGAAAATCCATTTGCGTTTCATAGAGATCCTCATTTCACAAACTCGTCGTGGAGGGTTTCGAGGCGCCGGCGCAGGTGGAGCACGGCGTAGCGCTTACGCGCAAGCAGGGTGTTGACGGGGACGCCGGTGGCGGCGGAGAGCTCTTTGAAGCTGCGGCCCTCGAACTCGTGGGCGACAAAGACCTCGCGCTGCTCCGGCGGCAGCTCGCCGAGGGCGGTGTCGAGAGCATCGAGCAGCAGGTGGCGGAGGTAGAGGGTGTCAGGGCCGGCGTCAGGCGAGGGGATCAGGTCCTCGATGGGAAGCGGGTCGCCTTCCTCGTCCAGGGTGGAGGCATCGGAGAAAGTCTCAGGCTTCTTTTTGCGGAAGAGGTCGGTGATGCGGTTGCGCGCAACCTCATAGAGCCAGCCGGTCACAGCGTCGATGGGCATAAGCAGGCGGTTGGCTTCGACCAGCCGGGTGAAGATGTCCTGGAGGATGTCTTCGGCATCGGCGTCAGTAGGAACGCGGCGGCGGATGAAATTTTGCAGGCGCGAGCGCTGCGCCGTGACCACGGCCGAGATGCGGCGATCCTGCTCGGTCTGCTCTTTCATCCAGTCGAGGCTCGAGGTCTGCTCCATCGATGATGAAGACGGATGGGGAGCGGGAATATTGTAGGCGGGAAGGTCGGGGCTGGATGGATCGCGACCAGGGCGAGCTAATTGCGGCTTGCATGGGGCGCCCTCGGCGGGCGATGTGCTACTCCGGGGTCAGAGTTCCGCTCCCATAGTCGAGCGTGCAGCCGCCCCCGCCTGCGGTATGGGAGGCCTGATGGTTCTGTCGTCCTGCGAAAGAGCGCCGAACAGGCTGAAGGGGGGTCCGCTCTGCTTGCCGCTCATCGCGACCCCGAACTGCTCGCCGAGAATGCCCGGCTTCTGCTCGAGGGGCGTCGCGCCGGCGGCGGAGTTCATGCAGGAATAGCCGGAGAGGATCGCTCAGGAAGAGACATTCAGGAAGCCGCGCCTGTCGGGGGTGATGCCAGGAAACGCCCTGTCGATCAGGCCCGATGCAGTGCTTGAATCGGGTGCCGCCGGTCCGCAACTTATAATCACATTGTGGTGCAGGGTCTTCTGAAAGTTCGGGTTCTTGCTTCCCTTCTGCTGGCCGCGCTTGTGGTGGCTGGGGCGGCCGCGTCGGCGCAGGAGCCGACCGATACCAAGCCGGCGGAACCCGCCAATGTCCATGGGCGGCTGCTGCTGGTGCTTCCATTTGAGAACCGGAGCGGCGTTGGCAATCTCGACTGGGTGAGCGAGGCGTTTCCCGACATTCTGAACCGGCGGCTGAATTCGGCGGGATTTCTGACTATCGGGAGGGGCGACCGGCTGTACGCGTTCGATCATCTGGGACTGCCGGGGAATCTGGAGCCGACGCGGGCGACGGCGATTCGCATTGCGCAGATGCTGGACGCGGATTACGTGGTGTTCGGACACTATGCCATGAGCGGGCAGGGAAAACCAGGGCAAGCGGGGCAGCCGACGGGCAACGGCATCGTGGCGACCGCGGAGGTTCTGGACGTGACGGCGCTGCGGCTGGGGCCGGCGCTTACCCAGAGCGGCTCGATGGACCGGCTGCCGGATATGATCAACGAACTGGCGTGGCAGGTGACACGGCAGCTCGATCCGGCGTACAGCGTGGAAGAGCAGACGTTTGCGGCCGCGGACCGCGATCTGCCGGAGGATGCGTTCCAGGACTACCTGCAGGGGCTGGTGGGGGATTCGCCGGAGCAGAATATCGCCGACCTGCAGAATGCGGCGACGGCCGATCCACGGTTTACGCCGGGGCTGCTGGCACTGGGGCGGGCGTACTTCTCGGGTCAGGATTATGACCAGGCGGCAACGGCGCTGGGGCGCGTGCCAAAAGACACCCGGGATGCGCTGGAAGCGGAGTTTTATCGCGGGCTGGCGTTTTTCTACACAGGTAACTACAAGGAAGCGGAAGACTCTTTTGGGTTTGTGAGCAATCGGCTGCCGCTGCCGGAAGTGGTGAACAACCAGGGCGTAGCGGAGAGTCGGCGCGGGAAGGATGCGGCGGCGCTGTTCCAGCAGGCGGTGGCGGCCGATCCGCGGGACCCGGATTACCACTTCAATCTGGCCGTGGCGCTGGCGCATCGGGGTGACGCAGCGGGCGCGGAGAAGGAGTTGGAGGAGACGCTGAAACTGCGTCCCGAGGACCAGGAAGCGCAGCAATATGCCGTGCAGCTGAAGGAGCCGGCGAAGGCCGACCCGGACCCGGGGCACGCGGTTCCGGACGAGCAGGAGCCGTTGGAGCGGATCAAGCGCGGATACAGCGAGGCCGGCTTCCGCCAGGCAGCCTTCGAACTGGAGCAGGTGCAACAGATGCGGCTCGCTTCCCTGCCCCCGGCCGAACGCGCCGCGACGCTGCTGAAAGACGGGGATCAGTTCTTCCAGCGGGGTCTGGTTCTGGAGGCGGAACGGGAGTATCGTGAAGCGTTGGCGGCCGATGGAAACTCGGCGCTGGCCCATGCAGGGCTGGCCGCGGTGCGCGAACGGGACGGCGATGCGGCAGCGGCGCGACAGGAGGCGCATGCGTCGATCCAGCTGCAACCGAATGTGCCGGCGTATCTGGTGTTGGCGCGGCTTGATTTGCAGGCGAATCAGCTCAGCGCGGCGGCGGCCGATGTGGGCGACGCTCTGAAAGTGGCTCCTGACAACGCCAATGCCAGGGGCATGAAGCTGGCGCTGCAGCAGCGGGGACAGACGATACCGTAGCAAGGAGCAGCTAAGAACCGGTTGGCTAAAATCCGGTTCGCTGCCAGGCGGTTAACGGTCGGAGAAAGAGCGGACGCGATGAGAGCAATCGCACAGGACGCGGGGCACAGGCATCACGGACCGATGTTTGTTCTGCTGATGATTCTGCTGTTTTTGCTGTGCCTGTTGGGACCCTGCACGGTGCGGGTGGCGGCGGCCGAGAGCAATCAGGTGGTGGTTCTGCACCTGGACGACACGATCCAGCCGATCAGCGCGGATTTTCTCGAGCGCGGGCTCGACAAAGCGGCGCAGATTCACGCGCAGGCGGTGGTGGTGGAGATGGACACGCCCGGCGGCCTGCTGGATTCGATGCGGGCCATGGTGGGCGACATTCTGCAGTCGCCGGTGCCGGTGATCGTGTACGTGGCGCCGGCGGGGGCGAGGGCTGGATCGGCGGGCTTCTTCATCATGGAGTCGGCGGACATTGCGGCGATGGCGCCGGGAACCGAGGCGGGCGCGGCGCATCCGGTGGTGGAGATGGGCAGCGTCAGCGATACGATGAAGGAGAAAATCCTGAACGATGCGCTGGCGTTTCTGCGCTCGTACGTGTCGATACGCGGGCGCGACGTGGACGCCGCCCAGGAGGCGGTGACCCACTCCAAGTCGTATACGGCCAGCGAGGCACAACAACTCCACCTGATTGACGTGATCTCGCCGAGCGAAAGCGATCTGCTGAATACCGTGGATGGGCGGACGGTGAAGCGCTTCAATGGAAGCACCGCCGTGCTCCATACCCGCAGCGCGAGCCTGGTCGCGGTGACGCCGACCATCCGCGAAGAGATCATGGACCGGCTGATGGATCCGAACCTGGCGGTGCTC
The DNA here is from genome assembly GCA_036267095.1 of Acidobacteriaceae bacterium. Lineage (GTDB taxonomy): Bacteria > Acidobacteriota > Terriglobia > Terriglobales > Acidobacteriaceae > Palsa-343. The sequence goes on from DATAWS010000012.1 coordinate 137,959, forward strand.
ATGCTGCTGGCCGGGGCGCTGCTGATCTACCTGGAATTCAACACGCCGGGAACGATCATCCCTGGGGCGCTGGGGACATTGCTGGTGCTGCTGGCGCTGTTCTCGCTGAATTTGCTGCCGGTGCGGTACACGTCGCTGGGGCTGATGGTGGCGGCGCTGATCCTGATGGTGCTGGAGGCGAAGTTTCCCAGCCACGGCATTCTGGCGATCAGCGGGACGATTGCGCTGATTCTGGGGACGCTGACGCTGGTGGCAGGGCCGATTCCGGAGATGCGGGTGCAGCTGGCAACGGCGATTGCAACCGGGCTGTCCTTCGGGCTGATCACGACGTTCCTGATCCGCATTGCCTGGCGAGCCCGACAAAACAAGGTGATGGTGGGACCCGAGGCGCTGGTGGGGGCAAGCGGGGTGGCGCAGCAGGAATTGGCGCCGCGAGGGCAAATCCTGGTCCATGGAGAGCTGTGGATGGCGGAGGCGGACGCGCCCGTGTCCCTTGGCGAGACGGTGCGGGTGCGCGGCGTGGACGGGCTGAAGTTGTTGGTGGAGAAAGTACGGGCGCGCGTTTCGGTCTGATTTTGCGCGGCCCTGCAGGGTACGGTGCGATACAATCGCAGCCGGGCGTAAGGGGCCCTGCCGATGCAATATCCCGTTCTCATAGTTATCGCGATTATCGTTCTCTACCTGTTGAATTCCATCAAAATCCTGCGCGAGTACGAGCGGGGAGTCATTTTCCGGCTGGGCCGCGCCCTCCCGACACCGAAGGGGCCGGGAATCATCCTGGTATTCCGGCCGCTGGACCAGATGGTGCGCGTGTCGCTGCGCCAGGAAGTGATGGAAGTGCCGCCTCAGGATGTAATTACCCGGGACAACGTGACGATCAAGGTGAACGCTGTGATCACCATGCGGGTGCTCGATCCGGCAAGGGCGGTCATTGAAGTTTCCAACTACGTTTACCAGACCTCGCAGTTTGCGCAGACAACGCTGCGCAGCGTGCTGGGCGAGGTGGAACTGGATGGGCTGCTGTCGCACCGCGATGTGCTGAACCAGCGGATCCAGACGATCATCGACCAGCGGACGGAGCCGTGGGGTGTAAAAGTGGTGAGCGTGGAAGTGAAGCAGGTGGATCTGCCGGACACGATGCTGCGGGCGATGGCTCGGCAGGCAGAAGCGGAGCGCGAGAAGCGGTCGAAGATTATCAACGCGGAAGGCGAGTTTATGGCGGCCCAGAAGCTGGTGGAGGCCGCGACTCTGCTGGCGGAGCAGCCGGTGACTCTGCAGTTGAAATACCTGCAGACGCTGACCGATATCGGAGTGGAAAAGAACACGACGATTGTGTTCCCGCTGCCAATGGAGCTGATTTCGCTGCTGGGAACCGGGTTAACCCCGAAGACACCCTCCCCGGCCCCGGCGCCCGCGGCGCCGCCTTCTGCGCTACCGGAAGCGAAATAATGGGTTAGAGGCAGTCAGAGGGCGTGGGCGATGAGCTTAACGTACGACACAAAAGAGGACCTGGAGACCAGGAGCCGGCGATCGAAGGCGAGGGATCGAGGCGACGACTCCAGCGCTGAGATCACGCTGGGCACGCGGTCGCTGCTGGGGATTTTCTTCGGCCTGGTGCTGATCTGCGGGATCTTTTTCGGGCTGGGATATTCGGTGGGGCGGGTGGGCTCGGCACGAGCGGCCACCTCTCCGACGGATACGCCGGGACCGACGACGGATGGCCATTTGCAGAAACCCGCGGCGGGCCAGCAGACGCTAACGCCGGTGACGACGCCCGATAACGGAAGCAGTGGACTGACCCAGGACGGGGCGGCGACACCTCCGCCGCCGAATACGCAGGACACAGCGGCGGCTCCGCCGGTGCCGGGATTGACGGGTTCGACGGCCCCTGCTCCGGGAAAGAACAGCGGAGCACTCACGCCCGCACAGACGCCTGCTCCGACGCTGACGCCCGCGGCGATAACGCAGCCGACGACCGGGCCGGGAAACCCGTTCATGGTGCAGGTGGCGGCAGTGCGGGTGCAGCAGGATGCCAACATTCTGGTATCGGCGCTAAAGAAGCATGGCTACAATGCGGTGGTGCGCAATGAATCGCAGGATGCGCTGCTGCATGTGCAGTTGGGCCCCTTCATGACACGCGCCGATGCGCTGGCCATGCGGTCGCGGCTGCTGGCGGATGGGTATAACGCGGTGCTGAAGTAGAGCAGGGTTAGGGATTAGAGATTTGAGGCGAGCGGCTTGGTGCCGGCTCGCCTTTTGTGTCTCTGCCGACGACGGCAAGTTCCGGCTGTCTCGCGTGACCTCACGGATCGTCGCGAGGGCGCGGTGGTTCCGAGGCTTCGTCGCGCATCCATTGAGGCAAGCCGGAGGCGATCGCGGCGCGAACCGCGGCCATGAGGTCCTCGCGCGTGGCGTGGTTGCGGGGCAAGATCGGCGCGTGGAAGGTGACGTGAGCGGTTCCGGGAAAGATTCTGACACTTCCCTTCCTCATCATGCTCTCCGTGCCGTGGATCGACACAGGGACGACGGGCGCGCCAGATTCCAGAGCGAGGTAGAACGGGCCTTTCTTAAAGGCCTGCAGACGGCCGTCGCGCGAACGCGTGCCTTCCACGAAAGACAAGACTGCAATACCGGAGGCGAGGACGCGGGTCGCGTTGTCCACGCTCTCTTTGGCGCTCTCGCTGCGGCCGTCGCGATCGACCGGAATGAATTTGCCGAGACCCATGCCGTAGCCAAGGATGGGGATCTTCAGGAGCGAGCGCTTGATGAAGACCGAGACGCGGGAGGGGAGGAGCGGGAGAAGGATGGGGGGATCGAGGTTGGAGATGTGGTTGGATAGAAAAATGCACGGCTCCTGGGGATCGAGCGGCTGATGCCATTCAACCTGCACGCGGATGCCGGCGAGGCGCAGGCCAGTGCGGGTGATGCGCATGGCAGCGCCATAGAGCGGACCGACGTTGCCGGTGATGAGGCTCCACGGGAACAGGATCAGCGCAGCCGGGAGGCCGAGAACGATCCACGTGGCGAAGAGGACGAAGGCGGCGAACATAAACCTCAGTGCCGATCAGACATTCGGAAAGCGGCCCCGAAGGGCGGCCGGCAGCTTGTCATAAATGCCGTCGAAACCCCCGTTGGAGAGGATGGCAACGATATCGCCGGCTGTAAGCTGCGGAACGATATTCGTAATAATCGCTTCTACATTGGGGTGAAGAACGGCATCGCGACCGGCCGACCGGAGTGCGGCGACGACGTTTTCCGGATGAAGACGTTCGGCGGCCGGGATCTTCTCAGAATGAAAGACGCCGGCGAGGATGACCTTGTCGGCGAGCGCGAGGCTCTCGACCAGCTCGCGCTCGAGCACGTTGCGGCGGAGGGTGTTGGAGCGAGGCTCAAGGACAGCCCAGAGGCGGCCGCCTGGATACGCCGAACGGAGGGCGCGGAGGGTTTCGCGAATGGCGGTGGGGTGGTGGGCAAAATCGTCGATCAGGGTGATGCCCGCGATTTCTGCGCGGACTTCGAGACGGCGGCGAACGCTGCGGAAGGTGGCGAGGGCTTCGACGATCGCCTCGCGCGGGAGTCTCTGGCCGTCGGCGAGCACGGCGGCCGCGGTGGCGTTGAGGGCGTTGTGCTCCCCGGCCATGGGGAGGGTGAGTTCAGACCACGGTTTGCCGTTGTGGAAGACGCTCCAGTGGCTGACGCCGTCAGCAAAGGAAAGATCGGCGAGGCGCCAGGCGGAGTTGGACGCGAATCCGTAACGCTCGACGTTACAGAAGGCGTGGCTGACGCATTCGGAGACATTTTCTGCCCCGTCGAAGGCGACGATGCGCCCCCCACGGGGGACCAGATTCACGAGGCGTTTGAAGGCGGTCTTCACAGCGGCAAGGTCGGCGTAAATATCGGCGTGGTCGAATTCGACGTGCGTGAGAATGAGCGCGTCGGGAAAGTAATGCATGAATTTCGGTCCCTTGTCGAAGAAAGCCGTATCGTACTCGTCGCCTTCGATGATGAACGGAGGGCTCTGGCGAAGTTGAAAACTGGAGCCAAAGTTTTCGGCGACGCCACCGATGAGGAAGGAGGGAGCGAGGGCGGGATTCGTGCGCGCGGCAACTTCGTAAATCCAGGCCAACATGCTGGTGGTGGTGGTTTTGCCGTGGGTACCGGCGACTACCAGAGATTCGTGGCCTCGAATGAACTCGTCGTGAATGATGCTGGCGAGCGAGGTAAACGGGATGCGGCGGTCGAGGCTGCGCCAATCCAGGACGGCTTCCAGCTCAACATTCCCGCGTGAGATGGCGTTGCCGACGACCACGAGGTCGGGCGTGGGGTCGAGATTCGCTTCGGAGAAGGGCTCGGCGATGGGAATGCCGAGGGCCCGGAGCTGATCGGACATGGGCGGGTAGGCGGCCTGGTCCGATCCGGTGACGCGATGGCCTTTGAGCTGGAGCATCCCGGCGAGTGAGGCCATGGCGGTGCCACAGATTCCGATGAGGTGGATGTGCTTCGTGTCAGGCATGGAGGAATGGAGTGACGGCAGGCTCCAGAATCTGTAACTGCGTCTGACCGTTTTCGAGGACCAGTTCGGCTTCGAGGCCAAGGGGCAGCGTGACGCAGCTGTGGGAGACGTGGCCCGAGCGAAGTCCAAAGGCGATGGGAACGTTAAAGGGCTCGAGGACGCGGAGGATGACGTCTTCAAGGAGGCCGGGATCGGTCCCGGAGGAGGTGCAGTCGAGCATCTCGCCGAAGAGGAAACCGCGGACGCCTTCAAATTTGCCGGCGAGGATCATGTGGCGCAGCATACGGTCGATTTGGTAGGGCTTGGCGTTCCGATCCTCGAGGAAGAGAAGCTTGCCTTCGGTTTGGGGCGCGTATTTTGTGCCGAGGGCGGCCGTGAGGATGGTGAGGCACCCTCCGTAAAGGAGGCCGCGGGCCCGGCCAGGGCGAAGAGCGCGCATTCCCTGCTCCGGGCCGGCTTCGACGAGGCCTCCGCCGATCGCGGCCTCGAAGCTGGGCAGGTGGACACCGTTTTCGAGATAGAAATCGGCCGCGGCCATGGGTCCGTGGAAAACGACGAGGCCGAGGCGATCGAGGAGCCAGGTTTGTACGCTGGTGAGATCGCTGTAGCCGAAGAAAGGCTTGGGGTGGGAGCCGATGAGGGCGAGGTCCAGACCTTCGAGGAGGTAGTTCGATCCGTAACCGCCACGGGTACAGATGATGACCGCGACAGCTGGGTCGGCAAAAGCCTGGTGGAGGTCGGCGAGGCGGTCTTGGACAGTTCCGGAAAAGTAAGGGGGAACTCTGCCGCGAGTGTGTTCGAAGAGGACGGCGTCGTAGCCGAGGGCGCGGAGGGCGGCGAGACCGCCGGTGATGCGGTCCTGATCGGCGCTGGAAGCGGGGGCGATGACGGCGATGCGAGCGCCGGGCAGGACCGCGGGCGATTTCAGGATCTTCACCGGCATCCCTCAGAGGCTAAAGCCGGAATCTCTTTGCAACTCCTTCGGCACAGGTGAACTCGTGCCCTGATACAAAACCACCCTGAAGAGCCTTTCTGCAGGCGATGAAGTCGTGGCCTGACAGGAAGCGTATGCAGAGTCGCGTTCAAACGAAGACCTCACCTGTGGCGATGACGTGAGCGGGACCGGTGAGGGTCATCTCGGAGCCAGGGCCGGACCAGTCCACGCGCTGCGATCCGCCGGGAGCGTGGATAGTGAGAGGGGATTTCCCGCCGCAACTGGCGATGGCGACCGTGGCCGCGGAACAGGTTCCTGTGCCGGAGGAAGTGGTAGGACCGACGCCGCGCTCGAAGATGCGAATTTCAATTTCACTGGCCGAGACAAGGCGCAGGAAGATGACGTTGATCTGCTCCGGGTATTGCTGGTGGAAGCAAATCTCGCGGCCCAGCTCCTGCCAGCCGCGCACGTGGGCGCGGAAATTGTCGTCGTGCACGGCGATCACGAAGTGGGGATTGCCCATGGAGACATGCATGCCGTGGACGAGGGTTTTATCCGCGAGCGTGACCTGGGCGGGCCCGAACTTTGGGACGCCCATGCCGGCGGCGATCTGAAAATGCGGGCCGTCGGCGGTGACAATGCGGCAGGCGCGCGGACCGGCGTCGGTATCGAGCATGATGCTGTCGCCGGGCCCGGCGTTTTCTTTGTGAGCGACCCACGCAGCGACGCAGCGCGTGCCGTTGCCGGAGATTTCGGCGATGGAGCCGTCGGCGTTGGCGAGGCGGATGCGGCCCGCCAGCGGGCCAGTGGATTCGAAGAACTCGACGCCATCGGCGCCCACTCCGGTGTGGCGCTCGCAGAGTTTTTTCGCGAGGGCGGCATCGCAGGAACCCTCGGCGATGAGGAAGTCGTTGCCGCAGGCGTGCGCTTTGGCGAAGCGCATTATGCGGCCTCCGGCTGCATGGGGCGGGCGATCGGTGAGAAGAACATCATGCTTGTGCGTTCGTAAGCGTTTTCAGGATAATCCCAGTTTCGCATGCGGCGGGTGTCCGGCAGCGTTACTTCCGGTGGTACAGGCTTGACTGGTAAAAGCGCACACACGGCTGGCCGGTGGAGCAGACGATGTTAATGAGGGTGAGCCCGGCGGGGTGCGCTTTGACGGCCTGGGTGACGGCGTCCTTTTCGGCGGCAACGACAAAGGCGGCCGATTGCGCGGGCGCTTTGAGGGCGGCGCGCCATTGGTAGTAATCGCTCTCGTTGATGGTGCGGCGCAGCGGGATGCCCGCGTCCTGGAAAGCGCCAATGTGGTCGGAGGTCCAGACCAGGATGGGCCCCTGGGGGGGGAGCAGATTGAGAGCGCGGGCGTAGGCCTGTTCAAACGGGATGCGGGTGCGGGAATTGGCGATGGCTTCCTGCAGGACGACCGGAATTTTGTGGATGAGGACGGCAGCATTCACGAAAATGAGGACGATCGAGGCCAGCAGGATGAGCTGGGCGTGGCGAGGCCAGCGCTTCTCCGCGCGCGCGATGAGCCACGCTGCGACGAAGCCGATGGCGAGGGCGAAGGCGGGCAGCAGCTCCATGCCGTAGCGCGTGTTGTAGTACGAGTTCGGAAACCAGATGGGCAGGAAGATGGGGACCGATCCATAGGCGACGGACCAGGTGTAGAACGGGAGCGGCAACCAGAGAAGCAGGAAGGGCGCGATGTTCGCTTTGCGCCAGAAGAGCAGCGCAAGCAGGATGCCGGCAACGCTGAGGATGAGGAGGACTACGCCGAATTTCACCGGCGCTGCCCCGAGCTGCGCGGCCTTGAGGAAGTAGAGCCAGGCCCACCACAGGTGATGCCATCCGGGATAGTGGTAGGAGCCCGGAGGCGTGGTGCGCGCCTCGATGGCTTTGGCCGAGTAGGGGCCGCGCAGGAAATCGAGCCAGTCGCCATACTGGGTGGCGTTCCAGATGAACCACAGCATGGGCGCGGTCACGACGAGCGCGGTAAAGAGCATGAAACCGCCACCGGCGCGCGACTTCCAGGCGGGGAAGGAATGGCCGTCCGGGCGGCCTCTGTCGGATTCCCTGACCGGTTGGGGTGGTAATCCGTGGGGACGGAGGAGTGACCAGAGGGCCATGAGCCAAACGAGGCAGGCGAAGATCCAGGCATCGTAGCGGGTGAAGATAGCGGTGACGAGGACGAGACCGCAGGCGACGATGGCGCGGCCCGCTTGGGACTGGCTGTCCAAACGGACCTCCGCGGACACCGGCTCGGATGAGGCCGCCATTTCAATCCCGCGAAGAAAGGCCATGAGGAAAACGGAGGCCCAGATCATCTGGCAGAGGAAGAGCGGCTCGTTCATGGCGGTGGTCTGCATATAGAGCAGGCCGGGGTTGAGGGCGAAGAAGAGAGTGGCGACGACGGCTCCGGCGGGGCGCAGCCAATAGCGGCAGAGGCGCCAGAGGCCGGCGACGCTGAGGACGTAAGCGATCATCGAGGGGATGGCGCCGGCGATGCCGTTCTGCCACCAGGCCATGCGAGCCACGAAGGGGATCATAATGAGGTGCGGAAAGGGCAGCCAGACAGAGCCGATTTGGCTGATGCCGGGGCTGAGGGAGTCGATGATGCGGCGGGCGATGCCCATGTGGGCCACGGCGTCGCCATAGAGCAGAAGCATCTTGCGGGGGAAGCAATAGCCGAAGGCGAGGACGGAGAACAGCGCCCCGACCAGCCCGGCAAAGGTAGCTTCGTGGCGCATGGATCGCCGCAGGGCTCGGCGCTCAGGATCGGCCGGCGGCTCGGAAGCCGAACTGCGGCGCAGCTTATTCGAGGTGCGAGAGCTGGCGGAAGAGCGCAAAGCGTTCCTCGATTTCTGCCGGATCGAGCTGCTGGAGACGCTCGGTGCCGAAGCGCTCGACGGCAAAGGAGCCCATCACGCTGCCGTAGAACATGGCGCGGCGAAAGACGGCGGGGGTGAGCATGGGCTGTGAAGCGATGTAGCCGAAGAATCCGCCGGCAAAAGAATCGCCCGCCCCGGTGGGATCGACGACCTCAGCGAGCGGCAGCGCGGGTACGCGGAAGGCGCTGACAGCGGGCTCACCGGGAAAGGTGCGCTCGCTGAAGAAAGCGGTGGCGCCGTATTCGCCATGCTTGATGACGAGGGCTTTGGGGCCCCTATCGAGGATCTCGCGCGCAGCGAGGACCAGGTTGTTCTCCTTCGCGAGCATCTTCGCTTCGGTGTCGTTGATCAGGAGTGCGTCGAGGCCTTTGAGGACGCGGGCGAGGTTCGCGGCGTGGTCCTTGATCCAATAATTCATGGTGTCGCCGCAGACCATCTTCACTTTGGGCATTTTGCCGCGGACTTCTTCCTGGAGGACGGGGTCGATATTGGCAAGGAAGAGGAATTCGGTGTCCTGATATTCGGTAGGAATTTTGGGCGAGAAAGTCTGGAAGACGTTGAGGTCGGTGCGCAGCGTCTGGGCCTCGTTGAGGTTGTGCATGTAGGAGCCGCTCCAAAAGAAGCTCTTTCCGGGAACATGCTCGATGCCGCGGGTATCGATCTTGCGGCGGGTGAAGACGGCTTCTTCCTGGGGGCCGAAATCCTCGCCGACGACACCGATGATGCGGACAGGGGTGAAGTAGCTGGCGGCGAGGGAGAAGTGCGTGGCGGCGCCGCCGAGACAGCGCTCGCGGCGCCCGGAGGGGGTTTCAATCGCGTCGAATGCGACGCTGCCGACGACAAGGATGGCCATGTAGGTGTTTGTCCTCAGTGGGTCGTGGATTTCGGTTTCAGATACTTGCCCAGCAACAAGTCGAGCTTTTGGCGCGCGGCGGCGGGGATGGCGTCGGGGCTGGTCAGAATGGCGAACTGCAGAGCAGAGGCGCAGCCGCATGCGCGCTCCCGCGGTATGGCAGCGACGGCCGATGCGACGACGCGACAGGCGTTGGCGGCGTTTTGATTCAGGACCGCGACAATTTGCTCCACAGTTACGTCGTCGTGGCCTTCGCGCCAGCAATCGTAATCGGTGACCATAGCGGCGGTGGCATAGCAAATTTCGGCCTCGCGGGCCAGCTTCGCTTCCTGCAGGTTGGTCATGCCGATGACATTGGCGCCCCAGCTGCGGTAGAGGTTCGATTCGGCGCGGGTGGAGAACTGCGGACCCTCCATGCAGACGTAGGTGCCACCCAAAACCGCGCTGACGCCTTCGGTCTTGCAGGCCTGGGCGATGGCCTGGGCGACGGTGGCGCAGACCGGATCGCCGAACGCGACGTGACCGACGATGCCCTCGCCGAAGAAGGTGGCGTTGCGCAGGAACGTGCGGTCGATGAACTGATCGACTACCACGAAGTCGCCGGGCTTGTGCTCTTCCTTGAGAGAGCCGACGGCGGAGAGGGAGAGGATGCGCTCGACGCCGAGCTTCTTCATCGCATAGATATTGGCGCGGAAGTTCAGCTCCGACGGGAGAATGCGGTGTCCGCGGCCGTGGCGGGCGAGGAAAGCGACTTTGCGGCCTTCGAGCTCGCCGAGGACGAAGGCGTCGCTGGGATCGCCGAACGGGGTGGTGACCCGCTCCTCGTGGACGGCCGTCAGGCCCGGCATGGCATAAAGGCCGCTGCCGCCGATGATTCCAATCTCTGCCTGTTGCAAATTCGCTCCTGCGGGTCGCGGCGCACGGGCCGGAGGGCCCGAAAACGCACGGCGAGGGATGAACGCAAGCAATCAGTATAAATGGGTGCCCGGAGCCGGGAGAGACGCGGCGCTCAGTGGACGAGGGCGAACTTCATCATGCCGCAGTCGGCCATGAAGTGAACCATGTTGCCGGCAAGGTCGAATTGCGGCACCGAATTGCGGGAGGCCACGTCGGACTGGCTGGTCTGCTGAGCGCCGAGCATGAGCAGCTGCAGCTTGCGGGCCGTGGTCAGATCGAAACTTTCGCTGACGAAGACGTCGTTGCCGCTGGTGACGATGAGAACGGGGCCTTCACTGGTGTTGTAGATCTGCTCGTCGGAGCTGGTCTCGGCGGCGGTGTCGCGGTGGGCGCTGATGTATTTCCTGCCGATCTCGCCGGCGTACATCTTCACGAAATCGGCGGCCGCTTCGGGGGACTTCCACTGCGAGAGATAGAGCAGCGCGACGGATGAGGTGGAATCCTTGTCGGCGGCGTCCTTCTTCTGGGCGGCGTAGTAGAGACCGCCATCCCACGCGGGAGTGAGCTCAGCCGCCGCCTGAGGACCTCCGAAAAGTTCGGAGAGGATGCGGACGTCGAGCTCACCCATCACGCCGATGTCGTAGGGACTGTACTGAGCATCGATGACGGGATGAATGTCGGGCACATTGAGCACGGGCACCTTCACCTGCTGCTCATAAGCGTGCGGATTCATGATTTCGTAGCTGGTGTCCGGGGGGCGATCGAGAACGCCGGCAAAGGCGCCGTCGGCATTCCTGGAATCCTCGATCAAAGTCGCCTCGAACTTGAGCCCGTCTTTATAAGGAAACAGCAGCGATTCCTGGAGGAGCAGCGGCGCGCGGGACAGCACTGGATCGTCTTTGGAATTGCCGCTGTCGAGCATGGTATCCATGAGGCGCTCGACCATTTGCGGTGAGTTGTGGATGGTGCGATGGATGGGGGCGAGGCTGTAGTCGACAAAGACGGCCATGGCCTGGCCTTCGAGGACGGCATCGCGGGCGGTATCCTCCTCGTCGCTGGCGACGTGCTTTCTGTCTTCGGTGTAGCTGTGGGAGATGTCGTCGCTGGTCTGGTTCTGCCACTTGTCGAGGTTGATGCGCTGATCCTGGAGAGCGTGGGTGAGCTCGTGGGCGAGAACCGGCTTCTGCTGATCGGGCTCGATCCAGTCCAGCAGGTTCACGGTTTTGGATTTGCTGTCGTAGTAGGCGGCGATCTGCTCGTCAAGCAGCTTGACGAGGAAGGGGCGAAGCTGGAAGTCGGAGTCGATGAGGCCAAATTTTTTCAGGACGATCTCGGAGCGCTCCATGCGCTTTGCGTCCTTATCGTCGTTCATTTTCGAAACGAGGTATTTTTCGACCTCCGCACGGGTGATGAGCTTCGATTTGACCTGGTGCTGAATGGGCAGCTTCGAGTCATCGGAGGCGAACTGCAGGATCTGTCCAACGGAGGCGAAGAGCTCTTTGGCCTGCTCCGGGGTGATCCGGGTGGGCGGCTTCTGCGGCTGCGGAGCGGTGGAGGGTGCCTGAGGCGGTGCGGATGCAGGAGGCGGAGTTTGGGTGGGCTGCCCGGGGGTGGTTTGGGCCCCGGCGGAAAGCCCTGCCAGAAGGCTGAGCGCCACAACCCAGGAGAGGTTTTTCCGTTGCATTCTGTGTCCTTTAGCGATGCCGCCGATGCTGCCTGCGCAGCGTGCCACTGTTGCTCCAGACTATAATTTTTTCTGAGGCCGTCGATGAGCCAGACCTATCTAATTGCCGATACCGCTGTCTACGAAACGCCGCTGGCGGCCCGACTGGCAGCTGACCGGACTTCTGAAGGCCAGGCTGCTGAGCATCGGGCGCCGCTGGAACTCAAGATGCACGGCGGGGCGCAGACGCCGCTCGGGTTCCACCCAAAGGCCGCCGAACTGCAAGCCCTGCTGGGCGCGGCGGGAGTTTTCGATCTCGGGTATCGTACCTTTCTGCGCGCTACGGGAAAAGACCGGGTGCGCTGGCTGAACGGGATGATTACACAAACGGTGAAGGGGCTGTCTCCCGGGCAGACCGGCTATACGCTGGTCCTGAGCCCCCAGGGGCGGGTTCAGGGAGACGGCGAAGTTTCCTTTCACGATGAGTTCTTGCTGCTGGAGACCGACCGCTCCCAGTCCGAACGCCTGCTGGCCCACTTGCGCCGCTTCATCATTATGGACGATGTAAAGCTGGAAGAGTTAGACGCGTCGACGACGGCGCTGGGCATTGACGGGCCGCAGGCGGCGGAGATTCTGGCAGGCCTGGGCGGGAAGGCTCCGGAGGAAGGGCGGTTCGAGCGAACCGAGCTGGCCGCCGTGGAAGTAACTGTAGCCCACCGGTATGGTCCGCTGGCGCCGCGGTTTACCCTGCAGGTTGCCACCGAACAGGTGCTGACGGTATGGAAGGCTCTGATCGAGGCGGGAGCGGTGGCCTGCGGGGTAGCGGCGCTGGAGGATTTGCGGGTGCTGGAGGGGGTGGCCCAGTTCGATGTGGACTTCAGCGACAAGCATCTGCCGCAGGAGACGAACCTGGAGCGGGCGCTGAACTTCACCAAAGGCTGCTTCATCGGGCAGGAGATTGTGGAGCGAATCCGGTCGCGGGCCTCGGTGCACCGGTCGCTTCGGCAGTTCGATCTGGACGGGGCGAGGCCCAAATTAGGGCCGGGCGAGAAGCTCGAACTGAAGGCGGGCGACGCGACAGTGGGCGAACTGACCAGCGTAGCGGACTTTTCGCTGCCGCAATTCACCGGAGCGCTGGGGCTGGGCATGGTTCGCGTCGAGGCGCTGGAGGGTAGTCCGAGCGAGCCGCTGCATTACGAGGGAGGGACCGCGGTTCCGCGCTCTGCCCCTCCGGATCTGGCGCATTCTTAGCACTTTTGGGAGAGACGAGTTTATGGATGAGAAACAACCCACGTTTACCGTGACCGACCGGCGCAAGTTCACCCTGGAAGGCGAACTCCGCGACGAGCCGGCGGTGGAGCAGGCGCAGGAGGAGAAGCCGAGTGCGCCCGCGGCATCGGAGAAGGTGGTAACGATGCCCGCGCGGGAAGATCGCGCCGAACCGGATGCAGCGACGGGCGCGGCCGCGCAAGGAGAAGAGGCCGCCGCGGAAGCGGAGATGCCGCAGTTCTCAGCGCAGGAGCGAGCCGACCAGCATGCCGCCTATCAGGCGTCGTCGCAACACATCGACGACCTGCTGCGCGAGGCGAATCCGGAGATGGGAGCGACGGGGGTCATCGCCTTCGAGCACATCATCCAGTCCTTCTACGTTTCGGCGATGCTGGCCATGGGCGCGGGCACGGAACCGGGACAGAAGGCACGCATCGACATCCTGGGTGCGCGGCAGAGCATCGACATGCTGGCGCTGCTCGAAGAGAAGACGAAGGGTAATCTGACGCAGAAGGAAGAGGCCACGCTGAAGAACGTGCTCTTCGAGCTGCGCATGATGTTCCTCGAACTCACGAATGCGATTGCGCAGCAGGCGCAACGTCCGGCGGACGGGAAGAAGAAGTAGCGGCCGGGCCGCGAAACAGGGCAGATGAAAGCAGAGATTGTCGTCCTCGGCAGCGGGACCTCGATGGGTGTGCCCACGCTGGGCTGCCGGTGCGCGGTCTGCACGTCCACCGATCCGCGTAATCGACGGACGCGGCCCTCGATTGCCGTGGAGTGGAACGCCGGCAAGGTGAAGCGGACGGTGGTGATCGACACAGGGCCGGATTTCCGCGAGCAGGCGCTGCGCGAAGACATCCGGCACGTGGACGCGGTGCTCTATACGCACTCACACGCCGACCACATCCTGGGTCTGGACGATCTGCGGCCGCTGAGCTTTCAGCACAAACCGAGTTCCCTGCCCCTCTATGCCGACGAGGCGACGGCGCGGGTGCTGCGGAAAGTCTTCGAGTACACCTTTGCGAAGGACGCCACGTATCCCACGCGGGCGCGGGTGGAACTGCATCGGCTGGAGGGCGAGGAGACGGCCGAAATCCTCGGAGTGCGGTTCCAGCGCATACCGTTGCTGCACGGAGAAATGCAGGTGGCGGGTTTCCGATTCGGGTCGGCAGCGTACCTGACGGACATGAGCACCATTCCGAAATCAAGTTTGCCGCTGCTCGCCGGGCTCGACGTGATGATCCTTGACGCGCTGCGACCGCAGCCGCATCCCACCCATGCAACGCTGGCCGAGGCGCTCGGCTGGGTGGAGCGCCTGAAGCCGCGCCAGGCCTGGTTCACGCACATGTCGCACGAGGTGGACCATGGGGAAACGGAAAAGACCTTTCCCGCAAACGTGCGGTTGCTGTATGACGGGCTGCGGATCCCGTTCGAGCTTTGACCATGAAGATCTACCGGTCTTTATCGGAATGGCCGCGGGCGCTTGGGGAATTGCCGCCGCGGATGCCGCCAACCGTCGCGGCAATTGGCAATTTTGACGGCGTGCATCGTGGACACCAGGAGATTATCGGGAGGGTGCGGGAGAGCGCGCGCTCGCTGAACGCGCAGGCCATTGCACTGACGTTCGATCCTCATCCGATGGCGTTGCTGCATCCGGAGCAGGCGCCGAAGCTGATCACGCCCATGCCGGAACGGCTGCGGCTGTTGGCGAAAACAGGACTGGACGCGACCCTGATAGTGCCGTTCACGCGCGAGTTCTCGATGCAGTCGGCGCGGCAGTTTGCCGAGGATGTGCTGGTGCGTGTGCTGCACGTAGTGGACGTGCACGAGGGGGACAACTTCCGCTTTGGGCACGATGCGGCAGCAGGGATCGCGGATTTGGAGAAGCTCGGGCAGGAGCTGGGCTTCGGCGTGGTATCGCACGATGCGCTGCGGGTGCGAGGCGTAACGGTGTCGAGCAGCGAGGTGCGGCGGCGGATCGCAGCGGGTGAGCTGTCAATGGGACGGGCGATGCTGGGACGGCCGTTTTCGATTCTCTCGACGCCGGTGCGCGGGCGCGGGGTGGGCACGAAACTGACGACGCCCACGATCAATCTGGCGCCCTATCGGGAACTGCTGCCTCCGGATGGGGTGTATATCGCGCGGGTGCGGATTGGGGCTGACGGGCGGTGGTTCGATGCCGTCGCGAATGCCGGATCGCGGCCCACGTTCGACGGGGCGGGATATGCGATCGAGGCGCACCTGCTGGACGGGCCGCCGCCAGTGGAACTGACGGAGGCGACACCCATCGAGCTGTGCTTCCTGATGCGGCTCAGGGGGGAGCGGCGCTTCCCTTCTCCGGAGGCGCTGCAGGCGCAGATTCTGCGGGATGTGGAGCGGGCGCGGCGGTATTTCCGGTTTAGCCTTAAGCGGGGTCGGGATTGATCCAAGGGGGGGCACCCCCCTCCAGTGCCCCTGGCAGGTTCTTTTTAATCATCAACTTACAGTATTGTCGAGTTTGATATCCCCCCGGGGGACCGCGCGGCGATGGCCAAAGCCTGCCGGCAATTCGCTCTGGATTGGCTCAACCGGAATATCAAAGAGCGTCGCAATCCACCCGGTCCGGCCTGAGCCGGCGGGCAAGAAAGAAAAGCTCTGCTGGCAGGTGCAGACGCGATCTTGGGGCAAGAGGGATCGGCGGCAAGGGCAAACCGAGGTAACGGCGGCGACTGATAGGATGGCGGGATGTTTCGATTGGGGAAACCGGAAACGGCGGGGCAGTGGATCGCGCATGTCCTTCTGGGGATCATTGCGCTGGCGCTGGTGTGGTGGATGGTGCGGGTTTATGTGCTGTAGAGTTTTTCCTGGGCAGGGGCGAGGCGATGCAGCAGCCAGGCAGGACGCGAACATCCAGACGGCAATTTCTCGTGACCGGCTCGGCGGCTCTGGGGCTGGGAGCGGCGACGCTGCGGCAGAGCACGGCCTGGGCTGAGGCTGCCACCGCTCCTCTGACGGAGTTTGGCTATGGCGAGGTCCGGCTGGCCGATGGGCCGCATGAGGCTCAGCTGCGGGAGACGCACGAGGTGCTGATGGGGCTGAGCGAGGACGGCCTGCTGAAGCCATTCCGGCAGATGGGCGGAATGGCGGCGCCGGGTGAAGATCTGGGCGGGTGGTACCACTACGATCCCGACTACGACAATCGGAAAGACTTCGACAATGGATTTGCCCCGGGCTGCACCTTCGGGCAATGGGTTTCGGCGCTGGCGCGCGGGAGAAGGTGCTGCGGCTGAATCGGCTTTACGCAGAGGCAATCACGCCGCAGATGTACACCCTCAACCGCTTCCCCGCCTATACCTACGACAAGCTGGTGCTGGGCCTGCTCGACTCGCATACGCTGGCGCAGGATCCCGACGCGCTGGCGATCCTGGAACACACAACGGATACGGCGCTGCCACACCTGCCGGGGCATGCGGTGGAACATGGTGTGCGCTGGCGGATGGACAAGGATCCGACGGACCCTTCGTGGACCTGGGACGAGTCGTACACCATGCCGGAAAATCTGTTTCTGGCGTCGCAGCGCGGCGGAGGGCGGCGCTATTACGATCTGGCGCTGGCTTATCTGGACGACCGGCCCTGGTTCGATCCGCTGGCGCGCAACGAGAACGTGCTGAACGGGCGGCATGCGTACAGTTATGTGAATTCGCTGAGCTCGGCGGCGATGGCGTATCTGGTGGCGGGCAACGAGAAGCATTTGCGGGCAGCGGAGAACGGCTTTCGCATGGTGCGGGAGCAGAGTTTTGCCACCGGCGGATGGGGTCCGGATGAAACCCTGCGCGCGCCGGGCAGCGACGATGTCGCCGCGAGCCTGACACAGACACACGCCAGTTTTGAGACTCCGTGCGGCTCGTACGCGCACTTCAAGATCACGCGCTATCTGCTGCGGGTGACGCGGGAGGCGCGCTACGGCGACAGCATGGAGCGGGTGATGGTCAACACGGTGCTGGGTGCACTACCGCTGGAGCAGGACGGGCGGGCCTTCTACTACTCCGATTACAACTTCGACGGAAAGCGCGTGTACCACAAGGCGCGGTGGCCGTGCTGCTCAGGGACGCTGCCGCAGGTGGCGGCCGATTACCGGATTAACGTTTATTTCCGCGAGCCACAGGCGGTCTACGTGAACCTCTACGTGCCTTCGACGGTGCGCTGGAGGGAAGGCGGCACGGCGTGGGTGCTGACCCAGGAAAGCGGTTATCCGTTCGACGAACATGTCACCGCGACGGTGACATGTTCGCGATCCGCGGAGCAGACGCTGCATTTTCGCATTCCGGAATGGGCGGAGGGGGCGGAGATCGCGGTGAACGGAGCCCGTCAGGCGGGGTTGGCGGTGCCGGGACGGTTCTGCAGGGTGCACCGGGAGTGGAGGACGGGGGATCGCGTGGAGTTGGAGTTTCCCATGAAGATGCGGCTGGAAGCGATCGATGCGCGGCATCCGGATACGGTGGCTCTGCTGCGGGGTCCGGTGGTGCTCATGGCGCTGAAACCGGCCAGCTCCCTGCCCCGGATGACGCGGGCGCAGTTGCTGGCGGCGCAGCAGGTGGGTTCGCAGGAGTGGCGGGTGGAGTCGGCGGAGGAGCCGGTGACGATGGTGCCGTTTACGGGGATCGGGGAGCGCCCGTACAGCACGTATCTGAAGGTGGAATAGGTGAAGATCGAGAAGCGAACATCCTGGAGGATTGCGTTGTTGATCGCGACGACCATTCTTATTCACACCCAGACGCCGCCCTCGTTCAAACGCACACCGGGTTTCACCCTGACGATTGCGCAAGTCGGCTATGGCGGTACGATGCCGGGAAACTATGCCGTCCTCGTGCGCGAAAAAACGTCTCCGGCACGAAGATTGCCGGCAGCGGCTGCATGGGACTCGAAGACTGGTTCAACGCGGTCGTTATCTATAACGGAATTACGGCACCCTGTGAACAAACACAGACAGGCGGGCGGACATGAGGCGCAACGGTGCAGCCTTGATGGCTCTTCGATACAATTCCCCGTCTGGTTCATTCGCGATCGACGCAAAGATCGCAGAGGTGTCGATGACCATGCTCAGGGCAACCCATGCAGGTCATAATCGAGGATCGCGTCCGGAGAACGGTGATCACGAACCGGCATCCGCATGAGCCGATCAAATAGTGCATCCACTTCTTCTTCCTGAGCGGCTCTGCCGGGGAGTGCGACCCGCGCGAGCTTCTCCTCCAGCGCGGCCACCACGGCGGTTTCAACGTCTTCTCCCGTGGCAGCGGCCAGTTCGGTGGCCAGATGGGCGACCCTGGCAGAATTGAGATCTCCCGGCATTTCCCACTCCTGATTTCGTTGTAGATCGTGTGGTCAGGAGGCGGCTGACGCGAGCGCGCGCCTCCGTGCTACGGTTGTACCAAAATGAGCCAGAAAAGCCTGAGTCCAGCACGCCTTGAGGCGATCTCCGACGGCGTCATCGCGGTCATTATCACGATTATGGTCCTGGAACTGAAGGTGCCGGGGCTGGATGGGGTGGCCGGTTTACGTGCGGTGCTGCCTGCGATCTTTCTCTATCTGCTCACCTTCGTGCAGGTGGGGATTTACTGGGTGAACCATCACTATCTGGTCGATGAAGTGGAGACGGTCACGCACGGTATTTTGTGGGCCAACCTGATGTTTCTCTTCTGCCTCTCGCTGTTTCCGTTTGCCACGGACTGGATCGGCATCAAGGGGCTGTCGTCGTTTACCACCGCGCTCTACGCTGCGGTCAGCATTTTCCCGGGGCTCGGATATATGGCGTTGTGGGCTCAGATCCGGCGGCAGAGTGCGGCGCCCGCGCACGCAACCTGGGGCAAGCAGATTGCGTCGGTTACGCTCTATCTCGCAGCCATCCCCGTGGCCTGGTACCGGCCTGCTGCCTCCCTGGCGCTGATCGGTCTCGTTGCCGTGCTCTGGCTGCTGCCGCCCAGGGCCCAGGTCTCCCCGGAGTGAACTGGGGCAGGCAGGACGGGATTTGCGCACACGGCCGGGTTATGGTCGGAACGGAAAAGCGCCTGATGCGCCGTTTATCGCAAGGGGCAGTCCTGCTCCGCATACCGCACACACTTACACCGGTTCGTGGGCTACTGGCTGATGGATGCGAAGGCCATCGATAACCCGCCGCCTGCTACTCCGGTGGTTCCCGCGCTGGTCAGGGTTCCATCGGTGTTGACCGTGAAGACGGAAGCGGCGCTTTGCTCGTTGGTCACGTAGAGGAATTTTCCAGTCCTGTCGAACGCAATGCGGAAAGGCTCGGTGCCGGCAGCAATGGTCCCCGTCGGGTTGGCGGCGGTTGCATTGAGCGTCAGGCTTCCGGACGTGGGGTCGATGGTGAACATCGACACGGTGTTATCGAGGCGATTGACAACATAGGCGAAGCGGCTGGTCGGATCGACGGCCATTCCCGCAGGCGCGTTGCCTGCTGCGACGGTGGCCGTCGTATTCGGCGTGAGGACGCCGGTGGTGGAACTGACGGTGTACTGCCAGACGCCGTCGGTCATACTGCCGCCGGAGAGATTGTTGACCACATAGGCGAACTTGCCGGAGGGGGCGATGACGACCTGCCAGGGAATGCCGCCGGTAGAGACGGTGGCCGGCGAGACCGGCGTGAGCAGCCCGGTGGTCTGGTTGATGGCATACATGAAAACCGCAGCGCCATCGCTGAGGGACGCGGTTACATACAGGAACTTGCCGGCAGGATCGACGGTAAGGAAGCCGGGGATCGATAAGATCTGGCCAGGAATCAGGGTGGAGACCGACGCCGGCGTCGTGGGAGTCAGGACCCCGGTGGATTGATTGATGGTGAACATGGAAACCGAACTGTCGTCGGTGTTGGCGGTATAGACGAATCGCCCGAGTGGGTCGATCGCGATCTCCTGGGGGAACCATCCGGTGGGGACGGTGGCGGGCGTGGTGGGGCTGAGGGTTCCGGTGGAGGAGTTAATGGTGTACATCGAAATGCTGGAGGGGCCGGAGACGTTGGAGACGAGGTTGGCCACATAGGCAAATCGTCCGAGCGGGTCGGCGACCATCTCTTCCGCATTGTCCTGGGGGTACGAATAGCCGGTGGCGATGGAAGCGGGGGTGGTCGCGGAGAACTGGCCGGTACAGGAGTCAACGGTGAACATGGACACCGCGTACCCGGTCAGGACGTAGGACATTTCCTGTTTCGCAGAGGGCACGCAGGTGGGCGCAGTGGCTGGCGAGGGGTGAGTCGGATTTACGCCGCAACCAGCGGCAAGCAGAATCAAACCGCACAGAATTACAGGATCAAAGCGGGCCCTGTTCACGTGATCTTTCTTCTCGATTCCAAATGCAGCACAATGCTACACCTGCTCCGGGGACCAAAACCGGTCAGATTTTCCTGTTTGCGGTATCGCCCGATGTTGCCCTTTGCCCCGGGATCAGCGATGCGCGGCGAGCGCGGCAGTTTGGCGGAGCGTGGGTTGGCCGGGCAGCGGTTGGGTGTCGCCGGGGAAGGTTTCGTTGGGGGTCGCGGCGATGGCGATTTTCATGAAATCGGTCCAGAGCGGGAGGGCGACGGCGGCTCCGGTTTCTTTGTCGCCGAGGGATTCGCGGTCGTCGTAGCCGACCCAAACGCCGGTGGTGATGGAAGGCGAAAAGCCGACGAACCAGGCGTCGGTGAAATCGTTGGTGGTGCCGGTTTTCCCGCCTAAGGGGTGGTTCAGGGCTTTGAGTTTTGCCGCTGTGCCTTCGCTGGTGACGCCGCGGAAGAACTCCATCATGGTGCGGGCGGTCTTTTGGCTGACGACTTCGCTGACGTCCGGCTGGGGCTCGGCAAGCGGTTCGCCGTCGGCGCTGACCACGCGGCGGATGAGGCGCGGGGCGATGCGGATGCCGTCGTTGGGAAAGACGGAATAGGCAGCCACCTGCTGTTCGAGGGTGACCTCCGCCGATCCCAGAGCAACCGGCAGGTAGGCGGGAATATCGGTGGTGATGCCGAAGCGGTGGGCGGTGGCGATCACGTTGCGGATGCCGACACGGTCGGCGATCTCGAGGGCGGGAATATTGCGCGAGTCGGCGAAGGCTTCGAGCAGCGAGATGCGGCCCTTGAATTTTCCGTCGTAATTGTGCGGGACATAGTTACCAAAAGAAATGGGCCGGTCAATAATAGTGTCCTGGGGGGTGAGGCCGGCTTCGACGGCGGTGGTGTAGACGTAGGGTTTGAACGACGATCCGGTCTGGCGCTCGGCCTGGGTGGCGCGGTCGAACTGGCTGAGGTTGAAGTCGCGTCCGCCGACCAGAGCGAGGACGTCGCCGTTGGCGTTGTCCATGGCGAGGAGCGCGGCCTGGACGCCGGTATCTTCTTCGAGGGTGCCGTGGAGAAGGCCGCCGGAATCCTCGCCGGAGATTCGGACATAAATGATGTCTCCGATGTGGAGGAACTGATCGGCGGTATGGAAGCCGGTCCAGGCGAAGTCCTGGGCGCTGAGGAGCAGCGTGCGGTCGCCGATTTTCGCGGTGACCTGATAGGGCAAGATGCCGGTGACGACGGCGTGGAGATACGTGCCGGGCGCGGGCGGGATAGACCAGTCAGGATGTTTAAAGGCGTCGATGGTGAGGCCGCCGGCCATGACGTTGAGGAGGCGGCCGCGCCAGCCGTGATGGCGTTCGTAGGCGGCGAGGCCGTCGAGTACCGATTGATTGGCGGCTTGCTGCAGATCGAGGTCGAGGGTGGTGTAGACCTTCAGGCCGGCGGCGTGGACCTGCTCGGAGCCGAAGCGGCGATCGAGCTCGCGGCGGACCTCTTCGATGAACCATGGGGCGACCGAGTTGGGCGGCGGCTGGAGATGGAGGCCGAGCGGTGCGGAGCGAGCAGCTTCGGCCTGGGCGGCGGTGATCCTGCCGTCCTCAAGCATGGAGTCGATGACGAGGTTGCGACGACGGAAGCTGCGCTCGGCGTTGAGGATGGGCGAGTACTCGACGGGGCCTTTGGGCAACGCAGCGAGGAGCGCAGCTTCGGGGAGGGTGAGCTGCGAGGCGTGCTTTGAGAAGTAGTACTCGGCGGCCGCCTCGAATCCGTAGACGCCGCTGCCGAGGTAGATCTGGTTGCCGTAGAGGGTGAAGATTTGCTGCTTGGTGAAGGTGTGCTCGATCTGGATGGAGAGAAAGATTTCCTGCAGTTTGCGGGAGGTGGTGCGCTCGTTGGAGAGGAAGAGATTGCGGGCAAGCTGCATGGTGAGGGTCGAAGCTCCCTGAGCGCGGCCTCTGGAGGTGAGGTCGAACCAGGCGGCCCCGGCGATGCGGAGCAGGTTGATGCCTCCGTGGCTTTCGAAGTCGCGGTCTTCGGTGGAGATGACGGCCTCACGGAGGATGGGGGCGAAATCGTCGTAATTGACGACCACGCGGCGCTGCAGAGCGAAGGAGCCGAAGCTGCGTCCGTGAACGTCGTAGAGCTCGGTGGTAGCGGCGGGGCGGTAGTGCTCGAGCTCGTCCACCTGAGGCAGGTCGACGGAATAGACGAGGGTAAGGCCGGCGAGGCAACCAACGGCAGCGGCAACGATGACCAGAAAAGCGAGGGCGACCGAGCCCGCGATTTTGCGGCTGCCGGAGGTTGGGCGGAAGCCGGGGTCGTCCGGCTCGGGCTTGTCGTCCCAGTCGGATGGAGTGATGAGGTTCAAGGTTCAGAATACCGCGGGGTGGAGCAGCCGGCAGCGAAAGGCAGGCCCTGAAGCCAGCGAAATGTCAGCAGAGGAGCTGCCCTGCTGGCTTGCGGTTAGCTGGTTGTTCGCCGCGGCTAAGCGGTTTTGGCTTTGAGGATGGCGAGGGCCTTGTTCAGCTGATCGTCGGTGCGAGGCTCCTGGGGCGCGGGGTTCTCGTCGGTGGGGAGCATCTCCTGCAGCGGCTCGCTGACGGCGACGTTCGGGGTGACGGCCACATCTTCGATCTTCTTGCCGGAGGGCGTCTCATACTTGGCGATGGTGAGCAGCAGAGCGGAGCCGTCGGGCAGGGTGAAGGTCTTCTCTTCAGCGCCTTCGCCGAAGGTGCGGTCCCCGACCACGTCGCCGCGGTGGTCGTCGAGGATGGCGCCGGCAACGATTTCCGAGGCGCCCGCGGTGCCGTGATTCACCAGAACGGCCAGCGGAGCGCTGGTGACGAATTTGGAAGAATCCGCGGAAAAGGTTTGGGTGGGGACGGTCTGTCCCTGGAGCATGCCAATGGTTCCGGACTGGAGGAAAGCGTTGGCCAGGCGGATGCCCTGCTGGGGGTCGCCTTCGGCGACATCGCGGAGGTCGAGGATGACCTTCTTGTTGCCGTCCTTCGCCATCTGGTGGAGCCGGGCGACGATCTCATCGACGCGCTCGCGGTTGAGGATGCCGGGCTTGAGATAGAGGATGCTGGAGTTCTCGTAGACCTGCTGGTCGAGGGGGGGTGGGGGTACGCTGGCGCGGGTAAGGGTGAGGTCGTCGGGCTGGGCCTTGCCGCGGCGAACCAGCTCAAAGCCGACGCTGGTGCCGGCTTTTCCTTCCAGGAGCAGGCGGATCATGGCGACGGACATTTCGCGGGTGGACTGGCCGCCGATGGATTCGATCAGGTCGCCGTCTTCGATGTGGGCATTGGCGGCGGGGCTGCCGGGGATGACGGTGACCACGCTGCCGTAGCCGTAGCGCTTGGAGACGTCCATGCCGATGCCAGCCTGGCCTTCATGCTGATGGGAGAGGTAGGTGGCGTACTCGGAGGAGGTGAGATAGCTGGAGTCGGCGTCGAGCGATTCGAGCAGGCCGTGGAGCGCGCCGGTGGTCACGTTGTCCAGATTGGGATCGGTGACGTAGTCGGTCTGAATCTTGTGGAGGACTTCTTCGTAGACGCCCATCTGGCGGTAGGCACCGTCGCTCTGGTCGGCGCTGACGCCGGCGGGGCCGAAGCCACCAAGGAGGACGACGAGAATGACGGCGATGGAGATCGCGAGGATGGTGTGATTGAAACTTCTGCTCATAGGGCTCAGACGGGGACGGACCACCGAGTAGTCCCATGATACAGCCGACGGGGCAGGAACGGGGAGTTGGAAGCCGGCAGCTGACAGCCCGCGGACAAGCGGTCAGCGCAGAACCGGTTAGCCAGGCTGCGGTCGGCGAAAACCCGGTTCACGCAGGGCACAGTACGCGCGAGGGCTCCTCCCGCCTGCCCTCTCCCGGCTGCTACTCGTATCTGAGTGCTTCGATGGGGTCGAGGGTGGCGGCTTTCCAGGCGGGGTAGATTCCGAAGACCAGGCCGATGGCGGCGGAAACCACGAAGGCAATGACGGTCCACATTGTCGACATGCTGGCCGGGAAGGTGAGGCCGAAGCGGATGATGATGGTGACGATGGCCCCGAGGATGATGCCGATGACGCCGCCCAGGGCGCAGAGCGTCATCGCCTCGAAGGTGAACTGGATAAGGACGTTGCGTTTAGTGGCGCCGATGGCTTTGCGGACGCCGATCTCGCGGGTGCGCTCGGTGACCGAGACCAGCATGATGTTCATAACGCCGACCCCGCCGACCATGAGGCCGACGCTCGACACGGAGAACATGAAGATAACCAGACCCGTGGTGATCTGCGACCAGAAGTCGAGGATGGAATCGGGGCTGAAGATGGCGAAGTCGTCGTCCTTCTCGACGCGAACCCGGCGACGGGCGCGGAGCATATTGCGGACTTCCTCGGTGACGATGGACTTGTTTTCGGCATTGTCGTACTTGACGGATACGAAGGTGTCGAGCACCTCAGGGTGGATCTTGGTGAAGGTGCTGAGCGGAAAATCGGCGCGGTTGTCGTTGCGGTTGTCGCCGGATCCGAAGGCCTGCTTGTACTTATCGAGGACGCCGATGACGGTGAAGACGTCGCCGCCGATGTCCACCTGCTTGCCGATGGGGTCCTCGGTGCCGAAGAGCTTCTGGGCGGTGTCGTGGCCAAGGACGGTGACGTCGGAGCGGCGGAATTCATCATCCTCCGTGAAAGCCCGGCCCTCGGCGATCTGCACGTCGCTAGTGACGGCAAAGGTGGGCATATCGCCTTCGAGGATGGTGTTCTGGACCTTCTTGTCCTTGTATTTGACGGCGACGTAGCCGACGCCGATGTTCCAGTTGGAATACTGGCGGCCGGCGTTGACGGCAACGACGTGAGGCAGGGTTTGGAGGGCGCGGGCGTCGTCGAGGGTGAGGTATTTCCGGCCCAGCATTTCGGTGGTGGGGCGAATGCCGATGGGGTTCCAGCGAAAGACCCAGAGGACGTTGGTGCCGAAGGAGTGGGCGATCTCCTCGACGCGGTTGTTGACGCCGTTGATGAGCGAGGAGATGGAGATGACGGTGGCGACGCCGATGACGATGCCGAGGATGGTGAGGCCGGAGCGAAGCTTGTTGGCGCGAAGAGTATCGAGCGCCATGCGGACGGACTCACGAGAATCGCTGAATGCCATGGGCTATAGCTCCGCGCGCAGAGCGACGATGGGGTCGAGCATAGCAGCCTTTCGGGCGGGGTAGACGCCGAAGAAGATGCCCACGCTGGTGGCGACGAACAGGCCGAGGAGCACCGACCAGAGGGCGATGCTGGAGGGCCAGCCGATGATGGTGGTGACGATTTCCGCGACGGTGATCCCGCCGAGAACGCCGAGCAGTCCGCCCAGCAGCGCCATGGCCGCGGATTCGATGAGGAACTGGAGCATGACGTCGTTGCGGCGGGCGCCGAGGGCTTTGCGGATGCCGATTTCGCGGGTGCGCTCGGTGACGGAGACCAGCATGATGTTCATGATGACGACGCCGCCCACCACCAGGGAGATGGACGCTATGCCGACGATAACGGTGGCGAAGGTGGTAGTCAGCTCCTTCCACAAGCCGATGAAGGTGTCGTTGGTCTCGATGGTGAAGCTTTCCTCGGCGCCGGGGAGATCGTGGCGCCGGGCGCGCATGAGGGCGCGAACCTCATCGATAAGGTTGTCGAGGGCGCCGGGAGCGATGCCGGCTTTGGCGGCGATTTCGACGCTTTCGTGTTCGCCGTGGGTATGGAGATAGGTGCTGAGGGGCATGACGACGTAATTGTCCTGGCTTTGCCCGAGGGTTTCGCCCTTGCGCTCGCCGACGCCCACCACGGTGTAGACCTCGCCGTCGACGCGGAGCTCCTGGCCGATGGGATCGAGGTTGGGCAGCAGATTGTCCACAATGTCGTAGCCGATGACGATGTCGTGGGTACCGAGCTCGTCATCCATCCGGGTGAGGGGGCGGCCCAGGACGACGTTCTCGTCGTTGATGAGGTTCATGGCGTCCGTCCAGCCCTCGATGCTGGTGTTGTTGCTGGACTGTTTACCGTTGACCACGGTGCCGCTGGTGGTGATATCGGCGCCGATGGCCTGGCAGCGGGTGCAGCGGTCGCGGAGGTAAAGGTAGTCCTCGTAGGTGATGTCTTTGCGCCGATTGACCTTGAGGTACTGTTCCGGTGTGAGGATGATGGACGGCATCTTGACCACGGTGAGCGTATCGGAGCCGCGGGTCGCGATTTTGGTAGCGACGAAGTAGTTGGCGCCGTTGACCAGGGTGATGATGGCGATGACGGACGCAACGCCGATAATCACCCCGACCATGGTCAGGATGGTGCGCATCTTGTTGGCCCAGAGCGACTGGAGGGCCACCCGAGTGGCTTCGCGAAATTCCATCTGTCAGCCGGTAGCTCGTAGCCGGCAGCAGGGAGCCGGCGGCCAGCGAGAGTCCGTTGCTAGTTTACGCGGAACCCCAAAAGGAAGTTCCCGGAAGGCAGTGCGGCCGTAGCCGACAGCGAGACCGATCGAGCTTTTCTGGCGTGGCTGGAGACTACGCCACCGGTTTCGCGCTGTACTGTTCGCGATACCAGGCGACGGTGCGGCGAAGTCCTTCTTCGAAGCTGATTGTCGGGTTGTAGCCGAAGGCTTCGCGGGCGGCGGAGATATCGGCGAGAGAGTTGGCGATATCGCCGGCGCGGGGCGCTCCGTAGATAGGTTGTTCTTTGAAATCAAGCAGATCAGCGAGAATACGGAAGGTTTCGTTGAGGGTGTGGCGTCCCCCGCAGGCGACGTTGAAGACGCGGCCCGCCACGTTGGCCGCAGGCGCTTCCATGGCCAGCAGGTTGGCGGAGACGGCGTTCCCCACATAGGTGAAGTCGCGGCCCTGCTCACCGTCGCCGTGGATGGTGGGGCGCTCGCCACGCATCATCTGGAGGGTGAATTTGGCCATCACGCCGGAGTAGGGCGAGTCAGGGACCTGACGGGGTCCGAAGATGTTGAAGTAGCGGAGGCAGACGGTCTCGATGCCGTACACCTGCCAGTAGCTCTTCATATAGAACTCACCCATGAGCTTCTGCACCGGATAAGGCGCGATGGGCATGGGGAACATGGTCTCGACGCGCGGGAAGCCGGGCTGATTGCCGTAAGCGGAGGACGAGGCGGCGTAGACGATACGTTTGACTCCGGCGGCGCGGGCGCCTTCGAGAAGGTTGAAGGTGCCGTCGATGTTGGCGGTGTGGCTGGTGCGGGGGTCCTTGATGGAGCGCGGGACGGAAGGGAGCGCAGCCTGGTGGAAGATGAAGTCGACGCCCTGGCAGGCCTGGGCCGTAGCGTCGGCATCGCGCAGATCTGCCTCACGAAAGTCAAAACCGCTGGAGCGCTGATTTGTGCCCGCGGGCCCGGTTGCGCTCGAGTCTTCGAGGAGGTGGGCGATGTTCTCGCGCTTGCCGGTCTCGAAGTTATCGAGGCCGCGGACCGTGGCGCCTTGTTCAACGAGGGTTTGAGCGATCGAGGAACCGATGAATCCGGCACAGCCGGTGACCAGACAGGTGGGCATGCAGTCCTATAGTAGCTGGCCAGGAGCAGCCGGCAGCCTGCAGGTGGTAGCCGGCAGCATCGAGCGGGGAGCGTGGAGCGCAGCGGGGAGCCTGGTCGCCGGGCGCTTCATTCACTGCAAAAGCAGCGTTTGCGGGGGGAACCTGCATCCACCGTAGGTTCCCCCCGCTGGGCGAGCGAGCTTCCTCGATTCCGCGGAGCGCCACGAAGGAACACACTCAAAGCAGGAGCCCTACCGCCTCGGGCGCCGAGGGAGGGAAAGACTCGTGCATACTGGGGAAACGATGGAGTCATTGTCACCGTTTCGGCTGGCGCCGTATTTTCGCACGCGGCCGTGGGGATTCCAGGATCTGAGGCCGTGGTTCGACTACCGGACCGATGGCGAGCCGATTGGCGAAGTGTGGCTGACGGGGGAGATGTGCGCCGCGGAAACCGGGCCGCTGCGGGGACTGGGCCTCGCGGAGATCACGCGGCGGCATCGCACAGCACTGCTGGGAGCCGTGGCGGCGCGGGACTTCCCGCTGCTGGTGAAGATCCTGTTTCCCAGGGAAAAGCTCAGCGTGCAGGTGCATCCCGACGATGCGCTGGCGCAGAAGTACGGGGAGCCCCGCGGCAAGACGGAATGCTGGTACGCGCTGGACGCGCAGCCGGGGTCGCAGGTGGCGCTGGGCATCCGGCCAGGCGTGACGGCGAAGCGGGTGATGACCGCGGTCGAGGACGGAACGCTCGAGTCGCTGCTGGAGATGGTTCCGGTCGCCAAGGGTGACATGATTTTTGTGGACGCGGGC
This sequence comes from Acidobacteriaceae bacterium, assembly GCA_036267095.1. GTDB lineage: Bacteria > Acidobacteriota > Terriglobia > Terriglobales > Acidobacteriaceae > Palsa-343. Next base: position 166,595 of record DATAWS010000012.1, read on the forward strand.
ACGGTGCACGCTGTCGGGCCGGGCGCGGTGCTGCTGGAGACGCAGCAGACCAGCGATCTGACTTATCGCATGTACGACTACGGCAGCGCGCGGGAGCTGCATCGGGAGAAGGCCTCCGCGGCGATGCGGCTCACGACCCGGGCAGCCAAGGTAGCGCCGCGGCGAGTGGATGGGCACGCGGTGCTAATCGATGAGAAGTATTTTCACGTGGAGCGGTGGCCGGTCCGTGCGGAGACCGCGCGGCGGCTGACCGCGCCGCTGGCAACGGTGCAGATCCTGTTTGTGACGCAGGGACGGATACAAATTGGCAGCAGGGACGCGGGCCATGAGCCTTTTGCGGTGGAACGGAATCAGGTCGCGGTGGTGCCCGCGGCCAGCCTGGAGTGGATGCTTGAAGGCGAGCAGGATGCCGAGGTGATTCGCATCCTGCCGGCGCGAGGGTAAGGTCGTTTTGACGGTGGAGAGCCTTCTTCATCGGAGGCCTGGTTTCATCTAAGCTGGATATTTGTCTGGGGGGACATGGCCGCAGCAACGGAGTTTCGTCCTGTGATTCTGGCCGGGGGCAGCGGCACGCGCTTCTGGCCGCGGAGCCGCAAGGCGCGAGCCAAGCAGGTGCTGGCGCTCGAAGGCGAGCGCACCATGATCCAGCGAACGGTGGACCGGCTGACAACTGCTGAGCAGACTACCGGTGGACCGGGACCGCTGGCGCGGCCGCACGATGTGTGGGTGATCACCAACGAACTGCTGCAGGGGGAGATTTGCACGCAGCTGGACTGTGTGCCGAAGGCGCAGGTGGTGTGCGAGCCGGCGGCGCGCAACACGGCGCCGGCGGCGGGGCTGGCGGCGTTTCTGATCGAGCGGCTGTATCCCGAAGCCGTGCTGGGGATGTTCCCTGCAGATCACGTGATCGCGGATGAGGCGGCGTTTGCGGCGACCATCCGGCAGGCGATCGGACTGGCGGCCGCGGGCGACACCATGGTGGTTCTGGGGATTGAACCGACCCGCCCGGAAATTGGCTACGGGTACATCGAGACAGGCGATGCGTACGGCGAGGGCGTGTTGCGGGTAAGGCGGTTTACCGAGAAGCCGAACCGGCTGAAGGCCGAGGAGTTTCTGGCGGCGGGCAACTACTACTGGAACAGCGGCATGTTCATCTGGAGCGCGAAAACGCTGGCGAAGGCGGTACGGGAGCTGCTGCCGGAAACCGCGCCGCTGCTGGAGGAAATTGTGGCCGCGTGGGCAACGCCGCAGTTTGAGCGGGTGTTTGCGGAGCTGTATCCGAAGTGCGAAAACATCAGCGTGGATTACGCGATTCTGGAGCCACGTTCGGCGCGCGGCGAGCATCATTCCAGTCTTTACTGCCTGCCGGCGCGGTTTGGCTGGAGCGACCTGGGATCGTGGACGGCGCTGCACGAATTCCAGGTGGAGAACAAGGCAGCCGACGAGCACAGCAATGTGGTGGAGGCTGCCGGTACCGTGGCGCTGAACGCCCAGGGCAATTACGTCTTCAGCAGGGACAAATTTGTCGCCCTGGTGGGGGTGAAGGACCTGGTGGTGGTGGAAACCGACGACGCGCTGCTGATTACGACGCGGCAGGACGCGCAGGACGTGGGGAAAGTGGTGAAAGAACTGGCGGCGCGCGGGCACGAGAACCTGACCTGACGGCGAGCCGGTAGCCTGTGACCGGTAGCCTGGAGCTGAACTTTTTTCAGGATTATGTCGAACAAATCTCCGGTGAAATTTGGGACGGATGGGTGGCGCGGCGTCATCGCCGAGGACTTCACCTTTGACAATGTGCGCGCGGCGGCAGCAGCGATCGGCTGCTACGTGCTGGAGAAGGAAGACGCGGCGAAGGGTGTGTGCGTGGGTTACGACACACGCTTCGGGTCGCCGGCCTTTGCCGGCGCGGTGGCGGAGGTGCTCGCGGAGGCAGGGATTCCAGTGCTGCTGGCGGATCGGATTACGCCCACCCCGGCGCTGTCGTATGCGGTGGTGAAGCGCGGCGCGGCGGGCGGGGTGATGATCACGTCGAGCCATAACCCGGCGCAGTGGAATGGCGTGAAATACAAGGCTTCCTATGGCGGATCGGGCAGCCCGGGCATCATGGTGGCAATCGAAGGCATGCTGGGAAAGCCGTTGCCTTCGGGCAAGACTGCAAAGGTCGAGAAGGTGAATTTCGTGCCGCCGTATGTGGCAGCGATCGAGAAGTTCGTCGACCTGGATCTGATCGCGAAGTCGGGGTTCCGGTTTGCGATTGACTGCATGTACGGGGCGGGCGCGGGAATCGTGGCGGGAATCTTCTCCAGGATCGGCGTGCAGCATGTCGAGATTCGGGCAAATCACGATCCGCTGTTTCCCGGGATCAATCCGGAGCCGATCGAGCCGCACATTCGCGCCTGCCAGCAGATCGTGGTTGAGAAGAAGTGCGACGCGGGTCTGATCACCGACGGCGACGCGGACCGGATCGGGGCGGCGGACGAGAACGGGAACTTCGTCGATCCGCACAAGATTTACTCGGTGCTGCTGGAGTGGATCCTGAAGCGCAGGGGCTGGCCGGGCGATGTGACGCGGGCATTCAACACCACGTCGATGCTGGACCGGATTGCGGCGAAGCACGGGCGGAGGCTGCACGAGCACGGGATCGGCTTCAAATACGTTTGCGATCTGATGCTGACCGAAGACATCCTGATCGGCGGTGAGGAGTCGGGCGGGATCGGCATCAAACGGCACCTTCCGGAACGCGATGGGCTGCTGAACGCGCTGCTGATCGCCAACGTGATGGCCGAGGAGAGGCAGACGCTGGGGCAACTGGTAGCGCGGTTGCAGCAGGAATACGGCGAGCATCAGTACGGGCGCATCGACCTGCACATTCCGGACGCGCAGAAGAACGCGACGATCGCAAAGGCAAAGGCGGGCGTTAAGGAATTTGCCGGGATGAAGGTGGAGAAGGTCGAGACGCTGGATGGGATCAAGTTCTGGCTGGACAATCCCGAGGCGAAAACGAAGCCGAACGCAGCGAAGACGTGGCTGCTGCTGCGGGCTTCGGGGACGGAGCCGCTGCTGCGGATTTATTCGGAGTCGTGCTCGAAAGAGAGCGTGACGAAGCTGCTGGCAGCGGCACGCACATTCGCGATGACGAGCGGGGGCTAGCCCTCCGGACGAACGCGCCGCGGCACCAGCTTCATGGAGACAGTGAAAGTGGATGCGCCCCCTTGTTTTCCCGGGTTCATGCGGCCGTCGTACCATGGGGGCAATGCTTTGCGGAGGGTCGCTGCAATGGCCGAATCGGTTACCAGTTATCCCTATGAGACGCGGCTGAACATCCTGCACGGGCCGCTGGAGGTGATCGACGAAAAGGCGATCGCCGATGGGTGTACGTACAAGTGGTTCAATCAGACGCTGTGCCGGGTAAACGGCAGCGTGGTGCGGATGGCCGTGATTGAAGGCGAGTATCACTGGCACCAGCACACCGACGATGATGAGTTTTTCTACGTCGTCGAGGGGAAGCTGCTGATCGACCTGGAGAGCGGCACCGTGGAGTTGGGGCCACGGCAGGGATTCGTGGTGCCGCGGGCGACGATGCATCGGACGCGGGCGCCCGGACGGACCGTGATCCTGATGGTGGAAAACGCGGCGATTGTGCCCACCGGGAATTGAAACAGCTCAGAGCACAGAGCTCGGGCTCACAGTTCAGGAATTGAAGGCTGGGCCGGCATGCGACCGGTTGCTCTCGGGAAGAATCTCAACCAGCAGCGACATTTTTTGGAGAGGTGTTATGAGCGCAACTGCCGTTTCGACTGAGAAGCAAGCCCCGCTGACTTCCCTTCCCGCCTGGAAGGCTTTGCAGGCTCATTATGAGACCATCCGCAACCGGCACTTGCGGGAGCTCTTCGAGGAGGATCCGGACCGCGGGACGCGGCTGACGCTGGAGGGGGTGGGAGTTTATCTCGACTACTCGAAGCACCGGATCACGGACGAGACGCTGCACCTGCTGCTGCAACTGGCGGAGCAGAGCGGGCTGCGGGCGCGCATCGAGGCGATGTTTTCGGGCGAGAAGATCAACATCACCGAACAGCGAGCGGTGCTGCACACGGCGCTGCGGGCTCCAGAGGGAGCGGTGATTAAGGTTGGTGGGGAGAACGTGGTTCCGGCGGTGCACGAGGTGCTGGACCGGATGGCGGACTTCTCCAGCCGGGTGCGGACGGGTGCGTGGAAGGGGTTCACGGGCAAGCGCATTCGCAATGTCATCAACATCGGCATTGGCGGATCGGACCTGGGCCCGGTGATGTCCTATGAAGCGCTGCGCCATTACAGCCAGCGGGACATGACGTTCCGTTTCGTCTCGAATGTGGACGGGACGGATTTCGCCGAGGCAACGCGCGACCTCGATCCGGAGGAGACGCTGTTCATCATTTCCTCGAAGACCTTCACCACGCTGGAGACAATGACGAACGCGCAGACGGCGCGGGCGTGGTCGCTGGCGAAGCTGAAGGACGAGAAGGCGGTCGCGAAGCACTTCGTCGCGGTATCGACGAATGAGAAGGAAGTGACGAAATTCGGGATCGACACCGCCAACATGTTTGGGTTCTGGGACTGGGTGGGTGGACGCTACTCGATGGACTCGGCGATTGGGCTGTCGACGATGCTGGCGATCGGGCCGCAGAATTTCGAAGCGATGCTGCGGGGGTTCCATGCCATGGACGAGCACTTCCGGACGGCGCCGTTCGGAAAGAACCTCCCTGCCCTGATGGGACTGCTGACGGTCTGGTATGCAGACTTCTTTGGAGCGGAGACCGTCGCGGTGCTGCCCTACGACCAGTACATGAAGCGCTTTCCGGCGTACCTGCAGCAGCTGACGATGGAGTCGAACGGCAAGCATGTGACGCTGAGCGGGGAGCGGGTGAACTATGAGACGGGGCCGATTTTCTGGGGGGAGCCGGGGACGAACGGGCAGCACTCCTTCTACCAGCTGATCCACCAGGGGACGCGGCTGATCCCCTGCGATTTCATTGGATTCGGAAAGACCCTGAATCCTTTGGGTGAGCACCATGACCTGCTAATGGCGAACGTTTTTGCACAGGGCGAGGCGCTTGCCTTCGGAAAGACAGCGGAAGAAGTCAAAGCCGAAGGAACGCCGGACTGGCTGGTTCCCCACCGGGTCTTCGAGGGGAATCGGCCATCGAACACGATGCTGCTGGAGGAACTGACGCCGGAGGCGCTGGGCAAGCTGGTGGCGCTCTACGAGCACAGCGTGTTCACCCAGGGAGTGATCTGGCAGATCGACTCGTTCGACCAGTGGGGCGTGGAGCTGGGCAAAGTTCTGGCGAAGAAGATCATTGGTGAGCTGGAGGGGCCGGGGCCGGCGAAGGGCGCCCACGACAGCTCGACCACGGCGCTGATCGAAAAGTACCGAAAGCAGCGGGGCTAAAGGGGTTCAGTGCGATTTCCTGCGGCCCGGAACGGCAACTTTTCATCGAATGCAGTGTTGGAAGAAGTAGAAACGATGACGCTTCAGGCGGGCCTGCGTCTGATACCCACGAAAGCAGATCGAAATGCCCTGAAGCGAGGGAGTTGCACGATGGCGCGTACAGATTTGACGAGGAAGAGATTGGGGTTCGGGGCCGGAGCGGTCCTGCTTGCCCTCGGATTATGCCCTGGACCCTTCGCCGGCGCGGCGGTGGGCCAGAATACTGCGGAACAGAATTCCGCAGGCGGCAGCGGCACTCTGCAGGCGTCGGTAGCCGGTGCGCTGACGCACGATGCCATGCTGAAGAATCAGTCGGTCATGGCGTCGGTGTCGGGCAGCGTGGTGACGCTGACGGGGACGGTGGAAACCAACCAGCAGTGGCAGCAGGCGGAGACGGACGCGGCGAATGTGACTGGGGTGAGCGGCGTCCAGAACAACATTACGGTGACCGGCAGCCAGCCGAACAATCAGCAGGGCAATCAGGAAAATCAGGCGATGCCGCCTCCTCCACCGGCCGACAATCAGGAGCAGCCGGGCCAGCAGGCGCCTCCGCCTCCTCCGGACAATCAGCAGCAGCCGAGTCAGGCGCCGAATGCGGGCACGATGCCGCCGCCTCCACCTCCGGATCAGCCGAATGCGCAGCCAGAGCAGCAGCCGGCGCCGTATCCGCAGCAACAGCCCGGCTACAGCCAGCCCGGCTACGGCAACTATCCCCCGCAGGCGCAGCAAACCAGCGGACCGGTGACGGTTCCGGCGGGGACGCTGTTGCAGATTCGGCTGATGGAGCCGCTGGACATCGCGAAACTGCAGGCGGGGACCGCTTTCCAGGCCACCGCGGCCAGCGATGTGTTTGAAGGCAACGTGCTGGCGATTCCGCGGGGCGCGGTGCTGAACGGCACGGTGGTGAACGTGAAGAAGCCTGGCGCACTGGGCGGCAGCGGAGAGCTGCAGCTGCAGGTCACCTCGCTGAACCTGGGCGGCCACGCGTATCCGGTGGCCACGGATCTGTGGTCGAACAAGGGTCCGAATAAGGCGGGTTACACGGCGAGCAACACGGTGGGTGGCGCGGTGGTAGGCGCTCTGATCGGCGGCCTGCTGGGACGCGGTCCCGGTGCGGCGGTCGGAGCTGCGGTGGGCGGCGGCGCAGGGCTGGCCGCTTCAGCCGGAACGAATGGGCCGCGGCTCTATCTGCCGGCGGAGTCTTTGCTGAACTTCCACCTGTCAGGCCCGGTGACGGTGCAGCCGGTGTCGTGGCAGGAGGCGCGGCGGCTGGGGCAGAATGCGCCGCAGCTGCAGCGGCGGCGGGTGTACATGGCGCCGTATCCCTACCCTTACCCTTACGCGTATCCCTATCCGTACTATCGGTAGCTGGTAGTCTGGCATTGGCAGCAGCTCCGCAAAGGGGCGGCTGCGGCAGGGCTCCGGTGCGGGGCGGTAGAGGAATTTTCCCGGCAGAGAGCGGGCTTCCATCGCGCGGGGCGGCTGGCGCGTCCAATAGAAGAGTGAATCCATTATCCACAGTTGAGGCTTCGAAAAAAGAGAAGCGGCGCGGGACAGGATCGGGTCCCGGACGTCGTGTCTCGCGACGGTCGTTTCTGAAGTTGTCGGCCGCGGCGGCGGGCGGACTGGCGCTCTACTCCGGCGAAATTGCGCGGCATGAGCTGAGCGTGGAAGAGCACACGATCCGGCTGGAGCGGCTGCCGGATGCTTTTCGCGGGATGCGGATCGCGCAGATTTCGGATCTTCACTATGAGGGATTTACCGAAGGCTTTTTCCTGCGCGAGGTGGTGCGGCGGGTGAACCGTCTGCAGCCGGATATGGTGCTGCTGACCGGCGACTTTATCACCAAATTCCCCACCCTGGACAGAGTTCCGCGTCAGCAGATGCCGCGTTGCGCCGCCATCCTGAGCGCGCTGCGCTGCCCGTTGCGCTTTGCCAGCCTTGGCAACCACGATGAAGCGATCGGGAAAGACTACGTCATCGCGCCGCTGGAGGAGCACGGGATACCGGTGCTGGTCAACCGGGCGACTCCGCTGGAACGCGACGGACAAAGGCTATGGCTGGCCGGGGTGGGAAGCGCGTGCGAGCAGGATGCCGATCCGGCGAGCGCGATTCCCAGGGCATGCGTGAACGGGAACGAGGCGGTGATCCTGATGGCGCACGAACCGGACCCGCTGCCCGACTACGCGCGCTACAACGTGGACCTGGTGCTGTCCGGGCACACCCATGGCGGTCAGGTGCGGCTGCCGCTGCTGCCGGCGTTCGCGCTGCCGGAGTATGGCAGGAATTATGTCGAGGGATTGTTCCACCACGGCCGGACGCAGCTGTATGTAAACCGCGGCATTGGGACGGTTGGACTGCCGTTCCGGCTGTGGTGCCCGCCGGAAATCACGGTATTCACGCTGGCATGACGGGCGTGATCAGCGTTCCTGCGCGGGCTCGCGCACGCTGATGCCGAGGGCTTTCATTTTGCGGTAGAGGTGGCTGCGTTCGAGGCCGAGAGTTTCGGCAGCGCGGCTCATGTTCCCATTGCAATCGTCGATTTTGCGGAGGATGTACTCGCGCTCGTAGGCGTCGCGCGCCTGCTGGAGGGTGTCAAAGTCGCCGGAACGCGCGGCGTTGCGGTGGACGAGCATGGGCAGGTGGCGGCGCTCGATGCGCTGCGCCTGGGGATTGAGGATCAGCACCCGCTCGACGATGTTGCGCAGTTCACGGACGTTGCCGGGCCAGTGGTACTGGCGGAGCAGCTCGACGGCGTCGTCGGCGATCTCGATGCGGGGGCGGCCGTACTCGCGGCCGAAGCCGCGGAGAAATTCGCGGACCAGCAGGGGGATGTCCTCGCGGCGGTCGCGGAGCGGCGGGACGAAGAAGGGGATCACGTTGAGGCGATAGAAGAAGTCCTCGCGGAAATTGCCTTTGGCGATCTCCTCTTCGAGGTTCTTGTTGGTGGCGGCGATGACCCGCACGTCGACGCTGATGGGCTGGGAGGCGCCGACCGGGACGAAGCGCTGCTCGTCGAGCGCGCGCAGAACCTTGGATTGCGTCTTGAGGCTCATGTCGCCGACTTCGTCGAGGAAGAGGGTGCCTCCGTTGGCGCGCTCGAAGGTGCCGCGCTTTTCGGGGGGCCCTCCGGGGACGGCGCTGTTGCGGTAGCCGAAGAGTTCGCTCTCGATGAAGTCCTCGGGAATGGCAGCGCAGTTCAGCTCGATGAAAACGCGATCGACGCGAAGGCTCTCAGCATGGATGGCGCGGGCGATGAGTTCCTTGCCCGAGCCGGATTCGCCGAAGATAAGCACGCGGCCGTTGGTGGGGGCCATGAGCTTGACCTGCTGACGGAGGGCGCGGGCCTGGACGCTTTCGCCGGTGATCTGGCGTTCAAGAGAGAGCTGGCGGCGGAACTCGAGGTTTTCGCTGCGCAGGCGGCGGGCCTCGACGGCGTTCTTGACGACGATGAGGGTGCGCTCGAGCATGAGCGGCTTTTCCAGCAGGTCGAAGGCGCCGAGTTTGGTGGCCTTGACCGCTGTCTCGATGGTGGCGTGGCCGGAGATCACGACGACCTCGGGCCGGGATTCGGCGTCGAGGGTGCGGATCTCGGAGAGAACCTCGAGACCGTCGCGGTCGGGGAGCCAGATGTCGAGCAGGAGAACGTCGTAGACGGGATCGCGCGCCATGGCCAGGGCTTCGGTGGCGTTGGCGGCGCTGGAGACGGAATAGCCTTCCTCGCGCAGGATCTCTTCGAGCGACTCGCGAATCTCGGCTTCATCGTCCACAACCAGGATGTGGTTCATGGGGTTAAATCACGGCTCTCGAAAATCAGACGGCTTTGCTCAGCGCAGGCGCCGGCGCGGACTCGGTTCCGTTGGACTCGGCAAGCGGCAATTCGATGATAAAGCGGGCACCGGCGGGAGCGTTGTTTTCGGCGCGGATCGAGCCGCCATGGTCCTGCACGATTTTGGCGACGATGGAGAGGCCGAGGCCAGTGCCGCGCTGGCGGGTGGAGAACCAAGGAAGGAAGAGGCGCTCGCGCATCTCGTCGGTAAGGCCGGGGCCGGTGTCGGCAACCATGATTTCTGCCATGCCGTTGCGCTCGCCGCCGGAGGTGGTAATGGAGATGACACGGAGGAGGCTGTCCTGCATGGCTTCGGCGGCGTTGTCGATGAGGTTGGCAAGGGCGCGGCGAAGGGCTTCGGGATCGGCCATGACGGGCGGCAGGCTGGGCTCGAGGTGGGTTTCCACGCGGATATTGCGGATGCGGCCTTCGAAAAGCAGAAGAGCGCTGTCGACAATCTGATTAAGATCGGCGGGGCGCGGCTGAGCGACCGGAAATTCCGCGAGCGTGGCAAACTGCCCGACCAGAGTGCGCAGCGATTCAACCGAGCCGAGGATGGCGTCGCAACATTTGCGGATGATGCCGGGCGATTCGGGCAGGGCGCGGTCCACGTGGCGGCGAATGCGCTCGGCGGAGAGGGTGATAGGGGTAAGGGGGTTGCGAATCTCGTGGGCGATGCGCTGCGCAACCTCTTTCCAGGCAGCCTGGCGCTGGATGTGGAGAAACTCGGTCACGTCTTCGAGGACGAGGATGGAGCCGCGGGTCTGGCCCTTGCGGGTGTCGAGGGCGGCGATGGTGACGGAGAGGTTGGCGGAGCCGCGCGTGCTGCGCAGATCGAATTCGGAGGAGGCGACGCCCATGCGATGGGCGCGGCGGTCGAGGCGCTGGATCTCCTCGGTGAAATCCGGGGGGAGGAGCGAGTCGAGCGGCAGGCCGGAAAGGTCAGTTTGCGCGTCGAGGCGAAGGAGATCGGAAAAGGCGCGGTTGCCGAGAACGATGCAGCGGCTGGCATCGAGAGTGACGACGCCGGAAGGGATGGTTTCGAGGATGGTTTCCAATTCCTTGCGGCGGGCTTCGAGAGCGAGGTTGGCGGCGGACAGCTCGCGGGCCGAGGATTCGGCAAGAAGGCGGCTCTGCTCGAGGTCAGCAGCCATGAGGTTGAAGGAGCGGACCAACTCGCCCATCTCGGCGGTAGCTTCGGCGGTAACGCGATGGCTGTAGTGCCCGCGGCCGATTTCCTCCATGGCGTCGGCGAGAGCCTCGAGGGTACCGGTCATTTGGCGGGAGACATTGAGGGCCAGCCAGCTGGAGGCGAAGAAGACCAGGGCGGTGAGCATGAGCAGCAGCAGGATGTAGGTGGTGCGGATGATGCGGCGCTGGCGGTAGAGGGCCCAGTACTGGGTGGTTCCGCTGCTGAGATCGGCCATGAGGGCATTCATGCCGGCAGGCATGGGCAGGCCGGCGACGACGATGCCGCCGTCCGGCAAGCTGGCGGCGCCGAGCGCAAATTCGGAGCCGCCGACGATGAGCATTGGCTCATCGGCACGCTGCGCGGCTTTGAGGATGACAGGGGCCAAAGACTGGCCTGACTCCACATGCCGCTGGTCCTGCGAATTAACCCAGGAGTGGATGTCGGCGGGTCCGGTGGCCTGGGGCAGCTCGTAGGAGGCGACCGGGGTGTCGTCGCGATAGAGGATGGCGAAGCCGCCCTGAAGGGTGATTTGGTGGGAGCGCATCTGGTCGAGCACGCCCTGGAAGCTGCCGGACTGGAAGGCGGAGGACATGGCTGGGGAGCGAGCCATACTCTCAGCTTCGGACCGGGCGTTGAGGACCGCGTAGTGGGAGAGCTCGGTAGCGATCTGCATGGAATCGCCGCGGACCTCGGAAGCCGGCTCGGAAAACCATCTTTCAAGTGAGCGATTCAGCAGCAGAAAGCTAAACAAAAACATGAAGATGGCCGGCACGAAGGAGACCAGCAGCGCCCCCACAAACATGCGGGTGCGAAGACGGGCTCCCAGGACCTTGCTGCGCTGCTCGGCGAGCAGTTTGAGGAGGTTGCGCAGCAGCAGGACGAGGACGGTGACGAAAAGCAGGAAGACCAGAACGGAAACGGAGGTGAGGAGCAGAATCTGGCCGATGGTGCGGGGATTGATGGCGCGGAGGTTGAAGGCGTTGAGAGAGAGCAGGAGGAGCAGGAGGAGGAAGACGGCTCCGGCGAGAAGAATGAGGGTTGCGCGGCGATGTTTGGTATCAGCCACAGGAAAAACCGCCTCCCGGTTGGGAAATTATAGGCTTTGGGGGAGCCGCAGGTGCCGCTTTCTCAGGACGAAATCCGGGCAGCCCGGGTTGCAGCCGGCGCACGCCCAACCCTGACGCGAAAACAGGCATCGGTGTCGCTATGAACAACAAGCACGTCCCCCTCTTTGTGGCCATGAGCCTGGCGGGCAGTCTTCTGCTGGGCGGGTGCAGCAGGAAGAGCGATCAGCAGGCGGCGAACAGCGGCGCAGCTACGCAGGCTCAGCCGGCGCAGACGAACCCTCCGGCGGCGAATAATCCGCCGGCGCCGCCCGCGGACCAGCAGACGGGAGCAGCCAATCCCCCGGCCGGCAATCCGCCGCCGGCGCAGCAGCCGCCTCCACCGGCAGCCCGGCTGACGATTCCCGCAGGCACGCGACTCCGGGTCCGCCTGGATGAAGACCTGGGGTCGAAAATCAGCCAGCCGGGGCAAACCTTTCACGCAACCCTGGCCGATCCAGTCGCGGTGGACGGACAGGCAGTGATTCCCCGCGAGGCTCGGGTGGAGGGCACGGTGATCGATGCCCGGGCACTGGGGCACTTCAAAGGCGGCGCGCTCCTGGAATTGCGGCTGGAGCGAGTGCGGACCGCGTGGGGCAGCTATCCGGTGGCGACCAGCACGATGGCGCAGGTGGAAAAAGGCAAGGGCAAGCGCACCGGTCTCTTCGCGGGAGGCGGAGGCGCCTTTGGCGCGATTGTGGGCGGGCTGGCCGGCGGCGGCAAGGGCGCGCTGATCGGCGGCCTTGCAGGCGCAGGCGCGGGCACGGCGGGGAGCGCGATGACCGGCAACAAGGAAATCTTCCTGCCCGCGGAGACGCTGCTGACCTTCCGGCTGGAGCGGCCGGTGCACGTCACGGAAGGCGCGCGCTGAGACGGGTGCGGCCTGGGCCGGTCAGGCGATCAGTTCGCGGACCGGCTTCCAGGGCTTCTTCTGGGAAACGGCGACCGGCTCGCAGGTCAGCGTGCCTTCGTAGGTATTGACGCCATCGCGGATGCCATCGTCGTCGAGGATGGCCTGCTTCGCGCCGTGCTTCGCCAGCCGCATCACGTAGGGGAAGGTGGCGTTGGTCAGGGCGAGGGTCGAGGTGTTGGGCACCGCGGCGGGCATGTTGGTAACGCAGTAGTGGACGACGCCGTTGACCTCGAAGGCGGGATTGCTGTGGGTGGTGGGACGAGCGGTTTCGACGCAGCCGCCCTGATCGATGGCGACGTCCACGATGACGGCGCCTTTTTTCATTTTCTCGACCATGGCGCGGGTGACGATTTTGGGAGCAGCGGCTCCGGGAATCAGCACGCCGCCGATGACCAGATCGGCTTCGCGCACGGCGCGGGAGACGTTCCAGGAGTTGGAGGCCAGGGTAAAGAGGCGTCCGTTGAAGATGTCGTCCAGCTCGCGCAGGCGGTTCAGGTTGACGTCGACCAGAGTGACTCGAGCGCCCATGCCGAGGGCGATTTTGGCGGCGTTGGTGCCGACGATGCCGCCGCCGATGACGCAGACGCTGGCCGGGGGAACGCCGGGGACTCCACCGAGCAGGACGCCGCGGCCTCCCTTCTCCGATTCCAGATAAGCCGCCCCGACCTGCACGGACATGCGGCCGGCAACTTCGGACATGGGGGTAAGCAGCGGCAGCGTGCCCGCGCGGTCGCGGATGGTCTCATAGGCGATGCCGATCACCTTTTTGCGGAGCATGCTTTCGGTGAGGTCGGGAACGGGCGCGAGGTGCAGGTAGGTGAAGAGCACGAGACCTTCGCGGAAGAAGCCGTACTCCTTCTCGACGGGCTCCTTGACCTTGACGATCAGGTCGGCGTTACCCCAGACGTTGTGGGCGGAGCCAACGATTTCGGCGCCGGCAGACTGGTATTCGTCGTCGGTGAAGGCAGAGAGCTCGCCGGCATGGGTCTCGACGAGGACTTTGTGGCCGGCTTCGCTGAGGGATTTCACGCCGGCGGGGGTGATGCCCACCCGGCTCTCATGGTCTTTCACTTCTTTTGGAACACCGATGATCATCGTTCTCCCCGCGGCCCTGCTCCGGGCTAATTTCAGGCAAAAGCCCAGGCAAAAATAGAGTTGACTGCAAACTCTACATCGTACCGCAGAGGAGGCGCTGGAGCTCATCCGTCAGGTTACCGGGGGATACGGGTTTGATCAGGAAGACGGTCCGATCGTCGGCGACGCCGTCGATTTGAGTTCCGCTGACGACAATGGCAGGAAGTGCGGGACGAAGCGCGCGCAGACGGCCCAGCAGCTTCTGGCCGCTCATGCCGGGCATCCTGGCGTCGGTGATGACGGCGCGAATCTCGTCGATGCGGCGACGGGCGGCCTCGAGACCGGCGGCGCCGTTCTCGCAGGCGATCACCGCGTACCCGGCGCCTTCGAGGACGCGGGTGAAGAGGAGGCGGACCGCACGGTCGTCCTCGACGACCAGGAGGGTGGCGGCGCGATACGCAGGCGCGCGTTCTGGGGCTGCGGATTCCAGGGGGCTTCTCCCGCGGCAGGGACCCGGGGCCGGAAAAGGCAGCAGCAGGCCGAGCGTTCCGGAATTGCGCCAGCATTCCTGCGAACGATGGATGACTGTAGCACAGTCCTTCATTCCATGAAATTCATCGGATGGGGGAGCGCCCGGATGAGGATGTGCCAGATTTATACGCGGAATCCAGGTTGATTACAGCCAGCCTTTGGCGCGCGCCTGGCGGGCAGCTTCCACGCGATTGGAAGCGCCCAGCTTGCCGATGGCTTCCGAGAGGTAATTGCGCACAGTGCCTTCTGCGAGGTGAAGCTCGTCGGCAATTTCGCCGCTCGACTTCCCTTCCCCTGCGCGCCACAGGATCTGGCGCTCGCGTTCGGTGAGGGGGTCGGGGCCGGAGTCCCAGGCCTCGAGAGCGAGGTCGGGATCCACTACGCGCAGGCCCTGGTGAACGCGGCGCACAGCCTCGGCCAGCTCGGCGGAGGGGCGGTCCTTGAGGAGGTAGCCCCTGGCGCCGGCATCGAGGGCGCGGCGCAGATAGCCGGGGCGGGCGAAGGTGGTGAGGATAACGACCCGGGTTTGCGGATAGCGGTCGCGGACTTCGGCGGCGAGGGTAAGGCCGGTCATCTCCGGCATTTCGATGTCGGTGACGAGCACGTCGGGCTTGTGCCTGCCGACCGCGGAGAGAGCTTCGCGGCCGTTGGCGGCGCGGGCGCAAACGGCGATGTCGGGCTCGGTTTCGAGCAGCGCGGCGAGGGCTCCCAGGACCATGCCCTGGTCTTCCGCGACGATGACCTGAATCTTCTTCATGACTTCACGTCGGAGGTCGGAGTGAGCGAAGCGGGCGCAGCAGCGGGCGGTTCCGGCAGGGCCTGGGGAGGCAGTTCGACGACGAGCCGGGTGCCCTGGGTTAAGTCCCCCTGGGCGGTGTCGATCCGCAGGCTGCCGCCGAGGGATTCGACGCGCTCGCGCATGCCGCGCAGGCCGTTGCCCTCCTCGAGGACGCCGCCGCGGCCGTCGTCTTCGACGATGAGGGCGGTGGCGGAGCCGTTGGCGGCGAATTCCAGCCGGCAGTGGCTGGCGTGGGCGTGGCGGACGATGTTGGTGACGGCTTCGCGCACGATGAGGGAGAGGACGGTTTCCTCGGCGGGGGCGAACTCGGGTGCTTTCGCGCCGCACTCCAGGGCGACGCCGGCAGCGTCGAGGGTTTTGCGGGCACGCTCGATTTCGGCAGCCAAACCGTTGGCGCGGTAGCCGCTGATGGCTTCGCGGACTTCGCCGAGAGCGGCGCGGGCGATCTGCTCCACTTCACCGATTTCGATACGGGCGCGGTGCGGGTCGCGATCCATGATCTTGCCGGCCAGCTCGGCTTTGAGGACGACGACGGAGAGGGTGTGGCCGAGGACGTCGTGGAGATCGCGGGCAATGCGCTCGCGCTCGGCCAGCTTGGCGAGGTGGAGGATCTGCTCGTGGGCGAGGCTGAGCTTGCGGTTGGCGCGCATGCGCTGGGCGGCCACCAGATTGCCGGCTCCAACCGCGATGGCAAAGAAGGCACAGATGCCCCACGACCACGCGCTGTAGTGGAAGTGGAATCCCTCCGCCATCATGACCACGGCGCTGGCGATGAAGGTGGAGACGCAGAGGAGGAGGGATTCGGAAACGAAAGGAACCAGGGCGGAGACGTAGATGAAGATGCCGCAGGATCCCCCGTTGTACGGGTAATAGACGATGCCGAGAATGCCCAGGGCAATCAGCAGGAGGTATTGGACGCGCCGGGAGGAGCTGAGCACCAGGCCGGTATAGAGGGCGAGAAAGATGGCGTACGCGAAGCCGAACTCGATCCAGACGATGCGGCTGTGACGCTCGAGGGGATCAATGATGAAGAAGGCGGAATAGATGAGCCAGATGAAGTCGTACCACCGGCCCCTGCCGTACCACAGCCTCCCGCGTTGCTCGAGCTCGGCAGCCCGGGCACGTCCGAGGAGGGTTTCCGGCGCGTTTGCCGACTCGTCCATCAGGGACAGCGCCAAATCAGAGGTGGAGCAGGCCCCTTCGAACATCGTTTTGGGTCTCGGGTCCAGAGGCATCAGGCTTTGGCCTCGCTGCGGGTGAAGAGAATCCAGGCGGCGCCCAGCATCAACAGGGTAAATCCTGCGAGGGCTTCCCAGTGGACCAACATGCTGCCAGAGGGCTGGGCGAAGCCGAAGATCCCAAGAGCCAGCTGGGCAAGATGGAACGTGGGCAGGAACGGGGCGATAGCCTGCAGCCAGTGAGGCAGCATACGCATCGGCATCCAGAAGCCCGAGGCGAAGGACATGGGCAGGTAGATGAGGTTCATGATGCCGGGACCGGAGTTGGCAGGCACCAGGAGCGAAAGGAACAGCCCCATGGCGGCGAAGGGGGGCGCCGCGGCGAGCACGACAGCGCTGAGGCGCAGGGCTTCGCTTGCGGTGAAGGTGGCTCCGCCGACGGTGATGCCGAGGACGAACAGGACTCCCACGATGACGAGCGAAAAGGCAGCGCAGCTCAGGACCTTGGCCATGAGATAGGCCAGGCGGGGCATGGGGCTGGCCTGCTTCAGATCAAGCCAACCCTGGGCGCGTTCCATGGAGATGCCCATGCCGATGCCGAAGAGGCAGGCGGAGACCACGCCCATACAGCTGTAGCTGGCCACCAGATAGCGGGCGAAGAAGTTGCCGTGGTTGGTGCTGCCGAAGAGCAGGTAGAACA
Organism: Acidobacteriaceae bacterium; assembly: GCA_036267095.1. Classification (GTDB taxonomy): domain Bacteria; phylum Acidobacteriota; class Terriglobia; order Terriglobales; family Acidobacteriaceae; genus Palsa-343. Next base: position 183,381 of record DATAWS010000012.1, read on the forward strand.
TCACCGGGAAACCGATGACCGACAGCGAAAAGGCTTTGGTCCGGAGCAGGCGGACGAACTCGTAGCGCGTCTCCTTGCGGAACAGGCGGACGTAATACCCGAGGCCGAGGGACTGGGGGGCGGATTCGGAAGCGAGGGCGATTGCGGTAGCGGCCATGATGATATCTCCTCTCTGGAGTTTGCCGGTGGATTCAGGCCTGGGCGGTGTCGCTGGTGAGGGCCAGGAAAGCGTCTTCGAGCGCGGCCGCGGCAATCTCAAGGCCGTGCAGGGTTTCGTCGCGGAGCAGCATCGTGCGCACCACCGACTCCGGCTGCTCGGCAAGGATCACGACGGCTTCGCGGTCCTGCTGGACATCGGTGACGGTGGGCAGAGCGCGCAGGAAATCGGTATCGAGCCGGGTGATGCAGCGAATGCGGCGCCCGGAAACGCGATGTTTGATCTCCGCCGGCGTGCCTTCGCTGATCACCCTGCCCTTGTTGATAACGACGACGCGGCTGGCAAGCGCGTCGGCCTCTTCGAGGTAATGGGTGGTGAGGAGCACGGTTTTCCCGGCGGCGGAGAGCGCGCGAATTTCGTCCCACAGCGCACGGCGCGATTCAATGTCCATCCCGACGGTGGGCTCGTCGAGGAAGACGAGGTCGGGATTACCGCAGATGGCGAGGCCGAAAAGGGCCCGCTGTTTCTGTCCGCCGAAAAGTTTGCCGAAGAGCTGGCCGGCCACACCTTCGAGCTTCGCGATGCGCAGAACGTCGGCGACGGGCAGCGGATCGGGATAGTAACTGCGGAAGAGGTCGATGTGCTCGCGGACGCGGAGCATCTCCGGCACGCGGCTAATCTGCAGCATGGCGCCGATGCGGGTGCGCGCGTCGGCGTCGCGGGGATCGCGGCCAAAGACGCGGGCGCTGCCGGCGCTGGGCGCGATGAGGCCGAGCAGCAGACGAACCGCGGTTGTCTTGCCGGCTCCGTTCGGGCCGAGCAGAGCGACGATTTCGCCGGCGCGCAGCTCCATGGAAAACTGATCCAGGGCGGTGACGGCTCCATAGCGTTTGCTAATGCCGTGGAGCTGGGCGACGGTGCGGGCTTGTGCGGCCGGCGCAGGCCATGCGCCGATGCTGGTGGGGACGATGGCGGCTGCGGTCATCGCTTCTCTCCTGCCGCGAGGCTTCAGCGGCAAAGACAGGATCGCGCGAAGGGAGCGCCGGCCCCAGTGGGGATTGTCAGCAAAGGGAGATGACAAATGTCAGGGCAGCCGGGAGCGGGGGGCTGGGAAGGAAACCGCGGGTAGCCGGTCGCCTCAGGCCAACACCGGAAGCGCCGCGCTTAGTTCAGTTTTTCGGTGCGGCGGAAGCGGGCGTCGATGGGCTGACGGCCGCGGAAACCCTCTTCCATGCGGTGCCAGAACTCGATGCGGGACTCGCCGCGCTTCCAGCAGAGCAGGACGGTCTCGCCTTCGAGCAGGCAGGGGAAATCAAGCAGGCCGACATCGAGGTCCTTCACCTGAACCCCGCTCGAGTCGATTTCCTCGAGCGAATCCTTTACCCGCTGCACAAGCGCTTCGAGGGCGACGCGGCGCTTGCGGGCCTCGACGATATCGATCCGCATGCCGCCGCTCAGGAAGATACGCCGCGCCAAAGCGGAAACTTCCTCCTGCAGTTCGGCGGCTGCCTGTTTGGCTTCCATGGCGCGGTTCAGCAGGGATTCGAGGATAGGGAGCAGCGCCTGTGCTTCGTCGAGGGTGAAAATTTTCATCGCGAAGGTGCCAGTCCCCGGTGCCCAGTTTTAAGACTCTTCCCAACGCCCGGGATTGAGGACTGGAGACACGCTTCAGCCCCGAATCTCCAGCATGCGATCCAATGCCACGCGCGCCCAGTATTTCACATCGTCGCGCACCTGGATGCGGTTCACGACGCGGCCTTCGACCAGGTTTTCGAGCGCCCACGCCAGGTGGTGCGGGCTGATCCGGTACATGGTGGTGCACAGGCAGCCGGTGTCGTCGAGGGTGATGATCCTCTTGCCCAGCGGCGCGAACAGGTTGGCCAGGCGATGGACGAGGTGAATCTCGGTGCCGATGGCGAAGGTGGTTCCCACGGGCGCGTCTTCGACAATTTTGATGAGACGCTCCGTGGAACCGAGGGCGTCGGCCTTCTCGCAGACCTCGAGGCGGCATTCGGGATGGACGATCACGCGGATGTCCGGACATTTCGCGCGAACCTTGTCCACATGCTCAGGAAGGAAGCGCTGATGGACGGAGCAGTGTCCTTTCCAGAGAACGACGCTTGCCGAGCGGACGCGCTCGGGCGGGAGGCCGCCGGCCAGCTGCCAGGGGTCGTACACCACCATGTCGCTCAACGGGATGCCCATGGCGTGGCCGGTGTTGCGGCCGAGGTGCTGATCGGGCAGGAAGAGGATTTTCTTCGCCCGCGCGAAAGCCCATTCGAAGGCCGCGCGAGCGTTGGAGGAAGTGCAGACCAGGCCGCCTCGCTCGCCGCAGAAGGCTTTGATCGCGGCGGAGGAGTTCATGTAGGTGAGAGGGATGATTTCGCCTGCGTCGACACCGGCGCGCAGCAGCGAATCCCAGCATTCTTCCACCTGGCCGATCTCCGCCATATCGGCCATGGAGCAGCCGGCGTTGAGGTCGGGCAGAATGACCTGCTGGCCCGCGCGGCCGAGGACGTCAGCGCTTTCAGCCATGAAGTGCACGCCGCAAAAGATGATGTATTGGGCCTCGGTTTCGGCGGCAACTTTGGAGAGCTTGTAGGAGTCGCCGGTGAAGTCGGCGAAGCGGATCACTTCGTCGCGCTGGTAGTGGTGGCCAAGCAGGATGGTGGTGGCGCCCAGCGCCTCACGCGCCGCGGCAATGCGGGCGTCCATGGTGTGATCGGGGAGAGCGAGATAGTTCTCAAGGGAACAGCTCTCCGCCGCAACGGATACGGGCACTTCTTCAAGCACGTTCACAAATACGCCGCCTTCAGTCCTTTTCGGGCTCGCCGATGGGGGACGGGGATGTTGAAAGCAAAAACACGCTGCAGTCGGCTCGCTGCGATGTTCCGCCCAACCGACGGGGATGTTGCAGCTCTTTGTTTCTTAGACGCGCGGGTCGCGAAGTAGTCGCAAAAAGCAATGTCCGCGGGGGCACGTCCGTAAGGGGTAGTTTAGACGATTTTGCGCGGCGACTCTGTCGTTATGCCCCATTGGGGGCCATACTGATCGGCCGATGCAGGAGCGTGGGAAAACGCGGCGCGATCCCCTGCGATCCATTGCGGCGGGATCGAGACATGACAGGTTCCTGGACATTATTTGTGAGCGGTGAATCGCGGCAGGTATCATGAATTCTCATGCATTTCGGCGATTCCATCTTCATCTTCCTGCTGGCGCTGGTGCTGTTCGGGCCGAAAAAGCTGCCGGAGATTGGGAGACAGGTCGGAAAGCTGCTGGCCGAGTTCCGCCGCGCCAGCAATGAGTTTAAGTTCCAGATTCAGGAGGAGATGCGGAATCTGGAGGAAGACGAGCGGCGGAAGAAAGTCGTCGACCGGGAGGCCCAGGCGAAGGGTGCGGAGCCGGCGGCGCTGCCGGCGGAAACCGCTGCTGCCGGGCCAACCATCCTCCCGCCTTCGACGGGCGCGCCGGTGAGCACGAGCTTCGGCTACTCCTATCCCGGCCCCGCTGAGCCCGCGACGGAAGATGCATCTGGCTCCACGGAAGTGCAGGCCGATCCATCCGCTCCTGCGGATCTGGCCGTTGCGCCGGAGGTGGAGATCGCTCCGGAGCTGATCCCGGAAGTCGGGGCGTCTGCGGCCGCCTACAGCAACGGCGCGCATGGCGTCGCGGCGGTCGAAACCCTCGAACCAGGGCACGAGCCGGCTGTCGAGCAGACTCACGAAGCCGCTCAGCAACCAGAGCACGAAGTCGCCCGCCATGATTGAAGCCGGGGAAGAAAAAAAAGATCTGGTGGATCGCGCCCGGGCCGCGGTAACCGAGCGAGCCGAGCTGCCGGGCATGAGCCTGATGGAGCACCTGACGGAGCTCCGCCGGCGCATCATCCACTCGGCGCTTTACCTCATTGGCGGATTCTTTCTCATGTGGGGCCTCCACGAGCGCATCTACGGGCTGATGGAGAGGCCGATCCGGTTCGCGCTGATGCAGCATCATCTGCCGACCCAGCTGAATTACTTCAACCCCATCGACCCGTTCAACATGTACCTGGAGATCACCTTCCTGGCGGGCTGCATCGTGGCGTCTCCCTTTGTGCTGTACGAGCTGTGGCTGTTCATTTCGCCGGGACTCTACAAGACCGAGAAGCGCTACGTGGTGCCGTTCATGACGGCCACGGTGCTGCTGTTTCTGGCCGGGGCGTTCTTCGGGTATCGCTGGGTATATCCGGAATCGCTGGATTTCCTGCTGGGGTTCAACAAGGATTTTCGGCCACTGATCGAGATCAACGAATACACCAGCCTGTTTTTAACCGTGATCCTGGGGCTGGGAATCACCTTCGAGCTGCCGATTCTGGTGATGTTCCTGTCCCTGTTCGGCATCGTGAGCCCGAAGTTTCTGTGGAAGAACCTGCGCTATGCGGTGCTGATCATCTTCATCATCGCGGCAATCATTACTCCGACACCCGATGTGCTGACCATGTGCGTGTTTGCGACGCCCATGCTGACGCTGTACCTGATCAGCATCGGCGTTTCGTGGTTCGTTCATCCAAAGACGCGCAAAAAGCGCAGGGAGAAGGCGGCGGCATGAGGCGAATGATTCTGCTGGCGGGGTTACTGACACCGCTGGCCGCGTGCTGGGCGCATGCGCAGAACCTGCCGCAGTTTGACGGCGCGAAGGCGCTCGAGTACACGCGCCAGTATGTATCGGTCGGGCCGCGCTGGATCGGCAGCCCCGGGCACGCGAAGGCCGAGGCCTTTCTAAAACAGGAATTTCGCCGCGACGATCTGGTCGAAGACACCTTCACGACCAATACGCCCGCCGGGCCCATGACCATGCACAACTTCATCGTGAAGTTCCCCGGCAGGAAGAATGGGATCATCGTGCTGGCCTCGCACTACGAGACGAATTACCCGCTGCGCAATATTCACTACGTGGGCGCCAACGACGGCGGGTCGACGACCGGGCTGCTGATCGAGATGGCGAACTATCTGCGGGGCAAGGCGCCGCGCGACGGCTACAGCGTGTGGCTGGTTTTCACCGACGGCGAAGAGGCGATCAGGAGTTGGTCGGATGCCGATTCGGTTTACGGCAGCAAGCATCTTGCCGCGCAATGGCAACAGGACGGGACGCTGAAGCGGATCAAGGCATTTATTCTGGCCGACATGCTGGGCGACGCCGATTTGGACGTGCAGCGCGATCAGAACTCGACGCCATGGCTCGAGGACCTGGTCGAGAAGGCGGCGACCGAATACGGGTGGCAGTCGTATTTCTTCCAGACGAAAACGTTCGACGAGGACGACCACATTCCGTTTGTGAAGCGCGGCGTACCGTGCGCCGACCTGATCGACCTGGACTACGGCTACGACAACGCGTACTGGCACACCGCGCAGGATACGATGGACAAGTTGAGCGCGAAGAGTCTGACCATCGCCGGCGATACGATTCTGGAGACGGTTCGCCTGCTCGACCAGCGATAACCCCACGAATGCCTCACAACTGGATAGCCTTCTCGGTCGTCGTGCTTGCGCTGCTGATCGTGGATCTGGCCGTGTTGCAGCGGCCCGGGCGGCCGGTGTCGATGCGGCTGGCGTGGGGCTGGACGGCGTTTCTGGCGTTGCTGGCATGCGGATACGCGCTCTACATCGGCCATACCAGCGGCCGTCAGCCGGCGCTCGAATTCCTGACCGGCTACCTCATCGAAGGCTCGATGAGCATCGACAATCTGTTCGTCTTCCTGCTGCTGTTTCGCGCGCTGCGCCTGGGTATGGAAGAGCAGAGGCGGGTGCTGCTGTGGGGCGTCCTCGGTGCGATCGTTCTCCGCGGCGTTCTGATTGTGGCCGGCACCACGCTGCTGGAGCGCTTTTGGTGGGTGCAGGATGCTTTTGGCGTGGTGCTGGCCGTAGCGGCCGTGCGGCTGCTGCTGGCGAAGCCGGGGCGGGCGCCGGTGCGGGGACCGATCCGCTGGATACAGGACTGCTGGTTGCGCCGCGCGAGCGGCACGGAGCTGGCGTTCACTTCCCTGCTGGTGGTAATCGCAGCGGTGGAGTTGACGGACCTGCTGTTTGCGCTGGATTCGATTCCCGCGGTGCTGGCAGTAACGCGCAATCCATGGATCGCGTTCACCTCGAATATTTTTGCCGTGCTGGGACTGCGCTCGCTTTACTTTGCCATGGCCGCCATGCTGGACCGGCTACACCTGCTGCATTACGGGCTGGCGTGCATCCTGGGATTTGTCGCCTTCAAGATGCTCGCGGAGCGATGGGTGACAATTGCGGCGGATACCTCGCTCATCGTCATCGTCGGCATTCTCGCCCTGTTCGCGATCCTGAGCAGGGCGCTGCCGGAACCGGACGCGAATTTGAATCGCGGTTCCTGATTTCTTCATCTGTTTGCGCGAGAGGGCTGTGGTAATGGCTCAGCAGGAGGTGTACCCATGAAAATCGGCGTGTTGGGATCGGGGACGGTGGGACAGACGCTGGCGGCAGGTTTTCTCGAGCATGGGCACGAGGCGATGATCGGAACGCGCGACCCGGCGAAGCTGGCGGAGTGGCAGAAGGCGAATCCGAAGGCGAGGGTTGGAACGCCCGGCGAAACCGGGGCGTTTGGCGACCTGCTGGTGCTGGCGGTGAGGGGATCGGCGGCGGCGGTGGTGCTGCACAGCGCAGGCGATGGAGCGGGCAAGGTGGTGATCGACGCCTCGAACCCCATTGCCGATGCGCCGCCGGATCATGGCGTACTGAAGCTTTTCACCACGCTGGATGATTCGCTGCTGGAGCGGCTGCAGAAAGAGTTTCCGGACGCGCGCCTGGTGAAGGCTTTCAACTCCGTGGGCGCCCCGCAAATGGTGAATCCCAGCTATGCCGGCGGCGTACGACCGACGATGTTCATCTGCGGCAACGATGCGGGCGCGAAGAGAACGGTGGGCGAAATCCTCGACCAATTCGGCTGGGAGACGGCCGACATGGGGACGGTGGAGGCGGCGCGCGCGATCGAGCCGCTGTGCATGCTGTGGTGCGTCCTGGGATTCACGAAGAACGAGTGGACGCACGCGTTCAAGCTGCTGCGGAAGTGAGCGTCTGGAAATCCACGAAGACGACTTCCCTGCCTTTGGCGATGAGCGAATGCTTGCCGAAGCGCACGTCGTCGCGGCGAGGATACTCGATACGATAGTGGGCGCCGCGGCTTTCCTCCCGAGCGAAAGCGGAGCGAACGATCAGTTCGCCAACCGTGAGCAGGCTTTCGAACTCTACCTGCGGGCGGGTGAGTGGTCCGTCGCTGCCGGCACGGGAAAGGCGCGGGAACTGAGACGCTGCCGCCTCCAATGCTGCACCGTCGCGCAGGAGTCCGGCCCGGAACCACATCATCTGCTGCAGTGAGCCCAGAGGCGCTGAAAGATCTCGACCCTTTCCAACCTGCTCCGCAGGCAGCGCACGTTCCGAGGCCATCGTTTTCTCTCCCCGCATCGCCTCCGCCGCGCGAGCGCCGAAGACCAGACCTTCGAGCAGCGAGTTGCTGGCAAGGCGATTGGCGCCATGGACCCCGGTGCAGGCTGCTTCTCCGGCAGCGTAGAGGCGCTTCAGCGAGGTGCGGCCATCCACGTCCGTGCGGATGCCGCCCATGAGGTAATGCGCGGCGGGACGCACCGGGATGAGGTCGCGGTGCAGGTCAAGCCCGTGCTCGGCGAGGAACTTCGAGATGCCGGGAAAGCGCGTGTGCGGATCGATGCTGGTGACGTGGCGCATATCGAGATACACAGGCAGCACATCGCCGTTCGCCCCCATGCCCTCGCGCGTGATGGCACGCGCCACCACGTCGCGGGCGGCGAGTTCCAGCAGCGGATGGTACTTCTCCATGAAGCGCTCACCCCGACTATTGCGCAGCCACGCGCCTTCGCCCCGGAGCGCTTCCGACAGCAGAAAGCGCTGTACGCCGGGCAGGCTCAGCGCTGTCGGGTGGAACTGGTAGAACTCCATGTCGGCAATCTCGGCTCCGGCGCGCCACGCCATAGCGATGCCGTCTCCGGTGGCAACCGCCGGGTTGGTGGTGTCGCTGTAGACCTGACCGGCGCCGCCGCTGGCAAGGAGCACGGCGCGGGCCCGCAGGTGCGTGATGTGGCCGTCGCGGTCGAGCAGCGAAACGCCGGCAACCTCGCCGTCTTCGGTCAGCAGTTCCACAGTCGTGGTCCATTCGAGCAGGGTGATGCCGGGCATGGCCCGCGCGTGGCGCAGCAGCGAGCGGCCAATCTCCGCACCGGTGGCATCGCCGTGGGCGTGGAGGATGCGATTGCGGCTGTGTGCGCCCTCGCGCGTCAGCATGAGCTTACCGTTCTCGCGGTCGAAGCCGGTGCCCCAGCGCAGCAGTTCTTCCGCGCGCAGTGGACCCTCTTCGACGAGGATGCGGGCGGCTTCGCGGTGGACAAGGCCATCGCCGGCGACAACCGTGTCTTCGAGATGGAGGGCAACGTCCTCCTCGCCGCTCATGGCAACGGCGATGCCGCCCTGGGCGTAGTGGGTGTTCGACTCGCCGAGAGCTTCTTTGGTGAGCACCAGGACGCGGGCATGATCGGAGGCCAGACCGATGGCCGCGCGCAGGCCCGCAATGCCGGCGCCGACGATAAGGAAGTCAGTATCGCTCTGCAAAGGCATGAACTTTCAGGCTATCGCATGAGCGCAGGGCGAGTCAGGCTGGAGCGGCCACGGGCTCCGCTACGCGCACATCGGCGAAGACAAAGCCGTCGCGCTCGATCACTTCCCCGCTCTCAATGGGAATCGGCTGGCGGAACATTGGTCCGGCATAAACGACGGAATGGAACTCGCCGTTCTCGCCACAGGGGTCGACGCCCACCGGCAGGTCAAGGAGAAAATCGGCATCGAAGTCGCGGCCGGCGAACTCCGCGGGCAGCTTCTTTGGATCGACGCAGACAATGCGGGCACGGAGGCCGCCGGCAATCATGGTGCGGGCGAGCTGATGGGTGTCCAGCCCCCAGACAGGAAAAACAGGCTGCAGCCCGGTTCCCTGGAGCTTGTCTTCGCGATAGCGGCGAACATCTTCAAGGAACAGGTCGCCGAAGGCGATGGCTTCGACGCCGCCGGCGACGGCAGCGTCGCAGGCGGTCCGCATAGCGGCTTCGTAGTGCTCATTGGAACAGGGCCAGGGAAGCGGTACGGTGTGCAGCGGCAGCCCGGCGGCGCGTGCCTGCGCTTCAAGCAAAGCCCGCCTGGTGCTGTGCATGGCAACGCGGTCGAAGGCGGCGTTGAGGGTGGTCAGAAGGCCTGCGATCTCGTATTCGCGGCTCTGCCGCAGAACGTGGAGCGCCCAGGCGCTGTCTTTGCCGCTGCTCCAGGAGAGAAGAAGTTTTCGGCTCACTCCTGGAGCTTATCGCAGACCCGCGATCAGAGGCTGCGGGCGGTGCGGCTCATCGGCTGGCTCGCGCCGCGGGCCGTTCCGGGCATCGGCATGACGATGGGCGGTCCGCCGGTTCCGGTTCGACGCGGCTTTTCGCGCGACTTCAGTTTGGAGCGCAACAGCAGATTGACCGTTTCCAGCTGCCGAATTCGTCTTCCCATCAGCAGCAACGTGACCGCGCATCCTACGACAACGCCGATCCAGCAACCCAGCAGCATCCCGGTAAATAAACCACCCCAGGGATGCACGACGAAGACTGCCATATCCCGCCCTCGCTTTCAATGAGCGATGAATTTGCCTGGCCGGGCCGCCTCGGCGACTGGGGTCTGGGTCGAGAATCTCTGGGGAAGGGATCAGGACCGGCCGGGTACTACCAGCTTCCTAACGCTCTGATGCATTTCCAGAACAAAGTGATCCGTCATGCCGGCAATATAGTCGGCGATGACCCTGGGGGCCCCGTCCTGTTCGACCAGCCGAAAGTGGCCGGGGGGCAGGAGCGAGGGGTCCGCCATCCACACTGCGAACAGGTCAGCGATCACCTGAGCAGCCTGTTCGTGTCCGCCCTTCAGATCATCACAAAGATACAGATTCCGATAAAGAAAGTCTTTCGCTTCAAGCCGCTGCCGCTCCATCTCCGGGGAAAAGGCAGCGATACGGGAGGGAGCGCGACGGATTCCATCGAGGTCGTGAATGTTTCCCGTCAGCAGCCGCCGGCCGATTTCCGCAACCAGGTCGTCCGCAAGCGCATTCAGCATAAGCTTTAGAGCTTCCTGGAACAACACTTTGGGCGATGCATCGGGGTTTTGTGCAGCGATCGGCGCAAATTGGCGCTCGAAGAGGGTTACCCCCTGGCGGATGGAATCGAGGGTCAGAATCTCCGCCTCCATGCCGTCGTCCAGGTCGGCCGTCAGGTAGGCGATTTCGTCGGCCAGGTCGATGATCTGGGCCTCCAGCGGCCGGCGCTGGTCGAGGAAATATTCGGCCAGCTCGGGGTGGTCGGCGGCTGGGTAGTCGTGCGAGTGCTTCACGATGCCTTCGCGGACGCCGAGGGTGAGGTTGAGCCCGCGGAAACCGAGGTGGCGGACCTCGAAGTGCTCGACGATGCGCAGGGCGTGGAGGTTGTGGTCGAAGCGCAGGCCGTACTGGCTGAGGGCGTCGTCGAGGGCGCGCTCGCCGGCGTGGCCGAAGGGTGGGTGACCGATGTCGTGGGCCAGGGCCAGGGCCTCGGTCAGGTCTTCATTGACGCCGAGGGCGCGGGCGACGGTGCGCGCGATCTGCGCGACCTCCATGGTGTGGGTCAGGCGGCTGCGGAAGTGGTCGGAGTCGCGGGCGGTGAAGACCTGAGTCTTGCCTGCCAGGCGGCGAAAGGCGCGGGAGTGAATGATGCGGCCGCAATCGCGCTGGAACGGCGAGCGGTACGAGTGCTCGGGCTCAGGGTACTCGCGGCGGGAAAGGATTCCCTGCTCGGGAACGGCGCAGGCCGCGGGCAAAGCCGTCGTCGCTCGCATCGGAGCCGTCTATGCGCTCATTCCGGTTTGCCTGCAGCCGGGCTCCCGGATTCTTTGGCCAGGCGCACGCGGGCGCTGTCCAGCTTCTTCTGAACCTTGCCGATGTCGCCGGTGTCCATATCCGCCTGCACGGTATGGGCGTACCCGTTCAGCGAAATCTCCCACTGGGCGGCCGCCAGCTTCAGGCGTCCCACCTTTTCGTAGACGTCGCCGAGGTGATCGTGGACGGTGGGGTCGTTGGCGCCGCGCGCGATAGCCCGCTCCAGATTGTCCTCTGCCTGGGTGTACTGTCCGAGGCGGTAGTAAGCCCAGCCGAGGGAGTCGAGGTAGGCGTAGTTGGTAGGCTCCAGCTGCACCGCTTTGCGGATCATGTCCAGCGCCTCGTCGAGCTTGACCCCGCGGTCGGCGAGCATGAAGCCGAAGTTATTCAGGGTGAGGGCGTTGTTGGGATCGTCGGCCAGAACCTTGCGGAACTCCGCCTCCGCCTCATCGTAGCGGTGCGCGCGATCGGCCATCATGGCGCGATCGAAGAGGATCATCGTCTGATCGTCTTTTTTGGCCGCCTGCTTTTCAGCTGCATCCAGGATATCGGAGGCTTCCTTCCATCTCCGCAAGTCGGTATAGATCTGCGAAAGCTGGAAGTAAATCTCCATGTTTTTCGGGTTGGAGGCCAGCAGACCCTTCGCCATTTCCACGCCTTCATCCGCATGGCTGGTATCGGCTAGCTGCCGGGCAAGGGTCAGCCCGGCGTCGATGTCCTTCGGCTGCTTGTCCACCGCCTCGTGGGCGGCGGCCACGGCCTTGTCGTACTCGTGGGCTTCGCGCCAGGTCTCAACGATCTCGTCGTACGCGTGCTCCTCGAGATCGCCGCCCAGCGGGAGCATCTTCTGATAAGCGACGACGGCCTGATCCGGGCGGTTCTGCTCGCGGTAGACCCCCGCCAGGCGGTCGAGGATCAGCGCGTAGTTCCCCTTCTCGTCATTCGAATACTGGCCGCTGGGGTGTTCGGTGGCGGCGGCGAGCTGCTCGAAGAGCTTCGCGGCGTCGTCCAAATGGCCGAGGGCATCCTGGATGCGCGCTTCGTCGAACTGATCCTCCAGAGAATCGGGAGCCAGCTCGCGAGCCTTCTTAACAGCGGCGAGGGCGTCGTCCAGTTTGCCGTTGCGCTCATCGATCTCAGCGATCTGGGTCTGGGCTTCGCCGTCGGTGGGATCGCCGGTGGCCACATCTTTCCAGGCCTGCAGAGCGGCATCGCCCTGATTGTCGGACTGCAGATCTTCGGCCAGCTTCTTCTCGATATCGAGGTTGTCGGGCTCGAGTGCCAGGGCCTTCTTATAGGAGGCGATGGCGTCTTTGGTGTCCTTCTGCTCGTCGTACGTAGCGCCCAGCTGAAATTCCGTCCGCGAGGTCTGATCGTCTTCGGGCAGCGACTTGAGAACATCGATGGCGTGTTTGGAGTCGCCCATGTCCGAATAGAAGCGATTGGCAATCAGGGCCGTCTCTTCCGAGCCGGGATCGATGCGCCGGGCGGCAGCCAGCTGGGCTTCGGCCTGGACGGAATCGTGGTCAGCGGCATAGAGGCGCGCCAGCATCAGGTGATCATCGGTGCTGCCGGGCGCCAGCTGAACGATCTTCTGATATTCGCCGATGGCCAGCTTGAGCATCTGGCCGGAAATATCCTGCTGCTGGTTATCGCTCAGGCTGCGGAGATAGACCTCGGCCAGAAGCCGATGTGCGTCCAGGTCGTTGGGGTCCTGTTTGATCCTGTCCTGGGCGGCGACGACGGCCTCTTTGATGCGCCCGGTGCGGAAATAGAGCTCAGCCAGATGGCTATTGAGGAACTTCGACGATGCGTCGTCGTTCAGGGCCATCTTGTACTCCTCGATGGCGCGCGTGGCATACTCGCTGCGGCCGAGGGTGGTGGCCATCTCCTGGTATTCATGGGCCAGCATGTAGTGGTAATAGGCGCCGGCGGTGTCGGGCGTGGTCGTGTCCTGCGGGGGATTGGGAGCAGCCGCCGGTGCGGGGCCGGAGGGAGCCGGCTTCGCATTCTGGCTCTGCGCGAAAAGTCCCGAACTGATCGAAAAGACGGTGAGGGTACAGACCAGCAGGAGGCGACGCGAGGGGTTCTTCATGGAATGGAGATTTCCTGTTCCGGACTGTTCGCCAGGCAGGCCGTTTTCCCTGGCGCGATCCCCTGTCCGGGCGGGGAGCCGTACTTCTTATGACGATTGTACCCCGCGGGAAGATGCGAAGTTGCGGTCCCGGCACGCGAATAGAGCGCGCATTGGGGTGCGGATCTAAGGAGCGTGGATGGCTCGGAATCAAACGTCAGGGTCAGTACTCCGACCGGCGGGTGAGGTCGAGCAGGGCAAACAGAATCACCGCCACAAACGCATTCAGCAAAGCCCGCATCCCCTCATGGACCCAGTGCCAGGCAAAGGGCTGACCGAGCATGTGCCTCTCCAGCAGCCAGAGGATCCCGGATTGCGCGAGGGTAAAGCCGAAGGCCAGGAGCAGGCGGGTGCCGTGGTTCTCCGTGTCGAGGCGTACCCCGATGGACGCCGCCATGTAGCCGATGGCCGCTTTGGCGATGCCGAAAACGCCCAGCGGATGATGGGTCAGGCCGTCCTGGGCAATGCCCATAACCGCTCCGAAAAGGGTGGCACTGATGGGCTCACGGCGGGTGATCGCATAGTAAATGGTGACCAGCAGGGGCAGGTCGAGAAGATCAAAACGGGTGAAATAGAGGGAGAGCAGCGACTGCAGACCGAGCGCCAGCAGCGGCACCAGGATGTAAACCAGCCAGGGATAGGAGCGCGTCCCGACCTCGCGTCGCGAGGAGGCCATGAGAACCATCTCAGGCGCCTCCCTGCGGTGGAGGGGCGGAAGACGGAGGGGCGGAAGACGGCGGGGCGGACGGTTTCGGGCTGGAAGGCGGCTTTTGCTCCGGATTCTGCTGCGCCGGCGCTTTGGGCTGCGTATTGGTGGGCTTGGGCTTTGGAGCGGGCGGGGCGGTGGAGTCCTGACTTTGGCCGGCGTTGCCGGTCTGTTGGGTCCCGGTATGCGGGGCTGTTGCGTGCGGGATTTGGGTATGCGGGGTTTCGTCCTGCTCTGGATGTGTTTCCGGAGGCGGGCTGGGCAAGTTGCCGAGGCGCTGTCCGGGCACCAGATCGGAGGCGGGTGGAACATCGCCGGGGGAGAAGCGGTCGTTGTGCAGCGGCTGCAGAGGGGGCGCGGGCATCGCGGGCGGCCCCGTGTCGGCGGGCTGGCTCTGTGGGTTGCCGGTCTGCTGACCCGCAGGAGGCGCGTTGGGATCGGTGCGTGACGGCAGACGCTCGGCGAGGATGTCGGAGGCCTTCTGTTCGGCGTCGCTGAGATCCTGCTGCATCTGCGCCGGCATCTGATCGCCGGTAGTGGTAATGACCAGCACCTCTTCGAGCCGCGAAAGGTTGGCGGCGGGCTGGATGAGCACGCTCACCAGCGTTCCGTCGGGATCGGGAACGATGCGGTCAACGGTGCCCACGGACAGACCCCGGGGATAAATCGCGTCGCCGCCGCTGGTCAGCACCGGCTCCCCGTGCTGGATGCGCTCGTCCGGGGAAACATTCACGATCTCCGGCTGGCCCCAGCTGTTGCCGCGCAGCACGCCTCGGATGCGCGTCTTTTCGAGGATCACGCCGGCGCCGCTGGTCTGGTCGGAGATTTCCAGCACCTGGCTGGTGTGGCCGAAGACGTCGCGCGTCTTGCCGACGATCCCGTCCGGGGTGATCACCGGCATATCCGGGCGGATGCCGTCGTCCATGCCCTTATCGATGAGCAGCACATGGGACTGCTCGGTACCGGAGGTGCCGATGACCTGGGCAGCCACGGTTTTGTAGACGTATTTTTCCTGAAAGCCGAGCAGGGTCTGCAGGCGCTGACCCTGACGAGCATCTTCGGCGAGCGATTCCTCTTCGAGGCGCACGCTATCCAGCTGCGCCTTGAGCGCCTTATTCTGCTGGCGGACGTGGATGAGGTCGATGTAGTCGGTCCACAGGCCGCGAATGCCGCCACCGGTGGCGCGCAGCAGCCGCTCCGGCGGGGCCACGATGCCGACCACCCAGGACCGGATGAGACGGACGCCCCCTTTGTCGACGGGGCTGGGCGCGGGAACACGCACCTGCACTGCCAGGCCGATGACCTGCGCCACCAGCACAGCAATCAGCACCAGGGCGTTGCGGTAACGGCTGAAGAACGATTCCATGAACGGCCTGTTTCTGCCCCGATGCTCTATCCGTCGATCTTGATCTTGCGCAGGAGACGGAAGTCGCTCAGCATCTTTCCGGTGCCCAGCACCACGCTGGCCAGCGGGTCGTCGGCGATGGAGACGGGGAGGCCGGTTTCCTCGCGGATCCGCTTGTCGAGGTTCTTGATAAGGGCTCCACCCCCGGTAAGGACAATGCCGCGATCGCTGATGTCGGCGCTGAGCTCCGGCGGGGTGCGTTCCAGCGCGACGCGGATGGCGTTGAGGATGGTGGCAATGCACTCGCCCAGCGCTTCGCGGATCTCGCTGTCGTCGACGGTGATGGTCTTGGGCACGCCCTCGATCAGGTTGCGCCCCTTGATTTCCATGGTCAGCGGCTTGTCGAGCGGATATGCGGATCCGAGGTCGATCTTGATCTGCTCGGCGGTGCGCTCGCCAATGAGCAGGTTATATTTCCGCTTCAGGTAATTCATGATGGCTTCGTCCATCTGATTACCGGCCATGCGAACCGACCGGGAGTAGACAATGCCGGAGAGCGAGATGACAGCGATGTCCGTGGTGCCGCCGCCGATGTCGACCACCATGTTGCCGCTGGGCTCGGTGATGGGCAGGCCGGCGCCGATGGCCGCCACCATGGCCTGCTCGACGAGGAAAACTTCGCTGGCCTTGGCGCGATAAGCGGAGTCCTCGACGGCGCGCTTTTCCACCTGGGTGATCTCCGAAGGCACGCCGATCACGATCCGCGGATGGACCAGCATCTTGCGATTGTGCGCCTTCTGGATGAAGTAGTTGAGCATCTTCTCGGTGACTTTGAAGTCGGCAATCACGCCGTCCTTCATGGGCTTGATGGCCACGATGTTGCCGGGGGTGCGGCCCAGCATCTCCTTGGCTTCCTTGCCCACGGCTTCCACTTCACCGGTGTTCTTATTAATGGCTACGATCGACGGCTCGTTGACGACAATGCCTTTGTTGGCGGCGAATACAAGCGTGTTGGCAGTGCCCAGATCGATGGCCAGATCATTGGAAAAGACACTGAACAGCGATCGCCAGCCATGCGATCGGGCAGAACGGGGATGAAATCCATTCGATGACATCAGGAAATAGCTTTTCTGAGAGGAACTCTCTTGTATTGTAAGGCTTCTTCAGCCTCACCGCGGGTCACACCCTCACAATATCCTCCGAAAGCGGCAGACCATGGGAGGAAAGAGGAGGCGGGAACCTTCGCAAGCAATGGCCCAGGCGGGGCAGCCTGAAAATCGAGCCGGGGATTCCAGCCGCCGGCGCCGGTCGCAACAAACCCGCCTCGCTTCCGTTATCCTGAATTGTTTTCTCCAGATTGTCTTCGAGAATTGTTTTCGAGAGAGGCTCGGCGATGGCCGCAAAGACGTATCAGAACCTGATCGGGGGCCGTTGGGTCCCATCCCGCTCCGGCAGGACCTTCCTGAACATCAACCCGGCAAACAAGGAAGACATCGTCGGCGAGTTCCAGGCCTCGGATGCGGCCGATGTCGATTCAGCGGTTGCCGCGGCGGCCGAAGCCTGGAAGACCTGGCGGCTGACGCCGGCTCCGCAGCGGGCGGCGGTTCTCTATCGCGCCGGCCAGATTCTGATGGAGCGGAAGGAGCAGTACGCCCGCGACATGACCCGCGAGATGGGCAAGGTGCTGGCCGAGACCCGCGGCGACGTGCAGGAGGCCATCGATACCGCGTTCTACATGGCCGGCGAAGGACGCCGCCTCTTTGGCCAGACCACGCCCTCGGAGCTGCCAAACAAGTTCGCCATGTCGGTTCGCATGCCGGTCGGCGTCTGCGGGATGATCGCGCCGTGGAACTTCCCCATGGCCATCCCCTCGTGGAAGCTGCTGCCGGCGCTGGTCTGCGGCAATACCTGCGTCATCAAGCCCGCCAATGACACGCCGCTCTCGACCATCAACCTCGCGCAGGCGCTGGTCGATGCCGGCGCGCCTCCGGGCGTGGTCAACGTGGTCACCGGTTCGGGCTCGGTCGTGGGGGTGCGCCTGGTGGAGCATCCCGGGGTCGCCGCCATTTCCTTCACCGGATCGTCGGAGGTCGGCCGCCAGGTTGGCCAGTCCTCCGCCGGCCACTTCAAGCCCTGCTCGCTGGAGATGGGCGGCAAGAACGCGATGATCGTCCTCGAGGATGCGAATCTGGACCTGGCGCTCGACGGCGCGCTGTGGGGCGCCTTCGGCACCACCGGCCAGCGCTGCACGGCAACCAGCCGCATCATCCTGCACCGCGACATCGCCAGGCAGTTCACGGAGAAACTCGTCGCACGCGCCGAGGCCCTGAAGGTCGGCGATGGCCTCGACGAATCCGTTCAGGTGGGCCCGCAGGTCAACCGCTCGCAGATCGAGACATCCACGCGCTACTGCGAGATCGCGCAGCAGGAAGGCGCCAAGCTGCTGACCGGCGGCCGGCCGCTCACCGACGGTACCTGGGCGAAGGGCCATTTCTTTGCGCCGACCATCTTCGGTGGCGTGAAGCCGGGGATGCGGATCGCGCAGGAAGAGGTCTTCGGGCCGGTGCTCAGTCTGCTCGAATGCGCGAGCTTCGATGAGGCGATCGAATTCTCCAACGGCATCCAGTACGGGCTGTCGACTGCGATCTACACCCGCGATGTGAACCGGGCCTTTCGCGCGGTGCGCGATCTGGAGGCGGGCATCACTTACGTCAACGCGCCCACCATCGGCGCGGAAGTGCATCTGCCCTTCGGGGGGGTGAAGCAGACGGGCAACGGTCATCGCGAAGGCGGCACCGGCGCCATCGATTTCTACTCCACCTGGAAGTCGGTGTACTTCGATTACTCGGACAAGCTGCAGAGGGCGCAGATCGACACCGGAGAGTAATTATTTTGAGTCACCGTCCATGCGTTGACATCTGGAAGCCGTGATGTTTTAGCATGAATTTTCGGGCCTCCTGACGTGGCACGCGGCGTTCCTACATCTGCGCGCTTCACCAGGAATACAATCTGAAGTTGCTTCCATCTTGCCGCTTCAGCAGTCCATACCTTTAGTCAGACGATGATTACTGTTAACGACCTGACCAAGAAATACGCCCGCACCACCGCCGTCGATCACATTTCCTTTTCCGTAGACAAAGGGCAGATTGTCGGATTTCTGGGCCCCAACGGCGCCGGCAAAACGACCACCATGCGCATGCTCACCTGCTTCTTCCCGCCTACCGCTGGAAGAGCGACGGTGGCCGGCTACGACGTCTTCGACCAGCCGCTGGAGGTGAAGAAGCGCATCGGCTATCTGCCCGAGGCGCCGCCGCTCTATCTGGAAATGGAGACGGTGGAGTATCTGCGCTTTGTTGGGCGCCTGAAGGGCCTCAGGGGCGCGGAGCTGGAAAAGCGCGTGACCTATGTCTGCGACCGCTGCGCGATCGCCGACGTGAAGATGAAGCTGATGGGCAAGCTCTCCAAGGGCTACCGGCAGCGCGTGGGCCTGGCGCAGGCCATCATCCACAATCCCGACGTGCTCATTCTCGACGAGCCGACCGCGGGACTCGATCCGAAACAGATCAACGAGACCCGCGACCTGATCAAAAGCCTGGCCGGCGATCACACCATCATCCTGAGCACACACATCCTGCCGGAAGTGGAGCAGACCTGCGAGCAGGTCATCATCATCAACCAGGGCAAGCTGGTCGCGACCGACTCCGTGCACAACCTGCAGGCGCGCGCCCGTGGCGCGGAATCGATGCTGGTGGAAGTGGGCGGGCACAATACGCAGCTGGCGATTCCCATGGTGCAGGCGCGGCTCGAGAGGATCACCGGGGTCAGCAGCGTGGCGGTGAAGCACCAGTTCGACACCAGCGCGGTCTTCGAGGTGGAAAGCCACAAGGGGCAAATGGTACGCGGCGATCTGGCGCGGGCGGTCGTCGAATCGGGCTGGGACCTGAACGAGCTGCGCCCGGCGGCCATGAGCCTCGAGGAAGTCTTCCTGCAGCTGACCGGCACCGAGCCCGCCGCAGACAACGCCGAGCCGCCGCCCGATGTTCCGGCCCCGCCGGCTGAGGAATCCGCTCCGGAGGCAAACGCGTGAGAAATCTCTGGATCATCTGCCGCCGCGAACTGAACAGCTATTTTGCCTCACCCATCGCGTGGCTGCTGCTGACCATGTACAGCGTCATCTTCGGCTTCTTCTTCTGGAACTATCTCGGCGACTTCGTAGTCTCGGGGATGGAAGCGCAGATGATGGGCCAGATGCAGCCGATGAACGTGAACGAGCAGATCATCCGGCCGCTGCTGGCCAACACCAGCTTTCTGGGGCTGTTCTTTATCCCGCTGATCACCATGCGCCTGTTTGCCGAGGAGAAGCGGTCGGGCACCATCGAACTGCTGGCCACCTCGCCCGTCCGCGACAGCGAGATCATTGTCGGCAAATGGCTGGCGGCGGTCATCATGTACTGCTGGCTGCTCATCTACGCAGGCATCAATTTCGCGTTTCTCTTCCGCTACGGCAATCCTGACTGGAAGCCGATGCTGGTGGGCTATCTGGGCTTGCTGCTGCAGGCGGCGGGGATGCTGGCCATCGGCACGTTCATCTCGACCCTGACGAAGAATCAGATCATCGCCGCGGTCGGAACGTTCGGCGCGTGCCTGCTGCTCTGGGTCTTTTCATGGGTCAGCAGTTATGACACGTCCAGCTGGGCGCAGGTGCTCAACTATCTCTCGACCATAACTCACTTTGAATCCTTCGGCCGCGGAGTGATGTCGCTCAAAGATGGAATTTACGACCTAAGTGTCATCTTCCTGGGACTGTTTTTTACCGCGCGCTCGATGGAATCCCTGCGCTGGAGGTCGTAAGCACGAATGGCATGGATGGGTTTGAAGGCGAGACAGACGAAGTACGCGGCGTACGCGACTACCTACATCCTGATCGTTTGCGCGATCATCGTAGTCGCGAACTATCTTGCCAACCGTTACGACAAGACTTACGACACGACTTCGAACAAGCGGTACAGCCTGTCGCAGGAAACCAAGAAGATCGTCGATGAGCTGAAGCAGCCGGCGACGATTACCTATTTCAACCAGAGCCGGCATTACGCCGAAGGCCGGGACCTGCTGAACGAGTACGCGGACCTTTCGTCGAAGGTTCACGTGAAGTACGTCGATCCGGATAAAGATCCGGCGGCGGCGCGGGAAGCGGGCATCCGCAGCTACGGCAGCGCAACGGTGACGGCAGAGGGTCACACCGAAACCGCCAGCGCCATGACCGAAGAAGGCATCACCGGAGCCCTGATCCGCGACATCAAGGGCAACACGCGAACGGTGTGTTTCATCGCCGGCAGCGGCGAGCATGCCATCGACGACACCACCCGCGACGGCGAATCGCATTTCAAAGACCTGCTGGCCCGGGACAGTTATCAGACAAAATCCATTGACTTAGTCCAGACGGCGCAGATTCCCCCGGACTGCACCGCCATTGTGGTCGCGGGACCGATCCACGACTATCTGCAGCCGGAAGTGAACGCCATCTCGACTTACGTCGAGAATGGCGGCCGGGCGCTGTTGATGCTCGATCCTCCGCTGAAGATGGGCCCCTCGACGATCGGCGACAACGACGCCCTGACCGCGGTCCTGGCAGGCTGGGGGGTAACCGCAGACAAAGACCTGGTGCTCGATCTGAATCCCATTGGCCAGATCGAAGGTCTGGGACCGCAGGTACCGCTGGTCACCAGCTACGGCACGCAGCCGATTGTCGCCAGTATGAAGGGGACCGCGACTGGCTTCCCCCTCTCGCGTTCTCTGACCATCGCCAATACCGGCAAGACAACGGTGGATCAGATGTTCCAGACATCGCCGAGCAGCCTGGCGACGATGAACCTGAGCTCGCCGGCGGTCAGCATTAAGGATCCGAACAACAGGAAGGGGCCGCTCATTCTGGCCGCGGCGGGCACCTACGACACCGGCAAGCCCAACGCACAGGGGCGCTTTGTGGTGGTGGGCAGCTCCATCTGGGCCTCGAACCGCTTCATCGACTTCAACGGCAATGGCGATCTCGCGACCAACGCCATCAACTGGCTGTGCTCAGATGAGGATCTGATCTCGATTCATCCCCGGGCACCGGATAACCGGCAGGTAACCATGACCACGGGCCAGATGCGGACGGTGCGCATCGTGAGCCAGTTCGTGCTGCCGCTGATCGTGATCATCGCCGGCATCCTGGTGTGGTGGAAGCGGCGCTAGCAACGCGCTCGGATAACAACCAAAACGATCGGTTATGAAATTTCGCGACGATAAGTGATGAGATTCCGTGGTCTCTTAATAGCGGTGGTCGTTCTTGCGGTTCTTGGCGGTCTCCTCTACTGGTCGAACCGGCGCAGGGAGATGCAGCTCCCGCCTCCCGTCTCGAAGAGTCCCACCATTGTGCGCATCATGCCCGCCCGCGTGACCTCCGTGACTGTGCAGGAGAAGGGGCAGGAGCCGGTGACGGTAACTCGCCAGGGAACAAAGTGGCAGATCACCGCGCCGCAGCAGTACCCCGCAGACACGAGCACGGTGACGGCGATCCTCACCAGCCTGCAGCCGTTGTTGGCCGATGAGGTGGTGGAAGACAAGGCGACGAATCTGGCGCAGTTCGGCCTGGCGGATCCGGCGGTCACCGTAGCCGTGACCAGCAAAGACAACGCGACCGACAAGGTGCTGGTAGGCGATGACACGCCCACCGGCGGCGATGTGTACGTCGCTCTGGCCGGCGATCCGCGGGTCTTCACCGCCGCGTCGTACGTCAAAACCAGCCTGAGCCAGGGCCTCGGCAATCTGCGCGACAAGCGGCTGCTTCCGGTGGAGTCGAGCTCGGTCACCACCATGGACCTCACCCGCAAAGGCCAGCAGATCGCCTTCGGGCGCGTGCAGAACGGCTGGCAGATCCAGAAACCGCAACCGTACCGCACCGACACGTTCCAGGTCGACGATCTGCTGCAGCAGGCGGTGGGAGCAAAGTGGGAGCCCGCGGTGAGGGTCGCAGACGCCGCGAAGGATTTTGCCAGGGCGACGCCGGTGGCCACGCTGCAGCTGACCGGCAGCACGGGAACGGACACGCTCGAGGTCCGCAGGGATAAGGACAACAGCTACTACGCGAAGTCGAGTGCGATCCAGGGGACCTATAAGGTCGATTCCACGTCGGCCAGCGCGCTGGGCGAGGCGCTGAGCCGCGGCCTCGACGACTTCCGCAACAAGCAGCTCTTCGATTTCGGCTACAACGATCCCGACATGATCGAATATCAGGCGGGCACGACCAATCTGGTGCTGACGCACAGCGGAAACATCTGGACCTCGGACGGCAAAAAGATGGACACCGACAGCGTGGAGCAGGTGGTGACGGCGCTCCGCGACCTGGCAGCGGCAAAATTCGTCGCCACCGGCTTCACCCAGCCCGACATTGAGGTCACCGTCACATCCGGAGGAGGCAGGAAGGTGGAGAAGGCCGGTATCCAGACAGCCAGGGACGGCAGCGCCATCGCCAAGCGCGACGACGGCCCCTCCCTCTACTCGCTCGACTCGGTCACGCTGGAAGGGCTGACCTCAGCGGTGAAGGGCGTGAAGCCCGCGGCGCCCGCGAAGAAGAAGTAGCCCGGAGATCGGACCACCCTGTCAGCGCAAATTTCGAATGCCGGGAGCCGCAGTTTCGTACACTAACCGAGATGACCAACCAGACCACCGCCGGCGCCCGCGAGGCGCTGCTCAATCTGCTGGCCCGCACCTCGTTTCGGCTGGGCAACTTCACGCTTTCCTCAGGCGCGAAGAGCGACTACTACATCGACTGCCGCACCACCACGCTGCACGCCGAAGGCGGACGCCTCACGGGCCTCGCGATCCTCGACCTGCTGCGCGAACATAATCTCCATCCTGCGGCGGTCGGCGGCCTGACCATGGGCGCCGATCCGGTTGTCTCCGCCGTGGCCATCGCCAGCGCCGGGCGCGCGCAGCAGTCGCCGGGCGATCCGCTGATCCACGGCTTCCTCGTCCGCAAGGCGGAGAAACAGCATGGCACCGGCCGGCGCATCGAGGGGTTCTGCGAAAATGACGCGCCGGTGCTCATCGTCGACGACGTCTGCACCACCGGCGCCTCCACCATCACCGCCATCGAGGCCGCGCGCGAAGCCGGCATGCGAGTGATCGCCGCAGTATGTCTGGTAGAGCGCGAGGAGGCCGGCGGACGCACCACCCTCGAAGCCGCCTGCCAGGCGGGTGGAGAGGCCGCGCCCTTCCTGCGTCTGTTCACGGCAAACGACGTCCGCGCCGCGCACCTCCGCCAGTTCCCTCCCCGCCCCGCATAGCCCGGCTCACGCAGGCCCGCGCCCCGATCCGGACTGATCCCCAAAAGAACGGCGCGCAGCCTGAGCCGCGCGCCGGGGGAGTTGCTGCCAGTGAGACTTCTTACGCCGAGGGTGTTCCGCTGCCCGAGCCCGAAGGGTTGGTTGTACCCTGGGTGGTCGCGCCGCCCGTGGTGTTGCTCAGCAGCTGCACTTCCACGTGGCGATTCTTCGCGCGGCCCGAAGCCGTCTTGTTGGAATCCACTTCCACGTCTTTGCCCAGACCCACGAGGTAGAACTTGTGCGCCGGCACGTTGTACTTCGAGGCCAGGTACTGCACCACCGCCATGGCGCGCCGACCGCTCAGCGCGTAGTTGTAATCCTTCGAGCCCACCGAATCCGTGCCCCCGGTGACTTCAAGGATGTAGTTCTGGGTGCCGGCCAGCTGGCCGCCGAACTGATCGAGCTGGTCCTTATCGGCCTTCGTCAGGTTCGACTTGTTGAAACCGAAGGTGACCGCAACATCGCCCACCTGTTTGTAATTCTCGAGGTTGCCGATCACGCCGGCGAGGGTGTCGGCGCGATTCACGGCGTCCTGGGCCGACTGGTTGGCGGTGTTGGCCGCCTGGGTCGCGTTCTGGGCATTCTGCTGGGCCTGGTTGGCACTATTCTGCGCCTGCTGGATGCCTGCCTGGGCACGCTGGTCGACGTCTTTGATCGCGTGCTGGTTCGCCGCGGTCGACTGATCCAGCTCGTTGGTTCCCTGAACCACCGGCTGTGTCTGGCTGCGTACGTAGTTCTTGGTGGAGCAGCCGGTAGTCAAAACCAAAGACAGCGCCGCTACAGCCGAAGCGGCCGCAAATGCTGTTCCTGAAATGCGCCTCATGGGTGAAACTCCATTTCTTCCTTCTTGTTTCGACTTCCTGTGATGAGAGCCTCCGCGTCGTGCGCCGGATGCCTCTCATTCCACGTGAGAAATGAGCACGCGCAGGCCCAAATTCTGAAACCCATCGCATGTCATTGATAATCAGCGACTTGACTCCGTAAGTGGCGGCCTTTCTCGAAGCATTCCATGGTAGGCTGAGTAGTTTTTACAAGGTTTTTGCAGGACGCGGCCTCCAAATCTCCTTGCTGAAATCAGCCGATACACTGGAACTGGCGTCATCCGTCCACTGCATTTTGTGAAACCGCGGATGAGACTGGTTCTGGTACAGGCCCGCTATGGATTTGCACGAAAAGATTCGCACTCTGCCGACGCGGCCCGGCGTGTACCTCTACGAGAACGCCGACGGCGAGGTGATCTACGTCGGCAAGGCGAAGAACCTGCGCTCGCGGGTACGGTCGTACCTGCTCGAAGCCTCCCAGGCCAACGCCAAAACCGGCTCGCTGATGCGCGACGCGGTCGACGTGGACTACATCCTGGTCGACAACGAGCACGAGGCACTGGCGCTCGAAAACAACCTCATCAAGCAGCGCAAGCCGCGCTTCAATATCCTGCTGCGCGACGACAAGACCTATCCCTACGTGAAGCTCACGCTCGGCGACCGCTACCCCAAAGTTTTCGTAACGCGGCGGCTGCGGAAAGACGGGAGCGTTTATTACGGCCCCTACTTTCCCGGCAACCTGGCCTATCGCGTGGTGGACCTCATCCATCGCAGCTTCCTCATCCCCAGCTGTAAGGTCGATCTCGCCCGAGACCATCCCCGCCCCTGCCTGCAGTACTACATCGGGCGCTGCCTAGGACCCTGCGTTCAGGGGCTGACGACGCCGGAGATCTATACGGAAGCGGTGCGCGACGCGCAGTTGTTTCTCGATGGCCGCACCGGCGAGCTGAACAAGTCCCTGCGCGAGCGGATGGATGCCGCCGCCCTGGCCGAGCAGTTCGAGCTGGCCGCGAAGTATCGCGATCTGCTCGTCACCATCGATCAGTTGCAGGAGAAGCAGCGCATTGCTTCCGCCGACGACGACGATGCCGACGTCTTCGGCTACCACTCCGAAAACGGCATGATCGCGGTCAACCTCTTCCACATGCGGGGCGGTAAGATCGTTGACCGCCGTGAGTTCTTCTGGGAAGATCTGCCGGAATTCGTCGCTGAGATTTCCGAACCCGAGCTTCTCGCCGATCCAGGGTCCGCCGACGATGCTGTTTTGAAGGGGCACGGCTTCAGCCGTTCCGTGAATCATCCCTGCAAAGAAGGGGCTCTGGCCCCTGAGGGCAGCCCGGGTGCAGTGGAGTGGCATCCCGGCGCGTTCTTCTCCGCGCTCCTCAAGCAGCTCTATATCGATCAGCCGTACGTTCCCAGGAGCATCTACGTCCCCGTAGAATTCTCCGACCGCGTCCTCCTCGCCGGTCTTCTGGCCGTCCAGACGAAGCATCGCGTCGAAATTGCCGTCCCCCAGCGGGGCGACAAACGCTCTCTGGTGGACCTGGCCGGACAAAACGCCAAGCAGAGTTACGATCAGCGCTTCCGCGTCCTCGCGCCCAACCGCAAAGCCATTCAGGATGCGCTCCAGGACGCGCTCACCCTCGAAGAGCCGCCCCGCCGCATCGAGTGCTTCGACATCTCCCACATCCAGGGCGCGGAAACCGTCGCGTCCATGGTGGTGTGGGAAGACGGCGAGATGAAGAAGAGCGACTACCGCAAGTTCAAGATCAAAACCGTCGAAGGGGTCGACGACTTCGCCTCCATGCGCGAGGTCGTCACCCGGCGCTACAAGCGCGTCGTCGAAGAGAAACAGGCGATGCCGAGCCTGATCCTGATCGACGGCGGCCCAGGCCAGCTGCACGCGGCGGCGGAAGCGCTCGAATCGCTCGGCCTCACGACGCAACCGCTGGCCTCCATCGCGAAACGAGAAGAAATCATTTACCTCTACGGCCAGGAGGACGAGCCCGTCGTCCTCGACCGCCGCTCGCCGGTGCTGCATCTCGTGCAACGCATCCGCGACGAGTCGCACCGCTTCGCCGTCACCTATCATCGCAAGCGCCGCGAGATGCGCGACCGCACCTCCGAGCTATTGGAGATCCCCGGCGTAGGCGCGCGCACCCGCCAGCGGCTATTGGAGCACTTCGGCAGCCTGCGCAGCGTAGCCGAAGCCAGCCTGGAAGCGCTGGCATCCGTAGTCCCCCCACGCACCGCCGAGGAAATCCACACCCACTTCCACCCCGAAGAACAAACAAATGTGATCCTGAGCGCAGCGCCGCAACGGTAGCTGAACGCGGGAAATTGACCTGAACCGGCACGAAGGAAGGCCCCCGAAGCCCCAGCGATGTTGCCCGGCAGATACTGTTCGGCGCGGCCGCACAGCGACCGACCGAATCCAAAGCGTGCCTTGTCGCACCGCAGCGGCCGGATGTGTATTCCAGGTCGGCGGTGATCCGCGAGCGGTTGGTTCGTCAGATCAGTGGCTTCAACCTGCCCGCTCTCCATTCGCGCAGGATGATCCTGGCTGAGAAACCGAGCGACCGAGGCCCTTTCGTTAGCTGCTCCAGTACAGGTTCGGCCTGCTCCGGCGCGATCGGCAATAGCAGCCCGGCGGCACTTCTGCGGACCGCGGGGTCAGGCGACCGCAATAACGAAAGAAAGAGCTCCAGCGCCGCATCCCCTCGTCGCTTTAGTTCTCTGGCGATGGCCACAGTTTCATCCAGGGCTGCATGGGAGGAATTGCGGGACGGTTGACGGGCCGCAAATCCGCAAGCCGTGCTCTGTTACTCGTCCCGTCCTCCGAAACTACCCCGCTTCCCCCAACCCCCACCCACGGTTCATTCTGATAGAAGTAGCTTTGTCTTTTTCCCGCATTGGAGTGCACCCATGAAGACCCTCCTGCTAGCCGACCCCATCCGCTACCCGCGCATGACCACCGAAGAGCTGCGCGCGACCTTTCTCCTCGAAGGCGGAGCAGCGCCCGGCCAGATCCAGCTCGCCTACGTCGATCTGGACCGCGCCGTCGTCGGCATGGCTGCGCCCACTGACCAGCCCCTCGCCCTGCCCACCTATCCCGAACTGCGCGCCCCCTCCTTCCTCGAGCGCCGCGAAATCGGCGTCCTCAACATCGGAGGACCCGGCGCCATCCTCGTCGGCAAAGAAACCCACCCGCTCGCCAATCTCGACGTTCTCTACATCGGCCGCGGCAACCCAGACGTCAGTTTTACGTCCGCGGACAAGAGCAAGCCCGCCGTCTTCTATCTCCTGAGCTACCCGGCGCACGCCCCGTACCCCACCACCCCGGTCAAAAAAGACGCCGCCAACCCCACCACCATCGGCTCGCAGGAAACCTGCAATCTCCGCACCATCTGCAAGTACATTCATCTCGAAGGCGCGCGCAGCTGCCAGCTGGTCATGGGCGTCACCCACCTGCACCCGGGCAGCGCGTGGAACACCTTGCCGCCGCACACGCATATGCGTCGTTCGGAGATTTATATGTACTTCAACCTCGCTG
Source organism: Acidobacteriaceae bacterium (assembly GCA_036267095.1). Classification (GTDB taxonomy): domain Bacteria; phylum Acidobacteriota; class Terriglobia; order Terriglobales; family Acidobacteriaceae; genus Palsa-343. The sequence continues at coordinate 211,413 of DATAWS010000012.1, forward strand.
CGAACGCGCGCGTCTTTCACCTGATGGGCCCGCCCGCCGAGACGCGGCACCTGGTGCTGGCCGACCGCGACATCGTCATCTCGCCCGGCTGGTCGATCCACGCCGGCATGGGCACACAGGCCTATAGTTTCTGCTGGGGCATGGGCGGAGAAAACCAGGACTACGCCGACATGGACCCCGCGCCCATCGAAACTCTGCGCTAATGTCCTCAACCACCGCTGTCATCCTGACGTGAGCTGCGCGAAATGGAAGGATCTGCGGTTTGCTCTTTGATCGTCGACAGGAAAAGGAGATTGCAATGAAAGTATCGATCCTCGCAGCAGCTGCCCTGGTTCTAAGCTTGCCCGCCTTTACCCTGGCCGCCGACGCGCAAACTCCCCCTTCCCACGATCCCGCCCCCATCTTCCCCATCGCCGAACTGCACACCCAACTCGACAAGCTCGCCGACCAGGCCAAAGCCAAAGGCTCCAGCGGCGCCACGCTTGAGGACTATGGGACCTACAAGATTCAGCTGTCTGTGCGCACCAGCAGCGGCGGCGCCGAGGTCCACGCCCATTGGGACGACGTGATGATCGTGGAGGAAGGCAGTGCCACCCTGACCACCGGCGGCACGGTCGTCGATGGCAAGACCAACGCTGATGGTGAGACCCACGGCCAGAAGATCGACGGCGGCCATTCCCAGGTGATTAAACCCGGCGACGTGCTGACGGTTCGCGCCGGCACGCCGCACCAATTGACGCTTCCGCCTGGAACCACCTACGGTGCGGTGGTCATTAAGGTTCACGAACCGTAGACGAAAGCACGTCCCCACGCTTTCACGCTGGTTGAGGAATCTACACCCCGTAATGCTGCTGGAAAGGCGAAGCCGTCTGCGGCTTGCGCCGGTCGCGCACGCCGAGCGACGCGGAGATTTCGCGGCAGCAGCGGAGCAGATGCTCGGCGATCCCGGGAACGCTCTGCTGGGTAATGCGCGAGGTGGGTCCGGAGACGCTGACGGCGGCCATGGGATAGCCGCTCTCATTGAGGATAGGCGCGCCGATGCAGCGAACGCCGGCCTCCACTTCCTCGTCGTCGATGGCATAGCCGCGGCGGCGCACGCGGTCCAGAGAGCGCAACAGCGCTTCCGGCGTGCACAGCGTGCGCGGGGTAAACCGGGTAAATCGAATTCTGGAGAGGATGTCGGCGGCAGCGGCCTCCGGGAGGAAGGCCAGCATCGCCTTCCCCATGGCGGTGCAGTAGACGGGATTCGACGTGCCGATGCGCGAGGCCAGCCAGACGCGGCGGTTGACGGGGTCGATTTTGTCGAGGTAGACCACCGAGGTCTTCTGCAGCACGCCCAGATGCACGGTCTCGCCCACCTGCGCCGAGAGCCTGCGAAACCAGGGATGCACACGGGCGCGCAGGTCAATCTGCTCGACTGCACGGCTGCCCAACTCATACAGCTTGAGGCCAAGACGGAAGCGGTTCTCCGGGGTGCGCTCGATCAGCCCGCAGCGTTCCAGAACCATCAGCGCGCGATGGGCCGTGCTTTTGTGCAGGCTCATGCGCTCGCACACATCCGCCAATCCGAGCGGGCCGTCGCTTTCGCCGAGCAGTTCCAGCAGCGCCACGGCGCGGTCGAGACTCTGCAGCTGATAGGGATCGCCGGATTTGCCGGCGACGGCGGGCTCGACGGAGTCCTGGGGCGGCGCAGCCGCTCGCGTTTTTGCTTTCATGGCTGCTCCCGAACCGCTCACCGTGCCAGCCATCCGCCATCCACCACCAGAACGGTGCCAGTCACATAATCGCTGGCCGGCGAAGCCAGAAAGAGAGCGGCACCGGTCAGGTCCTCAGGCTGGCCCCACCGACCCGCGGGAATGCGCTCGAGGATCTGGCGGTTGCGCGTCTCGTCAGCGCGCAGCGCAGCGGTATTTTCGGTGGCAAAGTATCCCGGGGCGATGGCGTTCACCTGCACATTGCCGGGCGCCCACTCGTTGGCCAGAGCCTTGGTGAGCTGGGCGATTCCGCCTTTGGAAGCCACATAGGCGGCGATGCGAACGCCTCCCTGAAAGGACATCATGGAGGCGATATTGATGATCTTTCCCTGGCGGCGGTTCAGCATTTCGCGTCCGGCAAGCTGGCAGAGGCGGAAGGCGCTGGTGAGGTTTACCTGCAGGACGCGCATCCAGGCGTCGAGAGAGTGATCCGCAGCGGCCTCGCGGTGGATGGTGCCGGCATTGTTCACCACAATGTGCGGCGGACCCATCGCGGCGGAGACGTCGGCAAACAAGCGGTCCGCGCCATCGGCCAGGCTGAGGTCTGCGGAGAAACTCTGCGCCTCACTGCCCGTGCTGCGAATGCGGTGCGCGGTCTCTTCGGCCGGGCGGCGGTTGCCATGGCAGGCCACCGCAGCTCCCGCGTCGGCCAGCGCGATGGCGATGGCCGCGCCCAGACCGCCGGCCGCTCCGGTGACGAGGGCGGTCTTTCCATCGACGCGAAAACGATCTTCAGTGGCCATCAGGAGGTTTGCTCATTCCGCCAGGAGGTACGTCGTACCTCAGCCCGAACCGCGAACATGCCATTTTCCAGACCGGCGCGGAGGCTTGTCAAGCGCGCAGGAGGCGGCTATTCGCTTTGTGGGCGCAGAGCGGAGGTGGGAAGGCAGAAATGAAAAAAGGCCGGAGAGCGCCATCGCTCTCCGGCCAGGGTGCAGATGAAGTTACGGGGTATCGTTCGGTATGAGTCTTGCGGTATACAGCTTGCCGGCAATCGCGGAGTAGATCTGGCTGATGGCCGTGGTGCCACTGTTATTGGAGTTGGCCTGGCAGCCGGCGTCTCCTCCCTGGGCCGCGTAGTCGCTGTAGAAGTAATCCGAAGGAGATTCTCCGGTGATCTGACTGGCCATATCCTGCAGCGCTTGACAGGGGGTAACGTCCTTGTGTGTGCTGGTGCTCTTGTCGGTCGAGCACCCGGAGGTCAGCGCGCCATAGGCGATGGTGAAGACCAGCGTGTTGTTCGATTTCCCTCCCGATGTGTAGCCAGCCGCATACTGCGCTGCGTCGATCGCCTGCCCGCACTCTCCGTTATAGGATGGGTAACTGCTGCCGCTGCCGGCGACGGAATACCCCGAAGGCATGGTGAAGGCGCTGGTGTTCAGCGCGGTTTTGGAGCCATAGGTCGTTTCCGCCAGCTTGGCGGTGGTGGGGATGCCCGGGCTGTTGACATCGTAGGAACCCGATGTCTGCGGCGAGTTGGAATCGCCGTCACCGAGGATGATCATCGCGTTGTACGAATCCGCATGCTGCGACTGCTCGCTGAGCAGCGCTGCCTGGGCCGCGTAGATGGCTCCCGCATAGTAGGTGCCGTAGTCGCCGTCATAACTTCCCGGAGCAAGGCCGCCGCACGAGCTGCCACCACCCGCGGCTTTCACCAGGTTGGAACTGCTGTTGAGCGTATTGGTTCCACCGGATGAGGTGTTGTAATCCGCGGAAAACGGAACGACTTCATAGGTTGGTCCAAGACTTCCGGTCGGAGGCGAGTAACCGCTGGTGGTCGTGGGAGCCGGCGGGAAGCTGTACGGCATATCCCAGACCACCCCGGTCCAGGGTGGCTGATAGGAAGGGGTCTGGCCTCTGCTGGGCTCCTGCAGGACAGGAGTGTAGCCATAGCCGGCCGAAGTGCCGTTATAGTACGAGACCCCCTGATAACTGCTGGGAATCGAGGTGGTGCACCCGAAGGCTCCGGTCGAGAGAACGGTCCCGGCCGGCGAGCTGCCGCTGGCGAAATTCGGGAAGGTGAAGAGAGCGACGTCGTCGTAGGTGGTGGAAATCCCGGCGAGCAACTGCCGCACACCCTGGAGGGCACAGTTTTCCTGCGTCAGGCCTCCGCAGTTCGAGTCTGTCGTGCTCATGGAGAGGGTCGAGTCCACGATAAGGGCGATGTTATACGGCTTGGTTCCGTTGGCCGCGGTGGAAGTCGCGCTCAGGCTGAGCTGCGACTTTCCGAAAATACCCGCAAAGAAGGTTTTCACGGTCGCGGTCTCCGTCACCTGCACCGCATTCGGAACCGTGACCGTGCTGCCACTTTTCGCGCAGGCGGTGCCCCAGCCGCTGACCGTTGTGAGACATAGCGGGGTGATCACAGGAGTGTTGATGGTCATGTTGGAGTAGGCGTTGTTTTCCCCGCTGGCCGCGCCGTACTTGACACCGACACTACTGTAGTTGGTGGTGGTGCCGGAGATGGATTGTGCGGCCGCCAGAGCCGTGGCATCGGTCGCATTTTGCAGCTCACGCTGCGCTACCATGGCGTTGCCGATATCGAGTACCAGCGCCGCGGTGCAAACCAGAACCACGGTCGCGACCGCAACCCACGGCAGGATCTGGCCGCCCTCATCGGCAAACAGAAAGCGCGCGATCGAACGTTCGCGGCGGTCGGCGAAACGTCCGCCGGAAAGGGTTTCTAATCTGGACTCGCCTCTGCGGCTGTGACTGGGCCTTGCATTCATGGTACATCTCCTTACGTTGTGCCGGCCTGACCTGCATCCATCTATCTTCACAGCCGACGCGGAATAACTACTTTGGACATCTGGGTTACTGTACGAGTTCGGTGCTGGAGGCCGACAAAGTGTAATTCTGGGTGGCCCATCCGAAGAGCGCGGTGGAAACCGGGTAGGTCACCGTCACCGTCACCGTATCGCCCCCGGTCATCGACAGACTGGAACAACTGGGTGCATTGGTGCTGTTGGCGAGCGTGGAGGGCGCCTTGGTTGCAGCAACGGTGTAGACGATCTTGTACTTCAGGCTGGTAGCGGTGAGATTGGGCGAATCCCCGTTTACCACCGTCGCAACATACGCGCAGGCATCTCCGCTTGGCGCCATGGTATTGGCGCCGGAGGTCTTGCTGGCATCGCGACTGGCGGCGAAATAACGGGCGGCCGAGTTGGTGGCGTTGGTCAGTACTTCATACTGATTGAAGATGATGCCAAAGGAGAATATCCCGGTGAGAACCAGCAGCAGCAGCGGAACCACCACGGCAAACTCCACCAGGGACTGGCCCTCTTCCGCCGATCTGCGATACCACAGCCGCAGCGCGCGAAGGTTGGCGGAGCGCGGAGACGGCTGTGTGCCACAAACAGCGCTTACCCTGGGCTCACTTTCATGGAGAGAACAACGGGATTTAGATTTCATCGGCAAGCCTCAACAACTTTCTTCCCGGCTGCCCGCGGAAAGCCACCTTGCGGGTCGTATCCCGGGACGGATGCCTGCAGGCAGCCGGGATACGCGGGCATTGATCAAGAGAGTCGTCTAGCTAGGTTAGTGCAGCTGCACGAAGTCTCAATAGCTCGTTGGTGGTAGCCATCCAGAATTGTAGTAATGCATCGTAACCTGTTACTCCGGCTGAGGAGCTGCTCCGCCCGGCTATGGGCGCAACGTGGCTGCGGTACTGCATCCGCCGAGTTACTGCGGTCACGGGTTGCAGTCATGGGCCACAGGCGGTCAGATTCTCAATGTGCACCCTCTTCGGCATCCCGGGAGAAATCCAGCGAAGCCCTCCGATCGGCAACCGAGTTTGTCTCATTTTTGGACAGACGAATCCGCCGCTGCTGCTCCGGACTTGTCTTCGCGCTGTCGATCCGTGGTATCGGCCTGACGCCGCATCGCTGCTACCAATGGGCCATACGTTAGTACCGATGAGGCATAGGAAGGAATCTGCATGTGCATTACTTCTGGAGAGGTCAGTTGGCGTGGCCTCGTTGTTGTGAGCCAGCCGGCGACATAGATCGGACCAGACGAACGAGACAGCTTCCTGGGAAATAGATCCGCGAACGACGAACCCGGCGAGTGGATGAGCAAAAAGAGACTCACGCTTTTGCGGCCACGGTCGACAGAGTCAACAGGAGGCAGAGTCCGCAGTAACGCCGACATTCTGCTGGTTAAGTTTCTGGTGTGCAGGGGAAAGGCACCGGAAGTTTTGAACAAAAGTAGCAAAGGGTAACACTTAAATGGCATTGCGATGGAGAGCCTCTCCGGAGCATTGTGAGACAACAATCACCACCATGCAGCGCGGTCCGGGGTCAGTCCAGATGGGTGGCCGTGCGGCACAAATCTTAAGGAGAACTGGAAATGACCAAGCGGCTTCTGAATAACCTGCTGAATGACGAGTCTGGCCAGGATCTGATCGAGTACGCTCTGATCGCTGCCCTGATCGCCCTGGGCGCCATCGTTGCGATGAACTCCCTGAGCACGAAAATCTCCACCGAATTCAACACCATCGGTAGCAGCCTGTAATCACGACTGATGTTCTGACGGTTTCTTTCCTTGCCGGTCTCTGGTTGGGTGAAACGGTACGGGCGCTTTCGTCGCTGACGAGTGGGTCCGAACCGGAGAGAAAGACATATTGGTCGCGGCCATCGTTGCTCGGCCCCCCGGCCGCGACCAGCCAACCTTGCCCGGGAAACAGGGATCGTCCGTCATCGGTGTGGTTTGAAAATCACCGTCGTCATCCGGCATTTGTCCTGCCGGAGGACGGCCGAACCGAAGGACGACGCAGCATCGTGCGGATTTCCTGGCCGCTCCCGCAAGGGACAGCACCAGGCCGGAGATGCCGCGGCGCGATGCAATCGGCAGCCGCCTCGGAGCAGTACCGCCCTGACAGCTTCCCTTCCGCATTCCGCATGTCCTCCGCATGCCTGATCGGCTCGGCTGGTCGTCACTTCCCCTGACCGGCTGCCGGAGCAGCAGCGATGAACGCTACGGCCTGGCGTGCCGATAGAGCAGACAGCAGGTAAAGGGGATTATGGTAATTGCGAATTTACACTCTGAGTGGCTGTACCCGACGATTGCGCTGGCTTGTGCGCTGACCGGCGCGGTATTCGACGTGCGCAGCCGCCGGATCCCAAATTTCATCACCCTGCCGGGAATTCTGTTTGGACTGCTGCTCCATTTGCTTCTGGGCGGATGGAAGCAGATGGCGTTCGCCGCACTGGCCGGACTGATTTGCGGCGGCTTGTTTCTGATTTTCTGGCTGGCGGGGGGCATGGGCGCCGGCGATGTAAAGCTGATGGCTGCGGTTGCGGCCATTGCCGGCATGCCGCTGGTTACGTATCTGCTGATCCTGACCGCACTGGCGGGGGGCGTGATGGCCCTCGGCATGGCGCTGTGGCGGGGACGCCTGAAGGAAACGATTCAGAATGTCGGTGCGCTGGCGCTGCACCATCGGCTGGAAGGTCTTTCTCCGCACCCGGAACTCAATCTTGGCAATGCGAGGACCCTGCGTTTGCCCTATGCCCTGGCGGTTGTTGCGGGCATGGCGACGACGCTGTTCCTCACGGCGTTGCAGAGGTAATGTCATATGGCTCGCCGTCTGATGCTTGCTCTTGTCGTGGCGCTGGTGATCTCAGGACTGTTTACGTTCTGGCTCAGCCGCCGATTTGTTCACGCCGCCCGGACCCCGGTCCAGCCGCCCAACCAGTACGTCGCGTCCGCGCGCGCGCTCGATCCCGGCGAAGTGATCCGCAAGGAAGACCTCACCATGATCGAATGGCCGCAGTCGCACCCGCTGGCGGGCAGCTTCCTCAAGGTTGACGATGTCGTGGGCCGCGCCGTCCTCTATCCGCTGTCCGCGGGACAACCGATTCTCGACCGCCAGCTGGCGGCCGCCGGATCGGGCGCCGGACTCACCGGCAGGATTCCCACCGGGATGCGCGCCATGGCGCTCAAATCCGACGACGTCGTGGGCGTGGCCGGCTTCCTGCTGCCCGGCACCCATGTGGACGTGCTGGTGACTTACACCGATCAAAACCGTCAGAATGCGGAGCCGCAGACGGCGACGGTCCTTCAGAATGCGGAAGTTCTGGCCGCAGGCCACCAGGTGCAGCCGGATCCCACCGGGAAACCGGCAACCGTGGACGTAGTAACGCTGCTGCTCTCGCCCGAAGATGCTGAGAAGGCGGCGCTGGCCAGCGAAAAGGGCACCATCCGCTTCGTGCTGCGCAATGGCGGCGACCATGCAGAGGCAACTGCCGGGCCGGTTGATCTGAACGAACTGGCTTCTTTGCCGGACTCACATCTTGCTCCGAACCACCATTTTGTTGCCCACCGGGAGGCTCCCCAGCCGCAGCCGTGGGTTGTGGAGACAATGCTGGGGAACAAACGCAGCACAGCGAGTTTCAACAACTGAGGCAACTATGAGGACACAGCACATTCTTCGTAACGTATCCAGCGCCCTGCTCGGAGCCGCGGTGTGTGCGGGTCCATGGCCCGCGCGAGCCCAGGAACCGGCAGCCGCGGTCACACCCGCGGTGACCGGAACCATGGAGAGCAGCGCCACGGTGGTCGGCGATCCCATGCACGTCGTGGTCGGCCACTCCCTGTTCATCAACACCGAGCGGCGTCTGCGCCGGGTCTACATCAGCAATCCGGAGGTGCTCGATTCGTTCACCTCGAGCCCCCACCAGATCGTGGTGACGGCCAAAGCGCCGGGCGTCAGCGGGCTGATCCTCTGGGATGAGAGCGGAGAATCGAAAGCCTATCTGGTCAGCTCCGATGTGGACGTGACCAATCTGCGCCACGCCCTGTCCGACGCATTTCCCGCGGATAACATCCGCGTGGAAGGGCACGGGGATGAAGTGGCCCTTGCCGGAACCGTTTCCAGCCCGGCCAGCGGCGACGCCGCGGTCAAGCTGGCCAACCTGTTCTCGAAGAACGTGGCCGATTCCCTGCTGATCACCACTCCGCATACGCCCCAGGTGCGGCTGAAGGTGCGGGTAGTGGAAATCGATCGCTCCCGCGCCGAGCAGCTGGGCTTCAACTTCTTCGGCCCGGGCAAGAATACCTTCGCCTCCGGCACCGGCCAGTTTGCCGGCATCACGGTGGGTCCGAACAGTTCGCCCACCAACCAGTCCTATTCGACCAACGCGGTGAGCGGAACCCTGTCCTCTCTGCTGGCCGTCCAGAACCTGCTCAGCCTCTTCTACTACAACAACCAGCTGGGGATTGGCGCGGCGATTCAGGCTCTGGCGAACGATCAGATCGTGCAGATCCTTGCCGAACCGACGCTGACGGCGGAGAGCGGCCAGAAGGCCTCATTCCTGTCAGGCGGTGAATTTCCTTACCCGGTGATTCAGGGGGCCTCGAGCGGTTTCACTTCGGTGACCATTCAGTTCCGTCAATACGGCGTGCGGGTAGACTTCACCCCCACGGTCCTTCCGGATGGAACCATCGATCTCAGGGTGACTCCGGAAGTCAGCGCGCTCGACTACACGAATGAAGTGACGATTTCCGGGTATACCATCCCGGCCATTTCCACCCGCCGGGCAGACACCGAGGTGCAACTGCGCAGCGGGCAAAGCTTCTCGATTTCCGGGCTGCTGGACAACCGCACCACCAACCAGCTGGAGAAGATTCCGGGTATCGGAGACATTCCGGTTCTGGGCAAACTCTTCCAGTCGAAGAGCAGCAGCCATTCGGTCGTGGAACTGGCAGTGATCGTGACGCCCACGCTGGTCGATCCGCTGACCGATACCACGCCAGCCCTCCAGCCCATCTTGCCGGTACCGTTCCTCAACGACAAGAAGTTCGACAAAGGCATGACTCCGAAGACTCTGCCGCCGCAGCCTCAGCCGCAGCCATTACCCCAGGACGTGCCGATCCACTGACCGGAAGGAAGCAGCTCTTATGACTCAGCAGAACTCCAATTCCCAGACCCTTACGGTGGCGCTGCTGACCGTCGGTGTCGACCGCGACCTGAGCGATAAGATTCTTCAGGCCGCGGGGCAGCATCACTGGACCGTGACCCACGACTCCTACGACGAGTACGTGTCGGCGGTCCGCCGGCCGCCCATCTCGGTGGAGACGAAGAGCGCCGACGCGGTATTGGCGATCGTGGACTTCGACCGCGACCCGCAGGGCGCCGCGGAAACCACCAGCTACCTGCAGCAACTCTTCTTCGGCAGGTTCTTCGGCGCGGCGCTGTCGTCGCGCAACGAGAACGATCTGCTGCTGACGGCCATGCGCGCCGGCTGCAACGAGGTGCTGAAGAACCCGCTCGACGTCCGCCAGCTGGCGGATACGTTCAGCCGCCAGGAACGGCAGTGGTCGGCGACCATGGGCCGGGCTCGTTCGACGGGCCACATCATCTCGCTGTTCGGCGCCAAGGGCGGGGTGGGGACCACGACCGTCGCGGTAACCCTCGCCTCTTACCTGGTGCGCCAGCACAACAAGCGCGTGCTGCTGATCGACAATCATCCGGAGTTCGGCCACGTGTGCCTCTATCTGGGGCTGGACGGCGCCCGGTATCACTTCGACGAGCTGATCCGCAACGTGAATCGCCTCGATTCCACGCTGCTGCGCGGTTTTATCGCCAAACACTCCAGCGGACTCGAAGTGCTTTCCTCCCCCGAGTCGCATGACCTGTCGCGGACGGTGGATCCGGACGCGCTGGAGCGCACGCTGGAATTCCTGCGCGGTGAGTACGACTACATTCTGCTGGACTGCGAAACCTCGCTCGAGGAAGTTTCCCTCGCGGTGATGGATCGCTCGGATCAGATCTATCTGGTTTCGACGCCGGATATCGGCGCCATTCGCGACCTCTCCCGCTATATCGACGGGCTCAGCCGCAACGAATCCACGTCGTCCCGGCTGCACGTCATCATCAACCGCTACTCCTCGCACGGGGCCATCGCGATCGAACAGATCGAAAAGGCGATTCGGGTTCCGGTCGAAGTGCGGCTGTGCAACGCGTATGCCGAGTGCCAGCGCGCCATTAACGTGGGCGAGCCCATCGGCCCGGACAAGAAGTCGGAGATCGCCACGCAGTTTGCCAAATGGACGGCGCTGCTGACCGGAGACGAAAGCACCACGCCGAAGCCGCAGCCGGCCCGCAAAGGCTTCTCTTTGTTCGGCCAGAAAAGGACTGAATAACCGTGGGTGATCTGACGCTCAATGTGAACCAGCCTCGCGCCGATGCCGCCAACCTGCGCAACAGCCCGGGGCTGCGCACCGCTGCTCCCACGGCCCGCCCGCTGCGGGAAAAAGAGCAGCAGGAGCTCAAGTCCGCAGTGCACGCGGAGCTGATCAACCGCCTCGATCTGGAAAAACTCGGGGAGGCTCAGGAAACCCGCTCCGGCCAGCAACAGCTCTTTCTGCTGATTCAACAGATCATCGGCGAGCAGGGAGTGCCGCTCAGCTCCTCGGAACGGGACCGCGTCGCCCAGGAAGTTCTGGACGAGGTCTTCGGTCTCGGCCCCCTCGAGCAGCTGCTCAAAGACGACACCATCAACGACATCCTGGTGAATACCGCCAGCAACGTCTACGTGGAGCGCCGCGGCGTGCTTTCGCGGACCAGCGTCACCTTCCGCGACAATCGCCACCTGCTGCAGGTCATCGACAAGATCGTCTCTGCGGTCGGCCGTCGCGTCGACGAATCGACGCCCATGGTCGACGCCCGCCTCAAAGACGGCTCGCGCGTCAACGCCATCATCCCGCCTCTCGCCATCGACGGCCCCATCCTCTCCATCCGCCGCTTCGGCAGCTCGCCGATGACCGCGGAGAAGCTGGTCCAGCAGAAGGCGCTCACGCTGCCCATGCTGGAAATGCTGCGCTCGGCGGTGCAGGCGCGGCTGAACATCGTCATCTGCGGCGGTACCGGCGCCGGCAAGACGACCCTGCTGAACGCGCTGTCAAGCTTCATCTCGGAAAAAGAACGCATCGTCACCATCGAGGATTCGGCCGAACTGCAGCTGCGCCAGGATCACGTCGTTCGTCTGGAAACCCGGCCGCCCAACGTTGAAGGCAAGGGCGCCATCCGGCAGCGCGAGCTGGTCATCAACGCCCTGCGTATGCGTCCCGACCGCATCGTCCTCGGCGAGGTCCGCGGCGAGGAAGCCATGGACATGCTGCAGGCCATGAACACCGGCCATGACGGCTCGCTGACCACCATTCACGCCAACACCCCGCGCGACGGACTGTCTCGCCTGGAAACCATGTGCCTGATGGGCGATATCCGGCTGCCCGATAAAGCCATCCGCATGCAGGTCGCTTCCGCTATCCACCTGATCGTGCAGGTAGCGCGTATGAGCGACGGCAGCCGCCGCATTACTCATATTACTGAGCTGACCGGAGCTTACTCCGATGTCATCAGCATGCAGGACATCTTCGTCTTCGAAAAAGAAGGCCTGGGCGAAGGCGGCAAAGTGAAAGGCCGGTTCCGTTCGACCGGCATTGTGCCGAAGTTTACGGATCGACTCAAAGCCGCGGGCATTCCGATTCCTTCCGGACTGCTCGATCATTCGGTGGAAGTGTAACGGTGAGACGCCAATGATTCTGATCGCTACCAGTTTCTTCGCCGTGCTGCTGATCACCTTCGGGGTGATCAGCTTCGCCACGGCTCCCAGCCGCGGAGACAAGGTTCTCCAGCAGAGGCTCGCTGCCGTAACCGTGGAGCGGGCAGGCGCCGGCGAAGCCGGGATGCAGGCCAGTGAGTTGCTGCGCAAAACGGCCAGCAGCCGGTTCGACTGGATCGGCTCCTCGATCGGCAAATACATTTCCATGGCTCGCCTGCAGAAGTGGATTTCGCAGGCCGCCCTGAACACCACCGCTTCCGCATTCCTGGTGCAGACGGCGGCAATGGGCGCCATCGGCTATCTGATCAGCCTGTTTTTCGTTCCTGTGGCCGCGGTGCAGGCTGCGGTTGGAGTGGTCTGCGCGCTGCTCCCCTGGGGGCGCATCGCGTTCGCCCGCCATCGCCGCCTGCGCGCCTTTGAAAAGGCCCTCCCCCACGCTATCGATATGATGGCTCGTTCCCTGCGCGCCGGCCACTCCACCTCGGCGGCCATCGAAATCATGGCCCAGGGCGCGCCGGAGCCTGCCTGCACGGAATTCAACGAGGTCTTTCGCCAGCAGAACTTCGGACTGCCGCTGCGCGACGCGCTCCTGCAGCTGCTCGATCGCGTCCCCTCGCAGGATCTGCGGGTCATGGTGACGGCCATCGTGGTACAGCGCGAAACCGGCGGCAACCTGGTCGAGGTGCTCGACCGCACGGTTCACGTCATCCGCGAACGGCAGCGCATTCAGGGAGAAATCCGGACGCAGACGGCCCAGGGCCGCATGACCGGATGGATCCTGACGCTGTTGCCCGTGATTGTCATGTTGCTGATCAACGTGATGGATCCGGGATACTCCAAGCCCCTGCTGCACGACCCGCTGGGGCACAAACTGCTCGGCCTGTGTGCCGCCCTGGTAGTGCTGGGCGGGTTCGTCATCAGTCGAATTATCAACTCCATCGAAGTGTAGCCGGATACGAATATGGTGATCTTTTTCTACATTGCGCTTTGCTTCACCGTCTTCTGCGTGATTACGCTGCTGACGGCGCCATTCCTTTTTCGTCCCTCACAGCAGGCGCGGCGCATCCTTGACATCGTCACCAGCGACCGGCCGGACAAGCGGACGATCCGTGGCAAGGAAGTGGCCCGGGACAAGCTGCTTTCGCTGGCTCGCGCGTTCCGCGCACGGCTCGGCCTCTCTGAAGACGAGAAGCTTCGCCAGCGTTTTGTGAGCGCCGGACTCAAGGGCGGCAGCCAGCTGGATCTCTACTTCACCGCCCGCTTTATCGGTCCGGTGGCCGGCATCATCGGCGGCACCTTTATTCACACCAATACCGCGTTCTGGTGCCTGGCGCTGGCGGCGGTGGGCTACCTGATGCCGGACATTTGGCTGACCCGCGCCGTCAATCGCCGCAAGAAGAAGATCCAGAAAGGCATTCCCGATGCGATCGACCTGCTGGTCATCTGCGTGGAAGCCGGACTGGGCCTCGACCAGGCGCTGCTGCGCATCGGCCAGGAAATTGCCCTCAGCTATCCCGCGCTGAACGAGGAGTTCAACCAGATCAACCTCGAACAGCGGGCGGGTAAGCCGCGCCTCGACGCGTGGCAGAGCATGTCGGATCGAACCCAGCTGGAAGAATTCAAATCGCTGGTGACCATGCTGCAGCAGACCGACCGTTTCGGGACCCCAATCGTCCGGGCATTGAGCCGTTATTCCGAAGAAATCCGCACCGCGCGGCGGCAGCGGGCTGAGGAAGCGGCGGCCAAGACGAAGATCAAGATTTTGTTTCCACTGGTATTTTTCATTTTTCCCTGTCTGTTCATCGTGCTGCTGGCGCCGGCGTTTCTGACGCTCAGCGCCAACCTGAAGTAAGACCGGGAGGGCCGGATTCGCTCTAACTTGCGCGCCTGCTTCTGGTGGCGCCGGAAAGGAGATTCATTATGGCATCGGGCATGGTCGTGCGCATCGTCGCTCTCGCGCTCGCAGTGGTGGTGGTTGGTCTCATCATCATGCGGAGAAGGGGCACCAAGAAGTCCGCGTAAACACTGCGGTTCGCTCCAACTGAAATCCCCATTTGCGGCGGGAGCCGGGAAAGGAGTCGAGCTATGGGTACAGCCGTGATGATTCGTGCGGTTGCCGCTTCCCTCGGCGTTCTGGTGCTGGGCGTTATCGTCCTGCGCAGAAAAAGAACGGCCTGATGTCCCCGGCCGCTCTCTCCCCCCGGCACGCCGCATGGAGTTGCAACTAACCTTTGCCCGGCCGCGAACGAAACCTGCTCGCGGACAGGCACTCCCCTGGAATCAAACCAGAGCCTCATTCCCCAGGGAAGAGACAAACGCTTATGGAAACCCTGACCGTCACCATTCCGGAGAAGGCCGTAACCATCGGATCGAGCATCGGCCTTGCCGACAGCTTCCTGAGCCGGTTGTACGGCCTTCTTGGACGAACTGGTCTCGATCCCGGATCGGGCATTCTCATTCGTCCGTCTTCCGGGGTGCACACCATGTGGATGCGCTTCCCGATCGACGTGGTGGCACTCGACAAAGACTTCCGCGTGGTGAAGACATGGCGGCGCCTGCCCCCCTGGCGCATCACCAGCGTCAGCCTTCGTACCCACAGCGTTCTCGAACTGGCGCCTGGCCAGATCGATGAATGCCGCATCGAGGCGGGCGATCGTCTCTCCCTCTCCCGCTAGTTCCGGCTTCCCTCAGTATCCAATCGTGAACCGCTGCCCGACGTGCTGCGGATGCTCCAGCTCATTCACCAGCGCGACGGCATAATCCTCGGCGGAAATGCGGCTCTGCCCCTGTGCGTCGGCCACCAGCTCATCTTTGCCAGGGCGGAACTTCCCCGTTCTCTCACCCGGCTGAATGAAGGCGGCCGGACTGAAGCAGGTCCAGTCCATGTCTTTCGCGAGATCCGTGGTGCGCAGCCGCTGCAGCAGGTCGCGGTGCGCCGTGGCTATGGGCATCCACTCTTTCGGCAGGTGCCCCGTATCAAGCAGCGCGACTCCCGGCGCCACCAGCAGACTGGCTGCCCCGCCCACGATCAGAACCCTCCGCACCCCCGCCTCATGTGCCGCGCGCAACAGGCCCTCGCTGGCCGGGATGATCTCGCTCTCCTGTCCTTTGGGCGGGCTGATGGCGCTCACCACCGCATCAGCGCCCGGCAGGATCGCGGCCATCCGTTCGGCGTCATGCAGATCCGCGGCAACCGCCGTAACCCCGGGCAGCGCCTGGATGCGCGACGGGTTGCGCGCCACCGCCGTTACTGTGTGGCCCCGCTCGCTTAATTCCCTCACCACGCGGCTGCCGATCATCCCGCTGCCACCCATCACAACAACCTTCATCGCGCTCCTCCTGAGCAGCAGATAGCCGGTGTCAGCGAAGGATTCGCCGGGCATGGCAATTTTTTTGACACTTTCCTGTTGCAACGACCATCCTGCTGGATATGGCCCCTGGTACCCACCTTCGCCGCCCCCGCCAAGCTTGCCTGGAGGAAGTGCTTTTCGTCGAGATCCAGCGAACCGCCGACTGGCTTGCCCGGCGTCCGGCACAGCTTCTCCGCCAGCATCGGCTTTCCGCTACCCAGTACAACGTGCTGCGTATCCTGCGCGGCGCTCCAGAGGGCCTGCTGTGCGGGGAAATCGCCGCGCGTATGATCACGCGCGAGCCCGATATCACCCGCCTGCTGGATCGTCTCGAGAAGCGCGGCCTGGTGGGGCGCTGTCGCCAGGACGTCGACCGCCGGCGCGTCCTGACCCGCATCACCCCGGAGGGACTCAACCTCCTCTCCGGTCTCGATGCCGCGGTCTGTGCCCTGCACCGCCGGCAACTCGGCCATCTTGGGGCCAAACAGCTCACCGAACTGTCCCGGATGATCGCAACCTGCCGCAGCCAGCTCGATTAATTCTTCATGATTATTTGTTGCAACGACTACCAAGTTTACGAATCTAAGGCAAAAGGAGGAGAAACTTCCATGAGCACCAGCGCCACACCCACAACCAGCACCTGGACCATCGACCCGGTCCACTCCCTCGCAGAATTCCGCGTGAAGCACATGATGATCGCGAACGTGCGCGGACGCTTCACCGGCGTCACCGGCAAACTGACCTACGATCCTGCCGATCTCGCCAAATCAGGCGTCGAGGCGTCGATTGACGTGTCCACCATCGATACCCGTGACCCGCAGCGCGATACCCATCTCAAGAGCCCTGACTTTTTTGACGCGGAGAAGTTCCCTACCCTCACCTTCTCGTCCACCCGCGTCACGCGCAAGGCGAATGGAAGCGTGATCGTCGCGGGCCCGCTCACCATTCATGGCAGCACCCACGAAGTGGAGTTCGAGGTCGAAGGACCGACACCGCCCGTGAAGGACCCCTGGGGCAACACCCGCATCGGCGTTGCGGCCACCACCAAAATCGACCGCCGGGAGTTCGGGCTGACGTTCAATGCGACGCTGGAAACCGGCGGCGTGCTGGTGGGCGAAGAAGTTTCCATCACGCTCGAGCTGGAGTTCGTCCAGGCCGGCTGAGCCCGGCTGCTCACGGGCCCTCCCGCGGGAATCGCCGCATCCATTTATGATCGTCAGGGTCCACTCCCTGACGGAGCAGCGGCGATTCCCGAAGAAGCGACAATTCGCCTCCAGCTGCAGATTCGCGGCGTCGTTCAGGGCGTCGGCTTCCGGCCCTATGTCTACAATCTGGCGCGACGCTGCGGCCTTGCCGGATTTGTGCTGAACTCACCACGCGGCGTCTTCATTGAAGTGGAAGGCCAGCCGCCAATGGTGAACGCGTTCGTCGCGGCGCTGCCGGCCGATGCCCCGCCCCTGGTATGGATCGCCAACATCGCTCGCGTGGAAATTCCCGTCGTGGGCGAGACGTCGTTCTCCATCCGCGCAAGCGACGCTGCCGGATCGGCCTTCGCGCTGGTTCCCCCGGACATCTGCGTGTGCGACGCCTGCCTTGCCGACACCGGCGATCCGGCCAATCGCCGCTACGACTATCCCTTCACCAACTGCACCAACTGCGGCCCGCGCTACAGCATCATTCTCGACGTCCCTTACGACCGGCCGATGACCACTATGGCGGAGTTCGCCATGTGCGCCAACTGCCGGCGTGAATACGAGAATCCGGAAGACCGCCGCTTTCACGCTCAACCCAATGCCTGCCCGGTCTGCGGTCCGCGCCTGACCCTGAAAACACCCGGCGAATCTGAGCCTTCGGACGCCAGCGCCCGCGACATCCTTCAACGGGTGGCCGACCGGTTGCGCGATGGCGGCATTGTTGCGTGGAAGGGCCTGGGCGGCTACCAGCTCGCCTGCGACGCACGGCGCCCGGCAGTCGTTGAGGAGCTGCGCCGCCGCAAACATCGCAGCGAAAAGCCGTTCGCCCTTATGGTTGCCGACGCCGCGGCCGCCGAATCGTTGTGCTTCCTTTCGGAGGAGGAGCGCGCGGTTCTGACCAGCCGGCAGCGGCCGATCGTGCTGCTCCGGCGCCGCCCAGGCGCCGATCTGGCGGGCGGTGTCTCGCCGGACAATCCGGCGACCGGGGTCATGTTGCCATGCACCCCGATGCATGACCTGCTCTTCCGCATTCTGCGCGAGCGCTGGGGCACGGACCCGGCCCTGGTGATGACCAGCGGCAATAGCAGCGAGGAGCCCATCGTCATCGATAATGACGAGGCTGAAGAGCATCTGGCCGGCATCGCCGACTGCTTTGCCCACCACAATCGCCGCATCCACACGCGGGTTGACGATTCGGTGGTCCGGGTGGTCTCCGGCCAGACCATGCTGATGCGGCGCGCTCGCGGCTATGCGCCTATGCCGGTGTGGCTGGGCCGCGGAGAAGCCGAGGTTCTCGCCTGCGGAGCGCAGCAGAAGAACACGCTCTGTCTCACCCGCGCGGGATTCGCCATTCCCGGCCAACACCTCGGCGATCTCGAGAACTTCGAGACGCTGCGCTTTTTTGAAGAAACGCTTGAACGCATGAAACGGTTGTTTCACGTGCAGCCAACGGCGGTCGCTCACGATTTGCATCCCGGTTATCTGAGCACGCAGTTCGCGCTGCAAAAGACGGGCCTGCGGCCCATCGGAGTGCAGCACCATCATGCGCATATCGCCAGCTGCATGGCCGAGCACCAGCTTGAGGGGCGGGTGATCGGCGTTGCCTGGGATGGAACCGGCCTGGGCACCGACGGCACCATCTGGGGTGGCGAATTTCTGGCTGCCGATCTGGCCGGTTTTGACCGCTTCGCTCGCCTGCGTCCGGTATTGCTGGCCGGCGGCGATGCCGGGGTGCGCGAGCCCTGGCGTGTGGCCCGCAGCTATTTGCTCGATACCTTCGGCGAGATTCCGGCGAGCGCGATCACCGAGGACATGGCGCCGGCGGAGCGCCTTCGGATCATCGACCGGATGCTGACCCGCCGCGTGAATACGATTTCCACCTCATCGGCCGGGCGGCTGTTCGACGCGGTCGCTTCACTGATCGGCCTGCGCCACAAAGTTTCCTTCGAGGGCCAGGCGGCCATGATGCTGGAGGCGGCGGCGGATGCCTGCGCTTCCCTTCCCGAATCCGATACGTATGAATTTGGCATCGCGGGCGCCGCCCCCGCGGAAATCGATCTTCGCCCCATGATCCGGCAGATCGTGGCTGAAGCAGAGCGAGGACGGCCGCGGGGGGAGATCGCCGCTCGCTTTCACGCGACGCTGGCGGCGGCGATCGCTTCCGTCTGCCGGCGCATGCGCGACGAGCTGCAGCTGAACCTGGTGTGCCTGAGCGGAGGCTGCTTTCAGAACGCGCGGCTGCTGGCCGGCTGTCTCGAGACGTTGCGCGGCGATGGGTTCGAGGTGTTCTCCCATGCGCAGGTCCCCGCCAACGACGGCGGCATCTCGCTCGGCCAGGCGGCCATCGCCTGCGAACTCCTGCGCACAGAGGGATAGACGCGCACCGTTGTTTCGCTGCCGCCGGCGCGCCCTGTTCCCAGGCTACGGATAGATGCCGCGAATCTGTACCGCCTCCGCGACGCGCCCAATGCCGAGCATGTTGGCGGCAACGCGCATCGGCACCCTGCGCTCCCGATGGATCTTCAGCACCTCGCGAAATGAGGTCTTCATCACCCGCTCCAGCCGGTTGTAGACGTCCTGCGCTTCCCAGAACAGGTGTTGCTCATCCTGCACCCATTCGAAATAGGAGACGGTGACGCCGCCGGCATTGCACAGGATATCGGGAATGACAAAGACGCCCTTGTTCTCAAGAATGCGGTCGGCAGCCGGGGTGACCGGCCCGTTGGCCGCCTCGGCGATGATTCTGGCGCGCACCGCTGCGGCGTTCTCGCCGTGAATAGTGTTTTCGAGCGCGGCCGGAACGAGGATATCGCACTCCAGCGCCAGCAGATCCTTCGCCTCGATCGGTTCGCTGTCGGGAAACTTCTCCACTTTGTCGGTGAGTTCCTTCAGATGAATCAGGTCGGGGATACTGAGGCCGGTTTTGTTGTAGACGCAGCCGCGGGAATCGCTCACCGCGATCACCCGGGCTCCGGCTTCGTGCAGCAGGAGAGCGGCGATCGATCCGGCGTTGCCGAATCCCTGCACCACGACGGCCGCCCCGGCGAGCGGCAGGCGCAGGTGCTCGCAGGCGCTCTGGATGGTGTAGAAGGTGCCCCGGCCGGTTGCTTCATTGCGCCCCAGCGAGCCGCCCAGGCTGATCGGCTTGCCGGTGACCACGCCGGGGATGGGATACCCCTTGGTCATGCTATAGGTATCCATGATCCAGGCCATGGTCTGCGAATTGGTGTAGACATCGGGCGCAGGGATATCCTGCTCCGGCCCGATCAGCGGCAGGATCGCGCTGGCGTAGCGGCGTGTCATCCGCTCCAGCTCGCCATTTGACATGTGTTTGGGATCGCAGGTGACGCCGCCTTTACCGCCCCCAAACGGGATGTTGACGACCGCGCATTTCCACGTCATCCACGTGGCCAGAGCCTTCACTTCATCCAGAGTCACCTGCGGATGGTAGCGGATGCCGCCCTTGGCAGGGCCGCGCACGGTGCTGTGCTGCACTCGATAACCCTCGAAGCGACGGATGTGCCCGTCATCCATTCGAACAGGAATGGTGACGGTCAGCGCGCGTTCGGGATACCGGATCATCTCCCGGATATCGTTATTCAGTTCGAGGGCGTCGGCCGCTGCCTCGAAGTTGGTCAGGGCGGCGTCGTATGCATTGTCCGTAACTTTCATAGTCAGCATGGTTCCCCTTCCTCTTCAGGATCCGGCTGCGCCGCGTTGGAGGCGACGCCGGGTCCGCCGGCCATTATCCAACAGCGCTCTCTGCAAGCGAAAGTGCCGGCTGTTCCAATGCCGCAGGTGATGGGTAAACCGGAAGCAGCCATTTCCGGTACGCCTGCAGATGGCCTCGCGTCGCCTGGCAGTACAGCCGCCGCACCTGGCGCGTGATCACGCCAATCTCTCCGTGGCGCACCGGACGGTGATCCACCCGCACCACCGGCGCCACGCCCACCGCCGTCCCGGTGAGGAACAGCTCGTCGCAGACATAGAGTTCGCTGCGATCGATCGGGCGCTCTACGGTATCGATCCCCAGTTCACGGCACGCCAGTTCGGAAACGGCTGCGCGCGTAATTCCCTCAAGAACGTTCTCGGTTGAGGGGGGAGTGATGAGTGCACCGTTCCGCACCATGAACAGGTTGCACGTGGCGCCTTCGGCGACCTGCCCATTCTCGTTCAGAAAGATCGCTTCGTCGAAGCCGCTGCGCTTCGCATCGTCCGTGGCCAGCGCGCTGTTCACGTAGGCGCCGCAGATCTTGGCGCGCGCCGGAATCGCATTGTCTTCGAGGCGGCGCCAGGCGCTCACGCCAGCATGCAGGCCCTGCTCGCTGTGCAGGTATTCGCCGAACGGCAGGGCAATCAGGGCGAAGGCATCCTGGCTGTCGGTGCTGACCCCGACACGCTCCGCCGATTTGTACGCCAAAGGACGAACGTAGACGTCGGTGCGCAGGGCATTGCGCCGCATCCGCTCGAGCGTGATGGCGCACAGCTCTTCGCTGGACGCGGGAATGGCGATGCGCAGGATGCCGCAGTTCCGCTTCCAGCGCTCGTAGTGGTCGCGCGGCCGAAAGACAAACAGCTGATGCTCGGCATCGTCCCAATACGCCCGGATGCCTTCGAAGACGCCGGTCCCATAGTGAAGCGCATGGGTCAGAATGCCGACTCGCGCTTCGCGCAGCGGCACATAGTCTCCGTTGAAATACACAATGAGATTCGGATCGGCTTCAGCCTTCACGGCCCACCTCCGATGCGCGGGACAGTTCCCTGCCCAGCGCCAGCGCGCGCTCATCCAGCTCAAACCACTTTGGACTCTTCACCAGCCGCCGCAGCGCGTGATCGACGCTGGCCTGGGGCAGGGCGCCGGTGATTTCCAGCAGCGCGCCCAGCATGATCATGTTGGCCGCGCGCCCCTCGCCCAGCTCAGCGGCACGATGCGTGAAGGACACTGCCAGCATGTGAACATCGGCCCGCCGGCATTCGGGCGGCGCTGCCTCTCCGTTGTAGAGAATCCACCCCCCGGGCCGCACGCTCTCGTAAAACTTGTGCAGCGAAGGTTCGTTCATGGCTACCAGCACGTCGGGGCGAACAACCAGCGGCGAGTCGATCGTCTCCTTCGACAGTCGAACATGGCAGTTCGAGGTTCCGGAACGCATCTCCGGGCCGTACGAGGGCAGCCACGAGACCTCGAGGCCGGCGTCGACGCCTGCCTCCGCCAGCACTTCGCCCAGCAGCAGGACTCCCTGGCCCCCAAACCCCGCGATGCGCACCTGCAGATCGGTTTTGTTCGGTAACTCTGCCGCGGGGCCGTCTTCTGCGCCCTCGGGGGTGATGCCGAGGATCGCGGGAACCTCTCCGAGTGCCGGGCCCGGTTCCGCAGAGGGTCGCGGCTTCGCCTGGTCCGTACGATCCCGCAGCACACCCAGCGGGAACGTTTTTTCCATCACGTCGCGGACCCAGTGCTGCGCTTCCACCGGCGACATTTTCCAGATGGTCGGACACGGCGCCAGGATCTCGACGATGGAGAAACCGAGGCCCTTCACCTGGTTCTCGACGGCTTTGCGCACGGCGCGGTTCGCCTGCGCGATCTGGCGATTGTCGCCCAGCCCCACCCGCTCGATATACACCGGCGCCTCCAGGGTCGCCAGCAGTTCACTCACATGCAGGGGATAGCCTTCGTTCTCGGGGCGGCGGCCGGAGGGCGTGGTGGTGCTGGTCTGGCCCAGCAGAGTGGTGGGCGCCATCTGGCCGCCGGTCATGCTGTAGATGGCGTTGTTGACGAAGATCACGGAGATGTTCTCGCCGCGATTCGCCGCGTGCAGGATCTCTGCCGAACCGATGGCCGCCAGATCGCCATCCCCCTGGTAGGCCAGGACGATACTTGCGGGGTGGGTGCGCTTCACCGCCGTGGCAACCGCCGGCGTGCGCCCGTGGGCAGCCTGCACGTTGCCCACATCGAAGTAGTAATAGGCGAAGACCGAGCAGCCCACCGGGCTGATCAAAATGGTGCGGTCCTGAATGCCCAGGTCGTCGATCGCCCGCGCCACCATCTTGTGCACAATGCCATGCCCGCAGCCGGGACAATAATGGGTCTGGTGCTGCAGCTCGTCCTTCCGCTCGAAGGTCGTGTAAAAGGACTTGGGCCGCTTGTGTGCAACCACGTATTCCGCCTGGTTTTCCTCAGACATGCGCCACCCACGCTTCCTTGGTTTGGGCCGGAACCACCCGGCGCGCCAGCTCACGCACGAAGGCCAGCACTTCCTCGTGCGAAGGAATATTGCCGCCGACGCGGCTCAGGAATTCGATGGGCCGGGCGCCGTTCAGCGCCAGACGTACGTCTTCGAGCATTTGACCGTTGCTCATCTCCACCACCACAAAGGTGCGCGGGGCCCTCGCCAGCTTCTCGAAATGCTCGGTCGGGAAGGGGAACAACGTAATCGGCCGCAGAACGCCTACCGACAGCCCGGCCTCGCGGGCTTCCGCCGCCACGGCCTTGAGAATGCGCGCGATGATGCCGTATCCAACCAGTACGATCTCGGCGTCTTCCGTATGCCATTCTTCGGCACGCGCCTCCAGCCGCCGAGCCATTTCATATTTGGCCTCCATATGGCGGATATGGGCTTCCAGCTGGTCGGAGTTGAGATAGATGGAAGTGATCAGATTGCCGCGCGTCTCTTTTGTTCCGGTTACCCCCCAGTTCGCGATGGCCGGCTCAACCGCGGTCTCGGGAAACTCCACCGGCTCCATCATCTGACCGATGAAACCGTCGGCCATCAGGACCACGGGGTTGCGGTAGCGATCGGCCAGCTCGAAGGCCAGCGCCGTCAGGTCGGCCATCTCCTGCACGGAGTGGGGCGCCAGCACCAGAGTGCGATAGTTTCCGTGACCGCCGCCCTTCACCACCTGGTGATAATCGCCCTGTTCGGATGCGATGTTCCCCAGTCCCGGGCCCGCGCGGGTGATGTCGGCAATGACGCAGGGGAGCTCCGAGCCGGCCATGTAGCTGATGCCTTCCTGCATCAGGCTGATTCCCGGCCCGCTGGAAGCGGTCATGGAGCGAATTCCCGCGGCCGCCGCGCCGTACAACATATTGATGGCGGCTACTTCGCTTTCCGCCTGCAGGAACGTGCCGCCCACCTCGGGCAGGTACTCGGCTGCGGCTTCGGTGATCTCGCTGGCCGGCGTGATGGGATAGCCGTAGAAGGCGCGGCATCCGGATAGAATCGCGCTGCGCACGATGGAGTCGTTGCCCTTCATCAGTTGCCTGCGCATCGGTTCACTCCTTCCCTGGGCGACGAGAGGGCCGGCTCCGCGCGGCGACTCGCGAGGCGCAGCACGGTAATCGCGCCCGGCTCCGGGCAAACCATGAAGCACATTCCGCAACCGGTGCAGCCGGCGCCCGTGTAGGCCGCCGTGCGGTAGCCGTAGTGGTTTAGCCAGTCGCTCAGGCGAATGACCCTCGGAGGACAGGCTTCCACACACAGGCCGCAGCCCTTGCATTCGTCTCCATCCACTCGCAACGATCCTCGATCTTTTTTTTCTGCGTCCGCCATGCCTGCTCCTTTCCCGCCGGCCGTTGCTCAGACCAGCGCTGCTGCGGTTCGGTGCTCGAGGTAATGAGCGCGCAGGGCAAACTCTTCAAGTTCGGCCTGGAAGCGTGGATCGGCGATCGCGATGAGCGCCACGGCGCGTTCCCGCAGGGTTTTTCCGTGCAGCCAGGCAATGCCGTGCTCCGTGACCACGTAGTGGACGTCGCCCCGTGACGTCACCACACCGCCGCCCGGCTCGAGCACCGGGACGATGCGCGAAACCGTGCCGTGCTTCGCGGTCGAAGGCAGCGCGATAATCGGTACCCCGCCGTGCGAGCGCGAGGCGCCGCGAATGAAGTCCATTTGCCCGCCAAACCCGCTGTACGGCCGGGTTCCGATGGAGTCGGCGCAGACCTGCCCGGTCAAATCCACCTGCAGCGCCGAATTAACAGCCACCATGCGATCGTTTTGCGCCACCACAAACGGATCGTTGGTGTAACAGATGGGTCGGAACTCGAAGGACGGGTTGTCATCGATGAAGTCGAACAGCCGCTGCGTTCCCAACACAAAAGCGGCCACGGCTTTGCCGCGGTGCAGCGATTTACGTTCGCCGTTGATGACTCCCGATTCAATCAGCTCGATCACTCCGTCGGAAAACATCTCGGTATGGATTCCGAGATCGCGCTTGTCCTCGAGGCAGGTGAGCACCGCATCCGGGATGCCGCCGATGCCGGTCTGCAGCGTCGCTCCATCAGGGATGAGCGATGCGAAGTTGCGCGCGACCTTCAGGTGCAACTCGGTGAAGGGCTCCGACGGCAGTTCCAGCAGCGGCCGCGAGGTTTCGACGAACATCGAGATCCGACTGACATGGATGAACGTGTCGCCATGGGTGCGCGGCATCTGGTCGTTCACTTCGGCAATGATGGTGGACGCGCAGCGGGAGGCGGTCAGGGTGCAGTCCACCGTCGTTCCCAGGCTCACGTAGCCGTTCTTGTCAGGCGGCGACACCTGCATCAGGCAGACGTCCAGCGGCAGAGCCCCGCTGGTAAACAATCCCTCGATCTCGCTCAGGAAAATCGGAGTGTAGTCGGCGCGGCCCGCGGCAACTGCCTCGCGCACGTTCGCTCCCAGAAACATGCCACGATGGCGAAAGACCCCGGCATACTCCGGCCTGGTGTAATCGGCGCTGCCCAGGGTCATCATGTGGACTATTTCCACATCCCGCAGTTCCGGGGCGCGCGCGACCAGCGCCTTTACCAGGGTCGAGGGCGTTCCGCAGCCGGACTGGATCCAGACGCGGCCGCCCGGGGTAACCGCCTGAAGGGCATCCTCCGCCGTGGTGCAACGGGCTCGATACTCATCGCGCCAGGTCATCCGCGGTTCCTTCCGGAGAGGGTTTCGCCCGGGAACGAGAGCTGCGCGCCTGCAGGCAACTCACACACTCTGCTGTGTTTATGTTCGCCCGGCCGATTCCCGCATCGGTGCATCATCACCCTCTCCAAAACCGTCTGACGTTACGCTCTGGAGCAGGGCGATGCAGTGACGGCTATCACGCCGACGAGCGGAAGTGTCCCATTCCGAACCCAGGGGCGCGACCGTTTTAGCAAGGGAATTTGGAGGGATGTGCGATCGCCCGTACCTGAAGGGGTGGCGCCGAGCTTACTCTCCGTGCGGCAACCGGATGCGCACCTCGATGCCTCGGCCAAGCGGCGTCTGCACCGCCGAGACATCCAGCATCGTCCCGTTCTCGACCGACCGGTGATGGAGCACATAGCCGCCAATCAACCAGCCGAGCGTGCTGCCCACCAGCACGTCCGAGGGGAAATGATCCCGCGCGATCACCCGCGAGACGGAGACGGTGCCGGCCAGCCCGTAAGCGATCGCCTGGGTCGCGATCCCGTTGTACTGCCCCGCAACGACATGGGCGAAGGACCAGACGTTCATCGCGTGTTCCGAGGGCATCGATGGGCTATTGGGCCAGTCCTTCGGCCCGTGCGGCCAGAAGCCGCCGCGAGCGTTGTCCAGCTTCGGATACTCGCGATCGAGGGCGTACTTCAATCCCTCATTGAGAATGCCGGCATCGGCCATCGCCTCGGCCGAGAGCACCGCCGTCTCCTCCAGGTAATCGTCGTGACGCACGGAACCGGCCGCATAGCCGACGGCCGCTGCCGCGAAGGGCGCGTACAGGCCGCCGTAGGTGGATACCTTGTCGAAATGGTCTTCGCGTGCGGGGTTCACGCCCAGGTCCTGGATCGCCTGGGTGTCGTAGTGCAGCGCGACGCCGGTAGCCGCGCCGAAGGGCACGATCCATAACAACTCTTCAGCAGGCGCGTGCAGGGGGCTCAGCACGATGCCCTTCTCGTCCTCGGCCACGTCCTTCACGCAGACCAGCAGTGTGCTGACTCGGCAGGGTTGGACAGCGGGCACAGGTGCGGATGGAAGACTCTGCCCAGCCGCTGCCCAGCCGAACAGCGCCGGGGAAATTCCACTCACGACGAGGGGAAGCAGGCCGGGCAGCCAATTCCAGCCCCTCATTCCCAGCAGAAATTTTCGGATCACTCCCTCACTGTAAACGATGGGCCGAGATGCACCGGCTGGGTTCAGGAGAAAGGCAAAACGGCGAGCGGGTATCAGGCTGCAGCACCGCCCCACCCAGGCCAACCCTGAGCCTGAGTGGGGCGCCCGGAACCATTTCTAGAAGTTGATTTTGACGACGCCCTGGAAGACGCGTGCGCCGAAGGTGTTGTTGGTTCCGTTGGAGGCGGTCCCGCCCACCTGTCCAAAAGTTGACGAGGTCAGCGCCGTGGTTGGGGTGGTGAAGTCGGGGTGGTTGAGGACGTTGAAGGCTTCGAGCCGCAGGGTCGTGCTCAGGGTCTCCCGGATGGGGAAGATGCGGGATACCTGGGCATCGAGCCCGAGGTACCGAGGACCGTGCAGGGCGTTCCTGCCCAGGGTGCCGAAGGTTCCCGCCGCCGCGCAACCGGCAGTGACGTTGCCTGTGCAGACCGGGGCGAAGGCCGCGGGGTTGAGGTATTCGCGGTTGGCTTCTCCTCCCAGCTTGCGGAAGTTGACCTCGTGGTAGGGATTCACGCCGGAAACGAGATTGGGGCGGTCGTTGCCGGTGTCGGTGAGGGAATTGTCTCCGCCGTCGGTCACGGTGAAGGGCGCGCCGCTCTGGATGTGCATCAGAGGGGCTAACTCCCAGTCGTTGACGAGGACCTTCGCAAACCGGTTCATGTCATGGAAATCGCTTTTGGCGATGACGGAGGCGTTTTCGACGTTCCGGTAATCGGAGCCGCAGGGGCCGTAATCCCCGGCGATATTGTTGGGGTTCTGGACGCTGGTGCCGGCCAGGTCGCCCTGCGAGTCTTCGATGTTGAGGCACTTCGACCAGGTCCAGTTCGCCAGCAAGCTGAAGGTGTTGGAGAGCCGGTGCTGGACGGTGGAAACCAGGCCGTCGTAATTGGCGGTCGCGTTATCGTTGACGATCACGGATCCGCCGCCGCCGCCCGCCAGTT
Organism: Acidobacteriaceae bacterium; assembly: GCA_036267095.1. GTDB lineage: Bacteria > Acidobacteriota > Terriglobia > Terriglobales > Acidobacteriaceae > Palsa-343. The sequence goes on from DATAWS010000012.1 coordinate 239,316, forward strand.
GATTGCCCTGGGTGGGGTTCTGGACGGTGAGCAGGAAGCGCGAGTTCTGATTTTTGGTGGTCGAACAGGGGGTGCCCGCTGCGCCCGGAGTGACCGCTCCCGGACCCGTGGTCACAATTCCGGTGCAACCCGTTCCGCCCGTTCCCCAGTTTCCGGGGATATACACGGCCGGATCGATGGTCAGGCCAACCGGGGCGTGACGGGTTCCGTTGCCGATGTAGTCCACCTGCGCCTGCCATCCATGGCCGAATTCATGCTGCACGCTGAAGGTCCACTGGATGGTGTAGGCCGCCAGGAAGTGCGACGGCAGCACGATGTACTGGGATTGCGCGAAGAACTGCGCCTGCGCCGGGGTGGGGACGCTGGGCTGCGGGAAAGGGCTGCTGGTGATCGATCCGACGGACCATGGAGCGCTGAAGCTCAGCGGACCGGTAGCTGAGGTCTGGGTATTGCTGATGGCGGTGGCAAAGGGCGGATTCTGCTGATTGCGCTGGCCGGTGAAGAAATTGGGATTGTCGTAGGCCAGTTCGGCGCCCGCGCGGATCACGGTCCTGCCGTCGCCCGCGGGATCGAACGAGACGCCCAGATTGGGAGCGAATTGCCAGGGCGTGTTGTTCGTGAACTGTTTGCTCACCCCCTTGTCGCCGTAGTAGAGGATGCCTGCCGGCGCGTTGGGATAGACGCTGCTGTGCACATTGTTCAGGAAGTCCGACTCATTGAATTCAAGGCCGCGGTTGAAGTAATCCGTCGGCATGTAGTTGGGGTTCCAGCGCAAACCGCCGGTCACGGTCAGCTTGGTGCTGGCATGGTAGGTGTCCTGGATGTAGAGGCTCGGAATGGGCCCGCGCAGCGCGTTTTGCTGCTGCTTGCTCTGCTGGAAGGCGCTCAGGGTGCCCATCAGGAAGTCAAGGTTCTGATCGCCGATCTTGCTGCCGCCGTTGGGGCCGCTGCCACTGTATTCACCGTTGAAGGTGAAGATGCCGTTGGACTCGTACGCATTGCCGATGTTGAGCTGGTTCTGCACGAAGGAGCCACCGAACATGAACTGATGCTTGCCCCGGATCCACGTCACGTCGTCGCCGATGGACAGGGTGTTGTCGTTGAAGTGGGCCACGGAGTTGGTGCCGCCGCCGATGGTGAACTTGCCCTCGGCCATCTGCAGGCCGTTCTTCACCGCCTGGTAAAGCGTGACGCCGAGATCATTCGCGTTGATGTCGCTGGCGTTGTAGCCGCGGTTGTCCACCCGCCGCAGGATGGTGACATGGGCCGCGTTCACCAGATTGGGCGAGAAGGTATAGGCATCGCCGAGCACAAACGACTGCACCCGCTCGATGTTTCCCGACGCCGTGGTGATGAGGATGTTGCTGGGTGAGAAGTAGGCAGGATCCTGGTAGCCGTCGACCAGGTAGCGGCCATAAATATTCTGCTTGGAACTGACGGTGTAGTCCACCCGGGTGACAAACTGGTTGTCAAATATCTGGTAGGGGATGGTGTAGAAGACATATCCGCAGTTATCAGGATCGAGGGCCGGATCGATTTTGGGAAGGTAGGACTGCAGTTTGAGCGCCGGCGCATTGAACGTGGGGGCGGAGGCATATTTGTCGCCTGCCAGGGTGGCGCCGGTCAGCGGATCGACGAGCTGCACGGCTTTCCCAGACGCTTCGCAGGTCGTTCCATCGGTGACCGAGAAGTCCCCCAGCAGATTCGCGGCGGTGGGCACCGTGGCCTGGGTGTTGGATTGCGTCTGCCTCGCCACCGTGCGCTGATAGGCGGCAAAGCCGAACATCTTGTCGCGGATGATGGGGCCGCCGAAGGTGCCGCCAAACTGGTTCTGGTGCAGCGTATCCGGAGTCGAGGAGTAAAAGTTGGTGGCGTCCAGATAGTTATTGCGGATGAATTCAAACGCTTCGCCGTGGTACTGATTGGTGCCCGAGCGGGTGACGACATTGACCATGCCGCCGATATGCCCGCCGTCCTGCGCGCCCAGGGCGGTCGATTCCACGCTGAACTCGCTCACCGCGTCCGGGAAGGGGTAAGGGAGATTCCCGTTGCCCATGTAATCCTGGTTGTCGCCGCCGTCCAGCCGCCACAGCGTGGTGTTGCCGCCGCCCCCGGCCACCGAAAGGGAGACCGTCTGGTAGGAATACTTGCTGCCGGTAAAGTCGCCGCTGGGCGCCGTATTCGCCCCGCCGGAAGCCATGATCAGATCCGTCATATGCCGCCCGTTGAGCGGCATGGCCGACATCTCATTCTGATCGATGGTCTGCTTGTAGGTGGGGTCCTCGGTCTGCAGCGCCAGGCCCTCGGAGCGGACTTCCACCTTGGTGCTGGCTTCGCCCACCTTGAGCGTCACGTTGATGGCGATGCTGCTGCCGACCTCGAGAACGATATTGCTGCGCACGTAGGTCTGGAAACCGCTGGACGTCGCGTTCAGGCTGTAATTGCCGGTGATCAGATTGGGAAAGACGTATAAGCCTGCGTTATCGGTTTTGGCGTTGTGCTTCACGCCGGTGGCGACGTCGGTGATCGTGACCGTTGCCCCCGCCACAACCGCGCCCGAGGGATCCTGCACCGTTCCCTGAATGTTGCCGGTGCCGGTAATCTGCGCCCGGCCAGCCACTGCGAACAGCAGCGCAATCGTCAGGCTGAAGATCGCCAACCGGCATCCGAAGACTGCCGGGACGTTCCGAAACTTTGCCATACAAGCCTCCAAAAATCTTTCTCAACCACCGGGTTCTGAACCGCGGGTTCTGAATGCCATCAAGTGTGAGCGAGAGCGCAATGCTGTCTCGTGAAAACTCGGGGCCGCTGAATGGCCTGGGTTTTTCTGCACTGCTTGATATAGTGGTCCGACCACACTTGTCAAGCAAATCCCGGAGCCCGGGTACACCCCCCGCCAACCGATGCCTCCGCCGACCCCTCACTACAGCACTTGCCGGAGCCTTTCGCGTGGGAAAAAACCATTGCGGCCGTGTCTCCAGTGGTCAAGCCTCTGGCTTTGGAATCACCATGAGGTCCCGGATCAGGAGAGTCGGCTCGTCCCGGCTTGCGAGACAGCCAGTGCCGTCTCCTAACGCATGGTCGCGCGGATGCCCAGGTTCACGGCAATCATCGCCGCCGAGGAGACCGGGATGACGAGCAATGCTTTGCGCAGACGGCGGGGATCGCCCCCGGCGATGCCTCCGATGAGGCGCGAGCTGGCAGCGAGGCCGGCCCATCCGCAGGTCACGACGAATCCGATGGCCGTGGAGCTCATGCGCGGAAAGGCGTCGCCGGTCATGGCCAGAGTGGTGGGAAAGACCGGGGACATGGCCAGCCCGGTGAGGAAGACCAACACCCACGCGGCCGAGGCGCTGCGGCTCCGCACCATGGCCAGGGTGACAACCGTCATCGCGATCGAGGCAGCGAGCGTGACGTCAATCGACGAGACCCGCAGCAGGATCCCCGACACCGCCAGCCGGCCCAGCAGCAGCCCCAACGCAAAGCCGAGCGACAGGATATTGAGCGCGCGCGACTCGGGGATTCCCTGGGTGATGAGGTGGCGCACCAGCCAGTTCCAGATGCCCACCTCGCAGCCGACGTACAGAAACATGAACAGCCCCAGCAGAAACAGCTCCGGCCGCACCAGGACCGCGCCCACATCGGCGAAAAGGAAGCGTCCCGCTTCGGTGGGCCGCGTCATGGGCGCCGCTGCCTGAATCGCGATGCAGCCCAGCGCGAGCACCGCGATGGTGTGGCACAGCCGCACCCAGTTGCGACCCAGCAGATTAGCGGACAGGAACGGCGTCGCCAGGCCACCAAGCCCGAAGAAAATGTTGACCAGGGTGAGCGCCACAGCGCGGTGCGTCCCGTCCACATCGCTCACCAGCGAATTGATGCCGGTGGTCACCGTTCCCCCGCCCACGCCGAGCAGGAACAGCATCCACGCGACGCTCCTGAATCCGCCCGAGCGCGGCAGGGCGAGCAGCACGGCCGCAATGATCGCCAGGCCGAGAAGAATCCCGATCTTCTGGCCGAAGTCGTCGAGCAGCGGTCCTACACCGACGGAGGCAACCATCAGCCCCAGCGCCTGGGTGGTGGCCATGGTGCCGTTCTGCCGAGGCGTGAGCGTGAAGCGCGCCGAAAGCTCAGGAAGGATCGTCCCCAGCATCGCGGAGATCATGCCGTACACGAGCATGGAGAGAACGGCGGCAAGGATCAGCAAGCGGGACGAACTCCTCTCAGGGCCGGTTGGCAATCAGTTCAGGAGGCGGGCAGATCCACCCAGCCATGGCTGCGGTTGCTCTCCAGCACCGCGCCCAACACCACCAGCTGGCGCAGACCGTCGGCAAACTGCGGGTAGTCGCGCGGAGCATGCGGGTCGCGAATCGACGCATAGAAGCGGCGGAAGATCTGTTTGAAGGTGTCGTCGTAGCCTTCGCTGTGGCCGCCAGGCAGATCGGCAAACGGGCGCGCGGCAGGCGCGAGCAGCGACGGATCTTTGAGGACGATTTGGCTGGGAGTGTCGCGGTGGCCGATCCACAGCTCGTCGGGCCGCTCCTGATCCCAGGCGACGCCGGCCCTGGTTCCGTAAATCTCCATCCGCAGCCCATTCTTGCGCCCTGCGGAGACCTGGCTCGCGGTCATCGCTCCACGGGCACGGCTGCCCATGCGGAAAATTACCGCCCCGCAATCCTCCGTCTCGATCGGCGTCTCCACGGTATCGGCCGCCGACGCCATTTTGTTCGCGAATGTCTCAACCGCGCCTTTGGGCCGCCGGCGGGTCGCGTGTACCGTCTGCAGATCGCTGCACAGCGCGGTCACGCGCAGGCCGGTCACATGCTCAGCCATGTCGAACCAATGAGAGCCGATATCGGCCATCGAGCGCGAAGGCCCGCCGGCCGCCGCGTCCACCCGCCAGTTCCAGTCTGTCTCATAGAGCAGCCAGTCCTGCGAATAGGTTCCCTGCACCATGAGAATTTCGCCCAGCTCGCCGCTTTCGCGCATGCGGCGCATGTGCTGCACCATGGGGTAACAGCGCAAATTGTGACAGACGCAGTTACGTAAATTGCGCTCCGCCGCGAGCGATACCAGCTCCGCCCCCTGTTCCACGCTGATGGCCAGCGGTTTTTCGCAAACCACATGCTTGCCGGCCAGCAACGCGGCTTTGGCCATGGGAAGATGCTGCGCGTTGGGCGTGGCAATGTGCACAGCGTCGATGGTGGGATCGCTGAGAAACGTTTCGGCGCTGGCGGCAAGAATGCCCCAGGCCGCGGCCAGCTTCTCGGCGGCGAGGCGGTTGCGGCCGGCCACCGCGGCGGCTTCCACAAACTCCACCCGGCGCAGCGCCTCGAGATGGACGCGTCCCATGAATCCGGTTCCGAAGACGGCCGCGCGGATGCGGTGTGTCATCACCCCCACCACAGCGCGCCCGGCGGCTCGCGCAGGACAAGATCGTTGAGAAAAGCGGCCGCCTTCGTCAGCCCTTCTTCGCCGGAGAGCAGCGAGTCTTCGTGCTCAATGGAAAGCACGGCGTCGTAGCCGCACATGCGCAGCGTCGAAACCAGCTCCTTCCACCACTCCGCGCCGTGACCGTAGCCGACGGTGCGGAAGATCCAGCCGCGATTGCGCTCGTCGCTGTAGGGTTTGGTGTCGAGGACCCCGCTGCGCGGCAGATTCCCCGGATAGAGCTGCGTATCCTTCGCGTGGACGTGGAAGATCGCGTCGCCGAGCACCCGTACCGCAGCAATGGGATCGATATTTTGCCAGAACAGGTGGCTGGGGTCGAAGTTGCAGCCCACTGACGGCCCGGCCAGGTCGCGCAGCCGCAGCATCGTCTCCGGACTGTAAACGACGAAGCCCGGATGCATCTCGATGGCGATCCGCACGCCATGATCGGCAGCAAACTTCGCATGTTCCTTCCAGTACGGACCCACCACTTCGTCCCACTGCCAGCGCAGCACATCCAGATAGTCGGGAGGCCAGGGGCACGTGACCCAGTTCGGCTGGGTCGCGCGGAGCGAATCGCCGGGGCAGCCGGAAAAATCCACGACCACTTGCACACCGAGCTTCTCCGCCAGCAGGATCGTCCTGCGGCTTACCTCGCGGTCGTGCGCGGCCCGGACTGGGTCCGGATGGAGCGCGTTGCCGTGGCAGCTGAGCGCGCTGATCGACGCGCCCTCTTCGGCCAGCACACGGCGGAAGTCCGCCAGCGCTTCCCCGTCGTCGAGCATCGACAGCTGGCAATGGGCATCGCCGGGATAATTCCCGGTCCCCAGCTCCACGGTGTCGATTTGCAGCGCCTTGAGCCGGGCCAGCACGGTCGACAGGGGAAGCTGCGACAGCAGCGGAGTGAAGACACCGATCTTCATGCACGCGCGGCCTCCTGCGGAACCGCAAGCAGCCATCATACTGCGCGCTCGCCCGTGGCTCCGCTCGCAGAAGCCCCCGCAGTACGATGGTGTCGACGGGGCGCTCGGAATCGTTTCGGGGCCGGTCTCGGAAACCGGGACAAGCCGAGCGCTCAACGGGGAGAATGAACGTATGGAAGCGATCGTTCTGAAAGAGGGCCGCACCCGCTGGGACGAGGTCAGCCTCGGCGAGGTGATGTTGCGCCTTGACCCGATGGAGGGGCGCATTCACACCACCCGCCACTTCCAGGCGTGGGAGGGCGGCGGTGAATACAACGTAGCGCGCGGACTGCGCCGCTGCTTCGGCCTGCGCTCCGCCATCGCCACAGCGCTGGCCGATAATCCCGTCGGCCGCCTCGTCGAAGACATGATCCTGCAGGGCGGCGTCGATTCTTCCCTGCTCCGCTGGCTTCCTTATGACGGGGTGGGACGCAGGGTGCGCAACGGCCTCAACTTCACCGAGCGCGGCTTTGGCGTGCGTGCGGCTGCTGGTTGCTCCGACCGGGGCCACACGGCGATTGCGCAGAGCCGGCCGGGCGACTGGGACTGGGACGCGATCTTCGGCCCGGGCCGGACCGGAGAAGGCGGGGGCGCGCGCTGGTTCCACACCGGGGGCATTTTTGCGGCACTGTCGGAGACTGCCCCCGAGGTCTGCGGGGAGGCGATGGACGCCGCGCGCCGCAATGGCACGCCCATCTCGTACGACCTGAATTACCGCGACTCCCTGTGGAAGAGCATCGGCGGCAAAGCCAAAGCACAGGAAGTGAATCGCGAGCTGGTTCGCAAAGTGGATGTGCTGCTGGGCAACGAAGAAGATTTCAGCGCCATGCTCGGCGTCTCGTTGCAGGGCGTCGCCGAGGATTTTGCCGAGCTGCCGGTGGCCAGCTACGAGCAGATGCTGCGCGACGTGGCCGCGGCGTATCCCAACCTGAAGCTGGTGGCCACCACACTGCGCACCGCGCACACCGCCACCCGCAACGCGTGGGGAGCGATGGCGCTCTATACGGATCAGATCGCGCTTGTGCCGCAGCGCGATATTGAGATTCTCGATCGCGTGGGCGGCGGCGACTCGTTTGCCTCGGGGCTGATTTACGGCCTTCTCGCGGGCAAGCCGGTGGAGTGGGCAGTGCGCTGCGGCGTGGCCCACGGCGCGCTGGCCATGAGCACGCCCGGCGACACCAGCATGGCGACGCTGCCCGAAGTGGAGCGCGTGATGAAGGGCGAATCGGTGCGGATAGCGCGATAAGGCAGAGGTTAGGGTATAGGGTTTATGGATTGGTGGGTTTGGTTGACGGTAGAGAGCAGATTCGGATGGAGTGCGGGGCTCAGGGAAAATGAAAGCTGAGGAGACGAAGCAGGCAATCGAGCAGGCCGGCATCATGCCGGTGCTGCGCGCGCGTTCGGCCATCGAGGGCCGCGCGCTGGTGGAGGCGCTGGTGGCCGGCGGCATTGCCGTCATGGAAGTCACCATGACCGTGCCCGGTGCGGTTGAATTACTGCGCAATCTCAAAAAGGAATTCGGCGACCGGCTGCTGCTCGGCTCAGGCACCGTGACCAGCGCGGACCAGGCGCAGGCCACCATCGACGCCGGCGCGGAATTCATCGTCAGCCCCTGCTTCCATCCCGACGTGGTCTCCGCCACGCGCAAGGCCGGCAAAGTCTCCATTCCCGGAGCGCTCACGCCCACCGAGGTCATCACCGCGTGGCGCGCGGGGGCCGACTACGTGAAGATCTTTCCCTGTTCCGCGGTCGGCGGCGCCAGCTATCTGAAGGCTCTGCTCGCGCCATTTCCGGAGCTGCATTTGATCCCGACAGGCGGCGTCACGCTCGCCACTGCCGCCGATTTCCTCAAAGCCGGGGCGCGCGCACTGGGCGTCGGCACCGACCTCGTCAATCCGAGGGCGATCGAAGAAGGTAAGCCGGAGAAAATCACCGAGACGGCGAAAGCGTACGTGGAAATTGTGGGGAAGTTCCGCGCCGGCGCTCGGGGCTGAGGCTTTTTCCCGGATTTTCCTGCCACGAAGCGCTCTTGCTGCGCGCTTTGGCATGCCCCAGGCGTTCGCTGCAGACGCATCTAACCTCTTTGTGAAAGTTGGAGGAATGCGAATGAAACGAATCCTTTCTGGTGTTTGCTGCCTGACCCTTTGCGCGCTTCCCGCGTTTGCCAAAAAAACCGCAGGACCCGCGATGAGCGATCAGCAGTTCGTCGACTTTGCCGCGCAGACCGATATGGTGGAAGCCAACCTGGGACAACTGGCCGCATCCACGGCCGCCAAACAGGACGTAAAGGACTACGGACAGATGCTCGTGACCGATCACACCAGGGACTACGGCCAACTGAGCGCCGCGGCCCAGCAGGCCAGCCTGACGGTGCCGAACGCTATCGACAGCGCGCACAACAAGGCGATGATCGATCCTTTCCAGAAGCTGCAGGGCGCAGCCTTCGATCACAAGTACATCCAGGAGATGATCGCCGGCCACACCAGGGCCATCGCGATCTATAAGAAGGAGGCCGCCGGCGCGCAGAATCCGGGGTTGCAGAGCTACGCGCAGACTGCACTCCCGGTCCTCGAGAAGCACCTCGACGGAGCCCGGGCTCTGGAGAAAGCGAAGTAACTCAGGCGCGAAGAGCGGCACGAATCTGGTTCAACCGGAAGCGGGCGCCTGAACCGATACAATGACGGCCATGCCCGTCCCCAATGCAGGCGCCCGCCGCAAGACTGCCGCAAAGCCGCGTCCGAAATCCAGTAAAAGTTCCGTTGCGCCCGCTCGTCGCGGCACAAAGCGCACCGCAACCCGCGCGAAAAACTCGGTGGCGGGGCGCAGCGCAAAGTCCGATCCGTCGCTGGCGCCTCTGGATATCGACCCCAGGCGCATGAAGGAACTGCTTCGCCGGCTCCGCGCTGCCTATCCCCATGCGGAATGCGCATTGCTCCATCGCAATCCGTGGGAGCTGCTGGTCGCCACCATTCTCTCGGCGCAGTGCACCGACGCGCGCGTCAACATGGTCACGCCGGAGCTGTTTCGCAAATTTCCCACGCCCGCGGCTTTTGCCCAGGCCTCGCTGCCTGCGATTGAAGAAGAGATTCGCTCCACCGGCTTCTATCACAACAAGGCGAAGTCGATCTCCGGCGCGGCCAGGGCGATCACCAGCCAATACGGCGGCAAGGTGCCCGAGACCATGGCGGAGCTGCTCCCGCTGCCCGGTGTTGCCCGCAAAACCGCCAACGTCGTGCTCGGCGTCGCCTTCGGCAAGGCCGAGGGCGTGGTCGTCGATACCCACGTCTTCCGGCTCTCCCATCGCCTCGGACTCACCCAGGCCGACGATCCGAAGAAAGTGGAAGAGGATCTGATGCGCATCATCCCCCGCGACCGCTGGATCGCCTTCTCCCACGAAATGATTCATCACGGACGGCGGATTTGTATCGCCCGCAAACCGCGCTGCGTGGAGTGTCCTCTCGAAACACTGTGCAATGCGCCCGACAAAACGTGGAGCAGCCATTGAACGGGCGCGCCGTTGCGCCGAAGACGATGAGCACGCCGCCCCTCCAGCAAGCGAAATCGCCGGCCGGTGCCACGCCTCTGCCGAATGCCCACAACCGACGGCGCTTCAACACCGTGATGACGGCGCTCGTCGCCGTCCTTCTTCCCACTGAGTTTTTCCTTGGCCGCCACCTGCGCGTTCTCTCCTTTGGCATCACCGGTGGAATGCTGTTCGTGGTCCTGCTCCTCCTGGCCCTCGCGGCATACTGCCGCTGGCGACCCCTGCCCCTCCTCATCGAACCTGCCGTGATGGCCTTCTGGACCGTGCTCCTCGCCGACGCCCTGAGCGTTCTTGTCGAGATTGCGGGCCGAAGTCCCCGCCCGCTCATCGATGCGCAGCTTGCCGCGCTGGACGGCCATCTGCACTTTCACACCGCCGCCCTGGTTCACCTGGCCGCCCGCGTGCCCTCCCTCGGCACCGCGCTCAGCGGAGCCTACGCGCTGGTGGGCGCCTTCATTCTGACTGCGGCGGTGCTGCTGCCCTTCTTCGGCTATGCGGAGGCGGCGCGCCGTTATGTCCTGGGAGTCACGCTGGCCATCATCCTTGGCGCGACTGTGTTCGCGCTCTGGCCGGCCTCGGGTCCGTGGACGACCGAAGGCTATGCGCCCACGCCCTTCCAGGCCGGAGTCACCGGCTATCTCGCTTTGCTCAAGTCGCGCGTTCCTGTCGCGCTGAACGTACGAGAGGCAGCCATCGTGGCCTTCCCTTCCATCCACGTTGTGCTGGCGCTGCTTTCCGCCATCGCCCTCAGTTCCATCCGCCGCCTGCGGATCCTGATCTGGGTTCTCGCCATCGCCATGTGTTTCTCAACCCTCACTACCGGCTGGCACTACCTCGTGGATGTGCTCGGCGGTGTCGTTCTCACCCTCATCACGGTGCCCATCGTGGGCGCCATTCTGCCCGCTCGGCCTCGCCTGCCGTCGTGACTGCGCAACGCTCTGTGTGGGGAAGCGAAGTTCAGAGGTTCAACGGTGCGGCGCACCGCCGGAACCCGCTAACTGCAACTCACCCTGCGCCGGCCCATCGACGGCGCCCGGCAACATTGCAGCACCGCGCGATCTCTCCACATACAGCAGCCACGCACCCCACCACAGGCCCGTCAGCGCGGTCCAGGGACTATTCCACAGCCCCGTAAGGACCAGCGGCACAAAGGTAAGAAGCGAGCAGAACAGGAACAGCCGTTCCGCGCGGCGGCCGCCGGGCGCTCGCAGAGCCGCGGGCAGAATCAGGGCCAGGTCGTACATCCAGGAGTAGGGCGACAGAATCGCGGACACCGCGATCAGCAGCGCTCCATCGCGCAGCCAGTCCCACGGCCGGCGGAGGTAATACCCGAGCGCGACCGCTGCTCCAATCAGGGACGGCAGCAGTTGCACCCAGCCCCATCGGGGGAACAGCAGGGAGCGGAAGCCGGAAGAGAGGTTGGGCAGGATCTGTCCACCGATGGCTTCAGCCTCCATGGCCGCGCGATATTGCAACCACGCATGGGGATCGAGCGCGAGGCTGAGTGCGGTGAGGCTCGCCACTCCCACCAGCAACCCCGCGGGCAGGCGCAGGTCGCGGCGACGCCAGCAGTCGACCAGCAGCACCGGCCAAAACAGGAAAAGCAAGTGAGGTTTGAGGACGGCCAGGGAGAGAGCGAGGCCGGCAACAAAGGGCCGCCGGTCTCGAAAGACCAGGAAACATGCGCTCGCAAAGACGAGGATGGCGGTGAGCTGGCCCAGCATCAGGCAGCTGATCAGCGGAGCGAACAGGAAAGCGCGAATTCTTCGCTGCGGTACGTCGCGGGTGAGCAGCACCACCGCAATTGCGATCAGAAGCAGCAGAACGGCAGACCAAAGCAGCGCGCCGGTACGCAGCCCTGCATAGCCGAGTCCCGCCACAAAGGGAAGCGCCCACGGCGGGTTCCGCATGACAAAAGGAAGATGACCGCGATAGCCGAGGGAGCTCTCGATCGCGCCGACAGCGGCCCGGTCATAGGGATTGTGCCCCTGGGCCAGAAGATGAGCCGACGTCCAGTAGCAGACGAAGTCGGCATTGGCCGCGTGGCGGACCAGGCCTGTCCCGACCAGAATGATCAGCGCCAATGCAGCCGCAAGGCCGAAAATCCGGCGCCCGCGCCGCGGTTGTGGGTCGATGGCCGGCATGGCTGCAGAATACGTGGGACCGCCAAGCAACTGGATGGCACATTTGAGGGAGACGCAGGCGGGTCAATTTGCAGAGTTAGCCCGGCAATGGCTTATTGAGACCAGCCCGCCCCAACACCAGCGCGTTTTAAATCGAGAGATACCGCAGGAGCGAAACGCCCCGGGGAAAACAGAATTCCAATCTCCGCGGGCCGCACTTCCGGGGGAGTCCGGCCGCGCAGGAGAGTGGCCCGTACCGCATGCCGCGGCGGGCAGAACGCCGCGCTGCAACCGACCGCTTACATCAGATGCTGTAACGCATCCCATACGTACACGCCGAGAATGCCGACCGTCAGCAGGCAAGTCGCGCCGGTGACGATCCGGATATACGGCTGAATCTTGTTGACCTTCACCAGGATTTCCTCCTGCTCCTTCTTCTGATGGCTACCGGAGTCATCGAGGAAGATCTGGTCTTCTTCGTAGCGGGTGAGGTTGGAACGGTAGACAAGCAGGACCAGGAGGAAGGTGATGATTACCGCCCAGATGATCCAGACAACCGGCATAAAGCTCATGATTGAGCTCATAAATCGCCTCGAGTCGTCGAATTCCGCATCGAGGACACGGCGCGCCGGTAGTCGGGGCTTGCGGCCGGTGATACGTCTGCACCGGCTGCAACCGAGAGCTCACCGTACGACGGGACCTCTCAACGGTTGAGCCGGCTCCTGGTGCCGGGCGGGTCCGGAAAAACCCTGAAACTCCGGGCTCGGATGGCAGGAGGGGCCGTCCGGTCCAGTATGTTAGCTCCGTTTCCTGACCACTTACCAGGGGATTTTTCGATTTTCCTCATTACCATCTGGCAACTCCCGGCAAATCATCGGATTCCATGCAAAGGCGAGGAACGAACGACCATGGGGAAATCGGCCCTTTCCGACCTGACCTTCCGCTGCGCAGCGATTCTGGGGCTTTGCGCGGCCATTCTGTGGATGGCGTCCTGTACGGCCAGCGGCAAACCGGAGTCCGATCAGCAGATCCAGCATCAGGCCCAAAGAGCCACGGAAAACGCCAGGGTCGCCGCGCAGAAGGCCGCCGCAGATGCCCGCGTCGCCGCCGCCCAGGCCGAGCGCACCGCCAACGACGTTGCCAAAGGAGTCAAGGACGGGCTGCATAACGGGAAGACCGCCAATGGTGCCATCGACGTGAACTCCGCCACCCTGGCCCAGCTCGAATCGCTGCCGGGCGTGACTGCCGCGACCGCCCGCCGCATCGAAGCCCATCGCCCCTACGAAGCGGCTGCGGATATGGTCCGCAAAGGCGCCGTCTCCCAGGATGAGTACGACCGCATCGCCGGAGATGTCGTCACGCGCTGAGCCGCCGTCGTGGCGATTCCCTTCCGATAAACTCGGACTGATGTCTTCGCAACGGAAGTGGGTCTGTGTTTTCTGCGCCTCCTCGGCGGGCGCTTCTCCCGGCTATCTCCATGCAGCCCGCGAACTGGGCGCCGCCATCGCCAGGCGTGGCTACGGACTGGTCTACGGCGGAGCCATTGTGGGATGTATGGGCGCCGTAGCCGATGCCGCGCTGGCCGCCGGCGGCCCGGTCGTCGGCGTCATTCCCGAGGTCATCCAGGAACGCGAAATCGAGCACCGCGGCCTCACCGAACTGCACGTCGTCCGCACCATGCACGAACGCAAGGCCATGCTCGCCGAGCGCGCAGACGCGTTTGTCGCACTCCCCGGCGGCTACGGCACCCTCGACGAGTTCATCGAAATTCTGACCTGGGCGCAGCTGAAGATTCACGCCAAGCCCTGCGTTCTGGTCAACGTGAACGGCTTCTACGATGGCTTCCTCGCCTTTCTCGACCACTGCGTTGCCGAAGGTCTCATCCAGGCGGAAAACCGAGGCCTGGTCCAGGTCACCGGCAACCCCGCAGATGCGCTCGAACTGGTGGAGCACATCTGGCGCCAGCGCGCCGAAGTCCCGCCACATGATCGGCGACTGGATGCGGTGGTGAAGTAGCGGCGGCCGCGACTGCGATCACCCGCCTCGAGCTTCCGTGACGCTTTCCCCTCGCCCCTGCGCCAAAAGAAGCGTCGGAATCTTCGCCCCTTTGTCAGGGAGCCAGGTGAGTCGCCGGTCGAGGATCCGCAACTATTTCCGAGTTGTTGCTAAGTCTCCTTCACGGCTCTTGGGGATGAGGATCGAGGAGATTTTCTCGGATCAGGCGTGAAAGCCCGCGTCAATTCTTCAATGGCTTGGGAATGGAAGGCGCTACGGGGGCGGGTACTTCGTGTCCATTGAAATCGAACCGGTGGATCTGGCGGAATTCGACGGTCTTGCCCGGAGCGCACTGCATCAGCCAGAGTTCACCGGTCTGCTCATCGAGCAGCAACGTGTGGGAATGCATTTGCCCCTTGGGCAGAACCACCTGAACTGTGGTGACGGAGTAGTGGTTGGGAACCGCGGCTACGGGCGGAGCGAGTGGCTTCGGGGACACAAAGAGGACGAAGCCCAGAGAGACGGTGGTCATCAGGCCGGCCAGGGCAAAAGTACCCATGGTCCAGATGTGGAAGCGCTCGACTTTCACCGCCGCGTTGTCGAGATTGGTTCGGGCGGTCGCGACTGCGGTGGGATCGGGCGACCAGCCGCTCCCGGCCTCGGCGAGCTTCTCTTTACGCTGTTTCAGCGCGTAGAGCTGGAATGAGTAGAAAACGCCGAACAGAATGGAGAGCAGGAAGAAAACGGTGGCGCCGAGAAAGAAGATCTTGCCGAAGCGGGGGAAAGTGAGGATCCAGTCGAGTTTGGCCAGCGCGCCGCCCAGAGCAGCCCCGGAGAGACCTACAAGCCAGTTCGCTCCCTGGCGCGCCTGACTGAGGGTGTCCTCTGCCTGATCAGCCATAGCCTGCACCGAACCGGACGGTTATCGCAATCTCCCCTGGAGCGCACCCGGCGCGTCGAACAGAGGAAGAACCTGAGCGACCGCATGCGGGAACTCCCCGCTGCACCAGGCGAAGGCCCTTCGTCCGGCTCTTTCCATCGGCTTCAGGCATGGCCGCCTCCTGGCTCGCAAAGTGAAATGACCTGAGCCGCTACCGCAACCCCGATTCGGCCCTTTCATCCGTAACGATGTAGCCGACTTCTGCCGTAACAGGATCGGGGAAGAATTTCCTGATCCACTCCCAGATATCGTTCATGGCCAGAACCTGGCCGGACTTTTCGTTGACCAGCGTTTGCCATGAATGGAGAGCGGCCGGCGAAAGCTGACCGTGCGTCGCAATCAGGGAAGTGACGCTGGCCTGGAGGACGGGTACCGCGTGCTCGTCGATGGCGACCTTCCGGGCAGTTGCGTCGCCCAGGAGAGATGCCATGGTTTTGAAGGTTATCTCGAGGACAGCGGGATCGACGGACACGTCCCCTCCTTTTGCGCGGTGCGGCGGGCTGGAGAGCCGGCCGGAGCGCTCCTGGCCGATCGGCAGAGCTTGAGCAGGGTCATCTTACAACGGCACGCCCGGCAAAAGCGCGGGGATTTTTGAGGCGCCGGTCAGCTCTCGACCCATGAAGGCATCAGGCCAGCGACACCGATTGTGGCATCCGTCCTGGGAACCTCAGCCGGTTCCCTGCTGAAAAACCGCTCCACCGCCTCAAGAATCGCCGCCCCGGTCTTCGCTTCGTAGATCGACTTGCGCAGCGCAGCGCCGCCGTGCACCCCATGAGTGAACCACGACGCGAACTGCTTCATCTTGCCTGCGGCTGCGGACGCGGGCGCGCCCGGGTCCTCCCGACTCAGATCCGTCAGCAGCATCTCGAAGTAGGTACGGATCATGCGATAGCGATCCTGCTCGGTGGGCAAATCGTAGCGCCCCGTCGCCGTGTACTGGGCGATCTGCCGGAAAATCCACGGATTGGCGGGGGCGGCGCGGCCGATCATCACCGCGTCGCAGCCGGTCTTTGCGACCAGCGCGCAGGCGTCCTCGGGGGTGCGCACGTCGCCGTTGCCGATCACCGGAATGCGGACGGCGTCCTTCACCTCGGCGATGTGTTCCCAGCGCGCCTGCCCGGCGTAGCCCTGCTCGCGGGTGCGCGCGTGCAGCGCAACGGCGTTCAGCCCGCAGTCTTCAGCCAGCCTGGCCAGCGGCACGCAGATGATGTGGTTGTCGTTCCAGCCCAGGCGGAACTTGACGGTGAAAGGAATCGTCACCGCCGCGCGCACGGCTTTGAAAATATCGCCGATGAGCGGCAGGTCGCGCAGCAATCCGCTCCCACCATTGCAGGAAACCACGCGCTTCGCCGGGCAGCCGAGGTTGAGATCGACCATGTCGAAGCCGGTCTCTTCCACGATCCGCGCCGCATCCGCCAGCGTTGCCGGATTCGACCCGAAAAGCTGCGCCGAGATCGGATGCTCGTCGTCGTAGAACGTGAGATAGCGCTTGCGCTTCGACTCGCGGGTGCGGGCGAGGCCGTCGGCCGAGGTGAACTCGGTCATGATAAGCCCGCAGCCCGAGGCCTGGTTGGTAACCGAATCTTCCACCGACGAGGAATGGTCAGGGGACGAAGAAAATACGCTCGCGTTGCGAATGAAGCGGCGGAAGACGGTGTCGGTCACGCCGGCCATCGGAGCGAGCGCCGTCGCGGGCGACACGGTCACCGTGCCGATCTGGACGGAGGCGGGGACACGAACGCCGTCCGGCATGGCATGCTCGAGCGGATTGTCCCACTGCTTCTTCATCAGCCTGACCTAAAGAAAAGCCTCCGCCGCAGCGGAGGCCACATTGCTCTCAACCGCCCGACAGTTACCGGGTGGCCGGCTGTTCCGTCTTGGCGTATTTGCGGCGGAAGCGCTCGACGCGTCCCGCGGTATCGACCAGCTTTTGCTTGCCGGTGAAGAACGGGTGACAGTTCGAGCAGATTTCCGCGTGGATGTCGCCCTTGTGCGTGGACTTGGTGGCAAAGCTGTTGCCGCACGCGCAGACGACGCGAATCTCGTGGTAGTTCGGATGAATTCCCTCTTTGGGCATGGTGCTTGTTCAGACCTTTCCTGCGATGTTCCTATTTTACCGTGAACCGGCCAATTGGCCAACGGTGATTCGATGTCCGGACCAGCTTCGGGGATTCAGAGCGCAGCCAGGCTGCGGGCCGCTCTAGCGGGTTTCCAGGGGCCGGGGACGATAGCCCAGCAGAATGAGGAGCCCTGCAATGTAGAAAGCCACGCTGGTCCACGGCGGACTGGCGCCCATGATGCTGAGAACAAATCCGAAGAGGACGATGCTCAGGGCCGCGGCAAAACCCAGCAATTGCGCCACGGACCACGCAGCCTGGGCCGCATCGCTGTCGCCGCGCATCGACCGTTCCTGAGACTGCGCGAGCACTTTCCGGCGAATGGCTCCGATCAAAACGATGTCTACCGCACCGATTGCGGCGAAGGCCCAGCTCAAAGCGACAGGAGGAGCAGGTTGCGGACGAGGCCTGACGATCAGGGAAATCCAAATGAAGGCGCAGGCTGCGAAAAGAAACGCCACCCAGATGAACCGCGCGGTCTGCAGCGTGATGGGTTTTGCGGCGGGGCGGATCGCGCCCGTCACCGGGCTGGGTCCTGCGCCCGCAGCTCGGCCACAATCTCCGCTGCCGCCTTGCGCGCTTCCTCTTCGTGGTCCGGCGGGAACGAGATGGCCCCCACCCGCGCGTGGCCGCCACCGCCATAGCGCTCACAGATGGCCGCGAGGTTCACCATCGTTTCGGGCGCCGTCTTCGTCCAGGGATTGGACCCCACCGCCACCTTCGTCCGAAAACTCGACTTCGACAGCCCAATTGAATAAGTGGCTTCCGGATGAAGATAGTAGGGGATGAACTTGTTGTATCCCTCGAGAGGATGATCGGTGATATCGAAATAAATGGTTCCCTGCTTCGATTCAGCCCGCGACCGGATCAGGTCGAGCGCGCGGTGGTGCCGTTCCATCAGCGGCGGCAGCAAACTGGCTACCCATGGCTGGTCCAGCACCTGCGGCAGACTCATCCGGGTCAGCAGCGGAATCAGCCGCGGCCCGAACTGCGGGTCCTGCGACGACTCGATGATTAAGGTCAGCTTCATCGCCGGCTCAGCCATTTCCACGGCGGCCTGCGGGCTCTGGTAGAGAGCGCCGTCCACGATGTCGGCCCACTTCACCAGCTCGGCCACCGGCTCCGGATTGAAGCCGAAGCGCGTCGAGGCGATGTGCGCCAGAAAGCTGGTGCAGGAGATGTAGTTGGGATCGAAAAAGCGGTGCCCCTCGTAGCGCCCGTCGGCGATGCCGCGGACATAGTCCTGCTGATCCTCCGGCGTCAGGAACGCGCTGAGGTGATGATCGAACCACCAGGTGATTTTGGGCGACGGCGAATATTTAAAGTCGACGATTGCGTTCTCGTCGCCGGTGAAGTCGGCCTCGTTGAACAAGGATCCGGCTCGATGCACCAGCCCGCAAAACTCATATTCCGCGTCCGGGTGAATGCATTCCTGATGAAAACGGCTGAATAACGAAGCCGAGCACGCTCCGTCGAAACACTTATCGTGATAAAAGACCCGCACCTTCAAGACGAACCTGCCCCCGCTAACCGCCGGCAGGCGAGCGCCGGTCGGGAATCTCTTAGCTTACCGGCTGCAAGCGCGCTGTCAAGCCGCGCCGGACATTTGCCGTACATTCATCCGGTCGGCTATCCTTGAATGAGCAGCATGCGCGCGCGTCTTTCCCCATCGCACGTCGGCTGGGCCCGGTGGCTCGGCATCTTCTGCATCGCCCTCGTCCTGATGAGCGGGGTGATCCAGGCGGCGCACTTCCACGCCAACGGACAGGTCGATCCCGATTGCTCCCTCTGTCTGGCGGCGCACCAGATCGCGCATGTAGCGGCTCCCATCACCCTGCACCTCACCAGCCTGCGGGTAGCTGCGGTCATCGTGCCGCGCACCCTCACCAGGCCGCGTCCCGCCTTGGCTTTCCGGCTCATCAGCCGCCCTCCGCCCTCGCCTGGCGTCTCCCTCACTTAGTCGTTCCAGGCTCAGGACTCCATTTATCCCTTCAGGAGGGTTGCGTATGCGCAGCTGGCTGCGTTGCATCGCCGTTTTTTCCGGTTTGCTTTTCGTCGCGGGATTCCTCTGCGAGCCCGCTGTCTTCGGGCAGACCGGCAGCGGGACCGTCACCGGCACGGTGACCGATCCCACGGGCGCCGTGGTTCCCGGCGCCACCGTCACCATCGAAAACCCCGTCAGTCAATACGAGCGCTCCGCCGCCGCGGACGCTGAGGGACATTTTCAGTTTCCCAACGTGCCCTTCAACAGCTACCACATGACGGTCAGGGCCGGCGGTTTCGCCACCTACGTGCACGACGTCAATGTCCGCGCGGGCAGCCCGATCAATGTCCCGGTCACCCTCTCCATCGGAGCTGCCGCCACCACCATCCAGGTCACCGGCGAGGACCTCGTCAACAACGCCGCCAGTATGGATACCGACATTGACCGCAAGGCCTTTGCCGAGATTCCGCTGGAAAGCCAGTCCTCCGGCCTCAGCTCGCTGGTTACGCTGTCTTCCCCCGGGGTCACGGCCGACTCCAACGGTATGTTTCACGGTCTTGGCGATCACGCCGAAAACTCCTTCTCCGTCGACGGCCAGCCCATCACCGACCAGCAGAGCAAGGCTTTCTCCAACCAACTCCCCGACACCGCCGTACAGTCCATGCAGGTGATTGAAGGCGCGCCCCCGGCCCAATACGGCGACAAAACCAGCCTCGTCATCCAGGTCACGACGCGCTCCGGCCAGGGCGATACCAAACCCACCGGCCAGATCTACACCTCCTACGGCTCCTTTGGATCGGCCTCCGGCGGCTTCGACCTCGGCTACGGCAAACAGAACTGGGGCGACTTCCTCTCTGTCGACGGCCTCAACACCGGCCGCTTTCTCGATTCCCCGGAGTTCACCGTCTTTCACGACAAAGGCAACGAGGAAAACCTCTTCGACCGCGTCGACTACGAGGTCGACCAGGCCAATTCCCTGCACCTCAACCTGAACTACTCGCGCTCCTGGTTCCAGACTCCCAACACCTACGACAACCTCAACGCCGGCGGCATGAATCTCGCCGGCACGCCTGTTCCCGGACAAACCGACCAGCGCTCGCGCATCGGTACCTTCGACATCGCGCCCAGCTACACCCGCGTCATCACTCCCCAATCCGTCTGGAATGTCGTGGCCTATTCGCGCAAGGATGACTACCACTACTACCCCAGCGGCGACCCCTTCGCCGACCTCGGCCCGGTGCAGCAACAGAGCGTGGGGCAGGATCGCAGCCTGGCCAATGACGGCCTGCACACCGATATCTCCTGGGTAAGCGGCCCCAATAACATCAAGTTTGGCGCAGAGTACTACTCGACCTTTCTCGATGAGAGCGACACCCTCGGCATCATCTCGCCCACCTATCTCGATTCTCTCGGCTGCACCACGGCGGGCGTGCCGACCTCGGCGCCCTGCACCACCCTGGCCCCTTACGACTTCAGCCGCGGCGGTCATTACTACAGTTTTCAGGGACACACCGATGTGAGGGAGTTGTCCCTCTACGCCGAAGACCAGATTACCGCCGGCAACTGGCTGTTCAACCTGGGCATCCGCGGCGATCTCTACAACGGCTTGTCCGACGCCAGCCAGGCGGAGCCGCGCCTTGGCGGATCCTACAGCGTGAAGAGGACCCACACCGTGCTGCGCGCTTCCTACGCCCGCACCCTCGAAACGCCCTTCAACGAGAACCTCATCCTGTCCAGCCGCGGCTGTCTCGATCCGGTCGTCAATCCGCTGCTCGGCTGCCAGGCCGCCAATTCAGGCGCGCTCTCGCCCGGCTATCGCAACGAGTACCATGCCGGACTGCAGCAGGTCCTGGGCGCCCACTTCGTCGTCAGCGGCGAGTACATCTGGAAGTACACCACCAACGCCTACGACTTCAGCGTCCTCGGCAACACGCCCATCACCTTCCCCATCGACTGGGACAAGTCGAAGATCCCCGGCTTCGCCCTGCGCGCCAACGTGACGCCGGTGCGCGGCTTCAGCGCCTATGCGGTCATGTCGTCGGTGGCGGCGCGCTTCTTCCCCCCGCAGGCAGGCGGCGCCGGCGCCACCGTCGGCCAAACCGGCCTGCCCTTCCGCATCGACCACGACGAGCGCTACAACGAGACCACCCACCTGCAGTATCAGATCCCCGGCAAACACAGCCCCTGGTACAGCCTGAACTGGCGCTTCGATTCGGGCGAGGTGGCCGGCTCCGTACCCTGCTACAACCCACTCTCCAACGACCCCAACAGCGCCTGCGGCGCCACCTCCACGACCATCGGCGGCCAGCCGGCCGTCGACCTCAGCAGCCTCGATGCCGATGAGGAATTCGAAGCCGGCATCGAGTGCAACGGCGTCCGCGCCACGCTCGACCACCCGCTGCCGGCAACCTGCCTCGCCTCGCAGTACAGCTCCACTCTGGTCGGCATCCCCGCCCCGGGCACCGGCGACAACGACCACAACCCGCCCCGCATCGAGCCGCGCAGCCTCATCGACATGGCCCTCGGCAAAGACAACGTCTTTCACGGCGACAAATATCAGTGGGGCGCGCAACTAAGCGCCGTCAATATCACCGATAAGTACGCGCTGTATAACTTCCTTTCGACCTTCAGCGGCACTCACTATGTGACGCCGCGCTCGATCACCGGCAAGATCAGCCTGCACTTCTGACCTCGCTCTCATCCGGAGCGAGGCATCGAATTCGTTGCCCGTCGAATAAACCTGCCGGGTGCCCCATATCTGCCCGATTTTGGCAGATATGGAATCCACCCGGCCCCCACCCCGCCCGCTGCTTCACCGGTGCCTCAATAGATCAGCTTCAGAGAAAATTGAATCTGCCGCGACGTTCCCGCTGTCTTGCTGATCACGCCGAAGCCCGATCCCCGCAGGGTGTTCGCCGGCAGTCCCATATTCACCCCGTTGAACAGGTTGAAGAATTCGCCGCGGAACTGCAGGTCGGCCCGCTCCAGCCCGCTCTTGCGGCGTCCGACAGGCGTTGTCTTGATCAGCGCGTAATCGAAGTCGTAGTACGCCGGTCCGCGAAAGCTGTTCCGCCCCAGGGTCCCGAAGCGTCCGGAATTCGGCCCCGTCCCGCCCGCGACGCCAATGGGGATGGAGAAAAATCCCGCATTCGCTGCGCCGCGCCCGAAATAGTCCTCCCGCCGCCGCGTCGCGCTGTGGGCCGTCGAGAGGTCCGGCTTTCCGATGAAATCCGGCCGGTCCGCTCCGATCGTCCCCACCCCCGTCTGCTGGATTCCCGAATAGACGGTGAACGGCGACCCGCTGGTGATGGTCGAGATGCTCAGCAATTCCCAGCCCTGCGTCAGCACATGGCTGCGCGCGGTTAAAAATCCCAGATCCTGCAACGGCAGATCCTGCGCCGCGCTCACCGTGAAAGCGTCCGCCACGTCGAAGTTCGATGGCCCCTTCTCCGCATGCGTGTCGAATGGATTTTGGGGGCTGAGCACAAACACCGCGCCCGCCGATCCCGTTCCGCCGGCCACGCCGCTCACGTCATCCAGCGATTTGCCCCACGTGTATCCGGCCTGCAGCGATGGGCCGCCGTGCCCCACTGTCCCGGCGAGCGACGTCTGCAGCGCGTGGTAGGACGAGTGAGCCGTGCCCGTGATCACCGTCTCGAAGCCAAACCCGCCGGTCACCGCGCCGCTGCTGTCGAAATCCGTAAACGGAGCGAAGCCCGGCTCCGCTCCCGGATACGCGTTGGGAAACAACTGCCGCGGCAAACGGAACGAGGCCGTGCCCACATAGGCCGCGTCCGCCGTCAGGCCGCCGAAGGCCCGCTCCAGCCCTACCGTCCACGACTGCAGGTACGCGTCTCCGAAGCGACGGTCGATCGCGCTCAGGTTCAGCAGCGATAACTGGTGCCCCGGCGCCAGCGCAGCCAAATCCTGCTGGTAGCGATTCACATCCATCACGGTGTTCGGCTGCACCTTCTTCGCATCGCCGCTGGCAAAAACGTCCTGGCCCTGCGGCGTGTACGTCCGCGGCAGCTCATCCGGCGTGATGCGGAACCCGTACCCAATCTCGCCGCTCTTCGATGCATTCACCCGCGGATAAACCGCGAAGGGTGTGGACCCGGTCAGAAAATTGTCCTGCCAGATGTTCGGCGGAATCACCGTGATCCCGCCGCCCGCATGCACCCGCACTGCGGCCGGCGCATTCCAGTCCATCTGCACCCGCGGACCCCAGCCATTCCAGCCCATCCGATAGCCCGGCTGCGGATTGATCAGATACTCCTGCCCCACCCCCGGCGACGGGAAAGCATCGAGGAAGCTCGATGTCCGGTGCGCCCGCTCGGTGATCGGCGTGTAGACCTCGTAGCGCAGACCGTAGTCGAGTGCCCAGTGCGGGTTGATCTTCCACGTGTCCTCGAGGTACGCGTTCACGTCGTTGCGGTTGATCGCCGCCGGCCCAATGTGCGCGCCATTGGAGAAATAGGGCGGCGCCACCACCACCGTGTATCCGTAGGGATAGCCCAGCAGCAGGCTGCTCAGCGTATCCGGCAGCGGATCGCCCGGCTGCACATCGTGTTGCCCGCTCTGCGAGGGGATGAACGCCGGCGAATACACAGTGCCCCCGCCAAAGTCGTACTCGCCGTTGGGGCTGATGCCGAAATACGTCGTGTCACGATTCAACCGCGCCTCTAAGCCCCACTTCACCGCATGCCGGCCCGAAGTCCATGCAAAATTCAGCTGACCCTGGAACAAATTCCCGAACGCCGACATCACCGACCCCGCCGCGGAATTGAACGGCTCATACAGCCCGTCGGTGAATTTCAGCGCCGGGTCAGTCCGGTTCGGCGTCGGAAACGACGGTGTGGTGCGCGTGATGCTCAGCGACGCCGACCATAGATAGCGCGGGGACAGCGTGCGCGTGTAGGTGAACACCACGTTCCGCTGCCGGTCCAAATACTGCACTCCAAAGCTCGGATCCAGCAGCGTCTGATCCGGATTCGTCGTCGGCCCGGTCAGATTGTCGTAGTTGAACCGCCCCAGAAACTGCCCTTTCGCGCCCAGCTTCTGATCGATGCGAATCGAAAACTGGTCGGCATCCGTGTCCACCTTCGACGGCGCCGCATAGGTGCGATCGCCATACGCCCCAGTGGGATTATTCGGCAGCGGATAGCGCGCCAGCACCGCCGCAATCTGCGGATTCACCGGCACCTCGAGCGTGTCCGTGCTGCCATCCGGATAGGTCACCGCGTCTGCGCCCGCGCGCTCCGCCGCCGTCGGCACCGCCAGCACCTGGGTCGTTCCCAGCACCTGCCGGAAGCCCTGATACTGGCCGAAGTAAAACGTCCGTCCCCGCCCGTCGTAGAGGTGCGGCAGCACCACCGGACCGCCGTTGGTGAAGCCAAACTCGTTTCTGCGGAACGGAGGAATCCGCCCCGGCTCCGCAATCGAAGGATGGTCGAAATAGTTCCGTGCGTCGAAAGCGGAGTTCCGCACGAACTCGAAAAACGATCCGTGAAATCCGCTCTTGCCCGACCGGGTGACGATGTTCGTGAATCCCGCCGCCCCGCGTCCCATCTCCGCCGGCATCCACCCGGAAGTCGACTGCAGCTCCTGAATCGCGTCTACGTTGAAATTCGTAAAGGTGCTCCCGCCCATCTCCGGATCGCTGATGTCCGCGCCATCCATCGCGAACACCGCCTCCACGCCGCGCTGTCCGTTGATCGCGAACTGCTGCGTGAAGTTCGTCGCCCCGTTCACATCCGTCATGGTGCCGGCCGCCAGCAGCAACAGCGTGCTGAAGTCGCGGCCATTGAGCGGCAGCGAACTGACCGCCTGGCTCGAAAGCTTTTCCCCGCCCTCTGCGGACTCCGTTTCCCTGCCCGAGGCAGCGCCCGGCGTTCCAGTCGCACCCGGAGGCAGTGGCTCTCCATGCGCTGTGAGTTGGTTGTCTTCTGAGACGGTCAGCACCACGCTTGCGCCCGTCACATCCATAGCGATGGCCGCGGTCGCCAACTTCCCCGGCACCTGCACCGCAACCCGGTGCTGTCCAGGCGCAACACCCGCCACGGCAAATCGCCCATCTGCTTCACTCACGGCGGTGTGGCGGGCCCCGCGGGCCCCGCGGGCACCGGCCGCGAATACCTCGACGGTCGCTCCACTCACCGGCTGGCCTGTTGTCGTTCGTACGACGCCTGTCCAAACCGGCATCGCCGATTGCGCCATGAGCGCCACCGCTGCCAGTCCCGCCAGCAGCGTCAACCCGGCCGCTCGCAGCAGCGCTGCCCGGAATTTCCGCCCCACCCTCTGCTCTTCGCCGGCCCGCAATCCACGCCCAGCCTCACCCCTGCCCACCACCTGCCCCATGTCCTGTCTGGCCTCTCTTGATAAGCTTGACTGCCGCGTAAAAGCAGCAACTAAATCGTTTCACTACTCACTATATCCCTAAAACAGCCGCCTCCCTCAGGCGGCCCGATCGAGCCCTGGGGAGCGTCCCGGCAAATCGCAGACTACTACCTCCGGGCCTCCACGACCCCCTCCTGCGGTGCTACACTGCCCCGTTGTCTGCTCCAATCCTCTGCCTCCTTCAGGAAAACCATGCATCTTCGTCATCGCTCTGGGCCCGCGGCGGTCCTCCTTCTGCCCGTTCTGCTCCTGCTCGGTCTCACTCCCGCTTCCTCGGCTCAAAATGGCCAGCCGCAGGCTGAGCCGTTCGCCGGACCCTCCGGTCCCCAGCAGGCCAACAATGAAGGACGCACCGAGCTGCCCATGGTGGTGCGCCGCAGCATTAGCTTCCGCGAGATCGGCCCCGCCATCTCCGGCGGTCGCGTCACCGCCGTGGCTGGCATACCCGGCAAGCCCGGAATCTATTATGTGGGCGCGGCCGACGGCGGCATCTTCCGCACCGACGACGGCGGCGTTACCTGGAAGGCTCTCTTCCAGCATCAGGACGTTCTTTCCATCGGCGCGCTGGCCGTCGATCCCGTGAACCCCGGCGTGATCTGGGCCGGCACCGGCGAAGCCAACGTCCGCAACGATGTGTCGTTTGGCGATGGAATTTACAAGTCCACCGACGGCGGCGCGCACTGGAAGCACCTGGGCCTCGAGCAGAGCTTCCAGATCTCCCGCATCGTCATCGATCCGCACCACCCCGATACCGTGCTCGTCGCCGCCATGGGCAGCCCCTGGGCCGACAGCGAGGACCGCGGCGTCTATCGCACCACCGACGGCGGCGCCACCTGGCAAAAGGTGCTCTACCTCGGACCCGCGATCGGCATCTCCGATCTCGCGATGAATCCCGAGAACCCGCAGATCCTCTTTGCCGGCGCCTATCGCTACCGCCGCACCCCGTGGAGCTACTCCGACGGCGGACCCGAAGACGCGATCTACAAATCCATCGACGGCGGCACCACGTGGCGCCGCCTCAGCGGCCACGGCTTGCCGGAGAAACCCGTAACTCGCATCGGACTGGCCATCGCCCCCAGCGAACCCAACATCGTCTACGCCGTCATCGGCTCCGACGAGGGCGTGCTGTGGCGCTCCGACGATTCCGGCGAGCACTGGGACATGGTCAGCAAAGATCAGGAAGTCGATGTGCGCGCCTTCTACTTTTCCCACATCGCCGTCGATCCCAAAGATCCGAACCACGTCATCGCTCTCTCCAACGAGATGATGGAATCGAAGGACGGCGGCCGGAGCTTCCACGCTATCGCTCACCAGATCCACGGCGATCACCACGCGATCTGGATCGATCCCGAGGGCAGCGGCCGGATCATCGAGGGCAACGACGGCGGGGTGGCCATGTCGACCGACAACGCCGGGCACTGGGCCTTCGTCCACAACCTCGCCATCGGGCAGTTCTATCACGTCAGCCCCGGCAGCGGTCCGTTCTATCTCGTCTGCGGCGGCCTGCAGGACAACAGCGCCTGGTGCGGACCGGCGCGCAGCAAGGACCCCTCCGGCATTCTGGATCGCATGTGGTTCACGCTGAATGGCGGCGACGGCATGTTCGCCATTCAGGCCGCGGACAACCCCGACCTGTTCTACAACAGCACCCAGAACGGCGTCTGGGCCACCTGGGACCGCGCTTCCCGGCAAAGCCAGGATATGGAGCCCTACCCGCGTGATATCTCCGGCGCAGGCGTCGCCGACCTGCCGTATCGCTTCGCCTGGGATGCAGGCTTCGCCGTGTCCCCGCAAAATCCGCAGGTGCTCTACGCCGGCGGCAACGTGCTCTTCAAAAGCGAGGATCGCGGCCGCACCTGGAAGCCGATCAGCCCCGACCTGACCCGCAACGACAAAACCAAGCAGCAGTCCTCCGGCGGCCCGGTCATGAAGGACAACTCCGGCGCCGAAGTCTATGACGCAATCCTCAGCGTCACGCCCGCCGAGAGCGATGCGAAAGTGATCTGGGTCGGCACCGACGACGGTGTGGTGCAGGTGACTCGCGACGGCGGCGCCACCTGGAAAAATGTAACCGCCAACCTTCCCAATTTGCCGGAGTGGGGCCGCATCGAGTCGATTGACGTCGCTCCCGACAACCCCGGCGAAGCCTGTATTGCCGTCGATCGCCACTTCAGCGGCGACTTCAAACCCTATCTCTTCCGCACCGCCGACTACGGCGCCACCTGGACCTCGATTGCCGGCAATCTGCCGGGCGGCGTCTACGCTCACGTCGTCCGCCGCGATCGGCGTAATTCGCGCCTCTACTACGCGGGCCTCGAAAACGGCCTCTACGTTTCCTGGGATGCCGGCGACCACTGGTATCTCTTCGGCCTCGGCCTGCCCAATGCCTCGGTCTACGACATCGCCCTCGACGCGCAGCAGAACTCGCTCGTCGTCGGTACGCACGGCCGGTCCATCTGGGTTCTCGACGACCTGACCCCCTTCCAGAAGTTCACGCCGGAGATCGGCCAGGAAGCCGCGCATCTCTTCGCCCTGCCTGACGCCGTCCGTTTCTGGGGCTGGTCCCAGGTGGAAGCCCTGGGCGATGGCGCGTTCTATGGGAAGAATCCTCCCGACGGCGCAACGCTCAGCTACTTTGTTGCCCACGACGTGAAGGAGCCCGGCACGCTCGTCATCACCGATGCCGAGGGCCACGTGGTGCGCACACTGAAAGGCACGCATCCGCTCGAGCGCGGCGAAGCTCCGCCGGAAGAAGGCGACCTCCCGCCCGC
Source organism: Acidobacteriaceae bacterium (assembly GCA_036267095.1). Classification (GTDB taxonomy): domain Bacteria; phylum Acidobacteriota; class Terriglobia; order Terriglobales; family Acidobacteriaceae; genus Palsa-343. Next base: position 267,575 of record DATAWS010000012.1, read on the forward strand.
CGCGGGCGCGCAGCCGCCGGCCGAAGCAGCGCATCCCGAGCAGCAGGAGGCGAAGCCCGCGCAGCCGCCTGCGTCCTCGCAGACACAACAGCAGCCTCCTCCGAAGGCCACTGGAGCGGCGGCCAATCCTGAAGCCCCGAAAGAAACCCCATGGGTCCCCACTCAGGAAGGCCTGCAGCGCTTTACCTGGGATCTGCGCGCGGATGGCCCGGTGCGCTGGGAAGCTGGCAAATCGTTCCTTAAAGGACCGCGCGCAGGCGCTGTTGTTCCTCCTGGAACCTACACGGCGAAGCTGACCATCGACGGCAAGACGATGACCGGGAAGCTCAACGTCGTCGAGGATCCGGCAGCTCACGCGGATAAGGCCGGCATCGAGGAGCGCTATCGCGATTCCGAAGCGATCCTGCACGAAGTCTCCCAGCTTGACGTTGCCCTGAACCGCATCGACGCCATCAACGCCCAGATCGGCGCGCTGCGCGTCGTGGTCAAAGGCACACCCGACGAGAAGGCGGTGGGTGACGCGATCGACTCCCTCGAGAAGCAGATGAAAGCCGCCCAGGCGGTGATCACCAGCAACCCCGGCGCCGCTGAATCCACGCTCCGCGTGCCCGACATGATCCACGAACACCTGCTCGCGCTGAGCGGCGGTTTCGAGGGCGAAGACGGTGCGCCCACCGCCGCCATGCTCGACCAGATGAAGTTGCTCCGGCCCGAGTACGAGGCAGCGCTCGCGAAGTTCAACGACTTTCTCAAAACCGATGTGCCGGCCTTCAATCGCTCCATGACCGATCACAAGCTGACCGGCGTGGTGGCAGGGGAGCCGGTGCAGCCGTAACCCACAGCAAAGATGCCGGCCCTCCGCCGGGGGGCCGGCAGCCTGCATCAGGAGAACGGACCGCAGGCAACGTGCTAAGGTGAATCTTCGTTTCAATCCCCATTTTTCTCGCTGACAGGAGCCTCTTCATGGGTTTGCGTCGTGGCTGGTCCATTTCCGTTCTCACCCTGGGCCTCGCTGCTTTCTTCGCGCTTTCGCTCGCCGCGCAGGAGCCATCCTCCGGCGGCCCCTATCCCGAGAGCCTGCTCCAGGGCCTGCAGTGGCGCGATGTCGGCCCCATGCGCGGCGGCCGCTCCTTCGCCGTCGCCGGCGTTGCCAGTGAACCCGACACCTTCTATATGGGGTCAGTGGGCGGCGGCGTCTGGAAAACGGAGAATGACGGACGCACCTGGACTCCGATCGGCGACAGGGGAATCCCCATCGGCTCCATCGGGGCCATCGCCGTTGCTCCCTCGAATCCTGACATCGTCTACGTGGGCACCGGCGAGCCGGACATTCGCGCCCAGCATTCCTACGGCATCGGCATGTTCAAATCCACCGACGCCGGCAAAACCTGGTCGCCGATCGGTCTCGAGAAAACCCAGCACATCGGCCGCGTGGTCGTCGATCCCGACAATCCGAATCGCGTGTATGTCGCAGCCCTGGGCCACGCTTACGATGCCAACCCGGAGCGCGGCGTCTATCGCTCCACCGACGGCGGCCTGCACTGGAAGAAGGTCCTGTTCAACACCTCCGATCCCAACAACGTCGGCGCTATCGACATTGCCATCGACCCCAAAAATCCGCGTGTGCTCTACGCTTCGCTCTGGGCCACGCGCCGTCCGCCATGGTCTGTCTATGCGCCTTCCTATATGCCCGGCAGCGGACTCTATAAGTCCACCGACGGCGGCGATCGCTGGACCAGGCTGAGCGGCGGCCTGCCCGACGACAATTATGTCGGCAAGATCGGTATTGCCGTCGCGCCCAGCAATCCTAATCGCCTGTGGGCCGTAGTCGACGACGTGGGTGCAAGTGTGGCGCCGCCGCTGCGCGAGGGTCCCGAGGCCACCAAACGTCCAACGCCGAAAGGCGGTGTATACCTGTCCGACGACGCGGGTGCCACGTGGCGTCAGGTCAATTCTGAAAACCGCCTGTGGGGGCGCGGCTGGTATTTCGAAAACGTTGCCGTCGATCCCCTCAACCCGGACAAGGCATACGTTATCAACACCGGCACCTATGTGACGACCGACGCCGGCAAGACCTTCACCCCCATCAAGAGCGCACCCGGCGGCGATGACTACCACCAGCTTTGGGTGAATCCGCGCGACGGCAACCGCATGGTGCTCTCCAGCGATCAGGGCACCGTGGTCAGCGTGGATGGCGGCAAGACGTGGAGCACCTGGTATAACCAGCCCACCGCGCAGATCTATCACGTCGCCGCCGACAATCAGTTTCCTTATTACCTCTATGGCGCGCAGCAGGACAGCGGCGCGGTGCGCGTCAGCACCTGGTCGAAGGAAGGCATTCTCAACTTCCGCAACTGGGAGCCGATTTGCCTGGCCGGCGAAAGCGACACCGTCGTCCCCGATCCCACTGAGCCCAACATCCTCTACGGCGCCGGAGCCGGGCGCTGCAACCAGGCGCTGAACGTGCAGGCTTCGCTGGGCGGCAAGCTCCCGCCTGCCGATCCCAACGATCCCGACCGCAAAACCTGGACGCTGCCTGAAGTCTTCTCGCAGGCCGACGGCGCGCTCTACTACTCGAATCAGTTTGTCTTCCGCACCCGCGATCGCGGCAAAACGTGGGAGAAGATCAGTCCCGACCTCACCCGCCTCAATCCGCCGGTTCCCGCGAACCTCGATCCCGTCACTGCGAAGGACATTGACGAGGCCATGACGAATCGCTTCGGCGTGGTCTACACCATCGGCCCCTCGCCGCTCAGCGCGACCACTGTGTGGGCAGGCACCGACGATGGCCTGATCCAGGTGACCCGCGACGACGGCAAAACCTGGGACAACGTCACGCCGCCCGAGATGACCCCCTGGAGCAAAGTCTCCCAGGTCGAGGCTGGACACTTCGACGCCAACACCGCCTATGCCTCGGTCGATCGCCATCGCCTCGCCGACAACATGCCGTACATCTATCGCACCCACGATGGCGGCAAGACCTGGCAGAACGTCGTCAACGGCATTCCTGAAGGCGCGTACGTGAACTCGGTGAAGGAAGACCCGGTCACCAAAGGCCTGCTCTACGCCGCTACCGAGCTGCGCGTCTACGTCTCTTTCGACGACGGCGATCACTGGCAGCCGCTGCAGAACAACATGCCCGTCACCTCGGTCCGCGACATCATCGTGCACGGCGACGATCTCGATATCGCTACCCATGGCCGCGGCTTCTGGGTCATGGATCAGATGAGCTCCCTGCGCCAGATCGCGGAAAAGGGCAGCCAGATTCTCTCCGGCAGCGCGTATCTGTTCAAGCCAGGCGACGCGCTCGCCGTTCCCGCCAGCAGCCAGGACGGCACCCCCCTTCCCCACGAAGAGCCGACCGAGGAGAATCCCCTCCCCGGCGTGATGGCCTACTACTGGCTCAAATCCGCGCCCGCGCAGCCCTTCAAACTGGAGTTGGTGGACCGCGAAGGCCAGGTACGCGCCTGCGCCGCCAGCGACACCCCGGTGACGCCCATCGATACCGAGAAGATCAACGTCGAGGCCATCTGGGAGAAGCCCGCGCAGCTGCCGCCTTCCGCGCAGCCGGGCATGCACCGCTACGCGCTGGATCTGCCGCAGCCGCGCTTCTTCGGTCCAGTGGCGGAGCGTCCGCACGATGCCTGCTCGGGTGTCGTGAAACCCGCACCCCGTACTCGTGGCTTCCGCCGCAGCCCGGTGGCGCTGGCTCCCGGAGACTACACCGTGCGCCTGACCGTTGACGGCCAGACCTATACGCAACCTGTCACCGTCAAGCCCGATCCGCGCGGCAATGGCCTCGACGAATCTACGCCCGGTGCAAACTCCGCCGACTGAGAAGCGGGGGAGAGCAACCATGTAGCGGAAGCGGACAGGCGGCAAAGCCCTCGTTCTTCTGGCTGGCCCTGCCGCTCTCCCAGGACTCGCCCGGCTTCCGGCGCAAAGTACCGTCGCGCGCCCCCGCCATCATCGGAGCACGTCGGATTGGTTGTCAGCGATCTGCCCGGAGCCATCGCCGTTCCGGCATGATTCTCCCCGCCTGCCCGCAGACCAGCAGGATGCTTCCCTGTTGCCAACCCAATGGAGTTGTGGCATTCTGCTGTGGGTAACCAAAATGACGGCCGCGAGCATCCTGCGCATCCGCGAGGAGGATCCGAGATGAGAGCATTCCGCCGGTTCCTTATACGGCTTCGGAACTTTGCTACCCGCCGCCGCGGCGATGTGCGTTTGCGCGAAGAACTCACCCAGCATCTCGCGCTCCAGATTGAAGACAACCTCCGCGCGGGAATGTCCCCTCTGGAAGCCCGGCGCCAGGCTCTGCTGAAGCTGGGAGGAGTGGCCGCCACCCAGGACCAGGTTCACCGCGAAGAGGTGCTTCCCTTCCTCGAACTCCTCGCGCAGGACACCGCCTACGCCTGGCGCCGGCTGTGGAATGCTCCTGGCTTCGCAGCGGTCGTGGTGCTCACGCTCGCGCTGGGCATCGGTGCGAACGCGGCCATCTTCTCGGTGGTCCACGCGATTCTGCTGCGCCCCCTTCCCTACGACCATCCCGGACAGCTGGTGAGCATCAGCGAGGACCAGCGTGCCACCGCCATCACCGGCGTGGGCATCTCCTGGTCTTCGTTTCTCGATCTGCAGCAGCGCCACCAGACATTCGCAGCCATCGCCGGCCTGGCCGGTCATGCGCTCACCCTGACCGGGCAGGGCGAGCCGGCGGACATGAGCACCATCGCCGTGACCCCCGGATTCTTTTCCGTCTTTCCCACAAAGCCGCTGCTGGGGCGCGCGCTGCTCGACCCCGACGGCCGCCCGGGAGCAGCGCCCGTCGTGGTGCTGAGCGAGGACCTGTGGCGCAGCCGCTTTGGCGGCAACCCGCGCATCGTCGGCGCCCCCATCACCCTCGACCAGCGCGCCTACACCGTCGTCGGCATCATGCCGGCAAGTTTTCAAACGCCCTTCTTCAGCCAGCCGCAGCAGGTGTGGATCCCTCTGCTGCAGGATCCGCTCTTCGGCCACTGGCTCACGCGTCCACCGCAAACCCATTGGGTTCCCATCATCGCCCGCCTCCAGCCGGGGATCACGCTCGATCGCGTGCGGGCCGAGATGCAGGCATTCACCACCGGACTCGCGCAGCAGTTTCCCGCTGAGCGTGGGTGGACGGTAAACGTGCAAACGCTGCAGGAGATCATCGTCGGTGACCTGCGGCCGCCGCTGCTCCTGCTGCTGTGCGCCGTCGGTCTGGTGCTGGCCATCGCCTGCGCCAATATCGCGAATCTGCTGCTCACCCAGGCCACGGCGAGGTCTAAAGAAATTGCCGTCCGCATCGCGCTCGGCGCCAGCCACGGCCGCATCGCCCGCCAGTTGCTCACCGAAAACGCCCTCCTCGGCGTGCTGGGCGGCGCCGCGGGTGCGCTGCTGGCCTGGCGCAGCGTTCCTGTTGTGGTCCTCCTGCTGCCCTCCGATCTGCCCCGCCTCCACACTATCCACGTCGACGCAGCGGTTCTGGGCTTCGCACTGGCGCTCTCCCTTGCCTCGACGCTGGCCTTCGGCCTCGCGCCGGTCCTTTCCGCGGCGCGATCCGATCCGCAATCCAGCCTTCGCAGCGGTGGCGGCGCCGGCGAAACCCGAGGGTCGCGGCGCGCGCGCAACCTGCTCGCAGCCGGCGAGATTGCTCTCGCGGCAATTCTCCTGGTCGGCGCGGGCCTGTTGCTGCGCAGCTTTGCCCGGTTGCTCTCGACCGGGCCCGGCTTCACTGCCGACCATCTCGTCAAGGCCGAGATCTCGCTGCCCCGCTTCCAGTACTCTCGCCCCGAGCAATGGACCGCCTTCGCCAACGATCTGCTGACCCGCCTGCACGCCCGGCTGGGAATGCAGCAGACCGCGCTTGCCATTCCCCTGCCCATTCTCGACAACGCCGTCAGCCTTCCCTTTGCCATCCCTGGTAATCCGCCCCTCGCCGCGGGCCAGTCCGACACCGCCGACTTCGTGTCCGCCAGTCCGGAATACTTTCGGGTGATGGATATGTCCCTGGTACGCGGCCGACTCTTCTCCTCCGATGACTCGGCCTCCACGCCTCCGGTCGCGGTCATCAGCGAAACCCTGGCCCGCCGCTACTTTCCCCACCAGAACCCGCTGGGCCGCCGTCTCATGTTTGGATTTCCGCCCAACGGAAATGTCTCCCGGACCATCATTGGCATCGTGTCCGACATCCGCGACGTGTCTCTCGCCAAGGCTCCCGGCCCGGTGATGTATGTTCCCTTCGCCCAGGCGCCCTTGTGGGGCGGCGAAGTGGTGGTACGCAGCGGCCTCAGCACGGCGGCAGTGGGCGAAGCTATTCGCGCCGAAACCCACGCCATCGACAGCAATCTGCCCGTGACGGAAATCGAATCGCTCCCCGCAGCGCTGCATACGTCGCTCGCGTGGCCTCGCTTCCGCACCCTGCTTCTCGGCGGATTCGGCGGCATGGCCCTGTTGCTCGCGACCATCGGCATCTACGGCGTGGTGTCCTTCTCAGTCTCGCGCCGCACGCGCGAGATCGGCGTGCGCATGACCATGGGAGCTTCGCCCGCCGCCATTCGGCAATTGGTCCTGCGGGAGTCGGCACAGCTTGCGCTGCTCGGCCTCGCGGTGGGAATTCCTACCGCGCTCGGACTCACTCACCTCTTTTCTGCGCTGCTCTTCGGAATCGCGCCCGACGATCCGCTGACCTTCGTCGCAGTAACGCTGCTGCTGGCGCTGCTAACCGTGGCTGCGGCCCTTCTCCCCGCGCGCGCGGCCGCCCGCACCGACCCCATGAAAGCCCTGCGCAGCGAATAACCCGGTTGATCCCTGCAAAGATGGACCGGGCTTCGACTCCCCTGCTTGACAAGCGACAGCTTCCCGGGCACACTGGCATAGTTTCTCTATGTCAGCGGCACGGAGGAGCACCATGGCTGCGTTGATCCGTCGTAAATCGGCTGCGGACAGAAACCGCGACGAAATCCCGCCCGGCACCCTCTACCTGCTCATCCTGAAAACGCTCGCCGGCCGCGGACGACTGCATGGCTACGAAATCGCGGAATCAATCCTGAGCTGCTCGGACGAAGTACTGCAGGTGGAAGAGGGCTCGCTCTACCCTGCCCTCCAGCGAATGTTGATCCAGGGGTGGGTGCTGGCCGAGTGGGGCGTGACCGCAGGCAATCGCCGCGCCCGCTACTACACCATCACCGCTGCCGGGCGAAAACAGCTGGGCATCGAGCTCTCGCAGTTCGAGCGGGTGATGGGCGCAATCGCCCGCGTTCTGGAAACCGCCTGAGGAGGAACCATGAGCCTGGCCGGAGAACTGAAGCGACGGTTACAGATGCTGTTCCACCGGGGCCGTTTCCAGCGCGACCTCGACGAAGAAATGCGGCTCCACCTCGAGTTGCGGCGCGACCAGCAGATGGCCGCCGGAGCGGATGCCGACTCTGCTCGCCGCACGGCGCTGCGGCGCTTCGGCAACACCACCCGTCTCCGCGAAGAAAGCCAGAGAGCGTGGGGCTGGGAGTGGCTCGAGACCCTGTTCCAGGATGCCGGATACGGGATTCGCTCCATGCTCCGCACCCCCGGCGTAACCGTCATCGCGCTTCTTTCTCTGGCCCTCGGGATCGGCGCCAACACCGCCATTTTCAGCTTCCTCAACGCGGTGATGCTGCGGACGCTCCCGGTAAAGGATCCGCAGCAACTGGTGAAGCTGGGCGTGGAGAACTGGTCGGGGATCACCGCCAGCTTTGCCTGCACGGAGCTGTATTCCTATCCGTTTTATCGCGAGTTTCGGCGCAAGAATGCTGTTTTTTCTGACACCGCCGCCTATTTCAGCATGGTCAACGGTGTCCATGGTTTCGTTGACGATCGCAGCGAGCCGGAGCTGCTGAACGTGCAGACCGTCTCCGGAACCTACTTCCGGACCCTGGGCGTGGAAGCGCAGATCGGCCGCGCTATCGACGAAGCGGACGATTCGAGCGAAGGCGATCATCCCGTCGTGGTCATCAGCGACAGCTTCTGGAAGCGCGATCTGGGCGGCGATCCCGGCGTGCTGCACCATACCCTCAAACTTGGCGACGTGGTCTACCAGATTGTCGGCGTCGCCCCCGCGGAGTTCTTCGGAACAAGGGTCGGCGAGCTCCCGGATGCCTGGGCGCCGCTGTCGATGGCCGGGCTAATTCCGCCGCACTGGGGCAGGTACAAGGACGACTTCGCCGAAACCCTCTACATCCTCGGACGCCTCAAGCCCGGCGTGAGCATGGAGCAGGCGACGGCCAATGCCAACGTGCTCTTCCGCTCCATCCTGCTCAGCTTTCCCGACGCGCACCTGACCCAAGACAACCTTGCCCACCTGAACCAAACCCACCTGCAACTGGAGAGCATGGCGCGCGGCCTCTCCGATCTGCGCAATGCATACTCCGAGCCGCTGAAGGTTCTCATGGCCATCGTGGCCCTGGTTCTGCTCATCGCCTGCGCGAACATCGCCAACCTGCTGCTGGCGCGCTCTACCGCACGGGCCCGCGAGCTCGCCGTACGCCAGGCGCTGGGAGCCGGGCGCATGCGGATCATCCGCCAGCTGCTCACCGAGAGCCTGGTGCTGGCCCTGGCCGGCGGAGCGCTCGGCATCGGCTTTGCGCTGGCCGCCAACCGCATCCTGCTGCGCATGATCTCCCACGGCGCGGAGACGCTTCCGCTGAACGTCAGCCTGAACCTGCATTTGCTGGCCTTCACCTGCGCCGTCACCATCTGCACCGCGCTGCTCTTCGGAACCCTCCCTGCCCTGCGCGCAACCCGGCTGCAGCTGACGGAGAGCCTGAAGAGCGGCCGCGGAGGCTCAGCCGCCACCGGACGCACCCCGCTGGCCAGGGTTCTGGTGGTCTCGCAGGTGGCCATCTCCCTGCTGCTGATGGTCGGCGCGTGCTTGTTTCAGCGGACCCTCATCAACCTGAATCACGTCAAAACAGGCTTCAACCCCGACCACGTACTGACGCTCAGCATCGACTCTGACAGCAAGACTTTTAAGGACAACGATCCGCGCGAGACTGCGTTCTTCCATGAGATCGAAGCGCGCGTTGAGGCAATTCCCGGCGTCCGGGCCGCCAGCTTCTCCGCCTTCAGGTTTCATGAGGGCAGCTGGAACAGTTCCATCACCGTCCCCGGCATGCCGGTGCGCAACGACATAAACGTCCGGCACAATATTATCGGCGACGACTACTTCCGGACCATGCAGATTCCGTTGATGGCGGGGCGTTCATTCGGGCCGCAGGATACGCCGAGCTCGCAGCAGGTGGCGATCATCAGCAAACATATGGCCCGTCAGCTATTCCCGGCCGGCTCGCCCATTGGCCGCACTTATATTATTGGCTCGACCGACAACGGCGAAACCCCGACCCAATACCAGGTCATCGGCGTGGCACAGGATGTGAAGGTCGGGGATCTCGCCGAGCCAACCAAATACATCGACTACATGCCCTACACCCAGCGCGCATGGGGATTTGGGGATTTCGAGGTTCGCTATTCCGGGGACCTGGCAGCAGTCTCGAAGGGAGTGCAGCAGGCCATCCATGCGGTTGACCGGAGCCTGCCCATCAGCGATGTGAGCACGCTGAGCGAACAGGTGGCGCGCTCCTACACGAACGAGACGCTGATCGCGGAACTGTCCGCCTTCTTCGCCCTGGTCGCGGTCTTTCTTTCCTGCATCGGGATCTACGGCGTGATGTCGTATCTGGTGGGACGGCGAACCGGGGAGATCGGCATCCGCATGGCGCTGGGCGCCAGGCGCTCGGCGGTGGCATGGCAGGTCATGCGCGAGATCATGATTCTGGTTCTCTGTGGAATCGCGATCGGCCTGCCGGCAGCGCTCGCCGGCGGCCGGCTGGTGGGCAAGCTGCTGTACGGGCTGACGGGAAACGATCCGGTCAGCATGGCGGCAGCGGTCGCGGTTCTGATCCTGGCAGGGCTGCTGGCCGGTTACCTGCCGGCACGCAGAGCGGCGCGTATCGACCCGCTCACCGCACTCCGCTATGAATAGTCGCGAGTCCCTGCCAGCACGCTGATTGCGGCAGGCTCCGCCACGCGTGCATCTTTACCGGCGACAGCCCTGGCCTTTACCGTCGATTGCGCGCCAACCGTCGCTGCCCCGCAGACACCCCGCCAGGTTGCAGCCCGATCCCGTTCTCGGGCTGCAACGGGCGTCCCACGCTCAAATAAGTGAGGCCGGCAGCCTGCATTCTGGCCGGCGTATACAAATTGCGTCCGTCGACGACAATCCGATATCGCAGAGCAGTTCGCAGCCTGTTCAGATCCAGTTCGGCGAATTCCTGCCAGTCATTGAGGATCAGCAGCGCGTCGGCATCCTGGGCCGCGGCGTAGGGATCGCTCACATATTGCATCTGGCGCCCTTCCGGAATGACCTCGCGCGCATGATGCGCTGCCGCCGGATCGCACGCGGCAATCGTGCAGCCCTCGCCGATCAGTTGCTTAACGATCTCGAGAGCGGGGGATTCGCGAACATCGTCGGTGCCCCCCTTGAAGGCCAGCCCCAGTACGCCGAGTCTCCTGCCCGGTAACGTCCAGAGCGCCGAACGCACTTTTTGGAAGAAGCGACGCTTCTGCTCCTGATTGATTCTCTCCACCTCCGCCAGCAGAGAGAAATCCACGCCCATTTGTTCGGCCACATGGCGAAAGGCCGCCACATCCTTGGGGAAACAGGAGCCGCCATAGCCCAGGCCCGCCCGCAGGAATTTCCCCCCGATGCGAGTGTCCATGCCGATTCCCTGCGCGACTTCTTCGACGTCGACGCCGGCGGCTTCGCAAATATTCGCCACCACATTGACGAAAGAGATCTTGGTCGCCAGAAACGCATTGGAAGCGTGTTTGATGAGTTCCGCGGCTTTGGTGGACGTCACCAGCAGCGGCGGCGGATCGCAGTCGCTGCGCGGGCCGGGCACGGCATGGGGGGAGCGATAATACTCGCCCAGAGCCAGGGGCTCGTAGATCTGCCTCAGTAACTGAGCAGTGCCCCTCGCGTCGGCGCCGATCACGATGCGATCGGGGTGCAGAAAATCAACCACCGCCGTACCTTCGCGCAGAAATTCCGGATTCGACGCGACGTCAAAAAGATGATGCGGCGCGCCGCTGCGCTCCATAACGCGGCGGATGCCTTCGTTCGTGGATACCGGTACCGTGCTCTTCTCGACGATCACTGTGTGGCTTTCGATCGACCGTGCGACCTCGCGGGCAACCGCATCGACACAGGAGAGATCCGCACTGCCCGTCCGGCTCTGCGGCGTTCCTACCGCAATAAAGACCGCCTGGGCCATGCGGACCGCCGATCTCAGGTCGGTCGTGAACTCCACCTGGTTCGGTCGCCGCCCGCTGAGTAACTCGGGAAGATACTCCTCGTGGATCGGAACGCCGCCCTCGCGGAGAATGTCGACTCGGGCACGATCGTTGTCGACGCACACCACTCGGTGCCCCATCTCAGCGAAACACGCGGCCGCAACCAGGCCGACATACCCGGAACCAACAACAGCGATGGCAACCGGTTGGCTCATGGTTTGCCCGGAACGCGCGAGGCATCGACAGGAACCTGAACCAGCGCGCACCCGCCAGGATCTTCAGAGAGAAGCGGCGGTTCCCGGTCAGGTGCAGTGAGACAGCCTTCACCGGCGGCCGCGTCGCCGCCGCCGCGATTCAGACGTGGAATTTTTGGAGTTGCCTGAACAATTCCCGTGAACACCACGCCAGCTTATCGCCGAGCAAGCTCTTTTTCTGTCGCAACCAATAAGAATGACAATGGTTTGACAAAGGGCAGAAGATCCGAAGACATTGTCCCTGGCAGCGGCCGCTAATGTGGCTTCTATGCCACATCGAACATCGCTGTCTCCGTTCATCTCCCGGGTCCGGATCTTTCAGTGCGCTCTGGTCGTATTCGCCCTCCTTTGTGCCGTCCGGCCGGCAGCCGGACAGGACGCGCTGCCCCTGCTCTCGGGCGGTGTGGGTTTCTTCACCGGCACAAATGGCGGGAACACATCCTATCAACCGCACATCGAGCCGCTGATCGCCGCTCCCATCACCCACCGCCTGCTGATCGAGTCCCGCGGGATTCTGCTGGAGGACTTCTTCCCCAACGGTTCGCAGGGCTACGACCACTCGCACGCGGCTAGCTTCATCTATTTGCAGGGAGACTATCTGGCTACTTCGCATGTTACGGTCGTGGGCGGTAGTTTCCTGCTCCCGTTTAATACCTATAACGATCGGCTGTCGGAAATCTGGATTGAAAACCTGCAGGACGCCCCCATCATCGCGGGCCTCGGAACCCTGGCATCAGGCACGGGCGTGGGTGGAATGCTGAGCGGCTCGGCCATCGCGCGCCGAAGTTACTCCGTCAGTTATAACGGGTGGTTTTCCGCGCGCAGCGGAAACCCGCAATTCAATTCCGAGCGCTCTTCCGGCGGACGCGTGAGCCTGTATCTTCCCCCGCAGAGGCTGGAGGCAGGCCTCTCCTATGACCGCCTGCTGCAGGGAACCCGTGAAAATTTCTACGGCGGGCATCTGTGGTGGGAGCCTGCCCACACCGCCTTTCGTCTGCGTTCGGAATTCGCCAGAGGTCATCACGCCCAGGGTTACTGGGTGGAAGCGGACTATCGCACCCCGGCCTTCGGCGGACTAAACAGCTGGGTGGGGCGGCTGGAACCAGTCTTCCGCATGCAGCAAAGCTTCCGCCGCGACACGATCGTGAGCGACAGCGTGCCGCTGGTCAATACCCAACGGGTCGATTTTGGCCTGGACTATAACCTGCCCCACAACACCCGCATCCTGACCAGTTACTCGCGCCAGTTCTCCCCCACGCAGAACACGAATATCTGGGAAACCGGAATCGTATATCGCTTCCTGTTTCCAGCCTGGAAGGGCAAATGACAGCTCCCGGCCTCACCTTCCCCTGCCTTTCCCCTCGCCCCAGGCAGACGGCACGCTGGAGCGAAGAATAGTCTCGGCGAGGCCTCCGGAAGCAGAAGGCGCACGCGAGGGCGAAAGGAATGAGCGATGGGCTGGGTTAGCAGGAGCCACCCGCAACTGGTGGCTGCGATTGTGGCGAGCTTTTCGGCGCCACGGGATGAGGCGCTCCGCCGCTTGTCCGCCTTTGCGCCGGAGCAGTGGGCGCGCACCGAGTCCTGGCTGGATACCAGCGGCCTCGCCCTCTATTTCGCTGAGGTGGCGCACACCCGCAGGCTCGAGGGCGCCGTCGACCCCGCTCTGCTGGCCAGGCTGCAATACAAGATGGGCGAAAACCGCAAGCGGCTTGCGGAGATGCTGCGGGACTTTTGCGCCATCAATCAATCCTTCCACTCCGCCGGCATCCACTATGTCAATCTGAAGGGCTTCACCGCTTATCCCGACTCCTGCCCGGATCTTTCCCTGCGGCATCAGTCGGACTTCGATTTTCTGGTCGCTCCAGCCGATCTGACCGCAGCCCGAGCGCTGCTGGAAACCCAGGGCTACAAACTCACGGGGGCGACCCCGCACAGCCTCGAGTTCCGCAGCGGGAGCTGGATCCGCAAGTCGCTGGCGGGCCAGTACCAGGCCCGCTATCGACCGTCAGCGGAACTGCATATGGCCGGCGCAGCGGCGGCGCCAGATCCCCGCCTCGCCCGTCTGGCGACGTGGTCGTGGGAGGGCCGGCCGTTTCCCTGCCTCGCACCGGCCGATCAGCTGATCGGACAAGGCCTCCATCTGCTGGGACATTTGCGCAATGAGCACACGCGCGTCTCCTGGCTGCTGGAATACCGGCATTTCGTGAGAGCCCGGCGAAACGACTCTGTCTTCTGGAGCGAGGTCCGCACCCTGGCAAACGAGCGCCCGGATGCAGCCACCGCACTCGGCCTCTCGACCCTGCTGGCCAACGCCTTGTTGGGAAGTTTCTCGCCGCCCCAGCTGAACGTATGGACGGTGGACCAGCTTGCGCCTGGAGTCCGACAGTGGGCCGAACAATATGGCCGCAAGGCAGTTCTCGCCGATGTACCCGGAACCAAGCTTTATCTGCTGCTGGAGGAAGCCCTGCGGGAGTTGCCGGGAAAGGACTCATTGCACCGGACACGGCGCCTGATTCCTCTGCGCTTTCCCCGCCGTATGCTGCCTCCCATTCCGCGCACTTCGCTGCGGCAGCGGATGCGGCGCGGAATCGCCGAACTGCAGTTTCTCGCTTTCCGCCTCCGCTTCCATCTGCGAGAGGGGCTGCGTTTTCTGGTGGAGGCGCGGCGTTGGAAACGGCTTCGGGCCAGCGGCCCCCATCCGGAGAAGACTTCTTTGTTCCGCAGGGGTCAGGTGCATTCCGAATGAGCGTATTCGTCGAACAGCCGCGCATCGCGCAGGTGTAGCACCCGCGAGGCAAAAGCGCGGGTGCAAACCCGGTGCGTAACCAGCAGGATCGTCTTGCCGGAAGCGCTGAGTGTTTCGAGAATCTGCTGCTCGCCGCTTTCATCCAGTGCCGATGTCGCCTCATCGAGCAGCAGGATGGAACTTCGGCGGACCAGCGCCCGCGCAAGGCCAAGGCGCTGCCGCTGGCCGCCGGAGAGCAACGCGCCATTGTCGCCTACATTCGCATCCAGCCCCCGCGGCTGGGCCGAGACGAAGCCCGCGAGGCGGGCGGAATAAAGCGCCTGCATCAGTTCCTCATCGGATCGGCCACGCAAACCGAAAAGCAGGTTGTTGCGAATCGAATCATCGAGCAGCTGTACTTCCTGGGGAACATAAGCAAGGGCGCGGCGATCCACTCGGACCATTCCGCGCTGCGGCTCGCTGATCCCGGCGATGAGGTTCAGCAGCGAGCTCTTTCCAATACCCGAGCGTCCGTGGAGGATCGCGACCTCGCCGTGGCGGAGATGGAAGTCCACATCCTCAAGGATCGGCGCGTCGGCCCGCCAGGAAAAACACACCCCCTGAAACTCCACTGCATAGCCGGACCGAGGCAGACATACCAGGGCTTCCGGAGCGCGATACAGCGAGCACTCCTGGAGCTCGCCATCGATGATGCGTACGTTCTCCCACGAGGATTCCATCTCTCCGGCCATGAATGCAATCTGGCTGATGAGCGGCAGCAGCCGGCGGGAAAGAACAAAGTAAAAGGCCAGCAGCGCGAGCGTGCGATCGACGTCGCCGTGGTGCAACTGCACGATCACAATGAGGACGAGAAAGAGAAGCACCGCGCCCTGGTCGGCCGCGCTTCTTCCCATCTGGGGCAACAAGGTCGCGGTGGTATCGCCGGCTGCCCGGCGCTGTGCGTGGCGGCCAACGCGCTCGCAGAAAAAAGATTGCAGACCATACGCGCGAACCTCCCTGCCGGATGAGAGCAGATCAGCGAGATCTTTCTGCAGCCGCAGGAGCGAGTCCTCGCGTCGGGCGGCCGCGGCTTGCAGTGGAGAGCGAATTCCATAGCGATGGAGAACATAGACTGCGGCGAGAACCACGCCAAAACCGCACGCGGCCAGAGGGTTCTGCCGGACAACCACGGCCGTCATCAAAGTGACGATGACGATCGATGCCGCGAATTCCACCAACCGATGAAAGAAATCGGCCGCGTCGCGCGTGGTGTGGATCGCGAAACTCGCGAGCTCGCTGCGGTTGCGCTGCGCGAAACGAATCCACTTCATTTCCGTGTAGCCCCACACCAGGCGCTGGAGCAGATCGATCTGCAGTTTGTGAATACGGTTCAGGGCGAAAAATGCGGTGGAGCTGTCCATCAGCGCGCGCGCGATCACCAGGGCTGCCGTGACAATGCCGAGGGTAAGAAGCGTCAAAGGCGGCCCGGGCAGATGCGCCGCTGCTCCCCGCCCCTGCAGCATGAGGAAAAGGAAATACATCGCCGCGGCGACCAGCAAGTCGCAAAGGCCCACTGCAACCCGAGCCGCGACCAGTGCCAGCAGGGCGAGCCGCACCCGGAAATCCAGAACGCGCGCCGCGACTGCCCACCGGCCATCCGAGCGAGGCTGATGCGCGTTCCTGGTTTGCGGGAAGAGTCTCAATGGCCTTCCTTAACCATTCGAAAGTATCAATCCCGAACAGGCGCGGTTGTCAGCCATCCATCGCGGAAATGTCAGCGAATTGTTGCCGCACAACCGGGCTGGCAGCCCGGATCTCGCTCTCAGGCCGGCCCCCGGGTGCGAATCGCGGGTACGGATTCCATGCGCGTCCCTGGGCGACAATGCGCTGACAAACCGAAGACTCGTGAGTGACAAAGCGGCGCTCAGCGCTCCGTAGTCTGCAGATGAGCGCCATCGGCCACTCCGGAAAGTCTGCTGGGCGAGGAATCGCCAGGCCGTGGCAGAGACCCCGAATGATCTGAAGAAGGAGCCACCATGAAGCATCTGTCGCACATACTGCTGTTGCTGGGATCGATGGCCATGACCGCGGCCATCGTCACCGGCCAGACTCCGCGCCATTCCGGAGCCAAAGCGCATGCAGCCTCTGCGCAGACCGGCGCGGCAGCCACGCCCGATCGGGGCCAGCAGGTCTTCGAACAGAACTGCTCGCGCTGCCACAACCCGCCGGAGGGATTCCCTCCCACTGTTTCCGGAACGATTGCGATGCATATGCGCGTGCGCGCCGGTTTGAGCGAAGCGGACTATAAGGCTTTGCTGCGCTACCTGAACTCCTAGGTTGATTCGCCGCGCTCCGGTTCACCCAACAAACCCGAGGAGAGGAAATGAAGAAGATTGCGTTTCTGATGATGCTCCTGGCCGGCATCTTCGCAGGGTCGACGGCACCCCGGCTCGCCGCCCAGGCGGGCCCGCGGAAAGTCGTGGTCGTGGCAAAGCGATTCGCCTATGAACCCACCGAAATCACGTTGAAGAAGGGTGAGCCGGTGGTCCTGGTATTGCAAAGCCGCGATGTCGCGCATGGCCTGCGCTTCCGGGAACTGAACCTGAATATCAAAGTGAAGGCGGGCAGCACCACCGAGGTGCCGTTCACCCCCATGCAAACCGGCGATTTCACGGGGCACTGCTCGGTATTTTGCGGAGCTGGCCATGGATCGATGACCTTGACGATGCACGTGGTGGAGTGATGAGGCGAACCGCAATGGTGGCGCTCGCAGCGGCGCTTCTGGGGCTGGCTGGCTGCAAGGCGACCCCCCCCGGCGAACTGGAAACCCGCGTCGTTACCTATGCCAAGCACCACATCCTGATCGGAAACAGAAACGCGAAGAATCCGCTGCCCGATAACGCGGCGACTCTGGCCGACGGCAAAGAGGCCTTTTCACACTATTGCGTGGCCTGTCACGGCATGGACGGGCAGAACACCGGCGTCCCGTTCGTCGCTCACATTTCGCCGCCCATCCCGTCGCTGGCCTCGCCTCAGGTACAGAAGTACACCGACGGCCAGCTGAAATGGATCCTCGACAACGGCATCTGGCCTTCCGGAATGCCGGGCTCGAAAGGAACTCTGAGCGACGACGAGCTCTGGTCGATTGTGGTCTATCTCCGCCATCTGCCCCCCGCCGGCAGCCAGGGCATTCCGGAGATGTACGGCCAGTAAGGCGCCGGGGGAACCGGCAGTGCGATGAACAAAACCGCCATTGCCCAGAACGGAGAAGACGCCATTTCCCCTCGGCGTTCTGCGGAATGGCTGCCGGCGGCGACCGGGTTTTTTCTGGCCCTGCGCACCGCCACGGTGCTGCTGTCGGCGCGCGCCTTCGGACTGGACCCGGAACTCGGCTCGGCCATCAATGCAGCGCTCGAATTCCTGCTGCTGGGCGTGGTCGCCTTTTGCACCATGGGAGATCGCCAGCCGGGTCAAATCAGATTAGGGGAAATGCCGCCGGCCCGGTGGGTGATCGCTTTCCTCGCATTCTCCTGCTGCAGCTTGCTGTGGAGCGCCACCGTTTCCCTGGCCGACTCCAGCGTCTACTGGTGCGCGTTGGCCTCCGATGTGATCACGGTCAGCCTGCTTCTGGAGACGCGATCGTTCGATCACGCCGCGGATTCGCTGCTCGAGGGATACGTGTGGGGCGCCTGCGTGCTGGCCGCCATAGCGTGGATCATGCCCGCCCAGCCAGATTTGCGCCTGGGTGACGACGAGTTGCTGGGGCCCAATACCATCGCTTATGTCTGCGCCCTCGCGTTCTTCTTCGCCCAGTATTTGCTGCGCGAGAGGCAGCGGAGTCTGATGCTCGCGGCCACCCTCCTGTCGGTGACGGTGCTGCGCAGCTTGAGTAAAACCACGATCGCTGCCTTCGTCGTAAGCGAGGGATTCCTGCTGCTGCGCGACCGGTCCATCCGCGGACGGAAAAAGGTGCTGATCCTGCTGGCTGCTGCAGTGGTCTTCACGCTTTTCTCCAGCCTGCTGGCGTCGTATTACGACATCTATACCAGCACCGGGAACCAGTCGGAGACGCTGACCGGAAGGTTGGGTATCTGGGCCTACTTTCTGGCGGAAGCCGTTCGGCAGCCGTGGCTCGGGCATGGCTTCGACTCGGCATGGAAGGTCATTCCTCCCTTCGGCGCCGACCAGTTTCTGGCCTCGCAGGCGCATAACGAGCTGCTGCAACAGTTCTACGCCTATGGATCTGTGGGGCTGGTTCTGTTCTTCGGCATTTATGGGAGTCTATGGTTACAAATACGGCGGGTCCCGTGGGGGCGGCAGCGGACGTTCTTTACTGCCTTACTGCTCTTCGTTCTGGTGCGAGGACTGGCGGACACCGATCGCTTCGACCTCTCACTGCCGCTCTGGGCCGTGGTCAGCGTGGCGTGGCTCGCGGAAAAAGCATGCGCCGACAGCAAAAAGATGTTGGCAGAGGGGAGCCAGCGCGCCCTCCCTGTTCCCGAAAACTGGCGGAATGGCGCACGAGGCGCCCAACCAGGCGCCCAGATGTCATCCGATTGTAATTTCTGGGGCTGATTCCAGACGAACATGCAATGTTTCGCACACAATGGAGAGGGAGGAAACCATGGTTCAGGATTGCGATTCGATCGCTGAGGTGGCCGGCAGCATTCCAGCCCTGCCCGATCTGGGCACTATCCTTATCATCGAGGACGATCCGCGCATGCAGAAAGTCCTGCGCCGGATCTTCAGCGACGAACGCTATGCGACGATCGTCGCCTGCGATGGGCAGATGGGCCTCGACTTGTTCCGCCGCGAGCAGCCCCTGGCCGTGGTTCTTGACCTCATTCTTCCCAACATTTCCGGACGCGACCTGTGCCAGACATTCAAGGGCATTTCCCGGGACACACCGATTATCGTCCTGAGCGCGATCTCCGAAGTGGCCGACAAGGTATTGCTGCTGGAGCTGGGCGCCGACGACTATGTCACCAAACCCTTCAGCCCCCGGGAGCTGACGGCCCGCGTCCAGGCCGCGATCCGCCGCCAGCGCAAACCGGCGCCCCAGACCCTCTGCCGCTTCGGCAACTGTGAGATGGATTTCAGCAAGATGACCATCCGCCGCAGTGGCATTCCCGTCGTCCTGACCGCCCACGAGTTCCGGCTGCTGAAGTTCTTTGCGGAAAATGCGGAGCGAGTGCTGACGCGCGATATCCTGCTGAACGAGGTTTGGGGTTACAACTCGTATCCAACCACGCGCACCGTGGACAACCAGGTTCTCAAGCTGCGCCAGAAACTGGAACCCGACCCCTCCAATCCCCGCCATCTGCTGACGATCTACGGCGCAGGTTATAAGTTTGTTCCCTGAGTCCAGGATCGAGGACTGGCGGAAAGGCCCCATGGCCAACGCGGTCTCCTCTGCGGGCGGGCGACGCGGCATCCGCACCTATGCCTTGCTGGTGCTGGCCATGGCTCTGGTGATCGTGATCGTCACCAGCCTCTGCCTGCTGCTCATCCGCCACCGCCTCCGGACCCAGGTCAGCAACGATCTTTCCCGGGACCTGGCACATTCGGTGGCCGCCTTCCAAAACCTGCAGGCAGAGCGGCTGGGAGCGCTGGACCGGGAGAACTCCCTGCTGGCCGTCCTGCCCCCGCTCAAAGCGCTCATGACCAGCGGCGATGTGCCGACCATCCAGAACGGCGCCGCTGAGTTCTGGCAGATCAGCGGCGCAGATCTGTTCGCTTTGGCGGATGGAAGCGGCCGGATCGTGGCGCTTTATACCCGGACGCGCTCGGCAAATCCCGCAGCCCTGCGCACCGAGATTGGGAAGTTGCTGGGCTTGCCCCACCGGACCTACCTCATCGATGGTGCCTCGCTGTATGCCTGTTCTCTGCGGCCCCTCTATTTCGGCAGCGCTCAGAACGGAACGTTGCTGGGCTACGTGGTAAGCGGGATCTCGACGGATCGAACCGCGCGCGAAATCAGCGAGCCAACCGGAGTCAGTGCCGCGTTCATCAGCAGCGGCAAGATCGTGGCCAGCACCCTCGACCCCGACCTGCAGGCAGAGCTGATGGCAAAACCGATGAGCCCCCTCGGCGCCCCGCCGTCTCCGGTGTGGCTGAAGCTGGGCAATGCCCGCTTCCTGGCCGCCAGCCAGGATCTGTCGCAAAACGCCACCGCTCCTCTGCAGCTGACGGTGCTGAAGTCCTTCGAGCCGGCCGAGCAGTCCATCCGACGCATCGATCGTGTAGTGCTGAGTGCCAGCCTGATCGCCCTGCTCTGCGGCGCCGCTCTGATGATCACCCTGTCACGCGTGGTGACCCGCCCCCTGGAAGAGCTTTCCCGCGGCGTGCGCGCCTTTGCGGCCGGCGATGTCAGCCACAAACTGCCCTCCCATGGGACGCGTGAAGTGCGGGAACTGAGCGCCGCATTTGCCGGCATGCGAGCCGAAATCCAGCAAGCCAACCGCGCCCTGCTGGAATCGGAGCGCCTCGCCACCATCGGAAGCATGGCCAGTTCCGTCTCTCACGATTTTCGTCATTACCTGGCGACGATTTACGCTAACTCCGAGTTCCTTGCATCGGAACGCCTCTCGGTGCCCGAACGCGCCGAGATTCTGGGCGAGATTCGCGGCGCTGTTCTGGGCACCACCGACATGATCGAATCCCTGCTCATCTTCAGCCGCACCGGCGCAAGCCTCAAGCGATCCCCTCAGCTGGTCGCGCCCGCGGTGGAGCGGGCGGTCAGCCTGATTCGCGTCCATCCCGATGCGGAAGGCGTGACCGTACAAACCCGCGGCTGCCGGGCGGAGGACACCGCGGCCGTGGTGGACGGAAAACAGATCGAGCGCGCCGTCTTCAACCTGCTGCTGAATGCCTGCCAGTCGGTCCGCGCGGCTGCGCCCGCCGAGAGGCTGGTGACTGTGACCCTCGAGGCCGAAGAGGCGCACGTCATCGTGCAGGTCAGCGACAACGGCCCCGGAGTTCCCGAGAAGATCCGTAACAGCCTTTTTCAGCCATTTGTCAGCGAAGGCAAGCAGAAAGGAACCGGGCTGGGGCTGACGCTGGCCCACTGTATTGCCGCGGAGCATGGGGGCGAAGTGGTCCTCCTCCGCAGCCTTCCCGGAGAAACGATATTTCAAATGACGCTGGCGCGTGCGCTGCGGCCCGGCCTTCACTCCGTCGCGCCCATCGCCTCGTCCCCCGATCAGGTGGTACCCGATGAGAATGTGCGGACGTAGTCGCAGTCAGGGATTTTCTGCGAGAGCTCTCTTCACCGCTTGCACGCTGCTGGCGGCCGTATGTATGGGATGCGCTGATCCCGGGCTCATGGCGCAGACCGCCAACCAGAAAAGCCTTTCCGACCAGGTGGACAGGCTCACCGAATCCATGGCGCGCGCCCAGCAGCAACTGGAGGAGTCGCAGCGCGAACTGAGCGAGATGCGCGCGCAGCTGACGGTCCTGCGCAGCATGATGGGCAAGACCTCTCCGCCGGATGAAGCGACTGCCCCTTCTTCCCTGCAGCATGAGGGAAGCGCCACGAACCTGGCGGCCGCGGTGGAAGACCTGCGGGAGCGGCAGGCCGTCCAGCAGGCGCAGATCGACACGCATGAGCAAAGCAAGGTGGAGAGTGAATCGAAGTATCCCGTGAAGGTTACCGGACTGCTGCTGCTGAGCAGCTTTGTCAACACCAGCGCCGTGGACATGGCCGCGACGCCTGCCGTCGCGGTGCCGGGACCGGGCAGTACGGGAGCCACCATGCGCCAGACCGTCCTGGGTCTGGAAGCCACCGGTCCTCACCTCCTCGGCGCGCGCAGTTATGCCGATCTGCGCGTGGACTTCGACGCCACGCCGAACAGCGGTCCGGGAGGAACCTATAGCGGATATTCCGGCGCAACCGCCGGGCTGCTGCGCCTGCGTACGGCGCACGCCGGCCTGCAATGGGAGCGGACGAATCTGGCCTTCTCCCTCGATCGGCCCATCATCAGCCCTGACTCGCCCACGTCATTGACCGCTGTCTCCATCCCCCCTCTCGCGTGGTCGGGCAATCTCTGGACGTGGAACCCGCAGGTCGTGGTGACCCACGATTTCGACCTGACCGCGTCGCGGCAGATGGAGCTGCAGGCGGCTCTGACCGATGTGGCCGACGCCCCCCTGACGCCGCTGATGTCGCTGACCGGTACGCCTCCCAGCACGGCCGAGCAGAGCCGCTGGCCCGGCATCGAAGCTCACCTGAGTTTCCCCGCTACTGTTGTCATCCCGGGTCGCGCCGCAAGCAGATTCGGAGCGGGCGGTTATTTCGAACCCCATGAGTCGCTCGTCCTCGGCCGCCGCTTCGATTCCTGGGCAGCGACGCTCGATGCCTCCCAACCCCTTCCGGGAAGACTGGAATTCACCGCCAGCGCCTATCGCGGCCAGGCGCTGGGCGGATTGGGTGGAGGCGCATATAAGGACATCGCCTACCGGCCCGATGCCGACACCGGTTCCTACTACACACGCGTACTGGACGATGTGGGCGGATGGGCGCAGTTGAAAGAACGATTCTCAGAGAAGTTCGAGATGAATGCATCCTTCGGCATCGACAACCTCTTCGCCGGCGAGCTTCGTCGCTATGCAGTGCCGGGAGGCTCGATCTATCAGAACCTGGCCCGCAACCGCACCTACGCCGGCAACGCCATCTACAGCCCCCGCGCCTGGCTCTTGTTTTCCCTCGACTACCGATACCTGGTGAGTTCACCGGAATCCGGCGCTGCCGCAGCCAGTAATATCATCGGCCTTGGCGCAGGATACCGATTCTGATGAGCAACCGAGCCGCTGCATGGCCCCTCGCAGCCATCGTTCTGTTGGCGGCAATGGCGTGCGGGCAGCAGCGCCCCGCCGAGAATGCCGCCGGCGAACTGAGTCTCCGCGTCGAGTCTTCGTTGCCTCGGGAACACCGTGCCGTGCCCGCGCTGATCTGGCTGGAAGCTTTGCCGGGAACCGCCTCTCCGCCTTTTGCCCCTCACGGCCATTACACCCTCGTACAGAAGAACCGAACCTTCAGTCCGCACCTGCAGGTAATTCCGGTAGGCAGTGTCGTGGAGTTCCCCAACAAAGATCCCTTCTTTCACAACGTGTTCTCCCTGTTCGGCGGGAAGCGGTTCGACCTGGGACTGTATGAAGCAGGCTCCAGTAAGTCGGTGACCTTCTCCCGCAAAGGGGTCTCCTATATCTTCTGCAATATCCATCCGGAAATGAGCGCTATTGTCATCACCCTGGACACCCCTCTTTACGCGATCGCGGACGCCCAGGATGGATTCCGGTTGCGGCGGATTCCGCCCGGCGACTACACCCTGCACCTCTGGGCCGAAGGGGTTCCGCAGTCCTTTCTGGACAAATTGAGCCGCCCCGTTCACATCCCTGCGCACCCAGTCGACCTCGGGATCGTGCGGGCCCCCATCGCGGCAGCCAGCGGCACCCCCCACGATAACCTCTACGGCAAGCCGTACTCGCGCGAAAGCAAGTCGCCCTATTGACGGGAACCCGCCCCCTCTGCGCGGCGCGAGGAGCTGACAATCGAATGACAGCCCGCTGACAAGCGAAGCCGTTCCGGCCCTCTAGAGTGTCGTTAGCTCAGCCAGACCGCCGAGCCTGCGGGGTATCGAGGCTGGACGCGCCCGGTGAATAACGCTGCTGCGGCTACAAGTGAGGATCCGATGCCGGCGAAATATCCATTTGCCGAAATTCCCGAGGCGTTGCGCGAAATGCGCGCGGGCCGCATGGTGGTGGTGGTGGACGACGAAGATCGCGAGAACGAAGGCGATCTCACGATGGCGGCGGACGCGATCACCCCGGAAGCCGTGAACTTTATGGCGAAGTTTGGCCGCGGGCTCATCTGTCTGGCAATGACGCCGGAGCGCCTCGATCTTCTGAAGCTGCCGCCCATGAGCGCTCACAACAACTCCCGCTTCGGCACTGCCTTCACGGAATCAATCGACGCTCTGGGCCGCGGCGTGACGACCGGCATCTCAGCGTACGACCGCGCGGAGACCATCCGCTGCGCCATCGATCCCGCCACCGATCCCGCGGAGCTGGCGCGCCCCGGCCATATCTTTCCCTTACGCGCCCAGCCGGGCGGAGTGCTCGCGCGACCCGGTCAGACGGAAGCCGCGGTGGACCTGATGCGGCTCGCCGGACTAACCCCCGCCGGCGTGATCTGCGAGATCATGAACGACGACGGGACGATGGCTCGAGTTCCGGACCTGGTCCGCTTCTGCAGGGAGCACAGGATGAAGATGATCACGGTTGCCGATCTGATCCGCTGCCGGCTTGAACATGACTACTCCGTCGGCCGCGGGAGCAGAACTCTGCTGTCCAGCGAGGAGTGGTCAGCGGTCAGTCGACCCTCCTGAGGCGCTGAGCCCGCCCACAGTCGGACACAGCATGGATCGCTACCCCAGACATCAGTTCCGCCCCAATTGCCGCATCCGTCCACCACTCCCCCGGAAACTCAGATCTGAGCGAGAATCCTCGCATAGCGCGCACGTGCCTCCGGCGAAGCCGCGCTCCGCACCAGCTGCTCAATCTCTGGCCGTGACGGCCGCAGCTCCAGAGGCAGAGCTTTCCAGTAATACTTCAGATCGTTCGACTGCCAGCCCGAGTAGGTCCGCTCCCACGATTTTCCCGACTCGCCGCCGAAGGCGAGATTGGCTGGATTGAGTCCCCGGCGGTAATCCTGAAAACGGCAGTCCAGCGAAATGCGCATCCGGCGAGAACGATTCGCAGACGCCGCATGCAGTGTGAGACTGTGAAAGATCAGCACATCCCCGGCATCGACCCGTCCTCCGACCCATTCCCCGCCGACTGCGGCATCCGGCCGGATTTCCGGAACGTGCAGGTTCTCGTCATCGTGCTTCAGAATGCCAAAGCGATGCGAGCCTTCCACAATCCGCAGCGGCCCCACATTCACCGGGCAGTCGTGCAGCGGGATCCAGGCGGTAAAGCATTCCGGATCCCCGCCCATGAAGCGGTAATCCTGATGGGCGCGAACGGTGAGCCGCTCACACCTGGGAAAGATTAGCCGGCCGATGGGCTTGGGGTGGATCAGCAGCTGCTCTCCGGTAAGCATCTGCATCACGCGCACCAGCGCAGGATGATGAGGAAGCGCGTGAAAGGCCTCCAGATTGAAGACCTGCTGATACACACGCTTGAACTCCGGATTGGGATCGCCGCAGGCGGCCGTGGCCACCGCGATACGCTGCTCTGGATCCTGGCCCGGCTCGAGCCAGCCCGCATCCGCAAGCATTGCCGAAACGCGCCGCAGAAGACGCCGGACATCGTCGCGAGGCAGCACCTCGCGCACCAGCAGATAGCCGTCGGCCTCGATCGCCTTGTGAAGAATGCGCGGATCCAGATCCGAGGCGTGGATAGCGTGAAAGGACTTCATCGGTCGGTTCTCCCTAATCAGAAGCTTCCCTCGGCTCCTTCCGTCGACCCCTCCCGGCAAAATCAGCATGAGAAGAAATACGCATCCGGCAGAGCCAGGGACCAAGCGCGTCTGTAGGGTGCCGCGTCCGCGTCCATCCCGTGTCTCGCGGGCGTCTTCTGTTTGTCATCTGCTTGTCCTTCTCCTCATCGCGCCTCTTTTCTCCGGAGCCGCCAGCCGGAAAACAAAAAGCATGACAATCTGCTGACAGGACCGTGACAGCGGATGCCGGGGCGCTGATTAGGCTGTTCCTGTTATGTCAGCGCTGCCTCCGCCCGCACTCGCCTTCGACGCAGTCGCGCCCGCCTTCGACGCGCGCTTCGGCGCGTGGCGGAGCGTGGCGGCTCAGCGACGCGCGGTCCGCTCTGCCCTGCTCCGGGCCTTTCCCCGCCGCGGTCACATTCTGGAACTGGGCGGAGGAACCGGTGAGGACGCGGCATTTCTCGCCCGGCGCGCCTTCCCTGTCCTGCTGACCGATCCCTCGCCGGCCATGGTCGCTCTGGCGAAGAAAAAGCTCCTTCCCCTCGGTGGCCGCGCCGTGATCGCGGCGGGAGAAGCGATGGAAACCTTTGCTCGGAGCTATCTGGGGGCCGGTGGCCGGCGATTCGACGGCGCCTTCTCGAACTTCGCGCCCCTGAACTGCATCACCGATCTGGACCCCGTCGCGCGCGGCCTCGCGCAGCTGCTCAAGCCCGGAGCACCGCTGCTGCTGGTGGTTTTCGGCACTCTTTGCCCCGGGGAAATGATGACCGAGATCCTGCACGGGCGGCCGCGACTCGCTCTCCGTCGCCTCCAGCGCGGACAGGTTCCCGCGCGCCTCGCCAACCGGCAATTTCAGATTGTTTATCACCGGCGAGCGGATCTGACCCGAGCCTTCGCACCCTGGTTTCGCCTGGAACATCGCCTGGGAATTGGCGTAACCGTGCCCCCCAGCGCCGCGGAACCGTGGATCTCCCGCCACCCCCGACTGCTGGCAATGCTGGAAGCTGCCGACCGCGCGCTGGCTCGTCCGCTGGCGACCTTCGCCGACCACATCCTCTTTCAGTTCCGGCGGACTTCCGCCTGAGTTCCCTTTGCACAGAGCTTTGGACAATGGAATGACCTCCCTGAGACATTGCGGCAACATCGGCGGCGAGCCCCGGCGCTACGCTCCCTCAGGAACGTCAGGAAAAGGAGCCGCGTTGCTGCTGAAGAAGACGGCCGAAGTTCAATTTCCCACGGCCAGGGCCACTTTCCGGCTGGCCGGCTTTGAAGGACGCATGCCGGACCACCCCGCAGCACTGCCGCCGGAGATCGGTCTCGCGCTCACTCTGGGAGACGTTCAACGCACTCCTCCGGTGGTGCGCATCCACTCGCAGTGCCTTACCGGCGACGTCTTCCACTCCCTGCGCTGCGATTGCCACGATCAACTGCACCTGGCGCTGGACACGATCGCGCGCGAAGGCGCCGGAGTGCTGATTTACGAGTATCAGGAGGGCCGCGGCATCGGCCTGACGGAGAAGCTGCGCGCGTACGAACTGCAGGATGCCGGCCTCGACACCGTCGAAGCGAATCTGTATCTGGGTCACCCCGTCGACCGGCGCAGCTATCGTCTGCCGGTGGAGATCCTGAAATTTCTGGGTGTGGGCGCGCTGCGGCTCATGACCAATAACCCGCAGAAAATTGCCGCGGTCGAAGAGGGGGGAATCCACATCCGCTCTCGCCTGCCCGCCGACGTCCAGCCGACAACCCATTCGGCGCGTTACATGGCCACCAAGCGGGAGCGGCTCGGCCATCTCTTCGGATTCCCTCCGGAACCCAGAAACGAGCCGCTCGGCCTGACAGAGATCCGAGGTGAATCGTGGCCGAAGTTCTTATAACTCACACCTACCATCTTCCTTACGACACCAAGCAGCTTGAGAAGATGCAGCCGTATCCGCCGCTGGCCATGCTCTATGCGGCTACCGCACTTGAGGATCACGGAATCTCGGTGGCGGCCTTTGACCCCATGCTGCACGCGCCCTTTCCCGGTATGGAAGAAGCCCTGGCAAGCTGTCAGCCCAAAATTGTCGTGGTCTACGAGGACGACTTCAACTTTCTCTCCAAGATGTGCCTCACCCGCATGCGCGAGATCGCGTGGAAGGTGGCCCGTGACGCACATGCTGCCGGCGCAACCGCCATCGTCCACGGTTCTGACTCGACCGACCACCCGGAACTCTTTCTGGACCACGGATTCGACTCCGTGCTCTGCGGGGAGGCGGAAGCGGCTCTGGTGGAATTGTGCCGCGCCCTTCTGGACGGAAATCAGCCGCCCCCCATCGCCGGTCTCGTGGAGCGCGATCGACAGGGAGGTGTGGTGCGCAGCCCGGAGCGGCTGGCGAAAAATCCCGAGTGGCAGCATCTCCATTCGCCTCGCCGCGACTTCATCGACCTCCAACCCTATCGCGACGCGTGGCTTCGGGCCCACGCATATTTCTCCCTGAACATGGTTTCCAGCCGCGGGTGTCCGTATCACTGTAACTGGTGCGCGAAACCAATTTCGGGAAACAAGTTCCAGTTGCGCGCGGCAGCCAGCGTGGCTGAGGAGATGAAGGTTCTGAAATTCCAGGCCGGCGCCGGCCACATCTGGTTTAGCGACGACGTTTTTGCTCTGAACCACCTGTGGGTGCGCGAGTTTGCTCAGGAAGTCACGCGCAGGAACGCCGCCCTTCCCTTCAAAATCCAGTCTCGCGCCGATCTCATGACGGCGGAAACCGTCGACCACCTGAAAACCGCCGGCTGCGCTGAGGTGTGGATGGGCGTTGAGTCCGGATCGCAGGCTGTTCTCAACGCCATGGATAAGGGATTGAGCCTGGCAGCGGTGGTCGCGGCCCGCGACAGACTGGCCCAGGCCGGGATTCACGCGTGCTACTTTCTCCAGTTCGGCTATCCCGGAGAATCCTGGGACGAGTTGCAGGAAACCATCGCTTTTGTGCGCACCACCCGCCCCGACGATATCGGCGTTTCGTTCTCCTATCCTCTGCCCGGAACCGTTTTCTATGAGCGCGTGCGGGCCCAGCTGGGAGACAAACGAAACTGGACCGACAGCGACGACCTGTGCATCCTGTTCGGCGCTGCCTACACAACCGACTTCTATCGCGCCGTCCGCGACGCGCTGCATGCTGAAGTGGATTCGTGGCGCCATCCCCGCGCCGGCCAGCCCTCCCCCGATTGGCTGTGGCGCCACGTGAACAAACTGGAGCCGGTCAGCCGCAATGCTGGCGCCCTGGGGCCGGCTTCCAGAATTGCCCATGCCTCCCCCACCATGATTCCCCTCGAGCAGCTGACAACCCGGAGGGCATGAATGGCAGCGGTGTCCGGAATTTCGCTGACTGATTCAGCGCTCGCTGGCGAAACCGAACCGATCCGCCTTCGCTGTCCGCGATGCACAACCCATTTGGAAAACCCAGCCTGTCCGCTCTGCGGCCTGCAACTGAACGGAGCCGGCGGAATCGTCCGCGCTCTGCCGCCCGAACGTGCCGCATCTTATGCCCGATTCATCGCGGAGTACGAGCGGATCAGGGCGGCGGAAGGCCGCAGCAGCGCGACCGACGCATACTATTGCGACCTTCCTTATCGCGACATAACCGATCGGCATAGCCGCCAGTGGCGCATCCGCGCGCGTAGTTATGACTGCCTCCTCCGGCGCGTGCTGCAACCGCAGATTCCTGGCGGCGGCCGCATTCTCGATCTCGGCGCCGGCAACTGCTGGATGAGCCACCGGCTGGCGCTGGCCGGCTATTCTCCCGTTGCAGTCGACCTGCTGACCAACGCAGAGGACGGCCTGGGCGCGGCCACCCACTATCGCAATTCCCTGCCGGCGCTGTTTCCGCGCTTCCAGGCCGAGTTGGCCCGCCTGCCCTTTGCGGACGCGCAGTTCGACGCCGTCATTTTCAACGCCTCGTTTCACTATGCCGAGGATGCCGAGGCCACTCTGAGCGAAGCCCTGCGTTGCGCGCGCCCCCGCGGCCTGGTCATCATCAGCGACACTCCCTGGTATCGCCGCGAGGAAAGCGGACGCCAAATGGTTGCCGAACGTCAGGCGATATTCTGCCAGAGCTACGGCACCGCCTCCGATGCGCTGCACTCGATGGAGTACCTGACGGACCTACGGCTCAGGACTCTTGCCGAGCGCAGCGGGATCGACTGGGCCTTTCGCGTGCCGCGCTACGGTCTCCGATGGAGACTGCGCCCTCTGGTCGCCCGCCTGCGGGCGCGCCGCGAGCCTTCGCATTTTCGCATCTGGGTCGCCCGGAAGCCCGCATGACAGGCGGCGAACAGGCAAACATTGTTCTCATTCACGGCTCCCGCTGCGCCCTCGGCCCAACCACCAGCGACCGGTGTTCGTTGCACATCGGCGCGGGCCGAATCCGGCGGCTGATACCCGAGGCGCAGAGTGTCCGAACCTTGTCTCCGCATGGCGATACGATCGATCTCACCGGATTTCTGCTGCTCCCCGGGCTGGTCAACGCGCACGATCACCTGGAATTCTCTCTCTTCCCTCGCCTGGCCGCTCCCCCCTACGCCAATTACATCGAGTGGGGTGAAGACATCCACGCGCGCTTTGCTGAGCAGATCGCCCTTCATCGCGCCGTTCCCAAAAACCTGCGCGCGCTCTGGGGAGCGATCCGCAACCTGCTTTCCGGCGTTACCACCGTCGCCCACCACAATCCGCTGCGTCCCGAGATGACGGCTGCCGATTTCCCGGTTCGCGTCATGCACCCTTACGGATGGGCGCACTCCGTGGCACTGGGGGGCGACCTGCACGCGGCGCGCGCCTCAACCCCGGCCGGAGCGCCCTTCATCCTGCATGCCGGCGAAGGCACCGATGCACGAGCGCGCCAGGAGCTGTGGGATCTCGACCAACGCGGCCTGCTCGACGCGAGCGCCGTTCTGGTTCACGGACTGGCGCTGGATGCCCGCGCCACCGCTCTCCTGATCGAACGGCACTCGTCACTCATCGTCTGTCCATCCTCCAATCGTTTCCTGTTCGATGCCCTGCCGGACCTTTCCCTCCTCTCCTCGATTCCGAATCTCACCCTGGGCAACGACTCGCCGCTCACGGCCGAAGGCGACCTGCTGGATGAGCTTCGCTTCGCCCTCCGCTTCTCTGGAGTTCTTCCGCAGCAGGCCTGGAGCATGGTGACCAGCGGACCCGCTCAGATCCTGCGTCTGCGCCGCGGGGAAGGAACGCTTCAGCCGGGAGGCGTGGCCGACCTGATTGCCGTGCGCGATACAGGGGGTGATCCGGCCGACGCGCTTGCGCGCCTCATCCCGCAGGATGTGGAACTGGTCATGATCGGCGGCCGCGTCCAGCTGGCATCCGAAACGATGCTCCCGCGCATTCCGCCTGCCATGCGCCGCGGTCTCGAATGTCTGCGGGTCGATGACGAGATGCGCTGGGTGCGAGCCCCGGTCGCGCAGCTCGTGGAACAAACCGAACAGGTGCTGGGACGGGGACAGGTGCGCCTTGGAACCCGGCCCGTCACGGTTGACGCGAAGGCGAGGTGCAGCCATGCCGGCTAGAGTCCGCTCCTGGCATTTCGGAGTGCTGCCCTTCCGGGGCACCGGGCATATCAACCCGCTCGTCGCGCTCGGACAGGAACTGCTGCGGCGCGGCCATCGCGTAACCTTTTTCGAGCGCCCGAAGATCCGCGATCGGATTGTGTCCGCCGGGCTTGGATTTGTGCCGGTCTGCGCGGATCGAGGCGAGCCCGCATCCCCGCTGCCCCTCACCCGCTCCGGAATCGCAGCCGAAATCGCGATGCTGCGTTTCAACCTGCAGCGGGTCGCAGGCGACGTCGAGCAGTATCTCCGCGAGACGCCCCGACTGCTGCGGGAAGCCGGGATTGACGCCCTGATCGTCGACGAGATCGCGCTCGCCGGCCCAACCATCGCCCAGTGTCTGGGCCTTCCCTATTTCCTTCTCTCCACCTCCGTGCCCCACAACTGCGGATGGGGCGCCCTGGCCTGGCTCTCCGGCCATCGCTATATCGGCAGCGCCATCTCCGCGCTCGAGATCGCACTGCTGGACGTATCCGCGACGCGGGTGCGCGGGCCCCTCCGCCGCCGATTGCAGCGGGCGAGGAAGCGCGCCGGACTCGGACCCCTGCGTACCCTGCGCAATTCATATCCGCCACTGGCACAAATTACCCAGCTGCCCCGCTGCCTCGACTTTCCCCACGCCATGCTGCCGGCAAACTGCCACTACGCCGGTCCCCTGACCTCCCGGGAGCCGCGCTTTGCAGTGAATTTTCCCTGGTCGCGGCTGGATGGACGTCCCCTGGCCTATGTGACCCTGGGAACCACACGCAATGCCCAGCCAGAGCTTCTGCGCACCATTGCCGAAGCCTGCCAGGACTTCGACCTGCAGCTTGTGATTTCTCTGGGCGGCCGCTTCCGCCCCGAGGACTTTGCCGCCCTGCCCGGCCGCCCCGTTGTGGTCGCTTTTGCCCCGCAGGCGGAGCTGCTGCGCCGCGCCCGCATCGTCATCACCCACGCAGGCGCCAACACCGTGTTCGAAACCCTGCTCGAAGGAAAGCCAATGGTCGCCATTCCTCTCGCTCACGATCAGCCCGCGATGGCCGCGCGAGTGGCGCGCGCAGGAGCAGCGAAAGTGCTGCCCGTGATGCGGCTCTCCACCCCACGCGTTCGCGCGGCGGTGGCTGCCGTGCTCCACGATTCCGCCTATGGCGATGCGGCCGCCGCTCTCCAGGAGAAGCTTCGCGCCATCGATGGCCCAGCCTGCGCGGCGCAGATTATCGAGGAATCGCTGGCCGGGCATGCCGCCGATCAGGCCATCCGCGTCACTGCTTCAAGGGACCCGATCGCATCGTTCAGGTCGCTGTAGTGCAGCTCCCACGCCGGAACCCCGCCGAGAATCCCCAGGCCGCTTTCGTGTTTTGCCCGTACTACTCCGGCGGAGAACAACCCGGCTGACAGACGCCCGACCGCGCTGCCTGCGGAAAGCGGATCCAGGCGAGCCGAAACGCCCGGCGAACGTCGCAAAAACACCACGGCGTGCACCGGCGATTCAGCCGCAGTCCTCCCCATCGGCAGGGCGGCAGTGGAAACTTCGATTGACGGCTTTCCCTCCAGGCGAGGACTAAGCGCCTTGTCCTCCAGTTCGGGGAAAAGTTCGCGGGCCGAAGGACGGAACCGCACCCGATGCGCATGCCCGATAACCCGGGGAATCCTGGAATCATTGATCAGATAACTCGTGTCGTCCGAAGTATAAGTCCATCCCTCCCGCGCACAGGCGTAAGCCAGCGTGGATTTGCCCGCCCCGGAGTCGCCGCACAGCAGAAGGCCTTTGCCGTTGCGGCTCACGCAGGCCGCGTGCAGATCGGTAACTACCGAAGCTCCCAGCAGGAGATACACAACTTTCTCGATGAAGTTATAGCGCAGGTAAAGACGGTCGCTGGCCGCTGCCGGCGTCAGCCGCACAAAACTGAAGCAGCGGCCAAGGTCCAGCAGCGCCTGATTGTCCCGATCCGCGGCGAGCGAACATATGCCGCTGTACTGCCGGCAGGTTGGTTCCACAGGGCGCGCCGGAGTGACGCCTGGATAGACCCCGATGCGAACCGGAGGAATAAGCGCGCGGCGCAGCTCACTGCGATGCCCGAAGCTTTCGTGCGCCGCGTCCAGAATGACTCGCTGGTTGGTGAGAATATCCACCGCGTAGCCCAGCGGGTAGAACGTGGCGCGCAGGGGCAGCAGCCGGCCGCCAAACAGCGAATCTTCGCCCCCCACAACCGTGCCGGAATCCGCTGCCATGCTCTCGTGCGGGTGCGCCTGCTGCGCGCCCGCCTTCGCTGCAGATTGACGGTTATGCCACCATCGCAGAATCATCGGACGCAACTGGCCCCCCCCCGCGTCGACATCGCCTTTCGGCGCCCAGCGTCGCGCCGCCTCTGAGCCCACCTGCAGCAGGAAGATAGCATCCGCTTTCCGCCGAAGTGTCACGGAAATGTGTGGCCCCTGTCACCTTCCCCCGGCGTTCAGTCCGTGCAGCCAGGCGCCGCGGCTTTCCCCCGCTTGCCGGCTCTACAAACCAATGACAATTCCCTGACCACGACATGACATCGGAGCTCCGAGCTTCTTCTACGGTCGGAATCGTAGACCAGCAACCTCATGGAGCAGCTGACCTCAATCTCCGGTGTAACTCTTCTGTCGACGCGGCAACTCCCTCGCGCAATTCCCTGCGTGCTCCTCGTCTGTGCGCTCGCGCTTCCGCTGATCGCCGGCAGGCGAGCGGCCGCCCAGTCGCTCCCCGACACCACTCTCCCCGCCAGCACCTCGCAGCCTTCCACGAATCCCACCGGATTCGCTCCCGAGGCCGCGCCCGAAAACAGCAGTGACAATGAACCCGACAGCGACAACGGCACCAGTTCTGATGACGCGGCCCCGCAAACGCCCCTTTCCGCCGATCAGATCATTGCCATCCTGCAGCAGAATCCTGACCTGCTGGCGGATCTGAAATCGGAAGTTGCCGGCCAGATGCAGCAACAGGGCATGACGGTCGATCCCGCTTCCATTTCCGATCAGGCCCTTTATCGCGAGATTTCCTCGAACGCCGACCTCCGCGCCAGTATCAGCCAGGTTCTCCGCGCGCGGGGTTATGGAACCAGCGAGCTCTCTCCGCCCAGCCCCTCGGCCACCCGCGAATCGGATCTAAACCTCTCGTCCTCGCAGGGCGGCATGGAGAGCGAAACCGGCCCCTGGTCCGGCATGAACCGCGCCGCAAACGCAACCAGCCTGGCGGGCGCAGACGAAGCCCTGGCTGCCCACCGGAGTGGGGAGATGCAGCGGGAGAGTTCACGGCGAAGAGAGCCGGCCAACGCCTCGACGGATCTGCCCCGCGTCGTGCAGGAGCCGGCACCTTACGACCTGCAGGCGCTGCACGATCTCTACCAGCAGTTTCCCGATGAGACTTCTCCCCTCCATCGGTTCGGGGCGGAGGTGTTCGTGAACCGCGCAACCTCTGCCATGGGGCGCGGGAGCACAGCACGCGACACGCCCCTCGACGTCCCCCTCGGACCGGACTACGTTGTCGGACCCGGCGACCAGCTCACCATCGAGTTATGGGGAGGAGTCACCCAGAGCATCACCCGCGCGGTCGGCCGCGACGGCAGCATCTTCCTGCCGGAAGCCGGTGCTCTCCAGGTCGCAGGACTGCCGCTGGGAACGGTGCAGAACCTGATCGGCGGAGCCCTGCAGCGCCAATATCGCGATGCTCAGGTAGCGGTCACCGTCTCGCGCCTGCGCTCGGTGCGGATCTATGTCGTCGGCGACATTCAGCGCCCCGGTGGGTACGACGTCAGTTCTCTGGCAACGCCGGTGAGCCTGCTCTATGCAGCCGGCGGTCCCACTGCGGCTGGATCTCTGCGCACCGCTCTTCATGAGCGGGGCGATCGCCTGATCGAGAAAATCGATCTCTACGACTTCCTGCTGCACGGCGTCCGCAAGGGCAGCGCCCCGTTTCAAAGCGGCGACACGCTCGTCGTGCCTCCCGCGGGACCGCTGGTCGCCGTGACCGGGGCCGTCCGGCGCCCCGCGATCTACGAGCTCAACGACACCGAAGCATCCCTGGCATCGGTCATCGAGGATGCAGGCGGATTTACCGCGGCCGCGTCGCTGAGCCACATTCGCATCGAGCGCATCGACCCACATCGTCAGCGCGAAACGGTGACCCTCGACCGAAGCGGTCGGTCGGCTTCGGAGACCCAACCGCCGGCAGTCGCGGCCCTTCGCGTTCAGGACGGCGACCGCATCCGCGTGGAGCCGATCCTCCCTTACAGTCAGCGTGCAATCTATCTGGCCGGTCACGTCGTGCGTCCCGGACGCCTGCCCTACACGCAGGACATGCACGTAAGCGATGTGCTGCGCAGCTATCGGGACGTGCTGCCGGAGCCGGCGGACCGCGCCGAAATCGTGCGCCTGGTTCCCCCCGACCTGCACGCGGAAACCATCGAGTTCAGCCTTCCCGACGTGCTCGCCGGCCATGCGCAAATCAGTCTGCTGCCTTTCGACACCATTCGCGTCTTCGGACGCTATCAGCTGGACGCGCCCATGGTGACCATCCGCGGCCAGGTGCTGCGTCCCGGAACTTATCCCATGTCCCGCGGCATGACCGCCGCTCAGCTGGTCCGCATGGCGGGCGGGTTCCGCCGCGATGCGCTGCGCGCCCGTGCCGACCTCACCAGCTATCAGGTGGACAACGGGAATCGAATTGCGGAGTTGCTCTCGACCGTCCGCATCGGCGACGCCGTCGAAGGCTCCGATCCCCAGGCGGACGTGCCCCTCAAACCCGGGGACATTCTCTCCATCCACCAGATCACCAGCTGGGACGACATCGGCGAGTCGGTCACCATCCAGGGCCAGGTGCGCTATCCCGGCAGCTACGGCTTTACCGACGGCGAGAAGCTCAGTTCCGTGTTGCGCCGCGCCGGCGGCCTCCTGCCCACCGCCTATCCGGCGGGCGCTGTCCTGGTCCGGGTGCAGGTGAAACAGGAAGAAGAAAACAGCCGCGAAGAACTCATCCGCCAGATCGAAACCAACTCCGCGGCCGCCCGGCTTTCGCCCACCGCAGCCGCGGGAGGCAATGCAGCCGGTGCACTGCAGCTGATCAAAGCGCAGGAAGACCAGGTCCTCTCGAATCTCAAGGCACATCCGCCCGGCGGCCGCATGGTGATTCACATGACCGCCGACATCGACAGCTGGGCGAATTCACCCGCCGATATCGAACTGCGCCGGGGCGACGTGCTGACCATCCCTAAGCGACCGGGCTTCGTGCTGGTAACCGGCCAGGTGTACAACGCAACCGCTCTCAGCTTTGCGCCCGGCAGGACGGCAGAGTGGTACCTCGGGCGCGCCGGCGGGACCAACTCAACGGCAAACCGAAAGGAGATCTTCATCATTCGCGCCAATGGCTCCGTCGTGGGACGGCACTCCGGTGGATGGCTGGGGGGAAGCGTTCTCGCCACCAGGCTCCAACCCGGCGACATCGTTGTCGTACCGCAGAAAATCCTCGGCGGATCGCTCTTTTGGAGAAACCTGCTGAGCACCGGACAGCTCGCTGCTTCGGTGGCGATCACCGCCGGCGTGGCAGCCGCGGCGCTCTAGGCATGCCCATCCTCATGCGCACCCTTCCCCGCACCCTGCGCCCCGCACCCGCGTCTCAGCCGCTTCCCAGCAGGATCGCGAGGATGCAATGAGCCCCGGCACCCTGCTGTCTCCCCTGGAAATGACCGACGCGGCTGCGCCCATCCGCGAACCGTTATGGGCGCTGCGCGCTCTGGTGCTGTGGAAGCACCGCCGCATGCTGGCGCGCATAACCGGCGCAGCTTTCCTTGTCAGCCTCGGCCTTGCATTCTCGATTCCCAAACAATACAAATCCGTCACCAGCATCATGCCCCCCGATCAGCAGAGCGCGGGCGCGACAATGCTGGCGGCTCTGGCATCGCGCTCTTCCGGGACGGGACTTCTGGGAAGTTTGGCGACCGGTCTTCTCGGGTCGCACTCCTCAGGCGCACTGTTCATGGATCTGCTGCGCAGCGGAACGGTCAGCAACCACCTCATCGACCGCTTCAGCTTGCAGCATGTTTACCGCAAACGCTATCGCATCGATACCGCCCGGCGGCTGGCGCACCTCACCACCATCACCGAGGACAAGAAAAGCGGCGTCATCACCATCGCCGTGGAGGACACCTGCCGCGTGCGTGCCCGCGACCTGGCTCAGGCTTATCTCGACGAACTGAACCAGCTGGTCACCCGGACCAACACCTCCGCAGCCCATCGCGAACGCCTCTTCATCGAGCAGCGCCTGAACGCCGTGCAGACCAGCCTCGAGCAGGCCGAGCTCGAACTGAGTCGATTCTCCAGCCGCAGCAGCGCCATCGACATTCGCGAGCAGACCCGCGCCATGGTCGATGCCGGCGCTCGTGTGCAGGGCGAGTTGCTGGTGGAGCAGTCCGGCCTCCAGTCTCTGCGGCAGATCTACGGCGACGACAATGTCCGCGTCCGCGAATCGGAGGCGCGCATTGCCACCCTCCAGGGTCAGCTGACAAAGATGACCGGGTCATCTACGCCGCCAAAAGACGATGGCGCCCCGGAGAACTCCGGAGAACTCTACCCGCCGCTGCGACAGCTGCCGCGTCTGGCCGTTCCTTATACCGACCTCTACCGCCGGGTCCGTACCCAGGAAGCGGTTTTCGAGCTGCTGACCCAGCAATTTGAGGTGGCGCGCATCGACGAGGCCCGGGATGTTCCCGCCATCAACGTGATCGATCCTCCCGGAATACCCGAGAAAAAATCCTCCCCTCCGCGCCTGCTTCTGTCTCTGCTGCTCACCCTCACGGCGTTTGCCTCCGCCAGCGCCTTCATCCTGATGCGCGACCGCTGGGCAAAGATCAGCGAGGAAGATCCGCGCCGGATCCTCGCGGCCGATGTGCTTCCCGTCCTCCGGCGGCGCGTGCGTTCCATCACCAGAGCACGGCGAGGCGCGGCATGAGACGGCACCTGACCAATGCCGTGTGCGGCGCTCTGGATTACGCCTCCTACCCCCTCGCCATGCTGCTCGCGGCCCCCGTCGTGCTCCACCGCCTGGGCGCCTCCGAATACGGCCTGTGGATGATTGCCACCTCCGTCATCAGCGTGGGCGGAATCGTCGCTTCCGGCTTCTGCGATGCCAGCCTTCAGCGCATCGCGCAACTGCGCGGCGCCGGGGATCGCGGGCGCATGCAGCATACCGTGTGCAGCATTCTGGGTATCAACCTCGCACTGGGACTGGCCGTCGCGGTTCTCACCTGGATGGCCGCTCCCTGGCTCGCTCCCCATATCGCCGCCTCTCCTCTTACGCCCCCGCCCGAATGTCGCATCGCCATCCGCGTGGCCAGTGTCGCGATTCTGCTGCGCGCCCTCGAGAGCGTCGGCGTGAGTACGCTGCGCGCCTTTGAACAGTACCGGATCACCGTGCGGATCAGCGTCTCCGTACGGCTGCTCACCCTCGGCGCTGCCGCTTCTCTCGCTGCTGTGGGAATGCGGACCGTCAGCATCCTTGTAGCCACCACGGCCTTCCTGCTGCTGGGCGCCGGGATGCAGCTTGCCCAGTTGCACCGCTTCATCGGCCCCCTGACCCTCGGGCCACAATTCGAGCAGGGAGAAACCCGCCTCCTCCTCAGCCGGGGATTCTTTGCCTGGCTGCAGGCTCTCGGCGGCGCACTCTTCGGCCATTTGGACCGCATCCTGCTGGGTGTTTCGCTCGGCGCCGTGGCCGTTGCTCCCTATGCGCTGTGCGTGCAGTTCGCCCAGCCCATCTTCGGGCTCACGGCAACCAGCCTGCACTTTCTCTTTCCCTGGTTCTCCACCCAGGTGGGCGAGCCTTCCCGGCGAGCCCTGCGGCGAACCCTGCTGCGTGCCTTTGCCTGCAACCTCCTGCTGGTTGCGGGCGGCGCCCTCCTGCTGCTGCTCGTGGGCGTGCGGCTGATTCGCATCTGGGCCGGACCCGCCGTCGCCCACAGCGCTGCACCCATCCTCCTGCCCATTGTCGCCGGCTCCGCCCTGATGGGCCTCGGCGTCACCGGAACCTATGCGATGCAGGCACTCGGCTTGTTCCGCACGGTTGCGGTCATCAGTCTCGCCACTCACTCGGTGATGCTGATCGTCGTCCTCTGGCTGCTGCATCACGGCGGACTCAGGGGCCTGGCCGACTCCCGCCTTGGCTACGGTGGGGCCGCCTTGCTCATCTATCTGCCGCTGCTCGCAACACTCCGCAGAGCCCCGCGTACCGCGCCCGCAGCTGCCCCGCATCCCCCCGACTCACTCCGGGAGGGCTGGGAAGTATGAAGATCCTCGTCGCCGCTCCTTCTTTTGCTGCGAATCTCTCCGGCGTGCAGCGTCACGCCATCAACCTCGCCCGCTGCCTGCTTTCCCAGCCGGAGATCACCACGCTCTTCTTCGTCGTGGCTCCCTGGCAGGATGCTCTAATCCAGGCGGCCACGCTCATTCCGGATCCTCGCCTGATCGTCCACGTTGCCGCCCTGGAGCAGACCTCCGCCCGGCGGAACGCCTGGTACTATCGCCAGCTTCCCCGCCTCGCAGCGGATTTGCAGGCCGACCTGGTGCACCTTACCTGCCCCATGCCGGTGCGCCAGACCAGCTTCCGCTGCCCCATCGTCGTCACCCTCCACGATCTCTATCCCTTCGAGATTCCCCTGAACTTCGGCTTTCCCAGATTCATCTTCAATCGCATCGTCCTCGGCCAGTGTCTGCGCAACACCGACGCCATTGCCTGCGTATCGAACGCCACCCAGGCGCGTCTCCGCCACTATCTCCCCGCGCTCTGCCGCAGAGCCGTGTGCATCTGCAACTGCGTCGAACCTGCTTCTCCCGCGACCCCGCCGATCCCCCTCCACGCGTGGGACGGAGAGCCTTTCCTGCTTTCCGTCGCCCAGCACCGGCGCAACAAGAATCTCCCTCTGCTGATTCGCACCTGGCATCGGCTGCTCCAGAGCCAACAACTTCCTCCCGCAACCAATCTCGTCATTGTCGGGATCGAGGGGCCCGAGACTCCTGCGCTCCGCCGACTGGTGGCCGAACGCGGCCTCGAACACCGGGTCCGCCTGGTCGAGGGCCTGCCCGAAGCCCAGCTGCTGTGGTGCTATCAACACTGCGAGGCGCTGCTGGCCCCGTCCATTACTGAGGGATTCGGATTGCCGGTCGCTGAGGGACTTCTGGCTGGCTGCCGCATCGTCTGCTCCGACATTCCCGCTCACCGCGAAATCGGCGGAACACGATGCACATTCGTCCCGCTCGGTAAACATGCGGAGCAGGACCTGGCGCGCGCCATCCACGACCGGCTGCAGGCGCCCAAACCTCAGCCGGCGCTCCTGCCGCATTTCTCGGCGCAGGTTCTGGGGCGCCAGTACGCCGCCCTCTACCGCCGTCTGATCGCAGCCTCCGTCAGGGCGACGTCCATCGCGTCCTCCATGGCCACGCCTCCCGCGGAACGGGCATGCATCGTTCCGGAGCAGGAAATTCCATCGCGCAGCGCCGGAGGATGGCGATGAGCGCCTCCGAGTCCGTCACCTCCCGCCTCTGCGCGGACAACCTGCCTGCCGCCGGCAGCGCGGCGCGGCCTTACCCGCCGCTCATGGTCGATCGCCGAACCATCGCCGCGGAGGCCGTTGCTGATCTGCTCACTTCCGCCGCTGCCGTGCTTGCAGCCTTCCGCTGCGCCTCCCTGCTGCACGGCGGACAGGAGCAGGCTTCGCTGAGCACCCGCATGGCCGCCGGCTTAGCCGCCGGCCTCCTGATCACCCTGCTGCTGGAGCGCAACGGCGTCTACCGCGAAAACGGCAGCCTCCTGCGAATTCGCGATACCGAGCGCATCCTCCGCGTCGCGGCTCAGGCCTTGCTCATCGTGTTGCCGCTCGGGTTGTTCGTCGCGCCGGGTCTTCGGTGGGAGGTGATTCTCCTGGGCGCGTCCATCCTGCCGCTTCTGCTGATGCTGCAGAAAGCCTTCTGCCCCCGCATGCTGCTAACTCTCTTCCCCCGCCCGCCGGACGCGCACCGCACCGTGGTGTATGGCGCGGGAGACACGGCGCGCCGCATCGTCTCTGCCCTCCTGCAGGCACACAGACTGCGCCTGGACCCGGTCGCGATTGTGGAAGATGACCCCCGTCCGGAGGCCGCGCGATCGGTGGAAATGGGCTATCGCCGCCTGCGTTCGGTTCCGATTCAACCCGGGCCCATCGACCCCGCTCTGCTCGAGGCCTGCCGCTGCAGCCTGCTGATCGTTGCTGCGTCGAATCTGTCCGCGCACCAGGTCGCGGCCGCTGAGGAGGCCGCCAGGCACGCTGGCGTGAGAACCGCTTTCCTCTCGGGCCCCGAGATCGCGAATCCACTCCACGCGGAAACCACCGTGCTCGATGGGCTCTGGCTCGTCGCCAACCCGCCAGGCCCTTCGCCGCGCCTGTACGCCCTCGCCAAACGCTGCTTCGACTTGCTCGCTTCCGCAGTGCTGCTCGTGCTTCTCGCGCCGCTCCTCGCGCTGATAGCCCTGCTCGTCCGGCTCGATTCACCCGGACCGGCTCTGTTCGTACAGCAGCGCATCGGCCGCAACGGGCAACGGTTCAGCATCTGTAAGTTCCGCTCCATGTATATCGATGTACCCCGATACGAGCGCTCTCCCACAACATCCCGCGATCCCCGTATGACCCGCTTCGGACGCCTGCTGCGGCGCACCAGCCTCGATGAGCTGCCCCAGTTGCTGAATGTCCTTGCAGGAAGCATGTCGCTGGTCGGGCCAAGACCGGAGATGCCGTTCATCGTCCACGACTACAGCCTCGAACAGCGCCGCCGCCTGCAGGTTCCACCCGGCCTCACCGGCCTTTGGCAGCTCAGCGCCGACCGCGCCTTCCCCATTCACCACGCCCTCGAATACGACCTCTACTACATCCGCAATCGCGGCTTCTTTATGGACCTTGCCATCCTGCTGCACACCTTTTTCTACGCCGTCCGAGGAGGGATATGAGCCGATCTGCCGCCCTTCGCTCTTCGGATTCCGCGGGCCCGGGAACATTGCATCCTGCTCCCCCCGGCAATCAGGCCTTCCAGCATCCGCACGCCAACGTTCTCGGCATCCAGGTTTCCGCTTTGAATCTGGAAGGCGCGGTGAACCTGGCCGATCGCTGGCTGCTGTCCCAGGCCGGGAGCAGTTATGTCTGCGTCGTCGGCGTTCACGGCGTGATGGAGGCCCGCGCCGATTCCGATTTGCGCCGAGTCTTCAACCAGGCACTCATGAGCGTCCCGGACGGAATGCCGCTCTCCTGGGTAGCGCGATGGCAGGGCCACCGGAATATGGACCGCGTCTTTGGGCCGGACTTCATGACGGCCATGTGCCGTTTGTCGATGCAACGGGGTTATCGCCATTTTCTTTGCGGAGGCCAGCCCGGTGTCGCCGAGCAACTCCGCGCTGTGCTCCAAAAACGCTTCCCCGGTTTATCGATTGTCGGGACCTGGACTCCTCCGTTCCGCCGGCTCAACCCCGCCGAGGTGGCGGAATTATCCGCCCGCCTGCGAACAACACGGCCGCACATTCTGTGGATCGGCCTGAGCACTCCCAGGCAGGAGAGATTCATGGCCGAGTATGCCCATCATCTGCAGGTTCCCCTCCAGGTCGGGGTGGGGGCAGCGTTCGACTTTCATACCGGGCGCATCCGCGATTGTTCCTCATGGATCAAGCGCTGCGGTTTGCAGTGGCTGCATCGGCTCCTGCAGGAACCTCGTCGCCTAGCGCCTCGCTATCTGCGCAACAATCCTGCCTTTGTCTGGCACATTCTCGGACAGATGGCAGGCCTGCGGCGCTACCCCGAAGGATCACAACTTGAGCCGTTATGCGGGCGTCCAGGCCCGCAGGCGAAATCCTGAGGAGCGACGCGACGAAGGACCTCCCGGGGAGATATGGCGGAGAGAGTGGGATTCGAACCCACGTTAGAGTTTCCCCCAAACACGCTTTCCAAGCGTGCGCCTTCAGCCACTCGGCCATCTCTCCGCAACGCGCGCTCCTTCCAATCTACCACCCCCACCCTCGCGGCCTCATCCCGGCCACCGGCTAGAATTTGCCCATGTCCCCCGGGAACGAAATCCAGCCAAACGAAAGCGAGCCCGGCGAACGCACGGCCCCCTCCCCCTCCGCCGCCCTCTTCGAGCAGCATCAGCCCGTCCGTCCCGGCGAAGAGCTGCGCGCCCTGCTCGCGCTCGCCATCCCTGTCGTTCTCTCCGAGCTCGGCTGGATGACCATGACCATCGTCGACCTCGTCATGGTCGGCGGCCTCGGCCCCGACGCCATCGGCGCCGTCGGCCTCGGCAACGCAATCTACTACGCGCCTTCGCTCTTCGGCATCGGGCTCCTGCTCGGCCTCGATACCCTCGTCTCCCAGGCCTGGGGCGCACGCCGCTTCGACGACTGCCACCGCTCGCTCGCCCAGGGCATCTATATCGCCCTCGCTTTCACGCCCGTTCTCATGCTGGCGATGCTCGCTGCCGAACGTCTCTTCACCGGACACGGCGTCGATCCCACCGTCGCCTCGCTCACCCGCTCCTACGTCCTCATCCTGAACTGGGGAACCTTCCCCCTCCTCGTCTACGGCGGCTTCCGCCGCTACCTGCAGGGAGTCGGCCGCGTTGGCCCGGTCTCCTTCGCGCTCATCACCGCCAACCTCGTCAACCTCGCCGGCAACTGGATCTTCATCTACGGACACTTCGGCATGCCCGCGCTCGGCGTTCGCGGCTCCGCGCTCTCCACCGTCTTCGCCCGCATCTACATGGCCGCCGCGCTGATCTACCCTGCGTGGAGACACGAAGCGAAACGCGGACATGCGCTCTTCGCCCACTGGCCCGGCCCCGACCTCGACCGCATCCGCGCCCTGTTACGGCTCGGCCTCCCCGCCGCCTCGCAGGTCGTTCTCGAGGTCGCCGCCTTCGGCGCGGCCACCGTCATGGCCTCGCACCTCACGCCCATCGCGCTCGCCACACACGAAATCGTTCTCAGTTGCGCGGCCTACACCTATATGGTTCCGCTCGGCATTTCCGCGGCCGCCGCGGTCGCTGTCGGCCACGCCATCGGAGCCGGCAATCCTGCCCGCGCCCGCCGTGCCGGCACCCTCGCTCTCTTCATCGGTGCCGGCTTCATGGCCCTCATGGCCGTTCTGTTCCTCGTCGCACCTCAGCCCATCATCCATATCTGGACCCGCGA
This sequence comes from Acidobacteriaceae bacterium, assembly GCA_036267095.1. Lineage (GTDB taxonomy): Bacteria > Acidobacteriota > Terriglobia > Terriglobales > Acidobacteriaceae > Palsa-343. Next base: position 312,130 of record DATAWS010000012.1, read on the forward strand.
TCCCCACGTCGTCGCCCTCGGCGCACATATCCTCGCCATCGTGGCTGGCTTCCAAATCTTCGACGGCATTCAGACTGTCTCCACCGGCGCGCTCCGCGGTCTGGGCGAAACCCGCTTCCCCATGCTCATGAACTTTGCCGGCTACTGGATCCTCGGCCTGCCCTGCGGCGCCCTGCTCTGCTTCGTCTTCCACTGGGGACTCGCCGGCCTCTGGACCGGCCTGACGATCTCGCTCATCCTCATTGCCCTGCTGCTCAGCACCCGCTGGCTAAGGGACTCGCGCAAACTGCTCGCTACCAGAAGCGCCTGACCCCATCGGCCGATCAGGGCAAACCAAAAACGTCATTCTGAGGTCGCGTCAGCGGACCAGGAATCCCCGCGATTCCGGCTACTCCACAACTGCATCAGGCTCATCAAACGCAGTTTTGCAGGAGCCCGCCTGGCGAAACCTGCCGCGGAGACAGTTTTTGTATCAGGGCATGACTTCAGTCGTGCCGCAACAGTCCGAAAAAGATCCGGGCTTCGTCGTCTTCCATGGAGTTCAACAGATCGGGTCGCAGGAAATAGCTGCCAACGCGCAATCTCGCCCTGAGAAAGCAACTCGAACAATTTCCGCCGAGCTCAGTTGCTCCTCGTCCTGCCGGCTCAAGGGTACGGCTATCCGCTGGATTCTACTTCTTGCCCTTCTTGCCAGCCTTCTTCGCCAGATCGCTCAGCCGCGTCTTTTCCAGCTCTTCCCGCAGCGCGCTCTCCGCGTCGCCAAATACCTTCTTCAGCGCCGCTCCCACCTTCGCCGTATGCGGACCCGACAGCGCCGCCGCGTGGAACAACTCCCCGCCGTCCAGCGCCGCGTAAATGTCCGCCAGCGTAATCGCCTTGGCCGCCTTCGCCAGCCGCGACCCGCCATGCGGACCCTTCTGGCTTTCCAGCAGACCCGCCCGGTGCAGCAGCGAAAACACGCGTCGTACAACCACAGGATTGATGCTGAGCTTCCCGGCAACATCTTCCGAGGTCTGCAGTCCATCCGGTTCGGCAGCGAGCAGGACCATGGCGTGAACGCCAGTCGCGAATCGGGTATTTGCGGCCATGACCCACCCTACCATAGCTTCTTTCGCCGGTAATTTGAAAATCTGTAACACTCTCCGTGCCCTGTCTTCCTCTCTCGGCATGCGTCCGCCTTCCCCGCTCTTCCCGGCGCCCTGTACCCTGCACCCTCTACCCTGTACCCTGCTTTCATGCACATCCTTTTCGTCGGCGATGTCTTCGGCAGCGCCGGCCGCCGCATCGTTCGCGAACACATCGGCCATATCATCCAAAGCCACTCCGTCGAGCTCGTCATCATCAACGCTGAAAACGCCGCCGGCGGATTCGGCCTCACCCCGCCCCTCGCCAACGAACTCTTCGACCTCGGCGCTCACGTCCTCACCACCGGCAACCACATCTGGGACAAGAAAGAGATCTTCGACTACTTCAACTCCGTCCCCGCCGACAGCCACGAGCGCCCCCGCCGCGTCCTGCGCCCCGCCAACTACCCCGCCGGAACCCCCGGCTACGGCTTCTACCGGGGATGCCTGCCCTCCGGCCTCGAATTCGCCGTCCTCAATCTCCAGGGACGCGTCTTCATGTCCTCCACCGACGACCCCTTCCGCGCCGCCGACGCCCTCCTCGCCCAGACCACCGCCAAAATCATCTTCGTCGACTTCCATGCCGAGGCCACCTCGGAGAAATGCGCCATGGGCTGGTATCTCGACGGCCGCGTAACCGCCGTCATCGGCACCCACACCCACATCCCCACCGCCGACAACCGCGTCCTCCCCGGCGGCACCGCCTACCAGACCGACGTCGGCATGAGCGGCCCCTGGGACTCCATCATCGGCGTCGAAAAACAGTTCGTCCTCGAACGCTTCCTCACTGGCCTGCCCAACAAATTCGAAGCCGCCAAAGGCGACCCGCGCATGTCCGCCCTCCTCATCGAAGCCGACCCAGCCACCGGCCGCGCCATCTCCTGCGAACGCCTGCTCCTCGGCGAATAGACATAATTTTCCGGACAACGACCAGGACTGCTGCGAAAATAAAATGCAGAAGGAAACACCGTCTTGTCCATTACCACCCCCGAAGAACTCGCCGCCCTCCGCGCATCAGGACGCATCGTCCGCCTCATGCTCGAAGCCATGAAGGCTGCCGTCCGCTCCGGCATCACCACCCGCGACCTCGATGACCTCGGCGCCCAGGTCATGCGCGATCACGGCGCCGTCTCCGGTCCCGTCACCGTCTACCAGTTCCCCGGCACCTCCTGCATCAGCGTCAACGACGAGATCGTCCACGGCATCCCTTCCGGCCGCAAACTCCGCAACGGCGACATCCTCAAGCTCGACGTCACCATCCTGAAGGACGGCTTCATGGCCGACGCTGCCGAAACCGTCATCGTCGGAGCCCCTGCGGAATTCTCATCCTCCGACCCGCTCCCCGGCCTCGGCCCGCGCCTCGCCGCCTGCGCCCAGCGCGCCTTCACCCAGGCCATGCAGGTCGCCCGCGCCGGCAATCGCGTCCTCGATATCGGCCGCGTCGTCGAGCGCGAAGTCGCCGCCTCCGGATTCCACGTCATCCGCGACCTCTGCGGCCACGGCATCGGCCGCACCATCCACGAGAAGCCCAGCGTCCCCAACTGGCCCGACCCCGCCGCCCACGACTTCCTCACCGAAGGCCTCGTCATCACCGTCGAGCCCATCATCGCCAGCAAATCCGGCCGCTCCCTCCTCGCCAAAGATGGATGGACCGTGCGCACCGCCGACCGCGGCCTCGCCGCCCACTACGAGAACACCCTCGTCATCACCAAAGCCGAACCCATCCTCCTCACCGCCGCCTGACAGGCTAGGCTGTGCGCCGCCTTCCCTATGCGGTCCCGTTGATGCGGTGCTGCTTGTTTGGTTTTGGTTTTGGATTTTCTAAACCCTGCTCCCTGCTCCCTGATCCCCGCCTCCAGGCGTATCCTCAACCCGGAGGTTTCCTATGAAAACCGCCCCGGCCCACAAATCCATCCAGGACCGCATCGAGAACTCCATCGAGCTCCACTCCCCCGTCACCCGCGTCTGGCGCGCCCTCACCGACTATCGCGAATTCGGCGCCTGGTTCCGCGTTGCCCTCGACGGCCCATTCAAAGCCGGCGAAGACGCCCATGGCAAAGTCACCCACCCCGGCTACGAGCACCTCACCTTCCACGCCATCGTCCAGTCCATTGACCCCGAACAGTACTTCGCCTTCACGTGGCATCCCTACGCGGTCGATCCGGCGGTCGATTATTCCGAAGAAACGCCCACCCTGGTCGAGTTCCACCTCGAGCCCATCTCTGCCGGCACTCGCCTCACCGTCACCGAATCCGGCTTCAGCGATCTGCCCGACGGCCGCCGCGACGAAGCCTTCGCCCGCAACGGCGAGGGCTGGTCCATGCAGATGAAAAACCTCGAGGACTACATCGCGCAGCACCCCTGAACGGCCCACAACAAAGCCGGGTGCCCCATGTCCCAGGAGTTGGGACATGGGATCGTGCAACAACCCCCGGGTGCCCCATGTCCCAGCGGTTGGGACATGGGTTTGGACAACAACCCCCGGGTGCCCCATGTCCCAGCGGTTGGGACATGGGTTTGGACAACAACGCCGGGTGCCCCATGTCCCAGCGGTTGGGACATGGGTTTCAACCAACCTTCCCCGGCCTCGCCATCCCCACCCGAATAACTGAACACTTACCGTCATGTCTAAGTCGAGACGCTCCTTTTTCGCCTGTGTCGCGGCGGTTTTCCGTCGTACAATCAGGAACGCCTGTCGGAACCGGTCACGGGTCTGCACATGCGACCGGTTCTCCCCAGGGCCGGCACAATCCTGTCGGAAAGGTGTTGCTTATGCTCCGAGCTGTTCTTGCCTGCGTCGGCTTAGCGGCGTTTCTCGCTCCTGCGCTTACCGCCCAAAATAAAGTTTGTGTGTTCCAGGATAAGCCCGGCCACATCGCCCATGTCAGCACCTCCGACGCCGACGCCCTGGCCGGCGAGCTGAACTCCCGCTCCATCCAGGCCGTCTCCGCCGTGGGTATCCCCAAGAACCAGGAAGACGCGGAAGGTCAGAAACAGGGCTGCACCTGGATCGTCACCCTCTGGCGTCAGGATCTCCCCGCCGACAGCCCCAACTATGGAGGCACGCTGGGAGGCACCCAGAATGCCAACATGTCGAACGCGGAGCTCGATGCAAACAAACCCACCGGCGGCGCGCTCCTCGAGTTCAACCTGCACAAAGCCGACAGCAAAAAGAATGTAGCCCACGGTGAATCCGATGAGGCCTCACCCTACGCCAAAATTGCCGACCAGCTCCTCAAAAAAGTGGGCAAAGACAAGTAACAGGCGACCCTTTTTCGATCGGTCCGTTCCCACCGGACCAAATTCCGATCCTCGAATCCCGGCTGGGCGCGCCCCCTCTGCCCCTGCCGAATGAAGATCGTGAAGAAGATCAGCAAGCGGAGGTCAGGATGCGCCGCTCAATCCTTCTCGCCCTGGCCCTGCTCGCTCCTGCCCTGCTTACCCCCTTTCTGCTCGCCCAACGGCCGACCGTCTGCGTCTTTTCGGCCAAAGTCGCTGGCTAGTTCGACGCCGATTCCATGGCCGACGAGCTAAGCTCCCATTCCCTCACCACCGTGACCACCCTCGGCATTGCCAAAAACCAGGAAGATGCCGCAGCCCGGAAGCGCAACTGCTCCTGGATCCTGACCCTCTGGCGCAGGCAGATCGCCGCCGACACCCCCAACTACAGCAGCCCGCTCGAAGCCGGTTCCGATACAAAGGAAATCGTCGACAACCGGCCCCCCGGCGGGACTCTGCTCGGGTACAGCCTCCGCGAAGCCGGTTCCCGCAAAAACATCGCCTGGGCCGAGTCCGAAGACCATGCGCCCTTCGCCAAATGGGCCAGCCAGATAGCAAAAAAGATCGGCAAGGACAGGGTGAACAATCGCTAATTCCTGTTCCTGCTCCCTGCTCCCTGCCTCTATCTCCTGCCCCCTGTTTTTTCTGTCAAGAGGCGCACCCTCACGCCAAAGTAACAAGCGCTGAAGAGGAACGACTTATCCGCCACTTACACCCAACAAAGTTGGCAGGGTTAAGCTTCGAACTTGATATCCTGAACTTATAGATAGAAAAAAGAGAAAGCCTGCCCTGAGGGAAGACCTCCTTCCCATCCACGCCTTTCGGCAACCTTGTATTTCCGTCCCGGTAACCAATGCCGGGTGCCTCATCCTGCCTGCACTTGGCAGGATGGATTCCCGCGCGGCTTTTCCTTCACGAAGCAGAGAGACATGCGCGAATGCCGCACTTACACTCGTCATTGCCGCAATCACGCTCGTTAGAGCCATCCATCGCGCTCGCCAATGCAGCAATAACACTCGCGAAGGAACTGCCACGCGCTCAAGCAACAAGCCCCATGGCGAGCGTCATTGCGGCAGTCGCGCGTGTCAGTGCCGCATTCGATCTCGCCATGGAACTGACTTATCCCCAGATACTTGCCCTGGAGCACCAGGGAACACCCAGCCTAAGTCGAAGAAAACAAGTCACCGAGCCAGGGGAGGGGGGACAACTCATGCCGGGTGCCCCATGTCCCGGGGGTTGGGACATGGGCCTGGACAACAACGCCGGGTGTCCCACGTCCCAGCGGTTGGGACATGGGCCTGGACAACAACGCCGGGTGCCCCATGTCCCAGCGGTTGGGACATGGGTTTGGACAACAACGCCGGGTGCCCCATGTCCCAGCGGTTGGGACATGGGCCTGGACAACAACGCCGGGTGCCCCACGTCCCAGCGGTTGGGACATGGGCCTGGACAACAACGCCGGGTGTCCATCCTGGTCGCCGCCGTTGGCGACAGGGGGGCGCAGTTACTCCTTTTCGCCGCCGCCCTGCGGCCGCAACAGAGGAAACAGGATCACGTCCCGGATCGACTTCGCGCCCGTCAGCACCATCGTCAGCCGGTCGATGCCGATCCCCTCGCCCGCCGTCGGAGGCAGCCCATAGGCCAGCGCTCGAACGTAATCGGTGTCCATCTGGTGCGCTTCCTCGTCGCCCGCCGCCCGCTGCGCCAGTTGGTCCTCGAACCGCCGCCGCTGCTCTTCCGGATCGTTCAGCTCGGAGAAAGCATTCCCCAGCTCGAACCCTCCGATATAGAACTCGAACCGCTCCACCCACTCCGGCTCGTCCGGCTTTTGCTTCGATAGAGGAGAAACCGACCGCGGAAACTCACAAATAATCGTCGGCTGAATCAGATGTGGCTCGGCAAAAAGTTCAAACGTTTCCGCGATACCCCTACCGATGTCGCCGCTCTTCAGTCGTTCATAAATGCCGACGACACTTTCACGGATAACACGTTTTCGCGCGCTCTCTTCTCGTCCTCCTTCGGTTCTCCAGCGTTCTGGATTTGCGGCGATCCAATCTTCAGCAGCCTTATGCGCGACCCTCAGAAAATCCCGGAAGACGTCAGCAGACGCAAAGATGCTCGGCGAGACCTCTATTTCAAGCTCGATTTGTGCGAACTGGATGATCGCTTCTCTCATCGTGAAGCGACGCCATCTGCCCAAGTCGATCTCGGCCCCGTTGAAGTGACAAATCGTCGTCCCGTTTACTTCCATGGCCACCGACTGCACCAGATCCTCGGTCAGCTCGATCAGGTCCTGGTAATTCGCGTACGCCTGGTAAAACTCCAGCATCGTGAACTCGGGATTGTGCTGCGTCGAAATGCCTTCGTTGCGGAAGTTGCGGTTGATCTCGTAGACCCGGTCGAAGCCGCCTACTACCAGCCGCTTCAGATAAAGCTCGGGCGCGATGCGCAGGAACAGATCGAGATCGAGCGCGTTGTGATGCGTCTTAAACGGCTTGGCCGCCGCGCCGCCCGCAATCGGCTGCATCATCGGGGTCTCGACTTCGATGTACCCGCGCGCGTCGAAGTATTTCCGGATCGACCGCAGCACCTGCGCCCGCTTCACAAACACGTCGCGGACGTGAATCTCCGGAGCTCGCAGTTCGGCGGATGGCTCGGATTCGGCCGCCGTCGCGTCTTCAGCCGGCGCCTCGACTTCACTCGCCTCGTTGAGCACGCCGTTCATGAACAGATCGACGTACCGCTGCCGGTAACGCAGCTCGATGTCGGCCAGGCCGTGGTACTTCTCCGGCAGCGCCAGCAGCGCTTTGGCCAGAAAGGTGATCGTCTCGACATGAATCGTCAGCTCGTTGGTCCGCGTACGAAACAGGTAGCCGGTGACGCCGATGTGGTCGCCCAGATCGAGCAGCTTGTACAGCTCGAAAGCCGCATCGCCGACCGCGTCCTTGCGGACGTAGATCTGCAGGTGCTTTCCCTCCTGTTGCAGGGTTGCGAAGCCTGCTTTGCCCTGCTGCCGGATGGCCATGATGCGGCCGGCCACGGCCGCCGCAATCCGCTCGGCCTCCAGTTGTTCACCAGTGGCCGCGTCCCATCCGGCGCGAATCTCGGGAACGGTCCGCAGCGGATGGTCAGGCGACGGAGGAAAGGTATTGGGATAGGCCGATTGCCCCAGCCCCGCAATCTGCTTCAGCTTTTCCTGGCGGAGCGTATAGAGGCTTCGCTCAAACTCAGACTCAAACACGGATGTGCCTCAATCGAAAGGTCTCGTTCGAGTATAACGTTCGCCTGGCCAACGCCGGTTCCGCCTCGCTTCGCTGCCCGGCTGGTGTATAACAGTCCCGGAACTGATGGCCCAGAACCCATCCAATCCGGACCTGAAACCCGCGACGCGTTCCGGCGCCGTGAGCGGACTGGTGCGCGCCGAGCGGCTTCTGCAGATCGCCTTCATCCTGCCGGCTTCGGTCTTCGTCGGCTGGCTCATCGGAGCGGGCCTCGACAAGTGGCTCCATCAAACCTGGATCTACCTGCCCGGTCTCCTCCTCGGCGCCGTCGCCGGCTTCGTTGAGGTCTTCCACCTCGTCCTGAGCAATGAGAAAGCGATGGAAAAGGAAGACCGAGCCAAAGCCGATCAGGCGAGGGGAAACGAAGGCCGGTGAGTTCACAGAACCCTTTGCCCGCGCCGGCCCCCGCCATGACCGACGCCGATTTCCGGGAGATGCTGCGCCGCGCCATGCGGACGGTCGTGATCCTCGCGCCGATCCTGTTTGTCGTCTTCACCCTGACGATGGGCTGGCAGTCCGGGGTGCTGCTGCTGTCCGGAGCGGTCATTTCCTGGACTGGTCTGCACGAGTGGCGGCGTCTGGCGCTGGCCATTTTCGCCCGGCTCGACAACCAGCAGGCGGCGGGGGCCATGAGCCGGACTTTGGTACTGTTTTTTCTGCGTTTGGCGATGGCCGTCGCGATTCTCTATGTTAGTCTAAGGTGTTTGAACGGTAATGTTTACGCGCTGGTGGCCGGGTTGGGCCTCGCGGTTGTCGCCCTCTCGATCGAAGCGGTTCGCCTCCTGCGCTGAAACCTCCAACGCTGTGCGGTCAGAAGAGGCCCTTCTCGCCGGCTCTGCACCAAGGATCTGCATTTCATCATGGCTATCTGGATCACGTCCCTCACTCACCTGCTGAACCTCTGGTTTGCGGGGCCGGTCGATGCGCTTTTGCGGATGGCGGGCCTTCATCCCACCAACCCTGCCGCGCCCGTCCCGGGCCGCCTGACTGAACAGCTCATCGTTTTCGCGGTGATGGTGCTGTTTTTCATCCTGGTGCGCATCAGCCTGAGCGTGGAGAAGCCGGGCAATGCGCAGCACCTGGCGGAAATGACCCACGAATTCGTCGCCGGCCAGGCCGAGTCGGTCATGGGCCACGGGCACGATCCGCATCTTCCGGTGCTCACCTGCATCCTGGTCTTCATCCTGCTGTGCAACTGCCTGGGCCTTCTGCCCGGGGTGGAAACGCCCACCGCCAGTCCGGTGGTTCCGCTGGGGCTCGCCATCTTCACCTTCGTCTATTACAACTTCAACGGCCTGCGCGCCCAGGGGCTCATCGGCTACCTGAAGCACTTCATGGGACCGGCGACCTGGCTCGCGCCGCTCATGTTTCCCATCGAGGTCATTTCGCACCTCGCCCGCATGCTGTCGCTCACAGTTCGTCTTTATGCCAATATGTTTGCCAGCGACCTGATCACACTGATCTTCTTCTCGATGATCCCATTCGCGCTGCCCATCGTTGGCCTGGGACTGCACCTGTTCGTCGCGCTGATTCAGGCGTACATTTTCATGCTGCTGACCACGATTTACCTGGGAGAAGCCACGGCGCACGCCGAGCATGCCTAATAGATTTCCGCCGGAGCACCGCTTCCACTCCGGCCAGGAAAAGCCGTTCAGCGTGAGGGGGCCAGCACGGTGAGCCTCAACCACCCACTGGCGGCAATCTTAAGGAAGCTGGAGAGACGTATGAAGAAACTGCAATACGCATTCATGGCGCTGGCCGCTCTGTTCATGGCGTCGCCGGCCTTTGCACAAACCACAGGAGGCGGCAGCACCGCTTCCAGCATGGTGCCGATCGGCGCCGGGATCGGCATGGCCATCGCATCCGGCCTCTGCGGCATCGGTCAGGGTCGCGCAGCGGCTTCCGCCACTGAGGCGGTCGCCCGCAATCCGGGAGCCCGCGCCGGCATCATGACCATGCTCATGCTCGGACTTGCCTTCATGGAATCGCTCGCCCTGTTCACCTTCGTCATCATCATCATGAGGGTGAAATAGTTTTCGGCACAGACCAGCAGATAAAATCCCTGCCCGCGGGCAGGGATTTTTTATCTGCGAGGATACTACTGCTCCTGGATCGACTTCAGGTAATTGGTCAGGTTCGCCAGTCTCTGATGCTCCTGCATTTCAGGCATCGGACTTCCGGCGTTCAGCGACCGCAGTGAGGGGCCCCAGATCGGCATGTCTTTCGACCCGTGAGCCGGCGTTTCGATTCCGAACTGCAGGACGGAATAAACCCGCCCCTCCGGGAACTTGCCGCCGTTCACCTTTGCCAGATCCCGAAGGTCCGTGGGAGATACGTTGAGCGCCGCAGCGGCTGGTCCGCCGCCACGCCCGTCCGCTCCGTGACAAACGGCGCAGTAGGTGTTGAACATCTGTTGTCCCGAAGCGGCCGAGGTTGGCCTCACCGGAACTTCCTTGATTTGAGGTGTTGTTTGGGCTATCCCGAAAGCAGCGGTAACAAACAGGGCCGCCGCGAATGCAACGTGGATTCGATTCGGCATAAAACCCTCCTTTCCGGAATTTCATCCTCTTCTCCGGCGGTCATGACTGTATGTGACGGCGGGCACAACGAGTCCTCTTCAGTAATCTGCCGTTAGCCGCCTCATCTGAATTTAGGCAAATACTCAGGGGGAGACAGCGCCGCGCCCCTGCACCCGGCAATGGATCCGCGAAAAATCCGACAAACGGCGGGACGAAGAATGGGTTAGCGAAGCGACAGATCCGTGGCGGCGCCGGCTGCTTCAGGCGCACTCTGCTGATGCGAGACCGTAAGCGTCTGCGCTGCAGCTCGGGCGGCGCCCAGCACATTGCCCGGCACGATGCCCAGGATGAGCGTGGCGGCTGCAGTGAGGAAGACAGACAGCAGCAGAGGCAGAGAGGGCCGCTCAACCGCCATCACCGGCGCGGCTTCTGCCGGACGCGCAAACAGCGCGAGAGCGACGCGCAAATAGTAGAAGGCGGCGATGCCGCTGTTGATCAGGCCGATGATCGTCAGCCAGATCATGCCGGCATGCAGAGCCGCGGTGAACACATAGAACTTGCCGAAGAAGCCGCCGGTAAAGGGAATGCCGATGAGCGAGATAAGGAAGAAGGCCATCGCGCCGGCCAGCAGCGGTGATCGGTAGGCGAGGCCGCGATAGTCGTCCACCAGCGTGAGGCGATCGTCGTAGCCGCCTGCGTGGCTGACAATGGCGAAAACGCCGACATTCATGGCGGCGTACGTCACGGCGTAGAAGCTGGCAGCGGCAACGCCCTCAGCGGAAAGCGCGGTGAAAGCGACCAGCAGATAGCCGGCATGAGCAATGGAGGAATAGGCCAGCATGCGCTTGACGTTGCGCTGGCGCAGGGCTCCGAGATTGCCCAGGGTCATGGAAATCACGGCCAGCCACCACAGCACCGGGACCCAGTGCACATGAAGCGACGGCAGAGCTTCAAAAGTGATGCGCAGCAGCACCGCGAACGCTGCAGCCTTGGGTGCAGTCGACATCAGGCCGACAACCGGCGAGGGAGCGCCTTCGTAGACGTCGGGCGTCCAGACATGGAAAGGCGCAGCGGAGACTTTGAAGCCGAGGCCGATGACGATCATGGCCAGGCCAACGTAGATGAGAGGGGGAACATTCGCTGCAGTCGATCCGGCAAGAGCGGCGGCGATATCCGCGATGCGCGTGGTTCCCGTGGCACCGAAGACCAGCGCAATGCCGTAGAGGAAGAACGCGGTGGCGAAGGAACCGAGGAGGAAATATTTGATAGCGGATTCGGGGCTTTTGGCCGATTTGCGGCGGAAGCCCGCCATGATGTAGGTGGAGATCGACGAGATCTCCAGTCCGATGAAGACGAGCAGCAGTTCGACGGCGCTGGTCATCAACATCATGCCCACGGCGCCAAAGAGCATGAGCGCGAAGAGCTCGCCCAGTCCCTCGGTCTCCGGGCGGACAGCGTCAAGAGTGGTGAGCAGCGACGCCAGAACAATGCCCGCGATCAGGATGTGGAAGAAGATACTGAAGGCGTCGATCCGGACGACGCCAAAGTATGCAGTGCCAGCGGGCAACTGATATTGCCAGCTGCTGGCAGCAAGAGCGCCCAGCGCCCCGAGGACGGCAATCCAGCCGAGCGGCTTGCGGCTGGCACCGCGCGGCATAGTGGCATCCGCCAGCATGACCAGGATGCCGAAGATGGTGAGCAGGATCTCAGGAAGGATATAGAGGCTCGAGTTCATTGCGTGACCTTCCCGCTGGGTGCTCCGCTGAGCTGGGGCGTTTGCATGGCAGTTATGCCAAGCGATGGGTTGCCGGCGAGACCACTCACCGCGCTGTCAATGGCTTTGATCCAGTACGGCGAAGCCACTCCCATGACCAGCATGAGCACGGCCATCGGCCAGAGAGTGATCTGCTCGCGCGCGTTCAGGTCGGGCGCGGGGCGATTCGTGACCAGCGACGAGGGCTGGCCATAGAAAATCCGCTGCACAGCCCAGAGCATGTACGACGCGCTGAGAATGACGCCGACGGCCGCTGACGCGACCCATCCAGCATGGCCGTGGAAACTGCCGCTCAGGACCAGAAACTCGCCGATGAAACCGTTGAACAGCGGCAACCCGATGAGAGCCAGCGAGGTGATGACGAAGAGCGTCGCGAGCCGGGGCAGCTTGCCGGCGAGGCCGCCGTAAAGCGACATGTCGTTGGTTCTGTAGCGCTCATACAGGAAGCTGACCAGCACCAGCAGCGCGCCGCCGGTCAGGCCTTCGTTGAGAGTCTGGAAGACCGCGCCGTTGAGGCCGGCCACAGCGAAGCAGAAGATGCCAAGGGTACAGAAGCTGAGGTTTCCCAGGATGGAGTAGGCGACCAGCCGCCGCACGTCCGTCTGAGCAAGAGCCACGAGCGCTCCATAGAGGATGCCGATGACGCCCAGCGCAATCATGAGGGGCGCGATTTGCCGCGCCTGAGCCGGGAAAAGCCCGAGGTTAAAGCGGAAGATGGAATAGAGTCCCAGTTTGCCGGCCACCACCATCGCCATCGCGGCAGGCGCTTCCTGAATCACGTCGGCGAGCCAGCCATGGAGTGGAAACACTGGCACCTTGACGGCGAAGGCCACCAGGAACGCGAGCGAGACCCACCCAAGCGCCTGCGCGGTGAAGGCCGGCGACCCGGCGGCCAGTGCGGCCTGCAAGCGTACGAAGTCGAACGTCCCGGTCTTCGTGTAGAGCCAGATAATCGCGACCAGCAAGAGCGCGGAGGGAACAAAGGTGTAGATGAAGAATTTGAGGGCGGCCTGGCGTCCACTGTTGGGGCCGAACATGGCAATCAGGATCGCCATCGGCACCAGCGAGAGTTCCCAGAAGCCGTAATAGAGGAAGAGATCAAGGGAGACGAAGACGCCGATCATGGCCGTCTGCTGGAGCAGGAAGAGGAAGTAGAACTCTTTGGTGCGGTTTTCAATGGCGCGCCACGAAACGAGCACGCCGATCGGCGCAAGAAAGGTGGTCAGCAGCACCAGCCAGAGCGAGAGACCGTCGATGCCAAGGTGATAACGGATGGCGGGGCTCGTGATCCAGGATCGATTCTCTTCGAACTGGAAGCCGTGGCGGGCGTAATCGAAGTGCGCGGGCAGATGCAGCGAAAGAACGAATGTCAGGAGTGCGACCAGCAGCGTGAACCATTGGATCACACGTCCACGGCGCGGCAGCAAAGCCACCACGATCGCGCCGGCGATGGGCACGAAGGTGATCCAGGTCAGGATTGAATCGTTCAGCACAATGCCTTCCTCAACAAAACTTCTCCTCGTTGACCCATCATCTCGGAATGAAACGAGCTGCCCAGCCGAAGTACATGGCCGCCAATGCCAGCGCGGCGAAAAGAGTCAACCAGCCCGCATAAGAACGAATGTTGCCGGACTGAATGCGCGCGACCAGCGCACCGAACCCCTGGGCGGTATAGCCGACGGCCAGCGTGCCGCCGTCGATAACGCCGCGGTCGATGAGCGCGCCGAGAATCCAGCGGGCCATAAACAGGACGGGCGCGACGATGAGGGCGCCATAGATTTCGTCAACCCAGTATTTGTTTTTGAGCGTCGCGTAGCCGGCGTGGAGGCTGGCGGCGATCCGCTCAGGCAGCTCCGGCCTGGCGCAATACATCAGGTGCGCCGCGAACCACCCGGCCAGTGCGACCAGCGTGGAGATCAGGGCCAGGATCAGTTCGATCTGCTTGTCGCCGGAGGGCGCGGCGTTCGGCGTATTCACGATCCCATTGGCAAGCGCGCCAGTATTCAGCGCGACCGTAGCCTGCTCATACGGCAGGTGGACGGATTGCACGGCGGGTGCGAGGAAATGGGAGAACCAGTTGCTGCCGCCAAGTCCTGCGGGCCAGCCCATCCAGCCACCGACCACAGAGAGGATGGCGAGGATGATGAGTGGCCAAAGCATGACCCAGGGGCTTTCGTGCACAGGATGCGTGTGCGGCTCGGCCTCGAGAACGAGTTTGGAGTCGTGGCGGGCGTGAACGGCTGCGGCCTCTCCTTCCTGCGCGGCAGCACTGCGCGATTCCCCGAAGAAAGTCATGTACCAGAGCCGGAACATATAGAAGGAAGTGAGGCCGGCAGTGAGGAGACCGACTGCCCACAGGATTTTCCCGCCGTTCGGCGCGATAAACGCCTGGTAGAGGATCTCGTCCTTGCTGACGAAGCCGGCCAGGGGTGGGAACCCGGAGATAGCGAGAACCGCGGCGGTCATCGTCCAGAAGGTGACGGGGATCTTTTTGCGCAGGCCGCCCATGGCGCGCATGTCCTGTTGGCCGGAGAGGGCGTGGATGACGGAGCCGGCAGCGAGGAAAAGGAGCGCCTTGAAGAAGGCGTGCGTGACGAGATGGAAGATGCCCGCGGAGTAAGCCGCGACACCGCAGCCGAGGAACATGTATCCCAGTTGGGAGACGGTGGAATAGGCGAGCACCCGTTTGATATCGGTCTGCACCATGCCGATGGTGGCGGCAAAGAACGCCGTCGCCACGCCGATGATCGCGACCACGCCCAGAGCGAAGGGCGAGCGGTCGAAGATGGCGTGCGTGCGGGCGATCATATAAACGCCGGCCGTGACCATGGTGGCGGCGTGAATGAGAGCCGATACCGGCGTGGGGCCTTCCATGGCGTCGGGGAGCCAGACGTAGAGAGGAATCTGCGCCGACTTTCCGGTGGCGCCGAGCACGAGGAAGAGCGCGACGGCGGTGAGGAATCCGCCCTGCCATGCAGGGTGAAGCGCAATTTGGCTGAAGATATCGTTGAAGCTCAGCGTGCCGAAGTGGGCGATCAGCAGGAACATCGCCAGCAGGAAGCCGAAATCACCGATCCGATTGACGATGAAAGCTTTCTTGCCGGCATTGGCGGCCGAATCGCGGGTGTAGTAGAAGCCGATCAGCAAATATGACGCGAGGCCCACCCCTTCCCAGCCCACGAACATCAGCAGGAAGTTCTCGGCGAGAACCAGGGTAAGCATGAAGAAGAGGAACAGATTCATGTAGGCGAAGAATCGCCAGTAGCCGTCCTCTTCGGCCATGTAGCCGACCGAGTAGAGGTGGATCAGAAAGCCGACGCCGGTGACGACGCACAGCATGACGAGCGTGAGTTGGTCGAGCTGGAAGGCGAAGTCGGCGTGGAAGGAGCCGGCCTGAATCCAGGTGCCGACGTGCTGGATGTAAGGCTTGCTGAGGGAATCGAACTTGAGAACGAGGGCCGAGACCTGAAGCATCGGGATGAGCGCTCCGATCAGCGCCACGGCAGTCACGACAGGTTTCGGTGCTTTGCGGCCGAGAAGACCGTTCACCAGAAATCCGGCGAAGGGGACCAGCGGAATGAGCCAGAGGTGAAGATCGGTCGTCATAGTTTCATCAGGTCGATCTGATCGACATTGAGGGTGTTGCGCGCACGGAAGACGGCGATGATGATGGCAAGGCCCACGGCGGCCTCGGCCGCGGCAACCACCATCACGAAGAAGACGAAGACCTGCCCGCTGACCTGATGCCACTGGTGCGCGAAGGCCACGAAGGTCAGGTTGACGGCGTTGAGCATGAGCTCAATCGACATGAAAACGGTGATGATGTTGCGCTTGATGAGGAAAGCGGCGACCCCAATCGAGAACAGAATCGCGCTGAGGACCAGATACCAGGCAATCGGAACCATGCGCTCAGTGCTCCTTTCTGGCCAGGGCGACGGCGCCGAGGATGGCAATCAGGATGAGGATCGAAGTCACTTCAAACGGAAGGAGGAGGTCGCGGAAAAGCAGCCGGCTCAGGTCGCCGGTGGTCACGAGATATTCGCCCAGCAGCGTGGTGCCAAAGCTCCCGCGACGGGAGAGGAAGACGAAAACCAGCAGCGCAAGCAAAGCGGCAGCGCCGGGAAATCCGGCTATGTAAGCCAGTTTGCTGCCGTGGGTTCTCTCTTCTTTGCCGGCGTTGAGCAACATGATAACGAAGGTGAACAGCACCATGATGGCGCCGGAGTAGACGATGACCTGGGCGGCAGCCAGGAATTCCGCGCCCAGCAGCAGGTAAAGCACGGCCAGCGAACTCATGACAACGATGAGCGACAAGGCGCTATTGATCGGATGACGCTGGAACAGGAGATTGAGAGCTCCTGCCACACAGAACGCGCCGAAGACGATGAATAATCCCAGGTTCATGATGTTCCGTTCAACTACAGCAACAACTCAGGGCCGCGCCTGACTTAATCAGCCAGACCCGATCAGTGCACGGGTGACAGATACCCCATCCACAAGCTGGTGACAACGATATTGGCGATGGCGACGGGGACAAGAAACTTCCATCCGAAGCCCATCAGCTGGTCGTAGCGGAAGCGCGGGACCGTCCCGCGCACCCAGATATAGAGAAAAAGGAAGAAGAAAACTTTGGCGACAAACCAGAAAACCGACAGGAACGAGCTGGAAATCGGACCGCTCCCGGCAAGGAATGCTCCGAAGGGGCTGGTCCACCCGCCGAAGAAGAGGAGCGTCGCGACACAGCTGACCGTGATCATGTTGGCGTATTCGGCCATGAAGAACATCGCGAACTTCATGGAGCTGTACTCGGTGTGGTAGCCGGCGGTCAGCTCGCTTTCAGCCTCCGGCAGGTCGAAGGGCGCCCGATTGGTCTCGGCGTAGGCGGCCATCAAATAGATGAAGAAGGCGACAAACTGGAATCCTCCGAAGAAGTTCCAGGAAAGAAGCCCGTGCGTGGCCTGGACATTGACGATGTCGCGGAGGCGCAGCGATCCGGCGCGCATGACAACGCCGACGAGCGAAAGGCCAAGGGCCAGTTCGTAGCTGATGACCTGGGCACTGGCTCGCAGCGCGCCGAGCAGTGAGTATTTATTGTTCGATGACCAGCCGGAGAGCGCAATGCCGTAAACGCCGATGGAGGTAATGCCGAGGATGATCAACAGCCCAATGTTCACGTCCGCAATCTGGAACAGGTCCACCCCGTGCCAGCGGATATCCGCTCCAAACGGCACGACGGCGATGGACAGAAGCGCACAGGTGAGTGCGATCATGGGCGCGAGGATGTAAAGGGGCCGGTAGACGGCCTCCGGTATCAGATCTTCTTTAAGAAACAGCTTGGCACCATCCACAAGCGGCTGCAGCAGGCCGAAGGGACCGACGCGGCTGGGTCCCCAGCGATTCTGGATACGCCCGACCAGCTTCCGCTCGAGCAGCACGGTGTAGGCGACCGCCATGAGAAGAATCACCACAACAACGATGACCTTCGCGAGGCTGATCAGCACAAACGGAACGAAACTGGTCTCCATCCCAAGCCTTCCAGATGTCCTCTAATCCGCCGCTGTTTCCGCGGGTTTGCGTGCTTCAAGGATTTCATGGAGCACGTCGCTTTTTCGCCCCAGCGAGCCGGAGCTGAATAATGTGTCGTTCGAGGGCAGCACCAGATCGCCGCGGCTGGCGGGGACTTGAGCGGCCGCCGGGCGCAGATGTTGGTCTGTACCGGCCATGAGTTCGAGCCGCGGAACCTCGTACGCCGGAACCAGACGCTGGATCTCGTCGAGCACAGCGAACGGATCGAAGGGGCTGAGTTTTGGCTCGAGGTGATGCGCGGCCAGCCAAACGCCGTGGCGGTCGGATTCGCCCGATTGCGCCCCGCGTGTCTGCCCAAAGTCGGCGCGGACGCCGGCGCGCCCGAAGGGGACGAGTTTTTTCAGGTCGGCGCCCATGGCGCCGGCCAGGCGAACGATGAGTTCGAAGTCGGTGCGAACGCCGCCGCGATCGGCGGCTTTGCGAACCAGCTGCAGATCGCCGAAGGTGTTCGTTACTGTCCCGGATTTTTCATAGAGATTCGCTGCCGGGAACACCACGTCGGCAAACTCGGCGGTTTCCGTCAGGAACATGTCCTGGACGATCAGAAAGGTATCGCGCAGAACGGAAGCATCGATTCCGTAGCGAGCGACCGGGTTCGCGCCGACGATGTAGAGAGCGGCCAGATCGCCGCGTTCGGCGGCGTCGAACATTTGTACGAGGTCGAGGCCGGGCGTAGCCGGGAGGTTCGGATATTCGTTCCTGAACTGCGCGGGAGATGCAACCGCGATGTAACCGGGCAGCAGGTCCGGATACAGGCCCATGTCGGCAGCACCGCGTGAGTTCGCATAATCGCCGAGGCAGGCGAATTTGACTCCTGGCTGGGTCGCGCCGAACGCAACGAGGGCGGAAAGATCGCGCCCCCGGTACTCCGATCCGAAGACGACGACGAGCGATTCTTCCTTGCGGAGAGCTTCGCGGAAGGCGGAAGCTTCGCCATCCGCGGAGAGCGCCGTGTCATCCCCGCCGAGATATCCGATCAGCGAGGCATACTCGTTTTCGCGAATGCGCAGGAATGCCGTGGCCTGACGGCGCAGCTTGATCGGCTCATGATTGGCGACGTACAGGTGAGCACCGTGCAGACGAACAGCGGTCCGAATTTGCCAGGCGAGTCCGGGATGCTGCTCGGTGGGATCGTTGCCAAGGAGGAGAACGGCTTTCGCGGAGGCGATGTCGCGGAGCGAGGCCTCGCCCGCGCCGTTGAGGGCGGAAGCAAACGCCGGGTAGTCCGTAGTGCGATGGTGATCGATATTGTTGGTACCGAGAACGGTCCGCGCAAACTTCTGTAAGAGATACGCTTCCTCATTGGTCGTGCGGTTGGAACCGATCACGCCGATGGCCGATCCGCCCTTTGTGTCGCGAATCCCCCGGAGCTTGCCTGCGGCGAAGTCAAGGGCTTCATCCCAGGTGACGGGCTCGAGGCTGCCGCCAGGCTGTTTGCGGATGAGCGGCTTTGTGAGGCGATCTTCGCGGTTGGCGAAATCGAATGCGTAATGGCCCTTGATACAGAGGAAATCGCCGTTGATGCCGCTCTTGTCGCGGTTGTCGCCGCGGACGATTTCCATGCCGTCGTTGGCGCGACGAACGCCGAGAGTGGTCTTGCAGCCGTCGCCGCAGTGGGTGCAGACGGTGCCGACGTGCGACATTTCCCAGGGCCGGGTCTTGTAGCGATAGGCGCCGGAAGTGAGCGCGCCGACCGGACAGATGTCGATACACATGCCGCACTCTTCGCACTCGAGGTGATCCTGGCGGTTGGGCGCGATGACCGAGCTGGCGCCGCGATTCTGGATGCCCAGCGCCCAAACGTCCATGCCCTCGCCGCAGACGCGCACGCAGCGATAGCACAGAATGCAGCGGGGGCGGTCGAAGAAGACCACCGGGGACCACTGTTGTTCTTCGCGGTGCTGCTTGATCTCGACAAACTTCGACTCGTGCGCGCCGTACTTGAAGGTCATGTCCTGCAGCTCACACTCGCCCCCGGCGTCACAGACCGGGCAATCGAGAGGATGGTTTCCAAGCAGCAGTTCGATGGTGGCCTTGCGCGCCTGCGCGATCTCGGGGCTTTCGCTGGTGACCACCATACCCTCGGCGACCGGCGTAGTGCAGGCGGTCTGTAGCTTGGGCACTTTCTCGATGCGCACCACGCACATGCGGCAGGCGGCCTGCAGCGAGAGGCCGGGGTAGTAACAGAAGGCGGGAATCTCGATGCCGTGGGCGCGGCACGCCTCGATGAGCAGGGTGCCCGCGGGTGCGGTCAGCTTCTTGCCGTCTACGGTAAAAGTAACGTCAGCCATCGGTTCCTTCAGACCAGCGCCGGCTCAGGCTCAGAGGCGTGGTGGTAGGGACAGCCTTTGCCATCCAGGTGGTCCTCGAACTCTTTGCGAAACTTCTTGACGAAGCCGATGGTCGGCATCGCCGCCGCATCGCCCAGCGGGCAGAAGGTGCGGCCCAGCATGTTTTCGGCGAGATAACGGATGTTGTCGATGTCTTTGTCGACCGCTCCGCCTGCGTGGAGACGGGTGAGCGATTTCTTGAGCCAATCCGTGCCCTCGCGGCACGGGATGCACCAGCCGCAGCTCTCGTGCTGATAGAACTTCATGGTGCGCAGGGCAACTTCCACCATGCAGACGGTCTCGTCGAGAACCACGACGCCGCCGGAGCCAAGCATAGAGCCGGCTTTGCCGACCTGATCGAAGTCCATGCCGATGTCGATTTCGTCGGCCATGAGCACCGGCGTGGACGAGCCGCCGGGAATAACCGCCTTGAGCTTCTTCCCGCCACGGATGCCGCCGGCAACCTCGTAGATCATCTTTTTGAGGTTGTAGCCCATGGGCAGTTCGTAGACGCCGGGACGCTCCACGTGCCCGCTGAGGCAGAAGAGGCGCGTGCCGCCATTGCGCTCGGTGCCGATCTTCGCGTACTCCGCCGCGCCCATGCGGAAGATATGCGGGACGGTCGCGATGGTCTCGGCGTTGTTGATGATCGTCGGTCCACCGTAAAGGCCGACCACCGCGGGAAACGGCGGGCGGATGCGGGGGATGCCGCGCTTGCCTTCGAGTGATTCCATCAGCGCCGATTCTTCGCCGACTTCGTAGGCGCCCGCGCCGGTCTGGGTCACGATGTCGAAGTCGATGCCCGAGCCAAAAATGTCTTTGCCGAGGAAGCCCTTCGCGTAGGCCTCCTGGACGGCGCGCTCCATGATTTTGAGCAGGTAGCGGTACTCGCCGCGCAGGTAGATGAAGCCCATCCGCGCCTGCACGGAGAGGCCGGCGATGATGGTGCCCTCGATGACCGAGTGCGGATCGTGCTCGAAGATGAGGCGGTCCTTGCAGGTTCCCGGCTCGGACTCGTCGCCGTTCACCAGGACATATTTGGGCTTGGCGGACTGCTTGGGCACGAAGGACCACTTGAGGCCGGTGGGAAAACCAGCGCCGCCGCGTCCGCGCAGGTTCGAAGCCTTCATCTCGTTGATGATGGCTTCGGAGCCGAGGGCGATCGCTTTGCGGGCGGACTCGTATCCCTGCAGCTCGAGGTATTTGTCGATCGAAGCCGCGCCTTTGCCGAAGCGGTAGGAAACCACGGGGACGCAGTCGGGATGAGTCGTCAGTGTCGCCATTACTTCCCTGCCCCGTTTTTACTGCGGTAGCCGGCCAGCACTCTGTCCATTGCGTCGGGCGTGAGGTTTTCGTGGAAGTCGTAGTTCACCTGCACCGCCGGCGCCCAGGAGCACGCCCCGATGCACTCCACTTCTTCGAGCGAGAACACGCCGTCCGCAGTCACGCCTTTGTTCGGAACCCCGAGCTTCCTTTTGCAGTAGTCGAGCAGTTCGTTGCCGCCGCGCAGCATGCAGCTGATATTGGTGCAGACCTGCACGTGATACTTGCCGGCGGGCTTCGTCCGCAGAAGCGAGTAATAACTGATCACGTTGCGGACTTCGAGCTCGGAGATACCCATGCGATCGGCGATTTCGGCAATCACCGGATCGGAGAGATAGCCGACCTCATCCTGCGCATACAGCAGCATCGGCACCAGCGCCGAGCGCTTCACCGGATACAGCGTGACCAGCTTGTCGAAACGCGCCGCCAGTTCCGGCGAGAAGATCGTGCCTTGCCGTCCGGGACCGGGTTGTGCAGGTTGCGAGCTCAACGACTTTCTCCCTGGTTCTTTCTCGCCTGGGCCTTTTCGGTTTCCGTGACCAGCGCGACGAAGTGAATAGCGGCGTGATCGAGGTCCTGTATTTTGCCGTCAACGTCGATGGTTCCTTCGGGCAGCAGATCGAATTTTCCGTGTGCGGCTTCTGCGCCGCCTGCGCACAGATGCCAGCAACCGCGGCCCGAAGCCAGGTCCACCTTCAAATCGAGACAAGCCCTCGCTCCGCTCAGGGTTACATCGGATTCGGTCCAGGCTACGCGGGCAGCCTCTTCGCTGTGCAGGCTGGCCGCTGCCGCGTAGGATCGCAGGACGGACCGGAAAGAGAGCCAAAGTTCGGTAGCCAGTTTTGTTTCCACATCCGTCATTAGAACGCTCATCGATCCACCTCCCCCAAAATGATGTCGATTGACCCGATCACCGCGACCACGTCGGCGATCAGGCGTCCAACGCACATCTTCTCCAGCGCCTGCAGCGTGGCGAACGACGGGTAGCGCATGTGGACGCGATACGGCTTGGCCGTGCCATCGCTGACCACGTAGTAGGCCATCTCGCCGCGGGCGGATTCGACCGCCTGATAGACCTCGCCGGCGGGCACCTGGAAGCCTTCGGTCACGATCTTGAAGTGGTAGATGAGGGCTTCCATCTGGGTCTTCATCTTTTCGCGATCGGGCAGGACGACGTGGGGGGCGTCGGCCTTGATCGGTCCTTCGGGCATGCCGTCGAGGGCCTGCTGGCAAATCTTCACCGACTCGCGCATCTCCTGAAGACGCACAATATATCTGGCCCAGACATCGCCGTCCGTCGACGTGGGAACGGCAAAGCGGAACTTCTCGTAGCGGGAATACGGCATGTCGCGGCGGAGATCCCAGTCCACGCCGCTGGCGCGCAGCGGAGGACCGGTTACGCCCAGCGCAATCGCATCGCCCGGACTCAGATAGCCCACGCCTTTGAGACGGTTGATGAAAATGGGATTGCCGGTCAGCAGATTTTCGTACTCATCGATCTTCTCGGGCAGGATCTTGATCAGCGCCTGCACGGAGTCGAAGAAGTCGAGCGGCGGCTCGAGAGCCAGGCCGCCGATGCGGAAGTACGACGTCATCATGCGCTGGCCGGACAGGTGTTCGAAAATGCGCAGAATCTCTTCACGTTCGCGAAAGGTATAGAGGAAGACCGTCAGGGCGCCGATGTCCATGGCGTGCGTTCCCAGCCAGACCAGATGTGAATTCAGACGGGTCAGCTCATTCAGCAGCACGCGCATCCACTGAGCGCGTTCGGGGATCTCCAGCTGAAGGAGTTTTTCGACGGCGAGGCAATAGCAAAGATTGTTGGTCAGCGGCGAGAGATAATCCACGCGGTCGGTCATGGGAACGACCTGCTGGTAGAACTTCGCCTCGCAGGTTTTCTCGATTCCGGTGTGCAGGTAACCGATGTCGGGGACAAGCTTGACCACGGTTTCGCCGTCGATCTCCAGCACCAGACGCAGCACCCCGTGCGTCGAAGGATGCTGCGGGCCCATGTTGAGGACCATGGTGCGGTCCTTCGCACCCTCTTCCGGCCGCGGAGCAACGAGTGTTGAAGTCGCGGTGAACTGCGGCATCTCCGGCATGTTCGGGTTGTCGGGCATGTCGGGCATCAGCGATAACCTTCCACCGGATAATTCTTGCGCAGGGGATGGCCTTCCCAGTCCTCGGGCATCATGATGCGACGCAGGCCGGGATGGCCGTGGAAGCGAACCCCGAACAGATCCCACACCTCACGTTCATAGAAATTCGCTGAGGGCCATATGGGAGTGATGCTGTCGACCGAAGGGTCGATGCTCTCCAGCATGACTTCCAGCCGCACACGCTCCTTCAGCTTGTGGGAAAGGATGTGATACGTGACCTGGTGGCGCGGTTCGGATGGGTACCAGTCGACGCAGGTAACGTCTTCGAGGAAGTTGTAGCCGGCACTCTGCAGGGTGCGGCAAACGGCTCGGATGGCCTCGGCAGCGATGACCAGCGACAATTCTCCGCGAGCGAATTTGGCGTTGGTAACGGAGTCGGGATGCGCGGCGCGCACGGCCTGAATGGCCACATTCTGCGCGAGGCTTTCAAACACAGCATCCTTGCTGAGCAGCGCTTCTCCCATCGATTTCCTTCTTCAGCCGAGCAAGAGAGTTACAGATCGGCCTTATCCGCAGCCCAATCCAGGATGCCCTTCTTCCATACGTAAAACACGCCGATCGCGACGAATCCGAGGTAGACCACCATTTCCCAGAACCCGAAGAAGCGGGAGCCCGTAATCTGCGGCAACTGCCGGTAAATGACCGCCCAGGGAATCATGAAAACGGCTTCCACGTCGAACAGGATGAAGAGCATCGCCACCATATAAAAGCGCACCGAAAACCGCCCGCGTGCGTCGCCCTCCGCGGGGATACCGCACTCGTAGGCTTCCAGTTTGTCTTTGGTATTGCGATGGCGGCCGACGAACCAGGACATCACTACCATGCCGAAAGTCATCGCTCCGGCGACCACGATCTGCAGCAAAAGCGGCAGGTAATTCCAGATGTAAGGATGTCCCCGGATGGCCGCTCTCCGCGAGTAAATTCCGTGCCTGCATTATGGAGGAGTGGGGAACGCCCACGACCTCCAATTCGACTCTAAGTCTGTGGTTGTCAAGAGTCAAGTTACGGACGGATCAGAGTGCGGGCCGCGCCGACGACAATTGGCGCCGCGGAAACAAAATAAAATGCTATAAGCGCGGACCGGCTTCACGGATGGACTCCGGAGCATTGAATTTCCGGAAGTTCTCCACGAATTTGGATGCGAGCAGCCGGGCTTGCGCGTCGTACGCAGCTTTATCGGCCCAGGCGTTGCGGGGATTCAGCAACTCTGCGGGAACGTCGGGACAGGTGGTCGGAATGCGCAGTCCAAAGGCTTCCTCGGTAACGAAGTCTGCATTCGTCAGCCGGCCGTCGAGCGCAGCGTGGACCATAGCACGCGTGTGGCGCAAGCTCATGCGCTTCCCTATTCCGAAGGCGCCGCCCGACCAGCCGGTGTTCACCAGCCAGCACTGGGCACTGTGTTCGCGAAGCCGGCGGCCGAGCATTTCTGCATAGACGCTGGGCGCGAGCGGCAGAAAGGGCGAAGCGAAGCAGGTGGAGAACTCGGGGACGGGCTCGCTGCCGAGGCCGGCTTCGGTTCCTGCCAGCTTGGCCGTGTACCCAGAGAGAAAGTGATACATGGCCTGATCGGGGGTAAGTCTGGAGATGGGGGGCAGGACGCCGAAGGCGTCGGCGGTGAGGAAGAGCACGTTGCGGGGGTGAGGGCCGATGCCGGGGATGACCGCGTTGGCGATGAAGTCGACGGGATAGGCGGCGCGGGTGTTTTCGGTGTACCGGATGTCGGAGTAGTCGGGGTCGCCGGTGGCGGGATCGAGGACGACGTTTTCCAGCACGGAGCCGAAGCGGATGGCGTTGTAAATCTGCGGCTCTTTCTCGAGGGTGAGGTCGACGCACTTGGCGTAACAGCCGCCTTCGAAATTGAAGACGCCGTTGGGGCTCCAGCCATGCTCGTCGTCGCCGATGAGGCGGCGGTCGGGATCGGCGGAAAGGGTGGTTTTGCCGGTGCCGGAAAGCCCGAAGAAGAGAGCGGTATCGCCGGACGCGCCGATGTTGGCGGAGCAGTGCATGGGGAAGACGTCCCGCTGCGGGAGAAGATAGTTCATGACGCCGAAGATGGATTTTTTCATTTCTCCGGCATAGCGGGTGCCCCCGATGAGGACGATGCGCTTCGTGAAGTCGGCAAGTATGAAGGTGCCGGAGCGGACGCCGTCGCGTTCGGGCTGGGCGTCGAATTCGGGAGCGGCGATGACGGTGAACTCGGGCTGATGCGCGGCCAGCTCGTCGGCGGTGGGGCGGATGAAAAGCTGGCGGACGAAGAGCGCGTGCCAGGCGTACTCGCAGAGGACCTGGATGGGCAGGCGCCAGGTGGGGTCGGCGCCGGCGGCCAGATCCATGACATAGAGGTCGCGCTCGGCCATGTGGCGGAGGACGCGCTGCAGGAGAGCCTCGAACTTCTCCGGAGGAAAGGGCTGGTTCACTTTGCCCCAGTGGACGCGGTCGTGGGTTTCGGGGTCGTCGACGGTGAATTTGTCGCGGGGGGAGCGGCCGGTGCGGGCGCCGGTCATGGCGACGAGCGCGCCGTTGGCGGCCAGGCGAGCTTCGCCGCGGGCAATGGCGGTTTCCACGAGCTGCGGCGTGGAAAGATTGCGGTGCGCATGCAGGCTTTCGGTGAGCCTTTTCAGGTCCTCGATGGGGACGGTGGTAGCCATGGCCGAAACAGCCTCCGTGGGTCAGAAGGAACCCAATATTTTCACATCCCAGGGAGCCCTTGCAAAGGACTATTCGGGACTGGGCGTCCAGGCGGACGCGCTTCGCGGTGCTGGCCGCACGGGCGGACGCGCTTCGCGGTGCTGGTCAGGTAAGATCGTTTTCTTATGCCGACACCGTTTGAGAGCGCACAACTGAATCTGAAGCTGTTCGAACTGCGCCGCGACCCGATGCTGCGGGAAGCGCGGACGTGGTTCACGCGGGAGTTCAACCCGGAGAGCTTTGAGGAACTGGAAGCGGGGATTCGGGGCGAGCACAATACGTGGTTCCGGATGGTGATGGGGTACTGGGATATGGCGTCTTCGCTGGTGACGACGGGGGCGATCGATGGTGAAGCGTTTCTGGCGGCGCACGGGGAGATTTTTTTGACGTTCAGCAAGGTGCAGCCGTTTCTGAAGGAACTGCGCGCGGCGATGGGGGTTCCGAACCTGTTCCGGCATGTCGAAATGGTGGTGATGTCGGCTCCGGATGCAACTGTGATTCTGGAGCGACAGAGGGGCCGGATGCGGGCGGCGGCGAAAGCCCGACAGGCGAAGGCGAAAGAGCAGTCTTAAACCTGGGGCTGGGCGTCGTCGCTGGGGACGAGCCAGGGGAGGTTGCGGGTGTGTCCGGCTTCATGCAGAACGGCATCCACCTGATCGAGGACTTCCTCCACGCTCATGGTGTACATTTCGCGGCCATTGTCGTAGCCGGATTCAATCGCCTGCTTCAGATAGCGGCCGGCGGCCTGCGCCGCGAGGACGTCGGTGATGGTGTGGCCGGTAAGCTTCTTCTGCTCCACCCAGGCGAGACATGGCATGGCAATCCAGACGGGTCTGCCGTTCACGTCAAAGCGAATATCCACGGCGTCGGCGTGGCGCGTGGCGATGGCGACAATATTGGCTTTCCAGCGGCAGTGGAGATCTTCTCCGCCCCAGCGATCCGTAGCGTGGAAATCTTCGTACATGACTTCTCCAGCCTAGAGCATTTTGGCCGCCCACGCATCATAACCACGGTGCTGAAGGGCAGATCGGTGGCTGCCCCCAAAATAAGCCACAAAAGAAAAACAAATCTTAACGAGGTTTGTGCGTCCAATGTATGTCTGTTAGGCCGACCAGTCTTTCACCCGAGGAGTCTCCGTGACCAGTCCCTCTCAAAACCCAAAACTGGGGCGATTCGAAGAGCGCCTTCGCCATCAACAGCGCCAACTCGAGCGCTCCATGCTCATCACAGTCAAGGAAGGGCGGCAGGCCGTCGCCGAGGACACCCTGGACGTCGCGGATCAGGCCGTTTTCTCCTATCAGAAAGAGCTGATCTTCACCCAGGGCACTGAGGGCCACAGCCAGCTGTCTCTGGTCCGGCTGGCGCTGGAGCGGCTCCACGAAGGAAGCTTTGGACAATGCCTGCACTGCGGCCAGTCGATCGGAGAGAAGCGGCTGGACGCGCTGCCGTGGACACCCTATTGCATCGACTGCCAGGAGAAGATCGAAACCGGCGAGATCGAAAACGACGTTCGGGCCGCGTAGAACAGGCCCGGCATCGTCCGCTCCGGGAATCCGCTTTCCGTGGGATTCGACAGGGCGGGTGTGCGCAGGATTCCGCATGGTAGACTGAAGGTGTCTAAAGCAAAGCGCGCGGAGCCATGGTGGCCTGCGAACTGCGCGCTCGCTACTTCCCGCCTAAAGGACCATTCGGAACCCGGTGGACACTCGGACTCGTCACGCACTGAAACAGGACAAATTCGTCACAGCAACCACCTCCGGCCTGGAGTGGGTCGGCGAAAACCGCACCCGCGTGATCGTGTGGGCGGTGAGCGCGGTGGTGGCGATCGGTTTGATTATCACCGGCATCATCATCTACCAGCAGCGCAGTGCGGCGGCGAACCAGTTGCTCGGCCAGGCGCTCGATGTGTACGAGACGCCGCTGGCGCAGCCAAACCAGCCGGCGGAGCCGGGAGTGAAGACCTACGCCAGTTCCCAGGAACGAGCCAGGGACGCATATCCCCTGTTCCGTGAGGTTGCAGACCGGTATGGCTGGCTGCGGTCCGGTGAAATGGCGGAGTACTTTGCCGGTGAGGCGAGACTCGATCTGGGACAGCAATCCGCTGCTGAAGCCGACCTCCAGAAGGCGAGCCGCGCGCACGACGGCAATTTGTCTTCACTCGCAAAAATGGCGCTCGCCAACCTCTACGCCCAGACAGGGCGGACATCGCAGGCGGTGGGCGAATTCCAGGATGTGATCGCACATCCGGCCACGACGGTGCCGAAGTCCGAGGCTCAGCTGCAGCTGGCACAGCTCTACGAGACGACGCAGCCGAACGAAGCAAAGCGTTTGTACGCAGAGATCAAGGACGAGAACCCGAACACCGATGCCGCGCAGATCGCGAGCCAGAAACTACAGACGCTCAAGTAGTTAGCTGCCCCGGAGATACTGACCTTCCGTTCTTTGGATAGCCGTCAGCCCCTGCGGGGGCATTCTTGCGTCTCGACTCATCTCGACGGCTACTGGGCAGCACCCCTAAATTCAGCCAGCTGGCTGAATCCAAATGAGTTAATACACACCCCCAGCAACATCCGGTAATGGCCTTTGGCGGCCAGGCGACAGGCGCGTTTTTTTGAGGTGCCCGCAATCCGGGTGTTCGGAGGATCGCCAGGCTCCCAGCAGGGCAATCGACCCGGGGCGCAGTCAGAGACTGGGACGATCCTCGTGGTCAGAAGCCAATTCCAGATCGTCGCCGCGCACCAATTTCTCACCCGCACGGGAGCTCTCTTCGCACAGGACGACGTACACATCGTCGAGAGACGCGAGCTTCTTCTCGATCTTTCCGAGGATCTTCTTATCTTTGATTCGAACGAATTGTCCTACCGCAAACACCATGATCCGAGCCTAGGACGCCACCAAAGGCGACAGCAATAACGAGAAAGGGTTATATGCCGCCCGGAGGGGGAAGGCAATCTGATTCCTACAGGAAAAGGTTACTTTCTGGGGCGGTGGAAAAGGACCGTTTAGTTACACCAGAATTCAGCACAGGTTATCTTCGGGGGATAATCTCGTTCTTTTCCACAACCCGAACGGAGTGGGTGGCAAGGTTTCGTCGGTTCAGAATGGGAACTGATCCGGACCGGCGCATTCTGGTTTAGTGTAGGAGCATTCACGAGCAGACATGGGCGCAGGCTCGCATAGCCAGAAGAGGTCCCCAGTGCACCGATTCACGTCCGACCTGAGACTGGCGTTACGACAGCTGCGCAAGTCGCCGGGGTTTGCGGCGACGGCGGTGCTGATGCTGACGTTCGGCATCGGAGCCACTACGACGATTTTTTCGGTGGTGTACGGAGTGCTGCTGCGTCCGCTCCCCTTCCCTCATCCGAATCGACTCGTGGTACTGGGCGACAAGGTGCGGGGGACGAAATGGGGGATGTACGATCAGGGCCCGGTGACCGCGCGCGACGTGGTGGTGTACACGCGGGACACGCATGCGTTTTCAGCGCTGGGCGGCTACGGCGAGGAGACGCTGGAACTGGCCGCGAGCGGGGAACCAGCCCAGGTGAACGCCGGGCGCATGACGGCGGGCGTTTTCGAGGCGCTCGAGGTGGCTCCGCTCATGGGACGGGTCTTTACGGCGGAAGAGGACACGCAGAAAGCAACCGTCGCGGTCCTGAGTTACGGAACCTGGATGCGGCGGTTCAACGGCAACCGGAACATCGTGGGGACAAGGATCCTGCTGGGTCGCAAGCCGTATGAAGTCATCGGGGTGATGCCGCGGAGTTTCGAATTCCCGGTGGCAGCGGGGCGCGAGAACCGCATGGAGCTGTGGGTCCCGATGAGCTTCACCGCCGAGGAACTGGCGCCGGAGTCGGATGCGACCTGGTCCCTCGACATGGTGGCGCGTTTGAAGCCGGGGGTAACGCTGGCCCAGGCACAGGACGATGGGGAACGGGTGGCGCAGGAAATCAACGCAGATTTACCGGCTCATCTGGCGAATTTCCGTATCGACGCGTCCGTAGCGTCGTTGCAGCAGATCACGGTGTCGCACGCCAGGCCGCTGCTGCGCATGCTGCTGCTGGCGGTGACCGTGGTGTTGCTCATCGCATGCGCGAACCTGGCGGGGCTGCTGCTGGTCCGAGCAATCCGGCGGCAGAGGGAGATTGCCGTGCGCCTGGCACTGGGCGCCTCGGGCAAGGCTCTGCTGCGCCAGGCGGTGATGGAAAGCACCACGCTGAGCGTGAGCGGGGGGATGCTGGGCATTGGTTTAGCGGCACTGGCGCTGGCTCTTGGCCGAGATCTGTTGCCAACCACGCTGCCGCGCATGAACGACATCACGCTGAACTGGACGGTAGTAATCTTCGCCTTGCTGCTGGCCACGCTGACCGGACTGCTGTGCGGGATGGCGCCGGCCTTTGCAGCGCTGCGAACCAACGTCAATGCCTCGCTGAAGGAAGGCGGACGGACCGGATCGACGGGAGCGAGCCAGTCGCGGCTGCGCTCGACCCTGGTGATCGCGGAAATCGCGGTGGCACTGATGCTGCTGACCGCCTCGGTTCTGCTGCTGCGCAGCTTCGCGAAGATGGATGCGGTCAACGTGGGATTCCAGCCGGAACATGTGACCACTGGCGGCTACTCGCTCCCTCAGGAGCAATACTCGACCCAGGCGCAAATCGACACCTTCAACCAAGAACTGCTGCGCCGACTGAAGCAACTGCCGGGAGCCCAGGCAGTGGGATGGACCACTACCCTGCCGGTCAGCAATTTCTTCACCGTGGAGGCATTTGTCGCGGATGGATACACGGACCCGCGAGGGCCGGATCATGAGAACGCGGTTACGGTGGAAGTGAACGGCGACTATTTTCAGGCGATGGGCATTCCCCTCCTGCGAGGGCGATACTTCACGCCAGCGGATAACGCGGACGGCCAACCGGTCGCGATCGTGAACCACCAGCTGGCGGAGCGTTACTGGCCACGGCAGGATCCGATCGGGAAACGGCTGCGACTGGGAACCGATGCGATGAAACTACCTTGGCTCACGGTGGTGGGAGAGATCGCGGACACCAAGATGAGCGCTCCTGACCTGGATGCGCGCGACCAGTTCTACCAGCCACTGGAACAGATGGAGAAGGACCTGGGCACCTATGCTTCGCCCACCGATCGCAACGGGACCAGTGGGTTTGTCGCGCTGCGCTCAGCTTTGCCCGCTGAACGGATGGAGAACGCGCTGCTGGGCACGGTTCGATCGCTGGATCCCCAGTTGCCCGTCAACGACGTTCAGACCATGGAGGATGTGCTCTCGGCGAGCGAAGCGCCGCGGCGGTTCAACACCATCATCATTTCCAGTTTCGCAGTGGCGGCCGTGCTGCTGGCAGTGCTGGGGATCTACAGCGTGATCGCGTTCTCAGTGGCATCACGGGTGGAAGAGATGGCCATCCGGATGGCACTCGGGGCCCAGCGCGGGGGGATCGTCCGGCTGGTCCTGCGCTCCGGGTTGAAGCTGGCGGCGGTGGGCTGCGTGCTTGGCCTCGGGGGAGCGGCCACGGCTGCCGAACTGCTGCGCTCCTTCCTGTTTGGGGTAAGCCCCTTCGATCCACTGGCGATGTTGGTCGCGGCGGTGGTGATCTTCGCGTTGGCCCTGCTGGCTTCAGCGCTGCCTGCCCGGCGGGCTGCGCGCGTTGATCCAATCAAGGCCCTGCGGGGGATGTAGCGCGGGAGCCGGCGCGCCGCTCCATGCCGGCACCAAGAGATTTCCGCAGCCACCGGCGATGAATTGCCAGCTAAATTCTTTCCGCGGCCTCTGCTTCCCCGTCCTTCGGCCAGCGCGTTGCGCGATAAAGTTGCGTCCCCGCTCACCTACAGGCAGCGGTGCAATCTCCCGGCAAATCGAGGGCGAAAGCGATGATCCCAGAAGCAGGAGTCGAGCGTCACGGCAAGTCTGGCCGCCGGCAACGAGCCGGGCGGCTGGCGGGTTTGGTGGCAGCGGGACTACTGGTGGCAGCCTGCAAGTCTGCGCCGGCGACGCTCACTCCCCAGGAAAACCAGCAGGCGGTGCAATTCGAGCAACAGCAGAACTGGAGCGGACTGCTGGCGCTGGCACAGAAGGGCATTCAGGAAGATTCCAGCGACGGATGGGCGTGGTGGTATGCGGGGATTGCCGACGACGGGCTGGGACGCAAGCCGGACGCGGTGACTGCGTATCAGAAGGCTTTTCCGCTGATGACCGGAATCAACCGAAACGCGATTGCTCAGGAGCTGGCGGCTGACTATGCGGCGCTTAACGAGAGCAGCCAGCTACAGGCTCTGATCCAGCAACTCCAGAAGACCGACCCGCAGGAGGCAGCGTCGCTGAAAGCGCAGTTTTCCGGGGCGCTGCAGTTCGGGACAGCTCCCGCAGCGACGACGACCGCAGCAGGAGGAAGGGGTCTGCCGGACATTTCGCCGCAATCGCTGTCGGCGCTGGAAACGAAGGTGCGCGCCAACTGGCGGTCGGATGCGGTTCCGGTGCGGGTAACGGTGGATGCGATGGACGGCGGCGGATTCCAGACGGCGTACGACTTCTATTCTCGGTCGACGAAGACGGGGGAGACGGTGACGGTAAGCTCGACGACGACGGGGGCTGGGGTGCAGAATCCGCCGTGGGGGACGGCGGCAATACCGGCGAATTTTGTGCCGCTGGCGACGGCGATGGGGCAGGTTTCCGACGGGTCGGGGAACGGGCTCGAACTGGCGACGCTGCTGTGGCAGGCGGGGACGACGAACCCGGTCAACCTGGTGTGGTCGATTGCAGAGAAGACGGGAAACGGGGACGCGGCCCTGCTGCCGGCGTATGTGATGACGGCGGCGCAGTTGCAGCAACTGGAGAGCGCGGCGGGAAGCGGGAACGCGAGCGCGGAGTACGTGCTGGGCGAGGTGTATGCGGTCGGGATTGCGGGAACGATGAATGCGGGGCTGGCTGCGCAGTGGGTAGCGAAGGCGGCGCAGGCGGGAAATGTTCTGGCAGAGAACAAGCTGGGGCAGTTCGAGCAATTGGGCTTTGGGACGGCAACCAATGCAACGGTGGCGGCGCAGTGGTACGCGAAAGCGGCGCAGGCAGGCTATGCTCCGGCGGAGTTCAACCTGGGACTGCTCTACGAGACGGGGATGGGGGTAACGCAGAACTGGATCGCGGCGAGCCAATGGATTACGGCGGCGGCGCATCAGGGGCTGCAGCCGGCGGTGCTGGAGCTGAACTACGTCAGCAACACGGCGAAGCGGGTGGAGCACGCACAGCAACTGGCGGCGGCGCAGCAGGGGTCGTCGTCGGGGGGGTGTGGACCGGGTATGCACCGGTTCAACGCGAACCAATGCGCCTGGAACCCGGGGATCGTGAACGAGGTGATTCACCAGGAGACCACGGGCTCCATCGACTGAGCGGCCGCGCAAGAGGGATGGCGCGGCGCGCAAGCAGTCTGGATGGGGTGGCGAAGTTGCAGACGGCAGGCTCGTGGTATGGGCGATGCCCTTTCCTCATTTTCCCGATTGACAAGCGAAGAGGCGTCGTCTATCGTTGTCCCCTAAACGCCTTATGGGACGAGACGGCGAGCAGGGCGATCTGATTCAGGGCACGCTGGAGATGCTGGTGCTGAAAGCGCTGGCGCGCGGTCCCATGCACGGATACGGCGTCGCCGAGTGGATCGAGCAGACATCGCAGCAGGCGCTGAAGGTCGAGGAGGGAGCGCTGTATCCGGCGCTCCATCGGCTGGAGTTGCGGGGGATGCTCAAGGCGGAGTGGGGTGCATCGGAAAACAACCGGCGAGCGAAGTTCTATCGGGTGACGGTGGACGGGCGAAAGCGGCTGGAGGCGGAGTCGCAGCGCTGGGCGCGGCTGTCGGCGGCGGTTGCGTTCGTGATGCAGACGTCGTGATTTGGGCTTCGTGAGGTGAGCACATGTGCGAGGGACTGCACGAATTTCTGCTTCGCGTAAAAGGGCTCCTGCGGCGAAGGTGCATGGACCGCGAGATGGCGGAGGAACTCGTATTCCACCAGGAAATGCTGCGGGCGAAGCTCTCACGCGAGGGCGTGGCGGCAAAGGACATGGAGGTAGCCGTGCAGTGGAAATTCGGGAACGCGGGGCGGTGGCAGGAGCGTTTGCGAGAGCTGTGGCAGCTGCGGTGGGTGGAAAATTTTGCGCGCGACGTTAGCTTTGCGACGCGGCTGCTTCGCCGGACGCCGGGCTTTACAGCGGTGGCGCTGCTAACACTCGCGCTGGGCGTCGGCGCGAACACGACCGTGTTCTCGATGATCGACGGTCTGCTGCTGCGGCCGCTGGCGGTTCCGCACAGCGATCGGCTGGCGGTGCTGGAGATTACGGGGCGTGGCCCGCAGCCGGTGTACAGCTTTCCCGAGCCGCTGTTTCGCGGGCTGGAGAAGCGGCACGACGTCTTCTCCACGGTATTCGCATTCTTTGGCCACGCCCAGCTGCAGGTGCGTGGGCGAGACGGCGATGAGAATGTACCTGGGCAGTTTGTCAGCGGGGGATTTTTCCCGGCGCTGGAGACGGCTCCACTGCTGGGCAGGGCGCTTGGAGACGCAGACGACCGGAAGGGCGGAAATCCGGCTGGATTCGCGGCGGTGATCAGCGAGGCATTTTGGGCGCGGTGGTTCAACCGCACGCCAGATGTGGTGGGGCGGAAGCTGACGATCAACAACGTGGTGTTTACGGTGGCCGGGGTGATGCCTCAGCGGTTTATGGGGGCCGATCCTCTGGAGCGGCCGCAGATCTACCTACCGCTGGCGACCGAATAGGCGCTGAACGGCGCGCTCAGCATGACGGACGCTGGGCACCACGGTTGGTGGCTGACGGTGATGGGGCGGCTGGCGCCGGGAGCGACGGTCGAGCAGGCCAGTGCAGCGGGGGGCGCCGCCACGGCGGGAATCCTCCGGGAACGCGTGCCGGATGCGGATTGGGTTGCGGCGCAGTTGAAACATCATTTCCAGTTCGAGGCGGAGTCGGGCTCGGCGGGATTCACATATGTCCGGCTGTTCTTTCGCAAGCCGCTGCTGGCCGTCTTCACGATGTGTGGCGGAATTCTGCTTCTGGCATGCCTGAACCTGGCCAGCCTGCTGATGGCCCGGGGAGCGGCGCGGGAACGGGAGCTGGCTACGCGGCTGGCCGTTAGCGCAACGCGGCGGCGGCTAATCCAGCAATTGCTGACGGAGAGTCTGCTGCTGGCGGCGGCGGGCACTGCGCTCGGTCTGGCGATGGCTCCGCTGGCCGGAAGGGCGCTCGGAGCTCTGCTGTTGAGCGGGCAACAGGATGTGCATCTGAATACTTCGCCGGACGTCCGGGTGCTGGGGTTTGCGGCTCTCCTGGCAGTGGGGGCAGCGCTGCTGATCTGACTGGCGCCGACACTGCGCGCGACATCACGCGGACTGAACGAGCAGATCAAGAGCGGGCAACACACGATCGGGAAGCGCACAGAAAACGGATGGCTGCCGCGGATGCTGATGTCGGTGGAAGTGGCACTGGCCCTGGTGCTGGTGGTGGGCGCGGGGTTGCTGGCGTCCAGCCTGGTGCGCCTGTACCGGTCCGGTGAAGGCTTTGACCCGCGGGGGGTGGAGAGTCTGGAATTCAGCATGGACCGGAGCGGGATGGATCATGCAGCGTTGATGGAGTTCTACCAGCAGGTAGGCGAAGGGCTGCAGCACACACCGGGAGTGACGGAGGCGAGCTTCGCGCGTATGGTACCGCTGACCGGCTCCGTATGAGATGAAGACCTCTGGGCGCCCGGGCAAACGCACAATGACGTGCACCTCAATGGTGTGAGCCCGAGTTATTTTGCGACCATGCGCATCCCGCTGCTGGAGGGAGGGATTTCCGGTGGAACGAGACGACAGCGGAGGGCGCGAAGGTCATTCTGAACGAGAAAGCGGCCCGGCTGCTCTTTCCCCACGGCGATGTGCTGGGGCAGACGGTGGACAGGAGCGACGGCCCCAGGCGCCCACCGGAGGCGTATCAGGTGGTG
Source organism: Acidobacteriaceae bacterium (assembly GCA_036267095.1). Lineage (GTDB taxonomy): Bacteria > Acidobacteriota > Terriglobia > Terriglobales > Acidobacteriaceae > Palsa-343. The sequence goes on from DATAWS010000012.1 coordinate 348,179, forward strand.
GGTGTGGCGGGGAACGCGAAGTATGAGGATCTTCGGACGGAGGCGCCGCCCACTGCCTATGTGGCGATGACCCAGGAAAGCAACGCGAGGCGGTCGCCGTCCTCTTACGCAGTGGTGCGAACCGCGGGCGACGCAGGATCGGTGGCGAGCGCGGCGCGGGCGCTCACGCGGCGGCTGGCCCCGGGGGTTCCGCTGCCAGTGATGACCTCCATGGAAAGAGTTATCGACGACTCGCTCAGCGCGGAGCGAATGATGGCGCTGCTGTCGGTGTTCTTTGCCGGGTGTGCGCTGCTGGTCACGGCCATCGGGCTGTACGGGACGCTGGCGTACGCGACGGCGCGGCGGACGAGCGAGATCGGGATCCGCATGGCTCTGGGGGCGCGGCGGGGGCAGGTGCTAAGCCTGGTGTGCCGGCAGAATGCGCGGGTGGCGCTGGCGGGGACAGCGGCGGGGCTGGCGGCAGCTGTACTGGGGTCGAAGCTGCTGGCGAGCTTCTTGTATGGAACAGAGGCGCGGGATCCGTGGGTGCTGCTCGGTTCGGTGCTGGCGCTGGCACTCATTGCGACCGGGGCATCGCTGCTGCCCGCGCTGCGGGCGGCGGCGCGGACCGACCCCATGGCGGCGATTCGCTGCGATTGAGAGTCGCTTCGGGGCTGATATGCTGGCGGTGATCTTTCGCACGCCTGTCTTGTCTGCGGAGTCCCTAACGAAGCATGGAAACCCTGGTCGAGTTGGATCACGTCTCGAAGTCCTACGAAGAAAAAGCGGCCGTCCGCGATCTGAGTCTGAAGATCGAAGCCGGGAGTATGTTCGGGCTGTTGGGGCCGAACGGCGCCGGAAAGACCTCGACGATCCGCATGATGATCGGGATCACGCTCCCGGATGCGGGAAAGGTGTCGCTGTTCGGCAAGCCTTTCGGGAACCCATCGTTGCGGCGGGTGGGGTATCTGCCTGAGGAACGCGGGCTCTACAAGAAAATGAAGGTCCTGGATCAGTTGGTGTTCATGGGCGAACTGCGCGGGCTGGGCGCGCTCGAGGCTGGACGACGGGCGAAGGCGTGGTGCGAGCGGCTGCAGATCGCTGACTCGATCAACAAGAGAACCGAAGAACTATCCAAGGGCATGCAGCAGAAAATCCAGTTCATCTCCACGCTGCTGCACGATCCGGAGCTGATCATCATGGACGAGCCATTCTCGGGGCTCGATCCGGTGAACGCGATGCTGCTGCAGGACACGCTGCTGGAGCTCAAGAAACAGGGGAACGCGGTGCTGTTCTCGACCCACCGCATGGATCAGGTGGAGAAGCTGTGCGACTCGATTTGCCTGATTAACCGCGGGGAGGCGGTCCTGGCCGGAGGGATGCGGGAGGTCAAGTCGCGTTACGAGCGTAATCGGGTGATCATCCATTACGAGGGCGGCGATGAGTTCCTGGAGCACCCGGCTATCGCCGAATACAAAACGTACGCGGGCCACGCGGAGATCAAGCTGAAGCCCCACGCAGACGCACAGGATCTGCTGCGGACTGCTGCGAAGGCGGCGGCGATCACGAAATACGAGCTGGTGGAACCGTCCCTGGAGGAAATCTTTATCGAGACGGTGGGAGGACGCTCCGATGCTTAACGGTTTGGTGCGCAATACGCTGCTGATCGCGAAGCGCGAATATTTGGAGCGGGTGCGGAGCCGGGTGTTCCGCATCACGACCGTGCTGGTACCGGTCGGCATGGGCGGTTTGGCGCTGCTGGGCGGGCTCGGGGGCAGAAAGCTGGCCGGGCCGGAAAATATGGCCATCGTTTCCACCAGTTCGACGCTCGCCAACGATGTGCGAGCGACCTTGGAAGAGGGTGAGGCGGGAGCGCCGGCACCGCAGCGGATCGAGGTGTATGCGCCGGCGACAACAGACGATATGGCAGTGCTCAAGCAGCAGATCGCGGCGCACCAAATCGCCGGATATCTGCTGATCGACGAAGTGCCGGGCGCTCCGGAGCCGGAAGCAACGTGGATTTCGTCGAGCAGCGTGGACTTCTTCCGGCGCGAGCAGATGGAGGGGGCGCTGCGCTCCGCGCTGATCCGCCAGGAATTGCTGGCGCGCGGAATGAGCCAGGCGCAGGTACAGGAGCTGATGCAGCAGGTTCATCTGAAAACGATGCAGGTGAAGAACGGCTCGATGGTCGCGTCCAATTCGGAGCGCAGCTTCGCGGGAGCCTACGGGCTGATCCTGGTGCTGTACGCTTCGGTGCTGATCTATGGAATCAACATCGCGCGTTCAGTAGTGGAGGAAAAAACGTCGCGGATCTTCGAAGTGCTGCTGTCGACGGCCTCGCCAGACTCGCTGATGTTGGGCAAACTGCTGGGCGTGGGCGCAGTGGGGCTGACCCAAATGGGCATTTGGGGAGGGCTGCTGGCCTTCTACGCGGGGTCGGCACTGGCGGCCAGCCAGGGAATTCATGGGTTGGCCTCGCTTGGTCTGACGCGGGCGGAACTCGTCTATTTCCCCATTTATTTCCTCGGCGGATTCTTCCTCTACAGCGGCCTGGCAGCAGCGCTGGGCTCGAGCGTAAGCGGCGAGCAGGAAGTGCAACAGTTCAGCTTCATCTTGATTTCGCCGCTGGTGGTAAGCGTGGTATTGCTGCCGTATGTGCTGGGGAATCCCAGCTCAACGGCATCGGTGGTGCTGTCGCTGATTCCGCCGTTCACTCCGATCATCATGTACATGCGCATCTGCTCACAGACACCGCCTATGTGGCAGGTGGCGCTGTCGATCGCGTTGCTGGCGGGCTCGGTGTGGGCCATGGTTTGGGTGGCGGCACGCATCTACCGGGTGGGTGTGCTGATGTACGGCAAGCGCGCGACCCTGCCTGAGATGATCCGCTGGATGAAATATAGCTAGCAGGGGATTGGCGATCAGGCCTCAGTGGCCGTTGGCGCGACGGCGAGGCTCGTCCGCGGACAACCGGCCGCCTGCCAAACCGGAGCGCGAGCGAACCAGCGGCGCAGATCGCGAGGAACTGCTGTTGGGAGCGAAGCCACTCTGGGGGCGATCGACCACCTGGGGGCGCAGATTCGTCGGCAAAAAGATGCTGAACACCGTGCCGTGGCGGCGCGCATCGACGGATGACCGCAACTGAATCTCGCCGCCGCACCGCTGGATGATGGAGCGTGTAACCCAGAGGCCCAAACCGGTACCGCTTTGGCCCTTGGTGGTAAAGAAGGGCTCGCCAAGGCGGCGCTGCACCTCCGGAGGGATGCCGCTGCCATTGTCGCCGACTGAAATGCGCACGCCGCGGACGCCGGGATCGGACCATGCACGGGTGCAGCGAACGCGCAGCCGCAGCCGGCCGCTCGGCGCCGACGCCTCAATCGCATTCGTGACGAGGTTGGAGAGCACCTGGCGCATTTCGCCGGGATAGACGATGGCCTCGTCGGGGCAATCGTACTGGCGCTCGACGCGCAGGTTCTTTTCCATAATGCGGCGGCCGTACAGGGACAGAACCTCCTCGAGGAGGCTGTCGATGTGGACTCTCACCGGGCCGGTGGTTTCGCGGGAGAAGTTGAGGGTCTGGCGGCAGATTTGCGCGGCGCGCTCCAGTTCTCGCTGGGCGAGGCCGAGATAGCTGCGCGAGCCGGCGGACAGGTCCGCCTGCTCGCCGAGCAGAAACAGCAAGTTGGTGATGGACTCCAGCGGGTTGTTGATCTCGTGGCTGATAGAGGCGGCCAAGCGTCCGATGGTAATGAGCTTCTGATTCTCGCGGAGCATCACTGCGGCGCGGTCCAGTTCCTGCTGCGCCTGAGCCTCCATCCTCGAGGACTGGCCCACCTTCAGGGCGCGCTCCAGAGCAGCCGGGAACTGGTCGAGCTGGCGGAAGGGCAAAACCTCGGCCGCACCAGCGCGGAGATGCCCCGCCGCGTTGCTATCGTCGATGCGGTCGCCGGCCACGAGGACCGGGACGGGCGGCTGTGCCGAACGGGCACGATCGAAAATTTCTTCCAGTTCAATGTCCGGCAGACCTTCCGGCCCGGCGATAACGGCGTCGATGATGCCGCCGCTCAGAGACTCCAGAAACTCGCGGCGGTTTCGCGCGCGGTCGAACTTCACGGCAAGGCCGGCTCGGCGGGCAGCAACGGGCAAAGTATGGTGCGACAGCTCCGAACGGAGCAGCAAGAGCACCCGCGGGATGGACCGATCGTTCATCTGCGCAATCATTTCCTTACCGCGCGGTTGTGCAAGGGGCGCCGGCGAAGTCAGCCTTTCCTCAGAGTTTTCGGCCAGAAGCGTTTCCGCTTCCAGGGGAACCATACGAGCCTCCATCCTCCTTTCTGCCTCTCGTCGCGCATCCTGGCGAAAATGCTGCCAGGCCGTCGAGGGAACCTTCATGCCAGGGCCCGTAGCCGTTCTATCCTCAACGATTACGATGAAGTGGGTTACGGGGGTGTTGCTTCACGAGGCACCGTATTCCGGCTTGCGGGACAAACGGGTATCCAATGGAACAGCAGGCACTTGCAGGGGCGGATGGCAAGCGGAGGGAGCCGACTGGGGGATGAAAGGGATTTTGGCGGCAAGATTTGGCAACCGGGAGCAGGTATTCTGATCTAACCAGAAGAATCCCGATGGATTGAACGCATGACGAAGAAGCTGGCGGCGGGGATCGCCGCGGTGGTGGTGGCGGGCTGGTTCGGGGCATCCGGGGCGGCGGCGCAGAGCAACCCGGGCAATTCGGCAGTGAATCCGTACGCGGGCAGCGTCGCGGCCGCGCCTTGGTCGCCAGAGCCCAAGGCGCTTTCTCTGGACGAGGCGATCCGGATGGGGATCGAGAACAACCTGGCGCTGACCCTGGCGCGGCAACAGGAAAAGATGGCTGATGCGGAGAAGCTCCAGCTAGCAAACGTTTTGCTACCCAACCTCTCCCTGCATGGCGAAACCGGGGTCCACGAATACAACCTGGAGGCGGAGGGTTTCCACCCATCCACGGTAGGGCTGTTTGCACCTCTGTTGCCTCCAGGAACGAGCCTTTCATCGTTTCACCTGATCACGAAGGTGGACACCACGATCGGCCAGGTCAATGTCTCGCAGGCTCTCTTTAATTGGGCGGGGTACGACGTGTGGCGGGCGGCGCAGGCGGCGCAAAAGGCCGCCTTCTACAGCTCACAGTCGTCGCGAGGGTTGGTGGTCCTGAACGTGGGCAACACGTACCTGCAGGCGCTGGCGGCGCGGGCGCAGGCCGACTACGCGCGGGCCCTGCTAAAAACCGATGAGACGGTGCTGAACCAGGCGCACCAGGAGCATCTGGCGGGCACGGCGGCGAACCTGGACGAGCTGCGGGCACGGGTGCAGTACCAGAGCCAGCAGCAGGTCGTGATCCAGGCAGAAGACAATTTCGAGAAGGCAAAGATTACGCTCAATCGCGAGATCGGGCTGCCACCGGGACAGGCGATTACGCTGACGGACGCGGCTCCCTACGCGGAGATGGAACCGATGAGCCTGGACGCAGCGCGCACCGAGGCTTACGCCAGCCGGCAGGACTACCAGGTGCTGAAGCAGGAGCTGATCGCAGCCGAGCGCGAGCAAAAGGCGACGGCGCACGAGCGCTTCCCTACCCTGACGTTCGGCGGTAACTGGGGCGTGACCGGGATTTCCGGCGGGGTGTACCACGAAACATTCGCGGCCGTCGGCACGCTGAGCGTGCCGCTCTTCAAGGAAGCGCAGTTCCGCGGCGACCATGACGTGGCCGAGGCGCAGCTGGACGAAATTCGCACGCGGCTGGGGGACCTGACCCAGAAGATCGATCAGCAGCTGCGCGACAGCGTCCTGGATTTGCAGACGGCGGAAGAGACGGTGACGGTGGCAAAGAGCAACGTAGATCTGGCAACCACGGCGCTGGATCAGACGGAACAGCGGTTTGCCGCCGGCGTGGCGGACAATCTGCCGGTGGCGGAGGCGCAGTCCACCCTCGCCGGCGCGCAGTCGCAATACGTGAACAGCGTGTACGCGCTAAACGAAGCGCGGCTGGGACTGGCGCGGAATCTGGGAATCGTGGATACCCAATACAGCATGTATCTGCGCGGCGGGAAGAAGCCGTAGGAACGCCGGTAGCCCCTGACAGGCAGACGGCAACCAGCCGAACACCAGCGAGAAGCCGAAAAAGCCAGAGAACAACCAGCAGAGAGCCAGCCAAACGGCGGTCGGAGCAGACTAATTGTCGAACGACTGCCATTCGACGCGAATGCCCTCAGGATTGGTGAACCCGCCCAATTTTCCGGATCTTTCGTCTCGCGTTTTGGATCGACAACCACGCCGCCGGAGGAGAGCTTGTTTCCCTCCCCCGTGGACAGGCCAGGGTGCTTCTCGTGCCGCGCATAGAGAGCTTTGGGATCGCGGGCGCAGATAAAAATGCCGCCGATGCCAATCGCTGATGGCAGGTTATTCCTCCTCCCCAAGCAAATCGCGCAAGGTTTTGGGATGTTTCCGGCCGCGCTTCGTTTCGCGGGCAGTGTTGGGCAGGACGCGCTCCGGCTTCGGCTGGCCGACGCGTTCGCGGGCGTTGGCTTTGACGGCCTTAACGGCGGAGAAGACCTTCTTTTTGGCGCTTTTGCGGGGCATCTGTGCGTGGGACGGATACGAATTCGATGACGCGGGGAGACTAGCCGTGCGCGGATTCCCTGCTCCCGCGCCGCCTGGTGCCGCGTTCGCTCTCCAAACTAGCATTCCTCGAGCCCTTTCGATGTGAAATACTTTCCCTGGAGTCATAACGGCCATGGAAGAACGCGAATTCTTCAACGAAAAATCGGAGCAACGGACCCATACCCTGACCTGTCCCCACTGCGGGCAGGCGGGCGAGTACCAGCTGCGCTGGCTGGTGCGCATCCGCAAGCCCCAGGTGCCTAAGAATGCGGACGAGCGGGACCGGGCACGGTTCGCCAAAGCGCAGTCCTATATGGTGCGGCAGGACGACATGGTGGCGTGCACCAACATCCGCTGCCGGAAGCGGTTCGAGGTGACGAGCCTGCAGTCGGTGGCATTCCTGCAATCGGCGTAGCAAGGCAGCCGACTGCAAGCCAAGAAGCGCCTAGCGAGTGGTCTGGCGGACTGCGAGAGAAGCGTATGAGTCACGAGGGGATTCGCCTGGTGAGCGCGGACGAGGCGAAGCGCCCCCCCGAGGCGGATTTGCCCCGCGCCGCAGTCACGCCCGCGAAGGTGCGAGTGCAGCAGTCCACAGGCGAGGGGCTCGAAATCGAGTGGAAGGATGGGCATCGCAGCCGTTGGAGTTTTGCCTGGCTGCGAAACGCCTGTCCGTGCGCGACCTGCCACGAGGAGCGCGAGGCACAGAAACGGCAGCCGGGCGAGCCGAAACCGAAACCGGCGACACTGCTGCCCATGTATCAGGCTCCGGCGCGCCCCGAGTCGTCAAGCCCGGTGGGCAACTACGCGATCAGCTTTACCTGGAATGATTCCCACGCCAGCGGAATTTATTCCTGGGACTATTTGAGAAGGCACTGCCAATGCGAGGCGTGCACCAGAAGCAGCCAGTAGCCGGCAGCAAAGAGCCAGCCAGAAACCAGTGACCGCGAGGCTCCGCGTTCAGGGATCTTTGCGGGCTTGCGCATCAAGCGCGGCGGAGACCTTCGCATAGAAGGCGGCCAGGTCTTCGCTGGGCCCCATCGTCAGGCGGCGGAAGACTTTCAACAGCGGGTAGACATGGGAGCCGTTATGGTCGAGCGCGGGCATAGCCAAATCAGTACCGGCATCGGCGCGTCCGGAATTGAGCTGGCCGGCCTTGTATTGCCCCGGATAGACGGCCATGACCCACTGACAGGCGGGCCAGCGGTGACGGAAGATCTCGCCATAGTAAGCGCCCCACAGCCGAGTAGCCTCATCCTGCTCAGACTCGGCGGCGGGGCCGCGGGCGGCGAGTACAGTTTCGAGGCGAGCGATCGATTCGGGCGAATAATCGAGGGCCATACCGTGGTCGACCTCGGCAATGCGGGCGGCTTCGCCGGCATAGGCCTGCATCATGGCATCGAGTGAGGCGAAGGACTGCTGCGCGAGAGAGCGCGGATCGGTCATCGCTTTCAGGGTACAGGACGAAATACGGGCGGCGAGGCGCCGCGGGGACGAGGTGGGACAGAATGCGGTCCGGCCATGTATCTTTGAATTTTGCGACACAATTGAGGTTTTCTGAGTTTCCTGGAGTCGTGGGAGGATTTGCGGGTTGAAGAAGACGTGGAGTGTACGTCGGACGATGGTGGCAGCCCTGACTGCCGGGCTGTTTTCCTTTGCCGCGGCCGAGGGGCAGATCGTGAGCCCGCCGCCGAATCCGCAGCTGCCGCCGCCGGCCCCACTGGCGGGCGTGCGGTACGACTATCCGTGGGAGATTTACGGCGGCTTCGCCTACTCGCACTTCGACGCGGGACCGAACCTGCTGCAGGGCTCGAACCTGGGCGGCTTCGATGCGCGGGTGGTGCGGGAACTGGGCACGCGCTGGGGCGTGGGCGCGAACGTGCGCGGATATTACGGAACCAGCGGCGCGGCGCCGAACTGCGGCAGCTGCTCCGGAAGCGGCCCGAATGCGGGTCCGATCGAGGGTCCGTTTGTGAGCGAGCACATGTTCCTGGGTGGTCCCGAGTACCGCCTGGCGCGCAACGAACATGCGGCCCTGATGCTGCACGCCTTTGTCGGCGGCGCGTATGGGGACTTTACGCGCGGGCTGAACGGGGTACCACCGGCGAATGTGGGCTTCTTCTCGAATCAGTTCACAACCGCCATGGCCATGGGCGGGTCGGTCGATCTGAACCGGTCGCCGCGACTGGTCTTCCGGATCGCACCGGATGCGACGCTGACGGACTTCGGCCACAACGGGTTCGCGGAGCAGTTCGCGATCTCGGTGGGCGTGGTCTACCGGATGGGGCACCGGTTTAAAACGAAATAGAGTTTAAGGAATAGAGGTTAGGGCGCGGAGAAGCGACGGCTTCTCCGCGCTTTTGTTTCAGGCGTCGAGCGAAGCCATATCGATCACGAAGCGGTATTTCACCTGCGCTTTGACGACGCGGTCGAAAGCCTCGTTGATCTGCTGCATGGGGATGACCTCCACGTCGGCGGTGATTCCCTTTTCCGCGCAGTAGTCGAGCATCTGCTGGGTTTCGGCCATGCCACCGATGATCGATCCGGACCAGCTGCGACGCCGGAAGATCAAATTACCGGCATTGATGATCGGTGGCCGATCGGGCAGGCCGACCTGCGCGTAGGTGCAGTCGCGCTTCAGGGCTTCGAGATACGGGTTGATGTCGTGCGGAGCGGATACGGTATCGATAATGAAGTCGAAGGAGCTGGCCTGCTTTTTCATGGCGGCGGCGTTCTTCGAAATCACGACCTCATCTGCGCCGAGGCTCTTGGCGTCGTCGATCTTGGATTCCGACGTAGTGAACTGGACGACGTGCGCGCCGAAGGTGTGAGCGAACTTGAGCGCCATATGGCCGAGGCCGCCGAGACCCACGACGCCGACCTTCTTATTGGGTCCGACTCTCCAGTGACGCAGTGGCGAGTACGTGGTAATGCCCGCACAGAGCAGCGGCGCGACGCCGGCCGGGTCGAGCTTCGGCGAGATGGTGTGGACGAAATGCTCGTCGGTCAGGATGTTGTTCGCATAGCCGCCCTGGGTGAGGTCGCCGTACCCGTCGCGCACGCCGTAGGTAAGGGTGGTGCCGACCTCGCAATACTGCTCCTCTCCGGCTTTGCAGCTGGCGCAGCTGCGACAGGAGTCGACGATCACTCCAACCCCGACCAGGTCGCCGGGCTTGAACTTCTTCACCGCCGAGCCCACCGCTTTCACGCGGCCGACGATCTCGTGTCCGGGAACCATTGGGTAAACGGCATTCTTCCACTCATTACGCACAGAATGGATATCGGAGTGGCAGACGCCGCAGAACTGGATATCGACATGGACATCGTGATCGTGGAGTTCGCGACGGGTGAATTGGAACGGTGCTAAGGGCGTGGTGGCGCTTTGCGCTGCCCAACCGTGGGACTGAGTCATCTGCTGACATTCCTCCACTTTCAGTATGCAGGAGGGATGGCAGCCATGCTGACGATTGCACGCCGGGTATTGGGTGCGGTTCCAGGAACGCGGAGGGCCCGGCTCAAAAGGCGAGCAGAACCCCGCGGAGAAACATCAGGGGGGGGCGAATGAGGAAGCCGATCAGCGGTCCTCCCCAAATAAAGATGATGAAGAGACCAGCGATCCCGATGGAATCGTAGACGCGCAGGGCCTTGTAGGGCAGCAGATGGCGGAAGACATGGGAGCCGTCGAGCGGCGGCAGGGGCAGCAGATTGAAGGCGGCCAAAATGAGGTTGAGGATGATCCCCAGATAAAAGAGCCCGACCAGGGGTATGAGCAGAGAGCCCGAGGCCGTGAGGATGCTGAGATTACCGGAGGAAGCTACGAAATGCACGATGTTCGCGCCGTTGGCACTGGTCCGCGAGATGACCAGCAGAACCAGCGTGGAGAAAACTGCGGCAAGGATGTTGCTCGCCGGGCCGGCAACGGTGGTCAGGATGTCGTCGCGGGTGATGTTCTTGAAGTTACGCGGCGTGACGGGCGTGGGCTTGGCCCATCCAAAGAGAAATCCTGGATTGACCAGCAGCATGATAGCCGGCAGGATGATCGTGCCGAAGAGGTCGATGTGCTTGATGGGGTTCAGCGTGACCCGGCCCAGCATGCGGGCGGTGGGATCTCCGAGGCGGTTGGCCATCCATCCGTGCGCGGCTTCGTGGAGGCTCAGCGAAAAGAGGAGAACAGCAAACTCGAAGATCGCAAGGATGATATGGGATTGATCCATCGGAACCGATTCGAGGATAACAGGAATGCCTCGGTGAAACGGTGGGCGGCGAAGCGGGTCAGCGGGGAATCACCCCCTCGCTGATCCTCATCGCGGTTTCAGGTCTTCCTGCATTACTCATTCGGCGGCAGCTCGGCGCAGGGGCCGGTGGATTCCCTGCCCTGCTCAGCGAGCCGCGCCGCTTCCTTCTTCAATTTGATCTTGCGCCCGGGCACACCGCCGACGATCGAGTGGGGCTCGAGGTCGCGGGTGGCCACGGCCTGGGCACCCAGCATGGCGTCTTCCCCGACCCGGACGCCCGGCATCACCAGCGAACGGTAGGTGATGCGGGCCCCGGGGCCGACCTCGGTGCGGCGATGCTCAATGACGCAGGCCTCGACCGGGTCATGGGCGTGAGAGAAGACTGCAGCATGCTCGGAGATGGACGTGCCTTTATGAATGACCAGCTCCCCACGGTCGTCGAGCAGGACGTGGTTGTGGATGATGACGTCGTCTTCGAGGGTGAGGTTGTAGCCGAACGTGAACTCGACGCCATGGTAGATCTTCACGTTGCATCCGATGCTCTTGAAGATGTGTTTGCCGAGCATGGCGCGCAGGCGGAAGCCCAGCCAGTGATTGAGGCCGACCGGGGAGCGATCGAACATGCGCCAGAACCAGACCAGCGGCTTGATGAGGGCGTAGCGTTCGGCGTCGATGTCGCCGTAATACTCCGGCTCCAGGGTGACGTTGGCCGGGTCAAGGGACAGTTGAAGCACGTTAAAGGGCAGTTCGGTGGTCAGGGTGAAGTTGAGGCGCCCGCCGGACGGGCGGCCCAGCAGGAGCTGGTGCAGGTTGTCGCGGACGATCTCACTGCGGAGGGCGATGTTCTTGTGGCGGGAAAACTCGTCGTCGAGGGAATCGATCCAGCGGTTGAAGACTTCTTTGGCTTCACGGGTGGGCTCGATCTCGCGGTATTGATAGCGCGGCATATGTCCTGGATTATCTACCGTCGCGACGGGATGCAGAAAGTAGAGCGGAATGCAGCCGTGACGTTGCGGCGCGGGCCAAAAGACGGTACGCTCTCCCCAGTTCCCCCGGAAAGGATCAGAAGGAACAAATGGAAGAGACTACGGCGGCACCGGAGCAGAGGAGTTTTTCGGGATTATTTGTCGCGTTGCTGGCGATTGCAGTGCTGTGCGCGCTGGCGGGATTGATCTGGAGCTACACCCTGGCAGGCCGGTTGACGCACGCGGAAGCCCAGCTGACCACCGCACAGCAGCAGAACCAGAAACTTGCCTCGGCCCTGGATGAAACCAATGCCCGGCTGAAAGTGACCTCCGAGACCCTGGGGCAGTCGCTGGGCCTGACGCAGAAGCAGCTGGAAGAGAAGGCCCAGGATCTGCTGGCCCGGCAACAGGCCGACGCGGCGCGCCTGGAGCGGGAGAACGCGGCGGCACGGAAACAGATCAGCTCGGTATCGAACGACGTTTCCGGCGTCAAAACCGACGTGGGCGGCGTCAAGACCGACCTGAGCCAAACAAAAACGGAGCTCCAGCAAGCCGAAACGCAGATGCAGCAGATGAAGGGCGACATGGGACTCCAGAGCGGGCTGGTCGCCACCAACTCGAAGGAACTGGACATCCTGAAGCACTTGGGCGACCGCAATTATTACGAGTTCACCCTGGACAAAAACCACAAGCAGGCTGTGGCAACTGTGGCGCTGGAGCTGAAAAAAGCCGATCCGAAGCATAGCAAGTTCACCCTGGTGGTCTACTCCGACGATAAGGAGATCCAGAAAAAGGACCGCAACCTGGATGAGCCGATCCAGTTCTATACGGGCAAGGATCACCTGCTGTACGAACTGGTGGTGAACAACATCAACAAGAATCAGATCAAGGGGTACATCGCAGCACCGAAGGGCGCGCCGGCGCCGGTGACCACCTCAGGCGAGTAGCGGGCGCGGGTGGCACGCACTCTGCGGCGAGTGGAAAGAAGAGCCAGGAAGAATGGGCGGATACACGCCCGAATCTTCCTGGCTTTTGCTTTCGTCGGGAGCGCCGCAGCCCTGACGCAGAACATCCCCGGGGATTCCGGCAAACTGCCGGAGTTCGAGGTGGCAACGGTTCGCCGGTCGCCACCGCTGATTCCTGGCAAGGTGGGACTATTTACCGATCCCGGTCGCCGCATCGAATGCGATTTTCTCCCGCTGAACCTGCTGATCCAGCAAGCCGTCGAACTGCAAACTTTCCAGGCAACGGGAGGACCGCAGTGGACCTCCATGGCGGGTGAACGATTCGAGATCAGGGCCAGCCTCCGGACAGTTCGCTGGCACAGCGGATGCAACCGCCCTCGATCACGTCCCCGCTCACCACTGAGCAGACGGAAATGCTGGAGTCGCTGCTGATCGAGCGCTTCGCGCTGCTGTTTCATCGGGAGACTCGCCGGCGAACGCCGATCGAACTAACGCGGCGATCGAAGATCTTGAGCAGCCGGGGCTGAAGCTGGAAAAGAAAAGGGGTCCGGTGGAGTTCCTTGTGATCGGCAGCGTGACGGAATCGACGGCGAATTGACGAGAGCTCACGATGCGGACTGAACGCTGACCGGGGCCGAGGACGCGGTGGAACTTGCGCCGCAGCCTTCGACAGCCATGATGCCGCAGAGCAGCAGCGTCAGAATAAGGGCCGAAAGCTCGGCGCGGCTGCCGAGACGGCGGCGCCAGGCAGCTCCAAAAGGCGACCAGACAAACAACAGGGACGCGAGAGCGCCGCTGCCGGCGGCGAAGAGTCCAAGATCGGCGTTTCCTGGCTGGGGATCCGGGGAGCTTGCGGGGGCGGCAGCGCGCATTCCGGCCCCCGGCAGAGAATGCGGCGCCGATACAGGGGGCTTCGTCTGCGCAATAGCGCACAGGGCGCAGGCCAGCAGCAACAGGAATCCGATGAGACCTTTCATACGATCCGGCTCACAAGCGAAATTACGACACAGAGTATGTTCGGCCCAGATCGCCGGCCCTGGCTGTAGCACAAACGGGGAAGGCAGCGGGACGTTGGCGGCCGCCGCCGGCGACGTTCGGGGGACCAGTGGTCGCATTCGGCGCAGTCGAGCGGGACGGGAGCGGCGGGTCGCTACAATCGGTAGCGTGAACGACAGCGGGGCGGCCAGGGCCGGAGCGTGGACGTTGGGACAGCGCGTGGCGCTGTGGGTCGTTCCGCGGCTGACGGCTCTGCTCCTGGCTACCGTTGGCGCAACGCTGCGCTTTGAAGTGATAGCGGAGGAAGGCGCGGTGCCGGCGACGTCTCCCGCTAAGGGGATTTTTTGCTTCTGGCACCGTTGCACACTGCCGGCAGGATGGTATTTCCGAAAATTTCGCTGCTCGATTCTGATCAGCCAGAGCTTTGATGGAGAGCTGATCGCGCGAATCCTGGGGCTGCTGGGGTACGGTAGCGTGCGTGGGTCAAGTTCGCGCGGCGGCGCGGCGGGGCTACGGTCGCTGCAGGAGGTGGTGGGCCGCGGCGAGCCCGTGGTCTTCACGGCGGACGGCCCGCGGGGACCGATCTACCAAACGAAGATCGGGCCAGTGAAGCTGGCGGCGATGACCGGCGAGTCGATCGGGTGCTTCTATCTCTTGCCCGCGCGCGCATGGGCCACGGGCTCGTGGGATCGCTTTCTGGTGCCGCTTCCTTTCTCGCGGGTCATCGTGAGCTGGGCGCGCGCAGTGGCTGCTCCAGCCCCGGATGCGAATGCCGCAATACTCGAGGCGAAGCGCGTGGAACTGAATGAGGCGCTCGAGCGGGCGCGGATGCGGGCTGAGGCGCACATCGCACACCGGAAGTAGAATCAGCCAGGAATGCTGGTTTCGGATTTCGACTTTCACCTTCCCGAAGCGACCATTGCGCAGGAGCCGCTCGCCGATCGCGCTGCGTCGCGCATGCTGGCCCTCGATCGCGCGACGGGCGCGTTCCAGGACCGCTGGTTTCGCGAACTGCCTGAGCTGCTGCAGGCGGGCGATCTGCTGGTGCTCAATGACAGCCGGGTGATTCCGGCGCGGCTATTTGCGCATCGGGTGGGGCTGCACCCGCAGGAGGGCCACCGGACAACGGGCCGCGTGCAGGTGCTGCTGGTGGAGCAGTTCGACGAGTGGGAGTGGAAAGCGCTGGTTCGTCCCGGGCGCAAGGTGCTGACCGGCGAGCGGCTGGATTTTCTTCCTCAGGACGCGAAACCCGGTCGCCGGCCGGAGGAAGCGGAATTGCGGGCGGAAGTGATCGCTCGTGGAGAATTTGGCGAGCGAACGCTGCGCTTCGAACCGGTGGTGAACTTCTTTGCCGCAGTCGAGCAGCTGGGCCACATGCCGCTACCGCCGTATATCCACCGCGAGGATCGCGCTGGAGACCGCGAGCGCTACCAGACGGTGTATGCGCGGGAGCGCGGATCGGTGGCCGCGCCGACCGCGGGACTGCACTTCACCCCGGAGATCCTGGAGGCAGTGAGAGCGCGCGGCGTAGAGATTACGCGGGTGACGCTGCACGTGGGCCTGGGGACCTTTCAGCCAGTCCGCGTGGAGCGCGTCGAGGATGTGCGCCTGCACGCCGAACGGTACACGATTTCTCCGGAGACGGCCGCGGCACTCAACGCGGCACGGCGCGAAGGGCGCAGAATCGTCGCGGCAGGAACGACGACGGTCCGAACCCTGGAACACTGCGCGCTGTCAGCGTCGGAGTTTGTACCCCATTCAGGGTCGACGACCATTTTCATCGCACCCGGGTTTGAGTTTCGAATCGTGGGCGCGCTGCTGACCAACTTTCATCTGCCGCAGTCGACGCTCTTGATGCTGGTGAGCGCCTTTGCCGGGCGGGAGCGGGTGCTGGCCGCCTATCGGCACGCAGTGGAGGCGGGGTACCGGTTCTTTTCCTACGGCGACTGCATGTTGATTGCATAACAACGGCCACAGCCGGCGGATGGCGGCACCCCGGCGAAGCGGCACCCCTCAACTCACCAGATCCTGCAGGCCTTCGCCGCGACCATCGGCTGGCCGGCTTTGCATCCGAAGGCCGCGGCAAACTGCGGCAGATCGGAGACGATGCCGTTGACCCGATATTTGCCGGGCGAATGTGGATCGGTGATGGCGCTGACGCGGAGGTTCTCCGGGCGTTCGTTTTCGCAGGCCCACTGGGCGTAGCCGATGAAGAAGCGCTGGGCCGGCGCGAAACCGTCCCTGTCCTGCAAATTCATGCCCGCGGTCTGCTTCTTCCATGCTTCGTACGCCAGCAGCGTGCCGCCCAGATCGGCAACGTCTTCACCGCTCGTGAGCTTTGAATTGATATGGATGTCGTCGACGATGACGTAGGTCGCATACTGATCGCGCTGGCAGTTGATGCGATCTTCAAAACCCTTCGCGTCGGCCGGGGTCCACCAGTCCCTGAGATTGCCGGCCCCGTCGAACTGGCGGCCCTCGTCATCGAAAGCGTGCGTGAGCTCATGACCGATCGTGCCCCCGGTGTCTCCGTAGTTGGGCGCGTCATCTTCTTTCGAGTCATAGAGCGGCGGCTGGAGCACGCCGGCGGGAAAATTGATGTCGTTGGTCTGCGGATCGTAGTAGGCGTTGACCGTAGGCGGCGACATGAACCACTCATTCCGGTCGACCGGTTTTCCGACCTTAGCCCAGTCGCGCTTCTCGTTGAAGATATGCGCGCGGACGACATTGCCGTGGTAGTCATCGCGCTCGATGGTGAGGGTTGAGTAATCGCGCCATTTTTCCGGATAGCCGATCTTGTTGCGGACCGCGTGCAGTTTGGCGATGGCCGCCTGTTTGGTTTGGGGGCTCATCCAGTCGAGATTCTCGATCTCGCGCTGCATGGCCTGTTCGATCTGCTCGGTCATGGCCGTCACCTTCTGCTTGGTACCCGGCGCAAAGTCGCGGAAGACGAACTCCTGCCCGAGCGCCTCGCCCAGGTTCCGATCCACCTGGCCTTCGCAGCGCTTCCACCGCGCCTGCATTTCCGGCACGCCCCGCAGATACCGCGAGTAGAAATCGAACTGCGCATCCTCGAGTGGCTGCGACAGACTGGACGCGGCAGCGCTAAGCGCATGAACGCGCAGGTAAGCCTTGATCACTTCGAGAGGCTCCGAAGCCAGTTCCGTCTGAAGCGCCGCCAGAAACTTCGGCTGAGCCACGTTGATCTTGGAAAGGACAGAGTCGGGCACACGCTCCTCACGCAGATAAGCGGCCACATCGAGAGCGGGCGCAAGCGCATCCACCTCCGCAACCGTCATGGGGTGGAAGGTGTTGTACGGATTGCGGCGCTCGACGCGGGTGAGCGAAGAAGTGGCCAGTGCGGTTTCAATCTTCATGGTCGAGGCGGCATCCTCGTCGGCCTGAGCCTGCGGTTCGCCGGCGAGCACCAGCAGGTGCGCCATGTACGCGACGTAGCGCTGCCTTGTTTCCTGGCTCTTGGCGTCGCTCTTCGTGTAGTAGTCACGGTCGGGCAAACCCATGCCACCGGCACCGATGGCGACGATCATCATGCCCGCGTTCTTCGGATCCGGCTGGCCGCCCGCGGTGAGAAAGTAAAGACCGCGCCGGTCGGCTCCCTGGCGCAGAAAGGCAGCCAACTGACTACGGCCGTGGATCGCGGCAATGGCGTCCAACTCAGGCTGGATTGGTTTCAAACCCAATGCGTTGATGTGGCCCGTGTCCATACACGCGGCATAGTAGTCGCCTATCTTCTGCTGCACCGGGGTGCGCTGGGAGGCCTTCGCGTCCTCCTCGAGGATGCCCCACAGCAGGCGCCGATTGTCCTCGCTGAGTTTGCCGTAGACGCTCCACGAAGCCTGGTCGGCGGGGATGTGATTGTTCTTCCTCCAGCCGCCGCAGACATATTGGTAGAAATCGACACAGGGATCGGTGGTGCGGTCCATGTCCTTCAGGTCGAGGCTGGGGGAATAGGGGATCGCCGTGAGAGGCTGCTCGGCGGAAACGGGCGCGGATTGCGCGAAGCAGGCAGGGAGCAGCGCCGCGGCCACAGCCAGCGGCAGTAGGCGACAGGTCATGAGTGGATTCTCCGTTGGGGCATTATAGCGGCTGCCGGGGAGGGGTTGAGGCGGCGCGAACGGCGCACCCGGAGGAGCTACACTCGACCTTGATGGCCCAGGAATCGAAGAAGCCCACGGTCTTTCTGCTGGACGCAATGTCGTTCATCTTCCGCGCGTACCACGCGATGCAACGGTCCCGACCCATGTCCACGCGAACAGGCGTCCCCACGGCAGCCACGTATGTGTTCATCAATATGCTGAACAAGCTGCGCAAGGATTTTCTGCCGGAGTACTTCGCGGCCGTCTTCGACGTGAGTGGGCCGGTCTTCCGCGACGAGCGGGCGCGCGGCATGACGGTGAAGAAGTTCAGTGCGGAGACGCAGAAGTTCGAGACGGTGGAAACGGGCGGGTACAAGGCGAATCGCGAGGCGATGCCGCCGGATCTGACCCAGCAGCTTCCCTACGTTCGGCGTGCACTGGAAGCTTTCCGCATTCCAATTCTGGAAGCGGAGGGGTTCGAGGCCGATGACGTGATCGGCACCCTCGCCGGCAGGGCGGCGGAGGCGGGGCATCCGGTCTTTGTCGTATCGAACGACAAGGACATGATGCAGCTGGTGAACGATCGCGTGAAGATCCTGAACCCGGTTAAGGACAACCTGGTGCTCGACCGCGAAAAGGTGATCGAGACGTTGGGCGTGCCGCCCGAGCGAGTCATCGACGTGATGGCGCTACGCGGCGACTCGATCGATAACATCCCTGGCGCGCCGGGGATCGGCGATAAGGGCTCGGTCGAGCTGATCCAGCAGTTTGGCAGCGTGGAAGCGGCGCTGGATCGCGCGGAGGAGATCAAACGGAAAACGTATCGCGAATCGTTACAGAACAACCGCGAGGCGGTGCTGTTGAGCAAGGAGCTGGTCACGATTCACTGCGAGGTGCCGCTTCCCTTCGATCCGGAGGCGATGCGGACGCAGGAGCCGGACGCGGCCGCCTGCCGGGCCCTGTTCACGGAGCTGGAATTTACGACACTCCTGCGCGAACTGGCTCCGGTGGCTCCCACCACGGCAATCGAATACATTATGGAGCCGACATTAGACCAGTTTGAGGCCTTCGCGGCACAGGCAAAGAAAACCGGATTTGCGCTGGCGCTGCCCGAATCGGAGTTGGAAAAAGCAGCGGAGCAGGCGAGCGAGCAGGAGTTGGAGGTTCTGGAGGAACGCGAGCCGGAGCTGAAAACGATGTCGCTGCTGGATTTTGGCGCCGCGGAGGACGAGGCAAGGCCGGAAGAGCGGGGATGCGTTCTCGGCGTGGCGGCGAGCGACAACCTGGCGTTGCGCGTGCAACTCGATGCGATCCGGAATTTGCTGGAAGACGCGAAGGTTCCAAAACGCGTCCACGACCTCAAGGCGGCGGTGCGCGTGCTGGAATCGCACGGGGTGGAGCTGCGCGGTGCAGCTGACGACGTAATGCTCTACTCGTACCTCATCAATCCCACGCACGCGACGCACCGGCTGGCGGATGTATCGGCACGCTTTGGGGGCGGAACGTTCCAGGAAGCCGGCGAGCGCCAGCAGCCGGAGGCGGCGCACGCGATTCATCGCCTGGCGATGATACTGAGCGAGGATGTGGAGGCCCAGAGCGAGCGGCGCGTGTACGAGGACATCGATCTACCGTTGGTGCCGGTACTGCTGGGGATGGAGCGGGCCGGGATCCGCATCGACGCGCGCGCCCTCGAGGCCATGTCGGACAGCCTGGCGAAGGACATGCAGCGGCTAAGCGAGGAAATCTACTCGCTCGCCGGGCAGCGGTTCAACATCAACTCGCCAAAACAGCTCGGTGACGTTCTCTTTAACAAGATGAACCTGCCGCGCCCGCTCAAGTACGGGAAGGGCAAGGTCATTTCGACGGCGCAGGATGTCCTGGAAGAGCTGGCCACCCACAACGATGTTCCGCGGCTGGTGCTGGATTTCAGACAACTCGCCAAGCTGAAGTCGAATTACGCCGATTCCCTGCCCCTGCTGGTCGATGCAGAGGGTCGCGTCCACACGACCTTCAACCAGGTAGGCACGGCAACCGGCCGCCTTTCGTCAACGAATCCGAATCTGCAGAACATCCCCATCCGGACAGCGCTGGGGCGCGAGATCCGCGCCGCCTTCATTGCAGCTCCTGGCTCGGTGCTGCTGTCGGCGGATTATTCGCAGATCGAGCTGCGATTGCTGGCCCACTTCTCGGCCGATCCGCTTCTGTTGAAGGCGTACCAGACGGGGCAGGACATCCACACGCTCACGGCAGCGGAGGTCTTCGGGGTGCCGGCGGAAACGATGAGCAAGGAGACGCGGAATCGGGCGAAGGCGGTCAACTTCGGCATCGTGTATGGGATTTCGCCCTTCGGGCTGGCGGCGCAGCTCGGCATCGATCAGCACGAGGCGCGGCTTTATATCGAGACCTACTTCGAACGCTACGCTGGCGTGCGCGCGTACATCGACCGCATGCTGGAGGCGACGCGGCGGGAGCAGAAGGTGCGGACGATCTTCGGGCGCCTGCGGCCGATTCCGGATATCCAGAGCCGCAATGCGAACCAGCGTGGCTTTGCGGAGCGCACGGCGATCAACACCCCCCTGCAGGGCACGGCGGCCGATCTGATCAAGCTGGCGATGATCCGCATCGATCGGCGGCTAGCAAAAGATGGGCTCAAGACGCGGATGACGCTGCAGGTCCACGACGAGCTGGTCTTCGACGTTCCGAAGGACGAGGTTGAGCCGGTGCGCGCGCTCGTCCGGCACGAGATGGAGCACGTGGCGGAGCTGAGCGTCCCGCTGGTCGCCGACGTAGGCGTGGGGACGAACTGGCGGGACCTGGAGTAGAGGGATCGGGAGTTAGAGGTTGAAACCTGCGAGACAGCGACTTTGCCTCAGCGCAATTAGGAAAGAGGGATCGCTTCGGGCAGCGAGGACAGCATGGCATCAATGGCAGGGTCATGGCGGGGACGGCCGTAAACCGTAACATAGATGCATTGCAGCCAGTTGCGCAGGCGGGCCTTCGCGACAGCCGGCGGGGGGTCGGATGCGAAGAGCCAAACGTTCATAGGCAAAGGCTCATCTTCCGCGACCCGCGGCATGCGATAAACCAGCCCGCTGAGCACATGGCAGCCGAGCCCGCGATAGAATGCGTGCCGACGGAGGCAATGCTCAAAGTCAGGAGCGCCCGGCTCCGCCGATTCGGTTTCGATCAACAGAGCCCGGCGGCCGACGCAGCGGGGAGCGGCCGACTCCAGGAAAAGGCGCCGGCCGACGCCGGCGTGACGACGAGTGCCGTCGACAGCAAGGTATTCGAGCAGGGCTGCATCCTCGGCGATACGCGCGATGATGGCGAAGCCGACCATCATTTCATCCAGTTTGGCTATCTGGAAGGTGTAGAGAGGATTTGCGAACATGGCGCGGAGAGCCGCTTCGCTTTTGCGGGAACTGGGGATGAGGGATGCGGTATAGATCGCCAGCAGCCTCTGGAAGGCACGGTCATCGTTCTCTGGAAGAACGTTCAGAAAAAGGGGCGCAGATGCCTGCTTCGACTCCGTAGTCAGGCTCCCAGTTCGGCGCGGATGGCCTCAGCGATACGGTTGGCGTGGCGGCGCATGGCCTCTTCCGATTCCGCTTCGATCATGACCCGGGCCAGCGCTTCGGTGCCAGAGTAGCGGACGACGACACGGCCGCTGTCCGCCAGCTCCTCTTCTGCGGCGCGAATCGTATCCACAACTGTGGCAATTCCCTCCAGCGGCTTCTTTTCACGCACGCGGACGTTGACAATGACCTGAGGAAACACTTTGAGGTCAGCCACCAGTTCGTGCAAAGAGCGGCCGGAGCGGCGAACGATGTCAAGCACGACGAGCGCAGTGAGCAGTCCGTCGCCGGTCGTGGCCAAATGCGGAAACAGGATGTGGCCCGACTGCTCGCCCCCAAGCGAGGCCTTCTCGTGCTGCATGCGTTCGAGGACATACTTATCGCCCACGGGCGCCCGCAGCATGCGGATGCCGTCGCGGCGAAGGGCAGCTTCAAGTCCCATGTTGGACATGGTGGTGGCGACGACGGTGCCGTTGCTCAGAATCCCGCGCCCCTGCATGTCGCGAGCCGCGAGGAGCATGACAGCATCACCGTTGACAACCTTGCCGTGCGCGTCGGCGAACATGGCGCGATCGGCGTCGCCATCGAAGGTGACGCCGAGATCGGCTCCAAGCTTCTTCGTCTCTGCGGCGACCACTTCGGGATGGAGGGCGCCACAGTTCGCGTTGATGTTCCGGCCGTCCGGCGTGGCGTGCGTCAGGTGGATCGCGCCCCCCAGATGCGCGAACAGCTCGGGAGCAATGGGAGACGCGGCGCCATTGGCGCAGTCGAGAACCACGCGCAGGCCACTGAGGCTCACCCCAGGCACGGCCGAACGCAGGAATTCCTCATACTCCGCACGGTCGCTGGTCTGAACGAGAGGCGCGGCGCCGTTCGATGAAGCCTCCAAAGTTTCGAGACGCCGAAAGATCTCGGCTTCAATGAGCAGTTCGGTGTCGTCCGGCAATTTGTAACCATCGCTGCCGAATACCTTGATGCCATTGTCCTGCCAGGGATTGTGGGAGGCGGAGATCACGACCCCGGCGGAGAAGCCGCGGCGGCGGGTCAGCCAGGCGATGCCGGGAGTGGTGATAACGCCCGCGTTCTCGAGCGCTGCGCCGCCTTCGCGGAGGCCGGCCGTCAGAGTCGCCGCGATCCACTCGCTCGACTCGCGTGTGTCCATCCCGAGAAGGACGCGTGGTTCCGAATGCGACGCGCGGAGTTGGTGCGCCAGCGCGAGACCCACGGCGTAGATGGTCTTTTTGTCCAGCGGTGCTTCGCCGGCGACGGCGCGAATGCCGTCGGTGCCAAACAGCTTTCTCATGATCCCTGTGTTTCTCTTTCGATTTCCGTGATGCGGCTGCGGAGGCGGCCACGCGCGAAGCGCGTGACCATCGACTGGCCTTCGACCGCGTCTTCTGAGCTTTTGATCAGCACGCCGTTGTCATCGTACACCAGCGCATAACCTCGGTTGAGCACCGCCAGCGGCGACAGCGAAGCGAGCTGGCGAGCCAGCGTGCCTTCCCTTTCCCGGCGAATGCGGAGATGTTCTTGCTGGGCGCGCGGCATGCGCGCCACGAGAGCCGCAAGACGCTCTCGGGCCACGCGGGTGCGCCACGCGACGTCCTGCCGGGCGAGACGATCGCAGAGCCGCTGGATCGTGTCGGAGTGGAGACGATGACGCGCACGCCACAGCGATTCGATGCGCTGAAGGGCATCGTCCACTCGCTGCTGCCGGCGGCGCAGCTGATCCTGCTGACGCAGAAGAATCGACTCGACGCGAACACGAGCAAAAGCAGTTGCGGCCTGCATAATGCGGTAACGACAGGCGCGCAGCACCCGCTGATCCAGCGTGTTTACGCGCTCGGCAACGTTGAACAGCGCCGCGGTGACGAGCTCGGCCGCGGCCGAGGGTGTAGGGGCGCGGAGATCGGCAACGAAATCCGCAATCGTGAAGTCGGTCTCATGGCCGATGGCGGAAATAACCGGCAGATCGGAGGCCGCAATGGCTTCGGCGAGTAGTTCGGTGTTGAAGGGCGCCAGGTCTTCGAGCGAGCCGCCGCCCCGAGCGATCACGATGACGTCCACGGAGCAAGTGCGGTTGAAGTACGCGACGGCGCCGGCCACTTCAGCGGCCGCAGCTTCGCCCTGCACCACGGCGGGATAGAGAAGGACGTGCAGGCCGGAGTGGCGTCGGCTGACAATGTTGAGGAAGTCGCGGATGACGGCGCCAGAGGGAGACGTCACCACCCCGACGCAGCGCGGAAAAGGCGGCAGCGGCTTCTTGCGGGCAGATTCGAAGAGGCCGCGGGCTTCGAGGCGCTGCCGCAATTGCTCGAAGGCAATCTGCAGAGAGCCGGCGCCGACTGGTTCGAGGAACTCGGCGATCAGCTGCATCTGACCGCGCTGCTCGAAGACGGACACTTTGCCCCGCAGCAGGACGTGGAGACCATCGGCGGGTTTAAAGCGCAGCAGCGAAGCCTGGCGCCGGAAGAGCACGGCGGAAAGCTGCGCCTCCCCGTCCTTCAGCGTGAAGTAAATATGACCCGAAGGCGCCGCGCGCAGGTTGGATATTTCGCCTTCGACCCACAGATCGCTATACTCGCGCTCCACGTGCAGGCGCACCTCGCTGACCAGTTCGCCGACGTTCCAGATGCGCCGGGCGGAGGGCGCTGGAGCGGCTTCAAAAGAGAAGCCAAGCTGTCCGCCAAATTGGGGCGTACCGCTCATCACGCTGAGTATAAGGCGGGGCGGATTTGAAATCGCGAGCGCGCACACAGATAATGGGCGAATCCCAATCGTCCGAGGATGGCTGATGATTCGACGCCTCGCTGTTGTTGTAGCTGGAACCTTCTTTGGCCTGACGGCCGCTGCGCAGAGCTTCACCCTGCAGCAGGTGATGAGCGCCCCCTTCACGTCGGAACTGCAGGCGTCGCCCGCCGGTGGGCGGTTCCTGTGGATCGCGAACCAGGAAGGCAAGCGCAACATCTGGGTCGCGGAAAAGAGCGGCTCGGCATACACGGTGCATCGCGTGACAAGCGACGACGCCGACGACGGCATCGATATCGGCGACATTGTGTGGGCGCCGGACGGCGAGAAGATCGTCTACTCGCGCGGCGGCGATTACGAATTCCCCGGGAAACCGGCGGCGAATCCGGCGCTGTTGCCGCAGGGTGTGGAGGAGGATGTCTACATCGTCGGTGTGCGTGGCGGCGATACGCGCGAACTGGGGCCGGGACGGGAGCCGGAGGTTTCTCCGGATGGCGCGACGGTGGCCTGGCTGGACAAAGACCAGATCTGGACGATCGATCTGCGCGATCCGAACGCGAAACCGGTGCAGCTGCTGCATGAGCGCGGCCGGCTGGACTCGCTGCACTGGTCGCCCGATGGCAGGTATTTGGCCTTCACTACCACTCGCGTAGACCATGCCTTCGTCGCGGTCTATTCGTTCCCGGAGAAGGCGCTGCGCTATCTCGACGCCTCGACGGAGATCGATGGCGAGCCGGTGTGGTCGCCGGACAGCCAGCACGTTGCGTTTGTGCGGATCCCTCCGGATACGTCGGGCGTCGAGTTCAAGCCGCGGCGCGACACAGCCGTGCCGTGGTCGATTCACGTGGCCGATGCCTCGACCGGCGTGGGCCACGAGATTTGGCGCGCGCGTACCGGGCCGGGCAGCGTGTTTCATGAAACCGAAGCGAAGCGGCAGCTTTGCTGGACTGCCAAAGACCACATTGTGTTTCCGTGGGAAGCTACCGGCTGGGTGCATCTCTACTCGGTGCCAGCGAGCGGCGGCACGGCGACGGAGCTGACGCCGGGCAGCTTCGAAGTAGACTACGTGGCCTTCAGCAAAGACCGGAAGACGCTGGTGTACTCGTCGAATCAGGTCGTCGATGATCCGAAGGACATCGACCGGCGGCACTTGTGGGAAGTGGACGCGGATGGCGCAACAACGCCGCGCGAGCTGACGCACGGGGACGGCCTGGAGGTGATTCCGGTGATCGCGCCGGATGGAACGATTGCCGTGCTGCGGTCGAATCCTCGGGTTCCGTTGCGTCCGGCGGTGGTGGCCAACGACGGCGCAATGCGCGATCTGGCGCCGCAGATGATCCCCGCGGACTTCCCGGCGAGCAAGCTCGTGGTGCCGCAGCAGGTGATCCTCTCGGCAGCCGATGGCATGAAGATTCACGGGCAGCTCTTCCTGCCGGCTTCGGCGGAAGACGGGCGTCGGCATCCGGCAATTGTGTTTTTCCACGGCGGGTCGCGGCGGCAGATGCTGCTCGGCTTTCACTACATGGACTACTACTCCTTCGCCTACGCCGAGAATCAGTATCTGGCCAGCCTGGGCTACATCGTGCTGAGCGTGAACTACCGCAGCGGGATCGGGTACGGTCTCGACTTCCGGGAAGCGCTGAACTATGGCGCGGCAGGCGCCAGCGAGTTCAACGACGTGCAGGGCGCCGGCCTTTATCTGCGAAACCGCGCGGATGTGGACGGGGCAAAGATCGGGGTGTGGGGCGGTAGCTACGGCGGCTATCTCACGGCGCTGGCGTTGGCGCGGGCTTCCGATCTTTTTGCAGCGGGCGTCGATTTTCATGGCGTGCACGACTGGAACCTGGAGCTGACCAACTGGGGGCCTTATAACCCGAACTCAGATCCGAACGGGGCGCGTCTCGCGTGGGAGTCGTCGCCGCTGGCCAGCGTGAAGACGTGGCGATCGCCGGTGCTGCTGATGCAGGGCGACGACGATCGCAATGTGCAGTTCTCGAACACGGTGCGGCTGGCGGCGGCGCTGCGGGCGCAGGGTACACCTTTCGAGGAGCACGTCTTCCCGGATGAGATTCACGGCTTTCTGTTGCACAGCTCGTGGATGACGGCCTACTCGCTGGAGGCCGATTTCTTTAACCGGCATTTGAAGGGCGAGACACACTAAGAAGGGTTGAGAGATGAAAGGCAGAGTGAGCCAGGGACTGGCCGTGCTGGTCCTCGCGGCAGGCGTGCTGACTGGAACGCATCACGTATTGGGTCAGGAAGCGGGCGCCAGGGAAACCATCATCGCCATCCGGCATGCAGAGAAACCGCCCGCGGGGCTGGGGCAGCTGGATTGCCAGGGCCTGAATCGCGCACTGGCTCTGCCCAGGGTGATGTCGCGCTTCGGCCGGCCAGACGCGATTTTCGCGCCCGATCCTGCGCAGGTGGTGAATGACCGCAGCAACCAGAGCTATTCCTACCTGCGGCCGCTCGTCACCATTGAGCCGACGGCCATCGCGCTGGGCATGCCCGTGGATGCGCAGATTGGCTTTCGCGATATTGCGAAGCTGCAGGCCGCGGTCACCGCGCCCACTTACGCGAATGCCCGGATCTTCATCGCGTGGGAGCATCTGAAACTGAACGATTTTGCAAAGCTGATGCTGGCGAGCTACGGCGATAACCCTGCGGCGGTGCCCGACTGGCCGAATGACGACTACGATCGGATCTACATCTTCACCATCACGCAGGAAACCGGCAAGCCAAAGCTCTCGTTCAAGATCGAGCACGAGGGGCTGGATGGCAAGCTGAGCGATAGGTGCCCGGGCGTGGCGCAGTAGACTGAGCGCGCAATGGAGATCACCGGTGGGGACGCGCTGATTGTCGTTGACGTGCAGAACGACTTTTGTCCAGGCGGAGGGCTCGCGGTTCCCGCGGGCGATGCGGTGATTCCGGTCATTCTGAAGATCGCGCCGCGGTTCGAGCACATCCTGCTGACCCAGGACTGGCATCCCGCAGGGCACTGCTCGTTTGCTTCGAGCCATTCGGGAAAGAAGCCGGGCGATGTTGTGTTGGTTGAGGGGCGCGAGCAGCGACTTTGGCTGGACCACTGCATCCAGGGGACGAAGGGCGCGGAGATTCATCCGAAGTTGCAACTCGATCGGGCTGAGTTGATTCTGCGCAAAGGGTTTCGGCGGGAGATCGATTCCTACTCGGCGTTTTTCGAGAACGATCAGACGACGCCTACGGGGCTTGCAGGCTTCTGCCAGGAGCGCGGGCCTGGGCGGATGTTCTTTGCGGGGCTGGCGTATGACTTTTGCGTCGGCTTCTCGGCGCTCGATGCGCGGCGGGTTGGGTTCGAAGCGGTAGTGATCCGGGACGCTTGCCGGGGAATCGATGTGGGTGGGTCCGTCGCGGCGATAGAGCGGGAGTTCGATCGCGCGGGCGTCTGGGTAGTCGAGAGCGAGGAGCTTTGACCGCTCTCGCATCCCACCCCTCCCCCCTCCATTTGCCGGTAACTTGTTTTCATGGAGTTCGGGGAGGAGCTCTTCGGTGACCCCGGCAAGTAATTCGGAACCGGTCATTTGGAGCACGGCCTCATTTGTGTCAGGTACGGCCGTGCCTGATGCAGATGCGGCTGCATTGTGGACAAGTAATTGACGCGAGGTCAGATCGGTTGCGGCCGGATATGCGACAGGTACGACCGTATCTGCCGAGGATAGGGCGGCATGTGCTGCAGATACGGTCAGATGTGCCGCAGGTTCGGCTGTATCTGCCACAGGTGCGACCGGACATGCGGCGTTCAGCGGACAGCAGAGAGCGGATAGAACTGGCAACTTCCCGCCAACAGCAGGCTGCGCTGGGCATGCCTCGAGGGTTTGCGCACCTTCGATCCTTTCCACTTCTGCTCCTTTCCGCAAAAGAAAAGGCCGCCCCGGGAGGCAGCCTTTTCTTTTTTTACCTTATATATTCAGAATACCAAGTTTGGGATCTAACGCTGCCAACTTTCTTTGCATAAGTTGACTTGTGAGTGACTTGCTATGATGGGCCATCACTTTTGTTTGAGATGCTCCTTCTTGACAGGTTTGAGGGAGGGGGTGGTGGGAAACGATTTAGCTTTTCGGAGGGACCCTTCGGTTGTTTTGACACGTGAGTTTGTGGGTCGGGACTGTTATGTCTCCTCCGTGCGCGATTTAGGCCATGGCTGAAGTGGTTCGCCCCATCCTTCGCTGAGGTCGATCCAGGTTGGGTTGATCTTCTGGGTGAGGGTGAGCTTTTGGGCGCGGGTCCGGCGCTTGAGCTGCTTTTCGCGGGCGATGGCGCGGTTGGAATTGTCGTAGCTCTCGTACTACATTAGGCGGCAGCATTGATAGTCCGCGGTGGAGCCGGGGAAGTACTTCGTTTTGTGCTCGACGATGCGCTGCTCGATGCGACCGATCATTGCCAATGTAAAGGACGCGGGTTCGGCTGGCGATGATATAGGCGCAGCAGGTGCGGTCGTGCATCCACTGGAGAGCAGCTAGGCACCGGTTAGTTAGCTACGTGACGGCGGTAATGCAGGCGATTCCATCAACTTAGTGGAAGTCGTGGGAGTGGACTTCGACGGCGTTGTCGTTGAGGAGCGTTAATCGCTCGGCTTTTACGTGGATGACGTTGTCCTGGTTTTGGAGGGGGCCTTCGACGATCAGGAAGCGGGCGCGGGTTACGGTCACCTGGTTGCGCTCGTACATTTGCGGCGTGATGATGACGTTGGCGATGCCGGTTTCGTCTTCCATCGACAGAAAGACGAAGCCTTTGGCCGTGCCGGGCCTTTGGCGGGCGATGATGCAGCCGGCGGCGCGGACCCACTGGCCGTCGGGGACGCGGCGGAGGTCTTCGGCGGTGAGGACGTTCTGGCGGCGCAACTCGGCGCGGCGGTAGCTCATGGGATGGCGGCCGGTGGTGAGGCCGGTTCCGGCGTAGTCGGCGATGAGGCGTTCTTCGGGGGTCATTTGGGCGAGGGGGGATGGGTCTTGCGGGTCGGCGAGGAGTGCGCCGGAGCGGGTGAGGAGTGGACCTTCCGGCTTGCCCGCGCGCTCAACCTGCCAGAGCGCGTCGCGGCGATGACCGATGCCGGAGACGTTGTTGAGCGCTCCGATATTGGCGAGGAGGGCAATTTCCTTTTTGTTGATGGAGGGGACGCGGAGGGCGAGATCGTCGGTGGAACGGAAGGAGCCGTGGGAGCGGCGTTCCTCTGCAATCGCCCGCCCCACATCTCCACGCAGGCCGCGGGCGTAGCGGAGTCCGAGGCGGAGGGATAAAGCAGGGTGCAGGGAATGGGGTGCAGGGGATAGAAAAGCAGAGTTTAGAGTTTGGAGTTTAGAGTTCATGGAATTCGGTTGCAGGTCAGCATTTTTAGCCGCAGATCCCTCGTTTTCCCCTTGGCTTCGCGAATGGTTCGTTCGGGATGACACCTCTTTTTTGTTTAGAACTTCTGCGGTGACAAATGCGGGGCGCGCTGCGCGCGATTCCCATGTCCCAACACCAGGGACATAGGGCACCCGGTTGTGTTGAGATGACGAGCTTTCTTCGTGCTCCACCGTGCAGGGCCAGTCGGAAATCTGGACGTCAATGGGGCGGACTTTTAATCCGTGGCGTTGCGCGTCTTTGACTAATACTGCGGGCGAGTAGAAGCCCATGGGCTGGTTGTTGAGGATGGCAGCGGTGAAGGCGGCGAGGTATTTCACCTTGAAGTAGGCCGAGGCGTAAGCGATCAAGGCAAAGCTGGCGGCGTGGGACTCGGGGAATCCATAAAGCGCGAAGGAGCTGATGGCCTGGACGATTTCGTCCTGGGTGTGAGGGGCGAGGCCGTTCTCGGTCATGCCGCTGCGGAGCTTGCCTTCGAGGTCCTTCATGCGCTGCCAGGAGCGGCGCATACCGACGGCGCGGCGGAGTTCTTCGGCTTCGGCTCCGGAGAAGTTGGCGACGGTCATGGCCATGCGGAGGAGCTGCTCCTGAAAGAGCGGCACGCCGAGGGTTCGTTTGAGGACGGGCTCGAGCGAAGGGTGCGGATAAGTGACCGCTTCCCTGCCCTGGCGGCGGCGCATGTAGGGGTGCATCATTTTGCCGACAATCGGGCCCGGGCGGATGATGGCAACCTGGACGACGAGATCGTAGAAGCGCTCGGGGTAATTGCGCGGCAGCGAGGCCATCTGCGCGCGGCTTTCAATCTGGAACATGCCGACGGTATCGGCGCGTTGCAGGACTTTGTAGACCTCGGGATCTTCGGGGAGCTGGGCGAGGTCGATGGGTTGGTTGTAATGCTGGGGAATGAGGGTGAGGCAGTCCTTGAGGACGGCCATCATGCCGAGGCCGAGGAGGTCGACTTTGACGATGCCGAGGTCGGCGCAGTCTTCCTTATCCCACTGAACGACGGTGCGGCCGGGCATGGAAGCGCGCTCGAGGGGGACGACGTGGTTGAGCTGGCCCTGGCAGATGACCATGCCTCCGGAGTGCTGGCCGAGGTGGCGGGGCAGGTCCTGGAGGCGCACGCAGAGCTCGAGATATTTGGCGATGCGCGGGTGGGCGACGTCGAAGCCGGCGTGGTGGAAGGAGTTGGCCATGGTGTCGGTTTCGCCGCGCCACTCCCACTGGGAGACGAGCGCGGTGAGGCGGCCGAGGGATTCCTGGTCGAAGCCGAGGGCTTTGCCGACTTCGCGGGCGGCGGACTTGCCGCGATAGGTGATGACGTTGGCGGTCATAGCGGCGCCCAGCTCGCCGTAGCGCTGGTAGACGTACTGGATGGCCTGCTCGCGTTTTTCTTCGGAGGGGAGGTCGAGATCGATGTCGGGCCACTCGCCGCGGTTCTCGTTGAGGAAGCGCTCGAAGAGGAGCTCCATGCCGACGGGGTCGATGGCGGTGATTGCGAGGGCGTAGCAGACGGCGGAGTTGGCGGCGGAGCCGCGTCCCTGGATGAGGATGTCGTGGCTTTTGCAGTAGCGGACGATGTCCCAAACGATGAGGAAGTAGCCGGCGAAGCCGAGCTTCGCGATGAGGGCGAGTTCGCGGTCGATTTGTTTGCGCGCGCGGGCGAGGAGGGCGGGGTCGTTTTTGGCGCCGTAGCGGAGGCGTACGCCTTCGTCGGTGCGTTTGCGGAGGAAGGAGTCCATGGTTTCTCCGGGATTTTCAGTTTGGGGGACGGGATAGCGGGGGAATTCGTAACCGAGGTCGGCGAGCTGGAACTGGAGGCGCTGGGAGATTGCGTGGGTGTTGGCGAGAGCTTCGGGGAGGTCGCGGAAGAGGGTGGACATTTCTGCGGCGCTGCGGAGGTAGCGGTGGTTGTTGGCAGTGAGCAGGCGTCCGGCGTGGTCGAGGTCGACGTGGTGGCGGATGGAGGTGAAGACGTCGAGGACTTCGCGGTCGTATGGGCGGGCGTAGCGGACGCCGTTGGTGGCGACGATGGGGAGGCCGAGCGAGCGGGCCAGGCGGAGCGCGGCCTGGTTGCGGGCTTCTTCGTCGGGGAGCTGGTGGCGCTGGAGCTCGACGCAGACATTCTCGCGGCCGTAGAGGGCGATGAGGTTTTCGAGGAGGACGCGGCCGGCGGGCTCGCCACCGGTGGAGAGGGCTCGGGCGAGTGGGCCTTCGTCGCCGCCGGTGAGGCAGAGGAGGCCTTCGGCGTACTGGGCGAGGTCGTCGTGGGTGGCGGCTCCTTCGGCCTTGGTGGTTTCGCGCATTTTGAACTGGGTGATGAGCTGGCAGAGGTTCTGATAGCCGGTGCGCGAGGTGCAGAGGAGCGGGAGACGTGCTGGTTCGGATGGAAATTGATGCGGGAGAAAGGTGGGCGGCGTAAGGCGTTGGCCAAAGGCGGAGGTCGAGACTTCGGCGCCGACGGGAGCGCGGATGCCGTTGCGTTCGGCGCTGGTGTGCATGCGGGCGGAGCCGTAGACGCCGTTGCGGTCGAGCAGGGCGACGGCGGGGAGCTCGATTTCGAGGGCGCGCTCGACGAGGTCTTCGGGCTGGGAGGCGGCTTCGAGGAAGGAGAAGGCGCTGGCGGCGTGGAGCTCGACATAATCAGGGATTAAAGACACAGCTTCCCTCAGGGGCTAAAGCCCGGGATTTTTTTGACCCTGCACGGCACGGCTGAAGCCGTGCCCCTTCAAACCACGCGACAGGCTGCAGATGGTTTCGTCATAGAGCTCAGTCATACAGTTCTTCGGCGCGCCATTCGTTCATGGTCGCGGGGCGGAGGGGATTGCGAGCGATGGCGCAGGAGAGCATGGCGCCGTCGCGAATGGAGCGGGCGACGAGGTCCCATTTTTCGATGGACCAGCACTGGATACCCCACCAGTTGCCGGAGAAAAACCAGGGTCCCCAGGCGCGCTCGACGGTGTAGCGCTGGTTGCGGAAGACGAACGATGCGGGGCGGCGCTCGCGGAGGGTGACGGCGATGGGCTCGGGGGGGCGCAGACGGCGACGCGCGAGGCGGGGATGGGCGTGGGGCTGCGGTCCGGGAACGGGCGAGGATGTGGCAGGGAGGGTGAAGGGGGCCATACGAAAAGCGTCGGGGCGGTAGGTGTCTTCGAGGACGGGGCTGCCGACGCGGTTGTCACCGACGAGCGAGCGGATGCGGGCGAGGGTGACGTCGAGGCGGTCGGGCTCGGGGAGCGGGGGAGTGAAGAGGCCCTGCTGGACTTTGCTGGTGCTGCCGGGTTCGGCGGCAAGGGTGACGGCGAGGATGGGCGCCGGAGGCGGGTGGGCCTGCAGGTCGAGATGAAGGAGGCGCAGCCAAAGGCGGCGGTCGGTGGTGGGGAGCGCGGGACGGACGGTACGCGTGTGGGTGCTGCCGCCTTCGAGTGTGAGCGTGACGGTGACGGAGGCGAGGGCGAGAATTTGCGACAACGCGCGGGCGATGAGCTGGTCGAGCAGGACGCCGAGGACGAAGAGGAGCGAATCCAGGAGTTCGACTGGCGCGTCGAGCTCGATGTGTTCTTCGAGGGTGAAGGGCGGGTCGGCAGGGACGAGGAGGTGCGGGGCAGCACCGAGGGCGAGTTGGCGCAGGCGGCGACCTACCTGGCCGAGGCGGGCGATCAGCTCTTTTTCCGGCAGCGCGGCGAGAGCGCCAAGGGTGGAGATGCCCCAGCGGGCGAAGGTTTCGGCGTACTCGGGAGTGAGCGGGAGGACGGAGAGCGGGAGGGATGCGAGGGTGCGGGCTTCTTCGCCGGGAGGAATGACGACGATGCGGATGGGGAGGCTCCGGGCGAGGCAGAGGGCGGCGTGCAGATTCCTGCTGACGACGAGGCTGGCCTGGATGCCGAGGGGGCGGACGGTGCGGAGGAGCCTGGGTCCGAGCTGCTCAGGAGGGCCGAAGAGCTTTTCGGTTCCGGCGATGTCGAGTGCGGCGCAGAACGCGGTGCCTTCGCTTTGCTCTTCGACACGGGGAGAAAATTGCCCGGCGGCCTGGAGGAGGGCGGCGCGGGCGCTGGATTCTTCGGCGAGGGAACGCGGCAGACAAACGACGCCGGGAAAGACGTCGAGCTCGGCGCGAGTGAGGCCGGGCGAAAGGCCGATGTCGCGAGCGGGAGAATTGCAGGCGCAGACTTGCTGGCGAGGTGGCGTGCCTTCGAGGATGGCGACCGGCTGACGGCGCAGGTCAGGGCGGAGACGCAGCATGGCTTGCGCGGGGAATTCGCGGACGTAGAGGCAGGCGCAGAGTTCGCGGTCGCGATTCATTTGCGGGCTGCTTTCGCGGACGGTGCGGGATACGGGGCGGACCAGGGAGTTTGGGTCTGCCAGCGGAGGGGGTTTCCGGAATGCAGGACGCTGAAGTCGCTTTGCGGCGGGTTACGGGTGAAATTTGTGATCTGGGCAAAGCGCTCGCGGGCGATTTCGATCCTGTGCTCGGCGCCGGTGAGGACGGTGGCATCGGACGCGATGGATCCGGCTGCGCAGTGGAGGACCAGTCCGGCGCTTGATTTTGTGCAGGCCTGCTGGGTGAGGAGGAGGACGCTGGCCTGACTGCGCTCGGCGACGGTGCGGTAGCGGAACCAGGTGGCGAGCGGCACGCGCAGGGCGAACTCGGGCGCAACGGAGCCCATGTCGAGGACGATGGCGGCGAATCCTCCGGCATTGAGGAGGAGGTCGGCGGCGCGGAGGGCCTGATCGAGGCGCGACCCATTTTTCAGGGAAAATTTGCGACGTTCCCACATCCCAAAACCAGGGATGTGGGGCACCCGATCCGAGTTGAGAAGGATTGCCGGGGGGACGGCTTCCCTGCTCTTTTTGCGGATGGTGGGCTGCGGTTCAGCGCAGCGCGGGGCGAAATTTTGATCCGTCGGAGAATTTGTAACGGAAAGCGGTACTTTTTTTTGATTCTGACTCGGCGCAGAGATGTTTTTCTGGATTTTCCCCTGCCACTGCTCGCTGAAGCCCGGCAGGGCGAGTTGTTCGGCTTCCGGGCCGCAGCGGATCCAGAGCAGGCGGGTGAGGTCGATGCCGGCGGTGGCGGCCGATTCGGGATGGAGCGCGTCGGACACGTCGATCCAGGCGCAGACCTGGCCCTGGCGTGTGAGTCCGGCGATAAAAGACAGCGCGAGCGAAGTGCGGCCGGAGCATTCGGGTCCAGCCAGTTCGGTGAGTGCGCCGAGCGGCAATCCGCCGCCGAGGGCAGCGTCGATGGCCGCGATCCCGGTAGGCGCGGTGGGGCGGATGACGCGCGGAGGCGGTGTGAGCGCCGAGGGGATGCGGTCGGCAAGGGCGGCTTCAATCTGCTGGAGGAGGTGGGAGGCGGAAGCCATACGAACCAATCTTCGCTTTATTTTCGCCTTATCAGGAAGCGGCTGCAAGGCGAAGGTTTCCACAGGTGTGGATAGCTGAAGAAGCGGGTGGCTCAAAAGCGGTCAGCTAAAACCGGCTCTCTGAAACTCGATCAGAACAAGCTAGTGTTTCAACCTACTGTTAACGGATATATTGCATGGAATAGTTTCACTTTTATTGATGTAGCCTGAGTCTCCGGACGAGGGGGTTGCGCCTGGCGCAGGAAGCGGTGAGAATCCGGAAGGAAGCCCTCGTTCTCTAAGACCTATGCCCCTGCCGGAAACCGCTTCGACCCCCGTGTCCGAAACCCTGCTCGACAACCCGATGTGGAGCGCGCTGACCACCGATCACACGAAATTTGCCATGGGCGGCGCGCTGGCTCGGCGCTATCGCGACGAAATCGGTCCGTTGAGCGGGATGGTGGGGCAGTCGGACGCCGCGTACGAAGAGCTGCGTTCGCTGGCGGGGCCTGGCGGGATGCTGGGGCTGTTTTTTCTGGAAGAGCCGCGTCCGCCGGCGGGATGGACGCTGGTGCGCGGCGGCCGTCTGAACCAAATGATCGCGCGCGAGCCACGTCTGACGCGAATCGAACCGCCTGCCGGTGCGACACTGCGGGCACTCACCGCAGAGAGCGCTCCGGCGATGGTGGAGCTGGCGGAGCTGACCGAGCCAGGGCCGTTTCGACTGCGCTCGATGGAGCTGGGCGACTTCTTCGGCGTCTTCCACGGCGATCGCCTGATGGCCATGGCCGGGATGCGGATGCAGGTGCCGGGGGCGACGGAAGTGAGCGCGGTGTGCACGCATCCGGAAGCGCGCGGGCGCGGCTATGCGCGGATGCTGATGTCGCGGGTGATGGAGCGCATCGTCGCAGCGGGCAGAACGCCCTTCCTGCACACGCTGGCGGAAAATTCCGGCGCAATTAGCATTTATGAGAGCCTGGGCTTCAGCTTGCGCCAGTCTTTTGCGCTGGCGGTGGTCAGGCGCGACGACTGACCGGGTTCGCACGGTGACCCTCCCGATTTCTCTCTTTACAACCGCTTGTTCCCTTGAGACAATCGTTTGTTTTTAAATTCATATCGGGCGCCGGCGGCTACGCGCGCTCGAGGGAACGTGATGAAGACACTCGGTTCGCTCAGCCTCTCTTTGCTCCTCACCGCCTCTCTCTGCCATGCCCAACAGGCGCATGAGTGGCTCACGACCAGCGACCGTTCGGCGGTCTTCGCTGAGCAGAACCCGGTACAGTCATTTTCCGGCGCCGCGCCCACGCAGCCGGTGATCGCCGTCAACGACATGGAGCAGTACCAGTCGATGGAGGGCTTCGGTTTCGCGCTCACCGGAGGCAGCGCGCAGTTGCTGATGAAGATGTCGCCGGCGGCGCGCCAGGCCCTGCTCGAAGAGGTGTTTGCGCCCGAAGGGGACGGCATTCACGTCAGCTATCTGCGCGTGAGCATCGGCTCGTCGGACATGAACGACCATCCTTATACCTACGACGATGTGGCGGCTGGAGCGACAGATCTGCAGCTGGCTCACTTCAGCCTCGCTACGGACCGCGCCGATGTCATTCCCGTGCTCAAAGCGATCCTCGCGATCAATCCGCACATTTTGATTTTGGGATCGCCG
Organism: Acidobacteriaceae bacterium; assembly: GCA_036267095.1. Taxonomy (GTDB): domain Bacteria; phylum Acidobacteriota; class Terriglobia; order Terriglobales; family Acidobacteriaceae; genus Palsa-343. Next base: position 384,759 of record DATAWS010000012.1, read on the forward strand.
TGGTCAGCGCCGGCGTGGATGAAGACCAATGACGCGCTCAAGGGCGGCGAGTTGAAGCCGGAGAATTACGGCGTCTATGCGGAGTACTTCGTGAAGTACATCCAGGGCATGGCGGCGGAGGGGATTCCGATCCACTCGATCACGGTGCAGAATGAGCCGCTGAATCCGAAGAACACGCCCAGCATGGCGATGTTCGCGAACCAGGAAGACACCTTCATCGCGAAGGATCTGGGGCCGGCGTTCGCGAAGGCCGGGATCAAGACCGGCATCCAGCTCTACGATCACAACGCCGATGTGCCGTCGTATCCGATGTCGATCCTGGCGGACCCGGAGGCGAATCCATATGTGGAGGGCAGCGCATTCCATCTGTATGGCGGCGACGCCTCGGTGCTGACCAGCGTCCACGACGCGTATCCGCGCAAGGATTTATTTCTCACCGAGCAGTCGGTGGGCGGGCGGCCGCATGCGGGAACGATGTCGATTGACGAGCCGGTGGATCGGGTGATGATCGAGGCAACGCGCAACTGGACGCGCAATGTGCTGCTGTGGAATTTGGCCGCCGATCCGCAGGCCGGGCCGCATACCAACGATGGCGGCTGCACCGGGTGCTGGGGCGCGCTGACCCTCGACGGCGATCAGGTGAGGCGCAACGAGGCATATTACGTCGACGCCCATTTCTCGAAGTTCGTGCCGCCGGGCTCTCTGCGCGTGGGGTCGAACCCGCTGGAACAGCTGGACAATGTTGCGTTTCTGACGCCGCAGGGCAAGGTGGTGCTGGTGGTGTCGAACACCGGGAATTTCGTGAAGCATTTCGACGTTCGCTATCACGGCCGGACGCTGGAGACATGGCTGCCGCCGGAGTCGGTGGGGACGTGGGTGTGGTAGCCAACCAGGCTTGCAGATGTGCCGGGCGACTCCTTTTCAGAGGCCGAACGCGGACGGATATCGCACGGGCCCCGCAACTTCGTCGAGGACACCAGGGACAAGTTCCAGTGCCATGAAAGCGTCGGGATGAAACGGACTGATCAGCGCACGGGCTTTCCCGGTTGAGAACCCGAAACGCTGGTAGTAGCGCGGAGAACCCAGGACGATCACGATGGCTTCCCCGTTTTGGCGTAGTTCGTCCAGTGCGTGTCGGATCAGTTGTGCGCCGGTTCCTTGGCGTTGGTGTTCCGGCAATACGGCTAGAGGCGCTAACGCCACCGCCGGAATCGGCACGAGCGGGGTATCGATCCACATTCGGCTGAACACAATGTGGCCGACGATCCGGTTCCCGGTCTCGGCGACGAAGGAACTCAGGACGGCACCCTGCTGACGCAACCGATCCACGAGCTCCGCCTCCTCCCTCCGGCCAAAAGCAGTCACCTGAAGAGAACGGACCGTGGCAAAATCCTGAGGGTCTTCCGAACGTACGATCGAGGTTGTCATCTGTGTGCGCAGATGCCATGCTCCTGCCCCATGGAGACAGCTGCCAGCTTCCTGAAATGCTATAGCATCGCTGCAGTGCTCACGCTCGAAACGCCGGTTCAGTTTGTGAAGGGCATCGGCCCGACGATCGCCGCGATGCTTGGCGAAAAGGGCGTCGCCAGCGTCGAAGACCTGCTGATGCACCTGCCGTTCCGCTACGAGGACCGGCTGAATCCGCGGACGCTGAGCGAGCTGAAGCCGGGCGAAACGGCGAGCGTGATCGCCGAAGTGCGGGGCGCGGCGCTGCTGCGCACCAAGCGCATGCCCATCTTCGAGATGACCGTGGGGAAGGGCCTGCAGTCGCTCAAGTGTATGTGGTTTCACGGCAGCTACCTCGAGGGCAGATTCCACGCGGGGCAGATGGTGGCTCTGTACGGCAAGGTGGAGGCGTCGCGTTCCGGCCGTGGATTCAAGATGATCCAGCCGCAATTTGAAGTGATTCCTGATGGGTCGGCGGATGCGCTGGACCGGCTGCTGGAGGTTGGGCGGATCACGCCGGTGTACGAATCGCTGAGCGGCGGCAAGCTGGCGTCGCGGTGGATCCGGCGAACGATCTGGCACATGCTGGAGGAGCTGAAGGGTGGGTTTCCGGAGACGCTGCCCAGTTCCCTGCCCGAGTCGATTGTGAAGCGGCTGGATTTGCCGAGCCGCGAGCAGGCGCTGTGCGAGGTGCATTTTCCCCCGGCGGAGACGGCGTTGGCGCAATTGCAGGCGGCGGCGACGCCGGCACATCGACGGCTGATCTTCGAGGAGCTGTTTTATCTGGAGCTGGGTCTCGAGGTGAAGCGCAAAAAGTTCCAGGAGAAGGCCGGCATCGCATTCGAGACGACGGAGAGGGTGCGGGCAGCGCTGCGCGAGATTCTGCCGTTTCATCCCACGGCGGCGCAGAAACGGGCGCTGGGCGAGATTGCCGGGGACATGCGGCGGGGCGTTCCGATGCGGCGGCTGCTGCAGGGCGATGTGGGTTCGGGCAAGACGATTGTGGCGCTGGAGGCGATGCTGATCGCCATCGAGAACGGGTACCAGGCAGCATTGATGGCGCCGACGGAGATTCTGGCGACGCAACATTATTTGTCGGCGCGGCGGATTCTCGAAAAGGCGCAACAAAAATATCGGATCACGATCCTGACCGGGTCGCTCGATGAGGATCGGAAGCGGGAGGCGCGGCGGCGGATTTATCAGGGTGATACGGATTTGGTGATTGGGACCCACGCGCTGATCGAAGAAAAAGTCGAGTTCGCGCGGCTGGGTTTGGTAGTGGTGGATGAGCAGCATCGGTTTGGGGTGCTGCAGCGCTTCCGGCTGATGCGCAAGGACAACGCGGAGCCGGATGTGCTGGTGATGACGGCGACGCCGATTCCGCGGACGCTGGCACTGTCGCTGTATGGGGACCTGGATCTGAGCGTGCTGGATGAGCTGCCGCCGGGGCGGACCCCCATCGTCACGCGACAGGTGAGCGACGAGCGGGCCGAGGAAGTTTGGGACTTCGTGCGCAAGCAGGTGAAGAAGGGACACCAGGCGTACGTGGTGTATCCGGTGATTGAGGGACCGAAGGACGATCAGCCGGAGCTTGATTTTGCGCTGCCGGATGAAAACGGACCTCAGGGGCTGAAGCCCGGTCCCTCAGCAACAGATTTCGGCACGGCTGAAGCCGTGCCCCTGCGAGGCAGGAAGTCGGCAGCGAAGAAAGCCACTGCGAAGTCCAGGTCCGGATCGAAGACCGAAGCGCTGTTTCCGAAGCTGCCGCTCAAGTCGGCGACCGACATGTACGAGCGGCTGCGGACGCAGGAGTTCGCGGGGCTGCGCGTGGGCTTGCTCCACGGACGGCTCGATGCGGATGAAAAAGATGTGGTGATGCGGCGCTTCCAGCGCGGCGAGATCGACGTGCTGATCGCAACCACGGTGATCGAAGTCGGCGTGGATGTGCCGAACGCGACGGTGATGGTGATCGAGCATGCGGAGCGGTTTGGGCTCGCGCAGCTGCATCAGCTGCGCGGGCGGGTGGGGCGCGGCGGCGCGAAGTCGTACTGCATTCTGATGACGGGCGGAACGTTTTCCCCCAACGCCCAGGAGCGGCTGGCGGCGATGGTACGCACGCAGGATGGGTTCGAGCTGGCGGAGCTGGATCTGGAACTGCGAGGCCCGGGCGAATTTTTTGGAACCCGGCAGGCGGGGCTCCCGGATTTCCGGGTGGCGAATCTGGTCCGCGACCGCAAGCTGCTGGAGCTGGCCAAGGTGGAGTCGGCGCGCTTCGTTGCGAAGGCCGAGACGGAAGCGACCGAGGATGAGCGGGCGCGGATTCGCGCGCGACTGCAGGGGCTGTGGCAGCGGCGCTATGGGCTGGCGGAGGCGGGATGAATCAGCGCCGCTCATCGATGGGCTGCAACATGTAGACGAGGCCGAGGCTCAGCATCGCATGGTCGCGGACGGGCGTGGCGGTGCGGTAGAAAACCGGCGCGGTTGAGGATTCGTGGCGGCATTCGAAGCGGCCGAGCAGGTGGCCGTCCACTTTGCGGTGGGCTGATAGCGTTGAGGTGGGCCGATGGGGGCGGTTCTTACCCGATAGTGGCGGGGGGACCGGATATGTTGAGGCGCGATCTACCACAGGCCGGAAGCCGGGAGGCTGGGAGCTGGGAGAGTCCAGCCCTATATTCCCGCTTGCGCCGGGCCTTCGGCCAACGGTCCGTAGCCGAGTTCGGGGGGCGGCAACGGGTCGCGCGTCCCCCGCGCCAGGTACTGCAGCAGCGCAGCCAGGACGAACGAGACCAGGGCGCTGACAGATCCGAAAAACAACTGCGAGGCCGGTGAGGAGCTGAGCGGCACAAACTGATCGCGCACGATTCCATTGATCATGAAGATGAGCATGGAATTGCAGCCGATTTGTTCGAGAGCGCGGCTGCGCCGGAGCAGGCCGCGCGCGGGTATGTAGATCCACAGCGCGAACCACAGAGCGGCGATGAAGGTGAAAGGCCAGAAGGCCGCAAAGCGGCAGCCCAGCAGCAGCACGATGGCGGCGGCCAGCGCGCACTTGCGATTGAGCTGGAGGGGATAACGGGCGGCCAGGATTCCGAAGCAGAGCACCGGCATGCGGCCGATGGGGGTCATGAACAGATTGATGGACCAGTGCGCCAGGATGGGATTGGCCGCGGCGGTCACAGTCATGGACAGACCGGAGAGCGCCACCAGGCTGCGCCATCCGAAGCGCCTGGTCATCCAGCGCAGCAGCGGATAGAGCGCATAGAACTGCACGACAAAGGGGATGAACCACCAGGGCCCGACCGGCGGCAGGCCGTATCCGACGAGGGTAGAGAGCCCGAGAAACATCAGCACCAGTTCCAGGCCGATCCGTCCCATGGGTTGCAGCGAACCCAGATGCACGCTGACCGCGAGGAACCAGGGAAGCACAATCAGAGCCATGCCGGGATAGAGTTTTTTCATCCGCCCCCAGAGAAACCGCGCCCAGGGAGCGGGATCGTCCCAGTGGCTGATGGACAGGCCATAGGCCGAGAGGAAGACGAAGATCTGCACGCCGAAGTGTCCGAAGAAGGAGCAGATTGCCTGGACGGCGAGATCGGGCTGTGCGACCGTCTGCAGGAAGACCGGGAAGCGAGCCGGATCGAAGGTGAATTCGTTTTGGTGAGCCGGGCTCACGAAGTGGAAGAAGTTATGAAAGACGATGGCGGTAATGGCCAGGCCTTTCAGGATGGTGGTGTCGCGGCGATCCAGAGTCCGCATCATGGGCGGCTCCCGCAGGCGCAAACCGCGCGCAGCGTGGCCGGGCGGGCGGGCGCCGGGGACAGGCTCTCCCGGCGTTCTTCGCGAGAAGGCACGGGGGGAGCAGACGCTCTACAGACAGCAAGGCAGAAGAGCAGCATTCCTCAGGACCTCAAGCGTGCAAAGGGCCTGTGGCCACCTCATGGTGACCACGGTAATTCGTTGTAATACAACAGGATAGGTAGCCTATGAGGTTAGCGCATATTTAGCCATGCTATCGGCACTTTGTCACGCAAAAATAGTGCCTGGGGAAGCACAGGCTTTGAAGAGATGGAAAAGGGATTCAGCAAACCCTGCCCCAACCGCGGCGCCGGAACAGGTTAGAGCTGACGCATCAGCAGTTTACGGATCGAGGAGGAGCCGGTAGCTATTGGGCGCGGATCAGAGCCTGGAACTCGGGATGGGTTTGGAGGATGTGCAGCGCGATGGGACACAGGACATCGACCTTGAGGGAATGATCTTTGGCGTACTGGAAGGCCGTGGTGATCACTTCGAGCGCCAAGCCCCGGCCTCGTTGCTCTTTGGGGACTTCAGTGTGCAGGAGGGTCATCCAGCCCTGGTCGTCGGTATCGAACTCGAGGTAGCTGGTTTTGCCGTCCTGGCTGAGCTCGAAGCGGCTGCGGGTGACTTTGGATGGGTAGGGCATGGGGGTCTGGCGTTCCATGATAGCTGCCCAAGCGGGCAGAGTTTAGAGTTTAGGGGATCGGAGTTTAGGTCTTTCGCGAGGGGAGAGCGTGGCCCAGCAATTTCCAATTGCTCGAGGACCTCAGGTCGATTGACCGGTGGCAACGCGATCGCGGGGCTGGTGAAGAACCAGGAAGATTTTGGGGGGTGTTACGAAAGACCACGGAAAACAAAGGCGCAGGGCTAAAGCCCCAGTCTTTCTCCGTCGTGCCGCTGACGCGACACAATGGTGCACGAGGAGTCTCAGGTCAGATGGTGCACATGAGAAGGTTGATCGTTCCACGCAAGCTTTTCTCGGCCGCTGCGCGACCGATTCCCCTCGCGTCCACCTTGGTTGCTGTCTGAGGGCGGTTCGTGCCTGGGGGGTCCATTCGACTGGGCGCCGGGTAGTGCTTCTCCCGCTGGACACGCTTCGCTCAGGATGACAAATGTTTTGGGAAAGAAAAAGCCCGGCATTTCTGCCGGGCTCTTGACTCAGTACTCTCCGTAGTGGGCGGCGTGGAATCCCATGTCCCAACACCAGGGACATGGAGCACCCGCGTTTTGCTATTCCGCGGGCGCTTCTTCCGCCTGCTTCGTTTGAGCTACGGTCCAGTTGGGGTCTCCTACTTTGAACCTTGCGAATCTGCGCACTGTGATGTTCTCGCCGAGCTTGGCTACCTTCGACGCGATGACATCCTTGATCGAGACCGACTGCTCCTTGATGAAGGGCTGCTCCAGCAGGCAGACTTCCTCGTAGAACTTGGTCATCTTGCCCTCGACGATCTTCTCGACCACCGGCGCCGGCTTCCCTGTCGCCGTGGCCTGGGCGCGGTAGATTTCCTTCTCCCGGTCCAGATCCTCCGGGGTTACGTCTTCGCGGCGGATGTAGCGCGGGTCAGTCGCCGCGATGTGCATGGCGATGTCTTTGAGCAGCTCCTGGAAATCCTCGGTGCGGGCCACGAAGTCGGACTCGCAGTTGACCTCGACGAGCACGCCGATTTTTCCGCCGGCGTGGATGTACTGCCCCACCGCGCCCTCGTTGGTGGAGCGGGAGGCTTTTTTCTGGGCGGAGGCCATGCCGCGCTTGCGCAGCACGACAAAGGCGCCTTCCATGTCGCCCTTCGTTTCCTGGAGAGCCTTGAGGCAGTCGCCCATCGGCGCGCCGGATTTCTCACGCAGTTCTTTTACCAGCCTGGCATCGATCTTTTCAGTCACCGTAGACATCCTTGATTCCTTTTTCCTCAGCTTCAGAGTTTCATGATCCGCAAACCGGCGAGGTCAACAGAATGCGGATCGTCACACACAAAAAGCGTGGCTCCGGTTGACGGCAGCCACGCTTTTGAAAACGCAGAACCGTCGTTAGTAACCGCTCTCGGCGGCCTCGGCTTCGTCGAGCGCAGCCACGATGGCGGGCGCCTTGCGGATGCCTCCGCCCAGCGCGGCTTCGAGATCGACTTCCTCGGTGCTCTCGGCCTCGGGTGCAGGAGCCGCTTCCACTCCCGGCTCGCTGACGGCAACTGCCTGGATATCGGCGGTCACGCCTCCCTGGTCGAGCGCCTTATCGCTCATGGCGGCCGCGCCTTCGGCCACCGAATCCGCGACCTTCGATGTGAAGAGGCGGATGGCGCGCAGGGCGTCGTCGTTTCCGGGGATGACGTAGTCGACCACGGTGGGATCGCAGTTGGTGTCGACCACGGCGACCACCGGGATGCCGAGCTTGCGGGCTTCCTTCACGGCGATGGCTTCGTTCGACGAGTCGACGACGAAGATGGCGTCGGGCAGCCGGCGCATGTTCTTGATGCCGGCCAGATTCGCCTGCAGATGTTTGCGCTCGCGCTCGAGGCGAATGACTTCCTTCTTGGTCAGCAGGTCGTAGCGGCCGTCGGTGGCCATCTCATCCAGTTCCTGAAGGCGCTTCACCGATTTCTGCACCGTCACCCAATTCGTAAGCAGCCCACCGAGCCAGCGCTGGTTGATGTAGAACATCCCGCAGCGGGTGGCTTCTTCAGCGATGGCGTCCTGCGCCTGCCGTTTGGTGCCGACGAAGAGAATGACTTTGCCCTGGGTGGCGAGCTCGGTGACGAACTTCGACGCTTCCTTGAACATCTTCAGGGTCTTCTGCAGATCGATGATGTAGATACCGTTGCGCTCGCCGAAGATGTACTCCTTCATCCTGGGATCCCAGCGCTTGGTCTGATGCCCGAAGTGGACTCCCGCTTCGAGCAGCTCCTTCATGGTGATCGTGGCCAAACGGCCTCCTTTTTTGAACTGCATTCCGGGCGGTGGTACCGGGCCGGAATTGATGCTCGCGTGGCGAGCAGATTTGACTACCGGATCAGAGTTTAGAGTTCAGGGATCAGAGTTTAAGAACCCTGACCCCGAAGCTCATCTCGCGATCCAACTTCTCGCCAATCCGAAGCGATTAACGCTTCGAGAACTGGAACCGCTTGCGGGCGCCCTTCTGGCCGTACTTCTTGCGTTCCTTCACGCGGGCGTCGCGGGTCAGCAGGCCGTCGGCCTTGAGCGTCTTGCGCAGCTCGGCGTTGAACTGGAGCAGAGCGCGGGCGATGCCCATCTTGACCGCGTCGGCCTGAGCGGCCACGCCGCCGCCGGAGACCGTGGTGACCACGTCGAAGGTGGCGGCCGTGTCGCTGACGACGAGAGACTTCTTCGCAGCGACGCGCTGCTGTTCGGTTACGAAGTAGGTGTCGAACGCCTTGCCGTTGACCCTGAACTCACCCGAGCCGGGGCGCAGAAAAACGCGCGCGATCGCCGACTTCCGCCGTCCCGTGCCGTAGTACTGAACCAGATCTGCCATGAACCTTCCTTCGTCTTTTCTCAGGGGCTAAAGCCCCTTCCCTGAGTGCCCTGTTCGGCACGACTGAAGTCGTGCCCTGATACAAAACCGCTTCAGATTCTTCTCGGCGGGGCCGAGGCCCCTCTTACAAAAGCCTCTAAACCTGTTCGGACTTCAGCTTCTTCGGCAGGGCTGACGCCCTGTCCTCTTACAAAAACTATGCGTTCACTTCCAGCGGCTGAGGCTTCTGGGCCGCGTGGGGGTGCTTGTCGTCGCGATAGACGTTGAGCTTGGTGGCCATTTTGCGGCCCAGCTTGGTCTTGGGCAGCATGCCTTTGATGGCCTCTTCGACGACCTTTTCCGGCCGGCGTTCGATGAGGCGGATGAACGACTCTTCGCGCAGACCGCCGGGGAAGCCGGTGTAGCGGCGATAAGTCTTCGACTGGCTCTTGAGGCCGGTAAGCCGAACTTTGCGGGCGTTGATCACGATGACGTGGTCGCCCATGTCGAGGAACGGAGTGTACTTTGGGTTCCGCTTGCCGCTGAGGACGCTGGCGGCTTCAGTGGCGAGGCGGCCCAGCGTCTTGCCGCTGGCATCGACCACGAACCACTTGCGGTCGATTTCGTGCGCGCTCGGAATATAGGTCGACATCGGTATTCTTCTCTCCCGGTGTTGCCGTTCCTGGAAAATACAGAACGGCGGTCCAAAAATGCCCACGCAAAGCCGCCCGCGGATTCAGAACTCTTCCGCGGCTTACAGAGGCTGTACGCGTGAGTTAGCGCAGAACGTTAGAATCCGAGCCGAGATTTCCGGATTCGCAGATTCCCGGCCGAGGCGCTAACGCACAAGCGCGGGAACGCACACTGCGCAAGGACCACAGAATACGGGAATTGCGGCCGGGAGTCAATTGAAAGGGCCGGGAGGCTGGTGCCGGGGGCCTGCCGGACTTACCCGCGGGATTTCCCTAAATGGGACGCAATCTTGATGTGCGATGAAAACTCGGTGATGGGATGAAATTTTCCTCACCCTCTGGGCTGAAACGGGAGACAGTCGTGACTGTTGTCACAGTCGACCCCCGCAAGGCAGAGCACAATCGCCTCACTTGTCACTGTTGCGGTTGCGGATTGAGCGGATGCTGACGACAAAGTTGCTGGAAACCCTGCTGGAGATCGAGCGGTCCGTGGGACGGGCCGAGCCCTCGACTCTGCGACTGAAACTGATGGACGCGCAGACCCAGGTACTGGAGCTTCAGAAAGGCACGATCCGGATGCTGGAGGAGTTGCGCGACCTGCGGGAGCGGCGCGAACCCCAGACGTCGGTGGCATCGTGGCGGAACGTAGCCCTGGCGCTGGCCAAAGCCGAAGCCGAGAAGGAAGCGGCGCGGGCGCGCGAACTGGTCACCCTGCCGTCGGTCAGTTCCTCTCGCGCATCGTGAAGAGAAGGCAGCCGGTAGCCGGGTCCATGCCTTTTTCTGCCATTTCTTTTGCACGGGTGTTGTCGCTCGGGATGCAACCTGGGGCGATTCGGCGGGTTCCCATGGGCGGGTTGGGTTGTTTTGTCGGCCCTTGCGCGTCAAACTAGGGGAAGATGCCTCGCGACACCATGTCGATTCGTTCGGAACCGTTCGGACCTCCCGCGTTCGGATCGGTGCTGCTGCACCTTGGTTTCGTGGGCGCGATGGCGTTGATGGTGTTCGCCAATAACCATTTTCATGGGCAGCAGTGGGGAGTGATCGGGCCGCAGGGGGCGATCCAGGCGAATCTGGTGAACTCGGCGCCGGCCATCCCGCTGCCGAACATCACGCCGCCCACGCCGAACGTGCTGGCCACGCAGGTCCCCAGCCCCTCGCCGGCCCCGCCTTCGAAGGCGACGATTCCGGAGAAGGAGACGGACGCGATCCCGATTGCGGCGCGGCAGCCGAAGCTGAAGGCAGCTCCCAAACCGGAGCACTATTCGCCGCCACACGCGCAGCCCACGAACCAGCAATATCGTGCCAATTACGGCGAGGCGCCGGCCAGCAATCTGCCGCACTCGATGAGCAATGCGCAGTCGCGGAACACCAGCCCGGTATCGGTCAACAGCGGCGACTTCGCCTCCCGCTTTCCCTGGTACGTGGACAAGATCCAGCAGATGGTGAGCCGGAACTGGTTTACCCAGGAGATCGGCAACGGGACCCCCTACGGGAGCCAGGTCAGCGTCACCTTCACTATCGCCAGAGATGGCACGGTAACCAACATCCACGTCTCCGGGGCGAGCGCATCGCCGTCGCTGAACATGACCGCGGTGCAGGCGGTACAACGAGTTGATAGTTTCGGGCCGTTACCCAATCAGTACACAGGCAACAACGTTTCGGTGGAGTACACTTTTACCTACGATCAGCCGTCCCGCTAGTGGACCCCATGGGATGGCGATCCACGCTGACGTGTCGATCCACCGATCTCTCATCGCTCAAGAGCCATCCTTCGGAGAGCGTTTCGCTTCCGAGGGAGCTGGGCTCATGGCTTCGGGCAGCGGAACTGCCGAGCAACTGCTCCTCATCGACCCCAGGATCGATATCGGGATTAACCCCAGGGATACAGGAAAAGCATGATCGTGAGCTTGCCAGGAAAATCTCTCACCCTCCGTTTCCTCCTTTCTTTTCTTTTGATGTCCGGTCTCGCCTGCGGCGTGCAGGCGCAGGACTGGGTGCACATCGAAACCAACCAGGGCAATCCCAAGATTGTGGTCGCCGCCGCGGATTTCAAGGCTGGCTCCGCCGATCCGCTGACCGGCGGGCTGAAGTCGGCGTTCGATCAGACCCTCTATAACGATTTGCGCGCAGCCGGCATCCTCGACGTGGTGTCGAAGAGCATGATTCCGAACGCCACCCCGGGCACGCCCCAGGAAATCAATCTGGCGCAGTGGGCGGCGGCGCCGTCGAGCGCGGCCTACGTGGCTTTCGGCACGCTCGGGGTGAACGGCGGGCGGCTGATGGTGCAGGGTTATCTCTATCAGACGGCCAACTCGCCCAACGCGCAGGTGCTGGGCAAGCAGTATACCGACAACGCCAACGTGCAGGCGTCGCGGGAGATTGCGCACCGCTTCGCCGATGAGATCATCCAGCAGCTGGGCGGGATCCCGGGCATCGCGGAAACAAAGATCTATTACGTGTCAAACCGGACCGGCAACAAGGAAATCTGGGTGATGGATTACGACGGGATGAACGAGCGACAGCTCACCCATCTGGGTACGGTTTCGCTCTCTCCCCGCGTCTCGCCGGACAACGCGCGGGTGGCCTTCAGCTCGCTGGGCAAGAACGGCTGGTCGCTCCGCATGTTCTCGCTCGATCTGAACCGGCTGGTGGCCTTCCCGGCATGGGGCGACACCACCCTGTCGCCGGCATGGTCGAGCGACGGCAGCCGGCTGGCGTTTTCCTCGGCCCGCACCGGCGATCCCGACATTTATGTGTGCGACGCCTCGGGCAATGGCGAGCATCGGGTAACGGCCTTTCGTGGTCCGGACGTTTCGCCGACGTGGAATCCGAAGTCCAACGCACAGATTGCGTGGATAAGCGGGCGCACCGGGCTGCCGCAGGTCTACATCATGGATGCCGACGGCGGCAACGTGCAGCGGCTGACCGATGGCGGCTATGCCAGCGCGCCTTCCTGGTCGCCCAACGGCGAGCTGCTGGCCTTCGCGTGGAACCGCAGTTACGGACCCGGCGCGCCGGGCGGCGAGGACATCTACGTAATGGATATCGCCAGCAAGCGCTGGACGCAGTTGACCCATGGCGAGGGCGCGAACGACGCCCCCTCGTGGGCGCCGGATGGACGCCATATCGTCTTCCAGAGGGAGATGGGCGGACACACGGAGATTTGGATGATGCTGGCCGACGGGACCAATCAGCAGCAATTAACCCACGGAGGCGGCAGCAACACGATGCCCAACTGGAGTTGGAAGTGAGTTTCAGTTTGCGGGGCGGGAAGCATCGCTCCGTTTTGCCCTGGTTGAACCCTTAGCCCTACGCTCCCATAAGGAGGAGAGAGACGTGCAACGAATGAATCGAAATTCCTGGTTTGTGGCCGCAAGCCTCGCGGCAATGCTCACGATTGCGGGATGCCACAAGAAGACTCCGGCGCCTCCGCCTCCACCGGCTCCGCCAGCCAGCGCGCCGACTCCGGTCGCTGAGATCAACGCGAATCCTGACAGCATTAATCCAGGCGACGCCTCCGTGCTGACCTGGAAGACGACGGACGCCAACACCGTCTCGATTGTCGGGATGGGAGCCGTGGCCACGTCGGGCACGACGACCGTGCATCCGACGCAGACCACCACCTATCACCTGATCGCTCAGGGCGACGGGGGATCGGCCGATGCGACCGCGACGGTTACGGTGAACGCGGGTGGTCCGCCGCCGGCGAACAACGTGGGCGAATCGAACATCGACGAGAACGCTTTTGAGGCTGCGGTGAAGCCGGTGTTCTACGACTACGACAGCTACGATGTTCGTCCCGACGCGCAGTCGACCATCCAGGCAGACGCCAACTACCTGAATCAGCATCCCGAGCTGAAGGTGGTGGTGGGCGGCTACTGCGACGAGCGCGGCTCGACCGAGTACAACCTGGCGCTGGGTGAGAATCGCGCCAACGCCGCCAAGCAGGCGCTGGTGAGCGCGGGCGTAAGTCCCGGCCGGCTGCGCACGGTGAGCTACGGCAAGGAAAAGCAGTTCTGCACCGACCACACCGAAGCGTGCTGGCAGCAGAACCGGCGGGCCCAGTTCACGCTGGACCAGTAAGCGAGCTGAGGGCTCAGCGAGCACAGGTCTCGGATTGCAGCCAAACCGGCTGCGGTCTGAGACCTGACTGTTTTAGGCGGGCACCGGAGTGTGCAGATCGAGCCGCGAATCGGAGCGCGCAGACTCCTGAGCGTGATGTAATGAAGTGGAGCGCATCCTGCGCTCAGCGGGGATTGTGTTTATGCGAAAAATTGTAGTTTCGCTCTCGGCGGTCTTCCTCTTTTTCCTGCTCTGCTCGGCTCCCCCGGCGCGCGCGGTTTCCAAGGAGATCATCCAGTTGCAGACCCAGGTGCAGCAGCTGCAGGACGCGCTGCAGCACCTGCAGGAAACTCAGGACCAGCAGCTGAGCGTGCTGAACCACGTGGTGCAGCAGATGTCGGCCACGGTGTCGCAGATCGGCTCCTCCATGAGCACGCTGCAGCAGCAGGTGCAGACGCAGAACGAAAACGGTGGCGGGAAGATCGACCAGCTTTCGACGCAGATGCAGGGCATCAACGACTCGCTCGACGCACTGCGCACGCGTATCGACAAGCTGAGCAACACGCTGAACGCGGTGCAGTCGCAGATGCAGACCATGGCGGCGCAGCAGGTTCAGCAGCCGGGCGGCGTGCCGGGGACGGATCAGAATCAGAACCCAAATCAGAACCCCGGCCAGAACCCGAACCAGAACCCGAATCAAATGCCGAACCAGATGCCCAGTCAGGGGCCGCCTCCTCCGCAGCAGCCGCAGGCGCCGCCGGTGAATCAGCTCTATCAGGGAGCGCTGCGCGACTACAACGCGGCGCGTTACGACCTGGCGTCGGGAGAATTTTCTGACGTGCTGAAGTACTATCCCAACGACGATCTGGCGGGAAACGCGCAGTTCTATCTGGGCGAGATCGCGTACCGGCAGAAGAAGTACTCCGACGCGGTCAGAAATTACGACGTGGTGCTGGATCAGTACGCAGGCAATTCCAAAGCGCCGTCGGCGGAACTGCACAAGGCGGAATCGGAGCTCACTCTGGGGCGGCGTGAAGACGGCATCCGCGATCTGCGCGCGCTCATCGCACGTTATCCGCAGACACCGGACGCGGCGCAGGCTCGCAGCCGCCTGAATGGGATGGGCGTGCGCATCTCCGCGAAGCCCAGCGCCTACCGCGAATAGCAAAACCAGCGGCGGGAAGGCGAGCGTTCTGCGTGCCGGGCGCGTCGCTTTTGCAGGCGTGGGATTTTTCCCTTGACAGTCGTGCCAGGCAGAGTTAGTCCACGCGAAAACAGCGTTCTGTGCTGGATTCATCGAGCGTTGACAAAGCCCCGCGCGAATCGCACAATCGGATTTCAGCTTGATTCCATCGTCTGTTGTTTCGATCGCATGCGCTCCTTTCGGCAACGGTTCCGGCGATCGGCATCCTGAATAACTGCTACGGGTCAATCGCCCCCTTGACGCCGCGGGAAGAGTCCGTCGAAGTGAAAGCGCTGCTCGAAACCGATTTCCGCACTCTCACCCTCTGCGCCCGCGGCAAAGTCCGCGACATTTATGCGGTGAGCGACTATCTGCTGATGGTGGCGACCGATCGCATCTCGGCGTTCGATCACGTTCTGGCCACCGGCATTCCGGGCAAGGGAAAGATCCTGACGCAGCTTTCGCTCTTCTGGTTCGATCTGCTGCGGGACATCGTGCCCAACCATCTGGTGGCGGCGAATGTGAAGGAGTTCCCCGAGGAGCTGTGGCGCTACCGCAAAGAGCTGAAGGACCGCTCCATGCTGGTGACCCGCGCGCAGATGTTTCCCGTGGAGTGCGTGGTGCGCGGCTACCTGTCGGGCTCGGGCTGGAAGGACTACGTGGCGTCGGGGACGGTGTGCGGGATCAAAATCGAACCCGGGTTGCGCGAAGGCGATCGGCTGAGCCGGCCGATCTTCACTCCGGCGACCAAGAGTTTCCGCGGCACCCATGACGAGAACATCACCTTCGACCAGATGACCACGCTGCTGGGCGGCGAGACCGCGGACCGGCTGCGGGAGCTGAGCCTGAAGATTTACGACACCGCGGCGAAGCATGCGGAATCGCGCGGGCTGCTGCTGGCCGACACGAAATTTGAATTCGGCTCCACGTCGGTTGGCATCATTCTGGCCGATGAGGTGCTCACCCCGGATTCGTCGCGCTTCTGGCTGCGCGACCAGTATTCGCCGGGGCGCGCGCAGATGTCATTCGACAAACAATATGTGCGGGATTACCTCGAGAGCATTCACTGGAACAAGCTGGCGCCGGCGCCGGGGCTTCCCGAAAACGTGGTGAATCGCACGCAGCAAAAGTATCTGGAAGCCTATCGGCTTCTGGCAGGCAGGCCCCTGGCGGTATAAGGAAGACGGCCCATGGCGGTGATCGATTGGGTGATCGTGATCGTATTGATCGTCTCGGTACTGACGGCGGCCAAAGCCGGCCTGGTGGTCGAGGTGTTTTCCCTGGCAGGTCTGATTCTGGGGTTGTTGGTGGCCAGCTGGGATTACCAGAAGCTAATGCCGTGGATCGGCCGGTGGGTGCATTCCCTTGCCCTCGAGGAGGCGCTGTCGTTTATTCTGATCGCTCTCGGTATCATGCTCGTCGCGAGCCTTGCAGGAAGACTGGTGCGCTGGTCGGTGAAGTCGATTGGTCTGGGTTGGGCCGACCGTCTGGCCGGTGCAGCCTTCGGGCTCATCAAGGGGTGCGCGCTGATTACGGTCGCGGTGATGGTGATTGCCGCATTCTGGCCCGGCGCGACGTGGTTTCGGCAGTCGCGTTTCGCTCCCGGCTTCCTGTCGATGGCGCGACACGCAGCAGTGGTGACTCCGGCTGATTTGGGGGACCGCATCCGGAGCGGGGTGGAAGTTCTGCGGAAGGAACAGCCGGAATGGCTGAAACCTGCTGCCTGAGGCCTGAGAGTAAATAAGAACGTTGCCCCGGCACAGACCGGGATCGGGAAAGAGGTTCGGAGTGAAACGCGAACTGGACAACCTTGTGAGCCAGATGCACGCAGGCGGTATCACGTACGACGAGGCAGTGCGCGAATTCAAGCGGCGGTTCATTGTGGAGGTGCTCTCCGGACACCGCGGCAACCAGTGCAAGGCCGCCAAAGAACTGGGCGTTCACCGCAATACGCTGAGCCGCATCCTCACCGAGCTGGATATCGATCCCGTGCAGATTCGCAATGGAGCGCGCCGTCCACCCCGGAGTGACCGCGGCGATTTCGAAGTGAAGACGGGGTCGCGCTGAACGCGCGGCCACCGCGCCTCTTCTCCCTGAAGCTTTCCTGAAACAGAATCCTCTTTCCTGCCTCGGTCCGCGTTCCCGGCTGTGGCGATGGCCGTCGCGCTGTTTCGGACGCCTCGTGCGTCCTTGTCTTTGTCGGGACCCTGGCAGTCTGTCGTCTAAACCCTTTAGTAAAACGATTAACCTTGACGTAAAATGAGCGCGCAGCATAACATTGCCTGGTCTGAGGTGATTCAATGTTGTGGCTGTCCCGCTCTCCGAGACATATCGTTTGTCTGGCTGCTGCCGCGCTGGTCGTGGCCGGCTTTTCCTGGTCAGGATTTTCGTGTCTGGCGCAAAATGCGCCTGCTCCCGAACGCGCCCGGCAACCGTGGATGAACACCGCGTTGTCGCCAGATCAGCGCGCCGATCTGGTGGAGAAGCAGATGACGCTGGACGAGAAGATGAACTTCGTCCACGGCACCGGCTGGAACGGCCTGCGCGCGGGCGCGGTGATTCCAAAAGGATCGGTGGGCGGCGCGGGGTATGTGCAGGGCGTGCCGCGGCTGGGCATTCCCGGCATCAACATGGCGGACTCGGCGGTGGGCGTGCGACTGGCTGCGCAGGGCAGCCACTACGCGACCCTGCTGCCGTCGGTACTGGGCGCGTCCTCCAGCTGGGATCCGAAGGCGCTGTTTCTCTTCGGCGACGTGATCGGACGCGAGCTGCGCGATATGGGCTACAACATGTCCATCGGCGGCGGCGGCGATCTGATGCGCGATCCGCGCAACGGCCGCAATTTCGAGTACGCCGGCGAGGATCCGCTGCTGGCCGGAACCATGGTTGGCGAGCTGGCGAAGGGCCTGCAGTCCAACGATGTGATGGGCGACATCAAGCATTACGCCTTCAACGACGAGGAAACCGGACGCACCATCTACAACGCGCAGATCAGCCAGCGAGCGGCGCGGGAGAGCGATCTGCTGGCCTTCCAGATTGCGATCGGGCTGGCGCACCCCGCCGGCGTCATGTGCTCCTACAACAAAGACACGATCACGCCGCCGGGCGGCACCGACTGGTCGTGCGAGAACGATTACCTGCTGAACCAGGTCCTGAAAAAGGATTTCGATTTCAAAGGCTTCGTGCTGTCGGACTGGGGAGGCACGCATTCGACCGTGCATGCCGCGCTCTCCGGGCTCGATCAGGAGCAGCCGGGCTCGGGCTACTTCGGCGATCCGCTGAAGAAGGCCGTCGAGGACGGCCAGGTGCCGGCCGCGCGGCTGGATGACATGGTGCACCGGGTGCTGCGCAGCATGTTCGCCACCGGGGTGGTCGATCATCCGCCGGTCGAGCAGGTGGTGAATCCCTTCCGCGGGCGCGATGACGCGGAGCACATCGCTGACGAGAGCATTGTTTTGATGAAGAACGAGGAAAACGTTCTCCCGCTGCATGCGAACTTGACTCAGTCCATCGCTGTCATCGGCTCGCATGCCGACGTGGGCGTACTCAGTGGCGGCGGCTCCGCGCAGGTGGATGCGCCAGGCGAAAACGCGGTCCATCCGCATCCCGGGACCACCAGCTGGGGCGAAGTGGTGTGGTTCCCTTCCTCGCCGCTGCGGGAGATTCGCAAACAGGCTCCCAACGCGAAGGTGACGTTCGATGAAGGGAGCGATCCCCGCGCGGCTGCTAAAGTGGCCGCGGAAGCGCAGATCGCCATGGTGTTTGTGAACCAGCCCATGCACGAAGGCATGGACGCGGCGACGATCGATCTACCCGATAACCAGAACGCGCTGGTGGACGCGGTGGCGGCGGCCAACCGCCACACCATTGTCGTGCTGGAAACCGGCGGTCCGGTAGCCATGCCGTGGGCGGACCGGGTGGCGGGCATCGTGGAAGCCTGGTATCCCGGCATCGGCGGCGCGCAGTCGCTGGCCGCGATCCTCTTCGGCCAAGTCGATCCCTCGGGGCGGCTGCCGGCGACCTTCGCCAGGGATGACGCGCAGCTGCCGCGGCCCGAGGTACCGGGCATCCGCCTGACCCCGGGTGGCAAAGCGCACCACGGCGACGAGCTGCCGCCCTTCAACGCCGACTACAACATCGAAGGCGCGCGGGTGGGCTACAAGTGGTTCGAGTCAGAACACAAAGCGCCGCTCTTCCCCTTCGGCTTCGGCCTGTCGTACACCACCTTTGCGTTCTCCGATCTGCATGTGGATGATGCAACCCACGCCGCGACCTTCACGGTGCGCAATACGGGCGATCGCGCCGGCGCGGAGGTGGCGCAGGTGTACGCGGTGCTGCCGCAGTCTACGGGCGAGTCGAACTACAAGCGGTTGGTGGGATGGAATCGCGTAACCCTGGCCGCGGGCGAGTCGAAGACGGTCACGGTGGGGATGAATCCGCTGACGCTGTCGATTTTCGACGTAGCAAGGAACGCGTTCACCCAGCCAGCAGGCGACTACCAAATCCTGGTCGGGTCGTCATCGGCCGACACGCCGCTGACCGCGGCGTATCACGTGGGAGAATAGCCACCGAAGTTCCGCGTCCCGTGGAACGCGGAGCCGGTTGGTCCGTAGCCGAAGCTAGTTGGCGCCGAAGTGCGCGGTGGCCGGAGCCGGGGCCGCAGCTGCGGGGGCATGAGCCACAGCGGGGGCCTTGCCGTGCTCGGCCGCCGAACCGGAGAGCTCCACCTTGCCGGAGAAGATGGCGTTGTCTTCAATGGAGAGCCGGGCGGCGTGGATGTCGCCGCTCATATGGCTGCCGGCGCGCAGTTCCACGCGTCCCTGAGCCATCACGTCGCCATTCAGCGTACCCTGCACCACCACGTCGCGCGCGTTCACGTTGGCGGTGACGTGCGCGTTGGCTCCCACCGTCAGCCGGTGATCGCTCAGGGTGATCGTGCCCTCGACTAAACCTTCGATGACCAGGTCCTCGTTGCCTTTGACCTCGCCGCGTATCTGCACAGACTTTCCGATCACTGCCGTCGCCTCTCCGGATGGCATGCATGACTCCCAAGGATGAACTGCGAGCTTTCCCTGGACTATACGCAAGGCGGCGCGCCACCGCAAGACACGAGCGGGGGAGCGGCCGGCGGCGCGCGAATCCCAGTGTCGCAAGCCAGGGCCGGACAAATTCCGGGAGCGCGTCATCACGCCCTCTGCGGCGGCTTTTTCGCCGCCGGCCACAGCTCCTTCTGCATTGGCCCCGGGATTTCTGCCCCGGCCGGGAGGTCTTCGCTGAAGCGCTGATCGAGGTCGTATTTGCGGATCACCGCGCGGACCAGCGCCGCTACGCGTTCGCGGTATGCCGTCGAAACGAAAGCCTTGCCGCCGTAGCGGGCGGCGTAGCTCGCCTCCAGCTCGGGAAAGTGTTCATGGATGAAGCGCAGGAAGACCGGCTCGGAGCAGGACTTGAGAAAGAGCGGCTGCGAGGCGAAGAAGGAAGCTCCCGCGTTCTTTGCTCGCCGGGCCATGCGGTCGAGGGCGCGAGCCGTGTCAGTAATGCCCGGCATGAGCGGCGAGCAGAGAATCCCCACCCGCAGGCCGGCGGCCCGCAGGCGCGCGACCGTGCGGAAACGCAGATCGGGCCGGGGCGCGCGCGGTTCGAGAATACGCGCCAGCTTCGCATCCGGCGTGGTGATGGTCAGGCAGATGGTGAGCTGGTTGCGGGCGGCGATGCGGGTGAGCAGATCGATGTCCCCCTCGATCAGCGTGGATTTGGTGACGATGCCGAGCCGGAAACCGGAGTGCCCGGCGAAAACTTCCAGGATGCTGCGGGTGACCTGGGCACTGCGCTCGATAGGCTGGTAGGGATCGGTCGCGGTGCCGAGGCCGATGTATTCGCCGGGGCGCACGTCTTTCAGCTCCTGGCGCAGCAGCCACGCGGCGTGCCGCTTGATGTAGATCTCGCGCTCGAACAGTTCCGGATCGCGGCGCTCCATGAACTCGTGGGTGTAGCGGGCGTAGCAGTAGCGGCAGCCGAACTCGCAGCCGCGGTAAGGATTGATGGTCCACGACATCCACGGCATGCGTGCGGAGACGGTGCGGTTGAGCAGGGAGCGCGGCTCAAGCGAGCGGAACTCGATGAGATGGCGCCCTCCGGCGGGCGTGGCCTGGCCGGCGAGGCGGGCGATTCCGGTAAGGGCGCCACCGGGTGGAGGCTGAAGGATGGGAAAGAGGGAGGTTTCGGGGCTTTCATGGTGTTTCGCTTTTTCTTCGCCCATGGCCAGTACGTTAGCGCGGTTCGCCAGGGATCGTCAACTGGCGGTGTTGGCGGGGGAGATGCGGGGTCTCCGGTTGCCAGGCAGGGCTCCGGCGATCGCCGCGGCGCGGCGCGGAAATGCGGGCGCATAGCAGCCTAGATAACAAGCTGGTGAAGCAGGCGCAAGAATTCACAGATGAAATGCAACGTTTAACGGCCTGTTCATCCCGTTCACCCGATATTCATCGGGCGCCGGAGAGCAGGCTCCGCTAATTGGGACATTCCATTCAGCTCTCCGCATTCCTCGCGGCCCAGGTTCGGCCCCTATCCCCGCATGGCGATGAGACACATACCCACAAGACAGCTCACGCTGGCACTCTCGGTGACCGCCGCAATGGTGCTGGCGGCGACGGTGGTTCTGTGGGGCTCGGAATACAAGTGCTCGCTGTACCACGGGCATCCGGCGCAGCACGCGCGCGTTGCCGTAGCCAAGCTGCGTTCGGAAAAGGAGCGGCCCATGGCGATGCGCAGTACGAGGCGGATACAGGCTCCCCTGCCGCAGGCGGTATTCTTCGCGCTGGGCGGCGTGCTGCTTTCTGGCCTTTCCCGGACACCGCACGCCGACTTTGACCGACCTGCTCTCACGGCGCCCATCGAGCTCGCCGGGCGCAGAATCCCCTGCCTGATTCACTTCTCCTTCCGGCCTCCACCAGCCCTCGGCGCTTAAGCCGCCCTCCGCTCACTCCGGGGAATCGCGAGCATTGCCGCTCGAGTAACAGCGGGATGTCACGACCTGTCCAGGGTTCCATGACCCTGGTGCAGACGCCCGTAGTGTGTCTCTCGAACGGACCAGCAGCCTGCCAATGCGGCTGCCAACCACCACGCCAATCTTTACCGAAGGAGACCAGGAAACGTGCGCAAGATTTCTTTAGCCATCACACTTCTCTGCTGCAGCATGCTCGCCGCAATCGCGGTCCGCGCCCAGAGTACCTACAAGGTTCAGGGCAAGGTCGCCGACGTCGCCGGTGCCGCCGTTGCCAATGCCGCGGTATCCCTGACGGATTTGGCCACCAACTCGGTTCAGAACGTGACGACCGGCGCCGACGGGCAGTTCCTCTTCGCCCATGTCGCGCACGACCCGCAAATGCTGAGGGTCGAGAGATCGGGATTTGAGGCCTTCACCCAGCGGGTGATGCCGGCCACCCAGGGCGCAGCGACGATTGACGCCACGCTGAAAGTGGCGGCGCTGGCCGAAAGCATCGTGGTCCGGGGCACCGTGAACCCGGAAGCCAAACCCGTGCCCAGCCGCGAGGATGTGATGGTTTCGCCGGAGACACTGCGGGTGCTGGATCGCAAGCAGATCGCGGCCGCAGGACCGGTGGCGGGCGGCGCGCAAATGGTGTCGTTTACGCCGGGCGCGAACGTGGTGGGCTATGGAGAGACCGGCGCGACGAAATACAGCATCCTGCTCAACGGCATCCAGCAGGGATGGGCGGGCGAGGCGGCCAGTTTCACTGAGCCGGGTTCGCTGGGAATCACCTATGACGGCGTTCCGGTGGTGGACGCAGCCACCGGCTTGTGGCAGTCGGCCACCATGCCGCAGAACCTCATCGTCCAGAATCTGGCGGTAACCTACGGGCCGGGCCAGCCGATGAACCCCTGGTACACCGACGTGGGCGGGCGCGTGGAATACACGCCGGTTCAGCCCACAGTGGATCGCCATCTGAGCCTGGAGGGGACCCAGGGCCCCTACGGGCAACAGAACTTTGCGCTGGTCGGAAACACCGGCGCCTTCAAAGGGTGGGACACGGTCGTGGGCGGCGGTGTGGGACGCGGCGACGATTACCGCGCGGGCCCGGATGGGTTTGCCAATCCGGCAAAGAACGGCTCGGCCTTTGGCAAGACGCTGAAGACTTTCCCGGCGGGCAGCCTCGCCTTCGCTTCTTTCTATTCGAAGGCCGGCGGCTATCGCGCCCAGGTGATACCCACCACCGACATCGGCCTGGGCGAAGGGCCTGACGGCACCGGCCCCCACTATAGCGAGCCATCCAGCGGCTTCTATAGCTCGCTGCCCTTTGCGGCTTACAACAAATACGACACCAACGAAATGTTCATGGGCTACGCACGGCAACACCTGTTCATGGGTCCCAGGACGACGGTGCAGAATACAACCTGGTACACGCACATTCGACGCTTTCACCGCCGCAATGACGATGCGCTAAGCCAGGGAGGTCAGGTGGACGAATGGAACAATCCGCACAGTGACGTCTTTGGCGACGAAGCGGGAATGACGGAGGTGCTGCCGTATAACACGGTGGATTTCGGGGGCTATCTGCTGCACGAGGTCTATAACACGCACAATCTGTTCTACAACCCCGCCGACGGAGGCAGCGGCGCTCTGCAGGTCGTGGGGCAGGGTTCGAAATTCCGCTCCGGGTACTTCCAGCAGGACAACGTGACGTTTTACGCGCAGGATGATTTCCATCCAATCCCGCAGATTCATATCATCCCCGGCGTGCGGGTGGACGGATTCGGCACCAGTTACAGCGATCAGGCAGCCCGCGACTTCACTTTCGCCGCCAGCACCTACTTCGTTCAAAACGCTGACGGCACGGTGTCCGCGTCCAGGTCTCCGGTCTATCAGACCCATTGCGCGCTCTATCCGCAGACGGGCAGCAATGCAACGGATCCCTATTACAACCTCTGGGGGACTCCGGTTGCTACCTCCGACGGCAGCGTAGCCAAGGATGCGGGATCGCAGTGCGGAGCGCACGAAAGCCGCTCGGCGGTCGAGCCCTCCATCGACGCTTCGGTGATGCCCCATCCGTGGCTGACGCTCTATGGCGGATATGACACGACCTATCGCTCTCCCGCCCTGGGCGGCGGCGGCATGTTCCAGGCCGTCAATCCTGCCTATTACATTCTGGCGAAAGGCGCGTACAGCCAAGGCGGCGTGAAGGTGCATTTCACCGACGCGCCCGGCCTTGGGAATTTCATTGCCGGCGTCAATTACTACCATCTCAATTACACCAACCAGGAAATCGACGTGGAAACAGCTGCCGGCATCGAATTAACCAGCGGCGGCAACTCCAGCTACCACGGCGTGGATGTGTTCTTCGATGCCGATCCGAAGAGCAACATCCATTTCTTCCTGAATTTCGCGGGCGAAGCGTCGAGCTTCACCAACTACGTTATCGGCGGCACTCAGGCTTCGTGCGGATCGCCCGCGAATCCCGCTTCCGGATGTGCATTTTACAATAACCTACCCGTTTCCTATGTCCCGGATGTAACCCTGAATACCGGGATCTACTACGGCATCCAGTACCACAACCACGAGTTGATCGAGCCGCGCTTCTGGGTGGAGACCACTGGCTCGCAGAACTTGTGGTCGAACAACACCGGCATGCCAACCAACACCACGATGCCGTCTTACACGACCGCGAACCTGTCGTTCGTGGCTACCATCAAGCTTGAGAAGCAGTCATTCAACCTCAGGCTGGATATGCTGAACATCGGCGACCCGAAGTACAACGAATGGGAGTACATCTCCAGCGGCGGGTACTTTGCACCGCTGTTCCCCGCCGGCCAGACCGCTCCCAGCGGGTACATCAACGCGTACCCCGGGGCGCCGCTGTCTATGTACGGGACGGTCTCGTATCAGTTTTGACCGATTCTCGGTCTCTCGGAAGGGGCCTCCGGCAACGGGGGCCTTCTTTTTTGGGTCGGCGTGCTCTTCCCTGTTGCTTTCCCAATGGAGATGGGCCATACTCCTCTGGGTAACCCAAAGGGGAACGTCCAGCGTGGCCAACGGGATGAAGCAGAAGAAAGACGTGCAGCAGGGGACGCTGGCGCTGATGGTGCTCAAGACCCTCGAAGTGCTGGGAGCGCAGCACGGGTACGGGATTGCACGGCGCATTGAGCAGATCAGCGACGACCTGCTTTCCGTGAATCAGGGCACCCTCTATCCGGTACTGCTGCGGCTGGAGCAGGAAGGTGCGGTCTCCTCCGAGTGGGGCCCGTCGGAGAACAATCGGCGCGCGCGCTTCTACCGACTGACCCGCGCCGGGCACAAGCTGCTCGAAACCGAGAAGCGCGACTGGGAACAGACGGCGGCTATCATCGAGCGTTTCTTTGCGGTGAAGGCGGAGGACCTGCCATGAGGACACTGCAAAGCGGCTGTTCGCCCGTGTCCGGAACTTCGTCCTGCGGCTACGAGCTTTAGCTAAGGACCATCACCACGGCGCCGGCAGTGATCAGCAAGCCCCCGGCGATGGCCATGCCATTCATTTTTTCGCCGAGCAGCAGCCAGGCAAAGACCATCACCAGCGGCACGCTCAGCTTATCGAGCGGCGCTACACGCGAGGTCGGCCCCAGCTGCAGCGCCCGGAAGTAGCACAACCACGAAAGTCCCGTCGCCAGTCCGGAGAGGGTGAGGAAGAGCAGGGTGCGCCGGTCGAGCGATCGGAGTTCGCCGTGCTTGCCTAACGCGACAGCGATGCCCCAGGCGAAGAACACGACCACAGTGGTGCGAACGGCGGTGGCGAGGTTCGAGTCGACATGGGCCACGCCCACCTTGGCCAGCAGCGCGGTAGCGGCCGCAAAAAGCGCAGCCAGCAATGCCCATCCAATCCAGCTCATCTCCTTATCCTAACGAGGAGGTGGCGTGCGCCAGGATTTGGCTTCGATCCGCAGACCTCTCCAGGGTGTGAGATATAAACTTGGTTTGCCGCTTGACATATTCCTATATCGGCATGTTATGTTCGGTCTCATGGCAAGGGCAGCGACCACTTCGGATCCTTTCAACGCGGTGGCGGAACCCCGGCGGCGCGCGATCCTGGTCTATCTGGCGGGCCGGGAGAAGCCGGTGGGCGCCATTGTCGAGGATCTGGGCATGGAGCAGCCGTCCGTGTCCAAGCACCTGCGGGTGCTGCACCATGTGGGGCTGGTACGGATGCGGCGCTGCGGGCGGCAGAAGCTCTACCAGACGAACGCGGCGGCGCTGCGCCCGCTGCACGAATGGACCGCCATGTTCGAGAAATATTGGCAGCACCAGCTCCTGCGCGTAAAGGAACGCGCCGAGGCGAAGGCCGCGGCGGCGAGGTCATCCACCGGCAACCACAACCATGAGAAAGGAAACACATGATCGCGACGGAAATGAATCTGGAAGATCTGACCCTGAACATCACCCAGGAGCTTCGGGTGGAGGCGCCCATCGGCATCACCTTCGAGGCGTTGCTGGAGCAGCTCGGCCCGGGAATGAGAGGCCCGACGGCACGCCGTTCCCTCTGAAGATCGAGCTGTGGCCGGGCGGCCGCTGGTTTCGCGATCTGGGCGGCAACGACGGACACTTCTGGGCAAACGTGCAGGCCATCAAACGGCCCACGTTGCTGGAGTTCGCCGGGCCGCTGATGATGTCGTATCCGGTGGCCAACAACGTCCAGTACCGGCTGCGCGAAGAGGGGGGCGCGACCATCATCCAGTTCCGCTACACCGCGTTTGGGCTGGTGAGCGAGGACCACCGCAAAAACGTGAACTCGGGCTGGAGCCACATGAACCAGCAGGCCCGGCTGCGCGCGGAGCGGACGCACACGAAGAAATAAACGGGCCGCGCAGCGAAAATCCATCAGGAGAAAACCACCATGGCCGTTGCTGAGAAGATTGCCCCCTGCACCATTGCTGCTTCCATGCTCGCCGAGCTGGAAGCCCAGACGCCCGTCACGCGCCGCTTCCTCGAGCGCCTGCCCGAGGACAAGCTGACGTGGAAACCGCACTCCAGGTCGCTGACCGCCGGCCAGCTGGCGTTGCACCTCGCATCGGTGCCCGCCGGCATTCTGCAGCTGGTGCAGAAGAATCCCGCCGAGGCGCGCGAGGCGTTTGTCTTTGCGCAGCCGGCCAGCCGCGACGAGATTCTGCGCACCCTGGAGGGGAGCATGGCGACGGTGCGGGAGCTTCTGCCGCGCTGCGACGATCAGGCGATGCAGGAGACGTGGCGGCTGGTCGCCGGAGGCCGCGAGATCATGGCTGTGCCGCGGGGGCTGTTTCTGCGTGACGTGATGCTGAGCCACTGGTATCAGCATCGCGGCCAGTTCAGCGTGTATCTGCGCCTGCTGGACATCCCCGTGTCGGCCAGCTGGGGCCCCAGCGGCGATGAGCCACCGCTGTTCATGCAGCAGGCGCAGGGAGCGTAAAGGGCCGCCAAAGGCTGCTTGCCGCTGCCGACAGTGAACGCAGGAAACAAAAGGCCTTCGGAAACAGAGGCCTTTTGTTTTGCACCCCGGAACTTCCCTGCCCCGGCCGCCGTATTCTCCCGCAGCGGCACCGCGCACTGGAGGCACCGTGGAACTAACCCAGCAGCTGAACCAGGTGGTGCGCCGCCTCGCGCGATCGCCGATCTTCACGCTGATCTCGCTCATCACGCTGGCGGCCGGGGTGGGCGCCACGATCGCGGTCTTCAGCGTGGTCGACGGCGTGCTGCTCAAGCCGCTTCCCTATCCGCAACCTGGAGAGCTGGTCGGCGTATGGCACTCGGCCCCGGGTCTCGGCATAGGCCCGGTCAACATGGCTCCCTCGAACTACTTCATCTACCGCGAGCAGAACCACGTCTTTGAGGACATCGGCCTCTACCAGGGCGACTCGGTCAGCGTGACCGGCTCGGGCACGCCGGAGCAGGTGGCGGCGCTCGATGTGACCGACGGCCTGCTACCGGTGCTGGGGATCGCGCCCATGCTGGGCCGCAACTTCAACCGCGCCGATGTGACGCCGAACGGGCCGCAGACCGTAATCCTCGGCTACGACTACTGGCAGAAGCATTTCGCCGGCGATCGCGGCGTGGTGGGCCGCTCGATCACCGTGGAGGGCAAGCCGCGGCAGATCATCGGGGTGATGCCCCGCAACTTCCACTTCCTCGACTGGGACCCGCGAGGCCTGTTTTTGCCGCTGCAGTTCGACCGCCCAAAAACGACGCTGGGGCAGTTCAGCTATGAAGGCATCGCGCGGCTCAAGCCGGGCGTGACGCTGCAGGAGGCAAACGCCGACATCGCGCGCATGATCCCGATCGTGTGGAGAAGCTTTCCGCCCCCGCCCGGCTTCAGCGTCAACCTCTTCCACGCGGCGCGGCTGGGTCCTAACGTCCGTCCACTGCGCCAGGATGTGGTGGGCGATGTGAGCCAGACGTTGTGGGTGCTGCTGGGCTCCATCGCTGTGGTGCTGCTGATCGCCTGCGCCAACGTGGCGAATCTGTTGCTGGTGCGCGCGGAAGGCCGCCATCAGGAGCTGGCCATCTGTGCGGCGCTGGGCGCCAGCCGCTGGCGAATCGCCCGCGAGTTTCTGCTGGAAAGCGCAGTCCTCGGCGGCGCCGGAACCCTGCTGGGGCTGGGCGTGGCGTGGGGCGCGCTGCATCTGCTGGTGGCCATTGCGCCCACCGGTCTGCCCCGGCTGCACGACATCGGCATCGACGGCACCGTGCTGCTCTTCACCCTTATCATCGCCCTGGGCTGCAGCCTGCTCTTCGGCTCGATTCCCGCGCTGCGTTACGGCGGCACAAAGATGGGCACCGGACTGCGCGAGGGCGGCCGCACCTCCAGCCAGGGACGCGCGCGTCACCGCACCCGCAACGCGCTGGTGGTGGTGCAGGTGGGGCTGGCCTTTGTGCTGTTGATCTGCTCCGGCCTCATGATCCGCACCTTCTACGCGCTCACCAATGAGAGCCCCGGCTACGACCCTGCGGCGAAGATTGAGAACGTGAGCCTCGGGATTCCCGAGGCCGACGTGCCCGACTCCACGCGCGTGACCCGGATGCAGGAGGCCATGCTCCACAAAATGGAGGCCATCCCCGGCGTGACCCGGGTGGCCATCGCAAATTCGGCGCCCATGGACGACAACCACTGGCAGGACCCCGTCTTCGCCGAAGACCATAACTACGCCGATGGATCGATGCCGCCGCTACGCCTCTTCAAAATGGTCTCGCCCGGTTATTTCGCGACCCTGGGGATTCCGCTGATGGCAGGCCGCGATTTTACCTGGGAAGACCTCTACAACCGCCAGGACGTGGCCATCGTCTCCAGCAGTTTCGCCCGTGAGATGTGGGGCTCGCCCGATCGCGCCCCTGGCAAGCGCATCCGCGTCACTTCCAGGGATGACTGGCGCCAGATTGTCGGCGTGGTGGGCGACCTCCACGACGACGGCATGAGCAAGCCGGTACAGCCAACCGTGTGGTGGCCGCTGCTGATGAATAACTTCGAAAGCAATAAGGACAGCGTGCGGCGCTGGGTGGTGTTCGCCATGCGCAGCAACCGCGCCGGGTCGCAGAGTCTGGCGAATGACATTCGCCGCGCGGTGTGGTCCGTCGATCCCAATATCCCTCTGGCCCACGTGCGCACCCAGAACGACCTCTACGAGAAGTCCATGGCGCGTACCTCCTTCACGCTGGTGATGCTGGCCCTGGCCGCGGGCATCGCGCTGCTGCTGGGCCTGGTGGGACTCTATGGCGTCATCGCGTACTCAGCCACGCAGCGGCGCCGCGAGATCGGCATCCGCATCGCCATGGGCGCCGAGCGGAAGCACATCACCGGGATGTTCGTCCGCCAGGGATTGCTGCTCGCCGGCGTCGGAGTGGTGTGCGGCGCCGGCGTGGCCATGGGCGTCACCCAGCTGCTCAAATCGCTGCTCTTTCATGTGGGCACGGTGGACCCTCTCACCTACGCGCTGGCCTGCGCCGCGCTCTTCGGAGCGGCAGCCCTGGCCAGCTATGTACCGTCGCGAAGGACGGCGAGCGTGGATCCGGTGGAGGCCCTGCGAGCGGAGTAACGAATGGGTCGCGCAGTAGGCGAGGCTCAGAGCTCCGAACCGAAGGCGATCAGGCGGCCGTCGCAGTCCTTCACCACAAACTCCCGCGTCTGTCAGGCGGTGTTGCCGAGCTCGCGGGTGAACTCCACCCCTTTTGCCGCGTACTCCGCAAACAGCGTGCCCGCATCGTCGACAGAGACATAGGCGTCGAGCAGTTCCTCGATATATTTGTCCGGATAGGACGTCGGCGGTTCAGCACAGCGAAAGTGAAGGGCATGATTATCGCGACCCACGATTGCGTAGACCGGCGGATCCTGCCAGGTGCTCAGACATGCAAAGCCGAGCTTATCCTGGTAATAGGCGAGGGTCGGGGGATGTCCAGGGTAAAGAACTGCGGTGCGATCCGGCGAATCATGAAGCCAGAGTAGCGCAGGAAGGGCGGGGCACTGTCTTTTTCATTTCCCGCCCTTTCGCCGGGCACGGTATATCTGAAAGTGGAGCGAAGCGGCGATGAGAACCGATTTGCTGCGATTCAACGGTACGCTCGAACGCGATCCCGCCATCGATGCGTGGCTGAAGGAGCATGGCGGCGCATTGGGAGACCTCGCGCGGGAGTGGTTTGAGGTGATGCGCCAATGCGGCGACGAGGTCCGGGAAGTCTTTCATGACTGCTGCCCGGTGGCCTGTCTGGGCGATGCGCCCTTCGGGTCCGTCAACGTATTCACGGCGCATGTCAACGTGGCATTCTTTCACGGCGCAGCTTTGCCGGACCCGGGCCGCCTGTTGCAGGGCACCGGCAAGTTCATGCGCCACGTGAAGCTGAGGCCGGGCACGATGACCGATGCCGCAGCGCTCCGCAGGCTGATCGAGACAGCCTACGCGGACATCAAAGAGCTTGTGGACAACGGCTGACACGAAGAAACAGTCTGAGAGGATTTGCGGCAGCAAAAAAGCCTCCCTTGCGGGAGGCCTTTTTCGTTGGCGATACGTTTGCGCTTACTGCGCGGGTTGGGCCTGCGGTCCCGGACCTGGAGGCGACGGCCGCGGCGGCGCCGGCTTCCTCGGCATTTCCTTCTTGCCCGGCGCAAGAATGGCATGCAGCGTGTTGCCTTCCATGCGTGGCATGAATTCCACCGTGCCGTTGTCGCCGATGTCCTGAATCAGGCGGTTGATGATGGCGTAACCCAGCTCGCGGTGGGCCATCTGCCGCCCCTTGAAGCGCAGCGACGCCTTCACCTTGTCGCCATCCTGCAGGAAGCGGATTGCCTGGTTGCGGCGCGTCTCGTAATCGTGATCGTCGATCGTCACCGAGAACTTCACTTCCTTGACAACGATGACTTTCTGCCGTTTGCGGGCGGCGCGATCGCTCTTTTCCTTTTCGTAGAGGAATTTGCCGTAATCCTGAATGCGGCAAACCGGAGGAACGGCGGTGGGCGAAACTTCCACGAGGTCGAGGCCGCGCTCGCGGGCGATCTTAAGTGCCTCGAACGGTGCAAGAATGCCAAGCTGCTCGCCCTTATCGTCGATCACACGCACTTCGCGTGCGCGGATGCGGTCGTTAATGCGGACAAACTGTTTCGCGGAACGTTTATCGATGGGTTTTCTCTCCTGGCCGGCGACGAAGTTCCCGACAATTTAGTATATCAATCCATTTGGATGCTGCCGCCCTCGTCGGAGAACGCCGGAATCCTGCGCGATCAGTGTTTCGACCGGGCGTCCACGTCGTGGATGCGGCTGGCTTCGAAGCTCACGATTCTCCACTCCCCACGCCGGCGCGTGTAGACCCGCGTGTACCGGTAGTGGCCGCTGATGTCGGTGTCGCCATTCGAGCCCTCCAGCTGGGCGACTGAGGTCACCACCGCCGTGTCCCCGTAAACCCGCACGCGGGTGTCGTTCAGGTCCAGTTTGGTGATGCGCACAGTACCGGCGCGGCGCTGGGCCAGCGCCTGGTCCTTGTTCTCGACGGTGCCGTTGGAACTGATGCCGATGTAGTCGTCGGCCAGCAGACGGTTCATCTCGGTCACGTTGTTGCTCACAATCGCCTGCTGCCATTGCTGCTCCAGCGCCTCGATCTCTTTATGGATTTCTCCTTTTTCGTGGCGGGGCAGCGCCCAAAGGGAAGGCCAGGCCCCCAGCAGGAACAAAGCGGCGACCAACAGGGGGATTGGACTGGAGCGCAGAGCGGAGGCCGATTGGCGGCGCATCTTCGTACCGGATGGTAGCCCGGGTTGCCGCGGCGCGTCAAAAAAGAAATGGCGAAAGGAGAAAGGGAGACCCGGAAACGTCATGACAGGCAGCGGAACGCCGCTTCTCAGTCAGACGCGGGAAACGCCGTTAGGATTGCATGGGGCGATGGAGTGGCTGGGCGGGCCTGTCTCTATGCTGACCGGCCCGGACGCTGAACGCAAGACCTGGTCCAGGCGGAAAGCCAAAACTTTTAGCCGCGAAACGACTGGAATGCCACGAATCGGTCTCCCGGCAGCAGGTTCCATGTCCTGACCCTGGGGTAGCCCGCTGCGCGCAGAGCTGGCTGACCAGTTCGTCCTCGGCGGGCAGCCGGCCGGCGCCGCGGGTGGACGCGCCCCAGAGGTTCAGCGCCTCCGCGGCGGGGCTGCCGCCCTGGCAACAGGTGGTCAGTAGCAGAAAACCGCCCGGCCGCAGAAAACTGCCGATCCGGGCGAGCAACGCGACGCGCTCTTCGACCGGGAAGTAATAGATGTTGTTGTAGAGCGTAGCGATGTCGAAGGTCTCGTCCGGCGTGCTGGCGCGAATGTCGCCGATCTCAACCCGCACCCGGCTCTCCAGCCCCCAATTGCGCAGATTCGCCCGCGCCACTTCCGCTACCGCCACCTGGAGCTCGACTCCGACTGCCATCAGCGATGGGTTTCTCTCGGCCGCGTACCGCAGGTAGACGCCGGATCCGCAGCCGATCTCGAGCAGCCGCAGCGGGCCGCGTGCTGGAAAAGTGCGCCCGATGATTTCCGCCTGGAAGGGCTCGAGTACGCGGGAGGAACGAGCAATCAGTTCGCCGTCCTGGTCGGCAAGGCTCCAGAGCTGACCGGTGCGGAGTTTGGGAATTGTTCCGGCGATCAGCTTGTGATGCAGCCCGGCCACCTCTTCCACCATGGCCAATACCGGGTCGTTCTGCGGCCGGGCCAGCGTTCGGGCCAGCCCGCGAAGCGCGTAGCCGCGCGGGCCCAGGCTGAGCAGCCGCAAGCGGATCCCCATCTGCAGCCATGCCCGGAGCGCCTCTTTGCTCGCATCTGTGCCCACGCTCTCGGCCGCATAAAGCTCAGCGAGCGAATCGAACGTGGCGGGGCCGGCCGCGAGCCGGTGAAGCAGTCCGGCTTCCCCGGCGGCGGCAAGGTACGTGAGCTGATAAAAGGACTTGAGCTTCCCGCTGGTGCCCAGCAGGGCGGAAAGCCGGCCATCCTGCAGGAGACGGAAGAGCGGCTTGAGGGACATCGTTCTCCCGGCCTACACCAGGGCGGTCAGGTTCTCCACCTGGCGGTCCAGCATGAGCTGGTAGAGCCCGCCCACGGCGTGCTTCTTGAAGTGGGCGGATGCGCGATGAGCGTCGGCTGCCTTCTGGTCTCGATACTGCTCGTAGATGACGACGGTATCCGGCTCGCCTTCCACGGTGTGGGGGACGTAGCTGATACAGCCCGGTTCCTTGCGGGTAGCGCCGGCCAGCTCGGTGAGCAGCTCGGCGATGCGGTCACGATCGTCGGGACGGAACTTCATACGAACGGTAAAACTAATCATAGGGCGGTCTGCTTCAGAAATCGTCCTCGTGCGTCGGGGATGCATCGTGCGGTGAAACCGTGGCAGTCAAAGTTACGGGAACAGTCAGCGGCCGGCGATCCGCTGCATCGCTTCGCGGAACTCCGGCAATTCAAAGGTCTGTTCGCGATCGGGGCCCGTGGAGACGATGGCAATCTTCGCGCCGGTCTCGCCTTCCATGAATTGCAGGTAGTCCTGGGCCGGCTTGGGCAGGTCCTCGAACCGACGAATCCCTTCCGTGGAACTCTTCCAGCCTCTGAGCCGAGTGTACACGGGACGGATCGCCTCAATCCCGCGAATATCGGCGGGGATGGTCTCGCAGGGCTTGCCGTCGATTTCATAGGCGGTGCAGACCGGAATCGAGTCCAGCTCGTCGAGCACGTCCAACTTCGTCACCACCAGCCAGTCGGTTCCGTTGATCTGATTCGAGTAGCGCAGCAGCGGCAGGTCCAGCCAACCGCAGCGTCGCGGGCGCCCGGTCACGGCGCCGAACTCCTGCCCCCGCGCGCGCAGCATCTCGCCATCGGCATCGTGAATCTCCGTCGGAAAGGGCCCTTCCCCGACTCGTGTGACATACGCCTTGGTCACGCCGATGACGGTGCCGATCCGTGCCGGTCCCACGCCGGTGCCCGTGGACGCCCCGCCCGCGGCAGCCGACGATGAGGTGACGAACGGATAAGTGCCGTGGTCGATGTCGAGCATCGTCCCCTGCGCGCCCTCGAACATCACGTTGTGCCCTTCAGCCAGCGCCTTGTTCAGCAGCAGCGCCGTATCTGTCACGAAGGGCCTCACTTTTTCGGCGGCCGCGGCGTACTCGTCATACATCTGCGCCGAATCCAGCGGCTCGGTTCCGAACAGCGCGTGGGCGATGGCGTTCTTTTCATTGCACGCGGCTTCGATATGTGTCTTCAGCAGGTCCTTGTTCAGCAGATCGACCACCCGCAGCCCACTGCGGGCCATCTTGTCTTCATACGCCGGACCAATGCCCCGGCTGGTGGTCCCGATCTTCTGCCGCCCCGGCGCCGATTCGGCGGCCAGCTCGATCATGCGGTGGTACGGCAGGATCACCTGAGCACGGTTCGAAACGAACAGGCGGGTGTCCACGTCGACGCCCAACTCGCGCAGCCGGCCGGTCTCCTTGAGAAACGCCATGGGGTCGAGCACCACGCCGTTGCCAATCACGCCGCGGCAGCCCGGCCGCAGCACCCCGCAGGGCACCAGCTGCAGAATGAACTTGTGGCCGTCGATCACCACCGTGTGGCCGGCGTTATGGCCGCCCGCGTAGCGCGCTACCACCGAGAAGCGCTCCGACAGCACATCGACAATCTTGCCTTTGCCCTCGTCGCCCCACTGCGCGCCGACCACCACTGCGGATTTCGCCTGCTGTACCGAATCCTTCACCGAATCTGCCTGCTTTCGCTGGTCTTATTACGTCCGTCCTTCTTTGCCCTTCCGGCCCCGACCAGAACCCCGGCACACACGTTCGCTGGAACGGGTGCGGCGGCTGATTAGGATGCTGAGAGAAACCGTGGGTGGGCCGGATGAGGGCTTCAGTCCATCCGATTCCCCATGATATATCGGCTGGCGGCGGGGAGGAAGATCACAAAAGAGTAGCTGCTCCCGGAGGAACTTCAGCGGGCCTGGGCCAGCCAGATGGTGTGCTCCCCGCAGGCTGGATCGGCGACCACATGCGCGGCCACCTCGAAGCCAATCCCCTCCAGCAGCGCACGATACTCCTCCAGATCCAGGCTGCCGTGATAGAGCGGCTCGCCCTCAAATTCCCCAAGGACGCAGCCATGCTCCGGCCCGCTGGTGAACATGAGCGCAGCCCGCGGGCCCGCATGCCGTTGAAATACCGAAAACATCGCGGTCTGGTCTTCGGGACTGAGGTGGAAGAAGCTGTCCCAGGCCAAAATGCCGTCGAAACGCCGGCCCAGGTCGAGCGTCCGCATGTCCGCAACGATCCATTCCTGCTGTGGAAAGCGCGCCCGCGCCATCTCGAGGAGCGGCTCCGACGAGTCCACCCCGGTGACGCGGTGCTCCTGCCCAAGGAAATATCCGGCAGTCGGCAGCCCCGAGCCGCAGCCCAGATCGAGAATCGCCGCGCGTGGCGGAAGGAGCGCCAGGAAGCGGTCGAGCCACCCCTTCTCGAGCAGGTTGCCCGGGTTGCGCAGCCGATCCCACACGGCCGCATGCCGCTGATACAGGCCGATGATGCGTTCCGAATCCGAGCTCATGGGCAACCGCACCATAGCACAATCGTCGTCGCGCCTGGTCCTGCACACATCGCCACGCCTTTTCCACCCCACCAAAACTGCGATACTGAAATTTCCATGAACCAGGTTTGCCCCAAGTGCGGAGGAGCCAGGGTCCGCGTCGTCGAGCTGGCCGGCGGCGGGCGCGCCCTCGAGCCCTGCGAGTGCCAGACCGAGGATCGCGCCGCCCGCCTCCTCAAACGCGCCGGGATTCCCGCCCGCTACGAGCACTGCTCGCTGGAGAGCTACGAGCCTGGCTTCCACGGCGCTGACCACTCGCTCGCCGCCGCCAGTCGCATGGCGCGCCAGTTTGTCGACGGCTACCCAGTCACCACCGGTGGACGCGGCCTGCTGCTCACCGGCTCCATCGGAGTCGGCAAAACCCATCTCGCCGTCGGCATCCTGCAGGCCCTTATCGTCGAAAAGGGCGCGCACGGCCTCTTCTGCGACTACCGCGAGCTGCTCAAGCAGATCCAGCACTCCTACAACCCCCAGGTCGCCACCACCGAAATGGAGATCCTCCGTCCGGTCTTCAACGCCGAGGTTCTCGTGCTCGACGAGCTGGGCGCCGCCAAGCCCACCGACTGGGTCTGGGATACGGTCGCCCTCGTCCTGAACACCCGCTACAACGACAAGCGCACCACAGTGATCACGACCAACTACGCTGACGCCCCACCGGGCGGCCTACAGTCCGGCGGCACGCAGCTCAGCAACGGGGCGGGCCGCGCCCTCCGCGAGGAGACCCTCGGCGACCGCATCGGCGAGCGCATGCGCTCCCGCCTGGCCGAGATGTGCGTCCTCGTCGAAATGCACGGCGAAGACTTCCGCCGCAAGGCTGGCCGCGCCCGCTTCGGCTGAAGCAGGAACCCGAGTTTAGGGACCAGGGACTAGAGTTTGGAAGTTCCCCAGACGCTTTCGCCCTTTTCGGAGCCGTTGCGCACCCCGGTCGCTATCCCTGCCAGCGACATTCCCGCCATCGTTTTCCCCCCAATTGCATCCTTTCTGTAGCGCTCCCCGTAGCGGAGGACACGATGGCGACCGACAACCCGCACCACAGGCCCCGGGTGCTCATTCTGGGCGGAGGCTTTGCCGGTACTCATGCCGCCAAAACCCTGGGCAAGCTCCCGGTTGATATCACCGTGATCGACCGACGCAACCACTTCACCTTCCAGCCCCTGCTCTATCAGGTTGGACTGGCCGTGCTCTCCCCCGCCGACATTGCCTCGCCCATCCGCCGCATCCTGCGCAACCAAACCAACACTGAAGTTCTGATGGACGAAGCCATTGGCTTCGAACCGGACCAGAAGAAGGCCCGCTTCCGCAGCGGCGTCGAGATCGCCTACGATTACCTGGTGCTGGCCACCGGCGCCACCCACTCCTACTTCGGCCACGATGACTGGGCACCGCTGGCCCCCGGCCTCAAGACCATCGAGGACGCCATCGAGATCCGCCGCCGGGTGCTGCTCGCCTTCGAGCTGGCCGAGCGCCAAATGCTCGAAACCGGCTCCCACCCGCCGCTTAACTTCGCCATCGTCGGCGGCGGCCCTACCGGCGTGGAGCTGGCGGGCGCCATCTGCGACATCACCCGCCGCTACATGCGGCGCGACTTCCGCCACATCGATCCCGCCAAAGCCCGGGTGATCCTCATTGAAGGCGAGAAGCGCGTGCTCGCCACCTACCCCAAGGAGCTGCAGATCAAAGCCACGCAGCAGCTCGAAGCCCTGGGTGCCGAAGTGCGCGGCGGGCTGCGCGTCACCGACGTCCAGCCAGGCTACGTCGTCGCCACCGCGAAAAACGGCGCCGAAGAACGCATCGAGTCGGTGGTCACTCTGTGGGCGGCCGGGGTCGCGGCCTCGCCGCTGGGCAAGCTCCTCGGCGTCCCCACCGACAAGCGCGGCTGCGTGATCGTGAACCAGACGCTCAACCCGCCCGGCCATCCAGAGATCTTCGTCTGCGGCGACCTCGCCCACTTCGAGCAGGATGGCCACCAAGTCCCCGGCGTCGCGCAACCCGCCATCCAGATGGGCGACCACGTCGCGAAGCTCATCGAAGCCGACCTGAACCATCACCCGCGCACGCCCTTCCACTACCGGGACAAGGGCGACATCGCCACCATCGGCCGCCTGGCCGCGGTGGCGGATGTGAAATGGCCCTTCCACGGCCGCCTCAGCGGATTCCCCGCCTGGGTCACGTGGCTGGTCGTGCACATTTATTTCCTCATCGGATTCCGCAACCGCCTGGCGGTGCTCTCGCAATGGGTGTGGAGCTACTTCACCTTCACCAGCGGCGTGCGCCTCATCTACGGAAGCCAGGCGCTGCCCGGCTGGACCACCGCCGATGGATCGGATGTGAATCGAGGCCCGCTTGACGCAACCGGCCCCGGCATCCACGCCGCGGCACCGGCGACACGTTCCGCAGAGAACCCGACCAGTTCAGCTGCCGACTGACGGTTCCCGGCAGATGCGGGCGAGCCCGCTCCCGACCCCTCGTCGCGCTGATTGAAGGGTCGAAGTTCCTCCGGATGGCTTCTGACCCATGCGAGAATCCGTTGTCGCCTTTGAATACCTCTCGTTCCCTCTCCATCCAAAGGGCAGAGATCGGGCCGGATCGAAGCCACGCGTGCGAAGATGTTCGACCAGCGGCGCTTGATCGCGGGTAATGTCACAAAGAGAGACATCGCGATCCCGGCATCGTCCGCGCCATCCAGCGCCAGTTCCATCAGTTCCTGCTCTCCCCGCCGAAAACCGAATTGCGGAGAGTTGTGGTGCTGAAAAAGTCCCGCGGCGATCGAGTGAGGATCGCCACGCATCGTCTCCGGCGCCACTTCCAGCAGCGAACGATCGGGGTGCAACGCAGCCTCGGGGTGGGAGCGGCGAAAGCTTCCTAATCCGCGAAATCTGATCCCTGCTCTTAGTGGAGCAGCGATTGCCGGAGACTGGAGCGCTGGCCGCCCGAGGCTTGCTTCGCGGCGGGGGTGTGGCGGAGCGGGATGTCGAACTCGAAGCCGATCTGCTCCCCGATTCTGGGGCTGGCGATATGGCTGCCTCCGAGGAGCGCGAAGGTGACGGCGAGTCGCTTGGTGATCTGGTACCAGCCGCCCGCAAGACCCTGGAGCTGGTCTTTGCCGAGGGCTTTCTGGTCGGCGTCTGCGCCAAAAGCTTCCGCGCCCAGTGTGAGCCGCGGGTTGAAGTCGTGCTGATATGAGAGGCCGCCGGTGTAGACGTGGCCGCGGGTATTCTGCGTGCCCAGAACGCCGGTGCTGGTGTTGCCGGCAAAGAGGAATCCAAAGTTGGCGTTTAGCCTGGTCTTGTCGCTGAGCGATTCCTGGGCCATGGAGTTGAGCCAGTAGTCGGTCAGGCCGGAACCGAGCTCCTGGCGCGCATCTCCGGTGGGAAATTCAATGTACAGGCTCGCGGAGAGAGCGGGTGCGCTCAGGGGGCGAGCGGACTTGCGGAAGTTCCACTTAATGCCCATGTCGGTATCGCCCGGGCCGTTGGAGCTTTGCGCGTTCGGCGCGCGGTCAATGGAGAGATACGGAGCGTCAACGTCGAGTTCGAGGCCATGGGGCAGGCCATAGTTGAGCTTGTAATTGAAGGTGTTCTGGCGGAGGTCGGGATATTGCGCGGACTGAAGGCCGTCGTACTCGTCGAACGACTCGAAATGCAGCGTTCCCTCGTCGGTGACGTCGGCATTATCGGTATAGAAAGGCATCTGCGCCCGAGCGGTTGCGGCGCTGCCGAGAACACAGGCAAGCAGAAGAGTGAGATGAAAGGCGGGGCGCATGCGGGGGCACCCTCACTTTACATGGACCGCCTGCTGCGGATCGATGAATGGGGCGTGAATCAGAATCCAACATCTCACAACCAGGGATGTGGGCAGCCTGCCCCCAGGCGTTGGCGGGTGCCCCATGTCCCAAAACCAGAGACATGGGCACCCGGATTCGTCTGTCCCTGATCCCTGCTTTTAGTGCACCACGTTTTGGAACAACGGCGACTGCAGCAGGCTGGTGAATTGGCTGTCCGAGGCGACGAACTTTACGCTCAGCACGCCTGCGGTGGAATCGATGGTGGTCGAATCGATGGCTTGTTTCTCGACTGTGGTGCCGCTGACTTTCTCATACATGGCAGCCGCATTGAGCAGCGAGGACATGGTGGCGGCGGTCAGCGTATCGGACGTATTCACGAAGAGGGTGAACTTGACGCCATTGGTGAAGTCCATGGTGTAGCTGGAGCTGAGCATGCGCTTCTTCACCGTCTCGTAGTCGGTAAGCTGGCTGGCCTGGCCGAGCAGCGAGTGCATCATGAACTGGGTGCCCTTTTGGTCGAGGATGCTCCACAGCGGCGCGGTGTCGACCTGTTGCATGGCGCTGAGCATCTCCTGATTGGTGAGGAAGCTGGGCTGGAGGCCGTCGCGGCAGTCGAGCGCGGGCTTGAGGTCGTCCAGGGAGCCGAAGAGCATAGTTGTGGGATTGAGGAAGGTGACGACCATGCCGCTGGCGCCCATGGGATAGATATCGTTGTTGCGGATTTTGGTGGCCTTGATCTTATGGGTCTTGAAGCCGGCAAGGATATCGGCGATCTGGAACTGGCCCTGGGCGATGCCGAGGACGTGGATGTCGTCGCCACTGGAACCGGTGCGGTAGGCAGCGAAGGCGAGGACTTCGACGTCCTGGTTCTCATCGAAACCGGAATGCTGGAGGGCGGTTTCGAGCTGCTTGAGCTCGGGGGGCAGGACACGCGCCTTGAGGTTGAGAGCGGCGGGCGAATTCTGCATGACGTTGTAGTCGATGACGATGAGCTGCTGGACGTCGCGGGGAATGGCCGAGCGGGCGTCGGTATCGATTTGCGCGGCGCGCGCGGGGGCGGGGACGAGGGCCAGAGCCGCTGCTGCAGCCAGACTAAGAAAGGACAGCTTGCTGAATTTCACCTGTGAACTGCTCCTGTCGGCGATCCGACGAGACATTGGGCTGATCCGTTGGAACCGGGATGGCGGAGAAAGGTTCGCCTGCGGGCCGGATTTCGGTTCTTTCTCATTTTACGACTTCGCTTCGCAGGCCGAGGCTACAACTTCCGGTTGGGCCCGGCAGGGGCTAAAGCCCTCTCTTTCCTGCGTCCTTTGCGGCACGAGTGAACCACGAGTGAACTCATGCCCTGATACAGGAACGTGGCCCCGCTGCACACGCTCAGCAACCGCATTTGTAAAGCAATTCGATGCCAGCTATCCGACTTCGGGCCAGGGCAGGGGACGTTCGAGGCGACGCTCGAGCACTTTCTGTCCGGGGTCGAAGTCACTGATAAGACGCAACCATTCGCTGTTTTGCTCAAGGGCGGCTTCGGGAATGAGGCCGATGAGCTCGGCGCTGGCGGGGGCAGTTCCGTGACGATGGGCCTTTTCTTTCACGGCGTTGAAGACCTGGCCGACGGGGGTGCGGGTGAAGTCGGTGAGATTCATCGAGACCTGGGCCTGTCCGTGAGCGGAGACGCCCATGGCTTTGACTCCGGCGAGTCCTCCGCCAACCTGGCGGATGTCGCGGGCGATGGCGCGGGCGATGGCCACGTCCGAAGTATCGAGGTAGAGGTTGAGGGCGATGAGGAAGCGGCGCGCGCCGACCGCGGAAGCTCCGGCGGTGGGGTGGAGACTGGGGCCGCCAACATCGGGGCGGCGGGCAGGCTCGCGGAGGACGGCGTCGCGCAGGCCTTCAAACTGGCCACGGCGGACTTCTTCCAGCATGGCGCGGTCGGGGCGGGCGGCGGCGGCTTCGTAGAAATAGACAGGGACCTGGTGGCGCTTCCAGATTTCTCCTCCTGCCTGGCGGGCGAGGAGCGCGCACTGCTCCAGCGAGATGCCGCGGATGGGGACGAAGGGGATGACGTCGGCGGCGCCGATGCGGGGGTGGACGCCTTCCTGGCTGGTGAGATCGATGAGGTCGGCGGCGCGGCCGGCGGCGCGGATAGCGGCTTCGACGACGGCCAGGGGCGAGCCGGCGAGGGTAACGACGGAGCGGTTGTGATCGGAGTCGAGGGAGTAGTCGAGGAGGTGGACGCCTTCGACGTTGGCGGCGGCGACGATGGCCTCGACCACTTCGGGGCGGCGGCCTTCAGAGAAGTTGGGGACGCATTCGATGAGAGCGTCGGGGCTGGGGGGCAAGGCGGGCATGGACCGAGAGTGCTGCTTCTACGTTACCCCTTCAGGCCGGCCGTTGGAGCGTCCCCTTTCGGGGGCAGGGTTACCTCCAAAAGGTGTAGGCGACCTGGAACTGGACGCTGGCGTTGACGCCAGGGTTGCGGTCGCCGAGGGAGGCGGAAGAGATGTGGACGCCGCTGCCCTGGAAGTCGAGGGACCGGCCGTTGCGAAGGAAGTAGCGGACGCCGAATCCACCCTGAGGGGAGAAGTTGAAGACGCTGGTGCCACCGGGGGTTCCGTGGGGGACGAGAGTGTCGGGGGGGAACTTGTGGGTGGTGTAGATGAGCCCGCCGGCGGCCTGGAAGTAGGGGGCGAAGCGGCGGCCCGGCTTGAAGTCCCAGCGGAGGATGACGGGGGTGAGGCTGACCCCGGTGAAGGTGCCTCCGCCGACCTGGTAGGTCTCGGTGTAGCTGAGTCCGGCGCTGGGGTCGTAGACGGTGGCGGTGATGGAGTGGGGTGGGGGGGTGAAGGCCTGCCAGTACGGCATGATCTCGCCGTCGAATTCAAACTGGCCGCGCAGGAAGCTGCCGAGATGTCGGCCGGTGATGACCTTGCCGATGCGGAGGCCGGCGGCGGTGAAGGTGAAGTCGGAGCGGGCGCCGACACCTTCTCCGCCCTGGAAGAAGGGAGCGAAGTCCCAGGGGCGGGCGGCGAGGGTGGCGCGCGCGGGGGCATCGGCGGCGCTGAGGCCTGTCCCTGGAGGATCGGTAATCGTGGCCTGCTTTGGCGATTGCGCGAAGGCGGGAGCGGCGGCCAGGCAGGAAAGGCCGACCAGGGCAAGGGCAAGAGAGCGGGTACGAAGATTCACTGAGCGATTCGACTCCCGGTTATGAAGAGGGCCGCCAGGAGGCGGCCCGGATTTGGAGATGCTCCACGATTGCGCCGCGATGCCGGAATTCGCGGACTGCTACCAGACATGGCATGCGTTGACGGGCATCATGGGTTGGCCGGGGGCGCAGCCGAAAGCGTGGCCGAACTCCGGCATATTTTGCACGACGCCGTTGACACGAAAGCGGTCGGGGGAATGAGGGTCGGTCTGGACCTGGAGGCGCAGCTCGGCGGGACGCGTCTGGCCGCACCAGTTCTGCCCGAACGCGAGGAAAAACTGCTGGATGGGCGTATAGCCGTCGGGCTGCTTTCTGGTCATGTCGATGCCCTTGCGGTGAGCATCGGCGAGGAAGGCTTCATAAGCGAGGCGGATTCCGCCGTTATCGGCGGTGTTTTCGCCGAGGGTGAGCTCGCCGTTGACCTTCGCGTCTCCGTCCACGGTGAACTTGCCGTACTCCTGGACTTCGCAGTCGGTCATGGTCTTGAACTTCTGCGTGTCCTGAGGGGTCCACCAGTCAGAGAGATTGCCGTTGCCGTCGAACTGGCGCCCCTCGTCGTCGAAGCCGTGAGTGAGCTCGTGAGCGACGATGGCTCCGATGTGGCCGTAGATCTCGGCGTCGGTGCC
This sequence comes from Acidobacteriaceae bacterium, assembly GCA_036267095.1. Taxonomy (GTDB): domain Bacteria; phylum Acidobacteriota; class Terriglobia; order Terriglobales; family Acidobacteriaceae; genus Palsa-343. The sequence continues at coordinate 428,095 of DATAWS010000012.1, forward strand.
ATGAGGATCGAAAAGCGGGGTTTGGAGGATACCGGCGGGGAAGTTGATGTCGTTCATCTGCGGATCGTAATAGGCGTTAACGGTGGCCGGGGTCATGAGCCATTCGCCACGATCGACAGGCTTGCCGATTTTGGCGAGTTGGCGGTGGTTCTCAAATTCGGCGGCGCGAAAGGCATTGCCCATGGCATCGCCGCGGACGATGGTGAGTTTGGAGTAGTCGCGCCAGTGGTCGGGATAGCCGATTTTGTCGGCGATCATGTGGAGCTTGACCTGGGCGCGTTGTTTCGTCTCGGGACTCATCCAGGTGAGGGTATTGAGTTCGCGATCCATGGCGTTCTCGATGTCGTGGACCATCTGCAGGGTGGCGGCTTTGCTGGAGGGCGGAAAGTAATGGGCGACGTAGACCTGGCCGAGGGCCTCTCCCAGCGCGTTGTCGGTGGCCTGCGAGCAGCGCTTCCAGCGGGCGCGTTGCTGCGGCTGGCCGCGGAGCTCGCGGCCGAAGAAGGTGAAGTCCTCGTCATCCATAGCCTGGGGAAGGGACCAGCTGGGAGTGGAGTCGATGAGCTGCCAGCGCAGATAGGCGCGGATGGCAGAGAGGTCGGTGGAGGCGAGGATGGACTGGAGGCCCTTGAAGAAGTCGGGATTAGCGACGTTGATTTCGGTGACGGGCGGCGTGCCGGTGCGGGCGAAGAGCTGGGTCCAGTCGATGTCCGGAATAAGCGCGGCCAGCTGGGCGGGGCTCATAGGGTGATAGACGTTGGCCGGATTGCGGCGCGCGGTTACGTCCATGGACACCTTGGCGAGCGCGGTCTCGAGCTGCATGATGTTATGCGCGTCCGAAGCGGCCTGAGCGTCGGTTTCGCCGAGCAGATGCAGCATGTTGGTGATGTGCTGAACGTACTCCTGGCGAGTCTTCTCGGCCGCGGCGCCGGTGCGGAAGTAGTAGTCACGCTCGGGGAGGCCGAGGCCGCCCTGATCGACGACGGCGTTCTGTTTGCGCGCATCCTTAAAGTCCTGCTCTTCGCCGTAACCGAAAAACGCGTTGATATTGGTCAACTGGAAGCGGGCGAGCAGCGGCGTGAGCTGTTTGCGATCGGTGATGGCGGCGATGCGGTCGAGGTCGGGCTGGAGATGCTTGAGGCCGGCCGCGTGGATCGCATCGGGGTCCATGCAGCTTGCGTAGTAGTCGCCGATTTTTTGCTCATTGGAGGTACGTGTGGGGGTGTCGGCGGAGACCTTTTGCAGAAGGTCCTGGAGCTGCTGCTCCGTGTTCTCGTAAACGATTTCGAAATTGCCGTAGCTGGATTGGTCGGGCGGGATGGGATAGAGCTTGTCGAAGTTGCCGCAGGCGTAGGCGTCGAAATCGACGCAGGGACTGGCGTGGGTGTCGATGAAGCGAGTGTCGAGGCCGGGGATGTGCGGAGCGGGCTTCGACTGGCTGGCAGGAGTGATTTGGGCGGCTGCGGTGAAGGCGATGGCAACAGACGCCAGAAGAGGGACGATCCAATTGTGCGTTCTCATCCTGCACACTCGCATTGTGAGCTGAGCCTTTCGAACCGGTTGAGCCTGGGGGAAAGGAAATGGGTGGGATGGTCTGCGCCGCCGGTGCACAGAGGGATGCGGCGGAGGCATCCCTCCACATGTGCAGGCCGATCGCCGATCAGCTGGTGACTTCTTCCAGCTGCTTCGCGTCCATATCGAAATTAGAGTAGACCTTGTTGACGTCGTCGTGGTCTTCGAGAGCTTCGAGGAGGCGGACCATCTGGGCGGCGGTGGGGCCTTCGAGCTTCGTGTAGGTGGAGGCGATCATGGTGACTTCGGACATGACGGTCTCGATCTTCGCTTCGCGAACGGCCTGGGCCACGGTTTCGTACGCGCTGGGCTCGGTGATGATTTCCCAGGTATCGCCTTCATCGTTGAGGTCCTCGCCGCCGGCTTCGAGGACGATGTTCATGAGCTTTTCTTCGTCGGCGGCGGCCTTGGGGATGGCGATAATGCCCCTCTTGGAAAACATGAAGCGGACGGAGTTGGGCTCGCCGAGGTTGCCACCGTGTTTGGCGAAGGTGTGGCGGATTTCGCTGACCGCGCGGTTGCGGTTGTCGGTGGTCGCCTCGACGATCAGGGCGACACCGCCGGGGCCGTAGCCTTCGAAGGCGATTTCCTCGTAGATGGCGCCGGGGAGCTCACCGGTGCCGCGCTGGATGGCGCGCTTGATATTGTCGTTGGGCATGTTCTCGGCCTTGGCGGCGACGATGGCGCTGCGCAGGCGGGGATTGCCATCCGGGTCACCGCCGGACTTGGCGGCAATGGTGATTTCCTTGATGAGCTGGGTGAAAATCTTGCCGCGCTTGGCGTCGAGCGCACCCTTTTTGTGCTTGATGGTCGCCCATTTTGAATGGCCGGACATGGAAACCTCGGAAGTCGCTTGTCGCGCGGGAATTTGGGGCAAATGGCCGGAAAAAGAGGGCTTTCCGGGTCTGCCCGCAACGGTTGAGTATAGCAGGACGGAGGGCACAGGGTGTAGGGGACCGCAGAGGAACGGCCACCGAAGAGCGGTGGGCGCAAAGGCGTTTGGCTAAAGAGCGGTCAGTTAAGAAACGGTTCGCGCTGAACCGGTCGGCTGAAAACCGGTTAGCGGAGAACCGGTGGCGGAAAGACCGTTAGCGGGGGCTTACGTTGGCTGCCAGGAATCATCCCAGGGTTTTTCCTGGGGGCCGAGGCTGCCCACCTCGAAGGTGACGGCATCGCGCTTTTCGTCGTCGCGCTGGGCGGTGTTGAGCGCCAGAACCATGCTGACGATCACCAGAGGATCGGCGTCGTGGTTCATGCGGATTTCGTAGCGATTGCCGGCGCCCAGGATGAGGCGGTTTTTCACGATGGCCGCGATCTGCCGATCATCGCGAAAGACGGAGGCTCGCAGCCCATGGTGGCGCATCAGCTGCCAGGATTCATGGTCGCCGGCACAGGTGTAAACCTGCTTCCAGCGCTTCTCACAGACGAACTGGTAGTTTCTGCCGTCTGTGAAACGAAAGTCGAATCGACTCCGGAAAAATGACCAGCGCCCCTGAAGGGTGGCAATCGGGGCACCCGCGGAAGACGTGATCGCAATGCGGGCGGGAACGGAAAAGAAAGCTTTGCGCGCGAACCATGGGCCGGCGGGAAGGTCGATGTTGTAGTCCGAGCGAACGCTGAACTTCCGTTCCTGGATGGTGATGTCCATTATTCCGATGAGCTCGCGCCCATGCTATGGGGTGGAGGGAGGTTGGTCAACCGGAACGGTCTGGCGCTCCCGTTGCATCGTTCTTTCGGGCGCCCAGCCCGCGAGGGCAGGCCCGGTTTCACGATCGAGTTTTGATCGGCCGCTGCGCGACCGAGACTCTCCGCTTCGCTTCGAGGGTCCATTCGACTGTGCGCCGGTTGAGGCCGATCACTCGCAGGAAATTGCGTGGCGGCGCTCCGCTCAGGATGACATTTGTTTTTATTTTGTGGAGTAGTCCCATTCCGCAGCGCCTTGTTTTATGAGGTCGGCGGCGTCCTGAGGCAGGATCCAGTGCTGGCCAACTAAGTCGTCGACTGCTTTCTTATAGCGGTCGAGATAGTCTTCGCGGCCGGAGTAGCGTTCGGCAATCGATAACCTGGGGTCGCCTTCTGCGTTGCGTTCGGCTTCGGTTTTGGCGAACGGGAACCAGGATCCGAGAAAGGACACGCGCTCTTCGGGCGCTCCGGTGCCGGGGTCGCGGAGGTTCCAGCCGGTATAGGTTGCGAGGGGGACTGTGATTTCGGGCAGGTGGATGCCCGCTTCTGCATTGCCGTCCTTGTCAACCTGCGGGAAAAGGATGGGGAACGGCGACCCGACGATCGGCGGCTGGAGGGTGAGGATGCGCATCGTTTGCCAGTCAGGTCCGAAGTCGAGGTGGAAGGCTTCCGTGTAGTTATCCGGCGGATGGATGCCGGGGATCACGGGGAAGGTGAGCTGGTTGCGCGGGACGAGCGTGCCGTCGGCAATCTGCGGGTAGCTGGACGGTGGGGGCGCGGTTCCCTGCTGGACCCACGCGTTCATGTTGGCGATCATGGCGCGCCAGAACCAACGGATGGGCAGGAAGGACTGGAGGTTCTGGCTGGCGAGCTGGCCTCTTCCCTTCTGCGGGGGAAAGGGCCCGGAGAAATGCTGGAGGCCGGTGAAGAAGTAGATACGGACGTTGGGGCCGATGAGCACGTCGCGCTTGCCATCGGCAGTGGTGTGGATGAGCGAGGCGGCGCGGCCCCAGTACTCGTAGGAGGTGTGGGAGAGGAAGATTTTCGGGACATCGTGCTCGGCGCGGGCGCGATCGAGAAGGCCCTGCGGAGCGGCGGATGGGTGCGCTGGATCCTGTTCGGACTGGTCGGTGAAGGGGAAGATGTCCGTCGGCCAGAAGATCGAGGACATGGGCTGCGCGTCGCGTGAGGGCTGGGCGAAGCGGTAGTTGAAGCTGCCGCGGCCGGCTCCGCCGACGTGGGCGAGGACGCCGTCGAGAGCCATGCGGCTGGATTCATCCTGATTGAAGCCTTCGTAGAGGAAGTCGCGGAGGAAGCGGCCGCACTGGGAGATACCGGCGGCGTAGGCGACCGTCACGGGTGCGATTGGCGCGGGCGTGGAGGCGGGCGGACTCTTGAGCCAGGAGACGAAATCGCGGACGGCAGCGAAGCCGAGTCCGGCGACGATGGGGTTTTGGACGGTGTAGACGAGCTCGTAGATGCGGCCGGGCTGGAAGCCGGAATTTAAATGGATGGCGCCGGGGTTAGTGAATCCCCAATCGGTTTTGGGGATGGTTGTGCGCGGGCCGTCGGGCGTGGTGCGAACAGTGAGGACGTTGCGGGGATCGGCGGGATTCATCGCGGGGTATTCGGTGCCACCGACGCGACCTTCGATGATGTGGCCGAGGGGCCAGTCCCTGGTGGCGACGACGGTGGTGAAGTCGTCGCGCAGGAGACCCGTGATGGGCCGGCCGTGATCGGTCGCGACGGGCGCGTAGAGGCGGAGATTGCCGCGAAGGTCGGGCGCGTCCCACTGCCAGCCGAGGGCCGCGTAGGTGAAGCCCTGGTCGAGAAGCCAGGCGTCGCCGAAGTTTTCGGGAGTAGCGGGGAGCACGGCGGGCGTGCCGCCGTCGACGATGCGCATGATGCCCTTGGCGCCGCGGTTGGGGATTTCGAGAAGGAGCGCGTGGTTGCCGCCGTTGACGGGGCGGAGGAGAAAGAGGTCGGCGGAAAATTCGACTTCTCCCTGGGAGTTGCGGGGAGCCCTGTCGAGGTCGACGATGATGCGGTTGTGAGGGTCGGCGGGACGGACGGCGAAATTGACGCGGGCAGTGATTTCCTCGTAGGGGCCGGCGGGGCCGAAGGGCTGGTTATTGAGGACGGGAGTGCGGGTGAGAACAGTGATGCTGGTGACGCGGGCGCGGGCCGGGAGGGTGAGAGCGATGATAGTGAGGAGAACGGACGCCAGCCGACGCGGGGTGTGGATCATGGTGGAAGACAGTATAGGACGGGCACCGAGGTCAGAGCTCTGGCACCGGGCTTCGGGCTTCGGGCTTCGGGAACCAGATCCGGTTGCACGATTGAGTTCTTTATCCGCCGCTACGCGACCGAAACACTCGCTTCGCTCGCGAGTTCTTTCTGCGCGCCCGGTTCAGGCCAATCGATCGCTGGCCAGGTTCGTGGCGGCGCTTCCTTCAGGATGACATTTGTTTTTATTTGCTACTCTCGTTGTACTTTTTCTACCGGATTTGAAATTGGTGCGAAAGGAACTGGCATGGTTTCGAGGCGAGAGTTTTTGCGGGGGGCTGGCATCGCAGGCGTGGTGGTCGGGGCGGGTTCGCTCGCTGGATGCTCGGCGGAGCGGCAGGAGACGGTCAGCGAGACTGTTTCCCTTCCGGCTCCGATTGCAGCGTTGCCTTCGTTTGCGGGACGGGTGGCTTCTTTCACGAATGAGGAGCGGCTGGCGCGGATCGAGCGGGCGAAGGAGTTGATGGCTGCGAACAAAATTGATGCCATTGTGCTGGCGAACAATGCGACCAGCTCGAAGTACTTCGCCGATATCAGCCTGAATGGCGGGGAGCGGTTGTGGGCGTTGGTCCTTCCCGCGAAGGGAAAGCCGTTTGTTGTTTGTCCGGCGTTTGAGGAGGCCCGGGCGCACGAGCTGCTGGGCGCAGGCCCGTTCGGGACGGATGCGGACGTGATGACGTGGCAGGAGGACGAGAGTCCATTTGCGCTGACGGTGAAGGGGCTGCGCGATCGCGGGGCCTCGACTGTGGGGCTGGACGAGGAGATGAAGTGGGTGTTCGCGAACAGCCTGGAGCAGGAAGGACGCGGGCTGACGATGGTGGTGGCGACGCCGGTGACGGCGGGGTGCCGGATGATCAAGACGGCGCACGAGGTGGAGTGCGTGCGGGTGGCGGGTGCGGCAACGCTGGCGGTCTACAAGGCGGTGTACGAATCGCTGCGCGAGGGCATGACGACGGTGGATGTGCATGGGCTGGTGGCGGCGGCGTATGCGAAGACGGGTCTGCCGGGCGAGGCGAGTCTGAATATTGGGACGTTCACGGCGAATCCGCATGGATCGCGGCAGGTACAGACGATCCGCGAGGGAACGATTTTGATGGTGGATGACGGGTGCGAGGTGGAGGGATACACGTCGGACATTACGCGGACATTTGTGCTGGGCAAGCCGACGGAGAAGATGAAGAAGGTCTTCGAGATCGTGCATCGGGCGCAGGCGGCGGCGCTCAAGGCCGCGCGGCCAGGCGTGGAGCTGGCGAGCGTGGATGCGGCGGCCCGGCAGGTGATTGTCGATGCGGGGTATGGGCCGGGGTTTAAGTACTTCTCGCACCGCGTGGGGCACGGGATTGGGATGGACATGCACGAGTGGCCGTATCTGGTGAAGAACGATATGTACGGGTGGGATCGGGCGCCGCGGATGCAGGCGCAGATGATCTTCAGCGACGAGCCGGGGGTTTATATCCCAGGAGAATTTGGGGTGCGGCTGGAGGACGACATGCACGTGACCGAGAATGGGGCGGAACTCCTGACTCCGGCGAGCAATTCGCTGGAGGAGCCGTTTGGGTGAGCAGGACAGGGATAAAAAAAGCGCGGTGGGGAGCCGCGCTTTTTTCTGTTTGCGGAGAAAGTGCTGGTAATTGTAACCGCTTCGGTTACGCGTATTGGCCGTAGTCGGGGACGGGCGGTGGGTTGCGGAATTTGGTGCTGCCATGCTGGTGCCAGTAGGGGTATGGGGGCGGGACTTCGCTGGCGGCGTCGAGTTTCGCGACCTGCTCGGTAGTGAGATTGAAGTCGGCGGCAGCCAGATTTTGCTTCAGTTGCTGCTCGTTGCGGGCGCCGAGGATGATGCTGGAGACGGTGGGGCGCTGGAGCAACCAGTTGAGGGCGATCTGGGGGACGGACTTGCCGGTTTCCTTCGCGACGACGTCGATGGCGTCGACCACCTTATAGACGTGCTCGTCGGGGACGGGCGGCCCCTGGTCCGTGGTCTTGTGAAGGCGGCTGACGGCAGGGGCAGGCTGCCCACGGCGAATTTTGCCGGTCAGGCGGCCCCAGCCGAGCGGACTCCAGACCAGCGCGCCGACGCCCTGGTCGATGCCGAGGGGCATGAGCTCCCACTCGTAATCGCGGCCGATGAGGGAGTAGTAGACCTGGTGGGCGACGTAGCGGGGCCATCCATAGCGGTCGGAGAGGTCGAGGGATTTCATGAGGTGCCAGCCGGAGAAATTGGAGCAGGCGATGTAGCGGATCTTGCCGGCGCGGACCAGGGTCTGGAGGGTGTCCAGGGTTTCGTCGATGGGGGTAAAGGCGTCGAAGGCGTGCATGTGGTAGATGTCGATGCGGTCGGTCGAGAGACGCTTGAGGCTGGCGTCGCACTGGGCGATGAGATTGAAGCGTGAGGTGCCGAGGTCGTTGGGCGCGTCGGACATGGGAAAGAAGGCTTTAGTGGAGATGAGGACCTGGTTGCGCTTCGCGCCGAGGGCTTTGCCAAGGATCTCTTCCGACAGGCCGTTGGAGTAGCCGTTGGCGGTGTCGAAGAGGTTGATGCCGGCATCGATCGAGAGATCGACGATGCGGCGGGCTTCCTCGACGCCGGTGTTCCCCCAGGCGGCGAAGAACTCGTTGCCGCCGCCAAAGGTGGCGGCGCCGAAGCTGAGGGCAGAGACGCGGAGGCCGGATCGGCCCAGGTGGCGGTAGTCCATAGCGGTAGAGATGCGGGAGGGTTGTGGATGGGTGCAGGGACAAGCGGAGTGCGGAGCTCAGAGCTCAGGCTCGGGACGTAGCTGGGCGGCGTTGCTCTGCGCTCTGGTTTTAGTAGGGAGTTTTGTTGGGGCTGGCGAGCCAGAGGCGGAAAGATTCCTGGGCCTCGTCGCGGAGGAGCGTGGCCGAGGGGACGATGCGGTCGCGGGCCGGCAACGCGAGCTCGCGGTAGAGGACGGCGTCGTCGAAGGCGATGCGCGCGGCGTCGGCGCTGGCGTTGCCGAACCAGATGCGATCGATGCGGGCCCAGTAGATGGCGGCGAGGCACATGGGGCAGGGCTCGCAGGAGGCGTAGATTTCTGCGCCTTTGAGGCTGAAGGAGCCGAGGGCGCGGCAGGCGGCGCGGATGGCTTGGACTTCGGCGTGGGCGGTGGGGTCGTTCGTCTGGGTGACGGAGTTGGCGCCTTCGCCGAGGATGCGGCCGTCGCGGACGACGACGGCGCCAAAGGGACCTCCACGGCCGGACAAGACGTTGTCGCTGGCCAGCTCGATGGCGCGGCGCATGAAGTCTGGATTGGGTGCGGGATTCATGGAGCCGGTTCTTCAGGAGGGGCGTTCGGTTTCAAGTATGGCACGGCGGGCGCGGGGATTCCTGGGCGGTGGTATGGTGGACGCGGTCGAGCAAGGACGGGGCTGCGATGCACGGGTGCTTTCGGATTTTTCTGTCGGTTTTTCTGCTGCTGAGTCCGGGATTCTCTTTCGCGAAAACAGTGGTGTTTTGGGAGCCGGGGTTTCCGGCGGCGGACTCACCTGCTCCGAATGAGGCGGGTTTGCGGGCGGGATTTGCGGACGCGGATTTTGTGGACGCAGCGGGGCTGCAGTCAGCGTTGGCGAATGCGGCGACGGATCTGCTGGTGCTGTCGTACGGTTCGGCGTGGCCGGAGGCGGAATGGCGACCGATTCTCGAGTATCTGGATCGCGGCGGGAATTTGCTTGTGCTGGGCGGGAAGGCGTTTACGCGCGCGGCCTACGAGGACGGGCACGGATGGCATCTGCGGACGGCGAGCGTGGCGCAGGCGCTGGAGCTTTTCATTGCGGGGTATCAGGAGACGCCGGGATTCGATCCTGGCAAGCTATGGAAGCGGTTTTCAGGGGGCCAATGGAAGCCGATCGATCCCGAAGGGCTCATGTTCGAGCCCGATAACGAAGTGTATCCGCGGGTGCCACCGTTTGGGTGGACGCGGGGGTTCAGTCCGGTGGTGCGGCTGAGCGTGGTGGATGGGGATACGACGGGTGGGCATACCGGATACGAGGACATGGATCTGACGACGCTGGCGTGGGGCGAAAGGCAAGGGCACAGGCTGGCGGCGCCGGTACTTGAGATCGATCACAATGCGCATCGATTTGTGGGCGGGCGGTGGATTCTGGTGGCATGCGAGCCGGATGCGGATTCTTCGAAGAGTGAGCCGGATTCGGCTTTTTTCCAGAACCCGAAACTGCTGGCAACGTTCCAGGAGATTGCGTTGCGGAAGGGCGACCGGTTTACGTTTCGTCCGCGAGTGCCGTTGTTTGTGCCCGGAGAGGCCCTGGAGTTTCGACTCACTTGGGCGGACCCCGTGGAGGCAACAGCGGAGGTTCACGCGAAGGACCAGATCGTGATCCAGGTGCTGGATGAAGATCACAAGGTGATTTGCCCCGATTTCATCGTCCCGGCCGATGCGGCGCGGACCATCACCTTGCCGGCCATTGCAGCGGAGGGGCGCGGATTCCACACGGTGGAGGCCCTGCTCCTGCGGAATGGGAAGCCGCTGCGAGTGTACCGATCGGGATTCTGGATGCGGGATTGGAGTTACCTGCTGTCCGGGCCGAAGCTGAGTGTCGGGCTGGATTACTTCGAAGTGGATGGCAAGCCGCTGCCGGTGGTGGGGACGACCTATATGTCCAGCGATGTTTCGCGAATGTATTGGATGAAGCCGTATGCCTATGTCTGGGAGCAGGACCTTGTGCAGATCCGCGCGGCGGGGCTGAACATGATCCGGACGGGGCTGTGGACGGCATGGAAGCCGGAGCTGACGGCAAGCGGGACCATGAGCGAGGATGCGCTGCGGACAGTGGAGGCGTTTTTGATGCGTACGCGGCATGCAGGATTGCCGGTGCAGTTCAATTTATTTGCGTTTTACCCGGACGAGTTTGGCGGGGTGAACGGGTATCTGGATCCGGTGGCGGTGCGGGCGGAGCAGGTCTACGCGCGGTCGCTGTTAGAACGATTTCACGCGGTGCCCTTTTTGGCGTGGGACCTGATCAACGAGCCGAGCGCGAACAGGAATTGGTGGAAGACGCAACCGGACTACGACGCTTACGAAGAGTCGGTGTGGCGAAAGTGGATTGCGGAGAAATATCCGGATACCTCGCGGCTATTGCATGACTGGGCGGAGCCTTCGTTGGGGATCGGGCGGGATCTGCAGGCGGCTCCAACGGCGGTGCGTCCCGAGGTGGCGGCCGAGGATCCGCTGGCGCTGCCGAAGGAGGGGGCGTTTTGGTCGAATGCAGCGCGGAGCGGGTTCAATCCACTAAAGGTGTACGACTACACGCTGTTCACGCAGGATGTGTTCGACGGGTGGGTAAAGCAGATGCGGGCGATGATCCGCGGGACGGGTTCACAACAGCTAATTACGGTCGGGCAGGATGAAGGTGGGGTGGCGGGGCGACTGTCGCCGACGTTTTATGGGCCGGAGATCGACTTTACGGCGGATCACACATGGTGGGATTACGACGCGATTCTATGGGGAAGCCTGGCGCCGAAGTTTACGGGGAAACCGCTGCTGATCCAGGAGACGGGCGAGCAGCGGAGGATGACGCTCGATGACCGGCTGCGGTTCAGTCCCGAGGTGGAGGCGGACCAGCTGGAGCGGAAGATCGCGATTTCCTTTGCCCAGGGCGCGGGAGCGCTGGAGTGGGCGTGGAACGTGAATGCGTATATGGCAAACGACAACGAGATTTCGATTGGGGCAGTGCGTCCGGACGGGACGGAGAAGCCGGAGGCGCAGGTGCTGGAGAGGTTTGCGGCGTTTGCAGCGAAGAGCCGGGCGAGCTTCACTCAGATCGTGCCGCCGCTGGTGACGATGGTGACTTCGCAGGCGCTGCTGTATTCGAATCTCGGCGAGCTGGCGCTGGATACGCAGAAGAAGGCTCTGCGGGCGATGGCGTACTGGGATCATGAGCCGCTGCGGATGTTGCCGGAAAATCGGGTGGACGAGCTGTGTGCGGATGGGGCTTGTCCGAAGCTGGTGTTGCTGCCTTCGGCACAGGGGCTAACGGAGACGGCCTGGCAGGGGCTGCTGGCGTATGTCGTGAAGGGCGGCACGCTGCTGGTTACCGGCCCGGTAGATCGAGATGAGCATTGGATGGCGGTGGATCGCATGGGTGCGCTGGGCGTGAAGGCGGAGGTGGTGCCGCTGGCGGTGCGGGGATCGGCGATGGAGCTGGATGGGAAGACCTACGCTCTGGGATTTCCAGCGGAGGTGCAGCAGTCGGCGACGTGGATGGCACAGTTTGCGGTTGGGAAGACGGTCGAGGTGATTCCGCATGGGAGCGGGAAGATTTTATGGACGGCCGATCCGGTGGAGTTTGCGGAAGGATGTGGGGCAACAGCGGCGTTGTATCGGTGGGCGCTGGCGAAGGCGGGAGTGAAGCCGGTGTTGCGCGAGGTGACACCGCTGTCGGATGCGGTGCTGGCGTATCCCACAGTGCTTGCGGCAGCTGATGGGCATGGGGTGGGGGCGGTGCTGTACAGCTTCTCCAACGAGTCGATGGACACGCAGAGAGTGCATTTCGTCGATGCGGCTACGGGAGCGCATGTGGGTTTCATGATGGCGCCGCAGCGGGGCGGGGCGCTGTTGCTGGATGGGGCGGGCAAGGTTTTGTCGAGCTACGGAGGCGCGGAAGCCAGTAGGCAGTAGACAGTGCACAGTGCGCCTGGAAGTCCGGCAGATTTTCCTTTACACATCGCGCTCCTATGCCTAGTACTGCGATGTATGCAGGGAGAAGCGCTGAAGGGACATCTGGATTTGCTGCTGCTGGCGGCCCTGGAGGGGCGCCCGGCGCACGGGTACGCGGTAGTGGAGACGCTGCGGCGGCGGAGCGCGGGGACCTTCGATCTGCCCGAGGGAACGCTGTACCCGGCGCTGCACCGGCTGGAGGGGGCGGGGCTGGTGTCGAGCCGGTGGACGGAGGAGAGCGGGCGGCGGCGGCGGCGGGTGTATCAGCTGACGACGCAGGGGCGGAAGCGGCTGGCGAAACGCCAGGCGGAGTGGCGGAATTTCGCGGAGGCGGTCAACGGCGTTGTGGGAGGAACGGCATGAGCGCGGAAACCGATCGGTACATTGAGAGTCTGAGGACGGAGCTGCGGAAGCGAGGTGTGCTGGAGACGCGATTCGTGGAGGAAACCCGCGGGCATCTGGCGGAGGCGGCGCGGCGGCGGGGGTTGGACGCGGAGGCAGCGGAGCGCGAGGCGCTGGCCCGCTACGGCGATGCGCGCACGGTGGCGGCGAAGTTCGCGGCGGAGAAGAATCGAATGCTGCACTGGGTGTTGCTGGCGACGGCAGTGACGCTGGGGCTGGCAATTGCGTGGGTGGATTCGCGTCCGCACTGGGACGACGCTGGGATCACGGCGGGGATGCTGTTTCTGTCCGCGGGATTGCTGGGGCTGACCGGCCCGCGGCGGCCGTGGCTGTGGGCGCTGGGGATCGGGCTGTGGATTCCGCTGTGGATGGTAGTGCATGCAACGACGGTGGGGAGTGCGCTGGGGAGTTTTGTGCTTCTGGCGTTTCCGATGGCGGGGGCGTATGCAGGGATGGTGGTGCGGATGGCCGCGCGGGCAAGCCTGAAGAGGGCTTGAATGGGTGCTGTCCGCAGGAGGCGCTTCGCCGGTCGTGCCCTGAGTCCTGTGTTTCCCCCGCTCAGACCAAAGAGGGCTCGCGGATTTTCCAGCCGCGAATCAGCAGCCACAGCATGAAGACCAGTGCTTCCGGAGACGCGAAGGGGCCCTCCATGTTAATCTTGGAGCAGACACTTAGGAAGTGTATCTGTAGAAAAATCAGAGGAGTACGCACAACGGTGCTGGCACCTGAAAAAAAATCCGATGTTATCGCACGCTATCGCACCCACGACACCGACACGGGCAGTCCGGAGGTGCAGATTGCGGTTCTGAGCGAGCGGATTGGCGATTTGACTGAGCATTTCAAGACGCACGCGAAGGATCATGCTTCGCGGCGCGGGCTTTTGATGCTGGTGAGCAAACGCCGCCGCCTGCTCGATTATCTGAAGACGCACGATTCGGAGCGTTACCGGACCGTGATCGGGAAACTGGGCATTCGCAAATAGCCGCCGCAGGCGGATTGTCCGCGCGCGCGACGAGAAGCGAGAGAGCCTGAACGCGGGGCAGCGCACCCCAGGGGCGCAGGGCCGGCGGGTCAGTGCAGCGAATCCCATCACCGTAACATCCGCTCTTTCCGCCTCCCACTCGCCCGCCGCGGACTCCGCCGGCGCGGGGCAGCTATCGAGAAAAGAGGAAACATCATGAAGCAGGAAGTTTCAGTCGAGCTTGCCGGCGGCAAGCGGCTGCATTTTGAGACTGGCCGCATGGCCAAACAGGCGTCCGGCGCGGCGCTGGTCACCTCGGGTGACACGGCAGTGCTGGCCACCGCGGTTGCCTCTCCCGATCCCCGGGAAGGCATCGACTTCTTCCCCCTTACCGTGGATTACCGCGAGTACGCCTACGCAGGCGGGCGGATTCCCGGCGGATTCATCAAGCGCGAAGGGCGCCCGAGCGAGCGCGAGATTCTGACCTGCCGCCAGATCGACCGGCCCATCCGGCCGCTGTTCCCGGAGGGGTTCCGCAACGAAACGCAGATCATCGTGCTGGTCTTTTCGGCGGACAAGGAAAACGATCCGGACATTGTGGGCATTAACGCGGCCGGCTGCGCGCTGGCCCTGTCGGATATTCCCTTCGGCGCGATTATCGGCGCGGTGCGCGTGGGACAGATCAACGGGGAGTTCGTCGTCAATCCGTCGTACACCGAGCGGCGGGAGAGCAAGGTGAACATCACGGTGGTCGGGACCAAAGACGGCATCGTGATGATCGAAAGCGGCGCGAGCGAAGCCACGGAAGAAACGGTGGTGGACGCGATCGAGTTCGGTCACACCGAAATCAAAAAGATTGTGGCCGCGATCGCGGACCTGGTTTCGCGGGCGGGCAAGACGAAGCGGTCGGTGACTCCTCCGGTGTTCGACCAGGCCTATTACGACGCGCTCCACGCCAGAATGGGCGCGCGGCTGAAGGATGCGCTGGACACGAAGGCGCATCCGAAGCTCGACAGCCAGGTGCTGGTGAAGGCGATCCAGGACGAGTTGAAAGCGGAGATTCCCGCCGACGAGAATGCCGCAGCGGCGAAGAAGAAGCTGGGCACATACTTCGAGGCGCTGCGCGAGCGGCTGTTCCGCGAGCAGGTGACGAAGGAGCGGGTGCGTCCGGATCATCGCGCATTCGACGAGATTCGTCCGATCACGATCGAGGTGGGAGTGCTGCCGCGGACGCATGGGTCGGCGCTGTTCACGCGCGGTGAGACGCAGGCGCTGGTGACGGCGACGCTCGGGACGACGGACGACTCGCAGCGGCTGGAGACGTTCGAAGGCGAGCAGCGGAAGAAGTTCATGTTGCACTACAACTTTCCGCCCTTCTCCGTTGGTGAAACGGGGCGTATGACGGGGGTAGGGCGACGCGAAGTGGGGCACGGGGCGCTGGCGGAGCGCGCGATCAGCGCGGTGCTGCCGACCGAAGAGGAGTCGCCGTATTCGCTGCGCGTGGTGTCGGACATTCTGGAGTCGAACGGTTCGTCGTCGATGGCTTCGGTGTGCGGTGCCAGCCTGGCGCTGATGGATGCGGGCATTCCGCTGAAGGGCTCGGTGGCCGGCATTGCGATGGGCCTGGTGAAGGAGGGCGACGATTACGCCATCCTGACCGACATTGCGGGTGCTGAAGATCACTACGGCGATATGGACTTCAAGGTCGCCGGGACGCGCAACGGGATCACCGCGCTGCAGATGGACATCAAGATCGGCGGGATCACGGGGCAGATTATGCGCGAAGCGCTGGCTCAGGCGAAGCGCGGGCGGCTGTTCCTGCTGGACACGATGGAAGCGGTGCTGAATGGACCGCGGACGGAGAAGTCGAAGTTCGCGCCGCAGATCCGGACGCTGCAGATTCCCACGGACAAGATTCGGGATCTGATCGGTCCGGGCGGCAAGACGAT
Organism: Acidobacteriaceae bacterium; assembly: GCA_036267095.1. GTDB lineage: Bacteria > Acidobacteriota > Terriglobia > Terriglobales > Acidobacteriaceae > Palsa-343. The sequence goes on from DATAWS010000012.1 coordinate 443,640, forward strand.
CCGCGGGATTATCGAAGCGACCCAGGTGAAGATCGACGTGGACGACACGGGCAAGGTGAACGTGGCGTCGAGCGACGAGGAAGGCCTGAAGAAGGCGCTGGCGATGATCAACGATCTGACCGCGGTGCCGGAGGTGGGCAAGACGTACCTCGGCAAAGTGGTGCGGCTGGCGGAGTTCGGGGCGTTCGTGGAGATCTTCCCGGGAACCGACGGGCTGCTGCACATCAGCGAAATCGCCGAGCATCGCGTGCGTGAAGTGAAGGACGAACTGCGCGAAGGCGATCAGGTGATGGTGAAGGTGCTGGGCGTGGAAGGCAACCGCATCAAGTTATCGCGGAAAGCGGTGCTGCGGGAGCAGCGGCAGAAGCTGGGCTTGCCGGAACCGACGGGCGAAATGGCGGCGGCGGGCGGCGATGAGTCCGGCGAGCGCAGCGAACGTCCTCGCAGCGACCGCGGAGACCGTGGTGACCGGGATCGCGGCGGGCGCGGAGATCGCGACCGAGGGCCGCGGGGCGACCGCGGGGATCGGCCGGTGCGACAGGAACGGGCGGCAGCACCGCCGGCTCCTCCGGAAGAGCGGCAGCCTTCGTCGAATGCAAGCACGATCATGATCGAGGGTGGCGACGACTTCGAGGAACCTGACAGCGATCTCGAGGAAGGCGAAGAGATCAACTTCAACCGCGCGGACGGGGTTCCGGTAGTCACGGGGCCTGCGGGCGAGCGGCGTCCTGGCGGTGCTCCGGCAGGTCCGGGCGGCGCTGCTGGGCGAGGACGGCGGCGGCGGCGTGGACGGCGGCCGGGTGGACCGGGCGGTTCGGGCGGTTCGGGCGGCGGAAGCAGGTAGGAGAACGGCACTCGGCAGCTGGCAGCAAAAGGGAAAGCTGGGCGGTGACGCTTGGCTTTTCCTTTTTGGAGCCGGAAGGAGCCAGGAAGCGGAGAGCTAAGAGCCGGTTCGCTGAGAGGCGGTCGGCCAGGAGGCGCGCAACAACCAGCAAGGGCTAAGCGAAAGGCCAGCGAAAGACGAGCGAAAGGCTGCCCTGGCTGGGTTTTTGCGTGGTTTTTGCTGGGTTTTTTGCGGGCTTTTGGCTGGGCAGTTGGCCGGAGTTTCGGTGACTATTTCCAGCTGACGGCAAGCTGCCAGCGCAGGTTGCGGACGGCAGTTTTGCGGAGGACGCGCTCGTACTCCTCGAGCTCGGCCACGACTCCGGATGTTTCTGCGCCGAGGGCGGCGGGGGCTTCACGGAGGAAATCGTGGAGGGTGCAGATAGTGATGAGGCCGTCCTCGGGCGAGAACCACTGGGGGGGCGGCAGGGTGCGCGCCCACTCAGGATCGCCGGCGCCCTCTTCGAGCAGGAGGGCCATGGAATTTTCATCGGCGGAGAAGAATTCCAGCAGGGGCTTGACGCCGAGGCGGAGGGCGAGCTTCTCCAGCGCATCTTCGTTGCGGGCCAGGGCGTGGCCGTTCACGAAGATGTCATAACCGGGGTCCACTCCCTCGACGACGATGTACATCGAAGCGCTCATGGGCGACAGTCTACCTGATGAGAGGATGCCCGGGAGGGCAGAGAGGATGCGTTGTTGCCAACAGAGTAAAGGGGGGCAAAACAGCGATTGAGGATGACGAATCAGGGATTAGGGGTCAGGGTTCAGGGGACTAGCCGCGAGCCGGGGCAGCTCACAGCCCGCGAGGGGCCAGCGGCAGAGCCGCCAGCCTGGCGCGTGCCTGACGAATCCTAAGCGTCGTAGAGCCAGCCGCTCTCCGCTGGCGAGGTGTTGGTTGCCAGGGGAGTACTCATGTAAAGAATCTGGAGCTCCTGCGGGGTCATGGCCGCCAGCCCGGCGCCGAGCCACATCTTCGAAATCATCTCCGCAGCGACCTTCTTGAGGGCCTCGTCGCCGAGATCGGAGAAAGCCCAGCGCCAGTAGTCGGTAAACGGACCCTCGTGCCACTGTCCCGATTCATCGAACCCCATTCCGTCGAGTACCAGATCGATGGGCGTCTGCATGGTTCCGGCTCCTTTTCCCATTGGATAGCGGGATGATGGCAGAGGTTCCAATCCCCCGGATGTGACATCAATCACCCGAATCGACCATTTTTCCGGCGATTTGCCACATCCGCGGTGCATTTTGCCATCTCGCGAGGCGGATGCCTGGGGCAGGGTCGCCGATGTAATGTATTTCCCATGACACAATTAGCCTCGTCCCGCCCACCGAGGGTTCTGGCCCTTGGTCTCAGTCTTCTCTGCCTTGCCGCGCTTCCGGGCTTTCCCGCGGCAGGGCAGTCGGAGAGAGATTCTGCCAAAACGCCGGCCGCCGGCGCCGCTCCTGCGCCAGCGCCCGAGAAGACGCCTGACAAAGACAAGCTGCCGCCGCTGCCCCCGGACGCGCACGTGCAGCAAAGCATCGAGCTCGACGGCAGGAAGCTGAATTACACGGTGACGGTGGGCACGCTGCCGGTGCGCGATGCGGACGGCAAAACGGCGGGTGAGCTCGTGTACACGGCGTATACCGTCGATGGCGCAAATCGCCCGGTCACCTTTGCCGTGAACGGTGGCCCAGGCGCTTCGTCCGTCTTCCTGAACTTCGGCGCGATCGGGCCGAAGCATCTGAACGTGGGCAATGAGGGGGACAGCCCGTCCGATCCGGCAACGCTAAGCGACAATCCGGGGACGTGGCTGGATTTCACCGATCTGGTCTTCCTGGATCCGATCGGCACCGGGTTCAGCCGATCGCTGGTCTCGGCCGATGAGATGAGGAAGCTGTTCTGGACCACCGAGCCGGACATCGACTATCTGTCGCGCGCGATCTACGACTGGCTGGTGCGCAACGACCGACTGGAGTCGCGCAAGTACCTGGTGGGGGAAAGCTACGGCGGGTTCCGCGGCCCGCGCATTACGTACTACCTGCAGTCGCAGCTCGGGGTGGCGATGAACGGCGTGGTGCTGGTCTCGCCCTATCTGAATCCGACGATCGAGCAGAACGGCGACCTCTCGCCGATTCCGTGGATGGTGACGCTGCCTTCGATCACGGCAGCGAATCTTGAGCGCCAGGGCAAACTCACCCCGGAGGCAATGCAGTCCGTTATCGCCTACACGCTGGGCGACTACGCCACGACACTGATCCAGGGGCGGTCGAATCAGGCAGCCACCGACGCCATGATCCAGAAGGTGACGCAGATGACCGGGCTCGATCCACAGTTCGTGAAGTTCTCCGGAGGGCGGCTGGAAACGGGTGCGTATCTGCGGGAAGTTCACCGCGAGCAGGGGAAGATTGGCTCAGTTTACGACTCTAATGTGACGATGTTCGATCCTTTTCCTTACGCGCCCGAGCAGCGTGCCAACGATCCTCTGCTGGCGACGCTGATTGCGCCGACGACGACGGCGATGGTCGATTTCGTGACGAGGGTGGTGGGTTGGAAAGTGGATGCGCGCTACAACGCGCTCTCGTATGACGTGGCCGAGCACTGGAATGGCGGTCAGGAGGAGCGCTCGGGCTCAGTGACGCAGCTGCGCGATGCGGTGGCTGCCGATCCGAAGCTGCGGGTGATGATCGTGCACGGATGGAATGACCTTTCGTGTCCTTTCATGGGATCGGTCCTGACCGTGAACCAGATGCCAGTGATGGGTGACCCCACGCGGGTTTCAGTGCACGAGTTCCCAGGCGGCCACATGTTCTATACGCGCGAATCGAGCCGCGTCGCGCTGCGCAAGGACGTGGAGGATATGTTCAGCAAGCACTAAGAGCCGGCCACACGGGCGGGCGCGCTTCGCGCATCCGAGGCGTGCCTGTCCGCGCCTGTCATGGATGACATCTACTTCGTCATCCGGACTTCCAGGCCGATGTCGATGGCTTCGATGTCGACTTTGCTGAAGTCTGTGCGGGCAAGCATCTGCTCGAGATGCTGCTTTGTGTAGGCGTTCTTTAGCAGCATGAAGCGGAAGGTCAGCTTGGTAATCGTTCGATTGACCAGGCCGAGGCCCATGCGATCGACTGCGTGGCTGACCACGGCGGGTGAGACATCGCGGCGGAGATCGATGAGCAGCGCGCGGCCGCCGGGCTTGAGCACTCGCTCCATCTCCTCGAGAGCCTTCACCGGCTGGGCGAAGTTCTTGAAGGCGGCGCGGCAGACGAGGTAATCGAACGTCTCGCGTGGAAACGGAGGGCTGGAAGAATTACCCTGCTGGAAATCGGCCTGCACGCCAGCCGCGGCGGCTTTTTTCCGCGCGATCTCCACCATGGAGCGGCTGAGGTCGACGCCGCGCACGGCGTACGGACCGAGCCTGGCCAGCTCGATGCAGAAGTAGCCCGGTCCGAGCGCCACTTCCAGCACGCTGCCGCCGTTGGGGAGTTCGCGCGCGACGCGCTGAGCGAGCTGCACAAACTCCGGCATCGACTTCGCCGTTGTGGAGGCGTACCACTTCGCCAGATTGCCTTCGATGCCGCGATCCCGATGGGGCTTCGGCATTGCCATAGTCGTCGTTGTCATCGCTGTTCCTCCATTTCAGGTTTTTGAGCGAGCTTCAGCTGGACCCTGCGCACTTGGGCGGCAGTGCCGGCAACAGCCCGGATGGTTCTGGTTGTCAGGACGGTGGGCGCCGTCCCAAATTGTGCCCTACCGCGAATCTTTCGGCCGCAAACCCTAAACTCCGGTGCTGAAACTCTGCTTTATTCGCAGAACACCCGCACCTTCATGGGGTTTCCGTCTTTGCCATCGACATCGACGGTCAGGTCGTCCAGCTGGTCGATGATCTCCTCCAGGTTCTCGGGCTTGATCTGCGACAGCGTGATGGGGACTCCGTGCTGGGTGAAGGCCTGGTCGAGCTGCTGATGGGCCTGCACCGGAATGAGCCCCGCCAGGCGAACGCCTGCCCGCAGCAGCCGCATCGGAACGCGAACGTTGACGGTGGTGCCGCCCTTCATCCCGGTGATCTGTTCGTCGCCTTCGACCAGCACGCGCAAATACTTCGGGCGCGGCGTGGTGCCCGTGGCGGTCCCGCCGGGCTCACTGGCGGCCGCACCGGAGCCGGCAGCGCTCTTCTCCACCGCGAGGATCAGCCGCTCTGCCTCGTCTGCGGTGATCTTCCCGCCGGCCAGCAAATCCAGAATCTGTCTCCGATCGTCTCCCATCGTCGTCCCCTTCCCTTCTTCCGCGTTCCTCACGCCAGATGTACCCAAACCCAAAATTCTCCGGTCTTCACTTCCACCCACGTCCTGGGCAGCGAGCTCACGATGCGCCAGGCGGTCTCGTACAACTCCACTGCATCCACGCCGATGAACACACAACCCAGCGCGATGAGCGGAAACAGCACCAGCAGCAACGGCAGCAGGATGAGCCATACCAGAAACAGCGGCACCCACAATCCGAGCCGGTGCTCCCGCGGTGTGCCGCGATTCCAGTGCACTCGGACGGAGGCACCCCAGGGAATCATGACTTCCCCTCCAGTTCGCGGATCGCTTCGTCCGCAGTGATCTCGCCGCGGCTGAGCCGTTCGAGCACTTCGGCGCGGGGCACGCCGGGGTTGGTCTCGACGAATTCGAGGCTGGCGGCGATCCGGTTGAGGCGCGCTTTAATGGTCGGGTAACTCACTCCGAAGACTTGCTCCATTTCCTTGATGGACCCGTGGCTGCGCACAAAGGCCACGATAAAGACCTGGTCTTCGGCACTGAGGCGGGCGAGTTGAGGCAGCTCGAAGGAGCCTTCGACGGCAATTTGCTTGCCGACCAGGCGCACACGCTCGACCAGGATCGGCTGCCCCTGGGTGAGACGGGTCAGCTCCTGCCAGTCGGTGCCGGATTTTGCGCCTTCGGCCATGACTCTATTTCCTTTCCTGGTGAGAGTAGCTCCTTCGATCAATATTATCAATCAGTATATTGATTTTCTCAATTTATATTCCTATAATATACAGGAATCCTTATCCTCTGCTGGGAAATGGAGCACAAAAAACGAGGCCCCGCCAAAGGGAGCGGGGCTCGTTGCCATTTTCAGTTCCTAAATCTATTGAAAAAAATTGACTTCACACCACAGGGTTGGCCTTTAGCCAGTCCTCGATCTCCTGGATTTCGGGTGGGCTGAGGCGGAAGGTGGCTGCGGGAATAATTCCGTCGACCTGATCGGGGCGACGGGCGCCGACGATGGCGGCGGTAATGGCCGGATGGCGGAGGGTCCACGCCACAGCGACCACGCCGGCCTGGACACCGTGGCGATGGCCGATCTCCTTCAGCTTTTCGGCGAGGGCGAGGTTCCGTTCGAGTTTGGGCGACTGGAAATTCGGGCTGCGCTTGCGCCAGTCGTCGGCGGGCAGGTTCTGCACCCGGTCGGCGGTCATCTTGCCGGTGAGCAGCCCCGACACCATGGGCGAGTAGTTGATGACGCCGATGTTGTGTTGCCGGCAGAAGGGAAGAATCTCGGTTTCGATGTCACGGCGCAGGAGCGAGTAGGGCGGCTGCAGGGAGGTGATGGGAGCGATTGCCTGGAGGCGCTTCATCTGCGCGACGGTGAAATTGGAGACGCCGATATGGCGGACCTTGCCTTCTTCCTGAAAGCGCGCGAGGGTCTGCCAGCCTTCCTCGATCTCGTCCTCGGGATTGGGCCAGTGAATCTGGTAGAGGTCGATGGTGTCGACGCACAGGCGGCGCAGCGAGTTCTCGACTTCCTCCTGCAGGGAGCCGGCTTTAAGGCTGCGATAAATCCTGCGGTCCGGGAACCAGCGCATCGAGCACTTGGTGAAGACGTAGGGTTTGTGCGCACGGCCTTTGAGCGCCTTGCCGACGACCTCTTCCGAATGGCCGAGACCGTAGATGGCCGCGGTGTCGATCCAGTTGATGCCGGCGTCGAGTGCCTGCCCGATGGTGCGCAGCGATTCGTTGTCGTCCTGGGCGCCCCATGCAAACTCCCAGTTGCCGCCGCCAATGGCCCAGGCGCCATAGCCAATCGGCGTCAGGTGCAGGTCGGAATTTCCCAGAACACGCGTCTCAAATTTCACAGAAATGTCGGTCGCCATGGTTTTTCGATGCTCCTGCAGGAATATGCGCTTCAGAAAGCCGGCCGGTTGCGGCCAGCGTACCGGGTTCATGAGACCGGGTTATGGCTCGATGAGGAATTTCCCTTCCCGCATGATCGGTTCGTCTTCGATCCAAATGTTAAACCGCTGGCCGACGACATCGATGTGGGTGGTGGATCGCCATGGGGCGCCGGTGTGCTCGCCGTAGGGGTTGCCGAAAGCGATGTGGATGCCGGGAAATTTTTCGTCCTGCAGGATGTTGCCGATGACGCGCTGGACGCCGATGTTGGTGCCGATGGCAAACTCGCCTACACGGTCGGAGTTCTCGTCGGTGTGCGTGTAGGCCTGGAATTCGCGCTCGAGGTCGGGGTTCTCCGAGCGGCAGGAGACGATGCGGTTGTTGCGGATCTCGATGGTGAGCGGAGTTTTCTCGAGCAGACCGTACTGGGCGCACAAGTAGTCACCGACGACGCCGTCGACGACGAAGACGCCGTTCACTTCGCCGGGAGTGGTGAAAATCTCGCCGCCGGGCAGGTTACCCCATTTATCGCGTGAGATGATGCCCGAGGTTTTGAGCCATTTGTACTCGGAATTGATCTCGGCGCGAATGTCGGTGCCGGCTGCGGTGGTGGCGCGGATGAAGCGCGCCTGGCGAGCTTTCTCGATGACTTTCTGCGACAGGCGGTCGACGCGGTCGTAGTCGGCGCGCATGCCCTCGCACATGATCTGCGGCGTGATGTTGACCATGTGGGCGTGACGCATGCGTCGGCGGTTCACCACTTCGGTCATTTGCATGCGCGACTGGAGCTCGTTGCGCTGCACCTGGACGGCGAAGATGCTAACGTCGGAGGTTTCCAGGTCGGCCAGTATCACGGCGGGCAGGGCGGCGAGCGGGCGAGGCGCGAGGTCCTCAAGCAGGAAGGCATTCCAGCGGCAGCCGTTCTCTGCCAGTTCATGCGCCAGCGATGCGGCGATGGGTGCGGTGGCGCGGTCGCAGATGAGCGTGACTTTTTCGCTGGGCTCGACGCGCAGGCAGGTGGTCACGGCCGCACCTGCGCCGGGGGCGAAGTCGGGCGGGAAGGGGGTCTCCAGCAGCGCATTCGCCTGCGGGGAAAGGATGGATTGAGTCAAATCTCGTCGAACCTCACAGAAAGGCCCCGGAGAGCCTCCGAATTCCATTAGAGTATCGAAATCGGAGACGGAAAGTTGCGTATCCGGGAAAATTCTATGGTCAAAGAGGGCAATCAGAAAATTGGCATTGTTGGGGCGGCCAGCGTCGGAGCGACGATCGCTTATGCCTGCATGGTGCGGGGCGTAGGTCGCCACATCAGTATCTTCGACATTGCCAAAGCCAAAGTGGAGGCCGAGGTCCTGGACCTCAATCACGGCCTGATGTTCGCCCCCGAAGCGACTCTCGACGGCTCCGATGACATCGCGGTTCTCGCCGGCTCCGACGTCGTGGCAGTAACAGCAGGCGCCAAGCAAAAGCCTGGCCAGACGCGTCTCGATCTGGCTGCAACGAACACGAACATCTGTCGCCGCCTCATTCCGGAGCTGCTGCGGGTGGCGCCTGACGCGCTCCTGCTGATGGTCACGAATCCGGTGGACGTGCTGACCCGGATCGCTTTGCAGCTCAGCGGTCTCGCTTGCCATCGCGTGATCGGCAGCGGCACTGTCCTCGACAGCTCCCGATTCCGCTTCCTCCTTGCTCAGCGGTGCGGTGTCGCGGTGCAAAACGTCCACGCCTATATTGCCGGGGAGCATGGCGACAGCGAGATTCCGCTCTGGTCGAGCGCCAGCATCGGCAATGTGCCTCTGCTCGAATGGAATCGGCCGCACATTCTCTCCGCCGCCGAACGGGATTCCATCTTCGAAAGCGTGCGGACCGCCGCCGATCGCGTCATTGCCGGCAAGGGCGCTACGAACTATGCAGTCGGACTGGCCGTCAGCGGGATCCTGCAGGCGCTGCTCTGGGATGAGGGTCGGGTGCTGCCGGTCAGTTCCCTGCTGCGCGACTACCGCGGCCTGAACGACGTTTGCCTTTCGATGCCGGCTATCGTCAACCGCAGCGGAGTGGATTGTGTTCTGCCGGTGCCGCTGAGCGATGGCGAACACAGCGGATTGATGGCCAGCGCGGCTGCGATCGGACGGGTGGTCCAGTCGCTGGGGTTTTGATTAGGGGGGGTGATTAGGGGGGCTCATGAAGCGACGGCGGCCGACTCGAAGAGGCCGGCCTTAGTTTCCTCGGCCATGTAGTCGACGACCGCTTTGAGGTCCTTTGTCTCTTCGAAAACGTGCAGCTGGCGGTCGGCGCCGGTGCCGGTCTTCAAAATGGTACGGATGGACTCGATAGCTTCGCGGCTCTCCAGCTCGTCGACGACGGGATCGACGAGGTTGAGGTACTCCTCGATCAGGTCGCGTTCGGGCACTTCTTCCTGGCGGCCGAAGTCGATCAGGTTGCCGTCCAGTCCGTAACGCACGGCGCGGAATTTATTTTCCATGAGCAGCGGCCGCGCGTACTGCCGGTAGTCCTGATTTCTTTCGTGCAGCCGGTAGAGATACGCCGCGGTCGCCTGGATGAGTGCGGCAATCGCGACCGTCTCCTCAGCGCGCAGGGGGATGTCGCAGGCGCGGACCTCGATGGTGTTGAAGAACGGATGCGGGCGGATGTCCCACCAGATTTTCCTGGCGTTGTCGATGCAGTTGGTCTTGACCAGCAGGGTCACGTAATTCTCGAATTCGGAGTAGCTGGAGAAGGCGTCGGGGATTCCGGTGCGGGGAAAATTCTCGAAGACCTTGGCGCGGTAGCCTTTGTAACCGGTGTTGAGGCCGAGCCAGAAGGGCGAGTTGGTGGCGAGCGCCATGATGTGCGGAAGGAAGTAGCGCATCGAGTTCATGATGCGGATGGCGGATTCGCGGTCCTCGATGCCGACGTGGACGTGGAGGCCGAAGATGAGATTCGAGCGCGCCACGAGCTGCAGGTCTTTTACGACCTGGTGGTAGCGCGGGTCGGGATAGATTTCCTGGGTGCGCCAGTCCGCAAAGGGATGGGTGGCACCGGCGACCAGCACGAGGTTGTGCTCCTGCGCGAGACGGATCATTTCACGGCGCAGCTTGTAGAGGTCGGCGCGGGCTTCCTCGATGGTGCGGCAGACGCTGGTCCCGACTTCGATGACTGACTGGTGCATCTCGGCCTTGACGCGCTCTTCGAGGCGCATCTTGCCCTGGGCCAGCATTTCGGTCGCGATGTGGGAGCGCAGGTCGCGGGTGACCGGGTCGATGGTCTGATATTCCTCTTCGATGCCGAGCGTAAAAGAAGGCCGCATGGTGCTGCCGTTATATGCCGGGACTGGCCGTACAGGCAATAGCCTTCAGCGTTTTGGTGCCAAGGTTTTCCTGAAGGACGGTCGGCGTCCTCTGCTATTCGATCGCGGTCATTGTGTCGATGGCGTTGCGGTCGGCGCCGGTTTCGGCGGCCTTCGTGACCGCAGGCTTCCTCGCGGTTCGCCTGGCTGCCTTCCTAACCGGCTTCTTCGCCGGCATCTTTGCGGCGGCGCCCAGATATGCGCTCCAGTGGAATTCGGGGACCCTGGGCCGCGCAGCTTTTGCTTTTTTGATCGCCAGACTGGCGACGGCCTCGACGATCCAGGCGAAGTTCTCGGGGCCGACAGAGTGCAGGTCGGCATCGGGCGCCGGATTCATGAAGTCGATGGCGTAGGGGATGCCATCTTCAACCGCGAACTCCACGGTGTTGAGGTCGTAGCCGAGGGCTCGGCACAAGGTTTGCGCGTCCTTTTCCACGCGTTTCAGAAGCTTCCCGTCGACGGGTGCCGCGTCTTTCACGTAGCGCTCAGCGTGAGGGCGGCGCGGATCGTAGGACATGATGCGCACCTTTTCCTGGCCGACGACGTAGCAGCGGAAGTATTCCTTAAAGTTCACTGCCTTCTGCAGCATCATGCAGAGGTCGCGGCTCTTGTCGTAGGCGGCGAAGAATTCCTCGCGGGAATGGACGTGCCAGACATCGCGCCAGCCGCCGCCGTTCACCGGCTTGAGAAACGACGGGAACCCAATGTAGGCGAAGACGCTGTCCCAGTCCAGGGGGAACTGCAGGTTGCGCATGGAGCGCTCGGTCGTCCCGGCCGGATATTGTTTGTGGGGCAGGATCACGGTGGGAGGCGCGGCCACACCCAGCCTGGCCGCCAGCGAGTAGTTGAAGAATTTGTCGTCGGCCGACCACCAGAAGGGATTGTTGATGACAGTCGTCCCGTTCAGGACCGCGTGCTTCAGAAAGGCGCGGTAGAAGGGGATGTCGTGGGAGATGCGATCGACGATGACCGACCATTGCGGTGGCAAATCCAGCCGCACAGCGCCAATCTCAACGAACTCGGCCCGGATGCCGTCGATGGCCTTTTCGTTGATCTTCTCCACCAGCGCGCCAGGGAAGGTATTTTCCATGCCGAACAGAACGCCGATTTTCTTCATCCAGTGTCGCCCCCGAATGGAACTCCGTGATGGCCTGAGCGGAAGTCTTGCTGCGCGGCCGGAAAAGAAGCTGCAGCAGCCGATGTCTCCACATTAGCCGAGCTGTTCTACTCTGGCCAGAAAATCCGGTCAGGCCTTCACATCCCCGGGGCGCAGGACTTCATAGGGACGCATCATTTCGTTGTCTTCGTGCTCCAGGATGTGGCAGTGCCAGACGTAGCGGCCGGTGTAGCCCTCAAACGGAACGATGATACGCGTCACCATGCCGGGGTCGGCGCGCGCAGTGTCCTTCCATCCGGATTCGAACGGTTCGGGTGGGACCGCCGGGCCGGTGAAGCGGAGCTTGCGTTTCGCATAGTAGCCGAAGGTATCGATGGGCCGCCGGTCGAGGATCTGGAAGCGCACCAGGTGGAGATGAATGGGATGGGTGTCTTCAGTTAGATTGACCAGTTCCCAAATTTCGACGGTATTCAGCTCCGGCGTCTCGGTCACGGGAGCACTCCACGGGGTCTGGTTCAACAGCATGCCCATCGACTGCTGCACCTTGTCCAAGCGCTCGTCGAGGGTGAGCCGGCGGGTGCGCACCGCATCGGTTTCCTGCAGGCGGGCGGACGGCTGATGAAGCACGGCGGGCAGACTGCCTGCATCCGCGCCTCCCTGCGTCGCGACCCGGAACTGCAGGATGTCGAAGGTGTCGCTGACGAGGCGCACCGTCGATCCCGCCAGCAGGGCGAAGTCGACGATGATGTCGGCGCGCTCGGCTGGCGCCAGGGGTAGCCGGCGCGTTGCAATGGGCTCGGGGAGCAAGCCCTGGTCATTCGCGATCACGTGAAAGGACGCGCGGTTTGACAGGCCGAGACGATAGAAACGGCCGTTGGAGCCATTCATCAGGCGTACCCGATATTTCCGCGGCTCCACTTCGTGGAACGGCAGCAGCTTGCCGTTGGCGAGGATCGCGTTCCCGAAAACCTCCGGCACCCAAGGCCTCTTTGGGTCCGGCGAAACCGGGTAGAAGAGCTGTCCGTCGGTGGTGAGCAGCCGGTCCGCAATCATCAGGGGGATCTCGTATTTCCCTGTGGGCAGGCCCGGCGGTTGCTCGCGCGGATCGCGCACAATGAACAATCCCTGCAGCCCGGCGTAGATGTTCAGCCGGTTAATGCCCATGGCGTGGTCGTGGTAAAAGAGCAGCGCGGCGGACTGGGCGGAGGGATAGAAACAAGTCTGGCTGTGCCCCGGGACGGTCCAGTCCATCGGATAGCCATCGCTGTCGGGAGGCGTGCGTCCGCCATGCAGATGCACCACCGAGCGCACCTCGGGAACACTTGGACCGGCTCCGTCGAGGGTGTAGTCGATGGGGAGGAAGTGGTGCGCCGGCAACTGATTCGCCCACTCGACGATGACTCCGTGTCCGCTCTCGGTCTCGATGGTGGGGCCAGGAAAACTGCCGTCGAAGGTCCACATGCGTGTGGGTGGCAGATCGCGATGGATCTGCAGGTGTGCCTCGCGCGAGGTGATGCGGTAGTAAGGGACTTTCTGGCGGGGCGCCTCGGGGCTGGGCCGCACGCCTGCGGGTTGCGCCATCGTGGGGATCGGCAGGGGGTCGACGAAGGGTGTTACGGTTCCTAGATCGAGAGCGGAGGGCGGCGCGGCGGCACGGGCCAAACGCGACCCGGCCAGCGCCAGGCCGGTCGTCCGCAAGAAGGCGCGGCGGGAAGAAGAAAATCGAACCGACATTTGTTCTATTGTCGCTGGGGAAGAAAAGATCGAGGAGAATTCCCGGCTCCTCGCGCATTCTTCGCGGGGAGCCGGGAAACGGTGAAGCTACCGCCAGTTGCGGAAGCTGCTGTAGTTGCCGCCTCGGAACAGTTCGCCCGAAGACGGATCCAGCAGGAACAGACCCCTGTTCTCCATATGGGTGAAGTCGAACATGTTGTTCACCGAGCCAGCGATGGCATCGAATGAACCACCGCCGAGACGTTTGCCAGCCAGCCAATTGTCCTCAATGAAGTGAATGATTGAGGTCTGGTCGGCGAGGGTGTGATCGACAAAATTGCTCTTTGCCCATGGCGAAATCAGCATCAGGGGAATCCGCGGGCCGTACCCGCAGCGGCCCTGGGCGTGGGGTGCGCCACTGGGTCCAGGCAGAGCGGAATCAGTTCCGGATCCGCACTGACCGTTGCCGGTAAGCATGTCGTCGGCGGTCGTCGACTGGTTGATGATCTGGCCAAGCTGGTGATCGTACCAGCCGTCCGAATCGTCGTAGTTGATAAAGACTGCAGTGGAATTCCATTCCGGGGTCAACTGCAGGAAGTCGATCACTTCGGTCACGAAGGCCTGCTCGTCGAGCGGGTCAGAGTAGCCGGCGTGCGCATCCTGATAGCCCGGCGCCTTGAGAAAGCTGACGGCCAGCATATTTCCGGCGATCACCGCCGAGGCAAAGTCGTAGATATCGTACTGGTGATTGGCGGCATCGCCCTGCTTGCCGATGGTGTTCACCGAAGACGGGCGCGTATGTTTGAGATTCGCCGTGGAGGAGTAGTACTGGAAGGGGTCGTGATGGGGAATGTAGTCCGTTTCCGCGACGCCGGTGACTGAGGAGGTCGTCGAGCGCGCGCATCCCGTGGTTCCGTTGTTGTTCTTCCGGGTGAGGTCGAAACCGCCTTCAAACCAGCCCCAGCTCACTCCCGCCGAGTTCAGCAGATCGCCAATATTGGACCCCGACATGGAAATTTGCGCGCCGGTAGTCGTCGAGCAGACGTCGCCGATCGGGTCGGCATCGCCGATATCGGTGTAACCGCCATCGCCGTCGTTGACTACCTTGCTGCCGGCAGCCACCTGATCGTCCACGCCGTTAGTCTGGCCGGAAATCAGATTCAGTGCGCCCGGGGTCGACGGCCCGAAGGTCGTTCCGTAGGCGTTGTCGTTCAGGGCATAGTGCTGAGCGTAATTCCAGAGAGCGGTGACCGTGTTGCCGTCGTAGTAGCCCATGGTCAATCCGGTGGTGGTGTCGCCGGTCGGCGGAGGGCCAGGAGTTCCGGTGTACTCAGGGAAGGAATCCATGAGCCCACCGTGGAAAGCTTCCTGCTCCGGCGTGTAGTTATGGTCCTGGTCCGCGGTGGCCGCCTGGGAGCGGTCCAGACGGAAGGGATTCGTCGCACCCTGTCCGTTGCCCGATGAGTTGAGAAAGTTGGGATTGCTGGTCATGAGCCCGTTGGTGAGCAGGCCGTTGACGCTGGGCGTTCCCGGCGCGGCCCAGAAACCGGGTTCCCCGGCGGGATTCTTCGCGTTCGGATAGGTTCCAAAGTAGTGATCGAAGGAGATGTTCTCCCCAAAGATCACCACGACATGTTTGATGGGCGTGGCAGTGGGCGTGGAATCCGCCTGTGCATCAGCGGCAACCGGGCTGACCATGAGTCCGGCCGACAACAGGGCGGACAAAGCGCTCGCGACATATTTCTGCATTCGTACTCCTCCAGGACCGGGCAGGTATCTCCGCCGGGACCGCGGATGAATTGGGTTGGCATCGATTTTTCCCGGGACGTCCGATCGATGCCGAGATTCCCGGCCACCACTGCTGAAGACCCGAAAAAGCCGGTTCATCCTGAAATAACCGGGCCGTATGCACCGTGGTTTACTGATCGGTGAATATAGGATCAATTCGCGACATGCCCTGCGGAATTCACGTGGCCGTAACCGAAATTGCCTCCCGCGTGCGTCTGTAGCGAACGTGGGTTTCTGGTTCGCCCGGGGTCAGCGCCGCTTCAGCGCTTCCAGCTCGTCGAGGGTCTTCGGCCAGTCCTGTTTCATCAGGCGCGAGAGGCCGCGGTCGGCCAGCAGCTTGCCGCCGGTCTGGCAGCGGACGCAGTAGTCGGTCTGGTTGTCGGCGTAGCGAATTCGCTGGATGGGCTCGCCGCAGCGCGGGCAGGGCTGGCCGAACTTCCCGTGCACGGCCATCTCCGGACGAAAGGCCGTTACTTTCTCTGGAAAGCCGGCATGGGCCTCGGCGGTGAGCCGGTCGATCCACAGGCGAAGGGTTGCCTGCGTAGCGGCGAAAAGCTGCGCCCACTCCTCGTCGCTCATGCGATGGGTCAGCAGGACGGGCGAGAGCCGGGCAGCATGGAGGATTTCATCCGAGTAGGCATTGCCAATGCCGCTCACCAGGCGGGGATCGGTCAGCGCCCGCTTCAGGGTGCGATTCTCTGCGGTGAGCGCCGCGCGGAAAGCGGGCAGGTCGGCTTTGAGCACGTCGACTCCGCCAGGATCGAGGGCGGCCAGGCCGGCATCTCCGCGCGCCACGTATAAGGAGGCCCGCCTTTTCGTGCCTGCTTCAGTGAGGACCAGCGAGCCGGGAGCAAAATCGAAGGCCGCCAGGGCATTCCTGCCTGGCAGCTTTGCGCCGGGCGCCTTCCAGTGCAGGCGTCCGGCGATCATCAGGTGCAGGATGAGCCAGATGTCACCTTCCACGCCGATGGCGATGCGCTTGCCGATCCGGCGCAATTCGCGAACGGTGCGGCCTTCGGCGCTGGGCAGCGGCGGGTCCACGGTGCGCAACAGGGTAAAGCTCTGCAGCCGGACGTGCTCCAGTTGCTGGCCGAGGATGCGCGCCTCCAGCGCAGTCAGGTAGGCTGTGATGTCGGGCAGTTCAGGCATCGAACCGTATGGTAGCGCACCGATACCAGGCCTCCTTTGGCAAAGCGGAGCGCGGCAACTGCGTCTAAGAGAAGACCCATGATGGAATTCCACATCTCCCGCGAGGCTCGCGACCGCTATCGGGCGAGCGACGTGCTGTTTAATTTTGTTGGCAACGTGATCTTCGGCGATCTGGGGTCGTGCCGCGAACTGGCTTTCCGCATGACTGAGGTGCGGAGCGCAGCGGACCCGGATGCCGATCCCGTGAACCCGGGCGCTCTGTTCGCCATGGGCCTGATTGACGAGGTCAGCCACGTTCTGGTGGCCCAGTACCGCAAGAGCCGCGATCCGCAGGTGACCCAGGCGGCGCTCAACTGGTTCGCCGGGCGGGTGGGCGAGGACAACGTGGAGAAGCTGCTGCGCTCGTTCGTGCAGGAGTTCCCCAACGTGGCAATCTATCGCGGCGAGGTGCCGCTGGAACGCTGGCTCGACCACTCCACGGAAGGCGTGTCCCACCGCGAAGCGGTTCTCGAGGAACTGATGCTGCTGTGGCTGGCGAATCAGAACCCGGCCTTTCGGCCGTTCCGCGAACTGTTCGACGACACCAGGCTGGCCGGGAGCACCGCCTACAAGCAGGTGACGGCGGAACTGGGCAGCTACTTCGCCACTCGTCCCGCGACGGGGATGGGGCGGGGGAATCTGATCGATCTGCTGCGCGCTCCCATGGAGGCGGCGCCCGATTCCCTGAGCGGCCAGCTTGCGTGGATTCGCGAGAACTGGGTCGAGTATCTCGGCGAGAGCTTCAGGAAAGTATTACTTGCCACCGATGTGCTGAAGGAAGAGGAAGTCGCGATCTGGATGCGTTTTCATCCGAGCACGGGGCATCGCCGGCATGCGCCGCTCAACGATACGCAGCATTCGGAGGTGCCGGACTTCCACGCCGGGCACCCGGGTGACATCGAATACGAGCGCTTCAGTCCCGATCAGGACTGGATGCCGAACGTGGTAATGATTGCGAAGAGCACCTACGTGTGGCTCGCGCAGCTTTCGCGCCAGTACGGCCGCCCGATCGAGAGGCTGGACCAGATTCCCGATGAAGAACTGGAAACGCTGGCGCACCGCGGGCTGAACGCGCTGTGGCTCATTGGCATCTGGGAGCGCAGCCGCGCTTCCGAGCGCATCAAGCACATGCGCGGACAGCAGGACGCGGTCGCCTCCGCCTACTCTCTTTACGACTACCGGATTGCGGACGACCTGGGCGGCGATCATGCTTACCGCAGTCTGCGGGACCGTGCCGCGCGTTACGGCATCCGCCTGGCCAGTGACATGGTCCCCAACCACATGGGGATCGACTCGCCGTGGGTGATCGAGCACCCGGAGTGGTTCCTGTCTCGGCCCGACCGCCCTTACCCGGCGTACAGCTTCCACGGTCCTGACCTCTCCACTGATGGCCGGGTTTCGCTGCGCATCGAAGATCACTATTACGATCAGACCGACGCCGCCGTCGTCTTCCAGCGCCGCGATAACCACTCGGGAAACGTGGAATATATCTACCACGGTAACGACGGCACGAGCTTTCCCTGGAACGACACCGCGCAGCTCAACTACCTGCGGGCGGACGTGCGCGAGCAGGTCATCCAGACCATTCTGCATGTGGCGCGGCTCTTCCCGGTCATCCGTTTCGACGCGGCCATGACCCTGGCGCGCCGGCACGTGCAGCGTCTCTGGTTTCCGGTTCCCGGCGCCGGCGGATCGATCCCGTCGCGCGCCGAATACGCTATGACCCAGGAGCAATTCGACGCGGCCATGCCTCACGAGTTCTGGCGCGAAGTCGTGGATCGGGTCGCCGCGGAAGTTCCCGGCACGTTGCTGCTGGCGGAGGCCTTTTGGCTGCTCGAGGGGTACTTCGTGCGCACCCTGGGCATGCACCGCGTTTACAACAGCGCCTTCATGAATATGCTGCGCGATGAGGAGAACGCGAAGTATCGCTCGGTAATCAAAAACACGGTTGAATTCGATCCGGACATCCTCAAGCGTTACGTTAACTTCATGAGCAATCCCGATGAGCGTACGGCGATTGATCAGTTCGGAACGGGCGATAAATACTTCGGCGTTTGCACCATGATGGCGACGCTTCCCGGCCTTCCCATGTTCGGCCACGGGCAGATCGAAGCCTTCACAGAAAAGTACGGCATGGAGTATAAGCGGCCACGGTACGAGGAGACGCCCAATCAGCATCTGGTAGAGCGGCATCAGCGGGAGATTGCGCCGCTGCTGAAGCAGCGCCACGTGTTCGCCGAGAGCGCCAACTTCGCTCTGTTCGATTTCTGGCGGGACGATGGCAAGGTCGACGAGAACATCTTCGCGTGGTCCAATCGCGCCGGCGATCGGCGGGCGCTGGCCGTGTACCACAATAAATTCGCGAGCACCTCGGGGACGCTGCACCACTCCGCGGCGCGCGCCGATAAGGGGTCGGGCGCTCTGATCACCGTTGCGGTGCACGAAGCCCTCGACCTGCCCCGCGACGGAGATGACGTCCTCGCCTATCAGGACAATGCAACCGGTCTGCACTATCTGCGCCGCGCCGGTGAGATTCGCGAGCGCGGGCTGCATCTGCACCTCGGCGCCTATCAGTACCACGTCTTTCAGAACTGGCGGACGATGCACGCGACTGCGGAGTATCCGTGGGACGCGCTCTGCTCCGACCTGAACGGCACCGGCGTGTGGAGTCTGGATGAGGCGATGGCGAAATTCAAGCTGCGCCCGGTGCATGAAGCTCTTCGTGCCGCCCTCCGCGCCGATACCCTGCGCTGCTACTCCGATCTGATTGAGGCCGAGAGCCCCGACCCGACGACCGCACACCCTTGGGCCGCCGAAGCTCCGTGCAGCCGCCAGGAAACCCTGGCCGCGCTAGAGAAGTCCGGCGAGCGGTTTTTCCGCGCCGCGCTGGCTGCGCTGCACGGAACCTCCGGCGAGCTGGCAGCGGAGGCCAGCCCTGCGGCCGGGCCGGTGCCGGGGGTCGGAAAATCCTCGGGCGAGGAAGCTGTTTCAGGAAACGGTTCGACTGCTTCCCAAATTTTTATCGATCCTGCGCGGGCGGGCCGCGACCGCTACAGCCGATTGCTGCAGGCGGCCGCGAAACTGCCAGGGCTCGAGCGGAGCTTCGCTAACAACTGGCCACCGGAGGCTCGCACCGTTCTGCCGAGTTACAGTCCGCAGACGAGTGCTGTAACGATCTGGGCGCCGGTGGTTGCGTGGTGCCTGCTGCGGTCTCTGGCCGGCACGTTTCCTCCGTCGCAGGGTGCGGGCGAGGCTTTCGATCGCCTCTACTTCCGCTCCGCACTGGCCGACGCGCTGCATCCGCTCGGCATCGAAGGCGACGCCGCCTGGCGCGCGGTGGCCCGGATGCGTATTTTGCTCACGCGAACTGGTTCCGACGAACAGGCGGTCGACTGGGACGACTCCGACGTCGTGTGGCTTACCGGTCTGCACGAAGCGCAGGGCCATCGCTACTTCAACAAAGAGGCACACGAACAGCTGGTCTGGTGGATGCTGCTGCCCGCACTGATGGCAGCCGCGGAGCAGGATCCGGCAGCGAAATCCGCGGCCACGCGCAGAAACCTCGCAACCCTGGGGGCCTCTGCGACGGCCGGCATTGCCAGAGCGCGTGCAGCTGGATACCGCCTCGACGAGATGGTGCGCAGCGTGTCGACCGAGGCTGGCTCTGCCTCAAGAGGGGATGCCGGCAGCCGGCCTATTGCGGCCGAAGCTCGAGTTGCGGAAGTTCCGGACGGTGCGAGGACGGAAAAAAGAGCCGAGACTGAAAAACGATAACGGCGGATTTTAGGCTCATGGCCGCGAATCCTCCGCAAACGCAGGAATGCCGCTCGCAGACGCGGGTTCCGGTTGTCCTGCGCGCGTTGGCCAGCGCTAAGAATTCTGGAACGATATACTGGCGAGGAGCCGCTGAAGATTCTGATCGGCGGCTTCTTCCTAGCCGGGATGGCGGAACTGGCAGACGCAGCGGACTCAAAATCCGCCGAGATAACCTCTCGTGGGGGTTCGACCCCCCCTCCCGGCACCAAATTATCCGCAAAGTATGGGAAACGACCCAGCCTGACGGCGATTAGGCTGAATCACCCCTCCGTGAGCGGCCGTCAGGTCTTCCGTCACCGGCTGCAGATCAATCCTGACGCATCGGTGTAGTGCGCCAGAGAACTATGGCCTGCGATATTTCCAGTCGGCCCTCGGCTTCCGGTACAATTTTTTCCCGGTAGCCTTACCTCGGTGCATCTGCGCTGCAATCCATCTTCTGAGGCCGGGTGGCCCACTTTTTCTGCGACCAGGACGTGCGCACCATGACAACCGCGACTCAGACTCTCCGCAGCCCCATGGATACTTCCCGTTTTCCGCTCCGACTTGCCGACCGAATGCAGAGGCTCGGCACCGAGACCGCCTTCGAGGTTCTGGTGCGGGCGCGGGCTCTCGAAGCCAAGGGGCGCGACATCATTCATCTTGAGATCGGCGAACCGGACTTCGACACACCGGAAAACGTAGTAGAGGCCGGCGTCGAAGCACTGCGCAGCGGCTGGACGCATTATGGGCCTTCAGCGGGGTTACCGGCTTTGCGCGAGGCGATCGCCGGTGAGGTTGGCCGCACGCGCGGCGTATCCGTCACACCTGAGGAAGTGGTCGTGGTGCCGGGCGGCAAACCGATTCTTTTCTTCACCATCCTGGCTCTGGTTGGGGACGGGGACGAAGTGATTTATCCCAATCCTGGATTTCCGATCTACGAGTCGATGATTGAGTTTGTGGGTGGCGTTCCCGTTCCCATCGCGCTCCGCGAAGAACGCGAGTTCCGCCTCGACGTCGATGAACTGGCGACGAAGATCACATCCCGCACTCGTCTGATCATTCTCAACTCTCCGGCAAATCCGACCGGGGGCGTACTAACCGAACAGGACATTCGGGATATCACAGCTGCCATTGGCGCCGCCAATATCATGCTGCTCTCCGACGAGATTTACAGCCGCCTTATATTCGATGGCAGCCACTTCTCACCGCTCTCCATTCCCGACTTTCGCGAGCGTACCATCCTTCTGGACGGCTTCTCGAAGACCTATGCCATGACCGGCTGGCGACTCGGTTACGGCGTGATGCGCCCGGACCTGGCCGCGCAGGTTGCACGCCTCATGACCAATTCGAATTCCTGCACCGCCAGCTTTACCCAGATGGCGGGCGTTGCGGCCCTGCTGGGCGACCAGGCATCGGTTGCACGGATGTGCTCGGCGTTCCGCGAGCGACGGGATCTCATGGTGGACGGCCTCAATAACATTCGCGGCTTTCGCTGCCTGCGACCGAAGGGCGCCTTCTACGTGTTCCCCAATATCGAACGCACGGGCAGAGGGTCCCAGGATCTGGCCGGCAGGCTTCTCGAGGAAGCGGGCGTGGCCTGCCTCTCGGGAACGGCCTTCGGAAAATTCGGCGAGGGATATCTGCGCTTCAGTGTGGCGAACTCCCCTGAAAATATCGGGAAGGCGCTTGAGCGCATTGAACAGTGGGTCAGCAGTCATCTCTGACGCAAAATGTCCGCGATCGACGCAACCCACAACTCTTTTGGGATCCTGTTGGCTGGCTCCGGGCGCAGCAACGACGGACGGGCAGCCCTCTACTGATCGATCATTTTTCGCTGATCGCCGAGGCGGCGCTCTCGTTCGTTTGCGAATCGCTCCACGCCGGCAAAAATCGAATCCGGATCGAGATGCGCCTCCGCGATCACTTCCAGCTCAAGTCCGCCGCTTCTCCAGCAATTGTCAAAGTCGGACGTGAGTGAGTACTCGTCCGTCAGCGGACCGAGATCGCGCAGAGGCCACATTCGGCGCGTGCCGGTTGATATCACCATCAGATCGGAGCGGGCCTCAGGCGGCAGCACGGAATTGCGATACGCCTGAGGTTGACGATCGAACAGCTCCTCGCTGATCGCCGCGATCACCTTGACGTTCACGCCGGCGGCTTCGAGTTTCGGCAGAACTTTCACAAGATTCACAGTGGAACTCGACCCTTGAGCCAGCACATAACCGTGGCGCGGCTTGCCCAGCGTGAAGTCGCGGATTACGTACAGGCCTTTTGCCGCAGCGCGCAGATCGGAGTCGGCGAAATGGCTGCGGTCCGCGACCGCAAAATCGGGTCGCGCCACTTCCAGCGTGATAATGCCAACATGCGGATCGCGCGCTGCGATTTCCGCCGCCGCGAAATAACCAGGAGCAACATCGTTGTAATCCCAAAAGCTCAGATTGATGACCTGACCGCGCGGAAACAGCTTCCACACCTGGGGAGCGAAGATGCCGAAGTGGGTGCGCGCGTCCGCCGCCGTCTCAGGACCGGAGTGCGCGGTGAGAATATGCAGCACACCGACGCGGAAACTGCTGTTCTGGTTTTGTTGGCTCCAGACACGCGCTGGAGTGTACATCAGCGGCGTGAAAGCTCCGTACGTGCCGCTCAAAGCCCAGACGCCGGCGAATTTTTCGGGATCGACGGAAGCGCTTTGACTCACCAGCCCGATGGCGGTAGAGACGTTGCCCGCTTCCTGGATGGCTGCTTTCAGGCGCGTACCGAGTGGATTGTCCACGGGACTGTAATGCCCCCACAAACTGCCGTGCTCCACGTTGATCGACTCCGACAGGTCAGCGGCCACCGTAAAGAATCGTCCTTCGGTGACGTAATTCATCCACTTGATGATTTCGGCAATCGCGCGCCGCGCTCCCGCTGCCTCACCCGGCTTCCTGAACAGCGCGATCTTTACCTGCTTCTCTGCCCCGGAAATGGTGTTACGAACTGTGACATTCTGCGGGTCTTCGGGCAGCGCCGCGACGCGAAGGCGATCGTCGAGGAACGGATCGCGCGTGGCTGAGATACGTAACCTCAGGTCGTCGCGCACGGTGTCGCCAATCTCCACGAGGCGGTCGGCGAGGCGATCGCCCAATCCATTGCGGTCGAGCAGCGACATCACCACGTCGATGTTCGTCTTGAATTGGATCAATCTCTCGCGATTCTCGCTTACCGGGCCCTTGCGAATTCCTTCGAACTCAACGCCGTAGTGCTTCTCGAAACTCTGGGCCAGAGCGACAAAATATTCCGAGTTCATCTTCAACGCGTATGGATGGCTCGGGTAACTCACCAGTTGATCCCCATAGCCATGGATTTTTCCGTTAGCAGCCGCGGGCCAGTAGCCCTTCACCGTCTTGCCGATGGCGACGATGGGACGGCGGTCGTGCGCGTCCACTTGATCCATGGCTTTCAGCGCCGCGGCCACTTTGCCATAATCGTTACCGTCCGACAGGGTGAAAACGTTCCATCCATAGGACGCCCATTGATTCACCAGATCGTAGCCGTCGTACTGTGCGGCGATCACGCCGCCAATGAGGCGATCGTCGATGCCCGCGTTGTTGTCGGACACCATCACCCGCAAGCGCTTCCCGACCTGCAGCGCGAGCGCCTGTGTCTTGAGCTCCTGCGCATGACCTTCAGTGAGTGCGAATTCGCCTTCCAGCGCGATGACCTTCGGCGAGTCTGGCGCGCCCGCCACATCCCAGAACGCGGCTTTGCCCGCGGCGGTCGCGATGCCGACACCCGAGGGTCCGCCGTTCACGTCGTTGGTGCAGTCAGTGCTTTCGGCGTGTCCCGAAAGGGCACGAATGCCGCGGCCTTTCGCCTGGGCGAACAACCGATCCTCTTCCAGGCCGGTTTCCTGCAACAGCGTCTTCAGCGCGCCCGCGCCGCGGCGGAATCCAAGGGCGTCAACTGGCAGCATCGCGACATGCGGATCAACTCGATAACGCGGATCGCCAGTCTGCTGATACCTGCGATCCAGAGCCTGTCCCATGATCATCCACAGCGCGTAGCAGGTGGGGATCGAGTGGCCCGCCGCGAGCATGAATTTGTCGGAATAAGGATGCTTCGGCCGGCGATAATCGAAACACAGTCCGCCGTTTTCAGGACCGATCAAATGCGCCGCAACATTGTACGGTGTGTATGCGAGCGGTCCGCCGAGATGTCCGGTTTGCGCGTAATTTCCGAGCAGCACCAGGGTCATGCAGGTCATGTATCCGATGTCGTCGAGCAGCGGATCATAGGCTAACGACTGCTGAGGGGCAGAAGGAAATTCGTGCACGCGCGATGTCATAGACAGTCCAAAGAGAGACTACATCATTATCGGGTGTCGGTTCGATGAACTCGATAACCACGCCTGCCAGGGTATGGCCATCGCCTTTGGGTGCGGATCAGGGCTCCAGCGCGGCTTGCGGTCACCCATTCGATCCCCGCTTCGCCAATTTCATGCAGAGCGTTCGGCTTGGCGCAGACGTCTCCGTAACCGATATTTCTCGTCGTTGCCTCGGAAAGCCGCAGGTATTTGGGGGCGTTTCGATCATCCCTGCCCCCGTTGGGAGATTTGCGCGGCACGGATGATTTGCGGAAATTTCAGGGATGGGGAACGCCGCTAAGCTGCCCCCACCATCGCCTCAAGCTGCGCCAGCGCCTGGCTCATCGACATCGGTCCAGGCACCGGCGAAGAAGATGGCAAGGTCGTCGTCACCGGCACACCGCGGACGGTGGCCCACTCCAAAACCAGCCGCTCCGCGCAGTATCTCAAACCCCTCGTTGCTGCGTCCAACTGAGCCGGAGTTATCTTTACTGGGCGGATTGCCATATTGACACCACAACTAAGCAATCCCTTAATCAGCGGATCGGTCGCAGACTCCAACACGCCTGAGCCAGGTCAGGGGTCCATCCCGCGTCTTCATCTGAAATTCGGCGCACTGCTGCGAACTAACCCATTTGGTTCCACGCAAGCACTTTGTAGCTTGAGATACCCTTTACGTTACCGCGGCCATTCGCCCAGCTCAGGTGTAACGTGCCTTGGTTGTCGCGCAGTACAAACTCACGCGAGCCGTCACCATACACTCGCGCGGTGATACGCCGCGCCTCTGGTGCATCGGCAAAGAGTCCTGCGGCTGCCCATGGCAAGATACTGTGGCTCTTCACAAACACAGGGATTCTCTCTGTCGAGGCAGGAACGATCTGTTCCGTACCGCCTTTTACCCCTTCACCGGTCCAAAAGTCGTGCCAATCGCCGTCAGGAAACACGATCTTTCGTGACGGTTCTCCTGCGAACAGCGGTGCGACCATCATCCGGTCGCCCACCATGTATTGATCATCCACGTGGCAAAGCCGCGATTCCTTCGGCGCATCCATAATCAGCGCCCGAAACGGGGGCGTGCCGTCATCCGCGTACTGCTGGAACGCCGCTTTGAGATAGGGTCCAAGCTGCATGCGCCACTGAATGACTTCCCGGCAACGGGCTTCCAGCTTTTCCCAGGAATCAAGCAGTTGGTCCGCATTGTTGAGTTGCTGGTTGAGTTGCTTCCACGGCGGATTCCTGATGTACCAGCCGTTTACCATCGCAAGCGGCGAGAACACCACGCTCTGCAACCTGCGAATCAGATCCTCTTCGCTCACGGCATCGCGAACCTCCGGACACCATAGCAATCCGCTAAAGCCTGAATTCACCAGCGCCCGAATATAATCGCGATGGCCGTAAAGATCGCTGTAGAGAACAAAAGGATAAGGCGTGGCCAGGGCGCCGCTGGAGCGAACCAGGTTGTAGGTCGCCTGACCGCGCGCGCGAAACGCATCCCAGATCGCCATCTGATAACGCAGGCCGAAAACACTGTGCATCTGCTCGCCATCAACGCCCGACGGGAACGTACTGCACTCCGGGAATGACCAGCCACCGGTGAAATCGGAGTTGTCACACTCGTCGAGCTTGAAACCGCTCACGCCCTTTTCGACGAAAGTCCTTCCGTGATACTCGGCAAACGCTGCGCGCGCTGGTTTCCCGGCGAAATCGGGAACGAGGCCTCCCCAAATGCCGAAATTTCCGGAGTTTGGCTCAATGGACGGAAACAGCGGTGATGCCGGGTGGGTAAAGGCATGCTCCCAGAGATTCACCTTATAGTTCATCTCCGCTGCCGAGCGCACGAAATCATCGGGATTGGGAAATCGTTCCCTGTTCCACACAAACGTGCAGGAGTATGCATGCGTCTGCCAGCCGGGCTCGAGGCCGAGGACATCACATGGGATCTTGCGAGCCCGGAACTCCTGCGCCAGGGCCAGCGCACTTTGCTGTGTTGCACGCGCATCCATCCGGTACCAGAAACCTAATCCCCAGTCTGGCGGAAGCACGCCGCCGCCGGAGAAAACGTTATAGCGCCGGACCGCGTCCATCATCTCCGGTCCGGCGAACAGATAGACGTCCACGCCGGCGACATGCGGCACCTCAACGACAATTTGACCTGCGTCACCCTCCTGAAGATTGGCCGAATAATTCGGGTCAGGGTTCCCGTTCGACGCGCTTTCCACCGCATGCGCCGGTTTAGGCCTGGCATCTCCGAAGTAAAACGTTGGATAGCGTGCCGTGTCGATCAGAACCCCGATTCCTTCCGTTGTGACATAAAAAGGAACCGGGGCGTTTGAGTCGCCGGTATCAACTGCAGGATCGGCATTGACGCGTGCGACTTTTTTCTTACCGCGTTGATCGAGCGACAGGAACTGCAGGCCGAGTCCGTAAACATGTTCGTTCGGCCGCAGCGGCAAGTGCAGCACGAAGCCGCGCTCGCTGCGGCGCCCGGAAATTGCCGCCAGGGGGGCAGCATCAACCTCCGGGAGTCTCGTGAAGCCCTGATCCTGAGGTGGAACCAGACGCGCAGACACCGGCGTGAAAGGCTCCGGCACGCCGAGGCGGACCCGCCATATGCCGGGAAACATTCGAGTCCATGGCCTCGGGGATGAAGTCTCCTCTCCGTTCGAAGGCACTGGTTCCCGCTCGGAAATCTCGGCGCGCAACAGGCCTGAGAAGCCTGCTGCTGTTCCCACCGCGAGTCCCTTTGCGACAACGCGTCGCGACAGCTTCATTGTGTCTGTCCCCTCTTGTCAGGTTTTTAGATGGCGATGGTAAGACTGGCTTTGATTCCCCGGAAGCCGTTCGGCTGCCCGGGCCGTGCGTTTCTCTGAAATCAGAGACTCTTCGACCTCGCCCGCTCCGAACGTTCCGACCTACAAATGAGACGCGGAATCATGTCCCGTCAGTCGTAGCTTTTCACGGGCCACAATTTGACCGGGGCGCCAGTGTCATCCTTATAGCTCCAGCGCAAAGCCTTCAGTTCGTCCACGAGGCTCGGCAAGATCGACGCATATTCAGGATGAACCTTGTATCCAGACCACTCGAAAAGGTTCTCCATCTCGTCAGGGTCCTTCTCCAGGTCGAATAGCTCCCATTCGTTCACGGTGTAGTAGTAAATCAGCTTGTAACGCTCCGTGCGAAGCCCATAGTGGGGAAAGACCCAGTGAGGTGGAGCGAATTCGTAGTAGTGGTAGTACATCGAAGTCCGCCAGTCCGCCGGTGCATTTCCCTGCAAAATCGGCTTGAGGCTCCTCCCCTGCATATCCTCCGGCACAGCGACTCCGGCCAGATCGAGGGCCGTGGGAGCGTTGTCGATGTTCACAACCCAATCCTTGCTGACACTGCCGGGTTTCACCACTCCTGGGTAGCGGATCATCCACGGAACGCGTAAAGCCTGCTCATACATGAAGCGCTTGTCGAACCAGCCATGATCCCCAAGGAAAAAGCCATGATCGGCGGTATAGATGACGATGGTATTTTCCGCGAGGCCGCTGCTGTCCAGATAGTCGAGCAGCCGTCCCATGTTGTCATCCTGTGCGCGCAGGGTGCCGAGAAAGCGCGCCATGAACCTCTGGTAATTCCACTGCTTTCTCTGCCGTTCCGTCAATTCGGCGGGGGGATTGAAATCCGGCATATCGGCGATGCGCATCTTCGCTTCGCGTGCGGCGGAAGCCCTCATGGAATAGTCGTCGTAAAATGTGCCAGGTTCAGGGATGCGAGTGCCATCGTAGATGTGTTCGTACTTGTGCGGCGGATCGAAAGGACGGTGATCGTTAAAAAACTGCACCATCATGAAGAATGGCCGATTGAACTGTTTCATTCCTTCGATGGCGAAGTTAGTGACGTTATCCGTGATGTAGCCCGGGTAACTTTCCTGCACGATAGCGTTACTGCCCAGTTCGGTATTTCTGAGATACCCATTCGGATCGTAGTAGGGACCGCCGGATCCCTGCTTGAAGATGAAATAGTCGAAGCCGGTTTCTCCGGGATTGGCGGGGAGATGCCATTTGCCGACCATACCGGTTTGGTAGCCGTTGCGCTTCAGAATCCGGGGAAGGGTTTCCTGGGAAGCGTCGAAAGTGGGATGGGTGATGCCGCCGGTGGTCCCAGGTGGATTCGACACCATCCCGTTCAGGTGACTGTATTTGCCCGAGAGCAGCGTGGCGCGACTGGGGGCGCAAAGCGCGTTGGTGGTGAAGCTGTTTTCAAATCTCATTCCCTCATTCGCAATTCGGTCGATATGAGGTGTTTTGATTAAGGGGCTGCCGTAGCAACTGAGTGCTTTCAGTGGTATGCCTTCCGCCGTAATCCAGAGAATATTGGGCTTTTTTTGTCGGGGAACGTCCGACGATGTACGTTTCTCTTCCCCCGAAACCTCGGAGGCGAGCAAGCGGGGCGCCAGAGCGGTTCCCAATGCTGCCCCGCCGATACGCGCAAGCGCCTGCCGACGCGTAATCCAGTCTGGGCGGTTATTCAATTTGATCTTCCAATATGGCTAGATTTGTTTCGTAAAGGCCCGGGCGGTTCAGGACTATTGTTCAGCACACATTTTCCGGCGCCAAGAGATTAGCTCCTGTAAACAAGGTGAAAGCATCAGATTTCACCCGGCATTCGGAACCCGATCCTAACCCCTGGCTCCTCTGGGCTCCATTTCCTGCAGGTTGAGGTGGCCGACGTGATCCTTGCCGTCAATTTCTCCAGCGCGTCCCGGCGTGAAAATCAGCGTCACGGTGCCCACGGGTCAGGTACTTCAGGGTTGAATTTCACGGGTGGCGACAATACTGATGGACAGAGGAGCACCAGCCACGGCATGAACGCGGATCAGGGCCTCGAAATAGGGGGACTTTGGGGACCCGGCGCCATAACCAAGCGCTCGCCGAAGACCGGCACGATCCGTTGCATCCGAGAGCAGTTCGCCAAGACCTTCGGTGCCCTCCTGCCTGAGTCCCTGCAGGATGAGGACGTTGCCGTTCCCGCTGCTGGTGGGCAGGAGAGATATTGTCGCGTAGTCGTCTCCGGCTGAACCGGTGTGTGGCAGCCCCTCATACGTGGCCTGTTCGCCTGGCCGCGGGGTTCGATTAAGGAAATGCATCGTTCCTCCGATGCCGTCTTCCACCACTTGAAAGTTCAGTTTGTTCTCAAAGAGCGAGACCCATGGATTGGAGGTAGGGCCGCCCATGAAGACGTAGTTTCCGTTTTCCAGATCCCGTTCATGAAGGTCGTGAGCGGACGTGATGGACAACCGATTTCCGTTGCTGCCGGCGAGCCGAATGATAGCAGTGGCGTCGTTCAGATCCGCATAGGAAGTCAGTTGTGATTCAGCGACATAGTCGAGCAGGCGGGAGATCCCTGGATCCATATGCGCCGGGATCATACTCTCCAGGTAGCCCGGCTGCAGATACTCCGCCAGAGAGATTTCTCTGGTCCCGAGCAGCCGCAGCATAGACTTCGAATCGGAGGTCACGATGGTGGTTTGCTGACTGCTGTGGATGACTGCGCTGAGCGGCCAGGGAAGAGGCGGTTCGCTGAGCGCCCGGGCGGCGTGGTACCAACCGAAGCCGCAAACTGCAGCGATCGCGGCAAGAACCGCCAAAGCCCAGAACGGCGCACCCATTCGCCTCCTCTTCTCCGGTGCGCCCCGGACGGCGGGCAGGAGATCTGCCACTCGGCCGATTTCCTGGAAGGGTCGGGCTTCTGTCGGCGCGCTGCGGAATTCCAGCACGTACGAGCCCTTGGGGATGTCGATGATCAACTGTTCGTTATGCCCTTCGCACGCGTAATACTCGTGTAAACGCAGGCGAAGCTGCCGCACGTGCACCCGAACCGCACTGTCTTCAGCGGGGCTGTACCCCAGCGGCTTGCCGAAAACAGCCGTGCCGATTTGCCTCTCCGTCAGCGCGTCATGACGTCCGAGGATGGATTGTTCGGCAAGATACTGCAGAAGGGGTGTCAGATGGGCAGATTTTTGAAAAGGAGGTGTTTGGAGAATCCGCTCAATGACTCGCCATCGCGGGTCCCGTCTCAATTCCGGCGTAAATTCTTCAGAAGCTAAAATCTGGCCAGTTGCCATTGGACTGCATCCCGTCTTTGACGGGGCGATTATATATGGACGACAACAATCTCCGTCTGTGGGTACCACAGCGTTAACACAGCCGAGATGGCCGGCCACGGCTCCCATAGTGCGGTTCTCCCTCCTTTTTGGCTCCCTTTCTCCGCCGCCGATGTCAACGGCAGCGCAAATTATGGTTTCTGGAAATCCATGCAACCACGCTGGTTATGGGAGATTCAGTGGTCCGTGATAACCTGGGTTGCGAGGTTCCAGCCGCGCATGCCGAAAGCGGGCGTGCGGTCGTTCCCTGCGGGAAATTCCACGGTGACGGTACGTCGCTCGCCGGGCAGCAGCGAGATGTAGTTATCGCTGTAATAGGCCGGCAGGATGCGGGCGCGCGTGGCTGCATCCTCAAGCGTGAGCTTCACCATTACCGCGGCAACGGCGCCGGAGTTGCTGAGGGTCACGACGGCTTTCCGTTCGCCCCCTTCCGGGCTCACGCTGGCAGAGGCAGTGACGATGGCCGGCGGCAGAGTATCCAGCTCCCGCAGCGTCGCCGGTTTCGCCGCCCACCAGTAGAAGTTGTTGCTCACGGGTGCGCCTGAGGCGCTCGCGACATCGAATACCACGAATACGGTATGACCGGCGGCGAGCGCATCGAGGTCCAGCTTTGTGACAGGCGTGCGAGCGTTGGCGGCAGCCTCGATGTTGTAGGTGTGGTCGCCCAGCGATTCGCCTTTGAGGCTGACCACCCGCACGCGCACACTGAAGGGACTCGCCTCCCTGAGGTTGATGAGATCGACGGACTCATCAATGAGATTGAGCTGCGCGTGGATCGGCTCCAGGGCTTTCATGGTGCCGTAGAAGCTGGACTGCGTGTCGTAGTCCCAGCTCAGGAAGTTCCACATGGTGCTGGGCCACGCCGGCTGGGTCATCCATATCATGCGTCCGGAGTTGGGCTGCCACAGGTGTGCGGCCATGCCTTCGAAGATGGCGCGATGACCGACGTAGTCGAGCATCTGTGCCTTGCGCACGAAATCGTCGAAGCCGGTGGGCGCGCCGAACTCGGTGTTCATGGCGTCCATGTAGAACGACACGCGGCCGCCCTCGCTCTGATGCCAGTCGTGGTAGGCCCAGGTATCGCTGATGGGCCAGCGGTCGGGCGGGGGGATAAACGACTTGAAACTCTCGAGAGTAGGTACGCTGGGCATGCCGAGCTCGACACTGAATCCGCGGTTGATGCGG
Source organism: Acidobacteriaceae bacterium (assembly GCA_036267095.1). Lineage (GTDB taxonomy): Bacteria > Acidobacteriota > Terriglobia > Terriglobales > Acidobacteriaceae > Palsa-343. The sequence continues at coordinate 475,285 of DATAWS010000012.1, forward strand.
AAGTAGGTTTCCGCCGGTTCCCACAGGTAGGGGCCGGAACGGCGCAGATTGATCTGATTCGAGCTGGGGGTGTAGTAACGAGTGTGATCGAGCCTGCGCAGCAGCTCGGCCAGGCCCTGGTTGATCGTCGCCTGGGGCACGCCTTCATTGCGCCCGCACCAGACCACTATGGACGGATGGTGGCGGAAGCGCAGGATGGTATCGCGAGCGTTCTTCAGGAAGAGCGCGGGATCCTGGGCTTCGAGGTTGTAGTTTTCGGTGGAATCCCAGAAATCGTTCCATACCATCAGGCCGTACTTATCGGCGAGCGCGTAGAAGTTCTCCTCCGTGTTCTGGCCCATCCAGTTGCGGATCATATTGACGTGAGCATCGCGATGAAGTCGGAAGAAGGGCTCCAGATGGGCGACGCTGACGCGCTTCATCATGTCATCCATGCCCCAGTTGCCGCCGCGCGCTGCAATGCGCACTCCGTTGACCCGGATGACGAGATCGGTGTCGGGCCAGCCACCCGCGACCGGCCGGATGGAGGGCGATTGCAGTGCGCCCGGCTCCAGTGTCTGCACCCAGGTGTAGGAAACCCGATCTTCCGGTTTCTGTTCTTTGTGCGGGTCGGGCAGGTTCGGCGACCGGTCATCGATCTCGCGGATTCCCTGGTGCGTATCGTCGATCAGCGGCAGTTCGTCATCGTACGTGCGGCTGGGAAACACTTCCACGCGATGCAGGTGACCATCGGCATCGAGCAACGAGAGCTCATAGCTCACCTCGCGCATGCCGAACTCGATCTGCCTCGAGGAACTGACCGTGGGTCCGACAGTGAAGACGATGTGCAGCGTATGCAGCGCGGGATCGCCGTAGCCGTTGGGCCACCACAGCCGCGGGTGCTGTACCCGGAGCTGCGGAAATTCCGCGGGCTCCAGACGGATGTCACTCTCGCCCGGCCCGAGACGCACATGCTTCGTTACCTTCACATCGTCGAAGGTCGCGGTGAGTTCGCCGTCCACAGGCGCATCGCCAGCCTTTTTGAGTGGAACGTCAATCTTGAGATCCGCTTCGCTGAGGTCCGTCTTCGGCAGGGTGGTGACGACATTCAGGTCGCCGATCTCGACCGGACCGGAGGCGGTGAGGGTGACGTCCTGCCAGATACCTGTATTGCGATCGCGGATGCTGGGAATCCAGTCCCAGCCTTCACTGGCGGCGAATGTCGGGCCGTCGAGTACTTCCACACCGCCGTCTTCTCCGGGGCCTGCGGTGAGCGACTCTTCCTCCGCGATCCCGGCATGCGGCGGAGGAGAGACGCGCACGGCGAGGACGTTCTCGCCCGAATCCCTGACCAGGCCCGTCACGTCGAACTTGCCACGCAGAAATGCGCCCTTGAAGCCACCCAGCTTTTTACTGTTGAGCCACACCTCGGCGGCATAGTTCACACCGAGGAAAGTGAGCGTGAGCCTTTGTCCATGCGCAGCTGCGGGTGCTTTGAACTCCACGCGATACCAGTAGTCCTGGTGAGCGAGGGTTTCCGGGATGGCCATATTGTTGAGCCCGTAGTCGGGATCCGGATAGATTCCGCGATCGACCATCGTGGTGAGCACGGTTCCAGGGACAGTCGCCGGCAGCCATTGTCGGTCATCAAAACCGGGCTCAGAGATATCGCCGCCTGGGGCTTTGACCTGCGGCGCGGGAGCCAGGCGCCAGCCACCGCGGAGTTTCCAGGGATCCTCTCCGACCATCTGCGTGCGAAGGTCTGCAGGATGCAACGCCTGAGTAACCGGCTTCTGAAACGGCGCCTTACTGCGCGGCAGGGTAGAAGGATCCTGTGGCTCCGCCATGCCAGCCTGGCCGCGGGTCTGCACGCCCCAGCGCGGCGAGGCTTCTTCATAGACAGGGAGGCTGAAGTCGGGCGGGGTTTCAAATATCGATTTGATCTGAGCCGGACTCAGCGGTTCGCGATAGATTTTGAGTGCGGCGATTCGGCCGCCGAAGTGTGTCGTGACAGGCATCGGCTTTGCTGGCTGCGCGGCGGGCGGCATCAGGAGTTCCCGCGATCGCTGTGGTGCGGGCGCCATTCCAATCTCCGCGGCAATCTCTCCCTGCATCAGCGGCCACGCAGCCACGCGCGCTCCATCGGCGTACAAGCTGACCTGTTGGCCGTCGCTCACGGCCGCGGCGAAGTGCCAGTCGCCTGCGCCGAGGGGCACAGATCCCGTGAGGAGATGGTCGGAACCCTGAGCGCGCCCCAGCCACAGACCGAGGTGATTGTTCTCGACACCAATGAAGCGGGCGTCCGCTGAGGTGGGATCGCCCATACCCGCCAACAGGATCGTTCCGGGGAAGGAATCGGGAGATTGGAACCATAGGGCAAGCGTCCATTGCGCCGCGCCCGCGGTCAGCGGATCAGGCGGTCGCGGACCGCGATAGCGCGAATCGAGGGGCGCAGGCGGCGCAAGCGGCTTAAGAAGGCCTGGACCGTCAGCGAGGAAGACGGCGTTGTAGGGACCATACGCTTCCTGGGGAACATCCTGGGCAGACGCTGTCTGGACCGCAACGAGAGCAGGCAGAGCCACACCTGCAAGGAGGGCGAACGTGCGGCGCTTCAGGCCCTGAGACGTCGCCGGCCAAAGCGCAAAGGAGTGCGGACGCATCGTTATGAACCTTCGTCGTGCGAGATCGGTTGCAGAGGTCCGCAACAATCTGCGGGGATTTGCCGGGGTGGCGCTGTCACGTTCTGCCCACCGTGCGACCAGCCTGCACGAGGGATGAGCGATTCCGGAGCACGCTTTCCTGCTTTCACTGCTGCTGGTAAAGAAATCGTCTGCTGCGTTCCTTCAAAACTGCGTCGCGGCCGTGGCTCAGATCCTTCCCGTTGCGCGCGACCGGATAGGGCACCCCGCCGGTGAGGCCTTCCCACAGAATCTGATTGAAAAGCACAGCCGGAATGCGATCCTCCTGTGACCAGTCGAAACCCCGGGTCCGGCGCGCCCAGTACGCCGCCGGATGGGCCTCGTGAAAGGCGGGCGCAGACTCGCTCTCGTGCAGAGCAATGGCAAGCTCGCGCGCAATCGGAGCCGGCGTGATCGCGGTGTAATTCCAGGCCGCCTGGCGGAGATCGAATATGGCGGTCATTGGGCGCTGGTATTCGTCGTTGAGGTTGAGATGGCCCAGGCCCAGAACATCTTCAATCGTGCGCACCATATTGACGGTGGAGTAGCGCTCATGCACAACCGCTCCCTGGCGGACGTAGGGTCCAGCGACAAAGGCGATTGTCCGATGCGCATCCACGTGGTCGGGTCCGTTCTGCCCATCGTCCTCGATGACAAAGATCAGCGTGGAACTCGCATAAGGGCTGTGCGCTACTCGCTCGATCAGCTTGCCCACCGCATAATCGTTGTCCGCCGTCTGCTTCTCCGGCGTGTTGATGCCATCGATGGCTGTATTGAAATTGCCCTCGTGATCGTGCATGAAGCGGACAAACTCCAGGTCAGGCAGGTCCTGGTTGGCGACGTATTGGTCGAACTCGTGCTTCCACTCCAGCTCGCGACGAAAATCGGGATAGGCGTTGTCGAACCCGCGGAACCAGGGATCGGTGACATCGGCCAGATGCGGCCAGACGGCGACAGCGACGACCGTGTGCGTGGCACGCGGGTCAGGGACCTCCGGCGTCGCGGGAGGGATCCGCGCTTCAAAGCCATAGTTACGGATCGTCAGGTGATGACGCAGCGCCGCATCCCAAATGTAACCTTCATCCTTTTCGCCCTCGGGACCATCGACAGCAGCGTCCCCTGGGGGCGATCCGCGCCCTGCATAGCTCAGGGGAACAGTCTTCACATTAAAGTCCGACTCGCGCGCTGCCGTGCTCCATGGCCAACCATTGCCGCTGACTTCGCCGCTGCACAAAATATTGTCGAGATCGACAAACTGCATCGCTAACTGATGCTGGTTGGGAGTGACGAGGCGACCGAATTCGGCAAGGGATGGGTCGCCATCGCCGCGGTCCAGGTCGCCGAGCACCTGATCGTAGGTGCGATTTTCTTTGACGATGTAGATGACGTGCTTTATGTGCTGGCGAATCGCCGCCATGGTCAGCTCGTCCTGGGGATTGGGCACGGTGTCGAGAAAATCGTTCTTCGCTACCCGCCGGGTCAACCATGCAAGCTCCCTGCGGCTGGGAACTGGAATCGCCTGCAGGCCGGCTTTCTCGAGCTGCAGGATGTATTGGTTCGCCGCCTGGCCGGCAAGGGATTTGTCGCGCGGCAAAGCGGGGCCGTAGTTGGCCGGATTGGGACCCGGGTCACTCTTGCTGTTTACGTCGTACACCGTTTTCCCGTTGTGACTCACGCTGATCGACTGCGGATACCAACCCGTGGGAATGAGACCGATGACGCGATGCGGCGAACCGGCGGCCAGCGAAATTACTGCGATTGCGTTCATGCCGCCATTGGCGACGTAGAGCCGGTCCTCGGTTGGCGAGAGCGCAAGGCTGTTAGGCGCCGCTCCTGGCAACTGGGCTGGACCGCGTAAAACGCCGGCAGGCGCCGTAGTCCGAATTTGCTCGATCACTCGATTGGTTTCGGTATCGATCACCGAGATACGCGCGCTGTTATCCGCTGCCACATAGAGCAGGGTCTGTGCCCGATTGAGCAGAATATTGTTGGGATTTCCAGCAACCGGGATGCGGGCGATCAGCCTGGGCGAAGACGGCTGAGCAATATCGACGACATCAATTTCGCGATCGCGTTCACTCGAGACGTAAGCGGTTGTGTTGCCCCTGATCGCGATCCCAAACGGCGATTCGCCATGTGCCGTTTCTGGAGCAACACCCGAGGAAACGGCTCCGTTCTCTGCCGCGGAGTGGATGCCCTGACCGGCCTCTGCCTCCGAAACCCGCACATTTTCCGGCCGCAGAGCCAGCTCGCCGACTTTGGTATTTTGGCCTGCGTCGATAAGTGAAATGGCGTCCTCTGCGATGTCGGCTGCGACCAGCGTCCTGCCGTTCGCGGTTGACGCCAGTCCTCCAACCATTGGCCGCTCGTGATAACCCGCGCCGACGGTGTGACCAAGCGCGATCGGCTTGCCGGCCTCGGCCCACACCCCATTCGCCTGCGAAAAAACATGGATGTCGTCATCGGCTCCGCCAGACACATAGAAGCGGTTGCCATCAGGCGCGAAGGTCATCCCGAAAAATGTGTTGGGGACCTGTAATACCTGCTTTTGACGCAGATGGCCGTGGCTCACGTCGTAGACGAAAACATATTCATTGGAATCGGCAGCTTCCCGATGTTCCTGCGCATCGTTCAGCCGGTTGTAGCCGCTGGTCAGCACCAGCAGCGTGTTCCCGTCCGGGCTGATCGCAGTCTTGACTGCCTGGCCGACTGTGTAGTCCGGGTAGTCCGTGAGGCCGGGATTCAGCCCGGAGAACTTCGCTCTCTTCGGCGCCAGCGGAGTGATGAGCTGGCCCGATGGCATGATCTGCGGATGCGAGGAATCGCTCTGCGCAGGAGCGTTCGTGACCAAGCCGGCAAACCAGGCAGCGAGAAGCACACTCAGGATCAGGAACCGGGAGTGCAGCCTGCGCGTCTTGAGCAACTTGATTTCCCTTCTCCTCGTAGTTGCAGCCATGAATATTGAGCAATCCCGCGCTCTCTCGAACGGAGCCTTCCGCGAACTGCGCACGGTGGGAATGGCAGTGCAGCGCTGCTGTCCCCACCCGGAAGTCCTCATGCGGCTTTTTCAGAAGGTGAAGGTTCCCTCGATCTGGCCCTGGCGGTTGCCACCCGCGAATTTGCTCGTGATCTCGCCGAAGTTCGAGGCGTTGATATTGGTGCTCGGGTATGGCAACTGGGTACGGTTGAAGGCGTTGAAGTAATCCATGCGCACCGCGAACCAGGAGCCCTCGGTGATCCGGAACCGCTTCTGGGCGCTGAGATTCTCAACCGGATAGAGCGGACCGCGCAGCGCCGCGTAGTCGCGCTTCGCATTCCCCAGATTGAACTCGTTGCCCGTGTTGGCGAAGGCATTCGTGCTGAACTGGGTCTCGATCGGACCCTTGCCCTCGAAGTAGGGCTTTACCGAGCCCCAGTTGCCGGACCACATTTTCACCCCGGGCGCGATATTGGGACGGTTGACGCCGTTCATCAGACCTTCGCCGCTCTGCGTGACCTGCAGGGGACCGGCATTGTTGTAGGTCACGATCCCCGCCACTCCCCAGCCGCCCAGCCAGCGCCCAAGGTGGCCGTTGTTCAGCCAGCGCTGACCCATCCCAATGGGTAGCAAATAGGTGGTGGCGATTCTGGTCTCCCAGCTGTCGGAGGTTTCCACATACTCCGGCGAAGGATTGTTCTTATCTTCCGGGGTGGCCAGGTTGTCGAACTGGCTGGGCAGCGTCACATCCGCCATAAAAGTGAGCCCATTACCGACATGCTTGTCAGCCTCGATCTGGAAAGCGTTATAGAACGTGGTTCCCCCCTGATCGAAGGCCCGCGTCACCCCAGAGTATTGGGGGAAGTTCTTGAGCGACTGGTACACCGTGGCGCCGCCGCCAAACTGTGTGGCGAAGGCGGCATACGGAGCCTGAAAGCCCGCCGCCTTGGCGGCTGCCGAGTTGATGTTCGAGGTCAGAACCGATCCGTATTGCAGAACCGACGCGTTGGGCTGGCTGATGGGGTTGATGTTATAGCGGGAGTCGGCAAGATGGGTCGCACGATTGCCCGAGTAGGCGAGGGTGATCAGTGTGTTCCATCCCAGCTGACGCTGAACGCTGGCGTTCCACGCCTGATACATCGGAGCCCGGCCGTTTCGAGTGGGATCGAGATAGTACATGGTCTGGGCAACGCCGAGGCCCTGGCTGAAAGGTGTGGGCGACACATTGGGTAACGGCACCGGTTGTCCCTGCGCGTTGCTCCATTCGCCGTATCCAGGAATGTTGCTGCCGGTCCCGTTGGCCGTGAAGCTGCCGCCCAGCAACCCAGCCATGCTCACTGGAGCGCCCAGACCTTCGCCTTGTCCGAAGGCGCTGTCGAATCCGAGATAATTGATGTAGTAGCCAAGCTGGAGGACTGTCTTCGGGGTGAAGCTATAAGCGATGCCCAAGTGCGGCCCGAAGTCCTTCCAGTTAATGGCAGCGCGGTTATAGCCTGCGCAGGCGGCGCAGTTTCCAAACTCGGTAGCGGCGCCAGCCAAATTGCCCGCTGCAGGGTTCGGAGCCGTTGGATTCAGAAAGACGTCGTTGTTCTGGCTCAACATATAGGGGACCATGATGTCCCAGCGCACACCTGGACTCACCGTGAGCTTCTTCGTCAGCTTAATGTCATCCTGGATGTAAGCCGAGATATCCTGGGTATGGTAGGACACGGTGGCTACGGAGCTGCGGCTGGCTGAATCGACCTCACCCAGCAGGAAGCTGGCAAAGGAGCTCCCGTACTTGGCGAAGTTAGGATCGCTCGTGTTGGGGACCGACGTTTCCGCCTGGCTGAAGCTGAAGTGCCCCGCGCTGTAGTTGCTGAGGGTGTACTGGTAATAGTGGTGGTATTCGCCTCCGATGTTGAGGGTGTGACGTCCTTTGGTCCACAGCAGGTTGTCGAAGACGTTCCAGCCGATGTTATTCACATAATTCTGCACATGCTCGCTGTTGCTGTTGCCGAACGGCGTGATCGCGTTTTGCCCGTTGAAGCTGATATAAGGCATCGTACCGCCGCCGGTTACGCCGGCGAAGTTCGCACTGTTGTTGTCGTTGACGTAGTTCTGCATCTTGAGCTGCCCTGCAAAACCGGCCGTCATCACCATGTTCGGACTGAACGTCTTAGCGTAATTTGCCAGCCAGATGTTGGCGTTGTCCACGCCTGATTGTTCGCCGGTCAGAGGATTGCTGACCGGAACGATGGGAGCGTCCTCCTCCTGTACTACGGTGTAGTGGTTGCGCCACCAGGTAAAGGCCAGGCTCTGGGTGGGCGTGAGCTGGTGAGTCAGGGTCAGTCCCCACGCCTGCGTCTTGTACGGCACCGACGTGATGACCGGGTTCATGTTGTCCTGCAGACCATAATTGGTTCCGGTGGTATTGGGGTCCGGAATGTATTGCAGCAGCGATTTGCTGAGCGGGTCGAAACGGGTTGGGCAGATCACGTTTGGCTGGGTGCCGTTGCACCCCATAAACTGCTGCCCAGTCTGCGGATCATAGATGGGAATCAGCTTGCCGGTGGCATCGACGAATTGGCTAAAGTCGCCATTCTTCATAGCCGGCGTGGGAACTGATCCCACCGTCGTCACGCCCTGGTTCTTATTGAAGATGTCGAGGCTGCCAAGAAAGAAGGTCTTGTCGTGGCCGTTGTAGATTTTTGGAAGAACCACCGGGCCGCCGATGGTGCCGCCCCAGTCCGTTTCCTGATCGACGGGAGCGATCGGCGCCCCTCCACTGTTGAAGTTCGATGGGAAAAAGCCCGCCGAATCGAAGACGCTGTTGCGATCGATCATGAACGCATCGCCGTGCAGGCGATTCGTGCCCGAGCGCATGTTGTAGGAAATCGCACCCTGCACCAGCCCGTAGCGCGCCGAGAATGTCGAGCGCAGCACTCGGAATTCATCCACCATCTCATAGGGCGGGTTGGAATTAATAGCAGAAGCGGTGTCGAGCTGGAGGCCGTTGTAGTAGGCACCCGCTGAGTTGATCTGGTAGGGATCGCCGCCTTCCACCGTGATGCTGCCGTACTGCCCCGTCCGGACGCCCGGCGCCAGCGTTGCGAAGCTGTTGATCTGACGCATGTTGCCGTTGATTTCCAGGGGAAGGTTGGTGATCTCGGCGGGGGGGAGCATCGTGTCCAGCTGGGGCTGCGTCGTATTGATCTGGATAGCGTTCGATGTCTGCACATGCACCGTCTCGCTGGTGCTGCCGACGCTCAGCTTGATATTGAGCGTGGCCGTAGCGCCTACTTCCACCAGCACGTCGCTCTGCAGAAATCTCTTGAAGCCCGATAACTCGGCCGTGACGTCATAGCTGCCCGGAACGAGATTGACCGCATAGAGACCCTCGGACGAGGAAACCGCCTGGGTGAGGATGCCCGTCGCCACATTCCTGAAGGTGAGATGGGCGCCAGGAGTCGCAGCGCCCGACGGATCGCTTACTGAACCGGTGAGACCCGAATTGATCTGCGCGTGCAGTTGAAAAGCCGAGCATACCATCAGAACAAGCAGTACCCACATCCGGGCAACGAGCCGTCTTCTGCTCGCGTTGCCCCCCTCATCCTCATGAACTTTCGCGTGGAACATAATCCTAAAGCCTCCCAGAGCGTTCGCAGCGAACCCCATGCACCGATAGCCGCCGCCGACAGGTTTCGATGTATTTTCGAAGCCCTGCGTAGCCGACCGCCTGAATTTACAGGTGTAGTTTCCGCGAGGGAAAAAGGTGTGCCAAGGGCTTAGCTCGGCAAAACAAGGTGAAATCGTTGTGGTTCACCTGCCGTGCAGACTCATTGCAAACGTCTTGGCGCCTCTCTCCGCATGCCGGAATCAGAGCTGCGCCTGCCCCTATTCTCAGTTCAACCATTCTTCCCGGAGTCGCACGCGAACACGACGAGCAAATCCCCCGTTTGGCAAGGATCCCGCCCATCTGATCGGGAAATGCGGAAGCGCGGCGTTCAGGGACGAACGATGCGGGTGGTGACGATGCTGATCGATACGGGCGCTCCCGCCACGGTTCGTGCCCGAACCAGCGCCTCAAAATAGACCGGGGTATGTGACCCATCAGGAATATGCAGAGCATGCCGCAGTTCGTCCCGATCGCGAGCGATACCAAGAAGAATACCGAGGGCTTCGGTCCCTTCCTCTCTCAATCCCTGGAGGATCAGCACATTTCCCTGGCCGCTGCTGCTGGGCAGTAACGCGATGGTGGCGTAATCCTCGCCGCCCGATCCCGTATAACGGAGACCCTGATAGGTCAGCTGTTCCCCGGGCAGTGGTTTCTTATTCAGGAAGTACATGTTCCCTCCAACCCCGTCTTCCACGACCTGGAAGTTGAGCTTGTCGGCGAACAATGAAACCCAGGGATTGGAGGTAGGGCCCCCTACAAAGATGAAGTTCCCCTGTTCCAGGTCCCGGCGGTTGAGATCACGCGCGGTGCACACCAGGATGTTCTGGCTGCGCGACCCTGCCAACTGAACAAGCGTTGAAGCCATCATCGTATCGGCGAAGGAAGTGATCTGGGAATCAGAGATGTATTTCACCAACCTGGAGAGGTTGTCATCCATGCGTGGTGGAGTGATGCTGGCGAGAAAGCCGGGGCCGAGGTAGTCCTCGAGGGTGAAGTTTTTCCGAGTCAGTAGCCGCAGCATCGAACTGCCGTCGGTCACCACGACTTTCGTCTGCGCATTCTTCTCGATCACCGCGCTCACCGGCCACGGAACCTGCGTGTCATCAGGCGCTGCCCGGGCTGCGCGATACCAGCCGATGCTGCACACCAGCAGTGCCAGCAAAGCGCCGACCAGAAACATGTCTTTGCGAAGGAGCTGTTTCTTCGGAGGCGCTGGTTCGCGGACAACAGCATGGACCTCGGGCTGGACTGGACGAGGGTTTGCGGAGTGGAATACCAGCTCATAGGACCCCTTGGGGATATCGACAATGATGGGTTCGTCTCGCCCCTCGCAGGCGAAATATTCATGGAGCCGGAGACGCAGTTGCCGAACGTGCACACGTACAGCACTGTCTTCCGACGGGCTATAGTCCGCTGCTTTTCCAAAAATCGCGGTGCCGATTCGCTGCTCGGTTAATTCCTCAGCGCGACCGCAAAGAGAATGTTCGGCCAGGTAGCAGAGGAGCGAAGGCAGGCGGCTCGACTTCTGGAAAGGTGGCGTCGCAAGAATGCGATCAAGCAGTCGCCACCTCGGATCAGATTTCAGCTGTTCCTCAAGCGCAGGAGGATGGGTTGTCTGAGGATTCCCCATGATGCGTGCCGCGCCGCCGGGCTCGACCAGCAGCAGTATACACACCGGCGGTTTCAGCTTGCGCCGCTTTCGCGCGGGCTCCCGGGTGCTCCTTCCAACTACCTGAATCCCGGCGAATTAGAGACATCGAGGATCGGAGGAACGGCGACTGTCACGCTGGATTTTGTACCTGCGACGCTTCCCTGGAGGGCTCGTTAAAAGAGCATTAAAAAACGGGTGAAAGCGCATGTGAAAGCCTGGATTCGCTATGTTTTCCCGCTGCTAACCCCTTGGCAGCCGCGGGATATTCTCTCAAACTGCCTCCAATCGGGTATTGCCAGCCATACATCCCGCTCGACCGGCCCAGGCTTTTTTCCCCTGAAGGCTTTGCACTCCGGCGATGCGGCACAACCCGAAGGAAGAAGCGTTGGGAGAGGTCAGATGAAAAAGAGCGTGCGCGCAGGCGTGTTGGAAGAGCGCCAAATCCACCGGTTCAACACCGAGTCCACAATCGCGGCGAACCAACCCGGTACGGCCGTTCCAAAAGAAAACCCCCGCTCGGGTAGTCGAAGCGATCGCCACACGCATCCGAAGACCATCGTGTGGCGCGTCGGATTCTCCGCCTTGATGGCGCTCGTTCTTGTGCTGCCGTGCGCATTGACCGCGCAGCTGGTACCGACCGCCACTCTGAGCGGCGCGGTTACAGATCAAACCGGCGCCCTGGTGCCCTCAGCCGCCATCCAACTCGTAAACAACGGAACGGGGGTCAGCACGGCCACCACTTCCGACAGCCATGGACGCTATCTCTTCAATTTTCTGGCGCCCGGCACCTATGAGCTGTATGTCTCGGCGCCGGGTTTCGCCGCATATCAGCAAACCGGCATCACGCTCAACGTAAACGCGCCGGCCACAGTGAACGTGAGTCTGCAACTGCATTCCACAGCAACCCAGATCGTCGTGAAGTCGAACGCGGAAGTAATCGATACGGAGTCGGGCACGCTGCATCAGATCGTCGGCCGCCAGTATCTCGAGAATCTTCCGCTCAACGGCAGGAACGCGGCGACGCTGGTCACCATGGCTCCGGGCGTCGTTACGGGTCCGGGTGAATATAACGATACCTATGCAAACAGTGGCAACGAGGTCTCTTACTCGGTAAATGGAACCTACGGCGACCAGGTTAGTTACAATCTGGACGGGTCGCCCCATCAGGATCTGATCTCGAATCTGAACGCCACTTTCCCCAATCCCGACGCCCTGGACGAGTTCAGTGTTCAGACAAACAATTTTGACGCGCGTTTCGGTGGGGTGGGCGGTGCCGTCGTCAACATCGTTACTAAATCCGGAAGCAACCAGATACATGGGGTGGTATTTGAATATGTTCGCAATGGCGACATGAATGCCATTAATTACTTCGCAGCAACGCAGGATGCACTGAAGCGCAATCAGTTCGGGGGTGTCATTGGCGGCCCAATCCTGAAGAACAAACTCTTTTACTTTGCGAGTTTCCAGGGAACCACGATCAACAATGTCAGTGAAGCGAATGTCGCCTTTGTACCGACAGCGGCGGAGCGACAGGGCATCTTCCCGACAACCATTAAGAATCCGTCGACAGGACAGCCGTTCTCGGGAAACTCCATTTCGCCAACGCTGTTCAATCCGATCAGCGCCAATATGCTTTCCGATATTCCGACCTCGTCGGCGGCCAACGGCGAACTTCTTTATTCGCTGCCCAGCGCAACGCGCAACTACGAGGGTCTGGGAAAACTCGATTACACGCTCGGGCGACATCAACTCATGGCCAGCGCCTTTTTCGTAAACTACTCGGCTCTCGGATGGAATGGCAACGGCACGCTGCTGAACTATGGACTGGGCCAGACGCAAACGACCAGCGAAGGAAAGGCGAGCGACACGTTCAGCATCAGCCCGCACCTGGCCAACTCCTTCGTTGTCGATATGCTGGTCCTCAACTCCGTGCAATCCACCAGCGCGCCGTTCTCGATCTTTGACTTCGGAAGCACCGGAGTCGCGGAACCTGCCGCGCGATTCCGCGAAACCGGCGTCAGCGTGACGGGATTCTCTGGCTGGGGAACAGGTCGCTCATCCCCTCCCGGCAAATGGTACCAGGAAGAAATCGATGGCTCGGAGTTGATGAACTATGTCCGCGGGAGAAGCTCGCTCTTCGTGGGCGCCGAATATGCTCCCTATCTCCGATTCGATTCCGCCACCGGCTATGAAGAGGAACCTATCTATAACTTCAACGGCTATGCAACCGGCAACGCGCTGGCGGATTTCCTGCTCGGCGATGTGTACAGTTTTACCCAGACTGCAGGAAAAGCGAAATACACCCGCGGCCATCAATTTGCAGCATTCGCCCAGGAGGAATGGCATGCGAGCCAAAAGCTGAATGTCAGTCTTGGATTGCGCTGGGAACCATTCTTTCCCTATACGGACCCTGACAAAGGTCAAATTGGCGGGTATATCGCAGGTGCTCAGTCCACCCGATTCCCGCTGGCGCCTCCCGGGCTTCTGTTTGCAGGCGATCCCGGATTTCCCAACGGTGGTATGTGGGACAACCTCAGCAACTTCTCTCCGCGAATCGGTGCTGCCTACTCGCTTCGCTCGGGAAATCGGCCCACCGTACTGCGCGGCGGTATTGGGATGTTCTACATTCAGCCCTTTATGGTGCTGTGGAACAACTTCGTGCAAAACGCTCCATTCAGCCCAAGCGCCAGCCTCAACGGCGTCAACTTTTCCGATCCCTACGGAAGTGCAGGGCAACAAAATCCGTTTCCTCCGTTTGCCCCCATCAACCCCGGACCGACCACCAAGTTCATCAAGCCCCTGACTTACCAGTTCTTTGACCCCAAGTGGCACCTGGGCTATGTTCAGGCAATCAATATCACAGTGGAGCAGCAGCTCGCGAGCAATCTGCTGGCACGGGCTGCCTATGTGGGCGATCGGGGAGTGAATCTGCAGGATAATAATGAACAGAATCCTGCCATTTACGGGCCGGGGGCGACGGTCAGCAATACAAACCAAAGAAGACAGCTGTATCCGAACTATGCCTCCATGATCGAAATGAACAACCAGGGATGGTCCCATTACAACGCCCTGCAATTGACTCTCGAGAAGCGATTCAGCAAAGGCCTGACCTTTGTCGCCAATTACACGCGCTCGAAAGTAACAGACAATCAGTCCTCTGATCAGCAACTGGCTCTGACCAACCCGGATCCCTTTAACCCGTCCTTCAACAACGGCCTGGGCAATGAAGATGTGCCGAACGCATTCCTGTTCAGCGGAGTGGGCCAGTTACCGGGCGTCCATTCCGGGCAACGATGGCTGCGCGTGCTCACCAACGGATGGGGCCTTACCGGCATTGCAACATGGGCCAACGGACAACCGTTCACGGTCATTTCCGGACAGGATAACTCCAGAAGCGGCGTAAATCTTGATCGCGCCGATGTGGTTCCAGGTGTCAGCTCCAGCCTGGCCTCGGGGCGTTCTCGCGCGCAGGTATTGAGCCAGTACTTCAACCCAGGAGCGTTCCAAGCGAACCCCCTCGGTACATTCGGCGATGAACCGCGGAATCCGCTCCGCAATATCAATTACTTCAATATCGACGGTGGATTGCACCGCACCTTTGCACTCACGGAGCGGTGGCATTTGGAGTTGCGGGGAGAAGCATTCAACGCCACGAACCATGCGCACTTCAATCAGCCGGGCAACAACCTCAGCGCAGCGAGCACGTTCGGCAAGATCACCAGCGCGGGCGACCCCAGGATCCTGCAACTGGCGGGCCGTCTGCAGTTTTAGACAGCGACTGCGCGTGAGCGCAACTCCGCTTTTCTTCGCCGGACATCTCGCAAAGAGCTGTGGGGAAGGATAAGATCATGCGTTTTTTATTCGCGGCGCTTCTGGCAGCCGCCGCGCTGCCCACTATTGCCGCGCAATCACCCCAGGATTGGTTCTTCGCAGTTCTGTCCGATCCGCAACTTGGCATGTATGCGAAGGACAGGAACTTCGCCCAGGAACAGGCCAATCTCGAGTTCGTAGTCGCAAACCTGAACCGATTGCACCCGCGATTTGTTATTGTCTGCGGCGATCTCGTGAATCGAACCGGAGATGAGGCGGAGATTGCCGCATATAAGAGGATCCTCAAGGAACTGGACCCGTCTATCCCGGTTTATAACGTCGCCGGGAATCACGACGTGGGCAACGTGCCAACCCCGGCAACTCTGGAAGCCTATCGCAGCTCTTTCGGTCGGGATTATTACACTTTTACAGAAGGGACAATCTTCGGCGTAGTTCTGGACTCGAGTCTCCTCGGATCTCCCCAGCAAGCTGAGGATGAGGCGCGTCGCCAGGAGGAATGGCTAAGGAAAACACTGGCAGACGCTACGGGGACAAGCGGTCGCCAGATTGTGGTGTTTCAGCACATACCTTATTTCCTTCATGACCCGACGGAAGCCGCGCAGTACTTTAACATTGCCCCGCCCATCCGCCGAAGCTACCTCGACCTGCTGGAAAAGTCCGGCGTCGGATACGTTTTCGCCGGTCATTACCATCACAACGCGATTGGGTCGGACGGGCCGCTGACGGAGATCGTTACCGGGGCCGTCGGTATGCCGTTGGGGCACTCGCTGTCGGGCTTTCGGCTGGTGGGAGTCAGAGGATCGACTCTGACTTCCACATGGTATTGCTTTGGCGGAATTCCCAATCAGTTCGATCCGCAGTCTCCGGCACCGACGCCCTGTCCGCAGTAGTCAGGACTATTGAGGCAGGAGAAAGTAACTGGTCGATTGCCAATTCTGATGAACTCCTGGGTCTTGTCTCCTGTGGTATAGGTTTCCACATGCCGTGCCTCACCTGGTTGTTTGCTCCTGCCGTCTCCCTGGCGCTGTTGGCTGGTGCGTTCCCGCAGCCTGCTCGGGGTTCCCCTCCCTCTCCGCCGATGGGATGGAGCGAATGGGATGCCTACGGATTATCTGTGACAGAAAGGGACTTTCGGGCTAACGCTGAGGTGCTCGCGGGATTGCGGCAATACGGATGGCAGTACGCATTGCTCGATGCCGGATGGTATACGGATAACCCCACCGCCCGGAGTACCGCGCCTGGATACAATTTGGACGGAAACGGAAGGTTGATTCCGGCCCGCAGCCGCTTTCCCTCAGCCGCAACTGCCACCGGCTTTGCCCCTCTGGTTGCCTGGCTCCATGCGCGCGACCTGAAGTTCGGCATCCATGTCATGCTGGGCATTCCGCGGCAGGCGGTAGCGGCCGACCTGCCCATTGCCGGATCGAATTTTCGCGCGGCCCAGGCCGCAGACACGTCCGCAACCTGCTCGTGGGATAAAGAGTTCTACGTCGTGGCCGACAACGCCGCTGGCCAGGCCTATTACGATTCCATCGCCAGGCTTTATGCCAACTGGGGCGTGGACTTCATCAAACTCGGCTGCGTGAGCGACCATCCCTTCCACCCCTCGGAGATCCGGCAGATCAGCGAGGCCATCCGCAGGACCGGACGCCCGATGATCCTGAGCCTGTCGCCGGGGCCATTCCCCCAAGAGTATGTCCCATTCGTGGGCCGCTACGCACAGATGTGGCGAGTCGCCGCGGAACATTGGGACTTCTGGGCCGCGCCGCCTCGGAAGCCCAGCTCTTTGATCGGGCTCCGCGAAGCCTTTGATCTGTTCGCGCAATGGTCGCCCTTCGTGAAACCCGGCAACTGGGTCGATGGCGATGCTTTCCCGGACGGATGGCTCGCACCGCATCCTCCCGTTGGTGATCGAAGACACTCGCAGCTGACGGAAGATGAAGAGCGAAGCGAATTCGCGCTCTGGGCCTTTGCGCGAGCACCGCTGATCGAGGGCGCTAACCTGACTCGGTTGGATGACCGCACCCGCGCCCTGATGACGGACCGGGAACTGCTCAGTATCGACCAGCACGCAACAGAGAGCCATCCTGTCACCACCTCTCCGTTCAATCCTGCGGAGGTTCGCGTCTGGGAGGCGCAGATAGACAGCTTGCGCAAACCTCGACGCTATTTTGCATTTTTCAACATGCAGGATCGGGCTGTGACCGTACACGCTGCGTGGTCCCGCCTGGGTCTGGAGGGAGATATGCACGGTGCCCGCGATATCTGGCATAACTACGAACTGGCACCAGATAAAAGCATCGCCGTTCGTCTGCCACCACATGGCTGCGCCATTTATCAGGTGCATTAAGCGAGCTCCACTCAATGGAGAGATCGGATCGTTAATCGCACAGAGCTGGTCGCCCCCCACGATCGGGGTTTGGAACAGCGTGTCGGGCTTGCTGTCCAGGTCGCGCAGAATCTCACACCGAATCACGCCTACGCGGCCGGCGCTCTGGGCGGTACCTGGAATCGCAACGGCGACATCCTGATTGGTGCCCTGATGGGAACCCAGAGAGTGTCCGATACCGGGGGACCGCTTTCGGACCTTCCTGGGCATCCGGCGCTGTACTTTCCCTCTTTCCTGCCCGACGGCCGCCATTTTGTGGGCATGCGCGGCGGCGATCTGACGCGACCCGGCATCTGGATCGCTTCGATGGGTGCTCTGGGAGCCACGCGCATCCTGCCCGATGAGTCCGCTGCCGAAGTTGCGGCTCCGCCGCCCGGCAGCCGCCTGGGTGCCATTCTGTTCACGCGCTCCGGTACGCCCATGGCGCTGCCCTTCGATATGAAGCGCCTCCAGGCAGCCGGCGCCCCCTGGCCGATAACCGAGGGAGTTGCCCCCGCCGTCGATAACCACTGGGTCGCTTCGACCTCCGGTCAGGGAGTGATTGCCTGGCTCACCGGGCAATCCTCCGCATGGCAATATGTCTGGCGCGACCGGCAGGGTAAGGAACTGGGCG
Organism: Acidobacteriaceae bacterium; assembly: GCA_036267095.1. Classification (GTDB taxonomy): domain Bacteria; phylum Acidobacteriota; class Terriglobia; order Terriglobales; family Acidobacteriaceae; genus Palsa-343. Next base: position 493,061 of record DATAWS010000012.1, read on the forward strand.
CCATCCCCAACGCCGGCACGGTGGTCATGATTTCCCCGGATGGCAAGCGGTTCCTGGGCGAGAGTCGCGGCGGTCTCTCGATCACCGACATCGGAAAAGGAGTTGTTACCCAGCTGACCTTCGGGCCATCCGCGGGCAGCAATCCCATCTGGTCTTCCGATGGGCGGTACGTCGCGTACTACAGGGCCAGGGATGGCATTGATCAGAAGCCGGCGAACGGGGCGGGCGCTGAAGAGATCCTGCTGCGAACCCACAGTCTGTCCGTTCCCAAGAGCTGGTCGCCCGATGGGAAGTACCTCATCTATGCGCAAATCACCTCACCCAACGGGGCGGATTTGTTCGCTCTTTCTGTTGAAGGCGGCCACAAGCCGCTGGTGCTCGCCAACACCCTCCGGCAACGAGGACCAGGGGCAGTTTTCCCCCGACGGCCACTGGGTGGCCTACACATCCAACGAATCCGGCCAAGCGAGATTTACGTGATTCCGTTTCCACCCAACCCCAGCGGGGGCAAATGGATGGTCTCCCACGGCGGCGGAGTCCAGCCCCGCTGGCGCCGCGACGGCAAAGAGCTTTTCTACATCTCCACCGACTGGAAAATGATGGCGGTGGACGTGAGTACCAGGCCCACCTTCCAACCCGGCACTCCCCAGCCTCTGTTCGACACGAATATGGTGGATACCGGTATTCGCACCGGCCCCATCAGCTGGGACATCGCTCCCGACGGGAAGCGGTTTTTGATCATCACTCCGGGCTCGCCTGATGCCTCTTCCCTGAACGTCATTCTGAACTGGCGACCGGAGCAGGAGAAGTGACCTTCGCAGCGCCCTGCACCCGGACGAAAATGACTTGCAGCGCCCGGTAGCGACCCCCGAGACCGCCTGGCCTTCCTGTATGCTGAAGCAATTCCTATGAATCGGCTTCCCTTCCTGGCGTCTTTCGTCCTCTTGTGTCTGCTCGCGGGCTGCGGCCGGTTCAGAAGCAAAACAGCAGAATCGACGGGCCCGCAGCGCATCGTCTGCATCGGTGAAGCGTACAACGAGATGATCTATGCGCTGGGCGCGCAGGCGAACCTCGTGGGCGTCGATTATTCCAGCACGTATCCTCCGGAGATCATGAAGTTGCCGACCGTCGGCTATCACCGTGCACTGAGCGCGGAGGGCATCCTTTCGCTGCATCCGACGCTGATCATCGACGACAACAACATCGGTCCGGATAACGTTGTACGCCAGCTGCAGGCCCTGCACGTCCCGATGAAGACCTTTCAGGCGAAGGACGACTCGCTGGCCGGCACCGAAGCCCTGCTGCGCGAGATGGGGGCCTTCTTCCACAAGGAGAAGCGCGCCGACGAATTGTGCGCTCAGATGGACCGCCAGATGGCCGAAGCCGCAGCTGCCGTGAAGCAATATGAGACCAGCCCGCGGGTAGCCATCATCCATTTCGGCCGCGCTTCGAACGTCTACCTTCTGGTCGGCAACGGGGGCGGAGGCGACGCCGGCACGGCGGATAAGATGGTCGAGCTGGCAGGCGGGCAAATGGCCATCCAACAGCGGGGCATGCAGCGGATGGTGTCGCCGGAAATCATCGCGAAGAGCAACCCTCAGGTCATCCTGATGACGGAATATGGCTTCGACCGCCTGGGCGGGATGGATCAGGCAAAGGCACTGCCTGGCGTTGCGGAAACCGATGCAGCCCGCCACAACCGGATCTACCGGGTTCCGGAACACGAGCTGATGTACTTTGGGCCGGGGACCGGCGAGGCTATCCTCCAGCTGGCCAAGCTCATCCACCAATGAACGCTCGCCGAGCGGACCGCTGGTGGCTGGTGGCGCTGTTCCTGCTGATGATGGCCACCACTGTCGCCTCCATTCGTTATGGTGCGATGGATTTCTCCGCGCATGACATGGCCTCCGCGGTGTGGGGCAAGCTTTCCGGGCGCGCCGACCTGCCGCTTGATCAGCGCATCTTCATTGAGCTGCGGGTTCCGCGAGCGATTCTCTGCCTGCTGGTGGGGGCCTGCCTGGGAGTGGGCGGAACGCTGATGCAGGCGCTCTTTCGCAATCCGATTGTCGAGCCGGGGCTGGTGGGCACTTCGAGCGGCGCGGCCTTCGGCGCGGCTCTTTTCTATGTTTTCGGCGCGCTGCTCAGGATCAACCTGGGCGGCTGGACGCTTCCTCTGGCAGCCTGCGCGGGCGGTGTGCTTTCCACCTATCTGGTCTTCGCGCTGGCGCACACCAAACAGCAGGGCCGGAGCTCCATCCTGCGTCTCCTGCTCACCGGCCTGGCCATCAACGCACTCTTCATGAGCGGCATCGGCTTCCTGTCGTACGTCGCCCGCGATCCGGCGGCCCGTTCCATCATTTACTGGAACCTGGGCACGCTTTCGGGCGCGGACTGGAACTCTGTCATCGTCGTCGGCATCGCCACGGTCGGCGGACTTTTGCCGGCCATTGCCTTTGCAAAATCCCTCAACGCGCTGATGATCGGCGAAGACGAGGCCGTCGCGCTCGGCGTCAACGTCGGCCGCCTGAAGTGGACGGTGCTCACCATCAACGTGCTTATGGTCGCCGTGGCCACGGCCTTTACCGGGGTCATCAGCTTTGTTGGACTCATCGTGCCGCATATCCTGCGCATCGTGCGCGGCCCTGACAATCGCTTCCTCATTCTCGGCAGCGCGCTGCTGGGGGGAACGCTGCTCAGCGTCGCCGATCTGATTGCGCGGGTCTCCCTGCGCCCCGCCGAACTGCCCATCGGGATCGTCACCGCAGTGGTGGGGGTGCCGGTCTTCCTTTCCCTGCTGCGCAGCCGGGAGTATCTCTCCTGAGTCATGCTGACTGCGACCGATCTCGTCTTCCGTGCCGGCGGCCGCCCGCTGATCGACCGGGTCTCCGCACGCTTCGAGCCCGGGCGGCTGCACCTGATCCTCGGCCCCAACGGAGCGGGCAAGTCCACACTGATCCGGCTGCTGGCGCGGCTGCTGCGGGCAGGCGAGGGCACGATTCTCTACGATGGGCTCGACGCGGCGCACTGGCGGGAGCGTGATCTCGCGCGGCGGCGGGCGGTACTCTCCCAGGCCATCGAAGTCGCGTTCTCCATTCCGGTGCGCGAGCTGGTTCTGATGGGCCGCTACCCGCACTTTGGAGCGCGTCCCGGCGCGGACGATCTCGCGATCTGCGACGAGGTGATGCGCTTCTTCGACGTGACCGGGATGGCGGACCGCAGCTACGGTACGCTCAGCGGCGGCGAAAGGCAGCGGGTGCAGTTTGCCCGCGTGCTGGCGCAGATCTGGCGCCCGCTGGAAGGGACAAGCCGTTACCTGTTCCTCGACGAGCCGCTCACCTTCCTCGATATCCGCCACCAGATCGATTTCATGGAGAAGGTGCGGGTGTTCGCGTCGCAGAAGGACGTTGTCGTGGTCGGCGTGGTGCACGATCTGAACCTCGCCGTCCAGTTTGCCGACCGGCTGCTGCTGCTTGACCATGGGCGAGTCCTCGCGGATGGTTCTTCCGCAGAAGTGCTCACCGAGGATCACCTGCAGACGGCCTTTGCGGTCACCCCGGTGCTGCTCACCAATCCGGCGACCGGCAAAGCGCACCTGGTCTTCGAGAGCGGCGGCGATGGAATGCAACGCTGACCAGCGGTGACGGGCGGCCAGCCAAGATCAATTTGACCGAGAGAATGACTTCAGCTCGACCAGTACCAAAGCGTTAGGCGTCAGCGTGAAATTCAGCGCGTCACCCTGCAGGTGCGTCTGCAGCGGCGCGCCGGGATCGGTTTCGCGATTCAGTTCCCTCACCTGTTCCGGCGTGGGATCAGCCGGGCTGCCCATGGCGCGATACTTCGGCAGCACATTGCCGTGCTCGCTGTCGACGCGCTCGATGGAAACTGGCGTATCCGGCGGCACGCCGGAAAAGACGAGGCTCAGGGTACGGGTGACACCCTGCATGCCTGGATCGACAATGTTCCAGGCCGCGATGCGGAGCGTTCCGTCTGCCGCGCGGGTCGCGATCACGTCCTTCGACGCGAGCGGGATGCGGGCATCGCCCAGATGATGGAGCAGAGCGAAATCGTAATAGCTCGGTTTTCGGATGCCGCCCTTCGCGATCAGTCCAAAGTGTCCTTCGAACGGGATTGGGATAGGGCCGCCTTCTTCGAATACATCCGAGAAGGTCCAGAAGGACATCATGGTGACGTGGCCATCGCATTGGCGGATGGTATTGGCCACGCCCGGCCCGACGAAGATGGTATCGCGGGAGTCGTCGAGGCCCTGCACATTCCACTCGGTCCAGAAGAGAGGCAGGCTGGGCAGCGCGGAGGCGCGAATCTGGTTCTGCACTTTCTCGATCGCGCGACAAACGCGATCGTCCTCGGGAATCGTTTCGTCCGTATGGAAAAGGTTCTCGACGGTATCGTCCGCGTAGCCATGGCTGGAGATAAAGTCGATGGGCACATGGTTCTTTGTCACGTAATCCAGAAACGCGGGCACCCACGAGGCAGCCGCGGTTGCGGGACCGCCCACGCGCAGCCGGGAATCTACCTTCTTCAGGGCGCGTGCGGTGTGAGCGTACAACTCAAAGTAACTGGCCTGGCGGGGAATTCCGCCCCAGAAATCGATATTGGGCTCATTCCATACTTCGAAGTACCACTGCGAAACTTCTCCGATGCCGTAGCGGTGCACCAGGTGCTGCGCGAACGCCGTCATGTACGCGTCCCACGCTTCCCAGCTTTTCGGAGGCGAAACGTTGGGGTGGTACCAGAAGACGTGGAGGTCCAGGGGATTGAACGCCAGCTTGGTCGGCATGAAGCTGATCTCCACCAGCGGCCGCACGCCGTTGGTCAGCAGACCATCGTAACTTTCATCGACATAGCCCCAGTTATAGACCGGGTTACCGTGCTCATCTTCGTTGTAACTGCCGACCTCCTGGTCGAGGATGCCGTGAGCGCGCACGTAGCGTAAGCCGGTGACGCTTTTCACCGAGCGGAGATCGTCGCGATAGCCGGCGCGCAGCGAGAGAATGGCGTGGCCGGAACCGAACATCTCCTCCCAGAAATGAGAGAAAGGTGTGGTTTGGGCGTGCGCGTCGATCGAGACTGTTTCCTGCGCGGACGCAGCAGCAGGGACGCAAATACTCGCAAGCAGCAGGCCTGCCAGGAGCCCTGCGCGGCCAGGGGAAATGAGTCGCATCATCGAAAGTCAGAAGCGGAAGAGCGTCTGCAAATCGACAATACGCGAACGGAGCGCGCTCGTCGCCTGGCCGAACGTCGAGACCCGAATGCCACTGGCGTGCTGTTCGAGCTCAGATATCAGGCAGCCTGTTCCAGATGAATGCCTTGCGGAAGATAGCGCAGAAGCCAGTGCCCCTCCCACTTGCGGGTTAAAAGTCTGTACTCGCCAAAGAAGAGGGTGTACGAGCCATTCGGCAGGTCCTCAGGTTCCTCCGCGATCAGGCAGCGGAGATAGACGCGGCCGGTGCTGGACGATTCCTTCCACACCGTCAATTTGCAATTCGCTTCGTGATTCATGCCGCGAAGCACGCCATCGACCCGAATCGGGAACCCCACCAGCAACTCCTCGAGGTGGACTGCTTACGTTGCTTCAATTCGATGTGAGATTGTGCGATGGGGTTGACTGATTTGCTAATAGAATGCGACCTGCCCACGGGGTCCCGTAGTGCCCATTTTCGAACACCGCTTTCCGTAACCGGACAGCTTTCTCCCGCAACCTATGAGAAAGGCAGCACTTCGGCCGCGGATGCCCTGTCGGTTACGGCGTTACAATTGCTGCTCTAACTCTGGAGACCCCGCCGCTTGAGCACGCTGGTTCACAATTTTAGTGCCGACCTGCGCTACGCGCTCCGCCAGCTTCGAAAGTCGCCCGCTTTCACGATCACCGCGATTCTCACGCTGGGACTCGGCATCGGCGTGAATGCCGCTATGTTCTCGGTGATCGAGCAGGTCATTCTGCGTACGCTGCCTTACGGCCACCAAAGCAGGCTCGTGGCCATGCAGTGTGTTAACCAGACCGGAGACACGAACGCGTCGGATTCCTTCTCCCTGCAGGACCTTCGGGACTATGCGGCTCGCGCCCATTCCGTCGAGGGCATCGTCGGATACACCTTCCAACTCCCTACGCTGGGCGGGATCGACAATCCGCAGCTCGTCCCGGAGCTGATGGTTACTCCGAACCTGTTGCAGGTGCTTGGCGTGCGCCCCCGGCTGGGCCGCGGCTTCACCGCGGATGACAGCAAGCCGGGTCACACCAGTGTGCTCGTCCTCGGCGATGGCGTCTGGAAGAAGTTCTATGACTCCGATCCCTCGATCCTTGGACGCACCGTACCCATTGACGGCGACCCCTACACCGTTATCGGCGTCCTGCCTCCCGGCGTTCTCTTTCCCCCCAACACCGGCGAGGAGATCATCAGTCCGCTCAACGTCGACGACAAGTCCCTGCAGGACCGGGGCAGCGGTGTGCTGCAGCCGATCGCGCTTCTGCGCCCCGGCGTCGCGGCGGCTCAGGCGGAGACGGAGCTGACCGGCGTCCACGCACAGCTACTCCGCGATTTCCCCAAAGACGAAATGAAGGGCGAGACAATCCGCCTCGTCGACTACCACTCCTTCGTTACCCGGGATTCGCGTGGCGCTCTCTTCGCGCTGGACTGGGCCGTGATTGCCGTGTGGCTGATCGCCTGCGCCAACGTTGCCGGGCTCATCCTCACCCGCACCAGCAGCCGCCGCCGTGAGATCGCTGTTCGCGCGGCGCTCGGCGCCCCGCGGGGCCGCATCACGCGCCAGTTCCTCACCGAAAGCCTGCTGCTCAGCCTGGCGGGAGCGGCCGCGGGCCTGGGTATTGCCTGGCTCGCCCTGCGCCTGCTCCAGCATTACCTCGCCAACTCCCTTCTCTATGGCGCCGATATCCACATCAACGCCGGCGTGCTGCTGTTTCTTCTCGCCGCATCGTGTCTTTCCGCGCTGCTCTTCGGGTTTGCTCCGGCCTGGCACGCGTCCGGCGTTCCCGCGCAGGAAGGTCTGCGCGAGGGCACCGCTGCCGCGGGCACGAGCCGGCGACAGGCGCTCTGGCGCGACAGCCTTGTGGTCACCGAAATCACTCTCACTCTGACCCTGCTGGTCGCCGCCGGCCTGATGATGCGCACGCTCCTCAGCCTCCGTCGCGCCCAGTTGGGCTTTGACACAGGAAATGTGGTCACCGGATCGCTGTATCTGCCCACGCATGGCATGTGGTGGACCTCCAACTCCGCAACCGCCCCCAATATCATCCAGAGTTTCTACCAGCCGCTCGCGGAGAAGCTCGAGCACATTCCGGGCGTGCTCTCTGCGGGATTCGTCACCGTCCGCCCGCTCGAGCCGCAGTGGAACTTCGATGACGGCGTCAAGGTGAAAGGTCTTCCGCAAGCCGCCCCGGACCAGGTGGTTCATGCCCAGGTGCGCGCCACGACTGCCGGCTATTACCACGCCATGGGAATTCGCCTGCTGGCCGGGCGCTTCTTCGACAGCGAAGACGGCCCCCCCGCCCCTGTCGCCGTGCTCGTCAATCGCACCTTCGTTGACCGCCAGTTCCCCCACACCAATCCTCTGGGCCAGCAGGTCGAAGTAGGTGACGAAGGCAAGCCACGCCAGTGGGCGACGATCGTGGGCGTGGTGGACAACGCCAAACAGGACAGCCCCGGCCAGGCGGCGCTGCCTGAGATGGATCTCAACCTCGACCAGTTGCGGACCACCGACGAGTTCTATCCGATCCTTGCTGCCTTTCACATGGATCTGGCGGTTCGCACCCGCCTCGCACCCAAGACAGTTGAAGACACGATCCGCCGGCAGGTCCACCAACTGCAGCCCGAGACCGCGGTGGAAGATCTGGAGCCCATGCAGCAGGTGGTCAGCGATGCGCTCGGTGGACAGACCCTGGCCGCCCGGCTGCTCGGTATCTTCGGCCTCGCCGCGCTTCTGATCGCCGTCGCCGGCATCTACGGTCTGCTCGCCTACTCGGTGAGCCAGCGAACCCGCGAACTCGGCATTCGTCTGGCCCTCGGGGCACAGCAGCGCGATATTCTCTGGCTCATCCTTCGCCATGCCGTCCTCCTGCTTGCCGTCGGAGTCGGCATCGGTCTTGTCGTGGCATGGGCAGCGAGCGGGGTGATGCGCGCGTTTCTCTACGGAGCCGCGGCCTGGGACGCGGCCACGATTCTGCTGGTTGTCCTCGCTCTGGGCCTGTGCGGCCTCGCCGCCAGTTACGTGCCCGCGCGCCGCGCCGCGGGGGTCGATCCGGTGGAAGCGCTGCGTTCGGAATAGGCCACGGGTCTGTAACCATCGCGGTTCTCAATTCGGGAGGTTGCACGATGCTTTCTTTTGGACAGGATGTTCGCTTCGCTCTTCGCCAGCTGCGCAAGTCGCCGGGCTACGCGCTGGTGGCGATCTTTACCCTCGCCCTCGGCATCGGCGCGAATACCGCCATCTTCCTGCTGACGTATTCCATTCTGCTGAAGAGCCTGCCCGTCCCCGAACCAGGACGGCTGGTGCGCTACACCCTCTCGGCCAATGGCGATAAGGATCTCTGGCTTACCTACCCGCTCTACAAAGCGATGAGCGAACACCAGACGGCGACCAGCGGTATCTTCGCCTGGTGGCTCAATCCCTCGGTCCCACTCTCCGAACACGGCAGCTCCAGCCCGGTCTCGGTAGGGATGGCGACCGGCACCGTCTTCCCCGTCCTCCAGCTTCACCCGTATCTCGGCCGCGCCTTCGATTTGAAATCCGGCCAGCGCGGGCAGCCCTTTGTCCCCGAAGCCCTGCTGAGTTACGACTTCTGGCGTACGCATTTCAACGCCGATCCCGGCGTCCTCGGCCGCACCCTGAGCCTCGACAAGGTGGACCTCACAGTAATTGGCATCCTGCCGCCGGGCTTCGAGGGCATCAGCCCGGAGACCCGGATGGATATCCTGGTTCCTCTGACGTTCGTGAAAGCCCAGCAGCCCAAATTCGCCATGATCGACGGAGCCGATGATTTCTGGCTCCAGGTCATGGGCCGCCTCAGACCCGGCCAGAGCGTTACCACGGCTCAGGCCGCGCTCGCCGCTTCCGAAAAGTTGATCTTCGACGACGCCGACCCCACCCACGAGGCGTATGGTTCCGGCATTTTTGGCGGCGGATTCAGAGTTGGCGTCGTTCCCGGCCGCACCGGCGTCTCCTGGTTGCGCACCCAGTATCAAACCTCGCTCGTGGCGCTTGAAGGCCTGTGCGTCCTCATGATGCTGCTCTGCGCTGTCAATACCGCGTTGCTGATTCTCTCCCGCGTCAGCAGCCGTCTGCATGAATTCGCCGTGCGCAGCGCGCTCGGGGCGGCCCGCAACCGCCTTATCGGCCAGGTTCTCAGCGAGACGGTCCTGCTTGCCGTCGCCGGCCTCGTCCTCGGCAGCTTTCTGGGCTGGCAGCTGGCCCACGCGCTCCTTTTGCTCATCACGCCCGCCGGTGAACCGCTGGTGCTGAGCCTGCAGGTCGGAGCCGTCATCGTCCTCTTCGCGGTTGTGCTCAGCCTCGGCGCTGCACTGCTCGCGGGCCTCTGGCCCGCGTGGCGCGCCTCCCGCATCGCGCCGGCTCTCGACCTCCGCGCCATCCACACCCAGCGCGGGACCACCCGCATGGGCCGCTGGATCATTCCCTCTCAGGTCGCGCTGGGCATTGTCCTCATCTATGCGGCTCTCCTGCTCACCGGAACGCTGCGTAACTACCTGCGCGAACACTCGGGCTTCTCCCCGCATGGTGTTACCCTGGCCGAGCTCAACTACCAAAACAGCGATCCCACGGATCAGGCCCAGATTCGGAAAGGCTTCCAGCTCGTCGACACCCTCGAAGCCACGCCCGGCATCCAGGCCGCCACTCTGACCTCGATGCTGCCGGTGCGAGGCTGGTCCAACAGCTCCGATTTCTTCACCCGCGACGGCCGCGGCAACCTCCACCACAGCGACCTGGTCTGGGATCAGGCGGTCACGCCGGGGTACTTCACCGTCATGGGCACCGCGATTCTCGAGGGACGTCCTTTCGCGCGCGCTGACGTTTCCGGAGACAAGGTTGGCGTCGTCAGCCGCTCCGCGGCAAACTTCTTCTTTCCAGGACAGGACCCTATCGGCCGCACTATCACCGCAGGCGACGGCCTGCCACCCAAACATCCATCCAAAGACGCCCCGGCGAACGCGCCTGATGCCTTCCGTATCGTCGGCGTAGCCGAAGACGCCCACATGCAGAGCCTGCTCACTCCGGCGCCGATGGTCGTCTATGAGATGGCTGAGCAGCAGAGCCATCCCTTCGTCCTCCAGGAGCTGGCCGTGCGCAGCGCGAACAACGGCCTCGCCGCCGACGCCATTCGGCACGCTACCGCCGAGGTCCTGCCCGGGGCTGCCCCGCCCAAGATCTACACCTTCGACCAGGCCGTTCAGGACAACCTCAGCCGCCAGCGCCTCCTTTCCAGCGTCTCCGGCGGATTTGCATTGCTTGCCCTCGCCCTGGTCGCCACCGGCCTCTACGGCATCCTCGCGCGCAGCGTCGTCGATCGCCGCCGCGAGATCGGCATTCGCATGGCGCTCGGCGCGCAACGGCAGCAGATTGTTCATACTCTGGCTCGCACCGCTGCTTCTCGCATCAGCATCGGCGTTATCGCCGGAGCGGCCCTGGCCTTCCTCGCCGGCCGTCTGCTCGAGTCGCTGCTCTACGGCGTTACCGCGGCCAGTCTGGGGGTAGCTGCGGCCACCCTGGCGCTCCTGCTGGCCGTGCTCACCCTGGCCTTCATCGTTCCCGCAGGACGCGCGGCGTCGGTCAACCCCATGGAGGCAATCCGCGAAGAATAGGCTTTACGCCGCTGCGGACAGGCGTAGGCCACGGCTGAACCCTGCCTGCACCGTCCATCATCCAATGCCCGTGGCTCTTCCCGTTTCCATTCTCGATCTGGTCACCCTGCGCCCTGGCGAAGCTCCAGGCGCGGCCATCGCCCGCTCCGTCGATCTGGCGCGCCGCGCCGAGCAGTGGGGTTACTGCCGCTTCTGGCTGGCCGAGCATCACTCCATCGCGGGACTCGCCTGCTCGGCGACCAGCGTCCTCATCGGCCATGTTGCCGCCGCCACTAACACTCTGCGCGTGGGCAGCGGGGGCATCATGCTGCCCAATCACCCGCCCCTGGTGGTTGCCGAACAGTTCGGCACCCTCGAGGCTCTCTATCCCGGCCGCATCGACCTCGGGCTGGGACGCGCTCCGGGCGGCGACTTCGCCACGATGCGCGCCCTGCGCCGCGACCTTCGCCAGTCAGGCGACGACTTTCCCGAGTTGCTCGAAGAGCTACGCGCCTACCTCGGTCCCGCGTGCCCCGGCCAGGCTGTCCATGCCTTTCCCGGCCAGGACAGCCGCGTTCCCATCACCCTCCTGGGCTCCAGCGATTTCAGCGCCCGGCTCGCGGCGCAGCAGGGACTGCCCTTCGCCTTCGCCGCGCACTTCGCGCCGGATCGCCTCTGCGAAGCCGCGCGGCTCTACCGGACCCAGTTCCGAGCCATCGCCGCCTCCGATGCGACCCTGCGCCAGCCGTATCTGATTGTCGGGGTCGCCGTCATCGCCGCCCCGACCGACGCCGCCGCGCAGCGCTTGTTTACCACAGCGCAGCAGCGCTTCCTGGCTCTTATTCGCAATCAGCCGGTCGAGCTGCTTCCGCCCGTCGATTCCATGGACTCGCTGTGGACGGACTGGGAGCGGGCAGCGGTGGAGAGCAAACTGGGCGCGGCCATCGTCGGATCGAACGCCACGGTGAAAGCCGGCCTTGAGCGCCTGATCGCAGCGACCGGTGCCGACGAAATCATCGCTGTCACCGACACCTGGGACCTTGGCGATCGCCTGGAGTCGTACCGGCGACTGGCGGAAATCGCCTCTGCGATCGAAGTGCGGGCGGAGGTCCAGGCCTGAAATTGTCAGATAGGCGGAATCACAACCCGCTCGGCTTCTCCCGAACAAATGTCGTACCCTGCGTGAAGGGGAGGAAAATTTTAGACGGAGTCGGCGTGCGAAACGGGTGCCACCATCTGCGACCGGGCTCGTTGCGCGGCTACCTGGCCGGCATGCTGGCGGAGCAACACAAAGATCGCACGGCAAAAGCCATACGCGAGCAGGACCCCAAATGCCAGGGACGCAAATGTTGCACAAACCAGCATCAGGGTATCGATTGCCTGCTGCATATTCCTTTCGGTTCTCCCACCAACTTCAGATGCGCCGATGCGGTCAGCGTGCTTCGTTCCAGTGTTCCGAAGTCATTCTTAACAGAAAAGCACACACGTTGACCCACTTTTCTGTTGCCAACTAAGATACCGGAAGGCTGATCTTTCCCGATTCTAGCGCTCGCTTCCCGTTTTGCAACTGGTAAACGGAGCGACCCACCTGCAACTTTTCGGTACTACAGTCATCCTTCACTACCCATGGCCATCACCCAAATCACCGTGCGGGGCGCCCGCCAGCATAACCTGCGCGACATCAACGTCCAGATTCCCCGCAACACGCTCACGGTGGTGACCGGCTTGTCCGGGTCCGGCAAGTCTTCGCTCGCTTTCGACACCATTTATGCCGAAGGCCAGCGGCGTTATGTTGAAACCCTCTCCGCCTACGCGCGGCAGTTTCTCGATCAGATCGAGCGGCCCGATGTGGACTCGATCGAAGGCCTTTCGCCCGCGATCTCCATCGAGCAGAAGACTACCAGTCGCAGCCCGCGCAGCACGGTGGGAACCATCACGGAAATCTACGACTATCTGCGGCTGCTCTACGCCTCGGTCGGCGTGCCCCACTGCCCGCGCTGCGGCCGCCAGATCTCGCGCCAGTCCCCGGAGCAGATTGTCGAACGCATTCTGGCGCTTTCCCCCGGAGAACGCATCACCATCTACGCGCCCGTCGTCCGCGGACGCAAAGGCGAGTTCAGAGATTTGCTCGATAAGCTCGATCAGCAGGGCTTTCGCGCCCGCGTAGACGGCGAAATCCTCGATCTGGCCGAGCCGCCCGCCCTCGAGAAGCGCAAGAACCACACCATCGAAGCTATCGTTTACCGCGCGGTCCTCAAGCCGGGCATTGAGAAGAACCTGCTCTCCTCCGTCGAGAAAGCCCTGCAGATGGCCAACGGGCTCGTTCTCGTCGGCACTCCAAAAGATGAGCAGCTGTATTCCTCCTCAATGGCCTGCCCCGACTGCGGCCTCGATGTGCCCAAACTCGAGCCGCGCAGCTTCTCGTTCAACTCCGCCTATGGCGCCTGCCCCGAGTGCCACGGTCTGGGCAGCATTTACGACTTCGATCCCGCCAAAGTGATCACCGACTGGTCGAAGCCGCTGCTGGACGGCGCGCTTGGTCCGGGCTCCGCCTCGCAATACCTCATCCGCCTCATCAACCTCGCCGCGCAGCGCTACAAGGTCGACCTGAAGAAGCCGTTCGAGCAGCTCACCTTCAAAGAGCAGGATCTGCTGCTCTGCGGCCCGCCGCAGACCGAGGCGCCACGCACAGGATTCCACGGCATTCTCGCCTGGCTGCGCGACAATCTCGAGGAAGCGCGCTCCGACACGTATCGCGACTGGATGATGCAGTACATGTCGGCCTCCGAATGCCCGGCGTGCAAAGGCCGCCGCCTTCGCCCCGAATCGCTGGCGGTGACCATCGACGGCATGTCCATCGCGGATTTCACGGCGCTGCCCATGGATCGCGCTCTCGATCGCGCCCGCGGCATCAGCTTCTCGGCCCGCGAAGCTCTCATCGCCGAACGGCTCAGAAAAGAGATTGTCGAGCGCCTCCAATTCCTGAATGCCGTTGGCCTCAGCTATCTCGCTCTCGACCGCAACGCCGCCACCCTCTCCGGCGGAGAAGGCCAGCGCATCCGGCTCGCCACGCAAATCGGCTCGCGCCTGCGCGGCGTCCTCTACGTGCTCGACGAGCCTTCCATCGGCCTGCACCAGCGTGACAATCAGCGTTTGATCCACGCGCTCGAATCCCTGCGCGACCTGGGCAACACCGTTCTTGTCGTCGAGCATGACGAAGAGACCATCCGCCACGCCGACTACGTGCTCGACCTCGGCCCTGGCGCCGGACGCCTTGGAGGCCAGGTGGTCGCCGAGGGCCCGCCTGCAGCCATCATGGCTGCGCCGGCATCTCTCACCGGCCGCTATCTTGCCGGCGAGATCTCGACCCTGCACCGGCTGGTGCCGCGCGCGCTGACGGGCAAGTGGATCACCGTAGAGGGCGCCCGCAGCCACAATCTGCAGAACCTGACCGTGAAATTTCCCGCCGGCGTTATGACCGTGGTCACCGGCGTCTCCGGTTCGGGCAAAAGCACCCTCGTCAACGATATCCTCTACCGCGCCCTCGCCCAGGAGCTCTATGGTTCGCGAGAAACCCCGGGGCAACACTCAAAGATCAAAGGCTTCGATCTGCTCGACAAGGCGATCCGGATCGACCAGTCGCCCATCGGACGCACCCCGCGCTCCAATCCCGCCACCTACACCGGCGTGTTCACCGCCATCCGCGATCTCTTCGCCATGCTGCCTGAATCCCGTGAGCGCGGCTACAAAGCCGGCCGCTTTTCCTTCAACGTGCAGGGTGGACGCTGCGAGGCCTGCCAGGGCGAAGGCCAGCGGCGCATCGAGATGAACTTCCTGCCCGACGTCTACGTGCAGTGCGAAGTCTGTAACGGACGCCGCTACAATCAGGAGACGCTGGCCGTCAAATTCAACGGGTACTCGATTGCCGACATTCTCGAGCTGACTATCGAAGACGCGCTCCCGGCCCTGGGTGACATCCCTCAGGCGCGCCAGAAGCTGGAAACGCTGGTCGACGTGGGCCTCGGCTACATTCATCTCGGCCAGGCCGCCACCACGCTCAGCGGAGGCGAAGCCCAGCGCATGAAGCTGGCTCGCGAACTCTCGAAGCGGCAGACAGGGCGCACTCTTTACCTCCTCGACGAGCCCACCACCGGCCTGCACTTCGACGACGTGCGCAAGCTGCTGGAGGTCCTCCACCGCCTGACCGATTTGGGCAACACGGTCATCATTATCGAGCACAACCTCGACGTCATCCGCAACGCCGACTGGATCATTGATCTCGGCCCGGAAGGCGGCGAGGGCGGAGGCCGCATCGTCGCCGAAGGCCCCCCGGAACACGTCGCGCGCGTCACCAATTCCTATACCGGACAATTTCTGCTGCCGTATTACAGCGCGGGGAGCAGCGCCGGGAGGGCCGCCCCGACGAACGGCAACCGCCGGCACCCGGCGAAATCTGCCGCAAAATCGCAGAAGAATGGTAAAGGTAAAGAAACCATCCAATGAGCGATCCCGATTTCGGCCCCGACGCGCAGCACGATCCGCAGCCAGAGCCCACTTCCGATCCTGCCCCCATTCAGGGTTCCGCCGATCCCGCCGCTTTCCCGGTCTCCGAGCCGGAGGGCTATCTTTGGCGCCCACGGGAAATTCCGCCTCCCCTTGAGGTCGTGATTCCTGTCGCCCCGCCTCCGCCGCCGAAGCTCATCCCCAACATCGGCCATGCTTTGGTGTTCTTCGTCCTCCTCGTGCCCACCTTCATCGCGGGATTTCTGATTACTTTCTTCACCCTGATGGCGGTGCTCCATCCCCGCAACATCGGAGCCCTGGGCGCCCTCATGATGAAGAACATTGTGTACGCCACCGCCATGCAGGCGATCTGGTACGGCCTGCTGTGGGGACTCGCTGCACTCCTGTTTTCTCTCTGGTGGCATCGCTCCTTTCTGACCGGGATTCACTGGAACAGCGCCCGCGCCCGGGGCTGGTTCGCGCGGCTCGCCCTTCTCGGTCTCCTTACCGGGCTCGCCATCACCCTGGCGGGCAACTTCGTGCCCATGCCCAAGGCGCCGCCGATTCTTGAAGACCTGACCAAATCCGCTGCCGGGGCCTGGATTCTCATGATCTTCGGCATCACCGTGGCTCCGCTTACCGAGGAGCTGGCCTTCCGCGGCTTCCTCCTCCCCGGTTTCATCAATGTCTTTCGCTGGCTCCAGCGCACAGGCACCATAAGCGAATCGGCCGTTACCACCATCGGTATTCCCCTCTCGATCGTTCTCACCTCCATTCCTTTTGCGCTGATGCACTCCGCTCAGGTCTCCGACTCGTGGGGCCCGGTCCTTCTCATCGGGATGGTCAGCGTCATCCTGTGCATCGTCCGCCTGGCCACCGACTCGGTCGCCTGTGGCGTCGTTGTCCACGCTTGCTACAACTTCACTTTGTTCGCCGGCCTCCTCTACCAAACCGACTGGTTCCGGCACCTGGACAAACTCAAAACTTAACCTGAGCCCCAATTTCCCGGAGTCGTTTATGTCTGCTGTCGCGCGCAACACCGGCAACTCCCTGCAGGACCTTGGCCTGCTCGCCCTTCGCCTCACGGTTCCGACCGCGCTGTTCCTCAAGCACGGCCTCGAGAAGCTCCATGGGTTCCACACCATGGCGCCGCACTTTCCCAACCCGGTGCACATCGGACCCTGGCCGAGCTTTCTTTTCGCGATGATTGCCGATGGCATCTGCATGCCGCTGCTGGTGCTCGGGCTGTTCACCCGTCCGGCTGCGCTCTGGTCCCTGATCAATCTGTGCGTCGCCTGGGCCCTCATCCATCATTTCCAGTTCTTTGGTCGCGGCGCAGAGCATGGCGAGCTGGTCTTCATCTACATCGGCGTCATGCTGACGCTGCTCCTGGCGGGGCCCGGCAAGTACTCCATCGACGGCCACCGCCGCTAACCACCGGTCCCCGGCTGCGCTGCATCTGTGGCAACGATCACTGCCTTCGCGGCGGGCTCGAACTACTCTGAGTTCGCGATGAACGACATCAGCCGGCTCTTTCAGGCGTTCGTGGCTCCTGCCATTTTCTTCTCGGCAACGGCGCTTTTCATCCTGTCCATCAATGTTCGGCTGATGGGCATCGTCAGCCGGTTGCGCCAGTATGTGCGTGGCCGCAACGAAGCGATCCGGAACGGCCGGACCGTCGAAGGCGACGCGTGCGCCGTCCAGATCGAATCCATGGAGCAGCGCGCCGAGATGATCCGCCGCACCTTTCTCCTCAGCCTGATTGCGCTGGTCGGGACCCTGCTCTCATGCCTGCTGCTCGGCCTGGGACTCTACTGGAAGCCCGCCGCCCTGGGGGCAGCCGCAGTCTTTGTCGCCGCGATGATCGCCCTGTTGAGCGGCGTCCTGTATTACATTCGCGAGGTCACCGTCGCTCTCAGCTCCGTCCGTCAGGAGGCCGACGACGACCGCCTGGCCCACCTGGACGCGCCCGAGAGCCACGGCCACTCCCTCTTCTGAGCCGCGTCTTTCACCAGTCCCCTGCTATCCTGCCCTCATTCCCATGAGGGTCTCAGCCTCCGCAGCGAAAACCGCCCGCACTGCCACCATGGCAGTCTTTCTCCTCACCACCCTCAACCTTTTCAATTTCATCGACCGCTACGTGCTGCCCGGCGTCCAGCCGCTCATCCAGCGGGAATTCCGCATCGACGACGCCCACGCCGGCCTGCTGACTTCAGCGTTCTTCTTCACGTATATGCTGGTCGCGCCGCTCACTGGATGGCTGGGCGACCGGATGCCCCGCAAGCCGCTCATCGTCGCCGGGGCGCTGATCTGGAGCGCCGCCACGCTGCTGACCGCGATGGTCCACAGCTATGACACCCTGCTGATCCGCCACGCCGCTGTCGGCATTGGCGAAGCAACGTTCTCCATCTTTGCCCCCGCGCTGCTGGCCGATTTCTATCCGGAAGAAGATCGTAACCGTGTCCTGAGCATTTTCTACATCACCATCCCCGTCGGCGGAGCCCTCGGTTACCTGCTGGGCGGCGAGCTTGGCCCCCATTACGGCTGGCGGATGCCCTTCTACGTCGCCGCCGCGCCGGGCGTGCTGATCGCCCTGGCATTCTGGCTCTTTGTGCGCGAACCGCAGCGCGGGTCGGCCGATACGCTGCAGGCAACGGCAGCGCGTACCAGCTTCACCGGGCTCTTTCGCAACCCCGCCTACTGGACCGCGACGCTCGGCATGGCCATGTGGACCTTCGCGGTCGGGGGCATCTCCACCTGGCTGCCAACCTTCTTCAATCGTATGGCGGGATTCACCCTTGCCGGCGCCGACCGCACGGCCGGCACCATTACCGTCGTCGACGGCCTGCTGGCCACTATCACCGGCGGCTGGCTCGCGCAGATTTGGCTCAAACGCAACCACCGCGCGCTCTATCTCGTCTCTGCGTGGAGCGCTCTGCTCGGCATTCCCTTCGCCGCGCTTGTCTTCTTCGGCCCGGCGCGCGCCCTGCTGCCCGCCGCCTATGCCGCGGAGTTCTGTCTCTTTCTCAACACCGGCCCCCTCAACGCCGCGATCGTCAACTCGGTCGCTGCGCCCATCCGTTCCACCGCGATCTCCGTCAATCTCTTCACCATTCATTTCCTCGGCGACGCCTTCTCTCCGGGCCTCATCGGCCGCATCTCCGATGCGTCGAATCTCCGCATCGGACTTGGCGCTACTCTGATTTCCCTGGCCCTCTCCGCGCTCATCCTCTTCTCGGGATCTGGCTTCGCCCCGCGCCTGCCCGACCTCGAACCACAGGCCGTGGCGCGCGTCTGAATCTCCATGTCCTGGTTCTCCCCCACCGCGCTCGTTGTCACCTGGATCATTGCCCTGGTCTGGACCCAGCGCGCTCTCAGCGCCACGCGCAACCTGCCGCGCATTCCCAACCTTCTCCGCCAGGTTCAACCGGCGCCCTCTGTCCCCGCCACACAGCGCGTTGTTCCCTGCCTGACCGTCATCGTTCCAGCGCGCAACGAAGCCGCGGCCATTGAAGCCACCCTCCGCTCACTTCTCGCCCAAACCGTTCAGGTCGAAATCATCGCGGTCGACGACCGCTCCACGGACGCGACCGGCGCGATCATGGACAGTGTCGCGGCGGCAGCAGCGGCCTCCGGGCAGTTCCTCTCCGTGATCCACATCCATGCCCTGCCCCCGGGGTGGATGGGCAAGAACCATGCTATGGCTCTCGCTGCGCGGCAGACCGCCACGCCCTGGCTGCTGTTTACCGACGGCGATGTGATCTTCCAGCCCAATACGCTGGAGCGCGCGCTCCACTATGCGGAGTCCAATGCCATCGATCACCTGGTCCTCATGCCCACGCTCATCCTCAAAACTCCGGGCGAGCGCATGATGGACTCCATCTTCCAGTCCTTCTCGCTGCTCGGCTGGCGGCCGTGGAAGATCGCCGATCCAAAGGCCAAACACGAATCGATCGGCATGGGCGCTTTCAATCTGGTGCGGAGCGACGTCTACCGCGCCACGGGCGGCTTCGAGGCCTTCCCCATGGAAATCCTCGAAGACCTTCGGCTCGGCCACGACATCAAACAGCTCGGCTACCGCCAGCACATGGTTCTCGGCCGCGATCTCATCTCCCTGCACTGGGCCGCCGGGGCGCTGGGCATGGTTCACAATCTGACCAAGAATATCTACGCCACCTTCCGCTTTCGGGCGCTGCTGCTGTTGGGCGCGTGGATCGGCCTCCTTATCCTCTGCGGCGTTCCCTTCGCTGCGCTCTTCGGCTCGTGGCCATTCCGCGCGGCTGGAATCCTGTCGCTGCTCATGATCGCGTTGCTCTACCGCACCGCCGGCCGTCACTACAACCGGCTCAGCATCGCCTGGGTCCTGACGCTGCCAGTGAGCCTGGGCCTGGTTCTGTACGCGATGCTCCGTTCGATGTTCCTGACCATCGCCCGCGGCGGCATCGTCTGGCGCGGTACGTTTTATCCGCTGAACGAACTCCGCCGCAACCTTGGCCCGCTGCGCTGACCCGGGTCCCCGGCACCGTCCCCTGTAAACTGTAGGGGAGGTTCCCCATGCCGGAAATCCAGCGCAGGAAGACCGTCACGGTCAAAATCGGACCCGTCAAAGTCGGATCCGAAGCCCCGGTTGTCGTACAGTCGATGACCAACACCGATACCGCCGACGCCGCCGCGACCATCCAGCAGGTAGCCCAGCTGGTCGAGGCCGGCTCCGAGTTGGTGCGCGTCACCGTCAACAACGACGAAGCGGCAAAGACGGTTCCGCATATTGTTGAAGGGCTGGCGAAGCAGGGCGTCCATGTGCCCATCATCGGCGACTTCCACTACAACGGCCACCTGCTGCTGAAGAAGTATCCCGCCTGCGCCCAGGCGCTTGCCAAGTACCGCATCAATCCGGGCAATGTGTCCATTGGCCGCAAGGACGACGACAACTTCCGCACCATGATCGAGTGTGCCGTCGAAAATCAGAAACCCGTGCGCATCGGCGTGAACTGGGGATCGCTCGACCAGGCCCTCCTTACGCGCATGATGGACGAGAACTCGAAGCTCTCCAGTCCCGCGCCCGCGCGCGACGTAATGCTCGAAGCGATGTGTCGCAGCGCGCTCGACTCTGCCGCTGCCGCGGAACGCTACGGCCTCGGCCACGACATGATCATCATCAGCGGCAAGGTCTCCGGCGTCCGCGACCTGATCGACGTCTACCAGATGCTGGCCGAGCGCTGCGATTATCCGCTGCATCTGGGGCTGACCGAAGCTGGCATGGGCATGAAGGGCATCGTCGCTTCCACCGCCGGCCTGGCGCCGTTGCTGCTCGAGGGCATCGGCGATACCATCCGCGTGTCGCTCACGCCAAAGCCCGGTTCCAGTCGCACCGAGGAGGTGCTGACCGCGCAGCAGATCCTGCAGTCTCTGGGAATCCGCAGCTTCGCCCCCCAGGTCACCGCCTGCCCCGGCTGCGGACGAACGACCAGCACCTTCTTCCAGGAGTTGGCCCAGCAGATCCAGGACTATCTCCGCACCTCGATGCCGGCGTGGCGCCAACAGTATCCCGGCGTGGAAGAGCTGAAGCTGGCCGTGATGGGCTGCGTGGTCAACGGCCCCGGCGAATCGAAGCACGCCAACATCGGCATTTCCCTGCCAGGCACGTTTGAGGAGCCGAAGGCCCCGGTCTACGTGGACGGGCGCCTGATGACCACGCTGCGCGGCGACACCATCGTCCAGGACTTCACGAAGATCCTCGACGATTACGTTCGCTCGCGGTATGGCAGCCGGGAATTGGAAACAACCGCCGTTTAGGCACCCTATGGCAATTCCTGACGATCTTGCCCGCATCGCGCTTCAGGAAAAGACCCTCCAGTACGCCTCTTTCGATGAAGATGCCGCCTGGCGTCTGGGCTCGCGTCTGCGAGCGCTCGCCATCGAACGCGGCTATGCCGTCGTCATCGACGTTCGCCGTCCGGCGCAGCCGCTGTTCTACACGGCGCTGCCGGGCACCACCCCCGACAACCCTGAATGGGTTCGGCGCAAAAGCAACGTGGTGCTCCGCTTCCACTGCAGCTCCTTCGCGGTGGGTCTCGATCTGGAGCAGCGGAAGACTTCCGTACTGGAGCGCTGGGGCCTGCCGGTGGCCGACTACGCCCCGCACGGCGGCAGCTTCCCCATCCGGGCGCGCGGCTCGGGCTGTGTGGGAGCGGTCACCGTCTCCGGACTGGCCCAGCGCGACGACCACAACCTCGTCGTCGAAGCCCTTTGTCTTGAACTGGATCAGAGCTTCAGCGAGTTGCGCCTGCCGCCCGCCTGAGCCGGGCCGTTTGAATCTTTTCCACAGGATCGCCATCCAATCCCACGGACCCCCAGTAACCCCGGAAGGAAGGCAGTTATGTCACTCAGGCCAGTCAGGGAAATCCTGTCGACGAAACCGACTCTTGAAGGCGCGGGCGTGCGCCTGCAGCGGGCTTTCGGCTTCGGCAAGACGAAGGATTTCGATCCATTTCTCCTCCTCGATGACTTCCGCAACGAGCATCCCGAGGACTACCTCAAAGGTTTCCCGTGGCATCCGCATCGCGGCATCGAGACCATCACGTATGTGCTCGCCGGCTCGGTCGAGCACGGGGACTCGCTCGGCAACAAGGGCAAGATGACCGCCGGCGACGTGCAGTGGATGACCGCGGGCAGCGGCATCCTGCACCAGGAGATGCCGAAGGGCGATGCACAGGGGCGCATGCACGGCTTTCAGCTTTGGGCCAATCTGCCCTCGCATCTCAAGATGACCGACCCTCGCTACCAGGACATTCCATCGGCGGCGATCCCCGAGGTCACCGAGGACGATGGCACGACCGCGCGCATCATTTGCGGCGAGTTCTGGGGCCGGCGCGGACCTGTGGAGGGTGTCGCGGCCGACCCGAATTACATCGACGTGTCGGTGCCTCCGAACAAGAAGAGACGGCTCAAGGTCGAGACCACGCGCAACGCCTTCGCCTACGTTTTCGCCGGCTCGGGAACGTTTCGCGACGCTTCCACTCCGCAGGCGGTGCTGACGGAGTCGGGCGCCGACCCGAATGCGCAACCGGCGTACGACGCGAACAATCACTCGCTCGTCCTGTTCGATCGCGGCGATGAGATCCAGGTGCAGGCGGGGCCGGAAGGCATCCGCTTCCTGCTGGTCTCGGGCAAGCCGATCGAGGAGCCGGTGGCGTGGTATGGGCCGATCGTGATGAACACCCAGACCGAACTGCGCGAGGCGATGACGGAGCTGCAGACGGGGAAGTTCATCCGGCATCGGTGAACTACCCCCCCTTCCCCTGGGCACCTTTTTGTTGGTGCTCTGTTTTCCGTAACTTGCCCAGGGGACTGATTCGGTGACACCGGCAAGCGCAGGAAAACCGGTCAGTTCAGCTCGACCTGGATTGCATCATTGGCGCGTGAATGCCGCACTCACACTCATAACCGAGACCGATGATTGAAGGTGAAGCACTTCCTTCGCGCTCGCGAGTGCGGCATTGAGGCTCGCGAATGCCTCAATCGCGAGCGTGAGCGCGGCAGTCACGCTTGCGATTGAGGCACTCGCGTCTGCGAGGGCGGGATGCCGGGTTTTCAAAGAGCCGCCATCATTCCGGCCTGAGCCGGGTCAGTCGTCCGTCCACCGTGGTGATCGGGCGGCTGACGAAGAAAGCCCGCTCGATGGCGGGCTTTCCACACACTATTCCAACTATTTTCAAGGTAAAGCGGGCAGGCGGAAGAGCAAGGAGAATCGGAGGACTGCTGGGTACGAAAGTCAGGAGCAGCCCTACGGCCTGACTTCCGCGTCGGCGACAGCGAGGGCAGCGTCCAGCGCCTCGACAGCCAGGTCCAGATCCTTTTCCTCGACGATGAGGGGTGGGGCGACGATCAGGTGACTCACCCAGGCCTGGATGGAGACGCCGCGCTTCAGCATCTCCGCCGCGACGCGATCGACGACCGTCGGCTTGCCCTCGACCTTATCGCGCATGGTGTTGAACGGCTCTTTCGTTGTGCGATTGCGAACGAGGTCGAGCGCCCAGAACAGGCCCAGGCCGCGCACTTCGCCGATGGAGACGTGCTTCGCCTGCAGGGCGCGGAGTTTGGGCTCCAGGTGCGCGCCCATCTTCTTTGCCCGCTCCACCAACCCCAGGCGCTGCATTTCGCGGATGGTCGCTACCGCCGGCTTCAACGTGATGGGGTGTGCCTCATAGGTGTGGCCATGGGAGAAATAGTGGTCGTCGAAGAATGCCGCAATTTCACCGGTCGTGGCGCACAGCCCCAGCGGCACGTAGGCCGAGGTGATGCCCTTCGCCGTGACCAGAATGTCGGGCTTCACGCCCCAGTTGTCCATGGCAAACCACGCGCCGGTGCGTCCCCAGCCGCTCATCACCTCATCGGCGATCAATAAGACACCGGTGCGGGTACAAATGTCCCGGAGCATGGGCATATATTCCTTCGGCGGGACGAGGACGCCGTTGGTGCCCACCACCGGCTCCACGATCACGGCAGCCACGTCGCTCTCGTTGCGAATCATGTGCTCGAGATATTCGGCGCAGGCGATGCCGCACTGCGGATACGTGTGCCGGATGGGGCATTTGTAACAGTTCACTTCCGGGGCAAAGATAAAGCCCTGCGCCTTGCCGCCCACCGGCTCCATCGCCCAGCGCCGCATCTCTCCGGTTGCGGCAATCGAGCCTGCGGTCGAGCCATGATAGGAGCGATAGCGCGCCAGGATTTTGGTTTTCCCGGTAAACATGCGGGCGATCTTGAAAGCCGCCTCGTTCGCCTCCGTGCCCGAGGTGGTGAAGAAGAACTTCGTCAGGCCCTGCGGAAGGACTTCGAGCAGCACCTTGCTCAGTTCCGCGCGGGCTTCGGTGGCGTATGCGGGCGAAGCATAGGCCAGTTCCTGAGCCTGCGCGGCGATGGCCGCAATCACCGCGGGATTCTTGTGGCCCAGGTTCACGCACATCAGCTGCGCCGAGAGGTCGAGATACCGCTTGCCGCTGCCGTCGGTGAAGTAACAACCCTCGGCGTCGGCAATGTGCATCGGGTTCCAGGTTTTCTGGAAGCGCCAGGTGCCGTAGTTCAGTTTTTTAGTGAGTTCGACAACTTCCTGCGAGGACATCGTCTGCGGAGCGGAGATCGTCTCGGCCATCGGTTCACCTGTCTCTGCAGGGTACCGCAGACGCACCACGGTCTGCAGGGCGCGGGGTGCGGTTCGTGCGGAGGTCGCGGGTGGGTTC
Source organism: Acidobacteriaceae bacterium (assembly GCA_036267095.1). Lineage (GTDB taxonomy): Bacteria > Acidobacteriota > Terriglobia > Terriglobales > Acidobacteriaceae > Palsa-343. The sequence goes on from DATAWS010000012.1 coordinate 517,635, forward strand.
TGGCTTATGCCGTCGCCAGCGCCCGCTCCGGCCGGCCACTCGCGCGGCCGCCCGTATGCTCGACGCCGCCCATGCGCACGCTGACGACTTTGGAGATGCCGGGCTCCTGCATGGTGACGCCGTAGATCATGTCGGCGGCCACCATCATGCGCTTCGAGTGGGTGACGAGCACGAACTGCGTTTCCTCCGACATGCTGCGCAGCATATCGGCGAGCCGCCCCACGTTGGTCTCGTCCAGTGGCGCGTCCACTTCGTCCAGCACACAGAACGGGCTGGGCTGGTAGAGGAAGATGCCGATGAGCAGCGAGAGCGCAGTGAGGGCCTTTTCTCCGCCCGAGAGCAGCAGGACATTCTGCAGCTTCTTGCCCGGCGGCTGCGCCACGATATCGATGCCGCTGTCGGCGATGTTCTCCTCGTCGGTGAGCCGCATGAACGCCTGGCCGCCGCCGAAGAGCTTGGCGAACGTGACGCTGAAGTTTTCGTTGATGCGGGCAAATGCCTCGTCGAACTTGGTCCGCGAAATCTCGTCGATCTCTTTGATCGAAGCCTGCGTGTTCTCGATCGAATCCAGCAGGTCTTTGCGCTGCGTTTCGAGGAAGGTGTGGCGCTGGGCGGTCTCGTTGTACTCCTCGAGAGCCATCATGTTCACCGGACCCATGCCGTCGAGGCGCTGCTTCATCTCGCGGCAGGTCTGGTCCTCGGCGGCGAGGGCTTCGCCTTCGATGCGAACCAGCTCCGCGTCCTCCCGCAAGGTCACCGCTTCGACGCTGAGATCGGTCACGCAGGTTTCTTCGGCGTGACGCAGATCGGCGGCCAGGGCCGCAGCCTGATTGCCGCAGGTTCCGCGCGCCTCGCGCTGTGCATCGATCTCCGCCCGCAGGGTTTTCAGCGTCTGCTCCATTGCGGCCATCTCGGTGCGCAGAGTCGCAATCTGTTCGTGAGCCTCTGCCGCTTGCTTCTGCGCGGTATCGCGCGCCTCGGCCAGTTGTTCGCGGGTTGCCACCAGCTGCTCGTTCTCGCGGGTGCGCTGTTCTTTCTCCGCGGCGGCCGCCGCCAGCTGCTGCGTCATCTGGGCCACGCGAGCTTCCAACTCGCGGAACATGCGGTCGATGCGGGCAAAGGCCTGCTCCGCGCCGCGCCGCCGCTCTTCCAGACCGGCCAGCTCCGCCGAAAGCTGCGCGGCTTCCTGCTGGGCCAGATCGCGCGCCGCCCGCAGCTCGGTCACGCTGCGCTGCAACTCTGCGATGCCGGACTCCGCGGCCTGATGCTCGCCTTCGAGGCGCACAGCTTCTTCACGCCGCTGGTCAAGGAAGGTTTCCTTCGCGGCCCGCGCGTCGCGGGTACGCTCACTCTGCAGCGTCCACTCCTGCAGGCGCCGCTCCAGGCGCTGGACTTCCATTTCCATTTGCCGCAGCGCGGCGCTCTGGTTGGCGCTGTCGCGCTCGGCCACGCGCCGCTCTTCGGACTTCGCATCGAGGGTACGGGTCAAGTCCGCCAGCCGCTTCGCCAGCTCGGCGCTGCGAATCTCGGCCTGGCCCAGCTCGCGCTCGATCTCGGTCAGCTTTTGTTGGGTCTCGCGCAGCTCGCGCTTGAGCGCCAGCGGACCCTCCGCGCCCGGCTTGCCGCCGGTGACGGTGACGTTGTGGAAGCACTCGCCCGAGGGCGCGAGGAAAAACGCCGAGGGATTCTCGAGGGCCAGCGTCCGCGCGGTATCGGAATCGGGAGCGACATAGCCTTCCCGCAGCTTGGGCAGGATCACTTCGAGCGAGCGGCCGAAGCCGTCGAGCACGCGGATGCAGTTGCGCAGCGGCACCACCGGCCGCGCCGACGCATGGTGCACCGGTCCATCGTCCCCCGCGAAAGAAAACTTCGCCTGCGCGTCTTCCGGATGCACCAGGAAGGTCGCGCGCCCGTCGACGCCGGTGCGGAGCAGGCGCATGCCTTCGTTGGCCGAATCCCAGCTCTTGACGACGATGTAGTTCAGCTCGTCGCGCAGGAATTCGTCGACCACACTCTCGTACTCGCCGTTGACTTCGAGGAAATCGGCCAGCGTGCCCACGGGCGCGAGGCCTCCGCCCAGCGAGTGCGACTGAAAAAGCTTGCGCACGGTGTCGGTGGAGTAGCTGTGTTCGCGGATGAGCGCCTCGAGCGAGTTGCGGCGGCCGGTGAGCGTGGCCTGCTCGGCGCGCAGCTGATCGGCCCAGCGCTTCGCTTTGGACTCATCGGCGCGGCCCGCGTCGATGTCGCTGCGCAGGGCGGCGATCTCGGCTTCGACGCGATGCAGGGTCTCGGTCACCGTCTCGAAGGTCAGAGAGATTTGCCCACGCTCGGCGCCCAGCGCCTCCAGGTCGCGCCGTGCCGACTCCATCTCCGCGGTCAGGCGCTCGGTTTCGCGCTGAAGGGACGCGAGCGACTCCTCGCTCTGGGTGATTTGGTTGCGGGACTGGCTGAGGGCGGAGAGCAGCTGCGCGGCCTGCCGGCGGGCGGTTTCCGACTGCTGTTCCGCGGCGGCCAGCGCGCTCACGGCCTCGCGCATGACTTCCTGCTTCAGACGAGTGCGCTCGCGGAACTCGGCCGCGTCCTGCTCGGCGGTGGCGAGAAACGTCCGCTGGCCCTCGCGCTCGGCTTCCACGCCGCGGACGTGCTCCGCTGCCTGCGCCAGCTCGGCCTCGACCGCGGCGACGCGCACATCGAGTTCGGCGATGCGCTCCACGTTGGTCTGGTGACGTCCCTCGGCGCGCTCGATCTCGACGGCGCGCTGGCTGGCGCGCGTCTCAGCGTCCTTGGCGGCGTCCTCCAGCAGATAGCCGCGGGAAACCAGGGCCTGATGCTCGGCTTCGAGGCCTGCGACCCTTTCCGCGCCGGCATCGATCTTCTCGGTCAGGCCGGCGATCTCGCGCTCCAGCTCCGCGTGGCGAGCGTCCATTTGGGCGATTTTGCTGCCGAGGACGACCTTGAGCTTCTCGCGCATCTCGTCGCGCAGCTTCGCGTAGCGCTCGGCCTTGGCGGCCTGGCGCTTGAGCGATCCCATCTGGCGCGTGACTTCTTCGAAGATGTCGTTCACCCGGGCCAGGTTCTGCTTTGACTGCTCGAGGCGCAATTCGGCGAGGCGTTTCCTGGTCTTGAAGCGGGTGATGCCGGCGGCTTCCTCGATGATCGCGCGGCGATCGTGGGGGCGCGAGCTGAGCAGCTGGCCGATGCGCTCCTGGCCGATGATCGCGTAGGACTCCGGGCCGAGGCCGGTCCCCATGAAGATGTCCTGAATATCGCGCAGGCGGCAGAGCTTGCCGTTGAGCAGGTATTCGCTGTCGCCGGTGCGGAAGAGGCGGCGGGTAACCACCATTTCGCCCTTTTGCGGCATGCGATTGAATTTGCGGCGGCGAATCTTGAGGACGACGCTGGGCACGGCGCCTTCGACTTCGGGGGCGGCCTCAGGCTCGGGCTCAGCCGGCGCAACCAGCTCCGGATCGGCGGGCGCGGCTTCCCTTTCGCCGATCACCTGCCCCGGCTGCGAATCCGCGATGATCTCCTCAACCTCGGTGGCCCGCTCGGCGCGCAGTTTTTCCTCGTCCCAGTCGGGATTCTCGTCGATGACGACTTCCGGCTCGGCCAGCAGGGGCGCAGCATCAAAAGCGTCGGGATCGACGAGGGTCAGCGACACCTCGGCCATGCCCAGCGGCTTGCGTTCGCGGGTGCCGGCGAAGATGACGTCTTCCATCTTGCCGCCGCGCAGGGTTTTGGCGCTTTGCTCGCCGAGGACCCAGCTGATGGCGTCGAGGATGTTCGACTTGCCGCAGCCGTTCGGTCCCACCACGATGGCGATGCCCTGCCCGGGAACCGTGACCTCGGTGCGATCGAAAAAGGACTTGAAGCCCAGGATATGGATTTTCTTCAACTTGAGCATGGGGAGAGACTCCTGAACCGCACTGTCGGGGAAAGGAAGGACCGAGCCATCAACACGACTCTAGCGCCCGTCCGGAGACCGGTCAACGATCCGACCCCAACATCTTGTGGATAAGGGGGTCCAAACCCAACTATTGGGTCGAGATGTCTAATCGCTGGCCGCAGGGGCGGTTCGCGGAGATGCCAGATTCCTCAACGGTAGCCCTGGGCCTGCGGGCTGGCAAGCGAAACTCACAACAATTCGGAGGAGGTTCGGCGGGGGAACCCAGGCAGATTCCCACAGCGGACTGCTTTTGGGGGGGGTGTACCTGGCCGACACAGGTAACGGATGACGCATCAAACTGAAGAAATGTTTACTACTAGGTTATGGGCTGCCTCGCGAGATAAATGGAAGCACCCGCTCACCCGCGCCGCTCTGTTTGGACTGTATCTCCTGATGACTGTGCAATTTGTGGGCGTTTATCTGTTCCACGAATATCCCTACGTCGACGTCCGCCGTTTCATTCACGGATACGCGCGGCTTCCTTTTCAGACCCGGCTGTTGCTGGCGCCTCTCTTTCGATGGGCCGAGCACAGCGCCTATATGGTCCACTACGCTTCGCGGCTGGCCATGAACGGCTATTTCTTCCCCCACGGGATAGGGCCCTCGGAAGTCGTTCAATTCTGGCTGGATATCCCCTGTCTGCTGATCGCGGGCTGGGTTACGGTGCGGCTCTATCAGGCAGCGAGCCGCCGTCATCTGCTCACCTGGCTGGTTTACCCGCTCTTCCTGGGGCTGTGCGCTGTCTCCTACATCCTGCATACCATCCAGAACTTCCGGTTTTTCTATGACATGCCGAGCCTGGCCTTGTTCTCGCTGGGGCTCTACATCATCTACTTCCGCAAGCCGCGCCTGCTGCTGGTTGCCCTGTTCGCCCTGGCCACCCTGAACCGCGAGACCACCCTGTTTCTCATCCCCTTCTATCTGGCGGCTGAGCTGGCGAGGAGCCGTCCTTCGGGTCCGAATGTCGTCTCACCCGGGACCCTCGCCGTGGATGACCGCCAGGGGCGCGCGACGCTGCCGATCCTGCTGCGGGTGCTGTCGATGCCCGTCCTCCAGGGTCTGCGCTGGAAACGGCTGCTGCGCCCCGAGGTGGTCATCACCACCGTCCTGCTGCTGGCGTACTGGGCGGCGTGGCACGTCTTCATCTTTCATCTCTTCCGCCATAATGCGTCCGACTACTATTCCCGGCTGAGCTTCAATTTTTACTGTTTGCGGCGGATTCGCTACTATCCGCAAATCTTCAGTGCGTGCGGCTATCTGCTGCCGTTTCTGATCGTGTTCCGCAAGCACATTCACGATCCCCAACTGCGTCTCTGGATGTGGGTCATCCCCGGCTGGTTTGCGGTGATGGCGGTGTGGGGGATCCTCGTCGAGACCCGCGTTTTCGGGGAACTCCTGCCGGTGGTTGCGTGCTGCACGGCGGTGATTGCCGAAGAGATCTTCGCCGCGGCGGTGCTGCGGCGCCACCGGAGCGAAGTCGAAGACCGCGAGGAGACGGTCCACCTGGTGCGCGCAGCGTAGTGCGCCGGATCAAATATCCTCTTTTGGTGCCAGCTGTCGCGTGAATTGCAAATGACATAACCTACACAGTGACGATGATTCGATCTCAGCCTGCATCCAATGGACTAACTTTGGATCAGGTGTGAATGCCACGCTCGATTTGTGGGATCTCGCTGACGATCGTTCTTGCTCTGTGCGGGTTTCCTGACGCGCAGGGACAAGTCTCGGGGCCGACCGCGCCGCCGCGACCCGCCCTCTCCGGCCGCAACGCCGTTTCTCTCACGGTCGTCGATCAGCATGGCGCGGCGGTTGCCGATGCACGGGTCACGATCGAAGAGCCGGGGCAGCCGGCGGTGCGCCTGACCACCGATTACGCCGGCCGCTGCAACTGGACACCGCGCCAAACCTCGGCCTACAGCCTGCGCATCGAGCGGGGCGGCTTCTATGAGACGACCGCGAAAGACATCGATCCGGGAGAAAGAAGCCTGCATCTGGTTCTGACGCAGCAGGAGGTGCTGCAGCAGGAAGTCAGCGTTCACGCTTCCACGCCAGGCATCGATCCGGATCAGGTCTCCAACAAGCTGGCGCTGAACGTTCCCGAGATCGTCAACATCCCTTTCCCCACCAATAACGACATCCGCAACCTGCTGCCCTTCACGCCGTCGGTGGTGGCCGACTCCAGCGGACAAATCCACGTGGCCGGCGGCGAGACTTACATGACCCTCGACACGCTGGACGGCTTCGACATCCGCAATCCCGTCTATGGAACCCTGGACCTGCGCATCAGCACCGATGCGGTGCGGGCCATCGATACGGAAACCACGCGTTATCCGGTCGAATACGGCCGCGCTACCGGTGGCGTGGTCGCCTTCACGACCGGAATGGGCGACAACAAATTCCGCTACGACGCCACCAACTTCGTTCCTTCATTACGCGATCAGAACGGCATCCGCTTCGACACTTTCGAGCCGCGCATCACGTTCTCCGGACCGATCCGCCGCAACCGCGCGTGGTATTTCGACGGGATCGACACCCAGTACAGCCAGATCTACATTCCGGAGCTGCCGTCCAGCGCCAACACCGACGATCTGAGCCGCGCCGGCAATCTGCTGAAGTTCCAGTTCAACCTGGGAACACGCAACAACCTGACCACGGCCCTGCTGTGGAACGACTATCACTCGCCTTACGACGGCCTTTCCGCGATCACGCCGCAGCAGAGCACCGATAATCACGACATCCTTGCGTGGCTGCCCTACGCGCGCGATCAGCACAGCTTTCGCAATGGGATCGTGGTGGATACCGGCTTCGGCGACCTGCGCTACCGCGAAGGGTACGAACCGCACGGCGCCATTCCCTTCGACCTGACTCCCGAGCTCTCGACGGGCAGCGACTTCATCAACTCCACGACTCGTTCGCAGCGGTTTGAAGGCTATGCGGATGCGTGGCTTCCTCCGCATCAATGGCAGGGCAGCCATCAGTTCCGCGCCGGGATCGATCTCGACCACATCCGCTTCACAGAGAATGTGAGCCTGGCGCCGGTCAACTATCTCCGCGAAGACGGCACGCTGGAACGGCAAAGCACTTTTCCGGCCTTCGCGCCCTTCACTCGAAACAATCTCGAGGCGGGAGCTTACGTCGAAGATCGCTGGACCCCGCGCACCGGCCTGCTGGTGGAGCCGGGCGTGCGCTTCGACTGGGATGAGATTATTCGCAAGCCACTGTGGTCGCCGCGTCTGGCGTTCAACTATTCCCCGCCGGGCACGGGCGAGACCACGTTCTCGGCCGGCATCGGGGTGTACTACGAGCACACCCAACTTGAATATCTGACCCGCGCGCTGGCTGGCCTGCGCAACGACACCTACTACGCCGCGGACGGCAAGACCCCCGCCGGGCCGCCGCTAAACACTACCTTCACTGCAAACGACGATTCGCTCCAGGAGCCGCACGCTCTCAACTGGAGCGTGGGCGTACGACACAGACTGCCCGGGCAGATTTACCTTGGCGCCAATTTCATGCAGAAGGCCACCAGCAACGAATTCCTCTATGCCAATCAGAACGGCTCGGGCGCTCTTTCCGGCCCTTATGTGCTGACCAACGATCGCGAGGACCACTACCATTCGGTCGAAGTGGACGCGCGGCGCACCTTTCGTGGGTCCTATGCGCTTTTTGGCGCGTACACCCATTCCTCGGCGACGACGAATTCCGCTCTCGACTACATTCCGACCATTCCGGTTCTCGGTCCGCAGCAGAGCGGCCCGCTGTTTTGGGATGTCCCGAATCGAGTCATCTCGTGGGGATGGCTGCCGGCCTGGGCGCCCTACCTGCCCACCGTCCACAAGAACTGGGACTTCGTCTATACGCTCGACTGGCACAACGGTTTTCCCTTCGACTCCATCAATGCCAATGAGGAGATTGTGGGGCCGGCTGGTTCGCATCGCTTCCCCAACTACTTCGATTTCAGCCCGGGGCTGGAATGGCGGTTCCACTTCTGGGGCAAATACCTTGGCCTGCGGGGGACGGCGGAAAACATCACCAACAGTCCGGACCCTTACATCGTGTTCAACAATGTCGATTCGCCGCAGTACCTGACTTTTTCGCAGCCTCTGGGCAGGGCGTTCACCACCCGTATCCGGCTGATCCAGTCGTCTCGCTGAGCTGCGGGTGGCAAAGCGCGGCGCGCGGGCGGAATCCATGGGATCAGGTTGCATTTCTCGATGCCAATATCGCCCGGCGTCGTGTAATCTGGCTCCGCCGGTTGGATCAACGGAGAGAGCGCTCCGGGGCATCCCACTCAGGCAGAAGGGCATAGTGCCGCCCGTGTCAACTTGTCAGCGCGCGCAAATGGTTTTTATAATCCAGCATCGTTCCCTGGGCACCGGCCTGGTGAAGGATACGCGCCCTTCTCAACATGAAGAGCAGCTCACCTGTGATTCTGCCGGGCGATCCGGCAGGCGCACAAGCTTAGATTTTGCATCTCACGAATTCTCCCAGGAGCGTTGAATGAAGAAGCTCGTTTATGCCTCGGTTGCGCTGGTCGGCATCTGCTGCGGCTGGATTCTCTGCACGCCCGCGTTGGCTCAGGCCAATGGTCAGGCGAACGGACAGTCCAGCAGCTGTGCAGGGCAGACCATTAAGGACGCCGCCGAATATAACGCCTACGCCAATGCCATGAGCCAGTCCGCTCCCGCCGCCAAAGCAGAAGCGATCGAAGCTTTTCTGCAGCAGTATCCGAACAGCGTGGCGAAGCAGCAGATGATCGAGCAGCTCATGCTCGCCTATCAGCAGTCGAACAATGCCCCCAAATTGCTGGATGCGGCCAAGCGCCTGTCCGAGGTCGATGCCGGTAATCTACGCGCTTTGCTTACCATTGCCTATCTGGACACGACCCAGGCCAACGGCAACCAGCAGATGCTCGACGACGCTGCAGCCGCCGCCCAAAAGGGCCTCAGTGCACCGAAGGATCAGTGCATGAGCCAGGCGGACTACGACAAGATTAAGGACACCGCGACGCCGATCTTTTACCGCGCCATGGCGCTCGACAGCCAGGCCAAGAAGGACTATCAGGGTGAGATCGACGCCTACACGAAAGAGCTGCAGTCCTACAAGGATCCTGCGGCCACGACCCAGGTTCCGGCCCTGCTCGACACTTACTATCTCGGCCAGGCCTACCTGCAGAAGGATTCCAAAGATCCGGCCAGTCTGAAGAGCGCCATCTGGTTCCTGACGCGCGCGGCGCAGTTTGCCAAGCCGCCGTATCAGGGCCAGATCGAAACCGCGGCGGAATACTGGTATCGCAAATTCCACTGTTCGCAGACGGACGCGCCCTGCATGACGGGCAATCCCCCGCCGGGCTTCGCGGCGATCCAGCAGCTGGCTGCAGTTCCGGCGAATGTCTTTCCGCCGGCCGACTACAACCCGACCCAGGCTCCGCCGCCGCCGTCGCCCGCCGACCTGGCGCATCAGGCGATCGTGACCCTGACGGGCTGCGCTAACGCTACCCCGGCGCCACCACCGGCTCCGGCTGCGGGTTCGGCTCCGGGCGCAACACCGGCACCGGCACCGGCTTCCGCTCCGGCAGCTGCCCCGACTACGCCGCTTCCACCGGCCTGCTCCGACAGTCTGAAGAACAGCCTGGCGCTGTCGGATAAGGAGTTCATCCTGGCCAACGGCACCCAGGAGGACCAGTCTGCGGTGTGGAGCGTCATGAATGGCGTGACCGCCGAAGTTCCTGGCGTGGTGGTTTCGGCAACCCCGGACACCGTCCAGCTCGCGGTCTCCCAGGATGCCCAGCAATCCAACAAGGCGGACTTCACGATCAATATGAAGACCCCGCTGAAAACCGCGGACGTTCCCAAGCAGGGCGACAAGGTGACCTACATCGCCACCTTCGACTCCTACACCCAGAATCCACCGATGATTATCATGAAGGACGGCACAACCAAGCCGAAGGCGCCGGAGCACCACGCGCCGGTCCACCACACCACCACTCACCATCCCGGCCGCTGAAGCAGCCGGGGTTCCAGGACGGGCAGCCCACACGGCTGCCCGTTGTTTTTGGGCTTCCGTTTCCTGCTACATTGAGGTTGGAATGCCTGCCTTTTCTTCATTCCGCCGGCGGCCGGCCGTCGCCGTCTTCTGTGCGTGGGCTCTGCTTTCCATTGCGTGCGCTCCACCGCTGCTTCGGGCGCAGCAGCAGCCGTCCACGAGCCCGTCTCCGAACAAGCCTTTATTCATGGAGCTTGCTCATCGGAGCTCGGCGGAGATCAGCCCGGCCGACGCTGAGTGGCTCCAGAAGAAGCATCGGGAAATCGCGACTGAAGCTGCCTTTTTCGGATACGACCTCTCACTTGCCGGCTGGGACTATGAGCAGACTTCTTCTCCGGCGATGGCCGATGATATCGTCCTCCACTATCGCCGCCAGTCGCGCGACGGAGGCGTCTCGCTCTTCACCGCAGTCGTGCCCCGGGGGCCAGCCCGCGTCTTCGTGGTGCCGATTCTTTATCGCAGCGCGACGCCGTTCCACCCGGCCCCAGGCAGCGAACGCAGCCTCGACGTGTTCAATCGCGCTGTGCCCGGCGAACTGGCCGCGGCGGCGTCTGAACCCGGCGGTCCGTGGCTTTTGCTGGCCGCCTGCTATGCCGACCTGGTGGGGGGCCAGGCTTACGTCATGGAGCATCGTGGACCGAGCGTCGCGCTTTTGCGCGCGCCCGAACCAACTGTGCAACTGTCGGGCACCGGCCACACCAGCGAAATCATCTTTACCGACCGCGACTCGCCGGACCGCTACACCGTGTGGGATCTGAGGGTGAACGACCTCGGCCGCCTTACGGGGGCCGCAGCCATACCGCTTGCCGACTACATAGCCAGGGTGGAAACCGGCACTCCGCACGCGCCGAAGCCAGCGCCCGTCTCCGCGCGCGAAGGGCCGCCGCAGAGGTTCACGGCGCCGGTCCAGTCTTTATCTGCGGATCAGGCCGTGCAGCAGCTGCCGCCGCCTTCTCACCCTGTTGTGGAGAAGCCCATGCCCGACATCCTGATGCCGGACCAGGTGGTCCCTTCCAGGGAGTTGCCGCCCATCCAGAGTGCACCAACGCCGCAGTAGCGGCGGGCGGCTTCAGCCGACGAAATCCACGCGGACGGGATGCGGAATGATGCCGCGCTCGTGGCCCATGGCCAGCAATTTGCTGATTGCCTCGCGGCCATCGTCGCCGTAATTCAGCGTCCGCTCGTTCACGTACATGCCGACGAACTTGTCCGCCAGGCTGGTATCGAGGTCGCGGGCAAACTGCATCGCGTACTCCAGCGCCTGCTCGCGGTGATCGAGTCCGTGCTGGATGCTGTCGCGCAACGCCTGGGTGACGGTGAGCATGGCCGGCTCGCCGAGCGAGCGGCGGATGGCATTGCCGCCCAGCGGCAGCGGCAGCCTGGTCTGCTCGCGCCACCACACGCCCAGATCGAGAACGCGGTGCAGGCCGCTCTGGGAATAGGTCAGCTGGCCTTCATGAATAATCAGGCCGGCAGAATAATTCCCCGCCAGCACCTGGGGAATGATCTGATCGAACGGCACCACCTCGGTTTCGATCTCCGGGGCAAAGAGCTTCAGCGCCAGATAAGCGGTGGTCAACGTTCCCGGCACGGCGATTTTGACCCTGCGGATTTCATTCAGATCGTACGGACGGGTGGCGACGATCATGGGGCCGTATCCTTCGCCCACCGATCCGCCGCAGGCCATCAGAGCGTAGTTGTCCTGGATGTAGGGGTAGACGTGGAAGGAAATCGCGGTGACGTCGAAGAACGCCTCGCGAATGGCGCGCTGGTTGAGCGTCTCGATATCGCACAGCACATGGCTGAATTTGTAACCGCTCACCCGCACTTTGTTGGTCGCCAGCCCGTAAAACATGAAGGCGTCGTCGGAATCCGGGCTGTGGGCGATGCTGATTTCTCGAACGGCAGAGGCAGACGCCACTTCGGCAGAAGACGAGGCTGAGGCGCTCAATGGAGGGTCCTGATCCTTTCAATCGTTCCTTCCTCTATTGTCCTACAAACCGCTGCGGATTAGTCCATGAACGTGCGCGTCAGGAGGTGCCGGGTCGATTTGCAGCCGCCAGCCTACAATAGAATGCAGGACGTCCGATGCCCCGCCGCACTCCATTCGCCCTGGCCGCTGCGCTGTTGGCCTGTGCATTGAATCTCGTTGCCGCGCCCGATGCCGGGGCCGCTGCTGCGAAGCCCAGCATCAGCGCGCCGCACGTCACCGTCACGCTGCTTATCCCGCCTGCGCAGCTCTATCCTGGCCAAAGCTTTACTGCCGGTCTCGATTTCAAGATGGAACAGGGCTGGCACGTTTACTGGAGCAACGCCGGCGATTCGGGCGAGCCACCGACTGCAGCCTGGAAAATGCCGGCCGGCGTGACTGCCTCGGCTTTCGAGTATCCTGCGCCCACCCGCCTGCCGCTCGGCCCGCTGATGGACTTTGGCTACGAGAACGAAGTCGTCTTTCCCGTCCCCATGCAGGTCGCAGCGGATTTCAAACCGACCGCGCCCAACGCCACCATCGCGGCGCAGCTCACGTGGCTGGTCTGCCGCGAAGTCTGCATCCCGGGCAGAGGGGACGTTGCCGTCACTCGGCCCGCGCTGGCCGCGCAGCCTGCCTCGCCCGCGGCGGACTCGGCCGCTCAGGCGCTCATTGCATCCTTCGGGAAAAAGCTCCCGCAGCCGCTGCCTTCGGGCGGCAGAGCGAACTTCCACCCCACGACCACTGGCTTTGTTCTCGATGTCACGATCGGATCCCTGCAGTCCTCGGCGCAGTTTTTCCCGCTCGATGAGACGGTGATTGCCAACGCTGCGCCGCAGCCGGTGCAGCCGCTGATCCGCGGCGCGGCCATTACGCTTACCAAAGACGAGAACCTGCAGGGCACTCCGCAACAGCTGAACGGGCTGGTCGAGTTTGCCAATGGCGCCACGTATGTGGTCCACGCCACTCCATCTCCGGCTGCAACTGCCGGGCTGCCCCGAGCCGGATCCACCTCGGCAGCCGGCCTGCTTGAAATCGCCGGCCTCGCCTTCCTGGGCGGGATCATCCTCAACCTGATGCCGTGCGTCTTCCCGGTGCTCTTCATCAAGGCGCTCTCGCTGGTGCAGTCGGGGCAGCAGGAGCGGCACCGGATGCGCGCGCATGGCTGGGTCTACACGCTCGGGATCGTCGTTTCCTTCTGGGCCGTCGTCGCCGTGCTGCTGGTGCTGCGCGCGGCAGGGCGTCAGCTGGGCTGGGGATTCCAGTTCCAGTCGCCGACTTTCCTCGCGCTGATGGCCATGCTGCTCTTCTTCCTCGGCCTCGCGCTGGCCGGACAATTTGAGATTGGCCTCTCGCTCACTTCGGCCGGCGGCTCGCTGGCGCAGAAACACGGTTACGCGGGCAGCTTCTTCACCGGCGTCCTTGCCATGGTGGTGGCAACGCCCTGCACCGCGCCCTTCATGGGAGCGGCCGTCGGCTACGCCCTCGCGCACTCGGCCTGGGTCAGCTTCACCGTCTTCACCGCGCTCGCTCTCGGGCTGGCCACACCCTACGTCGTCCTTGCGTACTTCCCTGGCTGGGCGCGGCTGCTGCCCAAACCGGGCGCGTGGATGGAAGTCCTGAAGCAGGCGGTCGCCATTCCGATCTTCGCCACGGTCATCTGGCTGGTCTGGGTTTTCACCCAGCTTGCCGGAAACACCGCCCTCATGGGCCTGCTCGCCGCCTTCCTGCTGCTGGCCATCGCCGGGTGGTTCCTCGGCCGCTGGCCGGGAAAAGGCCCCGCGGCGGTCATCGCCACCATTGTCGTCGCAATCGCCATCGCCGGTTCCTCGTGGACCATCCGCAACTTTGGCGAGCAGCATACCGGCATGGTGACTGGCCGTATTGAGGCGAACACAGGAACCCCCTGGCAGCCCTTTACCCCCGCGGCCCTGGCCGACGCCCGCGCCCAGGGCCATCCCGTCTTCGTGGATTTCACCGCCAGCTGGTGTCTCTCCTGCCAGGTGAACGAGCGCCTCATCCTCCGCCGCGCCGACGTGGTACAGCGCCTGCGCGACTCCGGGGCCACGCTGCTCCGTGCCGACTGGACGAATCAGGACCCCGTCATCACTCAGGCGCTCGCCGCTCTCGGACGCAGCGGCGTCCCCACCTACGCCCTCTACCCCGCCGATCCCTCCTCGCCGGCCCATGTGCTGCCGGAAGTCCTGACCCCCGGGATTGTTCTGGACGCCCTCAATTCTTTACCCAAATCCAACCGACAATCTGCCGCCCTTCAGCGTCCAACTACGCAATAGGAGGGTTTTCCCATGGCTGAGCCTGCCCTGAGCGATCCCAGTAAAGCGAAGGAGAGTCGAATGGGTTCCCTGCGCACTCGCGCCCTGTTCGCCGCCGTCCTCGCCTGCACGCTCTCCGCGTTTGCAGTCCGCGTGGGCGATGCCGCGCCGAATTTCACCGGCACCGATACCCACGGCCAGGTGCACCATCTCTCCAACTACCGCGGCAAATTCGTAGTGCTCGAGTGGACCAACAACGGCTGCCCGTTCACGCGCAAGCACTATGACTCGGGCAACATGCAGGCGCTGCAGAAAGAGTGGACCGCGAAGGGCATTGTCTGGCTGACGATTCTCTCCTCCGCGCCCGGCCACCAGGGTTATATGACGGCGGCTGACGAGAACGCCTACATGGCGAAGGTGCACGCCGATCCCACTGCCGCAATCCTCGACCCCTCCGGCGCCATTGGCCACCTGTACGAGGCGAGGACCACGCCGGATATGTACGTGATCGATCCTTCCGGCCGCCTTATTTACTCGGGGGCGATCGACGACCACCCGACGACGGACCCTGCCGACATTCCGCACTCGAAGAATTACGTTTCCGAGGCACTGACGGCGGCCATGGCCGGACAGCAAGTAGCCGTAACCTATACGCGCCCCTACGGCTGCAGCGTCAAGTATCCGGGCGTCGACTAACCCCGTCCACGCGCTGCCCAGTCGTCCCCTTTGGCGCCAGCGCGCTTCAGTGCCCACGGCCCCAGGTCAGGGCGGCAACGAACGCCCATTTCCCCGGCACGCTGCGGGAAACCAAACGCCTCCCCGCTCCGTCTAATCAGCGTTCGGAGGCCCGCTGGATGTTCTTCCCCCCACAGGCGCGCTGCAGGGCGCTGATCGCGCTCGCAGCCGGCGTCGTTCTGGTTTCTTCGCCCGCATTTGCTTCCCTCGGCAGCGATGTCAATTCCGTCGAAGCCGATCGCGTACACATGAATGCCAGCGTCAGCGTCAGCCAGGCCAGCGGCTATGCGCTCCACGAGATTCAGTCGCCCGCGGGCAACGTGGTCGACGAGTACGTATCGCCGGCGGGCAAGGTCTTCGCGGTCGCGTGGCACGGGCAGTTTCCTCCGCAGATGCAACAGATTCTCGGCACATATTTCTCGCAATACAGCGCCGCTCTCGAGGCGCAGCCGCACCGCTACGGACATCCTCCGCTCAATATCCAGTTGCCGGGTTTGGTGGTGCAAACCGCTGGACGCCTGCGCGCGCATTTCGGCCGCGCCTACATTCCCGATCAGCTTCCCGAGGGCGTCACCGCCGACCAAATCCGCTGATTTGCAGGAGACCTTCGTGCGCAGGGTAATCGTGATTGTGACTATCGCCGGCCTGACCTGTCTCGCCGGTTGCGGCAGTGGCAGCAGTTCGCCGGGCACCACGCTTGGCACCGGCGGCAGCGGATCGGGGTCGGGCAGCGGTTCCGGGTCGGGCAGCAGCAGCGGCTCCAACGTGCTCTCGATCGCGGTCAACGGCGGTCCCAACCCCAGCGAGCTTTACGAGAACGCGGCCTTCGCCACCGTCACGGTCTGCGCTCCCGGCAGCACGTCGAACTGCAGCACCATCGACGACGTTCTGGTTGACACCGGCTCTCCGGGCCTGCGCATCTTTCAATCCGCCGTCGCATCGCTGAATCTGCCCGCGCTCAAGGCTTCCAACGGCTCTGCTGCGTACGACTGCGCTTCCTTTGCCGATGGCTCCTACCTGTGGGGGCCGGTCGAGCAGGCGGACGTCACCATGGGCTCGGAAACTGCCTCCAAAGTTCCCGTCCAGGTCATCAGCAGTTCCAATACCGGGATTCCCACCAGTTGCTCCAACGGCAGCACCGACAACGAGAACACCGCGGCGCTGCTGGGCGCCAACGGCATCCTCGGCGTCGGGCAGGAACCGAACGACTGCGGCAGCGTCTGCGCGCTGTCGACCCAGCCTCCTCCTGTCTACTACACCTGTTCGGGCGCTTCCTGCTCCGCGGCATTGATCAGCGTGGCGAACCAGGTGACCAACCCGGTTGTCCTGCTGCCCACCGATAACAACGGCGTCATCGTTGAATTGCCCGCTGTTTCCGGAGGCGCCGCCGCCACCCTCAGCGGCAGTCTCATCTTCGGCATCTCCACCGAGTCCAACAACCAGCTGGCTTCGAGTGCGACCATCCTGACGACCGCTTGCGACTCGTTCACCACCGACTTCGACGGCCACAGCTACAGTGTCGATACGCAAACCTGCGCGGGCGGCAGCTTCATCGACAGCGGGTCCAACGCGCTCTTCTTCCCCAATGCGCCGGACCTTCCCACCTGTCCGGGCGAGATCTCATCGTTCTACTGCCCCACGTCCACCCAGAATTTCTCGGCCACCAACATGGGCGAGAACGGCGCCTCGAAGAGCACCAGCTTCAGCATCGCCAATGCGGATACCCTGTTCACCGGCGCGACGGCGTCGGACGCAGCTCTGCCCACGCTGGGCGGCCTGAATCCCACCGGCTATGGCTTCGACTGGGGTCTGCCGTTTTTCTACGGAGTGAACGTGTACAGCTCGATCGACGGACAGGCCGTGCCCTCGGGCGCTCCGGCTGCGCCCTGGTGGGCTTACTGAGGGCTGAGCTGGGCCGCGCTGCGCGAATGCTTTAACCCCGGGCCAGCAGGGCCACGGGAAATTCTCCGAAGACCACCGACAAGGGCAGGCGTCCGTCCGGGCCCACGCGCACCCCCTCTCCGGTAAAGACATTCTCGACCGTCGTCTCGGCCATGGCCGGCGCGATCAGTTCCCCATGCCTCCATGCGGTCTCCAGCGGCAGCCGCGCAGCGCCTCCCATGAGCGTGTAAGGGAAGCGCGGCACGGCAACCAAAACCCGGTCGCCGCGGGTAAACGCGATGACGTGCTCCGCCTCTCCTTTTGTAACCTCGACCGGCACATAATCGCCGCGCTGGAAGACGGCGGCCATGCGATTTCTGAGCGCGAGCGCCCGGTGGATGGTCCACAGCTTCACCCGGCCGTCCTCCAGCGTCCGCAGAACCTCGTGGCAAACCGCTCGTTCTCCCCGGGCCCTGGCCATTTGCCGGAGATCGTCGAGCGCCTGCCGCCGCAGCTCGTAATCCACCGGCCGGCGGTTATCGGGATCCACCAGGCTCAGGTCCCACATTTCTGTTCCCTGGTAAAAATCGGGAACGCCGGGTGAGGCAATCTTGAGCACCGCCTGAGCCAGGGAATTGACCGCGCCAAACAGCCGCAGCGCCGGCAAAATCTCTTCGACGGTCTCCGCAAACCGCGGCTCGCGTCCGCGGGCGTCCTTCGTCAAAATGGCGCGGATGAACCCGTGCACCGCGTCGACGTAGGCGGGATTCGGACTCGTCCAGCTCAGATTGATCTTGGCCTCGCTCAGCGCCTTGGTCATGTACTGCTGG
Organism: Acidobacteriaceae bacterium; assembly: GCA_036267095.1. Classification (GTDB taxonomy): domain Bacteria; phylum Acidobacteriota; class Terriglobia; order Terriglobales; family Acidobacteriaceae; genus Palsa-343. Next base: position 535,314 of record DATAWS010000012.1, read on the forward strand.
ATGCGCTCCACGAACTCTTCCCGCTCGCCGGCGCCGCGCAGGCGCCATGGCCAGGCTCCGACCAGGGTTTGATAGAGGAAGTACTCCTCGTTGGCGCTGGGCGCCACTCGTCCGTCTTCCAGCGTCCTGCGATGCCGGGCGTTGAGCCGCATCCAGCGGCGCACGTAAGACGGCCACATGTACGTCATCTCCGAAAGCACGTTCATCCGGTTGCGCACGTCTTCGCTGCGTTTGGTATCGTGCGTCGAGGTCGCCAGCATCCCGTCCGGCGATCTCTCCAGCCTCTCCCGGCTGCATTCGTGAAACACCTCCGCAGTAATGCCGAAGGCTTCTGCCGTGCTGCCCACGTCATTCGAGGAAATGAAGCGGTTGTAGACGTAGAAAGTTGTGTCCTCCACGCCTTTGGCCATCACCGGCCCCGTCAGTTGCTGGAACTTCAGGGCGAAATAGAGCTCTTTCGCATCGATCTCCGCGCCGATGCTGCCGTGCAGCAGCAACGTGTTTTCCAGGAAATCGAAGACCGATGGATCGGCCTCGCGGTTACGCAGCCTCGCCCGCTCAATCGCCCGGGTAATGAACGCGCGATCCCGCTCGGTATATTGGCCACGATCGTCGATGTAGGTGCGGTACACAGGAAAGCACGCGATGGTTTCGCGAATCGCCGTCTCCAGCAGATCTTCGGTGAAGTCGCGCGCCCTGCGATTCGCCGACGCCAGCCGGCTCAGCAGCGTGGTCAGGACGTAGACCTCGCTGGACAGCGCATTGCGCATCACGTTCAGCTTCGACTGGTAGACGATGGTCGCCGGATCGGCGATGCCCGTGAGCCGTTCGTAGAAGTCGCTGAAATACCGCTCGTTCTCGTTGCGAATGAACACCTGGTTTCCCAGATAGACGAAGTCGTACCCGGAAGTCCCCCGCACCGGCCATTCGCTGGGCAGCAATTCTCCCGGCTCCAGGATTTTTTCCACCACCACGTACAGCGGACCCTGAGCCGCGGCCCAGTCGAAGCCGCGCATTTTGTCGCGCACTTCGTTCTCGATCCCGTTGTCGCCGGTGGGCGGCTGCGGATCTTCGCCGCAGCACTGGCTGGCCACGTACAGCAGCTGCAGCCGGATGAGATACTGCCGCGGGTTGAACAATCCATCGCAATGGTCGATGCGCAGGCCCGTCACCTCGCCGCGCGCCAGCAGCCGGCGGATCAGGCGATGCGTCTCGGCAAACACCTGCGGGTTCTCCATGCGCAGGCCGACCAGATCGTTGATGTCGAAGAACCGCCGGTAATTGATCTCCTCGCTCGAGACGCGCCAGAAGGCCAGCCTCCACGGCTGCTGCTCCAGCAGCTCGTGCAGCCGGTCGAAGCTGCGCGGATCGCCTTCCCGGCCGTTGATCCGTTCCAGGGCCCTGGCGATGGCCGGCTGCATCTCCGGGCTGCGCAGCGCCGCTTCCAACCGGGGCCGCAGCTCCGCTAACTGCTGCCGCCGCTGCGCGCTCAGTGCCGGGTCGGTCGTGTCGTGCGGCGGAATATGTGCCGTCTCCCGCAAAATATCGCGGAACGACTGGGGCACGCCCAGCTCATCCAGCTCCTGGTTCTGAAAAATAGTCGGAGTGGAGCGCGGCGCGATGGGCACGCGGTGCTCGAAGTACCGCACCCACAGGCGCCCGTCCGCCAGTTCCAGCTGAATGCGCCGGGCTTCGAGCTCGTCGCCGTACTGCCCGCCCAGAATCGGCAACAGCAGCTTGTCCTTCATGTCGGGATTGAGCGGGTCCCAGTCGATATCGAAATAGCTCGCATACTGCGACGCCCGGCCATTCTCCAGCACATCCTGCCACCACAGCGAGTCGTTGCCGACGCCCATGTGATTCGGCACGATGTCCAGCAGCAGCCCCATTCCCTGCTCTTTGAGGCGGGCCGCAAAACGCGCGAACCCTTCCTCGCCTCCCAGCTCCGGATTCAGCCGGTCGTGGCGGGTTACATCGTATCCGTGCATGCTGCCTGGCCGCGCCTCGAAGATCGGCGACCCGTAAAAATCCGCGATGCCCAGCTGTTTCAGATAGGGGACGATGGCCGCCGCATCGGCGAAGGTGAAGCCGGCGTGCAGTTGCACCCGGTAGGTGGACAGGGGCGCGCGCGCCTCGGCGTCCGGTATCCGTTCGATGCATTCCGAGTCGATGGTCACGCGTGCTGCCTCATTGTGCAGGGACACGGGCCGTTGGATGCGCCCAAACCCAGGGGAAGTTTGTATTGCCAGGTGCGGAAGCTTCAGCCTAAAACAGAAAATCCTCGCCGCAGCGAGGATTCCTGCTCACCGCTCAATTGATATTCACACGAACTGATCTACGTCCGCCGCGGCATGCGCGGCGTGATCGTCGCGGCTGCGCAGCACGTCGAAGCCGGCGCGCAGCCCGCTCAGTAACGCGCCCACCTGGCGGACCGGCGTAATCACCGCATTCTGGACGGTCGCGGTCGCATGCGCAATGCTGTCGAGCGTTCCCGTCACCATCTCATCGACGCGATCCACCTGCACTTCGGCCTTCTTCAGCAGATCGTCGACGGCGTCGGTGACCGTGACCGAACGGGTGCGCAGCGTCTCGCTCACTTCCAGCACATTTTGCGACGCGGCCTTCAGCCTGGGCGTCACTTCATCCAGCAGATGACGCGCGGTGGCCAGCGCCGGCAGCGCGTGTTCCTCTGCCTTCTTCGTGACCTCGTCCACGCGGCGCATGGCGGCCTTGATGGCAAACAGCATGCCCAGCAGCACCAGTGCCTGCATCAGCACGCCGGCGGCCGTCACGGCCGTAAACACGATGTAGACCCACTGCGGTATGTCCTGATGCATACGATGCTCCCTGGCTCAGCCGTTGTGCCGCGGCGCCGCGCGAATCGTCCCTTCCGGAAACGTTCGCCTGCCGAGGGCGGAGATCAGGCCGACTCAGGCGGTTTCGGCGCGGTGTTGGTCTGGTAGGCCTGCCGTCCCGCTTCCACAGCTGCGGAGACCTTCCCGCCCTGATCGGTGACAAACTGCCGGCTCTGGTTTACGAAATCGTCCCACTGCGCGCGGCCCCGCTCCACATATTCCTTGCCGCGATCCACATACTCGCCCACCTGGGTCTTGCTGCGGTCCACCAGATCGCCGACCTGATCGGCCGCGTCGCGACTCTTCTGCTTGAGGAATTCCGTCCCTTCGCGGGCGCTGCTCATCAGGTTCTCGCGGGTCTCACGCCCCGCCTTGGGAGCGTACAAAACACCGATCAGGGCACCCAGCCCCAGACCGGCCAAAAACCAACTGAATCCGCTCGACTGCTTTTCTTCCGACATACGTATATCTCCTTAGGGATGAACTGGATTCGCCGGACAATGTATCGTACCGGGAACCCCATCCCTGTGCAAATGAGAGCCGTTCTGCGTGGTCATCGCCGCCCTCGCTGGGCGATTTCGGGGAAAGATTGCCGGGAGCATCACGACCCTTGTCCATCAGATGCCCACCCGATGATGGAAGCTGCCACGGGGTCGACAGCCTCCCCATCGCAAGCTCCCGCGCGAAGCGTTACACTCGACTCCTGACACGCCCGTTCTGGCTGCGCGCGCCGGAAAGGAAACATCCATGATCCACCACCGTGGATTCCCCCTGCTCGCTCTCGCTGCGCTGCTCCTGGCCGCTGCCGGCTGCAATCGCCAAACTTCGACCGCGGCCCTCACGGACGCGCAGATCGCTGCCGGTGTTCAGGCGAAGCTCCGGGGCGAAAGCGCACTCTCCGGCCAGAAGATTGAGATAGCGGTGGATCAGGGCCGCGTCACCCTGAGCGGATCCGCGACCGATCCTGCTTCGCGCGCCCTGGCGGGCAACGATGCCGGTTCCATTGCCGGCGTCCGCACCGTGGTCAACAACCTTACCGTCGCGGATTCCTCGCAGCCACCGACGCAATCGATGGCAACAGCTCCGCGAGTGCAGCCGGCGCAGATCCGTCACTCGAATCCTCCGCCTCCCGCGCGCACGCAGCTGGTTGGCCTGGCCGCCGACCATCCGCCGATCGGGCCGCCTCCCGTGAATCAGGCACCGGGAGCCGCGCCTCCCAGCCCGGTTGCCGCGCCAATCCCGCCCGCGCCGAATCCGGTGACGCTGCCCGCCGGAACCGTCATCCCCGTCCGCATTGTCGAAGACCTCTCCAGCGCCACGGCCAGCCCCGACATGGGCTTCCACGCCACGCTGGCTCAGGACCTTGTGGTCGACAATCTCATTGCCATTCCCCAGGGCACACCCATCCTCGGCCGCGTCATCGACGCCCGCGACGCCGCCCATTTCCGTGGCGCCTCGCTGCTTTCGATTGAGCTCACCCGCATCGATATGCGCAGCGATCACGTCGCCATCGTCACCGATACCTGGGAGAAGCAGGGCACGGCGCGGGGCAAGAGCACCGCGGAGAAAGTCGGCGGCGGCGCGGTCCTCGGCACCCTGATCGGAGCCATCGCCGGAGGCGGCAAAGGCGCAGCCATCGGCGCGGTTGCAGGAGCGGGAGCTGGAGGTGCGGTCAACGGCGCGACCCGCGGCGAGCAGATCGAGATTGCCTCCGAAACGCTGTTGAATTTCTCTCTGCAGTCTCCGATTACGGTCACGACGTCGCGCATCGTCGGCACAGCGCCCCCGGCCAATCAGCCGCCGGATACGCCCGCGCTCCAGCAGCGCCCGCGGCAATAAGCTCGGCCGGCTTTACTGTGCACTGAGAATCGCTTTAGCCGCCCAGGTCGACCAACTGCACTCCGTCGATCGCCCGTCCCAGAAACCGGCTGCCCAGCGTCTGGAATTTCTTCACTGAATCTGTCGCGAAGAACTGCGCCCTGCCCGCGGCGCGGCCGCCGTTTCCTGCGCCCAGCTTTGCCCGCACCTGCTGGGCGGTTACTTCCGCCGAATCGATCACCCGCAGCGACTGCGGCACGCCGCGCTCGATCTGTCTCCGCAGCAGCGGATAATGCGTGCATCCCAGCACCAGCGTGTCCGCCTGCAACCCCGCCGCCTCCGCCTGCGCCAGCAACTCCGACAGATAGACGCGCAGCACCTCCGCCGTCACGGGATGGTCGATCCACCCTTCTTCCACCAGCGGCACCAGCAGCGGGCACGCCTTCTCGATCGCTCGCAGCCCGCGCTCCGCGCAGGCCGACGCGTAGGCGTGGCTCTCGACCGTCGCCGCCGTTGCCATCACCAGCACGTCGCGCGTGCGCGAATTCGCCTCCGCGGCATTCGCCCCCGTCTCCACCACGCCCAGCACCGGGACCTTCACCGCATCGCGGATCGCATCCAGCGCCAGGGCGCTGGCGGTGTTGCAGGCGATCACCAGAAACTCCGCTCCCTGCCCGGCGAGGAACTGCGCGCTCGAGGTCGCGTAGCGCGCCACCGTGGCGCGCGACTTGGCTCCGTAGGGCAGCCGCGCGGTGTCTCCCAGGTAGACGAATTCCGCGGCCGGCATCGCCTCCATCAGTGCACGCAGAACCGTCAGGCCGCCAAAGCCGGAATCGAAGACGCCGATCTTCACTGGGCCGTTCCCGTTGGGGTGTTTGCATCCGAGGCCACGTAGGTCCGGGTCAGATCGGCATGCCCTGCCAGGGTCTCGCGCGGCTGTCCGTCCACCAGGAAATGGACCTGGGTTACGTCCGGCAGGTTGGCGTGCAGCGTGGCCAGAATCGACTCCAGCGTCAACGTCTCCGGCTCGATCCCGGAAGGCTCGGCAGCCGCCAGCGCCCCGCTCAAATCCACCACCGCCAGCTGTCCCCCCGGCCCTGGCGCGGCTTTGGCCTGCGGCACCGGCATGAAATAGACCTCGTCGATGCCGGCACCCTCCGCGATGCCGATGGGATGAGTCGATCCCGGTGCGCGAAACGCATCCGTCAGGTTCTCGAGCAGCACGCGCGCCTCCGCGTTCTCATCCTGCGGCATGGGAATGCTCTTCTCCACCGCCGTCAGCGAGTCGTCAAGATCGTTGGGGACATAGAGCGTCACGCTCTTCACCGGATTCCCTGCCGCTTCGCTCAGATCCGCGGGCGCCACCGTGCCCTGGGCCTGCAGCCGGTCCTGCGCGCGATTCCGCAGGCGCAGCAGAAACGCCGCCATGGCCACGCACGCCAGCAGCATCGCCGCGAACAGGACCTTCTGCATCCGCGAGATCATGACGCCTTCCAGTCGCTGCGCCAGGCCTCCAGCGCCGCCACAATGGCGTCGACCACCGATGTCTGATATCCGCCATCGGTAATCGGCTTCCCTGCCGATACCTGCCCGGCCACCAGCGGTGCAACCTCCACCGCGACCTCCGGACACGCGAGGCTGTCCATCGGTTCTACCGAAGCCCTCGCCAGGGTGACCTGAATCTGCGCATGGGCGAGCGCGGTATCGATTTCCGACTCCAGTTTCAGGCTCTGCGTCACGTACGCCGCCTGGGCCGTCTGCCAGGGGAGGAACTGCATCCTGGCCGCCGGCGCCAGGGATGAGGTGAACAGGTGCACGCCGCTCCCCGTTGCCGTGGCGTGGAGCACCAGGCAGGCGGCCGCCTGCGCATGGTTGGCAGTCTGCGCCCGATCGAGAGGCGCCATGGCCATATCGGCCTGCCGCGTCAGAACCACATCGATCCCGCGCGCCCGCAGCATGGACCGCAGCCTCCCCGCCAGCCCCAGGGTGATGTCCTTTTCGAGGACTCCGGCGCCCAGCTTCGCTCCCGAATCGGCGCCTCCGTGCGCCGCATCGAGGACCACTACGTACCGCGGCTGCAGCGGCGGCTGCACGGGAGCCGGAAGCACCGGCGGAGGCGCCTGGGGAGGATGCTGCAGCGGTCCCGGAGCCTGCCCGATGCCCGCCAGCAACCCCAGCGCCGCCCCAGCCTCAATCCAGCGCATAGATGGCCAGACCGCTCAGCAGCTTGGGATAGAAATCGGTCGATTTCTGCGGCATCACTTCTCCCGCGAACGCAACCTCGCGCAGCTGCTCCAGCCTCACCGGATTCATCAGGAAGGCGACGTTGGCGTCGCCCCGCGCCACCTGGTCCACCGCCTCGGCGGCATCGCGCAGGTAGCGCAAATGAGTCTGCTCGCGGATCGCCTCCGCTGAAATGCCCATCAGCTTCTCCAGCACCAGGCTGTGCAGCTGCGCCACATCCAGCTGCCGCTGGCGCGCGGGCACATGCTTCAGCGTCTCGGCCACCGCCGCCGGTTTCGCGGTCAGCAAATACCATCCCTGGGCCGTGACCGCCGCGAAGGCCGTCTGACCCTGCAGAGATGCCAGCCGTGCGGTTGCCGCCGCGCCATCCCGGCCGGCCAGCTCTTCAATCTCGAAATATGGACGCGCCGCTTCGAGGAGCTTCGACGCCGCAAATCCGGCGAGCCCGAAGACCACCCGATGGGTTGGCAGGATCACCAGCCCTTCGGAGTCCATATTGATGAAGGTCATCATCGCGGCTGCTTCCGGAAACGCCGGTTGCGGCAGCCCTGCGATCGGGCGCTCGCACGCCTCGGCCGCCTTGCCGGCCACGCGCTCTTTCCTGTAGTTCAGCGCGGTCTCGTAGCGGTGATGCCCGTCGGCAATGATCAGCTTCTTATCCTCGAGCGCCGTCGCCAGCAGGTTGATCTTTGCCGGATCGCTCAGCTTCCAGACGCGATGCAGCACGTTGTACTCGTCCGTCACCTCAATATCGGGCAGGGTCGCTGCGGCGGCATCCCGGCCGAACAGCAGCTCCTCCGCCGAGTGCGCCGGATCGGAGTACAGCATAAAGATCTGCCCGAAGTGCGCCCACGTCGCCCGCAGCAGATTCAGCCGGTCGCTCTTTGGCTTGGACAAGGTTTGCTCGTGGCGGTAGACCACCTCCTGGCTGTAGTCGCAGAGCTCGCCGAGGGCGATGAAGCCGCGCCGCTCGCGCACCACGCCGTCCTGGCCCGGAACTGCGAACCGCTGGGCATAGGCGAAGACGCACGGCTGCCCTTCCTGTGCCAGCACGCCGGCCTCGCGCCAGGCGGCGAAATCCCGCGCCGCGTTCGCATACAGGTCGCCTTCCTTGTCGAACAGTTCGGGCATGCGCAGGATGATCCGCACCAGGTTGTACGGGCTCCGCTGGTAATACGCCTGCTGCATGGCGGGCGTGATCTTGTCATAAGGCTGGGTCACCGCATCCTGCGGGGCGACCATGGCGGGGTTATAGCGCAGCGCGCGAAACGGATAAATGCGTGCCATTGTATTCCCCCGATTCTAACGTCTGGCTCCGCGGGAAGCATAACCGCTGCAGACCCTGCCCGGTTTCACCCGCGCAGCGGTGTGCTATTCTCGCCCCGTGCCTGCCCCAGCCGGGCCCCACAGACCGGAACCGCTCCGCCACAGCGCGCTCGTCCGCGTTACCCACTGGCTCACGTTTGCCGCCTTTGTTGCCCTGCTCGTCACCGGCGGCGAAATCGTCATCTCCCACCCGCGCTTCTACTGGGGCGAAACCGGCAACGACCTCACCCGGCCGCTCTTCAGCCTGCACATCCCCGCCTCGCGCGACATGGTGCCCACGGGCTACGGCTACACGCTCCCCGATCAAAACGGCTGGAGCCGCTATCTCCACTTTGAGGCCGCCTGGGTCCTCGTCTTCACCGCGCTGGTGTACGGCATCTGGGGGCTGGTCACCGGCCACTTCCGCCGCAATCTTCTCCCCGAGGCAGGCACCCGTACGCCCCGTGCGTACGGGGAGCGGATCGCCAAATACCTGCGCCGCGCCCCGGCCGATGCGGGGGAGGCCCGCTCCTATAACGTCCTGCAGCGCACCGCCTATCTCGGCGTGATCTTCATCCTCTTTCCTCTGATCATCGCGACCGGCCTCGCGCTCTCGCCCAGCTTCAATTCCGTCTTCCCGGCACTGGTCGATGGGCTGGGAGGACGGCAGTCCGCGCGCACCCTTCATTTCTTCGTCACCCTGCTTCTCGTGCTGTTTCTCGTGGTCCACGTCGCCATGGTGGCTCTTGGCGGATTCCGCAGCCGTATGCGCGCCATGATCGCAGGCCGCAGTAGCGCTCGATCCCGCGCCGCAGCAGCGGCCACCGCATCAGTCCCGGCAGCATCCAGCGCCGTTCTTTCCGAGGAGCGCCCATGAGCCCCATGACGCGCCGCAAGCTCATCGCCGGCGGCGTCGTGGCCGCAGCCGGTGTTTCCGGCCTGGGCGCCGCCGATCGCATCGCCCGGCGCTACGGACTCATCCCGCCCGACCATGGCGGCCTGTACGGCCCCGGCGAAACCCTCACCTACGCCGCCCAGCGCCTGCTCACGCGCCACACCCTGGCCCGCGAGTTTCCCCGCAGCATGATCTCGAAAACGCCCTTCGCCAATGAAACGGCACCTCCCGGCGACGCCTTCAAACGCTCCCTGACCCTCGCCTTCACCGACTGGCGGCTCACCGTCGACGGCCTGGTCGAGCATCCGCTCTCGCTGTCGCTCTCCGACCTTCGCAGCCTGCCCACTCACAACCAGATCACCGAGGTGGTCTGCGAGGAGGGTTGGTCCTATGTTGCCGAGTGGATTGGCACGCCCCTCACCTCGGTCCTCAACCTCGCCCGGCCCCTGCCGCAGGTTCGCTACATCGCCTATTTCTCCATCCAGCCGGACTGGTGGGAGAGCATCGACATGGCCGACGCCCTGCACCCGCAAACCTTTCTGACCCTGGGGATGAATGACGGCGATCTGCCGGTCGGCTTCGGCGGCCCGCTGCGCCTGCGCCTGCCCCGCCAGCTCGGCTACAAGAGCCTGAAGTACGTAACCCGCCTGACGGCCACCGACACCATGAAGCCCTTCGGCAAAGGGCTGGGCTCCTCTGAGCCGGAGAATGGCTACGCCTGGTACGCCGGCATCTGAGATCGCCCCATCTGGCGTGACATGGCCGCACCCGGCGGCTGAAAAATTCGCTCACGCGATGCCCTTCGCTCACATCAAAACTCGCATGGCCACAAAGTGTTGCTTCCCCGGCGTTCCGGCCCTTCCCGGGGTGCAAACTGGGCACTGGCTATTGCAGAAGTCTCTCAATCGTGCCAACATTCTTCACACGTGAGGTTCGGCCATGGCGTCCCCCAACGGGCGCGAACTTGGTGCCAGGTCATCCTCGGGACCACTCCAGGCAGCTTTTGACTCCTGGGGCATTCCCCTGCTGTCGCTCCTGCTCGCTCCCCTCCTGCTTGTCAGTTCTGCATTCGCCCAGGACAATCCTCTCGACGAAGTCCACGTCACCACGCCGCCGGTCGCCGTCAAAACCGACCCGGCCATCCCGCTCACGCCTGGCGCATCGCTGCGCAGCGGCATTGACTTCCGCGTCGATACCAACCTTGTTCTCATCCCCCTGACCGTCACCGACCCCATGGATCGCCTGGTGACCGGCCTCGAAAAACAGAACTTCGAGGTGCTCGAAAACAACCGGGGCGAGAACATCCGCACCTTCGCCTGCGACGACGCGCCCGTCTCCATCGGAGTCATCCTCGACCTGAGCGGCAGCATGAGCAACAAGGTGGTCCGCGCCCGCGGCGCCGTTCTGCAGTTCATGAAGACCGCCAACCCCGAGGACGAGTTCTTCGTAATCGGCTTCAACGACCGTCCCGAGCTGATTACCGACTTCACGTCCTCGACCGACGACGTTGAAGCTCGCCTGATGAACATCCAGGCCGGTCACCGGACCGCGCTGCTCGACGCCCTTTACTTCGGCCTGGAGAAAATGAAGCAGGCCAAATATCCCCGCAAGGCCCTGCTCATCGTCTCCGACGGCGGCGACAACAACAGCCGCTATACGGAAAATGAAGTTCGCTCGGCGGTGCGGGAAGCCGACGTACAGATCTACTCCATCGGCATCTTCGACCCCGAGGCCGCCACGGTGGAGGAGCGCAACGGCCCCCAGCTGCTTTCCGACATCAGCGACGAAACCGGAGGCCGCCTGTTCCGGGTCGACGACCTCTCCGAGATGGGCGACATCGCCACCCGCATCAGCGCCGAGCTGCGCAACGAGTACGTACTGGGCTACAAGACCGACGACCCTCGCCACGACGGCAAGTGGCGCAAAGTGAGGGTCAAGCTGGTGCCGCCGCCAGGTCTGCCCTCGCTCACCGTCCACGCTCGCAGCGGCTACTATGCTCCGTTGCAGTAACCGTCCGGCAGAACCCGGAGAAACGGAAATTTCCCGGCGGCCTGCCGCTGTCCCTGGGCCGTCCCGCCAGTCCAACCTTCAGGACGGCTTCTGCTGTGATCCCCTGTCGTAACCATCCCCGAGTCCCCACCACCGCCTCCGGCAGTCCCACCCCCGGCCTTCGCCGGAGGGTGCGGCCCCGGCAGACAACGGCGCGGCTATCCGTAGCATCTCCAGGAGGATTGACGTGAAACTGCGCGCCGAGACCGTCCTGGAGAATGAGCCCGGCCCCGCCGGGACCGAGGGCCAATGGCGTAAAGTCAAGATGAAGCGGTTGCCACCCTCGGGCCTGTTCGCCTGTGCCGTGCACGCCCGCAACGGATCCTATGCGAGTTCGCACTAGCGCTGTTTCTCTGTTCGTGCTCCTTGCCGCGACCCTTTTTACTGCGGCCCCGGCCGCCCTGCGAGGGCAGTCGTCGCCCCCGGCCGCTCAGTCCGCACCCAGCCAGTCCGCCCCGGCCGCCATCCCTTCGCCCACGCTGCCGGAAAGCCAGGCTCCCCTCGATGTCGATCACGACCCCATTCTTTCTCCCGATGCCCTCGACAACGCCGGCGTCAGCCCCTCCCGTCCCAACCCCACCCAGGAAATCCGCCGCAACCAGCAGGGCATTTACACGCTTCAGAAAAACGTCGATGAGGTCGTCCTCAACTGCACCGTCATCGACGCCAACGGCCACCTGGTGCAGGATTTGGCCCGGACCGACTTCACCGTCTTCGAAGACAACACGCCGCAGCAGATCGTCGCCTTCTCCCATTCCGACGTGCCCGTTTCCATGGGCATCCTCGTCGACAATTCCGGCTCCATGCGCGACAAGCGCGCCGCCGTGAACACCGCCGCCCTCGATCTGGTGCGCGCCTCCAATCCCAGCGACGAGGCTTTCGTCGTCAACTTCTCCGACGAGGCTTTCCTCGATCAGGACTTCACTTCCGACATCAACAAGCTGCGTCTGGGGCTCTCCCATATCGAATCGCGGGGGGGCACCGCCCTCTACGACGCCGTCGTCGCCTCGGCCGACCAGCTCTCCCACGGCGCCCGCCGTTCCAAGCAGGTCCTCATCATCGTGACCGACGGCGAGGACAACGCCTCCACCCTCAATCTCGAGCAGACCATCCGCCGCGTGCAGGACCTGCAGGGACCGGTCGTCTACTCCATCGGGCTGCTCTTCGGCGACGACAGCCGCGGGCAGGAAGCGCGGCGCGCGCGCCGTGCCCTGCAGCTTCTCTCCGATGAGACCGGCGGCCTCGCGTTTTTCCCCCATTCGCTGACCGACGTCGATGAAATCGCAGCCGAAGTAGCCCAGGATATCCGCAATCAGTACACCATCGGCTACCACTCCTCCAAACCTGCCAGCCTCGGCGGCTACCGGACGATTCGGGTCGACGCCCACGGCGCGCACCACGGCAAACTCTACGTCCGCACCCGCACCGGGTACTATCCGAAGCCGCGATCGCAGCCGGTGAAAAACAGCGTCGCCGAATCGCAGAGCCGGACGCCGCAATAGCGCTCCGCGCAGCTCGCCTTTGCCGGCCGCTTTTCCGGGTGCCGGCTATAGCTGCGGCTATCCGCCTGCACCTTCCCGCTGCTACACTGTCGAGTCCCTATGCCTGAAACCGTCTCGCCCCTTACCCTGCGCGCTGCGTCCGACATCACCAGCCTCATCGGCAACACGCCGCTTCTCGAGCTCCGCCGCGTCGTGCCGGCTGGCTCTGCCGGGCTCTTCGCCAAGCTCGAATTCCTCAACCCCGGTGGATCGGTGAAGGACCGCGCCGCGCTGGGCATGATCCTCGACGCCGAACGCCGCGGCATCCTGCACAAGAATTCGATCATCACCGAGGCGACGGCCGGCAACACCGGCGTGGGACTCGCCCTGGTCGGCGTCAACCGCGGCTATCGCGTGGTGCTCTTCGTTCCCGAGGGCTTTGCCGAGGAAAAGTGCGCGCTCATGCGCGGCTTCGGCGCCGACGTCCATCGCACGCCGGAAGCCGAGGGCATGGCCGGAGCTATCCGCCAGGCGCTCGCCCTCGCCAAGTCGGATGCCAACGTCTGGCCCGCTCTCCAGTTCGACAACCCCGCCAACCCGCAGTTCCACCACGACACCACCGCCCAGGAACTTTGGGAGCAAATGGACGCCCGGGTGGACGCCTTCGTCGCCGGCGTGGGTACCGGCGGCACTTTTTCCGGCATCGCCCGCCTGTTGAAGGAGAAGAATCCCCGCGTCCTGACGGTTGCGGTTGAAACCGAGGGCTCCATCCTGCAGGGGGGCGCGCCCGGCCCGCACAAAGTCGAAGGCATCGGCGTCCACTTCGTCCCCCACACCTTCGACCGCTCCCTCGCCGACGAGATCGTCGCCGTTCCGGACACCGAAGCCTTCGCCATGGTCAAACGGCTCGCTGCCGAAGAAGGCCTGCTCGCCGGATCGAGCTCCGGAGCCATGATCCACGCCGCCGTGCAGATCGCAAAACGTCTTGGGCCCGGCAAACGCGTGGCGACGCTTATCCCCGACTCCGCCGAGCGGTACCTGAGCAAAAGCATTTTTCAGGGCGGCGTGTGAGCCGAAAGACCATTTCCAGTCCGCCGGCCCTCATCCACCAATTCCGCCAGCCCCAGGGATGGCTCGGCCGCTGGTTCCTGCGCAACATGAACAAGCGCCACTCGCCGCTGACCGACTGGGGCCTCGAGCACGTCGCGATTCCTTCCGCCGGCACGATCCTCGACATCGGCTGCGGAGGAGGCCGAACCATCCAGAAACTCGCCACGGCGGCACCCCAGGGTCACATCTGCGGCATCGACCACTCCCAAGCCAGCGTCGCCGCTTCGTCGAAGCTCAACACCGCGGCCGTCACGCGCGGCCAGGTTGAAGTCCGCCACGGCTCCGTATCCAAACTGCCCTGGCCCAACGCCACCTTCAACCTCGCCACCGCGGTCGAAACCCATTTCTTCTGGCCGAACCTTGCCGGCGACGTCCGCGAAGTGTTCCGCGTCCTCCAACCCGGCGGCCTGCTCATCCTCATCGCCGAAGTCTACAGAGGCTCCGGCAAAGCCTCAGCGCGGATGGTGGAGAAGCACAGCCACGTCATCGGCATGACGCTGCTCACCGCGGACGAGCACCATGGGTTGCTTGCCGATGCCGGATTCACCGAGGTTCAGATTTTCGAGAACCACGAAAAGGGCTGGATCGCCGCTCTCGGCGCGAAGGCTGTCTGACTCGCCCTGCTGCGCCGCCTGCAGCAGATCTTCTCCCTGAGGAATCTGACTCAGCCGGTACATCAGCAGAGCATCGCGCCTGGTGTTGATCGGCTGCGTGGACAAGTCGATGGTCTCGCCCGGCGCGTGCGCTCCCGTGCCGGTCGCGCCGATTCCCGCCAATCCGGGAACGATGTCTGCGACGAACGCGATATCCCCTGCGCCGCGCTTCATCGGATCCAGCTCCGGCATCGTCCCGAACCCCAGCTTCGCGTTCTGCTGGTTGAGAATCGTCAGCAGCGCGCGGCTCTCCGCGGTCGGCGCCATCGCCGGATACCCCTCGCCAAACGAAATCTCCGCGCCGGTTTTCGCCAGATGCGCGGCGACGATCGCCTCCATCTTCTTTTCTGCTTCCTGGGTCTGCTGGTTCGAAATCGCGCGGATATCCCCGCTCGCATAGGCTGCCGGCGGAATCACGTTGTCCTTCCCCGTGGCCGTCCCGTTATTGCCCGCGGCGTCCACCGTGACGCTGGTCCCGCCCAGCACCATCCCCACGTTGTAGGTCAGGTACGGCTCCGGCAGCTGCGTCCGGAATGCATCCAGAATCCGTGTCAGTTCGTAGATCGCTCCGTCGCCCATCTGCGCGTTGAAGATTCCCGACGAGTGCCCCGTCTCTCCCGTGGTCTTCAGATGCCAGGTGATCGAGCTGCGCCGGCTCACGCTTCCGTAGAACACGCCATCGATCCGCGGCGTCCCTTCAAACTCCAGCGCGACGTCGCTGTGGTGCGCCGCGGCAGTCATGTCGCGTCGCGACACGCTCGCCGGCTCGCCGTGCGCCTCCTCATCGCCGCTCAGCACTGCGGTGATCTCCGTCTTCTCCAGCACGCCCGCCGCCGCGAGCGCCTTCAGCGCATAGAGCATGTCCACCAGGCCGCCCTTCATGTCGTTGGTGCCGGGGCCGGTGGCAATGTGCCCGCTTACGGTGTAGGTCTGGAACGGGCTGGTCTTCTCGAAAACCGTATCCATGTGCCCGATCAGCAGGATCCGCTTGCCGCATTTCTCCGCTCCGGCGGGGCACGCATGCTCTGCCACCAGTACCCCGGCGCGCTCGACCTCGTCCATAGGAATCCACCGCACCTGGAAACCGAGGTCGCGGAACTGCGCCATCATGATTTGCCCCACTGCCCGCACCCCCTCCAGATTATGGGTGCCGCTGTTGATGTTCACCAGTTTCTCCAGCAGCGCGTTCGACTCCTGCTCGTGCGCATCGATATACGCCACAATGGCCTTTTGCTGAGGCGACAACGGCGCCGCGCTTTGCCCCGCCGCAGGCAGGCTCGCGGCCGCACCCACCGCCACCGCAAGCGCAGAAACAACCAGAGGATGGATTCGCATGCAGGCCAGCATAGCAGCCCGCCCGCGCCGGCCCGGGTTACACTGTTTCCTCATCCGCAGGAAGGACTCGGCTGCCATGCCGTGGTACGACTACATCGCTGCATTTTTTGCCGGAGCTTTCCTCGCCAACGCGGTCCCCCACTTCGTCCATGGCATCTCCGGCGATCCCTTCCCCACGCCCTTCGCCAAGCCCCCTGGCCGCGGACTTTCTTCGCCAACGGTCAACGTGCTTTGGGCGCTGCTGAACCTTATTTGCGGCTACTTCAACTTTCTGATCGGCCGGATTTCGACCCGCCACATTGGATCCCTGCTGCTCTTTTCTGCCGGAGTCGCTGTCCTCAGCATCCAGCTCAGCTTCGCCTTTCAGGGGAAGCACGCACGCTGACGGCTGGTGGCTGCGCCCGGCATTCGCGTCCGGGGAGTTTCCGTTAACCGCCTTTCCGGCCGCTCCGCAGGGAAAAACCCCTGCGGCCTCGACAACCCGCCTTCCCTGCGCGTCATCTGTCTCACGGAGAACCCGGTCCCCACCCAATTTCAGGAGCTCTCCTCGCGTGCGATCCCTCGCTGTCTTTTTGTTGGCTGGTTGCGCCACAGCGCTCGGCGCGCAGGAGCCTGGCCAGCCGCCC
This sequence comes from Acidobacteriaceae bacterium, assembly GCA_036267095.1. GTDB lineage: Bacteria > Acidobacteriota > Terriglobia > Terriglobales > Acidobacteriaceae > Palsa-343. The sequence goes on from DATAWS010000012.1 coordinate 551,685, forward strand.
CAGCTCCTGCTCGATTCCGCTCATTGTCTCGCCACCGCCCCCGGCGATCTTCTCGAATTCTCCTCGCGCAAAACAGCCAACGTAGAGCTGGGATACGTTGCCGACGCGAGGGCCTATCCTGGCCAGGAACTCCTCACGGTCGTGAACTACACCGACCCCATTCATACCCGGGGAACCGTCTTCCGCTTCCTGGCGGATCGAAACAGTCGGCAGCGTCTCCTGCACCTGCTCTTCAGCGTCGGCTTTCGCCAGTCCGACGACGGCTCCCGGCAGATCCAGCTGGCGAGTCCGCCCTTCGGCGGCGTCGGTACGCAGGATGAGATCCTGGATGCCATCCGGCACATTGGGTTTCACACCTTCAGCGTCCCTTACGCGCCGCTCCTGCTGCCCTCCGATGCCGTCCAGTGCACAGCGGAGAGCCTGCCATAGCCCCGGAATCGGGGGCCCTTCGGTCGCTCCCTCTGGTGCCTCGCGCCCGGCCCTGGTACCCTGATTCATACATGACCAACCAGCACGGCTTTTCCACTCGCGCCATTCACGATGGACAGGAACCCGATCCGCGCACCGGCGCCGTCACCGTCCCCATCTATCCCACCTCTACCTATCAGCTTCAGGGCATCGAGAAGCATCGCGGCTGGGAATACTCTCGCGTAAACAATCCCACCCGCGACGCCCTCGAGGTTTCGCTCGCATCCCTCGAAGGCGGAGCCACCGGCCACGCCTTTTCGAGCGGCATGGCCGCCATTGCCGCGCTCGTCACCATGCTCAAGGTCGGCGACCACGTGATCTGCGGCGACAACGTCTACGGGGGCACCACCCGTCTGTTTACCCAGGTCATCCCGCATCACGGCATCGAGTTCTCCTGGGTAGACACCTCGGACCCCGAGAACGTCCGCCGCGCTCTGCGTCCCACCACCAAACTCGTTCACATCGAAACGCCGACTAATCCGCTCATGACGCTCACCGACGTCCGCGCCGTCGCCGACGTCTGCCATGAACACGGCGTCCCCATGAGTGTGGACAACACTTTCATGTCGCCGTATTTCCAGCGGCCGATCGAGCTGGGCGCCGACGTCGTGATGCATTCCACCACCAAGTTCCTCAACGGCCACTCCGACGGCCTCGGCGGCGTTCTCATCACCACCAGCCCTGAGCTCGCAGAAACCTTCCGCTTCGTGCAGAAATGCACCGGCGGCATCCTTTCGCCTTTTGAGAGCTGGCTCATCCTGCGAGGCGTGAAAACGCTCGCCGTGCGCATGAAGCAGCACGATGCCAACGGCCGCCAGGTCGCCGATTACCTCGTGAAGCATCCCAGGATCAGCAAGGTCTACTACCCCGGCCTGTCCTCGCACCCGCAATTCGAGCTGGCCAAACGGCAGATGTCCGGCTTCGGCTCCATGATGTCGTTTGAAACCGGCTCCCGCGCCAACGCCGACAAAATTCTGCAGCGCGTTCGCGTCATCACCAACGGCGAATCGCTGGGCGGCGTCGAGTCGCTCATCTCTCACTCCGCCACCACCACCCACGCCGGTCTCACCCAGCAGGAACGCGACCGGGTCGGCATCACCGAGGGTCTGGTGCGCATCTCCGTCGGCATCGAAGACGTCGGCGACATCCTCGAGGATCTCGACCAGGCCCTGAACGTTTTATGAGATTTCTGACCGCGGCCCTGGCGCTCGCCTTGTTCGCATGCTGTGCGGGGGCGGCTCTGCCCGCCTCCGCGCAGACCGCGGCGCCGTACCAGTATTTCCGCGTCGGATCGAAGACCGATGTCCACGTCCATCCCCGCGCCGGATACGCGCTGATGGGCGGCGGCACCGACCTCGACGAAGCCTTCCGCTGGCTCTGCGATCATGCTGACGGCGGCGATTTCCTGGTTCTGCGCGCCAGCGGAACCGACGCCTACAACCCCTACGTTCAGGGCCTCTGCCATCTGAATTCCGTTGCCACCCTCATCATTCCCAGCCGCGCCGCGGTGAGCGATCCATTTGTCACAAGAACCATTACAGATGCGGCGGTCATCTTCATTTCCGGCGGCGACCAGGGCAAGTACATCGGCAACTGGGCCGGGACCCCGGTCGAAACCGCCCTGCGCGCTGCGGTCCGCCGCGGCATTCCGATGGGCGGCACCAGCGCCGGGCTCGCCGTTCTTGGCCAGTACATCTACTCCGCGCAAAACGACAAGCCTGATGACCCCGATCTGACCTCGGCCAAAGCCCTTGCCGATCCCTTCTACCGCCAGGTCGTCGTCGCGCCCGACCTGCTCGGCATCCCTGTCCTCCGCGGCATCATCACCGACACCCATTTCGACACCCGCCATCGCGCAGGCCGACTGCTGGTCTTCATGGCGCGCATCCTGGCCTCCGGCCAGACGAAGACCATCCACGGCATCGGGGTTGACCAGGAAACCGCAGTATTAGTGGATCCCGACGGTCACGCCAGGGTCGTTGGCAAAGGAGAGGCTGATTTCTTTGAGGCCTCTGGTAAACCGCAGGTGTGCCAACCTGGCGAAGCTCTTACCTTCGGCATCATCGGCTTCGATCCGGTTCACGCTGGGTGGGACTTCGACCTCAGACATTGGCACAAAAAGGCAACCGGCGCCTACCTCTCGGTGCGCGCCGGCCAAATTTCACTCCATCCATCGTTGTGATCGGTATTTGCTGAACGCTGTCTGCTCTGCGCTGCTGTTTACTGATGCGGGCGCTGCTCCGCAGGCGGCGCCGGCACGTTTATCACGCTTGCCGACTCGAGCGCCCCCGGTGTCTCTTCCTTCAACTCCGGCAGCGGACCTTCCAGCGCAATCTTCAGCACTTCGTCCATGGTATCCACGAAGTTCAGCTTCATCACGCTCTTCAGGTTCTCCGGAATCTCCGGCAGGTCCTTGCGGTTGTCCTCCGGCAGAATCGCCTCGAAGATGCCGGCGCGATGCGCCGCCAGCAGCTTCTCCTTGAGGCCGCCGATGGCCAGCACCTTGCCGCGCAGCGTTACCTCGCCAGTCATCGCCAGGTCGCGGCGCACCGGAATCTTCGCCAGCGCGCTGGCCAGAGCCGTGGCCAGGGTGATGCCCGCCGAGGGTCCGTCCTTGGGAATCGCGCCTTCCGGCACATGAATGTGAATGTCCACGTTGCGGTAGAAATCGCGCGGCAGCCCCAGATGATGCGCCCGGCTGCGCACATACGACAGCGCTGCCTGGGCCGACTCCTGCATCACGTCGCCCAGCTGCCCGGTGGTGGTCAGCTTGCCTTTGCCATCCAGCACCTGAACCTCGGTCTGCAGAATGCTTCCGCCCACCTCGGTCCATGCCAGCCCATTCACCAGGCCGATCTCGCTCTTCTCTTCCACCATGGAGTCGTGGAACTTCGGCACGCCCAGAAAGTCCGCGAGGTTCTCCGCGGTCAGCGTCTCTTTATGCTTCGCGCCGCTCTTCACCACCTTGCGCGCCACTTTGCGGCACACGTTGCCGATCTCGCGCTCCAGATTCCGCACCCCGGCCTCGCGCGTGTAGCTGCGGATCATCTCGGTCAGCGCCGCGTCGCTGAAGACGACGTTCTTCTCTGTCAGACCGGTGTTGTCGCGCTGCTTCTTCACCAGATACTGCCTGGCGATCTCCAGCTTCTCCACCTCGGTGTAGCCATGCAGCCGCAGAATCTCCATGCGGTCCTGCAGCGCCGCCGGGATGGTGTGCAGCACATTGGCCGTCGCCACAAACAGCACCTGCGACAGGTCGTACTCCACATCCAGATAGTGATCCTGGAAGCTGTGGTTTTGTTCCGGATCGAGCACCTCCAGCAGCGCCGACGCCGGATCGCCGCGGAAATCCGAAGCCATTTTGTCCACTTCGTCCAGCATGAAGATCGGGTTTCGCGTGCCCGCCTTCTTCATCGACTGGATGATCTGTCCGGGCAGCGCGCCGATATACGTCCTCCGGTGCCCGCGAATTTCCGCCTCATCGCGCACCCCGCCCAGCGACATGCGCACGAACTTGCGCCCCGTCGCCTTCGCAATCGACATGCCCAGCGAGGTTTTGCCCACGCCCGGAGGCCCGACGAAGCACAGGATCGATCCCTTCGGATTTTTCACCAGCTGGCGCACCGCCAGGAACTCCAGGATGCGCTCCTTGATCTTTTCGAGGCCGTAGTGATCCGCGTTCAGGACCTTCTCGGCGTGATCGATGCTGCGCGTCTCTTTCGATCTCTTCTTCCACGGCACCGCCAGCAGCCAGTCCAGGTAATTCCGCGACACGGTGGACTCGGCCGACATGGGCGGCATGGCTTCCAGCTTCTTCAGTTCCTGGGTCGCCTTCTCGAAAACATCCTTTGGCATCCCCGCCGTTTCAATCTTCTTCTTCAGCTCGTCGAACTCGCTCTTCTCGCCGCGCCCCAGCTCTTTCTGGATCGCCTTAATCTTCTCGTTGAGGTAGTACTCTTTCTGCGCCCGCTCCATCTGCCGCTTCACCCGCGACTGGATGCTGCGGTCCATATTCAGCTTCTCGATCTCGATGTCCAGCACGTCGGCGATCTTCAACAGCCGCTCCGGCAGATCGAAGATGTCCAGCAGCTCCTGCTTGTCCGGCACTTCCAACTGCAAATTCGCGGCGATGGTGTCGGCCAGCCTGGAGGGCTCATCCGTCCGGATCGACGACGCCACCGTCTCCACGTTCAGAGACTGCTGCAGCTTCACGTACTGCTCGAACAGCGAGGTCACGCGCTGCACCAGCTGCTCCACCTGGGGGGTCACCTCAAGCAGCGGCCTCGCCACCTTCACCGTGGCCACGAAGAAGCCGTCGGAGTCGCTGATCTCGACCGCCCGCGCCCGCTCGATGCCTTCCACCAGCACCTTGATGTTGCCGTCCGGCATGCGCACGCTCTGCACGATGTTTCCCACCGTGCCTACCTGGTAGATCTCATCGGGCCGCGGCTCATCCACGCGTGCGTCATGCTGGGTGGCCAGAAAAATCTTTCGTTCGCCGTTGAGCGCCTCTTCCAGGGCCCGCACGCTCGATTCCCGCCCGACTACAAATGGGGTCATCATGTGCGGGAAAATCACCATGTCCCGAATGGGCATCATGGGGAGCTTGCGCAGTTCGTTGCGGCTTTCTTTTGCGGGCTGGCTCACGGAGGTCCTTTCGCGGCTGCGATCGTGCGAGGTCGAACGGGTCCTGCTCTTAACAGCAGAGTAACCCATCTCAGGAGAGGCTGCGGCCCGGGCAGCGCTTTTTCCCGGCGCGGGGAAATCGACTGGGCACCAGCGTAACGGCAGTGCCCTGCTATTGGACGAATCGCGGGACTTTCGCGTCACAAAAATGAGCAACGAGGAAAAAGAAACGCGGATTTCCTGCTAACGCGGATTTCCTCAACAGCCGGCGCCGCCCACTCAGCTCGCCTTGTCAAGCAGCAGCATGGAGAGATTGCGGTCCCGCACCATCGCCGCCTGGATCTCCAGCTCCTTCACCTTCTTATTGCTGGGCAAGTGATACATCAGATCGAGCATCAGTTCTTCCAGAATCATCCGCAGACCGCGTGCGCCCACCTTCCGCATCAGGGCTTCCTGGGCCACCGCGCGCGTCGCGTCGTCGGTAAACGTCAGCTTCACGCCTTCGTAGTCGAACAGCTTCTGGTACTGCTTCAGGATCGCGTTGCGCGGCTTGGTCAGAATTTCCACCAGCGCCGCCTCGTCCAGCTCATCCAGAATCCCCATCACCGGGAGCCGTCCCACGAATTCCGGAATCAGCCCAAACCGGATCAGGTCCTGGGGCTCGGCCTGGCGCAGCAGCTCGCTGTCGCGCTGTGCGTGGACTACCGCGCCGCCCTCCGCTTCTTTGTCTTTGTCTGTCAGCGCCTTGAAGCCCAGCGCCTTCTTGCCCACGCGCCGGCCTACTACCCGCTCGAGGCCCACAAACGCCCCGCCGCAAATGAACAGGATGTTGGTCGTGTCCACCGGGGTGAATTCCTGGTGCGGATGCTTGCGCCCGCCCTGCGGCGGCACATTGGCCACCGTCCCTTCGAGGATTTTCAGCAGCGCCTGCTGCACGCCTTCGCCGGAAACGTCGCGGGTAATGGAGGGGTTCTCGTCCTTGCGTCCGATCTTGTCGATCTCGTCGATGTAGATGATGCCGGTCTGCGCCCGGGCCACATCTCCGTCGGCTGCCTGCAGCAGCTTCAGGATGATGTTCTCCACGTCCTCGCCCACGTAGCCGGCCTCGGTCAGGGTGGTCGCGTCCACGATGGCGAAGGGCACATCCAGCATCTTGGCGAGGGTATGCGCCAGCAGCGTCTTGCCGCTGCCCGTCGGCCCCACCAGCAGGATGTTCGACTTCGACAGCTCCACATCCGCGCCGCGCGTCCGGTTCATCTGCACGCGCTTGTAGTGGTTGTAGACGGCCACCGCCAGCTTCTTCTTGGTCTGATCCTGCCCGATCACGTACTCGTCGAGGAACGCCTTCACTTCCTGCGGCTTGGGCAGGTGCGTCGGCGCCGCTCCGGTCGATGGTTCCGTGCGATCGTCTTCGAGAATCGAATTGCACACCGCCACGCACTCGTCGCAGATATAGGCCCGCGGATAATCGCTGGGCGATGAAATCAGCTTGGCGACCGCGTCCTGCGATTTATGGCAGAACGAACAACGTAAGGCTTCATCCGATCCCGTGCGCGTCTTCATCTGCAGCAACTCCTCAACGGCTAGCCCTGTGGGGTGGTGTTGGTCCGCGGGCGATCGATAATCTCATCGATAATCCCGTACTCTTTCGCCTGCGGCGCGTTCATGATGAAATCCCGTTCGACATCCCGCTCGATCTTCTCGAGGTTCTGCCCGGTATGTTTGGCCATCAGCTTGTTGGTGATTTCGCGGATGCGGATGATCTCGCGGGCGTGGATGTCGATATCCGTCGCCTGCCCCGCCAGCCCTCCCATCGAAGGCTGATGGATCAGAATCCGTGAGTTCGGCAAGCCGAAGCGCTTGCCTTTAGTTCCCGCCATGAGCAGAAAAGCGCCCATGCTGGCGGCCTGGCCAATGCAGTAGGTCACCACGTCGTTGCGGATGAACTGCATGGTGTCGTAAATTGCCAGCCCCGCCGTGATCGATCCCCCCGGCGAGTTGATGTACAGCTGGATGTCTTTCTCCGGGTCTTCTCCGGACAGGAAGAGTAACTGCGCAATAATCAGGTTCGCAATCATGTCATCGATTGGCGTACCGAGAAAGATAATGTTGTCGCGGAGCAGACGCGAATAAATGTCATACGCCCGCTCGCCGCGGCTCGTCTGCTCGATCACCATGGGTACCAGCGCCATGTTTTTCTCTACTCTCAGTTCTGAGGCTTCCTGGCCTCATCGTCTGTGACAGCTATCAGCCGGCGCGCCCGCGAACCTCTTCCGAACCGCGCCAAACTGCTTGACTACGCGATCTGCACTCCACTCGCCTTCCTGTGCAGACCTGCCTCTTGCCGGAGCCTACTCTCATCTCGTGAGGTTCGCTCAGGCCAGCCGTTCCACCAGCAAATTCCCGATCTTTTCTCTTCTCAATTGCTCCCGAATTCTAGCCAGACTCCCTTCGCGGGTCAAACGATCGCGCAGAGTTTCCAGGGGTTCTCTCGTTTGCAGCGAGAGCAGTTGCAGTTCGCGCTCCAGTTCCTCGTCGCTGACGGTAATGTTTTCCACATCGGCAATACGATCCAGTACCAGCGTTCCCTTCACTTCGTCGGCCGCGGACTCCCGCTGCGCCTCGCGCAGCCGCTCGAAATCCAGCTTCCGCATATCCTCGGTGCGCATGCCCTGCGACGCCAGCGCCCGCAAACCTCGCTCCAGCCGAGCATCCACCTGGTTCTGCACCATCGATTCCGGCAACGGGAACGGGTATTTCGCCACCAGGGCCTCCAGCAGTCGATTGCGCGTATCGGCCAAAACCCTGTGCTTCTTATCAGCTGCCAGATGCTCTCTCAACTTCTTCCTGAAGTCTTCGAGATCCTCGTAGCTGCCCAGCTCTTTCGCAAACTGGTCATTGAGCTCCGGCAGCACCTTACGGCGGATTCCCCGGACCTCCACGTTGTATCCGACCGTTTTACCCGCCAGGCGCTTCTGTGCGAAATCCCCCGGATAGGTCACCTCGAACTTCAACTCCTGTCCCGGTTTGGACCCTCGCAGGGCATCGGTGAACGCCTGCACCGTGTCGGCGCCGCCAATCTCGACCGTCACATCCTGCCCCTGGATCGGCTGAGGAGGCGCCTTCTCGGTCGGCTCGGCCCCCTCGGCCGCCGGGTTCGCCTGTTCGCCCTGGACATCCCCGGTAAAGCTAATCTGCGCGAAGTCTCCATCAGCCAGGCCGCGATCCTCGGACACCGGTTCCATGGTCGCGTGCGAGTCCCGAATCCGCTCCAGCTCGGTATCGAACTCCGCGTCCGTCAACTCGGCCTCCGGCTTGTCCACCTTCACGTCCTGGTAGCCCTCGACGGAGAACTCCGGAACCACCTCGAAGGCTGCCTTAAACCGCAGCGGCTTGCCTTCTTCCAGATCCAGGTTGGTTACCTGCGGCTGCGATACCGGCCGCAGACCTTTCTGCGCAATCGCTTCCCGGAAATGTGCCGGCACCACGGCTTCGACCACCTCTTCGCGGATCGCTCCGGCAAACCGCGAACGCAGCACGCTCTCCGGCACCTTGCCCGGGCGAAAGCCAGGAATCCTCGCCAGCTTCTGATACCGCTTCAGCACCGTGCGGAAGCTCTTCGTCACTTCATCGGCCGAAACCTCTACCTCCACTTCGCGCGCGCATTCCGGATTCAGGCTGGGCTGCGTATGCGCCTCATGGACGTGGCCTTCGTGTTCGTGGATTTCGCTGGGCTCGGTGGATTCTGTCCCCGCACCAGCGGCGGGCGTCAAATCGGTCGTTTCAGCTGAGGTCAAGTTATGCCTTCCGGGGGCCGTCTTCCCTGCCTGGTCCTGATCTGGGACGCGGGAAGCGGCTCTTGGATTTGTCGAGCTCACGCGTCCCGTCACACACGCTGCAGACGGGAAAGAAACGCGAAGCTTATCTCTCTTCTATGGTACGGACCCGGCGCACTCCAGGCAAACGGCGGCCTGCGGATAAAGCGGTCAGGGGAGGAACGGTTCGCTGAAAAGCGGGCGGCTAAAGGGCGGTTCGCGGAACCTCTGTCCGCTAAAAACCGGTTGGCCAAGAAGCGATCAGCGGAAGGGCGGCCGGCGCTCGGGATGGAAACTGCGGACCGGCGGATCTGGCCTGTCAGCCGGAACATTGCGCTGCGTGGAAATGCATCCGTGAGACGATAAATTTCTCGGGGCAAGATGCATCGAACGCTGCCACACTTGCAGATCGCGAAAGCGCCGAGTCTTCATCCTTCGTTCATATCAGCCAGAGAAACTTGTACAAGAACACAAAAGTGTCGCCAACACAATGTGAGCAGCTGCAGTCTTTAGCGAACCGGTCTTCGGCGAACCGTCCCTCAGCGATCCGCCTTTTCGCTACCCTGGAAACGCCATGAGCATCCGCACCCTCAGTTCCCGCGAAGTCTACCGCAATCCCTGGCTCCGCCTCCGCGAAGACGAGATCGAGCGCTCCAACGGCGCTCGCGGCATCTACGGTGTCGTCGAAAAAGACGATTGCGCGGTCATCATTCCCGTCGAGAACGACACCGTTTGGCTGGTCGAGCAGTTCCGTTACACCATCCGGAAACGCGCCCTCGAGCTGCCCCAGGGCGGCTGGGAAACGCCCGATGTCGATCCCGAGGAACTGGCCCGCGGCGAGCTGCGCGAAGAAACCGGCCTCGAAGCCGCCCGCATGGTCAGCCTCGGCTTCGTGTGGGTCGCCTACGGGTTTACACGTCAGAAGCTGCACGTGTACTTCGCTACCGGGCTGACCGCAACGACGGCCGATCCCGATCCCGAGGAGCAGGACCTCCTCGTCCGCACCGCCTCGGTGGCCGACTTTGAGCAGATGCTCCTCGACGGCACCATTCAGGATGTATGCACCGTCGCCGCCTGGGGCCTCTACCGTCTCTGGAAAGAACGCCAGCCCCCGGCGGTTGCCCGCTAACAGACGCTTCTCAGCGACCGGCTTCTCAGAAGCTGAACATCGCTTCCAGAAATATGCTCCGGTTCCCCGAAGATTGCGACCCGAAGAACCCGCCCTGCAGCGTCTGCGGAATCCCGAACGTGTTGATCGGCTCCAGTTGCCCGGTCGTCGGGTTGGTCACCGGATCCAGCGCCCCGCTCGGGGTCCCGAAGTTCGTGTGGTTCAGAATGTTCGTTCCCCATGCTGACAGCGTCAGGCTGTATTTCCGGGAGACCGCCTGGTCCATGCGTCCCGGACCGCCCTGGGAACCGCTGAATCCTCCGCCCATACCCCGGCCGCCGCCGTGGAATCCGCCGCCACCGCCTGCGCCGTGCTGGCCTTCGCCCAGCTTCGGCCCGACTCCGATCACCTTGCTGAGCCGCATATTCACGCTTACGTCCGAAGGTCCGGTCCCAACGCCATAGGGAATAATCTTTTCTCCCGGATTCACAAATGGGTTTGAATCCAGACAACCGAACTGGGTCTGTACTGCGCCGGCCTCGCTGCAGCTTGCTGCATATGTGGGCCGTGCGTTGAACTGGTTGTTCCCCGTCAGGTCCGTCCCGACCGTCACGTCATACGGCGTTCCCGAATTCGCCACCACCATCGGCGAAGCTGAAATCTTCCACGGCAAGGTGAGATTCCCAAACAGCATGAAGCGATTGGCCACATCGAAAGTCGTCCGCCCATAATCCAGCCCGGGATCGCTCGATACCGAGGGCACCGATCCCACCCCGCTCGTATCGCCCCTCGCGTCACTGTACGTGTAGCTGGTCATGAAGCTGGCTCGCCGGAACCCGGCCCGGAGCGTCACCATCAACTGGTGCTCTTTGTAGAACCCGCCCGACTGGTACTGCAGGTTGTTGTCCGGAGGCGGCGTCACCGACGACGGGTACTCATCGTTCTCCGCGTCCTGCAGCGGGAACGCTCCCGCCGCGCTCAGATTGTCGGTGAAGTATTGATGGACGCCCTGGGAGAAGATGTACGTCACGTTCCCGGTCATGAACTTGCCCAGCTGCCGGTCCACACCAATCGCGGCTTCCATATCGTTGGCCGCGCGCATGTTGGGGGAAATCGTGTATTTTGTCGGAGCGTTCCGCCCCGTCGAGCTTCCCGGCGAGCTCGACGTGATCACCGTCGGCTGGTTCGGGTTGAACGTGATTGCGGTGGTCGCGGAATTCTGGATGAAGGTCTGTTCGTTCGATCCGTTCTGGTGAATCGCCGTCATCAGATACGGCACCTGTGCCCCGAACCCATTGGACACGGTGAACCGCTGGTAGAACCATCCATAGCCGGCGCGCACTACCGTTTTCGGCTGCTGCTTCCCGGCGCTGCGCCCCAGGGCATACGCCACCGCCACGCGCGGCGCCCAGTCGTCCTTGTCGTGAATCCGATTCTGCGTCTCCCAGCGAACGCCATAGCTGAAAGTGAGCCGCGGGCTCACTTTCCAGTCGTCCTGATAGAACAGCGCCGCATCGAACAGCGTCGCCCGCGCCACCGGGTTTTTCACATAGGTGTAGCTGTACTGTTCAGGCGTGCAGGTGGAGGCTGGACCCGAAGCATCCAGGCACCCCAGAAAATTCGACGCCGATGAAAAGCTGTAGGAACCATTGCTGCCGCTGGTCGTCGAGTTTGCGTCCTGATAGGCCCGCAGCCGCGCTCCGAAGTTCAGCGAGTGCGCTCCCTCGGCTCCGGAGAAGTAATCCTGCAGCTCGTAGTCGTTCTCGTGATCGGTATCCACCTGGGTGCCGTTGCCGCCCGCGGTGAACCCCTGTTGCAGAGAATATGAGGGCATCGTATACAGCGCCGTCGTGTTGTCCCGCACCCGCCGGTACTGGAAGCGGAGATCGTCCACCAGGTTCTTGCTCAGCACCAGGCTGTCGGATACCTGCAGCGCATTTTCCTGGCCGTTGCTGTTGTAGGCCTGGGTGGGCAGCGCATAGGCCGCATTCCCCACTCCGTTTGGGTTCTCCGAACGGTTGTATTCCTCGCGCACCGTCAGCGTGTTCTTCTGCCCCAGCTGCAAATCCACCCGCGGGCTCAGGGACAAGCGTGTCGTCGCGTTGCTGTAGGCCTCGTCGATCGAGGGAGCCGGGCTCACTCCGTTACTCACCGCCGTCGGATCGATGGCCCGCAGAATTTCCTCGTTGTCCTGGTTCCGGGCAAACACGCTTACAAAATAAGACGCCGACTTGCTGATCGGCCCGCCCACATTGCCGTGCAGGAAATAAGAGTAGTAACCAGGCTCGGTTTTCCCCACCAGCAGCGGATTCTGCGAGTTGAACGCCGAGTCATTTCCGGACATCTGGAACTGCCCGTGCAGCTTGTCCGTCCCCGGCTTGGTGAAGATCTCGATGCGACCGTAACCCAGCCGGTCGTATTCCGCCGAAAACGGATTCTGGTTCACGCGAATCTCGCGGATCGACGACTTCGGCGGCAGCTGCCCGCCAGTGAATCCGTCAATATAGATCTCGCCGCCATTGGGACCCGCCGACGGGCCCGCCAGCGCCTGCAGCTCGTTCTGCAGTTCGTCCGGGTCGTCCGACAGCGAGTTCAGATCCGATCCCTTAATCACGATCGCGTTCGCGTTTTCGTCCGGACTGGTGCCGATTTGCTCCGTGTTCTCCGCCTGCACCTCGACCTTTTGCTGGGCAATCTCGATCTGCAGCGCCGGGTTCAGGCTCTTCATCTGCCCCGACGCCACCATCACCCCGGGAACGCTGTAGGCTGCGAATCCCGGCGCTGTCACGGTAACGCTGTACTTGCCCGCGCCCAGCCCGTGCACGGTGTAGGCCCCGCCCGCATCCGAAGTCGCCTTCCCCGCCACCGCCCCGGCGGAGGAGCGCACCACGACTGTCGCGCCCGGAATCACCGCGCCGGTCGGATCCGCCACCGTGCCGCGAATTCCGCCTGCGGTCGCACCCGCCGCCGGCTCCGCCTGCGCGGTGCTCTGGGTCTGCGCCAGGGCAGCCGGTTGTATCAGCAACATTCCACCCAATAACACCAGGCTCGCTGCGACGCTTCCAGCCATCCGCTGCCGCGCAGTCTTACACTTATAGCGATTGAGAATTCTGAGGTTCACAGTTCCCCGATGAAGTTTGAATTTTCCTTTTTTCTAATCCCGCGCCGCTGATCAGGAACCCCGCGGCACTCCTGCCTGTACGTTCTTCCGGAAAGCATCGCCTCCCGGGCGCTCATTTCATTGCGGAGATCCCTCCCCGCCGCCCTGATCGCCTTCGCCGCCGCTGCTGCCTCCGCCCAGGCTCCAGGCCGAGGAGAACATGTTCTGGCTCCCGCTGGTCGATGCCTGCAGCATCGGTTCCACACCGGCAACCAGCCGGATCGCGGTTGCCTCTTCCGGATTTCCCGAGGCAGCAACGATCATCACTGCATCGCCCTTATGCAAATCACCCACGTGAATCTGCGGCGACCGCTCCAGCACTCGTGCCATCGCACCTGCACCACCGCCGCCCGCACCACCCGCACCACCGGCCTGGCGGTATTGTCCGTTGCCGCCCGCAGCCGCGCTATTCCCGCGTCCCTGGCCGGCGCCCGCCGCCGCACCCTTCAGCCGCATCGCGATCATCTGCGCCATCTGCGGATCCAGCTTCCTCATATCCGAGTCCGGCGTCGTCTTAATCGTCAGAGTCTTCTTCGTCACCAGATCCTTCACCGTGAAGGTTCCGGCGCTCGCATCGGTCGACTGCACCACCCCCGCGATGTTGCGGAAGGAGCCGGACACGATCTCGTCCGCCGTCACGTCGTCGGCTTGCCGGTTGCCCCGCGCCGTCACCTGGTCGCCCGGCTGAATCGACCCGAGCGTCGATGGCTTCGCATCGCTGAACTTCACCGAATCCGGCGCGTACCGGCGAATCACCGTCGAGGGCGTTGTGTGAATCGTGACCGTGTGCGTGCCGGAGGTGATCGTCACCGTCCCCGCGCCCGCATCCACCGCCTTCACCAGCCCCCCTACACCGCGCCTGGCCCAGTCCGCCTGCTCCTGCGCCTGCATCGCGGCAATATCGCTCTTCGTGTTCACGATTACGACCGTCGCCGCCGGCGGGTCGCCCGCCACCAGCATCAGCACCCGATCGCCTGCAGCGATGTCGCTCACCGCAATCCTGGTCGCGCCCGCCAGGGTCTTCTGCCCTGGCGCCGTGCGCAAAATCTTAGCTGTATCCGGAACCGTCACATCGGTGGTCGCGCCCGCGTCCGTCTTCACTGCCACGGTATTGCCATTCACGGAATCCACGGTGCCCAGCACGCGGCTCGAACCGGCCGCCTGCGCCTGCACCCTCTGGGGCAAAGCCACTGCCAGCAGCGTCAGCGCCGCGAACGTCCCGCCCACCCACAACTGTCTTATTTTCGTCATCTCTCTTATCGTATCCGGCGGGTAATGCCCTGCCAATCTGACGCGCGGGGACTCTCAAAGTTTCAGGAAGGGAGACATTCCTCCCCGATACCGGTATGGGATGTCATCAGGTCCTCCTCTGTTTCACGACCGGCCTCGCAACACCATGCTTTGCTTCCGTGAGATGAAAGCCCGGTTGCGCATTCGGGGGGTTTGCCCTTTGCCTTGCATGCAGCGCCCTGCCCTCCTGGAGTGGAAGCGTATGATCGCCAGTGATCCTTTTGCGTCCCTCCGCGAGTACACGCTCCTGTCCACATTCGGACATCTAATTTTCGAGGTCTGACGACCCACTATGGCAATTTCCGGCTCGGCCAACTCCCAATCTGTTCACATCGCACCCGGTGAGACCACTCGCTACGGCAGCGCGCTCGCCATGGTCACGACCCTCTTCTTCATGTGGGGATTCCTGACCTCTCTCAACGACATCCTCATCCCTCATCTGCAGTCGATCTTCGAGCTCAACTATGCCGAAATCATGCTGGTCCAGCTTGCATTCTTCGGCACCTATGCTCTGCTCGCCATCCCCTCCGGCAAAATTGTCGAGCGGATCGGCTACAAGCGCACCATGGTCGCCGGTCTGATCACCGCCGGCGTCGGTGCGATCCTTTTCGTGCCCGCAGCCAAAGCGCCTTCCTATCCGCTCTTTCTCGGGGCTTTGATCGTCCTCGCCGCCGGCATCACCGCCCTGCAGGTCGCCGCGAACCCCTATGTCACGGTCCTGGGCCCCGCGCGCACCGCATCCAGCCGCCTCAACCTCACCCAGGCGTTTAATTCTCTCGGCACCGTCGTCGGCCCCATCTTCGGAGCCTTCGTGATCCTTCGCTCCGCCGGCGCCGTCCTCGACGTGACGAAACTTTCACCCGCCGCTCATCGCGCCTACGAGATTCACGAGGCCTCGACCGTCAACATCCCCTACCTCGGCATTGCGCTGGCGCTCGTCCTGCTCGGTCTCGCCATCGCGATGTACAAATTCCCCCGCATCGAGACCACCCGGGATTACCGCCCTTCGGAGCTGTCAAAACAAACCGAGGACAGCATGTGGCGTCATCCCCATGTCGTCTACGGCGCCATCGCCATTTTTGTGTACGTCGGCGCGGAAGTCTCCATCGGCAGCTTCCTCATCAAGTATTTCGCCCGTCCTGAAATCGGCGGCCTCGCAACCGCCATTGCCGGCGGATCGCTCCACGCCACCTCCGCCGCGCTGCTCCGCTTCCTCGCGAAAGCGCTCGGCACCTGGGTGCCCCTCTACTGGGGCGGCCTCATGGTCGGCCGCTTTATCGGCTCCGGCCTGCAGCAGAAGATCAACCCCCGCCGCATGCTCAGCCTCTTCGCGCTCTGTGCGGGGATTCTGGTTCTGGCCTCCATGCTCACCAACGGCTCCTGGGCAGTCTGGAGCATCCTGCTCGTCGGCTTCTTCAACTCCATTCAGTTCCCCACCATTTTTACCCTCGGCATCGCGGAAATGGGCCCGCTCACTGGCGAAGCTTCCGGACTGCTGGTCACCGCCATCGTCGGCGGCGCCATTATCCCTGAGCTCCAGGGAATCATGGCCGACAGCATCGGTATCCACCACGCCTTCATCCTGCCGATCCTCTGCTACATCTATATCGTCTGGTATGGACTCCGCGGCGCCCGCATCCGCGAGCCCCGCACGGCCTGAAGCGGTCAGCGAGAGACCGGATCGCCGGGAAGCGGTTAGCGAAAGTCCGGTTAGCTGAAGATGCGAGACCCTGAGTTCGGTCCTTCGAACACGCTGGCCGCTTCTCAGCTGACCGCTCTTTAGCGAACCGGCCTTTCGCCAGCCCGCTTTGACTCCCGGCTCCCGGCTGCCCCTGTACGCTGTCCGCCAAACGCTATACGCTCGTCTGTTATGGTCGATCCGCTTCTCCTCGAAGGCCAGCCGCTCTCCCTCGACGAAATCTCCCAGGTCTCTCTTCACCGCCGCCCCGTCGCGCTCGCGCCCGCCGCGGCCCCCCGCATTCGCGCGACCCGCGCCGTTGTCGACGCCCTCCTCGCGCGCGGCGACACCGCCTACGGCATCAACACCGGCTTCGGCAAGCTCTCCGACGTCCGCATCGACCCGGCGCAGCTCCGCGATCTCCAGCGCAATCTCGTCCGGAGCCATGCCTGCGGCGTCGGCGACCCGCTCCCCGAGGACGAAGTCCGCGCCATGCTCCTGCTGCGCGCCAACGTCCTCGCCAAAGGCTGCAGCGGCGTCCGCCCCGAGCTGATCGAAACTCTGCTCGCCCTCCTCAACCACGGGGTCCATCCCGTCATACCCTCTCGGGGATCGGTCGGCGCCAGCGGTGACCTCGCGCCCCTCGCGCATCTCGCCCTCGCCGTCATCGGCGAAGGGCTCGTCCTGCTCAACGGCCGCCGGCTTCCCGCCGCCATGGCCATGCTCAAAACCGGCATCGCCCCGCTCACCCTCGAAGCCAAAGAAGGACTCGCTCTCCTTAACGGAACTCAGGCCATCACCGCTGTCGGCGCACTCGCCCTCGCCCGCGCTCTGCGCATCGTCGAGCTGTCCGATCTTGCCGGCGCCATGACCCTCGAAGCTCTTACCGGCACGCCCACTGCTTTCGACGAACGCATCCACGCCGTCCGTCCCCACCCCGGCCAGACCGCCGCCGCCGCTCATCTCCGCGCGTTACTCGCCGACAGCGAAATCCGTGAGTCCCACCGCCTCAACGACCCCAGGGTGCAGGACGCCTACTCCCTCCGCTGCATGCCCCAGGTCCATGGAGCCGCGCGCGAGATGCTGGCGCACACCCGCGCCACCCTCGCAATTGAAGCCGGCGCTGCTACCGATAACCCGCTGATCTTCCCCGGTCCCGGCGCAGCCGAAGGCGACATCCTCTCCGGCGGCAATTTCCACGGCGCGCCTCTCGCCCTCGCTCTCGATGCAGCCGCCATCGCCCTCACCACTCTGATGGCCATCGGCGAGCGCCGCATCGATCGTCTCGTCAACCCCGACCTCAACGAAGGGCTTCCGCCGTTCCTCTCCCGCACCCCGGGCGTCTCTTCCGGCCTCATGATCCCCCACGTGGTCGCCGCCGCGCTGCTCAACGAAGCGCGCGTCCTCGCCCACCCCGCCTCCACCGACAGCGTCCCCACTTCCGGCGGCAAGGAGGACCATGTCTCCATGGGCATGACCTCCGCCCTCAAGTTCCGCGCCATCGTCGAACACGCCGAGCGGCTCCTTGCCATCGAGCTGCTCTGCGCCGCCCAGGCCCTCGAATTCCGTCTGCCGCTCAAGCCCGCGCACGCCCTCGAGAAAGCTCTTGCCCAGGTCCGCCTTCACGTCCGCCCGCTCCACGAGGACCGCACGCTCTCTCCCGACATCGAAGCCCTGGCGGCAGCTGTGCGCGCGGGTTGCCTCGATTCCTGGCGCAACTAGACGCTTTTCCGACGCTTTTCCGGGACCACCCCCCGCAACATCTGCGCCCTCTTCCGCCTCTTACTACTTGATTACTAGCCGGCTGGATTCAGCTCGGCGGGAATCGGGCCGCAATCGTCCCTGCACGTCCACATCTTCCATGGAGTTCAAGGAATGAAGCATATCCTCAGCACCCTCGGGCTTACGTGCTTTCTCGCTCTGCCCTCCGTGCTCGCCGCTCAGGTAGCCGCCAACCCTCAGTCGCCCTATACCGATAATCACGGCGAAGTGGGTGTCTATGCCGACTACTTCCGTTTCAACCCCTCGGGCGTAAACATTAACTTCGTCGGCGCCGGTGGGCGCGTGGCATTCAACGTGCACCCCAACATCGCCCTTGAAGCCGAGATGAACTACGACTTCGCCCGCAACTACACCACCACCAGCAGCAGCGGGAACAGCGGCACCGTCACCAGCACCTTCACCACCACCTCGCTGCGTCCGCTCACCGGCCTCTTCGGCCCCAAATTCCAGTTCGGAAGAAGCAGCGCCTTCCGGGCTTTCGTGACCGGCAAAGTCGGCTTCATCAATTTCACCACCAGCAACCCGAATAACGTCACCGGAACCCAGTTCAACAACGCCGTCTCCAGCGTCGGCGGATCGGGCACGCACGTCGCGCTCTATCCCGGCGGCGGCATCGAGGGTTTCTGGGGACCCATCGGCCTGCGTCTCGACGCCGGCGACGAGGTCTACCTGAACAACGGGACATGGAACAATCTCCGCGTCGCCCTGGGCCCAACTCTCCGCTTCTGACACGACGCTCTTTCGCGGAAACGGCAGCCCATCCAGGAGCTGCCGTTTCCTTTCATAGAGAGTTTTTGCGGTTTTGGACCTGGCATTTCGCGTGGTGGTTGTCTGCTCTCCGCGACCCGCTTCCTGGCGACCCGCCTTTTAGCGATCCGCTCCTGAGCGACCTCCTCCGCCTCCCAGCTATCCTGTTCCCATGCGCCTGATGATCGCCGCCCTTGGCTCCCGCCCGCGCGCCGCCTTCGACGATCTCGCCCGCCTCTATCTCGACCGCAGCGCCGCGCTGCTGACCGGGGGCGGCAAAAAGTCCGCCATCGAAACCCCGCTCTTCCGCAACGAAGACGCCTTCTGGACCGCACTCGACCACGAACGCGCCCGCACCGTCCCGCTGATTGTTCTGCTTGACGAGCGGGGCCAGACGATGGACTCCACCGCCTTCGCCGCCTGGCTTGGCCGCGAGCGCAGCGCCGATCGCCAGCTCATCGTCTTCGCCCTCGGCCCCGCCGACGGGTGGTCCCAGGCCTCCCGCCAGCGAGCCGGCCGCCTGTTCTCGCTCGGCCCCATGACCATGGCCCACGAGCTCGCCCGCATCGTCCTCGCCGAGCAGCTCTACCGCGCCCTCACCATCCTCGCCGGCCACCCGTATCATCGGGAAGGATCGAAGAACGCATGACTGAAACTCGCAAAGGACTCATCCTCATCAACACTGGCCCCGGCAAAGGCAAGACCACCGCGGCCATGGGAACCGCTCTGCGCGCCGTCGGCAACGGCATGCGCGTCCTCATGCTCCAGTTCCTTAAAGGCTCCTGGCATTATGGAGAGCTCGACGCCGCCAAAGCCTTCGGCGACAACTTCGTCCTCCGCCAGATGGGCCGCGGCTTCGTCAAAATCGGCGGCGCCGAAACCGATCCCGAAGACATCCGCCTCGTCGAAGAAGCGTGGGAGGAAGCTCGCCGCGCGATCCTCTCCGGCGAGTGGGATCTGGTCATCCTCGACGAGATCAACTACGCCATCAGCTACGGCATGCTCGATCCGGCCAAAGTCGTCGCCACCCTCGAGGAGCGCCCCGATCGCGTCCATGTCATCCTCACCGGCCGCAACGCCCACCCCTCGCTGATCGCCATCGCCGACACGGTCACCGAGATGCGCCAGGTCAAGCATGCCTACGAACAGGGAGTCCTCGCCCAAAAAGGCATCGAGTACTGAAAGGCAGCCGGTAGTGTGGAGCCGGTCGCACGGGTCGTCTCGCCGGTTCACGAATCACTGGCCGCGGAGTGGCTCAAGCCTGTCCCCGCACCCTGTACCCTGCTGTATATTTGAAGAGGCCGGTTCCTGCCGGGATCAGCCCCAGCCTCGCACGGCGCCATGGTGTAATTGGTTAACACGCCGCCCTCTCAAGGCGGAGAGTTCGGGTTCGATCCCCGATGGCGCTACCAAATCTTCAATAAATAGGTTACAAGATATTTCCTCAGCGGAATATCGCCGCATTTTGGCTGATTTATCCAAAATATGTCCTAAAGCCGGGTACACCCCGCGACTCTTTGTTGACTGTAAGAGCAGCGCCACGGTGATGGGAGAGCCGACCGTCTACCTCCCACCCCCTTATTCGCGCCGACCGGCAATCCCAGGGATACCACTCCGTCAATCCTGATCCCGCAGCAAGGTTGGGGCATGACCGTATATCAACTTTGAGTATTCAGGCGAGAGCATCGTTTTGCGCCGAGATCGAAAGGCTTCTGGCACATGCAAACGTCGTTATTAGGTTCAGCGGGAGTCTATTTTGTTGCATCGCGTCTAAATGCAATGCAGCTTCAATGTGCAGCTACATTCGGGAACGTTCCCAGCGTTGACATCCTCGTGAGCAGCATAGGCGGCTCCGCATTGATTTCCTTGCAGGTGAAAACAACCACTTGGGGAATTCGCTCGCGAGGGCGCGGCGATGATCGTAAGCCGGATCATTACGAATGGGAGATTGGTTGGAAGTCGGCACGTCTCAACAATCCCTCCCTGTTATTCGCACTTGTCGATCTGAAGAACTTTGAGGAATTGCCAGACGTTTTTATCGTTCCTTCAAAGGTGATTGCAAGGTACTTTTCAGCAGGCCCGGAAGGATGGCCGCGCGCACGCTACCATGAATCGATTAAGACTCTCGAACCATTCAAGAACGATTGGAAAACGATTATGGACCGGCTTACCGAGCGAGAACATACCTCGCGCCGCACACAGGTCACCGCTTTGTGAATGAAGTCAATCTGGAAGACTCGTCACTGAGCGGTGCGCAAGAGCGCATAGTTGTAGCGGGGGTACGTTATGGATGAACCATCACAATTCATACTGATGCAGCTCTTGTCGGAATTTCGCGAGCGACAACTCACAACAACTGATTTGCGTAATACCTACAAGGGTCTTCCGCCGAAGGAAAGTGGCATCCGGCCACATGCCCGTTTGCGTTAGATTCACGAAGCCATGCGACCCCCGATGTTGCCCGACCTTGATTAGAGGGAATGCGCCTGTAGTTCCCGACGACCGCTTGAAAAGACACGTCGCGAGAAACCTCGCAACAATGCAGAATTCATTTGAGAGCCCACCGCGCTCCGTGTCGCGATCTCTGAAACGGCGTGCTGGAAAGGTGCACCGCTTAGGATCGCCAGGTCGATCTGGATCCATCGATCCTCCCCTTCAAGTTGCCGTATAACGAGCTTGCGAACATATCGGTGACGTGGGCGCGGCCCTCCCGTGAACCAGCGTCGGGCGGTTCGCGGCTTTCACATGCCGTGGGATACCGAACCGGCGGCGTACATCGGGGCGCGATCCGGCGGTCGCGGCGGAGCTTCATCGGGGAATTTCCCGCCCCGGTCGAAAAAAACCGTTGAATCTCTATTTTCAAATTGAAGAATTCTCGGTACAGTTACCGCATCCACTGAAAATCGGGTGGGGAATCACCTCCGCCCAGCAGTATGACCCAATGATGTAGCGGCCACGTCGCCGTCGCTGCGCGTCACCCGAATATTTCTCGTTCCCAGTTGCACGAGATTCAGCTCTTGTGCCGTCACCGCCATGGTGACGGATCCGCTGCTGTGTGTCTGCCAACCAGGAAAGGAAATGATGCGCTCGTTCAGGCTGTCGTGGCTTTGGTGTCTCGGATTCGCGGCGTGTTTCGCCGCTGCTCAGGCTCAGGTTCCCACCCCCGCTTCGGTGCTGGGACACACGCCGGGGGACGACTATTACCTGGCCAACTACGAAGACGCGATCCGCTATTTCCACGCGCTGGCCGCGAGCACCGACCGCATGAAGATGTTTACGGTCGGCAAGAGCACCGAAGGCCGGGATATCGAGATCGCCGTGATCTCCGCGCCGGAGAACCTCGCGCGGCTGGACGAGTACAAGGCCGCTGCGCGGAAGCTGGCCACGGCCGATGGTCTTGACGATGCGCAGGCCCGCGCTCTGGCCCTGCAGTCGAAGGTCATCGTGCACATCGACGGCGGGCTGCATTCGTCGGAGGTGGCAGGCGGTCAGCACTCCATCGCTCTGGCGTACAAGCTGGTCTCCGCACAGAACGATCCTGAAATCGACGCCATCCTGAAGAACGTCATTATCGTTCTCTGGCCCACGCTCAACCCCGATGGGCAGGACATGGTGGTGGACTGGTATCGCAGGCACGTTGGAACCAAATACGAAGTGTCGCCCATGCCCTGGCTCTACCAGGACTACGTGGGCCACGATAACAACCGCGACGGATTCATGCTCAACATGAAAGAGGAGCAGGTGGTCGCCAAAACCGGGATTGAATACAGTCCGGACATTTTCTATTGCCAGCACCAGACGGCCCCGTTCCCCGCGCGCATCTGGATTCCTCCCTTTGCCGATCCCATTTCCGGCAACATCAGCCCTTATGTCCGCAGCTGGCTCAACGTCATCGGCACCAACATGGCGGCGTATCTCGACCAGCACGACAAGCCGGGAGCGATCTCTGAGGCGCGATTCGACAACTGGTATGCCGGATTCACCGACTGGGCGGGGGTCTTCCGCGGCGAAATCTCGTTCTTCACGGAAACGGCGCTCTATCGCTATGCAACTCCGCGTTTCTACACCGTCGATGAATTTCCGGCGCAGTATCGCGACCTGCGTCCGCTGAGCATGTATTCGACCCCGTGGCAGGGCGGCTGGTGGCGGCTGAAGGATGCCGTCGACTACATGGTGGCGGCCTCGATGTCGGTGCTGGATCTGGCGTCGAAGAACTCCCAGGCGTTGCAGTACAACCGGTACCAGACGGCGCGCGACAACCGGCACCGGAGCGAGCCTCCGTTCGCGTACGTGATCAGCGACCACCAGGCGGACACGCCCGAGGCAGGGCTGCTGGCCGAGAAGATGATCGAAAACGGTCTGGACGTTTACCAGACGCAGGCCGGCTTTCATGCCAACGGGATCAGCTACCCGACCGGATCGTGGGTGATTCCGATGGATCAGCCCTTTTCGCCGATGGCGAAGGAACTGCTGGAGCGGCAGGTTTACCCCGCCATGGCGGCGGACCAGACGGCAGCCGGAGCGCACCTTCCCTACGACATCACCGGCTGGACGCTGCCTTTGCAGATGGGGGTCGATGTCGATGTTGTCTCCGATCCGCTGGAGGCCGACCAGCGCGACAAGATGGTGAAGATCGCCGACGTGAAGCTGCCCGCTGCCGGAGTCGACGGCGCGGGCACTAACTTCATCCTCAGCCACAAGCCGAACAACGCTTTCCAGATCGTGAACGCGGTGCTGGAGCAGGGGGGCAGCGCCGCCGTCGATCCGGACCCGGTGAAGACGCCGGAAGGCATGGAGAGGGGAGCTTTCGTTGTGGGCGGCGTCAGCCGTTCGGCGATGAGCGACCTGACCGGCAAATTTGGGGTGAGCGCCGATGCCGCCGCTGCGCCGGAGCACGATATCGACCTGAAGAAAGCGCGGATCGGCCTTTACCGGCCCTGGGATCCATCCATCGATGAAGGCTGGACGCGGTGGATTCTCGAGAACTATCACTATCCGGTCAAGAGCATCTACAACGCCGACATTCGCTCCGCGGGACTGCGGGACCGCTACGACGTGATCATCCTGCCGGATATGCGGGCCAATCAGCTGATGCACGGCTTCGCGACCGGGATGGTGCCGGGCGAGTATGCCGGGGGCATCGAGGAGTCGGGAGCCGATCATCTGCGCGAATTTGTTCGCGCGGGGGGAACGCTGATCGCCTTCAACCAGGCGGCTGCCGGACTGATTCCACTGTTCTCTCTGCCGGTGCGCGACGTGCTGGCGGGGCTGCCGACGGACAAGTTCTACTGCGCCGGCTCGCTGCTGCGCATTCAGGCGGAGCATCCGGACCTGCCCATCAATTTCGGGGTGCCCCCGTCGCCGGTGGTCATGTTTGAGCGCGGGCCGGCGTTTGAAATCCTTCCCGGGTTCAAAGGGGCCATTCTCGCCCGCTACGCAAAAGACGGAGACGTGCTGGAGAGCGGCATGATCATCCATCAGGAAGTGCTGCACGACAAGATCGCCGCGCTCGAAGTCACGTACGGGCGCGGACGAATCTTCCTCTATGGGTTCAAGCCGCAGCAACGCGGGCAGGCGCACGGGACCTACCGCTACTTCTTCAACGCGTTGTATCAGTTCACCGATCCTCCCATGCCGGCGGATGCGCCCACGCCGCCGGAAAAGGCTGTGGCGGAGACGTCGAGCCCGGCAGCAGAACCTGCAGCGGCAGGAAACCGAGCTGAGCGCCGGAGAAGCGGGGCGCAGCCCGACAGCGAATAGCCGAACCGAATCCAGTTAAGAAAAAAGCGGACCGATTATCCAATCCAACTTTTCGAGGAGCGCCCCAATGATGCGTAAAGTAATGGCCCTGGCTTCTACTCTCATCGTCGCTCTTGCCGCATGGGGACAAAATGCGACGACCTCACTGCACGGCACCGTCACCGATCCTTCCGGGGCAGTTCTGACGAACGCGACGGTCACGCTGACCAACGTCGTGACCGGGAAGGCCCAGAGCCAGGCGGTCGGACAGGCGGGGGGCTATACGTTCAATCAGCTCGATCCGGCGCGGTACACGGTTTCCGCAACCGCTCCGGGTTTCGGCACCCTGACCAAGCGAATCGAACTGCTGGTCAGCCAGCCGGCCACCATCAACCTGGCGCTGCCGGTGGCCGGGGCCAGCGATACGGTGCAGGTGGTTGCGAATTCGACGCTGAATTTCAGCGACGCCAGTCTGGGCAACGCGATCAGCAATGCGCAGATCGAAGCGACTCCGACCGACTCGCGGAACGTGCCGGATCTGCTGAGCCTGCAGCCGGGGGTTCTGTATTTCGATAACAACAGCTCGGCGAGCAATCCCTCGGCCACCCAGGACAGCCGGCTGGGCGCGGTGGCGGGCGCGCGGTCCGATCAGGGCAATGTGACGCTGGACGGGCTGGACGATAACGATCAGGTCTTCGGGTACGCTTTCACCGGGGTGCTGCGCTCGACGATGGATTCCACGGAAGAGTTCCGTGTCACGACCGCGAACGCCAACGCCGACGCAGGCCGCTCGTCGGGCGCGCAGGTGACGCTGTTGACGAAGTCCGGGACCAACGCCATGCATGGCAGCGTCTACGAGTACTACCGCAACGCGGCGTTTGCGGCGAACGACTGGTTCATCAAGCGAACCCAGTTATCCGCGGGCCAGCCCAACAAGCCGCCGCAGCTCACGCGCAACACGTTTGGGGGGACCATCGGCGGCCCCATTCTCAGGGACAGGCTGTT
This sequence comes from Acidobacteriaceae bacterium, assembly GCA_036267095.1. Taxonomy (GTDB): domain Bacteria; phylum Acidobacteriota; class Terriglobia; order Terriglobales; family Acidobacteriaceae; genus Palsa-343. The sequence goes on from DATAWS010000012.1 coordinate 577,103, forward strand.
CTACTTCTTCAACTACGAGGGCGCGCGCACCAACGAAAGCACGACCGTGACCCAGGAGGTTCCCACTGCCGCCTATGCCTCGGGCAACGTGCAGTATAAGGATGCAAGCGGCGCGGTGGACTCGCTCAGCACGGCGCAAATCGCGACCATGGATTCGGGTTGCACGGCCAACGGTGTCTGCCCGAGCGGCCCAGGTGTGGACGCGGCCATCCTTACCTATTTCTCGGCAATTCCGGTGGCCAACGGCCTCACCGTGGGCGATGGGCTCAACGAAGGCTCGTTTACCTTTTCCTCGCCGACTCCGTACACCCACAACACCAGCATCGTGAAGATAGACTGGACGCCGGCGGCAGCGCACCACATCTTTGTGCGCGGCAATCTGCAGAAGGACGTCATTTCGGGCGCCGAACAGTTTCCCGGGCAGCCGCCGCAAACCCAGGAAGAGGACAACAACAAGGGCATCGCGGCGGGCGACACGTGGACCCTTGGCGCCAGCCTGGTGAACGATATCCGATACGGGTACATTCGCCAGGGCACCGGGATCGCAGGCCAGGGACACGGGTCGTACACCGACGTGCGCTTTATCGCCGCGCCCACCGCGGAAACGCGCAGCACTCTTCGCACCGTGCCGGTGAACGAAGTGACCGACAATCTCAGCTGGATCAAAGGCCGGCACAGCTTCGAGGTCGGCGGGACCTGGCGGCTCATTCACGTGAACAGCAGCACCGACGCCAACTCCTGGGACGCGGGCAGCACCAATCCACAGGGACTGAACTCCGGCAGCCTGCCCAGCCCCGCGGTAGTCGGGGAGCCCGCCGTGGCCAGCAGCTTCAAATCGAATTACCTGAACGCGTTCGGCAATATCATCGGCGCGGAATCATCCCTTACGCGGAATATCAATTACGAGGTGAACTCCGGGGGCAACACCGGCTCGCTCCTGTCTCAGGGAAACTTCGTCACCCGGCACTTCATCAACAACGAGCTGGAATACTATCTGCAGGACTCGTGGAGGCCGACCGAGAAGCTGGCGATCACCTTCGGAATTCGCCACACAATCCTCCAGGTTCCCTACGAAGCGAACGGCCAGTCGGCCGCTCCCACCATCGATACCGATACTTTCTTCAAAGAGCGGCAGACGGCAGCGGCGCAGGGACAGGTCTATGAGCCGACCCTCTATTTCGCCCCGAACGGTCCGGTGTACGGGCGGGCGGGATATTGGTCCAAGCAGAAGGCCAACATTGCGCCCCGGCTGGCGATCGCCTATGCCCTGAACAGCAAGACGTCGATTCGCACTGCGTGGGGCATGTACTACGACCACTTCGGACAGGGAATCATTAACGCCTTCAACCAGTCGGGGTCGTTCGGACTGGCCTCCAAGATCACCAGCCCTCTCGGCCAGCTGGGACCGGAGCAGGCGCCGCGCTTCACCGGCCGGACGGCTCTGCCCAATCTGCCCGTGGCCGCGGGGGCGGCCACGCAAACTTTCCCGTATGCGCCGCCGACCGACAACTTCTCGATCAGCTGGGGGGTGGATAACAAGCTGCAGACGCCCTACGCGCAGGTATTCAACCTTTCCGTGCAGCGGTCTCTGCCGGGGGGCTTTACGCTCGAGGCGGATTATGTTGGGCGTCTGGGACGCCACAATCTGGTCCAGTCGGACCTGGCGACGCCGGTGAACTTCCACGACTCGAAGTCGGGCATGAGCTACTTCCAGGCAGGCGCTGCGCTGGCCGCGGTTGTGGACCAGAACAACGACAACAGCAAGGCGACGGTGCAGCCGATCGCCTTCTTCGAGAGCATGTTCCCGTACATGGCGAATATCTCCACCTCCTCCTGCCCCAACCCCGGACACACCGCGACCCAGGCGATCTATTGCAATGAGTGGACCACTTACCGCAGCGTGCTGGGTGAAACGACGGCCCTGGCCGATATCGATTTCTACTGCTCAGGAGCGGTCGCCTATGGCTGCTCGCCTTCGCAGTCGCGCTTCTGGCAGAACCAGTTCTCCAGCCTGTACTCCTGGACTTCGAACGGCGCCTCCAGCTACAACGCGGGGCAGTTCATCCTGCGCCATCCCATGAAGCACGGTCTGCAGATGGACCTCAGCTACACGCTGGGCAACTCCATCGATGAGGGCTCGGACGCGGAGCGTTCCAACGAGACGCTGGGGGGATCCGGCAGCTATCTCACCAATTCCTGGATGCCATGGCAGAGCCGGGCGGTCTCGGATTTCGACACCCGTCATCTGCTCACTTTCAATGGCTCGTACGGGCTGCCCTTCGGGCGCGGCCAGCACTTCGCGAGCGGCGGGCGTCTGGCCGATCTGGCGTTCGGCGGCTGGAGAATTTCGTCGGTGCTGCGCTGGACCAGCGGGTTCCCCTTCTCCGTGGGCGAAGGCGGCTACACGACCGACTGGGAAATCAGCAGCTATTCGGTGAAGGTGCAGAACTTCCAGGCGCACACCGTGAAGACGACGGGCAAGGTGCCGACGGCTTTCGTCAACGCCGCGGCCATCAGTAAGTCCACCAGCACCGGCGGTCCCTGGATTCGTCTTCCCTATCCGGGCGAGGCCGGCCAGCGCAACGCCTATCGCGGCGACGGCTACTTTGACGACGACGCCAGCCTGTTCAAGCCTTTCCACATTACCGAGCGGCACATGGTGCAGTTCTCGTGGGAAGTCTTCAACGTCAGCAACTCGGCGCGCTTCAATACCCGCAACCTGACAACCAATCCCACCAGCGGAACCTTTGGCAATTACAGTGCGATGCTGAACACACCTCGCCGCCAGGAGTTTTCCCTGCGCTACAGCTTCTGAGAACTGCCTGTGTCCGGCGGCGGCTTGCGGGCCTCTGCCGGGACCTTTCCCCGTTCCCCGCCAACCTCTGCAGGATAGATCGGGCCCCACTGCGCTGAAAGGACGATTTCGATGAGACTGCGATCCGGAGTTGCCTCGTGCCTTGTGCTGGCTTTCGCCGCCGGGCTGGCTGCCCAGCACTTTCCCACCAACGAGGATCTCCGCCATCTGCGTGTGATCTCCGCCCCGGAGCTTTCGCCGGATCTGCATCATGTGATCGCCATGGTGCAGGAAAGCACCGCGGACGGAGCGCAGACCCACGTCTGGATGCTGAACACGGATGGTTCGGCGCCGCGCCAGATCACGTTCTCGACCGTGCCGGCGACGGCGGCGGGCGCGGGAGCCGAGACGCGGCGCAGCGGCGCGGGCGGGGAGCGCTCCGCCGAGTATCTGCCGGATGGGAGCGCCATTCTTTTCCTTGCCCACCGCGGGGAGAAGTCACAGCTCTTTCGCCTGCCGCTCGATGGCGGAGAGGCCGCGCCGGTCAGCATCGAGCACCCGCCCGCCGAAGGGGGAGCGCCGGCCGCCGTCGATGTCAGCGCCTACTCGATCTCGCCCGACGGAAAATGGATTGCAGTCACGGCCGCCGATCCCGAATCGCCCGCACGCATGCGGGATCATCGCGAACAAAAAGACGTGGTCTGGGTGGAGCACGACGAGCTGAAGCACCGCCTCTACCTGCTCGACACCGCTACCTGGAAAGCGCGCGTCGTCCCCACTCTCACCGACATGGAGGGCGTGTCGTGGAGCGAGGACTCGGCTCGTCTGCTCCTGATGACGCATCTGCATCTGCGCGATCTGGGGCCGAGCGCGATCGGCACCATCGTGCAGGTCGACGATCCTTCGCAGCAGGCGCGCGTCGCCGGTCTTCCCCAGTCCGCGCGCCGGGTGGCATGGCTGCACAGCGGCAAGGGGTTGGTCCTTTTTGCCCAGTGCCGCCAGGACGCGCCCCAGGGATGCGCCGATGTCTATACCCTGGATCTCGCTTCCGGTGCGCTCCGCAACCTGACGAACGGGCTGAAGGACAGCACTCTTTCTCCGCAGACTCTCTTCGTCGCACCGGATGACAAGAGCGCGGTGGTAAGCCTGAATCACGGCATGCATGAGACCGTCGCCCGAATCGATCTGGCGAGCGGAGCGCTGCATCTCTTCGATCTGGGAATGCCCGTGGTGAGCGGCGTGCGCAGCGATCCGAAGCAGCAAAAGTGGGTGTACGAGGCCAGTTCCAGCACGGCGCCGCCGGCGATCTACGTCACGGATTCTCTGCAGACGCCGGGCACCCGCCTTGCGCAGCCGCAACTCGTTCCCGCAGACTGGTCCGCGGTTCCATCGAAGCCGTTATCGTGGACCCGCGCGGGCTTCACCATTGAGGGACGGCTCTATCTGCCGCCGCAGGCTGCATCGGGCAAGGTGCCGCTGGTGGTCAACGTGCATGGCGGACCGCGCGGACAGTTCACCGACGGCTGGTCGCCGCTGACCAGTCTGCTGGTAGGCCAGGGATGGGCGGTGCTGGTGACGAATCCCCGCGGCAGCACCGGTTACGGGGTCGCCTTCGAAGCCGCCAACAAGGATGACATGGGCAACGGCGATTTCGAGGACATCATGGCCGGCGTCGACGAGGCCATCCGCGTTGCCCCTGTCGATCCTGACCGCATGGCCCTGATCGGCTACAGCTACGGTGGCGAAATGGCCGGATTTGTTGAAGGGAAGAGCACCCGCTTCAAAGCCATCGTCTCCGGCGCGCCGGTGATCGACCAGTTCAGCGAGTACGGAACCGAATCCGGGTCGTATGGCGATCGCTGGTATACAGGTCAGCCATGGTTACATTTTGAGAGCGCGTGGCGCCAGTCGCCGCTGGCTTACGCCGGCCATGCGAAGACGCCGCTGCTGCTGCTGCAGGGCGAGGCGGATACTACCGATCCCGAGGGCCAGTCGAAGGAGATGTATCGGGCGCTCCGCCAGGAAGGCGTTCCGGTGCAGCTGTTGCTCTTTCCCCGTGAAGATCATGGCGCTCTGGGCGGCAACTTCGCCGGCCGGCCGAGCCCCGAGCCGTGGCATGGCATCATTGCCCGCGAACATATGCTGAAGTTCATCAGCGATGCGTTTGCCGGGAAAGTGGAGCCCAACCAGCCCTAGCCTCCTGCGCCGGTAATCCCAACCAGCTCCTCGCGGAGCTGGTTGGGAAACTCCGCGCTTCAGGCCGGCAGCGCTTGCTGCTGGGCGAGGGTCGCGGACCAGTTGACGGCGGAGAGGAACGCATCGGCGTCGGCCATCTTTCCGGAGAGCGTGCAGTCCGCTTCCCATCCGGGACAGACATTGCGGAAGGCGCTGCGTACTGCGTCCAGCGTCGGCGAGACTGTGACCTCGCCGCGCAGATCGAGCGCGCGCAGCGCCGTCAGGAATTCGATGGCGACAACCATGCGGCAGTGAAGGGCGGACTGCTGCAGCTTCAGCGCCGCGGTCATCCCCATGCTCACGAAGTCTTCCTGATTGCCGCTGGTTGGGATGGAGCAGGCGGAGGCCGGCGTGGCCAGCACTCGCATCTCCGCAATCAGCGCGGCTGCCGTGACCTGAGCCATCATCAACCCCGATTCGAGGCCGGGCCGCGATGCCAGGAACGCGGGCAACCCTTCATTCAGGCTGGGGTTCATCAGCCGCTCAGTGCGCCGCTCGGAGATGCCGGCCAGCTGGCACAGCGCGACCGCGAGATTGTCCAGCGCGAGGGCCAGCGGCGCTCCGTGAAAATTGCCGCCGGAAACGAAATCATCGCCGAACAGGAGTGGATTATCGGTCGCGCTGTTCAGCTCGACGGTAAAAATGCGCTCGGCTTCGCAAATCGAATCCCACACCGCGCCGTGCACCTGGGGGACGCAGCGCAGGCAATAGGCGTCCTGCACCCGGGTACCGGATTCGTGGTGCGCGGCGCCCGCCAGCAGCTCGCGGAGTCCGGCCGCGCTGTGGACCTGGCCCGGATGCGGGCGCGCCGCATGCAGCCGCTCGTCGTAGGCCGCCGATGTGCCGCGCAGCGCCTGGAGAGTGAGCGCGGTTGCGGTCTGCGCCGACTGGAAGATGCTCTTCAGGTCGCAGAGCGCGAGGCACCCGACGGCCAGCATAGCCTGGGTCCCGTTGAGCAGCGAGATGCCTTCCTTGGCCCGGAGACGCAAGGGGACAATACCGACCTTTTCGAAGCACTCGGCTGCCGCGAGGCGCCGCCCCTCCCAGATCACGTCGCCTTCGCCCACAAGGGCCAGCGCCATGTGGGCCAGCGGCGCCAGATCGCCGCTGGCACCGACGCTGCCGCGCATCGGCACCACCGGTGTGATATGCCGATTGAGCAGGTCGCAGAGGCGAAGAGCGACCTCGGGACGGATTCCGGAGAGCCCCATCGCGAGGATATTGACGCGGATCAGCATCATGGCGCGGGTGACATCGACCCCGAGTGGCTCGCCGACTCCGCAGCAGTGGGAGCGGACCAGGTTCAGCTGCATCTGGTCGATCTCGGTTGCGTCGAGACGAACCCGCGCAAGCAGGCCGACGCCGGTATTCAGCGCATAAACCGGCGCGTCGGCGCGCAACGCTTCTTCGACTTTCGCTCGCGAGGCCGACATGAGCGCCACGGCCTCGGCTGCTATGTCCACCCTAGCGCCGGAGCGAGCCGCCCGCACCACGGCTTCGACCTCCAGGCGGCTTCCATCGAGCGTAATTTCCGCAGATGTGCTCATAGTTCAGGAGGATAGGAGAGCCGCGTGGGACACGGCCAGCGATTCCAACGGCAAAAAGCATGAAAGTATGCATGAAAGCAGTGTGCAGGCAAAATAAGTCGGAAGAAAGCGTGATAAAAACAGCGAAGCTCCGTGGATTGCAGGGCCTGCAGTCGCGTTCCATGCCATAGTATTCGCAGCACCGACTTTCAGTTCGTGATCAGGATGAGGCCCATGGCCCGAGCCCGGGAACTCGACACCATCGACCACAACATCGTCAGCGTTCTTGCCTCCGATGCCAGGGTTTCCTTCGCGGAACTGGGCCGCAAAGTCGGCCTGTCCCCCTCAGCCTGCGCCGAGCGGGTGCGCCAGCTGGAAACCGACGGCATCATCCTTGGATACCGTGCGCTGCTCGACGAGAAAGCCTTCGGGTTTGCGATCGTCGCCTTCATTCGGCTCACGTGCGACAACAACCACTACCGCCCGTTCCTGAAAGTGCTGCCCACGCTCGATGCCGTGCAGGAGTGCCACCATATCACCGGCGGCGATGCCTTCCTGCTGAAGGTGGCGTTGCCTTCCATCGATTTGCTGGAGTCGCTGATCGAGCGGCTTCTACCCTATGGCATGCCGACCACCAGTATGGTCTTGTCGACTCCGGTGAACCGCCAGCAGGAAGTATGGCTGCTAAAACACCTGACCCAGTCCACGAACGGATGAGTGCAGCCGGCAGTCAGCACGGCCGGTCCGGTGGCGCAACGCTATGGGCTTTCGACAGGCTGGCCCGTTCCGTCCGCCACTTCCTCGAAACCCTCCTCGAGTCGGAGCCGCTTTCGTCATCGGATAATTTTGCTCCGGCGAGCGTACCGGGAAACCCAGGCCGGTTTTCGTTGACAATCAAGCGCGCGCCGGGATAGTGTAAGCTGTTGATTGTTAGTAGCTTACCCATCAGCAGCGGGATTGGACTGGCGGCGTGAATCCAAAGAGCTCGCATAAGCCGACACGAACCCTCGATCGAAATCTGATTGCCTCGCTGGCGCACGGACTGTCGGTTCTTGAAGCGATTGCTGCCCACAAAGGGGATATTCCCCTGGCCACGCTGGCGACCGTCGTGGGTCTGAAGAAGACCAGCACGTGGCGGCTCGTTCATACTCTCGCCGAGCTGGGCTATGTACGCCAGGATCCAAAGACCCGAAACTTCAGCCCGGCTCCGCGTGTGCTTTCTCTTGGATACGCGTACTTCGACGGCCTCGACCTGAAGCAGCTCTCCGCTCCCTTCCTCCAGGAGTTGGCTACTTTTTGTAACGAAACTGTGAATCTCGCCGTTCAGGACGGTGACGAGCTGGTGTATATCGAGCGGATTCGCTCACCGCAAATCGTCAATATCAACCTGCATGTCGGGTCGCGCATTCCGCTGTACAACACGTCGATGGGCCGGGCACTGATCTGCGAAAAGCCGGATTCGTGGCTGGACGAATATATGCAACGGATCGAAAAGGATCAGAAGGCCCAGGAATATCTCCGCGACGACCAGCCGGGTTTGCGCCGCATTCTGAGCGAAACGCGCAGGCTGGGCTATGCCACCAATGACGAGGAACTCACGCGCGGCCTGCGCGGCGTGGCCAGTCCGATTCGGGGAGCCAGCGGCGAGATCGTCGGCGCGGTGGGAATCTCGGTTCCTTCCAGTCGTGCGACGCTGGCGGATTTGCGTCGTAAATATGTGCCGGAACTGCTGGCCACTTCGGACAAAATCTCCCTCACCCTTGGCCATCGCCGGAAGCCGGAACGCTGAAGCGATACACCCGTGCCGGGTTTTCGACGAGAATCCGTTGTAACTGGCGCTTTTCCGGCGCCCAGTCGTAGAGCAGATCGAGCAGCGAGCCAGTATCCGGCACCAGAGAGGGATCCATGCGGGCGTGCGGCCAGTCGGTTCCCCAGACGCATCGTTCCGGCGCTCTCGCAATCAATGTGCGTGCCTGATCCAGCAGATCGCGATACGGCGCCGCTTCTTCTGAGTTGCGATAGCCGCAAAGCTTTACCCAGAATTTTCCGGTGTCGAGAAGACGGAGCAGCGTTTGAAACGCCGGATGCTGAAGGCCATGGCTGGGCGGGATCCGGCCCATGTGGTCGATGACGCAGGTCATGGGCAGCGACAGCAGAGTCTGCGCGAGGTCGGGCAGCTGATCGCCGTGGATATACAGCTCCAGATGCCAGCCCAGCGGTTCGACCAGGCGCACAACCGCGTCCAGCTGGTCGAGCGAAACGCTGTTTTGGTTCACTGCATTGAGGCGCGCCGCACAAAAGCCCCCGTCGGCCAGCTCCCGTACCATCGCCGGCGTAAATTGGCTGTCAACCACCGCGACGCCTCGGGCGCGATGGCGCCCCAGCTCCGCAAGCGCCGCCAGCGTACAGCGGTGATCGGTGAGATAGGGCGTGGGATTCACGATGACCAGACGTTCGAGCCCCAGTGTGTTGGCCATGGCGGTGTAGGCTGCCAGGTTCGCCTCGGGAGACGGTGTGTATCCGCGCCCCGGGTTCAGCGGATAGCGGTCATGCGCCCCGAAAATATGGGCGTGGCAGTCGGTTGAACCGGCCGGGGGCGGCCTGCGCGCAGGCCAGATGCGCCGGGGAACATCGGAAACCAGGATGTCCGTTTCTCCCGCTTCCTGTTTTGTCATCCTTCCCCCCGCTGCTTTCCAGTCTGTGCGCGCCGCCTGTCCGCAAGAGGACGGCCGCGCCGAATTACTGATGGTGCGCGTTCGGCTCTGCCATGGCATCAGCTACGGCTTGCCATGAGAATCCGGCATCCGGCCGCCAGGCGTAGCGCCCCGCATCCATCTCCGCGGTCAGCCAGTCCTGCATCTCCGCGGTGGCCACGGCCATCCGGGGAGTCAATCCCGCCGATCGCAGGGTCTCGGCAACCTCTCGCATCTCCGCGGCCCGGCGGCGGCTGTGCTCCACCGCACGCATCACCAGGGTGTCGGCTAGCCCCTTGTTCCACCCCATGGAAGGATAGGTCGCGTCGAAGGAGGCGAGCACGGCGTTCTCCGCTCCATAACGCCGAGCCGCAAAGAGGGACTCGATGGCCAGCGCCGCCAGCCCTTTCATTACGATGCTGCGGCACATCTTGATGGCCGAGGCGACTCCAATGCGGTCGCTGACCGCGTCGGTCACCATGCCCGCAGCCTTGAGCCTGGGAGCAAGTCCGGTGGCCGGGGTTCCGCCCAGCAGGATCGGCACCTTGAGTCGCTGCGGTTTCACCGGCGCCATCACAGCGCCTTCCACGAACCCGGCTCCGGTTGGGGCCGTCAGGCGTTCGATTGCGATCTTGGTGTCCGGGGAAACAGAATTGATGTCCATATAAATCTGCCCCGGCCGGAGATGCGGCACGGCCAGAGTGGCCACCTGCAGGGCCGAAGAAGCGGTCACTGCAGACATCACGATTTCGGCGCCCTGCATGGCTTCTTCGAACGACGGGCGGGGGACGATGCCCAGCTCGCGCGCTTTGGCGATCAGCGCGCGGCCGTTGGCCGGATGAGTCATGGCGATATCGAAGCTGGATACATCGATGCCGCCCTTCGCCAGGTCCTCGCCAAAAATCCTGCCGACTTCTCCGAACCCGAGAATCGCGATCCTTTGAATTGCCGTATCGCCCATAAACCGGAGTCCCACCTTTTCTCCTCGCGCGGATCTTCCGCACGATGTTAGCTGCGCGGCAGCTGCAATCCCCGCAGATCGGGCGCTTCGTGCAGCCGCCATGCTTGGGCGACTACCCGGTGCACTTCCTCCGCCGTTGCCGCGCCCGAATAAGCCGCCAGTTCCTGCGCCTTGCTTTCCAGTTCTTCGCGATTGAGCGAATTGTCCGGATCCCCTTTGGCCGCGTTCACTCGGCCCACAAAAATGCTTCCATCCCGGGTTCTCACTTCCACCCGGCCACGCCGGGTTCGCGCGTTACGCGGGATCGCCGGATCCAGCACCATTTCCACCCCATCGTGAAAGGCGCGCAGCTGCGGATCGTGCAGCGTCTCCTCGGTGAAGTCGCTCACTCCGGCGCGACCTTTGTAGGCCGCCAGCGCCAGCACAAATCCCAGCGAGAAGCGCGCCTGATAAGGAGTCTCCGGCTGCTTCACCCGGCCGAGAACGTCCACCGCTCCCTGATGCACGTGCGCAGTGACATGGGCGATCTCATCCGCAGCGATTCCGTGCTCCTTCATCACCAGGCGCAGAGCATCCGCCGAGGGATGCGTGTGGCGGCAGCACGCGTACGGTTTGTAGGTGCATTCGAGAATCGTCCAGCGCGTTCCCAGTCCTTCACTCAGCCGCGCCGGGAATGAGGGACCATGCGACAAACCCGCTGCCATCCCCTGCTTCCCTTCCAGGATGTGCGACGCGCCGGTAAATCCATCGCGCGCGAGCCACGCGGAGAGAACCCCGTCGGCCGCGGCTTTGGCGGAATGCAGAACCTTGGAATCCGCGGCGTCGCGCAGGAACTCCCACAGCCCGGCCGCCTGCGTGCCCGCCGAGCCGAGAGCATCCAGCGTCTGCCGGGCATTGAGTCCCAGGATGTTGGCCACGCCGGCGGCCGCCCCAACCTTGCCCGCCGTGCCCGTGGTGTGAAAGACCTTGTAGTGATCCGGCCCCAGAAATTCGCCGGTTCGGATTGCCGCTTCATAACCGGCGACCGCTCCGGCGATGAACGTTTTTCCCGACACGCCCGCCGCCTCGGCAGCCGCCAGGACCGCCGGAAATACCGTGGTGCCGGGATGAAACATCGCACCGTTGTGCACGTCATCCTGCTCCACGATGTGGGAAGCCGCACCATTGGTCAGAGCCGCGAAGAACGCCGAGGTCCCGGATCGCGATGTGAGGATCTGGCTGGGACCGTCGACCGGCCCCATGCCGGAGGCAAAAGCCTCGAGAATCCGCACCGGCCTCGCGCCACGGCCAGCCAGCGCGCAGGCCCACCAGTCCACGAAGGCTTCCTCGGTGCGCGCGACGACCGCCGCGGGCAGATCCTCGAATCGAATCTGCGCGAGGAAATCCGCCAGAATCGCGGAAGGATTCTCGACCCCGGCGACGGCAACCGCTTTCGCCATCGGATTCATGGCTTCCGCCCCCCGGCCGGCGCGTGATGGGGAACAGAACCGGCGGACTGCTCCATTCGGTAGTGGAGCAGAGCCAGGGACCGATAGACGAAGTGAACGAACTTCCCATACGGCGCGGTGATGAAGAGACCGGCCACCAGGCCCAGGTGAATGGACAGCATCACGCCCATAGCTCGCGTGCTGCGCAGCAGCAGGGTGAACTCGCCGGTCAGCGCCGCAAGACCAAGAAAGACCAGGAAGGCATAGTCCATTCCGTAGGCGCGCGCCTCACTCGGAGCGCGATCGCTGGCGATCTTGATCCAGGTCAGACCTGCGGTGCCGAAGATGATCGCAACTCCGCCGATGCTGCCAAAGAGCACGGGAAGGCTGGTGATCGCGTAGGGCGGAAGATGATGAAGGAAGTCCTGATCGATGTACGCGAGAGTGGTGGACACTAACGTGGCCGCAAATCCCCAGAAGGTCAGCGCGTGATAGATGCGGCGCAGCCCGCTCGGCCGTTCGCCGGGGTAATAACAGCCGCCCCCTCCGCCGCGCAGATAGGAAAGGGTGAGGGCGGCGCCGATGGCCTGCATGAGCGGTTTGCCCAGGGCCCGGCCATCCGTTCTGCCGGCGGTTTCCGACCAGTACTGGCGGGCGCCGCGCAGCCACACCCCGCCACCGTAGAGGCACAGCGCGAGCGCTGCGCCAACCATCACGCGATAGGGGATCACCTGATAGAAGGACCCCGGCAGGAGGTGCACCGCGAACATGCTCGCCGAGGGCACCAGAATCAGGGCCAGCGCCAGCACCGCGACGACGGCGGCAAATCCACCCAGCACCAGCAGGCTCTGCCGGGAAAACAATGTGGCGAGAATTCCCGGCCAGCTCCAGCGCCGATAACCCGCCACCCGGACCTCAGCCATCAGCTTTGGAATATTGATGGCGAATTCGTGCGGCGGAGTATACATGCAGGCGTAGTAGCAGGCGCGGCAGTCGTGGCAGAGATTCGACAGATAAAGGATGTCGCCGCGGTCAAAGTCGCGGCGGGCGACAATCGCCGGAAACACGGCACAATAGCCCTCGCAGTAGCGGCAGGCGTTGCAGATGACCAGCTGGCGATTGGCCTCCTGAAAAAGCTCCGGCTCAGGCATGGGCAGCCTCCTGTCCGGCGAGGCGGCCGAAGATGGCGCCAATTGCGAGCCCGATTCCTCCCAAATATCCCTGAGTGAGAATATTGCCGCTCATCATTTCTCCTGCGGCGTACACATTCCTGAAAGGCGCGCCCTGCTGATTTAGCACGCGTGCTTTCTCGTCCACGGCAACGCCCATGTAGGTGAAGGTGATGCCGGGGCGCAGCGGCAGTCCGTAGAACGGCGGCCGATCGATGGGCAGAGCCCAGTTGGTCTTGGGCGGTGTCACCCCCCGGGTACCAACTTTGTCGAGCACCTGCATGCGGACCTCGCTGTTGCCCGCGGCGCCACGATTGTATTCGGCCATGGTGCGCGCAAAAGCGTCGCAGTCAATTCCGAGCTGGGCCGCCAACTCCCCAAACGATGCGGCCGCGTAGGGCGCATAGAGGGGAGGAAGGAACTCATCGATGGTTTTGGAATCGACGATGGAATAAGCAATCTGTCCGGGCTGGTCGGCAATCAGACCGCCCCAGATGGCATACCGCTTGGGCCAGATCTCCTCGCCTTCGTCGTAGAAGCGCTGCCCCTGACGATTAACCACGATTCCAAAGGGCACGGCATCGAGCCGGGTGGCGATCCCGCCGTCGTATTTCGGCGAACGCGCATCCACGGCGATCGCGTGAATCGCTTTCGGATCTCCAATCGACCGCGCTCCCTTCTTCAACATCGCCGCCAGCATGGAGCCGTCGTTGTAAGGCGTGCCACGCACGATGAAGTTGCCGGCCGCTTCGCCCCAGCTCTCCTTCAGCCACTCCAGGTTGGCTTCGAATCCGCCGGCGGCGAGGATCGCCGCTTTCCCCCGAATCGTCTCCGGCTCGTCGACCCCTCCATTGCGCAGCACGGCGGCGTCGAAGCGATCGTTCTCGATCAGCAGGTCGTCCACCAGGGCGTCGTAACGAATCTCGATGCCCATCCGCTGGGCGGAACGGTAATAGCTGTTCAGCAGCGCCTTGCCGCCGCCCAGAAACCAGCGGTTGGTGCGGCCCAGATGGAGCGTGCCCGCCAAAGGCTGCTGCCATAATGCGCCGTGACGGCTCATCCACTCGGGCAGCGTCGCGGTTTCCCGAATCGTGAACTTCGCCAGATCGGGGTTCGCCGGGCCACCCGTGACCTGAACCAGATCCTCCCAGTATTCCTGCACTGGATAGGGCCCGGAGAAGAACCGGTCGGCTGCGTCGTGGGCGCAGCGGATGTTGCGCGTGTGGCGAGTGTTCCCTCCCCGCATATGTTCCGGCCCGCGTTCCAGAATCAGGACCCGCGCTCCTGCCCGTCGGGCGGTCATCGCGGCGCACAGCGCCGCATTTCCCCCCCCAATGACGATTACGTCGTAACTTGCCGATTTCGCCAAAATCTTCGCCCGAGGTTCAATGTATTCCGCATTGAGGAATGCTTAGCGCATAGCGGAACACTTCTTTCCTACTCTTCGCCAATGGCGAAGTCAAGAAAAACCTCAACCCAGCGTGAGTCGGCTCTGCCGCGGCGATCCAGCAGCGATGTCAGACAGAAAAACGGCAGCCGCGATGCGACGAAAACTGCAGGCCGGCTGCCACGAACGCCGCGCATCGGTCACTCTTCGGGAGGGGCGGTCCGGCGCAGGAAATCGAAATCACAGCCCAGATTGGCCTGCATCACATGCTCGAGAAACAGCTTTCCGTAACCGCGGTTGTAAGCAGGCGGAGCGGGCTCGAAGGCGCGCAGGCGAGCCTCGATCTCAACCCCAGGCAGGCAAAGTTCCAGCTTGCGCGCCGCTACATCGAGGACAATCTCATCGCCGGTGCGCACAATGGCCAGGGGTCCGCCGATCGCCGACTCCGGCGCGATATGCAGGACCACGGTGCCGAAGCTGGTGCCGCTCATGCGCGCGTCGCTGATACGCACCATGTCCCGGACGCCCTGTTCCAGCAGTTTCTTCGGCATGGGGATATGCCCCCACTCGGGAAAGCCCGGCCCACCCCGCGGCCCGCAGTTCTTCATCACCAGCACGGAGGCGGCATCCACGGCCAGATCGGCGCTGTCGATCTGTGCCCGCATCTGTTCATAATTCTCAAAAACAAAGGCTCGCCCGCGATGCTCCAGCAAGTGCGTGGATGCGGCCGTTTGCTTGATGACCGCTCCGTCGGGAGCCAGGTTGCCATAGAGGATGGCGGTGCCGCCCTCCGCCGACAAGGGCGCTGCCGCGGTGCGGATCACCTCCGGCTGATAACATTCGGCCTGTTCCACATTCTCCCGCACGGTTCTGCCGGTCACGGTCATCGCGTCGCCGTGCAGCAGATGCAGAATCTCCCGCATCACCACGGGGACCCCGCCCGCCGCGAAAAAGTCCTCCATCAGGAACTCGCCCGAAGGCTTGATGTTGGCGATGTAGGGAGTGCGTCGCGAGATGTCGTCGAATTCCTTCAGGTCCAGATCCATGCCGAGGCGGCCCGCAATCGCCAGCAGGTGCACGACGGCGTTGGTCGATCCTCCGATCGCCATGTTGACGGTGATTGCGTTTTCAATGGCCTGGCGGGTCAGAATGCGCGTCGGCCGGATGTCCTCGAGGGCCAGTTCCACGGCTCGCCGTCCGCTCAGCTCGGCCATCGCGCAGCGGCGCGCATCGACCGCGGGAATGCTTGCGCAGCCGGTCAGCGTCATGCCCATCGCTTCCGCCAGGCTGGTCATCGTCGATGCCGTTCCCATCACCGTGCAGTGGCCGGCACTGCGCGAGATGCTGCCTTCGATCTCGCACCAGTCCTCTTCGCTGATTTCCCCGATCCGCACCAGGTCGTAGAGCTTGCGTCCGTCGGTGCCCGAACCGAGCTTCCGCCCGCGCCACAAGCCGGAAAGCATCGGACCGCCGGGGACGACGATCGCGGGCACGTCGGCGCTGATCGCGCCCATCAGCTGCGCGGGCGTGGTCTTGTCGCACCCGCACAGCAAAACCACCCCATCCATGGGATAAGCGCGGATGCATTCTTCAACATCCATCGCCATCAGGTTCCGAAACAGCATCGCCGTGGGCCGCATGAACGCTTCGCCCAGCGAGATGGTGGGGAATTCAAGCGGAAAGCCGCCGGCCGCCAGCACACCCCTCTTCACCGCTTCGGCTACGGTGCGCAGGTGGACGTTGCAGTTGTTGAATTCGCTCCAGGAGTTGCAGATGCCGATAACCGGCTTGTTGTGAAAGAAATCTGCCGAAAACCCCTCGGAGCGAAGCCAGGCGCGGCGGTTGAAGCTCTCGTAATTCGCCTTTCCCCACCATTCCTGACTACGCAGTTTTCTTTCTGCCATGAAAGCTCACCCCATGTTCCCGGCAACCGCAGACCAAACGGAGCCCAAATTATCGCTTGACAAGGGAGCGTTTGCGACGAGTATAACAAGTATTCCGATATACGATTTACCGTTCCGTATAGCGGAATAGATCGGGGTTCGATTCGAGTGCCAGCCGCCGTGCCTTCAGCCGCCGCCATTCCCGTTTCCGAAGCTCCGCGCCCGGCTTCCCCGCCGCGCCATCGAGCCCCTGCGGGCAGCACCGACTGCCACTTCCATATGTTTTGCCCCTCCCCCTACTATCCGCTGAGCGAGGGCCGCGGTTATACGCCATCGCCGGAAGCCAATCTGACAACCTACCTGGCACTGGCGGAAACGCTGGGCATCGAGCGCATGGTGATCGTGCAGCCCACGGCTTATGGCCACGACCATGCCTGCACGCTGGATTCGGTGGCCGCTCTGGGCAGAGAGCGCGCCCGCGCCGTCGCGGTCATCGATGAACGCTTCACCGCGGCTGCGCTGCGCGAGCTGAGCGACGGTGGAGTCTGCGCAGCTCGCATTAACGCTGTCACCCGGAACGGGCTTTCGCTCGATCGAATCGAGCCAGTCGCCCGGCTCATCGCCCCGTATGGATGGCATCTGCAGCTTTATGCCGAGCCTGAAAACCTGGCGACTCTGGAACCGGTTGTGCGGCAGCTTCCCGTCCCGGTCGTCATCGACCACATGGGCAAGGTGCCGACGGATGAGGGGACCGGGTCGCCTGCGTTCCAGGCATTGCTGCGGCTGCTCGATTCAGGGAAATGCTGGGTCAAACTATGTGGTTATCGCAGTTCGTCGAAGGGACCGCCGTATTCCGACCTGCTGCCGCACGCACGCGCGCTGATCGCGGCGGCTCCGGAACGATGCGTTTGGGGCACCGACTGGCCGCACCCAGGACTAAGTGGCGCGGCGCTCCCGGATGACGGCCACTTGCTCAACCTGCTGTACGACTGGGCTCCGCAGCCGGAGATCCAGCACCGCATTCTGGTCAGCAACCCGGCACAGCTTTACGGATTTGCAGGCTGAGGCAAACCAGCAGAGACAGGGATTCATGCGAGACAACGAACAGCTCAGGAAGGATGTCGAGCGGCTGTGGCCGGAAATCCAGTGGATCGGCAACTCCGGCCTTCGTGAGAAGGTCGCGCAGACCTGGTGTCTGGCGCTCGCGCGCAGCCCACTCAGCCCCGAAGATCTGGAGCGCATTCCTTTCACTCTGCTGCTGCGCGACTGCAAAACGACATTCATGGAGCACAAGCGCTGCGTGGTGCACATCGCGCGCGGCGGGGGGGAAGCGATGCAGCAGCTGATGGGAAGCTCGCTTTCGATCGACCTCGATACGGTCATCGCCGGGGCCATTCTCGCCGACGTCGGCAAGCTGCTCGAATACGAGATCGGCCCCGACGGACACAGCCGGCAAAGCGAGCGCGGCAAAGCCCTGCGCCACCCCTTCACCGGCGTCGCCCTGGCTCTGGAAGCGGGTATTCCCGATGCGGTGTGCCACTGCATCGCAACCCACGCTGCCGAGGGCGCTCTGGTTCAGCGAACGCCCGAAGCCTGGATCGTGCATCATGCGGATTTCATGGCCTTCGATCCGGTTGCCGGCCTGCAGGGCAGGAAGTAACAGTCAGAGGAAGCAGATTGATGACCACGACGGTGACAAATGAGATGGCGGAGTGGGCGGCGGGCCTGGAGTACAGCCATCTCTCCCCCGAGGCGGTGCATCAGGCGAAGCGTTTCCTGCTGGACTCGGTGGGCTGCGCGCTCGGCGGCGCGCAGCAGCTCGACATCGCCATGGCACTGGCGGTACTGCGCGAGATTGCGGCTCCGGGGCGGGCAACGGTTTTTGCGTCCGGGCAGAAAGTGGACGTCGTCTCCGCGACCTTGGCGAATGCTCTGATGATTCGCTCCATGGATTACAACGACATTTACTGGAAGCAGGACCCTTCGCATCCGTCCGACCTGATTCCCGCTGCTATCGCCGCCTGCGAGCGCGCCGGCAGCAATGGCAAAGAGCTCATCGTCGGCATCATTCTCGCCTACGAATTCGAGATGCGGCTCTGTGAAGCAGGCTTTCCCGGTGTCGAGGAGCGGGGATGGCACCATGCCACGCTGACCGCGTTTGCGTCGCCCATTGTCGCCGGCCGGATGCTGCGACTCAATGCCCAGCAGATCTGCAATGCCATCGGCATCTCCGGCTGCCGCCATGTCACCCTGGGTTCGGTTTCGGCCGGCGAGCTGACCATGATGAAAAACACCGCCGATCCCATGGCTGCGCAAAGCGGCATGCTGGCCGCGCTGCTGGCCGAGCAGGGATACACCGGTCCCGCGCACGTCATCGACGGCATGGAAGGCCTGGTACACTGCATGGGCCCGGAGTGGAAACTCGGCATCCTGACCGAGGGCCTGGGGCAGAGCTGGCGCATTGCGCAGTGCGGCATGAAGGCCTTCCCCACCGAAGCCCTCACCCACGCGCCCATCTCCGCCTTCCTCGATCTTGTGAAGACGCACGACCTGCTTCCCGAACAGGTCGAAACGGTCACCATCCAGACGCTCTCCCGCGCCGCTGCCATCCTTTCCGATCCCAGCAAATACGATCCGCGCACCCGCGAGACGGCCGATCATTCCCTGCCCTACGTGATTGCCGCCGCGCTCGTCGACCGCCAGGTTACGCCGGCCAGCTTCACCATGGACAAGATCATGGACCCTCGCCTTCGGGCGCAGCTGGGGAAAGTGAGACTGGTGGGAAGCCCCACGATCGACAGCGTTTTTCCCGGACTGCAGCGAACCATCGTGACCGTGAGCACCAGTGACGGTCGTACGCTCACCCGGCAGCTCGACTATCCCAAAGGCGATCCGCGCAATCCTCTCACCGACCGGGAGGTCGAGGAAAAGTTCGCTGCCCTTGCGGACGAAGGGATGTCAAAGGCCGCGCAGGAAAAGCTGAAAGAACAAATTTGGCGGCTCGAAGACCTCGCATCGGTGAGCGCTCTGATGAACCTGACCCGGGCCGACATTCCGCGGCAGAACGTTGCTCAGCACGAAGGAGCAGCCCCCGATAGCGGGAACAACTTAGATGAACGGATTCAGGAATCGAAGAAAGGACAACACGCCGTATGACAACCTCAGGCAATCCCGGCTTTCGCATTCGCACCGGATGGCAGCGGCCCGACGCCGCGTTGCTGGCAGCTTTCGGCAAGGCAGCCACCCCGCAGATCGGGGACAGCATGGGCCGTCTGGGCGCCATGGACTGCGGCATCCGGCCGGTGTGGCCCTCCCCCCGTATCATCGGTCCGGCGCTCACCATATGGTGTCACTCAGCGGATAATCTGATGCTGCACAAAGCGATGTCTCTTGCGGTCGCGGGCGACATTCTGGTGGTCAATACGCAGAACAACGTCACTAACTCCCCTTTTGGTGAGTTACTGGCCAACAGCGCCCGCCAGGCAGGAGTCCTGGGCGTAATCATCGACGGCACGACGCGCGATGCCGATGCCCTGGAAGCCATGAGGCTTCCCGTCTACACGCGGGGTCTGTGTCCCAATGGCTGCAACAAAGACGGAGCGGGAGAAATCGGCACCACCATCGCCTGCGGTGGAGTGGCGGTGCGCTCCGGGGACATCATCATCGCGGACAGCGACGGGGTGACGGTCGTTCCGCTCGACGACGCTGCGGACGTGGCCCGGCGATCGGTCGCCAAAGTTGAATCGGAAGAGAAACGCCTGGCGGAAATCCAGCGCGGCGTCATCACCCGTCCCGAAATCGACGAGTATCTCCGCCGCATGAAGGTGATCGACTAAGGCTCTCCGCCTCGGCGCCGCTGTTCACGCGCCGGCAACGATGTCTCCTGAACCCTCCCCCAGTTTTCATTCCCCGGCTGCTTCTGCAGCCGGAAGTTCAGGCTCCTGGTGCCCGGGCCGCGCGTCGTCGGCCCTGGCGAGGGCTCGCGGCCTCTTCGCCGGAAAAAGGCCCAGCACCAGAATCGCCCCCAGCACCAGCAAAGCGCTCATCCAGTACATCCCGTCACTGAAGCTGCCGGTCTGCTTCCTGATAAAGCCGAGGACGATGGGACCGACTGCTCCGGCCGTGTTGCCCATAGTGCTGATGAGCGCAATTCCGCCCGCCGCGGCCGCTCCGGAGAGATACAGACCCGGCAGCGACCAGAAGACGGGGATACATCCGTGGACGCCGGCCATGGCGAGGCTGAGACAGGCGATGCCGAGCAGCGGGCTGTGGGGAAACAGCGGCATCAGCGCCATGCCGAGGGCCCCGGCCAGCGCGGGCACAGCGAAGTGCCAGCGCAGTTCCTTCTTCCGATCCGATCGCCAGCCAATCCCGATTTTCGTTATGACGGCAGCCAGAGCGGGGAGCGTCGAATACAGGCCGATGGTCATGGGGCTGGCGACCCCCAGCTCGTGAATCATCGCCGGTTGCCAGAAGGCCAGTACATACGTGCCGATCACCGCCAGGAAGAAGATCAGGCCGAGCATGTACACGCGCCAGTCCAGCAGTGCCCGTGCCAGCTTCGTGTGACCTGCACTGGCCACCGGATCGTGTTCGAGAGCACGCAGCAGGCTGGCCTTCTCCGCTGGCGACAGCCACTTCGCCTCGCTCGGACCGTCGTCGAGCCAGAACAGGACCAGCATCCCCATGACCATGCTGGGCAGGCCTTCCAGGAGGAACATCCACTGCCACCCGCGCAGACCGTGGTAGCCATTCATCCAGGTCATGATAGTGCCCGACAGTACGCCCGAAACGATCCCCGCAACCACCGTCGCCGACTGAAAGATTCCCGTCGCGTTGGCTCTGCGACTGGGCGGAAACCAGCGGGTGAAGTAATAGATAATCCCTGGGAAGAAGCCCGACTCCACTGTGCCGAGAAGAAAGCGGATCGCGTAGAACTGGTGCGGCGTGCGGATGAACAGCGTCAGAGAGGAGATCAAACCCCACGTCACAAGGCTCACGAAGATCAGCTTTCGCGCGCCAATTCTGATCATCAGCAGGTTACTGGGAACGGCAAACAGCGAATAACTGACAAAGAAGATGCCCGCTCCCAGCCCGTACTGCACATCGGTAAACCCCAGATCGCCTTTCATCTGGAGCTGGGCGAAACCTATATTGGTGCGGTCGATGTAGTTGAAAACGAAACAGAGGAACAGCAGAGGTACAAAGCGCAGAGTTACCCTGCGATAAAGGTCCGGCTCGGGCGGTGCGGCAGGATGCAGGGAACGATTGGCGCTCATGGTATATGCGGCTTCCGCGAAAGGCCGGGCCCTCTCCCAACCCTGAAGTCAGGTCCGGGGCGGGCGCGGACACAATGCGCCCGGCCCCGGCCGGTTGGGCTGCCTGTCAGCTCTTGACGTCGTTCGAGCGGTCCTGGTAGATCACGTGCCCCACGACCCGGGTAATGTCGTTTCCATACCAGATTCCCTTGCGATTCACGAGCGCCCCGATGTAGCGGTGCTCGGAGATCACCAGGCCGTCTTCGGTATACCGGAAATAGCCGGCATAGAAGTGGCCCTTCTCCGCCGCGGCATACAGCATCCGCGTGTCCGGAGTCTCGATGGAAAGCGACCAGGTTCCCACGCCCCCTCCGGAAGCATGAGAAAACTGGTTCTGCCCAAACGTCTGCTTGTTCATTTGCTCCTCCGTGTCACCCGGCGAATAGCGCAGCCGGCTCTTCACGCCTTCCACCTTGAAATCGTCCATGGGCCTGCCCGCCTGCGCATTCGCGCTGTTGGACCCGCCCAGCCAGAGCGAACCATGGGGATAGGGGTCGAACACCGTCCGCCGCAGCTCCGGCAGATCGTTATATCGCCGCGCCATCACATGATCGCGATGGCTTTCGTGCAGCGCGGTATTGATGATGGGGAAGTTGTACCAGTCATCCCGCGCCACCTGGTTAGCCGGCTTGAAGATGGTCGACATCCACTGGATGCCCCATTTGCCGTCGTTATTGCAAACCCCGTAGAGACCGTGGCAGGAATACAGCTTGTGCCCGCTGGGGTCGAAGCGGCTGTATTCGAGCGAGAGACCGGCGCCCACCGGGCTGTAAACCCACATCTGCATGTAGTCCAGGATGTCGTACGATCCCGGCAGCATCTTGGTGGTCCCTTTGCCGGTCACGTTCATCGACAGCGGAGGCGAATCGCGCAGCTTATCCGCGCTCTCGACTAATACCCCATCCGGACCTTCATAGGTGAGAAACGGGTAGTGCATCAGGGACGCCATGCCGTCGAGGTTTCTCTCCTGCAGGGCGGTGAAATACTGCGAGAGGACCTTCTGCGACTCAGGCACCGAAGTCTGATGGGTAACGGGAAACCGCCCGTCCACCTGCCCATTGGGCTTGATCCCGGTGAGGGGCGGTGGATCGTTGCCGCCATTTTGTTGTGCCGCCTTCGCCGCCGGAGCCGCCATCGCCACCACCCCCAGCAGACCTGCAGCCGCCGCACCTTTCATGAAATCCCGCCGATCGCTCTCCGCAATCAGTTGCCGTTGATCCCCGCCCTCTGCTTTCATTCCCCCTCCTTCGCATCCATGATTTCGGAGCGGGCGAGCAGCGGCTCGCACCGTTTCCGGTAGAACCTGCCAGCACCCCGTCAGGACGAGGCGATGGCTCTCTCCTGCCCGATCCCGCTGCGCAATGCTGCGGGATCGCCCGAAAACCCGTATAGCTCCGCCGGGTTGTCAACCAGGATCCGATGCACCTGTTCGGGTCCGTGCGCCCAGTCGCAGAACAGATCAAGTAACCCGCCGTCATCCGGCAGCAGCCGGCCGAACATATTCGTGTGCGGCCAGTCGGTTCCCCACACACAGCGCTCCGGGGCTCGCTCGATCAGAGTCCGCGCCATCGGCAATAAGTCGTCGTACGGCGGCCCCTGCGTGGACGACCGGTAGCCGCACAACTTCACCCAGCAGCGCCCGCTGTCGAGCAGCCGCAGCAACCTCTGGAACTCCGGGCTCTCAACGCCCCGGCTGGTGGGAATGTGCCCCATATGATCGATCACCACGGAGACGGGCAGAGACGGGAGTAGGTTTTCGATGAAAGACAACTCCCGGTCACGGGTGAACACCTGCACATGCCATCCCAGGGGAGCGATGAGCCACGCAACATCCACCAGCTGGTCGAGCCCGGTGCTGTTGGGGGTGATGGAGTTCACGCGCGCCCCGCAGAATCCCTGCTCGTCGAGCCGGCGCACCGCCGAAGCATCGAAGCTTCGATCGATCACCGCGACCGCCTTCGCCCGATGCCTGCCGAGCATCTCCAGCGTGTCCACCGTACAGGCGTGATCCATGCCATAGGCGACCGGCTGCACGATCACCATCCGGTCCAGTCCGAGAGTCTCGGCCACCTGCAGATAATTCTTCAGATTCGCTTCCGGAGCGGGCGTGTAGCCGCGCGTACGGCTGAGCGGGTAGCGCTCCTGCGGCCCGAGCATGTGAAAATGGCAGTCGGTTGCCCCGGCTGGCGCCCTCTGCCGCGGCGGAGATGCGGGTCGCGGCGGTTCCGAGAGCACGGGCGCGGCTTGGAACTCGCTGGTCACAGAGTCATTCCTGCTCTTACTCCGGTCAAAAACGCTCTTCCCGCTGCGGAAGTGCCATGGCTCCCATATTCCTATATGCGAAATGGCAATCCGCTTTATGACACACCCGTGTTTACTATGCGGCTTTCACGGCTGTCAAGGGGAAAGCTCCCGCACCTCCTGCGGATCAGTGCACCTCGATGTGCAGCGTGCGCAGATCGAGAAACGGTGAAAGGTCGGGCTCGAACCCAAGGCCCGGAGACGAGGGCAGCGCCACTGCTCCATTCTCGACTGCCAGCACTCCTCGCAGCAGATCCTCGCGCAGCGGATTCGGATTCACATCCATCTCCGCCATGCCCGGTCCGCGCACCGCGGCAAGAAGATGCAGCGACGCCATCAGGCCAACACCGGCTCCCAGAAAATGCGGGCAGAAGACTCGATTGGCGGCGAGGACCATTCGTGCCACCAGCATCCCTGCCGTCAGGCCGCCCCACTTGCAGAGATCCGGTTGCATCACACTGATTGCCCCAGTTCGCAGGGCCCGTTCGAAAGCATGAAAACCGCGCAGGTTTTCACCCGCGGCCAGCGGCGCGCGCGACGCCTCGGCCACCAGTCTCCATTCCCTCGCCGGCCGATCCGCGGCGATCGGCTCTTCAATCCACGAGAGCGGGAACCCCGCAAAGGCAGCGGCCATGCGGGATGCGGTGCGCCCGTTCCATTTCTGGTTAATATCGACCATCAGCCGCTCGCCGGGCATCAGCTGCGAGGAAACAGCTCCGAGAGTAGCCAGGTCCTCTTTTTCGCCGAAGCCAAGTTTCACTTTGAAGCCGCGAAATCCGGCTCCTCGCGCTGCCTCAATCATTCCCGGAGCTGCCTCCCCGGGATTGATCCCGCTGGCATACACCGGCACAGGAGACGAATCCTGCCCGTCCAGAAATTGCCACAGTGCGACGCCTGCTCGCCGGGCAGCCAGATCGTGCAGCGCGATGTCTGCGCCTGCCAGCGCCGCCGCAAACGCGCCGGGCTCGCCGGTCTGCAGGCCGGGAATGTGAAGGCTGTGATCCGTCTCGCGCCAAAAACTGGCAGGGTCAGAGCCGGGCTGATAGCCCATCAGCCGCGGAGCAATTACGGCTGCAAACAGACGCGCGCGGTATTCGGCCCCGACCGAGGGAAAGTTACTCCACAGTTCGCCCCACCCGAACACTCCCTCCGTGTCTTCCAGCCGGATGAACACGGCAGGGCGATCCGGCATCGTTCCGAAGGAAGTCCGGATCGGCACTGCGATCGGCGCGCGAAAGACAAAACATTCTGCCTTCGCGATTCGCGGGACCGCCGTCCCGGCAAGGCCGGGCGGCCGCGACCGTCCGGCTCGATGGGATCGTCCTGCTTTTTGCCTGGGCACCGTTTTAGTGCGACCCGCCGCCGGGTTGGGGAGCGCTCGCGTGAAGCTGGCTCACCTCGTCGATGAACTTTGCGCGCGCATTCGCTTCCAGCTCGGTCCGGGGCCGCATCATGGCTCCTGTTCCCTGAATGTCCGTGTAAGTCGCGGCGGTGCAGATCCGGGGAACCTGTCTCCACCGGGACGCACTTATCGCCCGTCGTTGGCGCTGCCCGTGCTCCCCGGCCACTGCAGATCGCGGATATCAACCTTGTTCACTTCGGCGATAATCTTCGCGTAAGCGCGTGTTACTCCTTCCAGGCCGGTCCACGGCACCACGTCCAGGGTTTCGTGATCGGTGTGCGAGTAAGTGCCCATATTGGTCAGCTGGATAGAGGGCGCATACTGCGTGAACCCGTCGATCTCCCCATAGGGCACAGCATCCGGCTGAGAATAGATCGGGACGCCAAACTCCCGATATGCCTTATAAGAAATCTCCGTCAGCCGCGAACTTCCTCGCACAAACCAGAACAGCGGTTCGCTCTGCGTGTCCGCCGTTCGAATTCCTCCCGGCAGGTAATCCTCTGTCTCTGAAGTGGCGGTGTGTTCAAGGTTCACCAGCAAGGCGGTGTTCTTGAACACCTCTTCGTGGTGGGCAATGAACCATACCCCGCTCTCGGTAACATGCGGCTTTCCATTGGCGCCGTTTCCGTGGTGCCCGGTCGTTGCAACAAAGTAAATCGTTCGCCGCCGCTGTTCCCTGGGAATTTTCGCGAAGTATTCGGCCAGGCCCACCAGGCTGGCCATGCCGGTACCATCGTCCACTGCGCCGTCAAAGAAACCGTCGCGGTGCGCGATCAGGTAGATATTCTCGTTGCTGGTACCTGGCAACGTTCCCCAGATATCGGCGGTCTTTCCAGGCACCATCTCGGAATGCAGCGAGATATTCACGTGCGGAGCCTGATCGGGCGATGCCGCGATCATGTCGCGCACCGCGACCCCATCCTCCAGCCCTACCGTGAATGTAGGCACATGCGTGCCCGGGTTATAGAACTCCGACTTAACGTGTCCCGGCAACGCGAAGATAATGATGATCGCCGCCGCGCCTTTCTTGTCGGCCAGCCGCGCCGCTCCCTGACTGACCGCAGTGGTGTTCTGGTGATTCCGAGTTGCGCTGTAGATAAGAACAGCCTTACCCCGTACATCTCGTCCCGCAAAATCCGCCTCGCTGCCCAGCCCCACATACACCGTCTCGAGGTCCACCCCTCCTGCCGGCGTGTCCTGGGTGCTCATGGCGGGCTGCGCCGTCCCCAGGTCGATGGACTTACCCCCGCTCGTCGCCGTGATCTTCCAGGATTGCGGGATCCACTGCGGAGACAGATCCAGAGGCTGCGCGTGAACGTCGGACAGGCCTGCCGCGCGGAGTTTCGTCAGCAGCCACTGCTGCGTTTCGGCATCCGCCGAGGTTCCGGTGATGCGTCCCCAGAACTGATGCCCCTGGTCGCGATATCTTTCCGGAATAGCGACAAGGTCCGCCACATACTGTTTCAGGTGCCTGCCGTCGATCGAGCCGTACCCCTCGTCCCCCGGCGGCAGAGGCCACTCCAGATATTCCTGGTCGAGCGTGTACGGCACCTCGCTGATTCCGTTGCTCGGGTTAGCCTGCCGCCCGGTCACCGCCCGTGGAGAATAGGCTTGCGATTGCGACTGCGCTAACCCGCGCTCCTGGCCCAACACTCCGAACAGCGCCATCACCACCAGAGTCAGACACTCTCCAACCGCCGTCTTACGCATTACTGATTTCTCCTTGACTGCAATCGTCGGCCACATCACAGCTCGGCCAGGACAGGTCACGGCCGGTTGCCGCCTGTCGCGGTCCCTCCTGAGGACGAGCCCTGGGGCGCGGCTTTCTCTCCCCATGGCCATGCAAGTTGCGGGATACTGTACCGGTTGACATCGTCGATGACTTTGGCATACGCGCGCGTTACAGCTTCCAGGCCGGTCCAGGGGACCATCGCGAGCGTGTCGTAGTTAGTGTGGGAATATGTGCCCATGTTGATTAACTGAAGCGAGGGCGCAAATTGATCGAATCCATACATTTCCCCAACGGGAGATGGGCTGGGCTGCGAAAAGATCGGCACCCCAAACTCCCGGTAAGCGTTATAAGCCGCCTGCGTCAATTGCGGAGCGCCGCGGACAAACCAGTAGAGCCCCTCACTCTGCGCGTCGGTGCTCTGCACCTGACCCCCCATATAGAGTTCCGTCTGGGTTGTCGCGGTGTATTCGCAATTGAGGATCAGCGCGGTATTCTTGAACAACTCCGCGTGATGTTCGGTGATCCATACGCCGCTTAGAGTCACGTGCGGCTTTCCGTCGACTCCGTTACCGTGATGCCCGGTTGTGGCCAGGAAGATCATGGTTCGACGCCGCTTTTCTTTGGGTATCTTGCCGAAGTAGTCGGCTAAACCCACAAGGGTTGCAATTCCCGCGGCATTATTCGTCGCGCCGTCGAACCATCCCTCCCGCATCGAAATGATGTAGATCTTTTCGTCGGTCATTCCCGGCAGCGTTCCCCAGACATTCCCGGTTTTTCCCGGCACCATCGCCGTGTGCAGCACGAGGCTTACTTTAGGGGGACTGGACGGCTCGGCCTGCTCGATCATTGCCCGTACGGAGTTTCCATCGTCCAGGCCGATCGCGAAGGTGGGCACCTGCACTCCCAGGTTATAAAACTGGGCTTTTATGTTGCCCGGCAAAGCGAAGATAATAAAGATTGCGGCCGCTCCTTTGGACGCCGCTCGTTTCACGCTGCCGTTGAGCAGAGCGCTCGTGTTGATGTGGTTATATGTGGCGCTGTAGATGAAGACCGCTTTTCCGCGTACGTCGCGGCCACTGAAATCTGCTTCCGTCCCCAATCCAACCCAGACGGCATCGAGGTTAAGCCCCTGGTCGGGAGTTGCCGGCGAACTCATCATGGGCTGAGCGGAATCGAGTTGCAAAGACTTTCCCTCACCCGTTGCCGCGACCCGCCAGGAGGTTGGGATCCACTGGGGTGGGGTGTCCAACGGCTGACTATGTACATCCGACAACCCGGCTGCCTTGAATTTCCCAATAAGCCAGTCCTGCGTCTCCGTGTCCGAGGAAGTGCCGGTAATCCTGCCCCAAAACTGGTTCCCCTGATCCCGGTAGTGTTCTGCAATCCCTACTAAGTCAGCGACGTAGCCCTTGAGACGTTTGCCTTCGATAGCTCCATATTGCTTGTCGTCCGGAGGCAAAGGCCACTCCAGGTACTCCTGATCCAGAGTGTAAGGAACCTTGCTAATGCCGTTAATCGCGCGGCCGTACAACGTTCCATAGACGCTTGTCTGTTGACCTTGCCGGCCGCCCAGGGGGGTTGATGAAGGCGTTTGCTGCTGCTGCGCTCGAGACACGGCGCCACTGCCCGTGAATACAGCTACAACCACAACCAGCGACTTTATGGTTCCCATAACTGACTCTTTCTCCCCTGCCCGGATCATCCTCTGCCTCTCTGGAGCTGAAGTCCACCGCACGCCAGACTCACCCGGAGCGAAACCCGAACGACCTATGTAACATCGTTAGTGTGGTCCTGATACATCATGTATCCAAACACTCCCGTGATCTCACTGGCATTCCATACGCCCTTCCGGAATACCGCCGCCGAGATAAACCGCGCTTCGGAAATCATCGTGCCATTCGCGACGTATCGCCGGAATCCCGTATAGATATGCCCCTTGTCATTGGCAGCGTGCATGACATAAGTCTCGGGTATCTCGATCGAGTACGCCCATTTCCCGACGCCTCCCCCGGAGTACTGTTCAAATTCCTTCTGGTTTTTGGCGGCGGCTGCCATCGCTTCCGGCGAAGGATGGTCGATCTGCTCCTGGGTCAGTTCTGATACACGCAGACGGCTCTTGACTCCTTTGATCTGGTAAGGCTCCATCGGCCTTCCCTCGCGTGCCGGAATCGACGACCGATTAGAGCCGCCGATGGTCACCGACGCCCGCTTTCCGGGAAAGTTGATCGAAGTTCTCGCTTCATCAAGATCGCCCTTCAGGCGCGCCTCCGCATGCAGACGCCAGTGATCGTGCTGTGCCGTTACCAGGGAAAGGGCGTCGTAGGTTTCACTTAGTTGGTCCGCCGGCTGGAAAATCGTCGACATAAATTCGATTCCCCATTTACCGTCATTGTTGGTCACGCCGTAAATCCCGTGACACCCCAGCATTTTGTGGCCGTCCGCGCGGTAGCGTGTGTAGGGCAGCGAAAAGCCCGCACCGCACGGATTGTAAAGGTGCAGCTCGATGCCCTCCATGATGTCGTAGGACCCCGGCGTGATGAGATCCCCTTTTGCCGTCACATTCATTGATTGTGGCGGATTGGCCCGCAATTGATCCGCACTCTCTACAACCACCGGCTCCGAGCCCTCATATGTCACGAATGGGTAGTGCAGAGTATCGGCGACGCCGTCGAGATTTCGCTCGCTGAGCGCCTGAAAATACTGCGTCAGGATTCTCATTGACTCCGGAACCGACGAGTTGTAGGCAACCGGGAAGCGAGAGTCGAACTCCGCCATCGGCTTCAGCCCTGCTGGCTTTGGCGGATCGCTGTCCGCCGATGGCTGCTGCGCGCGCGCCTCCGTCGCGGACAGGACCGCAACCCCCGTCAGGCTGGCAGCAGCCGCATCTTTCAGGAAACTGCGCCGATCGATTGAGATACCCTTTCTCTCTTCAGGGGCCGGAATCGTCATCTGTCGCTCTCCGTCTTTCTGTTGGCGATCAATCGCTTAAGAGTGGGCCCCATCGTTGGTCCAGTCGTGATAGAGCACCTGGCCGAACGTGGTTGCGATATCGTGTCCGTACCATACGCCGCGCCGGCATATCTCCGCACCGAGATAGCGATGCTCGGAAATGACCGTTCCATTTGCCGTATAGCGGTAATAGCCAGAGTAATAATGTCCCTTGACTGCAGATGCATAAAGCGTCCGGGTCTCGGGTATCTCCACGGACAGCGCCCAAGTTCCCACACCTGCTCCGGAAACCTCCGCAAAGTGCTCCATGTTGTAATTCTGCTTGTCCATAAACTCCTGCGTGTCTCCCTGGGAGAACCGAAGCCGACTCTCCACCCCCTTCACTTTGTAAGGGGCCATTGGCCTGCCTTCGATACCCGGCACCGTGGATCCTCCGATCCAGACCGACCCGTGCGGATAGGGGTCCTCGACCATTTTCCGCACCATCGGCAGATCTGCTTCTCTGCGCGACGCCACCTTGTCGCGATGGTTGTCGTGCAGCGCTTCGTCGACCGAAGTCAGGGTATATTCGTCTCTGCCAATCTGGTTCGCCGGTTTGAAGATTGTGGAGAGATACTCCAGCCCCCATACTCCGTCGTCATTCGTTACGCCATAGATGCCGTGGCACTGAAGGATTCGCTCTCCGCCCTCTTCGTAGCGGTTGTACATAAGCGTGTGCCCCACCCCGATGGGGTTAAAGATCAGCATTTCGGTGTGATCCAGCATGTCGTAACTGCCCGCTTTGATATGACTGTCGCCGCTGCTCGTCACGTTCATGGACGGCGGCGGCGATGCCAGAAACTTGTCGCGGCTCTCCACCAGAGTCGCGTAGGGCCCTTCATAAGTCACAAAGGGAAAATGAAGCGTATCTGCCATGGCTTCCGGATCTCTGGCAGCCAGTGCCTCGTAATATCGCATCAGCACCTTGGTGCTTTCCACCACCGAGGTGCTGTAGGTCATGGGAAAGCGGCAATCCAGCGACCCCTTCGGCCTGATTCCCGAAGGCGCCTGCGGATCCGTAGCCTGCTGCCAGGAATCCGGCGAGTTCTGTGCATGACCGCTTACCAGCGCTGCCCCGCCCACCACCCCGGCGACAGCTGCACTTTTCAGGAAGCTGCGGCGATTCGTAACCTGGCGAGCGCTCGCGTCCACTTGTTCCCCAACCTTGCGTGTCACACGTTTCTCCTCGACTCGGATTTGTTGCTTCTAGAAGTCCACCTGGAAAGCTGCCTGCAGCTGACGCCGTGGCCCCGCTCCGATCGGATGCTCGAAGGTCGTGGCCTGCGAATTCGCCTGGAAGCTGGTGTAATTCACATGGTTCGTAAGGTTATAGCCTTCGAACATCAGCATGGCCGAGAGTCTCTCCCACTGAAAGGTCTTCGACAGGCGCGAGTTGAGCGTGAAGCTGTCTGCTCCCCGCAGGGAGTTCTTTGAAAATCCCTCCGGATAGCAGTGCGTGTAGAAAACGGGGCAACCAGCAACGGTTCGGGATGTCGTCGTCGCGGTATAGGGCAAGGCGGTGTTGAAGGTTACGATGGGCGACAACTGCAGTTGCCACGGAATCCGCACCGCACCGCTGACGTTCAGAATATTTCTGGCGACATAGGCAGGTCCGTTGTCCACAGTGAAGTTGAATGGATCCGTCGCCTGGGTCTGGGTCGTAACCAGAGCCAGGCCGCTGTTGGGGCTGTCGTCGGTTCCCGATGTGAAGGTGTACGCCACCGTGGCAGCATCGCCGCGCGAGTCCCTGTAGTTGCCGCGGATCTGCGCGCTGTACAGGCGGAAATACCCGCCATTGCCATAAGTAGAAATCGATGTGTAACTTGGATTGATGGGCTGATAGGTGGCCTGGTTAACGTTTGCATTGTACAGAATGTACTGGTTATATCCGTATGTGTAGACAAAGTCACCCGAAGCACTGATCTTGTCGGTGAACTCCTGGGCCAGACCCGTCGTTGCCTGCATGGACGCGGGGTGCTTCAGGTTCGGAACATAGTTGTAGACCGCGGTGGGCGGCAGGCTCGCCAACGCCGGAATGGTGTAGGTCGTTCCGCCCATGGTGACTGCCCCGCCGGCCGGCGCAAAGTTGGGCAACTGGTAATTTTCCAGCGCATAGGCCAGCACTTCCTCCACCGCTTTTTGATCCGATGTGGGTACGCCGCTGGCGCAGGTGGTATTCCCGTAGCAGTAGGGATTCAGAGTAGCGGAAGTCGCGCTCAGGTTCAGCACTTTGGTTGGCCCGGTGTCGCTGGTGTAATAGGTTCCAGCCACATTGCCGTGTTCAAGGTCAAAGTAGACTCCATAGCCGCCGCGTATCACGCTGCGCCGGTTGTGGAACGGCGTCCATGCGTATCCTGCCCGAGGCGCAAGATTGGTCGCGTCGTTGTTGATTGGGTTCAGCGAGGGCAGCGTCGCCACAAGAGAATTCGTAAAATCGTAGTCGTAGCGCATGCCGTAGTTAAGGGTGAGAGATCCGTTGACCTTCCAGCTGTCCTGAGCGAACATCCCGAAGAACGGGGACAGTGAATCATTCGTCAGACTGTTGTCCGGTTCCCAGTTGACTGAATACGAGAGCGGATAGGTTGAAGTGGTCGCGGGATCGAAGGGGACCGTCAGGGTTCCGGGCATCGTATAGGTTCCGTCGGCCAGCCGGTGAACGGCGCGGTTGTACTGATTGCGCCGGCCCGCATCCAGGCCGAATTTGAGCTCGTGCGCACCGCGGGTCACGGTCGTATCGTCCTCGAAGACCCAGTTTCTTTCTCCCTGGCCGCCCCACAACGAGGTGCACCCAATCACGATTCCTGCTCCGCCGTAGGTAAGCGTGGCGTAGTAACCAGTCGGATCTCCATAGGCCGTCGCATTAGGGCCGCCCCCAGAGTAGGCACCCAGGATCGAAGCATCGTTGCAACTAATATGCGTGTAGTTACCGTAGTAGTCGACTCGCAACTCATTCAGGACGGCGGGGGAAAGCAGGTCGTCCCACGTGACCTGAAAGACCTCGCCTGCCGTGCGCGACGAGGAGCCCACGCCCAGAGTGTTCACGTTCGAGCCGCTCGCGCCAATACTGTTGTTGCCCAATGTGTCGTAGTCTTCATTGGCGCGGATGTGAATGGACTGCGCGGTGTTGATCTGATAATCGATCTTCGCCATTGCCAGCGTATCGATGGTGGTCTGCGGGTAGACTCCGGCATTGGTGGCCGGCGAGGCAAATGCGTCCGGCACGTTCACCGGTGTGCTGGTCAGATTGTTGAGCCGTTCGTAGCCCAGGAAGTAAAACAGGTGATCCTTCCTGATCGGGCCGCCCAGGAATCCCCCCAGCCTTTGCTGGCTGTAGTCAGGCTTTTGCGGGGCTTTCGCCGGCAGGAACGAGGGCGTCGCATTGAGCGCCGCATTCTGAAAATATCCATAGGCCCGGGCATGCAGAGAGTTCGAGCCCGAACGGGTGATGGCATTGATAAACCCCGCCGAGGAGAGACCATACTCCGCGGGCGCCTGCTGCGTGACCACCGAGAACTCCTGAATCCAGTCCTGCGCCAGGTTGATCTCCTGTCCGCCATTGTTGAACTTCTCGATCGAATTGCCATCCACTACGTAGCCGTTCGAGAAGGTGCCGCTGTCGCCAAACTGCAGCGTAGAGCCCACCGCCGTACCCGATGAAGGCGTAACCTGCACCCCGGGCGACAACTGGGCCAGCGAGGCAAAACTGCGGTTGATGATCGGCAGGTTATCCAGCTGTTTCGTCTGAACGACGGTCGACAGAATGTTTTGCGTCACATCGACCACCGGCACCTCAGTCGTCACTTCGACTGTGGTGGAGACGGTCGAGAGCTTGAGCGGAAAGTCGACCGTCGTGGTCGTGCCAATCAACAGCTCCTGATGTTCGCGAAGGATAGTGCTGAAGCCGTGTGCCGATGTGCGAACGTCATAGAACCCTGGAGCCAGGTTCGGAATCGTGTAGCGGCCGGTGTTGTCGCTGGTCGCTGAGGTAAATACGTTTGTGCCCTCGTTGCTCGCGACCACCTTCGCGCCGGGGACGGCTGCGCCTCCGGGATCGGTAACCGTGCCGGTAATGGTGGCGGTGTTGGTCTGGCCGATGGCCAGCCGGCCTGCTGCCAGCAGGCACAGAAGCAACGCCGCCCGGCACAGGCTGCGCGACACAAAGATCACTCCACAGCGGCGCTCACGGAAGGGAAAAACTTCGCTATCAGCAGCTACAAGCGTTTCTGGGGAACGCACGTTTCACCTGCTTTCTTTGATTCCACGACCGCTCGGCTGCGGCACACTCAGTGAATCCTGGGGTTCGAGCCGTTCCGCAATACGGAATATGGTTTCGCAGAACCGAATCAAATTAACTCCGCCACATCAACGCCTGTCAAGAAAAAATTCTCGCGGTCAGGATTCTTTTCTTTCGCTGTGTCCTGCGCTGCTGCGCGGGCGGCGCACAAACAACTGCAGTCAGACGCATGCATGCGTCTCCCTTCGACCAATGTCCATTCGCTCAGGGAACGAGGAACGACCGAACCGCGTCCTCGTCGAACTCCAGTCCTGTCCCGGCAGCGTCGCCCGGAATCGCCGCTCCCGCATCGATGCGCAGCGGGCTCCGCAGGATGGGGTTCAGCCAGTCCACATACTCCAGCCAGTGACGGTTCGCGGCCACGCTCAGCAGGTGAGCGCTGATCTCCGGCATCAGGTGGCTCGAAATCGGGATCCCGTTCGCAGCAGCGATCGCCGCGCACTGCATCCAGCCGGTCACGCCGCCGATGCGCGATACGTCAGGCATCACGCAATCGAAAGCGCCCGCGCACAACGCCCGATTCATTTCCTGAGGGCTCCAGTAATTCTCGCCGGCCTGAATCGGCGTGTTCAATTCCCGCGCTACCCGCGCCATGCCCGCATCGTCGGTCGCTGCCACCGGCTCTTCGATCCAGGTCATCCCCTCTTCATCGAGAAGCCGGCCCCGGGCTATGGCTTCCTGCACGGAAAGCGACTGGTTGTAGTCGCACAGCATTCGCACTTCCGGACCGACCGCCTGCCGCACCGCGCGAATCAGCGCAACTTCGGTTCCGGGATCTTCGTATCCCAGCCGCACTTTCACGGCTCGAAATCCGTCTTCGACGAGGCGCGCCGCTCCCTCTGCCGTTCGCTCCGCCCCGAGCAGCCCAATGCCAAAAGTAGCGTATGCGGAAATTGGCTTCGGCTCGCCACCCAGCAAGCGCACCAGGGGAAGGCCTGCGGCCTTCGCGAGCGCGTCCCACGCTGCATTGTCGAGCGCCGAGACCACGAGTCCGGCAACGCCCTGCGTGCCGAACAATCGAAAACGGCTTGTCAGGTTCTCCTTCAAAACCGCGGGCAGCGCAGAGGCGCCGCGCAGAGGCTCGTCCATTGCTTTCAGAAATTCCACCAGCGGCTTTTGCGCCAGGGGGAGCGCGCAGTACGCGCAACTCATGCCCGTAATGCCCTGCTCTGTCGCCACTTCCACAATCACGAACGCGGAGTTGGTAATGCCGCCGCCCAGCGCGAGCGCCTTCCTGCGCGGCACGCTGACGGCGTGCGCCTGCACGCTGCGTATTTGCAGGCGAAGTTCGGGGATGGGTGGGGTGATCACGAATTTGCCGGCTGCGTTTCCCTGGCGGCTAAGTCAGCACATCGTTGGC
Source organism: Acidobacteriaceae bacterium (assembly GCA_036267095.1). Lineage (GTDB taxonomy): Bacteria > Acidobacteriota > Terriglobia > Terriglobales > Acidobacteriaceae > Palsa-343. Next base: position 612,573 of record DATAWS010000012.1, read on the forward strand.
ATGATCCTGGAACATCACCTGGCCAAACACGCCGGATATGTCGCTGGCTGCCCAGATACGCCGTCGATAAGTGACCGCGCCAATAAAACGTGTTTCCGAAATCATCGTCCCATCGGCCGTGTAACGCGTGTATCCGGAATAAATATGGCCTTTGTCGGTTCCGGCAAACAACACGCGCGTTCCTTTGCCGCGCGGTCCGGCGAACTCCAGAGAATACGACCACTTTCCCACCGGACCGCCGGACGCCGCCACAAACTGCGCCATGCTCTTCTCGCCCTGGGCGATGAGGTCCGCGCTGGGGTGCAGGATGCTGTCTTCCGTATTGTCGGTAACGCGAATGCGGCTTTTCACCCCCTTCACGTGATAGGGCTGCATGGCTCGCCCTTCACGAGCAGCTCCGGCATTGGCGGTCGATCCGCCGATCCAAACCGAGGCGGTGGGGATGGGAAACATAACCGTCGTCCGCAATCCCAGCACGTCCCGCTCCTTGCGCGCCAGAGCGTGGTCGCGCTGCGTGGTGTGCAGTGCCGCCGCGATCGCATCGGCGTCGAAGCTCTCGTACGACAACTCAGCGGGCTGGAAGATGGTCGACATGTATTCAATCCCCCACTTCCCGTCGTTATTCGTGACGCCGAACAGCGCATTGCAAACCAGAATCTTGTGCCCGTCCGCGCGATAGCGCGCGAAGTTCAGCGAAAACCCCGCGCCGATAGGATTGAACAGCAGCATTTCGATCCCTTCCATGATGTCGTAGGAGCCCGGCTTAATCAGGTTCTCTCCCTTGCCCGTCACATTCATGGAAGGCGGCGGATTCGACATCAGGTCGTCGATGGTCTGCACCACCACCGGTTGCGTGCCCTCGTAAGTGAGAAACGGAAATTGCAGCGTCTGCGCCATGCCGTGCAGGTCTCTCCGGCTCAGTGCCGCGAAGTAGTCCGTCACCAGCTTCATCCCGCCTGGCACCGAGGTCTGATAGAACTCCGGGAATCGGCAGTCCGGCTCCGCACCCGGATGCAATCCGGCCGGAACCTGCGGGTCCGCCGCCTCGGGCCTCGAGTCGGCCCCGGTCGACTGCGCGATGGCCGCTCCCGCTCCCAGCAGACTCGCCGCGGCAGCGCCCTTCACGAAACTCCGCCGATCCACACCCCCGGTTGCGCCCTGAAGGCTGCCCTTTTCTCCGATCTCTCCGTTTGCCATGTCCCTCTCGCTTTCTCCGCCGTCGTTCCGTTCCGCGCTCCGCTAACTGGTGGAAAGCTTCAGCAACTTTTCCGCGCTCTTGTGCAGCACCCAGTCCCGCTGGTCCTCGGTCAGGTCCGCGTTGGCAATGGTGTTCAGGTTCCACCAGTGCTGGTAGACCGCGCGCATGTGGTACGGGCCATATTCCTTCAGTTGCGGACGATTCCAGTCCGACGCGAACATCACTCGTTCCGCCCCTGCGCCACGCACTGCCTCGGTGACAATCTCCGGGGTGGATTTGCCGGTATCGAAATACGCGTTGTCGTACGAGAACAACAGCCGTATCGCCGCATGTCCATCCGGAGTCGCAATCGACCCCCCGCCGTCCTGCAAAATGACCGTCATCTCCGGGAACGCCTGCATCAGCGCGGCGGCGCCCGCCACCCAGTCTTCCGCCGTGGTGTACTTCCTTCCGTAGGCCATCGCAGATCCGGTCGCCGTCCATCCGGTGTGATATTCCACCGGCACCTCGTGCTCGAGGATCAAGTCTGCGACCGGCGCCATCTCCTGCACCGAGTACTTTGTGAGCATCCCGGCAATCATTCCTCCCGATCCGATGATCCGACAGCCGTCCTGCTCCAGATGCTCTTTGAAGATCGCCGCCAGCTCCGCCGGCGTCAGCTGTTTCCCCCGGCTTGCCGCCGTTGGCAATGTCGAGGTGCGGATGAAGCGCTCCGGATACTCCTGGAAGCTTGTGTCCCGCACTTTCTCGTATGGAACCAGCGACGGATACAGCGCCACCTTCGCCAGCCCGTGCGCGTCCATCGAGGCGATCAGTTCCTTTGTGTAGTCCTGATACTGCCCGAGGGCGTGCATGTGGTGCTCATCCTTATAGGTGTGGCCCTGCACCGGAGTCTCGTACGCGTGGCAGTCGAGGTCGATGACCCGCTTCGCCTTCACCGCCCGCAGATTCCTCCATGGACCACTGGTCGCTTCCGGCGGCAGTGTCTGTCCCGGATCGGTCCCCATTCCCCAGCGTGAGGACGAAGCGCTCGTCCGCTGCGGTGAGCTCGCGCTGGCCAGTTGAGCTGGCAGGGCGCCTGCCAGGACTCCTCCAACGGCGCCGGCCCTCAGCATCGACCGCCGCGTGATTGATCGGTTTTCTCCCATGCCTGGTACGGCCACAGCCGGCCGCCTCCTGTTCCGCATTGTGATACGCAGGTCCGAATTGCGAATCACCTGTATATGCGCTGTGGGAAATCAATGTCAAGCGGCAATTCAGCCGCTGGCGGGAATGCTGCAGGATGACCCCGGCCGCGCGCCGACGCTGAATGTCGATGTCGTTGCGCTGGTCAGCAAGGGCAATCGCCTGGGCAGTGATCACCTGAAGGTAGTTGTCCACTCCGCCCTGATAGCGGTTGGTGAACAACTGCAACGACTCGGCAGCAGACGCCGTCGCCTGATGTTGCTGGTCCGCTTCCTTCTCCAGGATACCCAACTCGACCAGATCATCTTCCACTTCCTGAAATGCATTCAGCGTTGTCTGGCGATATGCGGCGACGGTTCCGTCGTAGTTCGCCTGGGCGGCTACCCAAACAGCGTGGCGGCGGGCGGCGTCAAACAGAGTCTGCGAGAGCTCCGGCCCGACGGCCCCACATGCGACTCGGCCCGTCGAACCAGTTCGCCGCGCTCGTGCCTTCAAAGCCACCCGTGGCCCCGATGGTGAGTGTGGGAAAAACGCCGCGCGCGCAACACCGATTTGCTCGTTGGCCTCCGCCATGCGGCGCTCCTGCGCGGCAATGTCCGGTCGGCGCTCCACGAGCGTGGAGGGTACGCCAACGGGAATCACCGGGAGTTGCAGCCTGACCTGCTGCGAGGGAGGCGGATCGAATTGAGCCGGCGGCTTCCCGATTAAGACGGCAATCGCGTGTTCAAACTTCGCTCGAGCCACCGTACGTCGGTGCCCTGCACTCTGGCCGCATCCAGTTGTGTCTGCGCCTGGGCCACGTCCGATTTGGGGGCGGCTCCGCCATCCGAGATCGTCCGGCGATTTGACCATCGGGGTCGAAGCAGCTGGAGAATCGCCCGAAGTTGTCTCCACCGCCACTCCAGTCAGGATGGAGGACGCACCCCGCTCCAAATCAAACCGGGGAGAACAAACCCTGCTCTACTGACTCTCAGGAACACGACTGACCTGATACCGTCGCGCCGCGTTCTTGTTGTCCTCGTCAGCCAGCTTTTGCGCCGTCTGCAGCTCGCGTTCGGATTCTTCCTTCTGGCCGAGGCGGTTCAGCGTCAGCCCCAGATAGTAATGCCCCGGTTCGTAGGCGGGCGCCGCGGCAACGGCACGCCTCAGGCAATCGAGCGCCTCCTGGTAGCGTTTCTCCCGGAACAACACTTGTCCTGCGTCAGCCAGCGCGCCGGCATGCCGGCCATCGCGCGCCAGAACCTTCTGGAAATAGCTCAGCGCCTCATCGTACTTGTCCTGTTTCAGGGCGATGTCGCCCATTTCGTAGTAGGCCTCAGTCTGCACCGGCTGCAGGTCAATGGACCGCTGCAATTCGGCCCGCGCCTGGTCAAACTGCATGCCAAGCTCGTAGACGCGACCAAGACCATAGTGTGCGCTCGCGTCGTCGGGGCGGGACGTGAGGTAAATTTTCATGTTCTTCCCGGCAAGCGCTAACTCACCTTCGTCAATCTGTACCCGCGCCAGGGCATAGTAGTTTTCCGGGTTGCCCGGATCGATCTCAATGGCCTGCGCCAGGATCTTTTCCGCGTCCGGATAGAGCCTCATCTCTTCTTCCAGAACACCCAGATCGAACAGCAGGTGCGCGTTGCGCGGAGCAAAGTCCTGAGCACGCATCAGAGCCCGCAACGCGTCCACCATGTTGCCGGCGCTGCGTTCCTTCAGAGCCACAGCTTCACTGGCCTTCACCTCGCCATCCTGGGCCTGCGGGTCCTCAGGACGGCTGTTCAGAACGGCTTCGAAAGCAGTGCGCGCGTCCTCCGCTTTGCCCGCCTGGAGCAGAACAAATCCATCGGCCGCTGAAGCCGGTGCCTGGGCAATTGAAGTCCGGAATGTTATCACCAGGAAAGCAATGGCGATCGAACAGTTCCACCTGTGCATGGCACGGCGCATTCTTCTGTCATTGTGGACCGGCAGAAATTCCTTTGCAATTACCCGGCGAGCGCAGAAGGAGGTTGCGTCGGACGCGCAAAAAAGAAAGGAGCCAGGTTACTGGCTCCAGAAAGGCTCTTACATCCTGCTGAATATCGACGTTTGGTTCGAACCGGGCGAAGCTGCGGGTCGAGGCGCATCTCCGCCCGGTCCAGGTTAAAACGTGATCCGGCCGCTGACCTGCAGGTTACGCGGACCATAATCGGTGCCGGTGGGAATACCAAAACCGGTGCAACCACTCCCTCCCACGGTGCAGGTATCGCCCGGACTTGTGTCGGGGAGTGCCATCCGGTGCCGGTTGAAGATATCGAATCCCTCTCCCTTTACCTGGAAGACCATCCGCTCCGTGATATGGAAGTCCTTGAGCAAGCTGACATCTTCGGAAAGGTAGTCGGGGCCGGTGATCTTGTTTGTAACGCGGGGTATGTTTCCGAGGCTGAACGGATCGAAGGAGCAGGGTGTGCCGCCGTTATATGCGGCGCATGCCGGTGTGAAATTGCGGACCGGGCCCAGCTCCGAGTTCTGGTCCACGAACGCTGCCTCGGACAGCGGCACTCCTGGATCCGCTGCGCCGGCCGAACCTGGAATACGGTACGCCGGTTTGAACCAGGACTGCTGGTTGAAGTAGCTCGGGCCGTTCTTCTTTGCCTTGTAGGACTGACTGGCGTATTGCGTTCCGCCGCTCGATGCAGGCCCGGCGGTGTATGTGATGCAGTTCTGGTAGAAGGGAATGCCGCTGGCGCAGCCGAAGCTGATGGGTTCCCCGCTCTGGTAGCGCTGAATCGCCCCCACCTGCCATCCGCCGATCGCCAGGTCAGCTGCACGGCTATTGTGCATCCACCTGCGGCCTTTGCCAAACGGCAACTGATAAAGGTAGCTCAGCGAGAACTGGTTGGTGATGTTCTGCGCGCTCACCGCTTTCTCGAGATGCAGATCCTCGGAGCCCTGACCCTGCCGCAGAGTGTTGCCGCCGCCGCCGGTAATGTAGCTGAACGGAATCGTCGAATCCGCATCGGTGAGTTCCTTGGACCAGGTATAGGCCGCCTGCAGGTTCAGTCCATCGTGGAAACGCCGTTCGAGCGAAGTGACCAGCGCGTCGTAGGAGGAGTGCCCCAGGTTCTCCAGGCAGCAGTCGCCCGCGATGTAGTCATACTGCGGGAACGGCCGCAATGCCTGCCCCAGCGCGCCGGTGAAGGTGGAGTAGGGCGCATTCACGCCGTTGCTTGAACCACCGATCGGAAGGGTGTAGCCCGGTATCGACAACTTGTCGCCGAGATTGAAATACGATGTCGAAATGTTGTTGATGTTGGACAGATAGCCGGAATGCAGGTCCTGCCCCGATTGCCCGATATAGCCGAGCGTGAAGATCAGATCCTGCGCCACCTGATCCTGAAGCTCGAGGCTCCAGTTGTTGATCATGGCCGGGCGGCCCCATCCCGACCGGATGACTTCGCCGCCCACGGCAGTGAAGCTGCCTGGACCGTTCTGTGCAGTCAGCTGGGTTGGATCGAGGTCTGGCGCATAGCTGACAGCCGGAAAGCCCACCGATGAATTGGTTGGATCGGTAGTCGAGCTCGAATCCAGCCGGAAGGCCGGCGTAAACGCGCCGCCGGTGTTGGCCGCCGCGTTCTGCACGGCATAGAAATCGCGGTTCTGGTTGTATCCCAGCGCCATCGATCCGCCGAAGTCGCTGTATTGCAGCGGGCCGTAGAGAATGGCGCCGCCGCCGCGCAGGACCGCTTTGCCGTCCGTACGGGGAAGCACATAAGCGAAGCCGATGCGTGGCCCGATGTCTTTGTACCAGGTGTCCGCCCAGGCTGCGTTGCACTTCGTGCAGTTGGTGCCGAAGACCAGCGCGCCAGGCAAGTTGCCGGCGGCCGCATCCGGCGCCGTCAGGCTCAATTCGGAAGTGCGGTTCAGCGCTTCCTTGCGGGGCACGTCTACGTCGTAACGAATGCCCAGGTTCACGGTCAGGTTTTTCGAGAGCCTCAGGTCATCCTCGAAAAATCCGGCCAGGTAATGCGAGTTCCAGCGTGGGCTGTCGTTGTAGACCGCCTGCGACCCGTTGCCGACCTCACCGATGAGGAAGCTGGCGATCGGGTCTCCAGACCCGCAGCAGGCATTGCTCAGGCCCGCCGTCTGGTCGCGATAAAAGTTAAATGTGTCCTGGTTGTACTGGATGACCGAGTACTGCTGGTGCCGCAGGTCGACGCCGAACTTGATGCTTTGCCGGCCCTTAATCCAGCTGACGCTGTCATTGATCCGAATGCCGTTGTCGATGTTATCGCCGTTCTGCTGCTGTCCCCAGGTCGAAGGTTGATCCGGGCTGGGAAAAACAATGAGCGGGAAGAACTTCGAATAGTCCCCCGTAACCCCGTAAGAGGCGGCCGTCTGAGAAGTGCCGTAGGTCGCGCCGACGTTCACGCTGTTGGTGCGGTTGTAGCCCAGGTTCAGGTGATTCAGCAGGGTCGGAGTAATGGTGTAGTCCCACCCGGCGCGTGAGTAGTGTGTGGTGAAAGCCTGCGGATAGCCGTTGTCGTTATACGGCTCGGGGAAGTTCGGGATCGCTTCCAGCGCGGCGTTCTGGCGCGTGTCGTAGGTCGCGAAGATCTTGCTCTTAAGACCGATATTCTGATCGATGCGGATGGTGTACGTCGTGTTGATGATGCTGCGGGTTCCCGATATGACGTAATTGTTGATGTACCCAAAGACGTTGGTTGTGAGGGGCGCCTGATTGGGAAGCGGCAAGCCGGCGAGCAGCTTCTGTGCAGCCGCGCTCAGCGGAGAGTTAATTTTGTTGTTCGCGTACGGCGTACGGCAGAATACACCCGGACTGATTTGGGTACTCGTTCGGGGATCGAAGATCTGGTCGTACAGAATCGGCGTTCCCGTGCATGGATTGAGAAGCACGTTATAGCCCACCCCTGGATAGGGCGAGCCGCCCGGAACGGCTACGCCAAGATCGGCGCTGAAGTCTCCCGTCCGCTCGGCAGCTGTGGGCACCGTTGAATATGCCGTGCCGCCCAGCGTGAACTTATATTGTTCCCATGCAAACAGGAAGAACGAGCGGTTTCTTCCGTCGTAGACGTGAGGAATTTTTACCGGCCCGCTGAAGATGCCGCCGTAGTCGTACTTGCTGTCGGCGGGCTTGCTGTAAGCGCAGTTGAGTTCGGAGACTCCGACGCACTGGTAGGCCTTGTAGCCGTTATTGAACCAGGAGTTCGCATCGAAGGCGCGGTTCTTTACGATTCCGTAGCCGATCCCGTGAAAATCGTTGGTTCCTGACTTGACCGAGAAACTGGTAATGCCGCCCGTGGTGCGGCCAAACTCCGCCGATGGGGTAGAGGTAGTGACTTTAAACTCCTGCAGTGCCTCGATCGAAGGCGAGGTTTCGTCAAACGACGATCCGTTCTCACTGCGCTGCACGCTGGCACCGTCCAGCAGAGTCTCGTTGCCGTAGGCCTGGCCGCCGGCGAGACGAGCGAAGAAGACGCCATTCGCCGTGTTGCCCTGGGTCGCCGAACCTGGACCCGTGGTGCCGGGGACGAGGAATTCGAACGTCTCCGGAGAGCGCATGCCGTTGACTCCCAGGGCGAGCGAAAGCGGCAGATCTTCAATCTGCTTGGTGGTCACCGTGCCGCTGACATCGGAGCTTTCGGTCTGAATCGTCGGCGAACTGGCGTCAACTGTAACCGTCTCGGCGACAGAGCCCGCCTTCAGCGCCACGTTCAGCGTTGAGACGCTGTCGACGGTAACCAGCACGCCCAGGCTGGTCGAGTTCGAGAACCCTGGAGCGGATGCGGTGACGTTATACCGGCCGATCGGCAGTTCGGGGAAGCGGTAGTCCCCGGAGCCGGTGGAAACGGTTTCACTTCGGGCGCCAGTTTGGGTTTCCGAGGCGACAATGTGCGCGCCGGCGATGACCGCACCGGACGAATCCGTGACGGTCCCTGCCATCGCGCCGCGAACGGATTGTCCGTAGGAATACGAAGAGGATGTGATGAAAACTGCGACCAGTGCGAACACCAGGCAAATGAATCCTGCGCTGCCCCGAAACTTAACCATGCGTCTTCCTCCGTGAAGTGAAACGAACAACTCAGGAAGTCTGTTACAGCAAACGTTTTCTCGCCGTACTCTCAACACCCTGTTTTTGTGAACCGCACGAAACCTTAAATGAACGTCTTTCCGACTGTCAAGCATAAACTCAATCGAAAGTATGAGCCTCGATATTGTGGCGTTTTCTTAGGTTTCCATGACGAAACGATCAAACAGTCATTTTCCCAGAAGAAGTGGCCGCGAACCCAGAAAGTTCAAAGTCGCACGGTACGGATGTAACCGTGTGCCCATAATTGAACACCGCAAATCGCGAAATTGCTGATAGCGTTTACCGAACGCCCGGCCGCAAAACACCCTGTCTCTTCCCGAGGAACAGTCACCCCGCACCGGCAAATTCCGGGTTGCGTTATCATTGCCAGCGGAGCGGAGACGTTTTCACCCTATGACTCTCTGGAAATGTCCGCATTCCCGGGTTTATCTGCCCGCCGCGCTCTGCCTTCTCAGCGCGCTTTCCTGTGGCGCTCAGGACACTTCCCCCTCCGTGGCGGAACGATCCATGCAAGCCGGCGCGGCAGCCATGCGCAGCGGCCAGCCCGCTGAAGCCGAACGCGATTTCCGCCAGGCGCTCGCCGCCGACCCCCACTCCGCGGATGCATTCATGGGTCTCGGCATGTCCCTGCTGCGGGAAAACAAGCCGGCCGAAGCGCGCGACGCATTGCAGCAGGCGATCGCAGCCGATCCGTCGGTCAGGGGCGCGCGCATGTTTATCGGCATCGTGGACTACCAGCGCGGCGATTTCGACAACGCCCTCGTATCGCTGAAAGCTGAAGCCGATTTACAACCGAACAACCCCGAAGTGCTCACCTGGATCGGGATCGTCGAACTGGCTGCCGGCCATCCTGTTCAGGCCACCATCCCTCTGGATCAGGCCGCGGCCCTCGAGCCCAAAAACCTCAACATCCTCTATTACCAGGGACGGGCTCACACCCTGGTGGCCCAGGGCGCGTATCAGAAGCTCTTCGAGCTTGGCCCTGACTCGTGGCAGATGCACCGCGCCATGGGAGAGATCGAGTCCCAGTCCAGAGAACCGGAAAAGGCTCTCGCGGAGTTCGAGGCCGCCGCCCGCCTGCAGCCCAACGACCCCGACCTCTACCAGAACATCGGCGATGAAAATCAAAGACTCAGCCATTTTGACGACGCCACAAAGGCGTACGAGCGCGTGCTCCAGATTCATCCCAACGATGCGGCGGCTCTCTGCAGCCTGGGGAAAATTCAGGTGCAAACCGGCGATACGACAAAGGGCCTGGCGCTGCTCCAGCAGGCGCTCGCGGCCCACGGGCCGGTTGCTCCGGTTTCTTTCTATATGGGAGAGGGGCTGGCCAGGCTGGGGCGCAATGCAGAAGCCGCGCAGTGGCTGGAGAGAAGCCTCGCCAGCGATCCCTCACCCTTCCTGCGCAGAAGCGCGTGGTTCGAACTGGCGCGCGTCTATCGCCGCCTCGATCGGCCCGCAGACGCACAAAGAGCTCTGGCGGAAATGAAGAAACTTGATGCTGCTTCGCCGGCCAGTCTCTCGCCTGCGAATCACCCTGAGCCCTGACCCTGGTCAGCTTATTTTTTCGTTGGCCCGCCGGCAGGCTCATCAATGGTCAGGTAGCGATCACCCTTCACATCGTGGAGCGTCTGCACAATCCCGCTGGGCCAGCGAATCTCCACGGTCCTCGCCAGGTCTTCCCTGCCCAGTCCAAAATGTGCGCGCACATCGCCCGACGACATATAACTCGACGAGGTCGTGACGGTATACCACTGTGAGCCGCTGGCGGTATCGATCCTGATGACCCCTCCGATACCGTCGCGATTGCTGCGGTGCCCAACCAGTTTGAAGCCGATCCAGTGGTTGGCGGTTTTCGTCCGGTTCATCAGCACATGAGCCGGTCCACCGTTCTCGGAAACGACCGCGTCGAGGCGGCCGTCGTTGTCGATGTCGCCCACCGCCAGCCCGCGCCCCACCCAGCGCTGCTGGAAAAGTTTTCCGGACACCGGTCCCACATCCACGAACCTCTTCCCGTCCACATTGCGCAGCAGCATGAGCGGCTCGCGGTAGTGCAGCTGCGGATAATCCTTTTCGATGGTATCGAGGTCGTGCCCCTGCGCGATCATCACGTCCTTCCAGCCGTCGTTGTCATAGTCCATGAAACGCATGCCCCACCCGGAATGGAGGAGGCTCATGCCCGCCAGGCCGGTGAGATAACTGTCGTACTGGAAGGTCCCATCCTGATTGTTGCGGTAGAGAGCATACTTCTGGTTGGCAAGATCGTCGACCACCAGGTCGGGCCAGCCATCGTTGTTGTAATCGGAGAAGTCCGTCCCCATCCCCGCGAAGGTATGCCCGTCGCTGTCGACAGAGGGCCCCGACTCGAGTCCGACCTCCTCAAACGTGCCGTCGCCGCGATTGTGAAACAGAAATTCCACCATGGAATCGTTCGCGACAAAAATGTCCGGATGGCCATCACGGTCGTAGTCGGCAATGGCAATGCCCAGCGCTTTGGCAGGCTTGTCGAGGCCCAGCTTGTGGGCCTCCTCAGTGAAAGTGCCGTTGCCGTTGTTGTGGTACACCAGCATGGAAATGGGCTGGAAGACGTCGGGGTGGCAGTAACCGCGATTCTCGCGAGGTCCGCACCATACATCGTCCCAGTCCCACTGGATGTAGCGCAGCACGACTAAGTCGAGATAGCCGTCGCCATCCAAATCGACCCACGCGGCCGAGGTCGACCATCCGCTTCCGCCCACGCCGGCTTTCTCCGTCACATCGGTGAATGTGCCGTTGCCGTTGTTGTGGTAAAGCTTATTGCCGCCAAGCGCCGTGACAAACAAATCTTCGTAGCCGTCGTTGTCGTAATCCCCGACAGCTACGCCCATGCCGTAACCCGTTCCCTCGAGCCCGGCGCGCTCGGTCACGTCTTCGAAGGTCCCGTCGGGTTTCTGATGATAAAGGCGGTTCCAGTATCGAGGACCGGTTTTCTTCGGTATGGTGCCTTTGGGAACAAAATCGCCGAACGGTGCGCCGTTGACCAGAAAGATATCGAGACGCCCATCGTTGTCGTAGTCGAAAACCGCGACACCGGATCCCATCGTCTCCAGAAGATATTTGCGGGAACTGTGCGGAGCCTGATGCAGGAAGTTCACGCCGCGCGCCGCGGCTTCATCGACGAAAGTCGCCGGCACCATCGGGTTGGATGCAGGAGGAGCCGTCTGGCCGCCCAGCAGCAGCGCCGCGGCCCAGGCGGAAATTGCGACCATCGCCAGCCAACGGTTCGGCGCCCGCATCCACGACAGCATCCCGGCTATTTCCTCCCCGCCTGGCACAGCGTACAAAGGGAACCAGTGATCCCCTTCCCTTCTTCAATCGAGTAAATGCGGTCCACCGCCGGCAGCTTCACCTTCTCCGTCGGCCCTCCGGCCCAGCGGATTTCCACTTCATCGACTGCGGTGGTATCTCCCAGCCCAAAATGCACGCGCATATCGCTGGAGGACAGATAACTGCCTCCGCTGAGAACGTCTTCGCGCTGGCGCACGCCGGCCGCCGTCAGATAGACGGTCGTGCCCACCGCATCGCGCGGAGTCTTTCCGTTGCCGATTAGCTTCAATTCGACCCAGTGGTGATGATCCGGACTGACGTTGCGCAACAGCAGCGGCGGACCATCGAGATTGTTGACCACCACGTCGATTTTTCCGTCGTTGAAGAGATCTCCGAATGCCGCGCCACGACCGACCGCCAGCGTGGCCAGCCCGGTACCTTCGACTGCCGGAACCAATTCGAACTTACCGTTTTTCAGATTATGAAACAATAAGGGCCTTTGCGCATAACTCATACCCCAGTTCGGGTTCTGGTCCACCTGCGGGTAGACATGACCGTTGATGATCAGCAGATCCTTCCATCCGTCATTGTCGTAGTCGAGAAAACCGTCGCCGAATCCGACAAACGGCACGGTCGGTGATGCGATCCCCGAGCGGTAACTCACATCGCTGAAATTACCCGTTCCATCGTTAAGAAAGACGACGTCGTAGTCATCGGCGAAAACCGTATTCACCACATCGAGATGCCCGTTATTCTCGTAATCGCCCACCGCAATGCCCATGTTGGAAACTTCACGCCCGTCGCCATTAAGAGCATAGCCGCTCAGATAACTCTGGTCTTCAAATGTCCCGTCACCCTTATTGATGTAGAGATAATTCGGCGTTGAGTCGTTGGCCACCAGCAGATCCGGCCGGCCATCGCCGTTCACGTCGACAAACAGAGCGCCCAGACCGTAGAGCCGCTGGGGGTCGCTGACCCCGGCCTTTTGGCTCACGTCGGTGAACGTTCCATCGCCGTTGTTATGAAACAGGTGATCGCCCTCGCCCTCCAGGCCGCGCGGCCCGCACATTACGCCGACTCCGCGATACTGACAGACTTCATGGCTGGCGGACCCGGATCCGGCCAGCGGCGGGTGCGCGAAATCGAATCGGATATACCCCGCCACGAACAGGTCGAGCCTTCCGTCGCCGTCATAATCGCCGAAGGTGGCGCCGGTGTGATCGCCCACAATCTCCGGGTTGCCGCTGTCCAGCGCTACGCCTGCCTTTTCCGCAACATCGGTGAACGTCCCGTCGTGATTATTGTGGTAAAGCCGATTTGTGCCCAAATTGGTTACATATAAGTCGGGCCAGCCGTCATTGTCGTAATCGCCGACTGCCACGCCGAGGCCCCAGCGGTCGTTGGTCACCCCGGCTTTTTCCGCAACATCGGTAAATGTTCCATCATGGTTATTGTGGAACAGAGCCGCCCGTGGCGGCGTAGTTTTCCCGGTTTGCGCGTCGAAGGTCGATCCATTCACCAGGTATATGTCGAGCCACCCATCGTTGTCGTAGTCGAGAAGCGCGACGCCCGATCCCTTGGCCTCTACGATGACGTGCTTTTGCGCTGTCCCGGTTACGTTGTGCCAGCCTGCCAGCCCTGCCTGCCGGGCGACATTCATGAAGATCACCGGCCCGGCCTTCACCACTCCGCCGGCGGTAATGGGGCGATGCTGGCTGTCAAACTCGGCTTTCTGCGGGCCCGCGCTGGCCATCCCGCCCTGCTGCTGCGCAGAGTCTGCGAGCCGGGAGTCGGATGGCTTTTGCCCGGAAAGGGGTAGCAGCCCGGCAAATGCCAGCAAGCCGCCAAGCAGACGAAGCCGGCTCACCGGGGGTCAACCGTGTTGCGGGTTCCATACAGCCTGGCGCTGATTGCCAGCTCCGCTTTGGCTTTGTCCATCATCCCCAGCGACTGATAGACGTGCCCGAGAGCATAGTGCAGTTTCGGATCGTCGGGTACAAGCGCGACGGCCTCGCTCAATTCGGCAATCGCCTCCTTCGCCCTTCCGGTGGCGGCGAGCGCCTTGCCGAGTTTCGCGTGACAATCGGCGCAGCGCGGATTGATGGCCGCTGCGCGCTGCAACAAAGGAAGCGCCTCCGCTGCCCGATCGTGTTCCAGGAGAAACGAGGCGTAGTTCAGATACGGCCACTCATCCGAATGCGGATCGGCATCCGCCGCTTCGACCGATCTGCGATAGGTGCGCTCCGCGTCGTCGATTCTGTTTTCCATCTCATAGACCAGCGCCAGATTCGTAACAACCTTTGCGTCTTTTGGCTTCAGGCGCTGCGCCTGATCGAACGCTCGCTCCGCCTCTTCAAACCGGCTCTGCGTGTAATAGCATCGGCCCAGCGAATACCACACCGGCTCATCCTGCGGATCGAATTCGCTCGCCTTCGCCAGCCATTTGATGGCGTCGGGATAATCGTTCAGCAACACATAGTCCAACCCAACAATGCGCAGGTCTTCGGCCGTCGGAGTCGTCAGAGCCGCGGCCTGGGTGTACACGCGCAGGGAGTCGGCGGGCTTGTCCTCGCGGTGCAGCACAAATCCCAGCATGTAGAGCCCATCCGCGGATTCCGGATTGAGCGCTGTGTATCGGCGCAGCACGCTGTCTGCTTCAGGGAATTTTTCGATGTTCGCCAGCGATTTCCCTTCCAGCAGCAATGCGTCCGAATGGCTGTTGCCGGCTGCGGCGCCCGCGAACAACGCAGCGGCCTTCGCGTATTCTCCGCTCCGGAAAGCCCGCTGCCCATCCTCATACGGGTCCGCGTTCTGCGCCCGCAACGCGGGCATTCCCAGGAACAACAAAACGGCGGTGAGGACAACCAGTCGCATCGAAGGGCCAGAAACTCCACGCCCGCGAGGTCATTGCTCCAGCGCGGCCCGGGGCCAGCCATCTTCCCAGGTCAGCGTGGAAATCTGCAGTGCCGGCCTGCCGGTCTGCGCGTCATAAGCGTGAAACACGATGATATCGTACCCGCTGCGGTCCATGAGCACCGATTCCCCACCCGGTCCCAGCCATCTCTGGTTCGCGGTCAGCAGCGCCGTGCCCCCACCTTCCATCATGGGAACCCCATCTTTATCCAGGTAGGGCCCGGTCACGTGCTTCGATCGGCCCACCATGGTGCGATAAGTGCTTTTCGTGCCGCGGCAGCACATATCCCACGAGACGAAAAGATAAAAGTAGCCGCCATGATGCACGATGAAGGGAGCTTCAATTGCCTCCCAACCCGGCGGCAGATTCGGCTCGTCCGGACCCGGGTTCGCCGGCCGCTTTCGCGTTGCCAGGGCATAGGTTTTCGTATCCTCGGCCGAGAGCAGACCGGTGGCATCCTCCAGCCTCCGCATCTTGATCCCCGTCCAGAAGCTGCCAAAAGTCAGCCACCCGTGGCCCCTCTCATCCAGCACAAAATTTGGGTCGATCGCGTTGAAGTCGTCCGATGCCACCGACTTCAGCACCAGGCCGCGATCCACCCAGCGATAATCCGGACTCCGCGGATCCATCGTCTTGTTGGTCGCCAGCGCGATGCCCGATGTGTTTTTACCGAACAATGAATATGCGTAGTACAGCCGATACACTCCGTTCACGTACGAAATGTCGGGCGCCCACAAATCCCTCGTCCCCGGACTGTCGCGCTGAATCCAGGCCGGGATGTCATTGAAGATGTGCCCGCACAGCCGCCACGCATGCAGATCGGTGGAGCATCGGATCTGAAATTGCCCGCCGTCCGGCGTCCTTCCCGTGGCCAGCACATACCAGGTGTTTCCCGCTTTGATAATGGAAGGATCGTGCGTTCCCCAAAAATCCCCGGTCAAAGTCAGGGCTTTCGGCGCTTGCGCGAATCCGGCAGGCACAAACAGCAGAGCAGTCAGCAGCATCGCCACGCGAAATTTCACAAATGCCTCATTTCAGGAACGAGAGAAGGATATGGCACCGGTTCCTCTATCGCAGCCGTCCCCCCGGCCGCCCGCGGCGCCTCACTCAACATAGGGCCAGCCATCCGCCGTGAAGCCGAGCCGGTTGATGCCCAGCGTCGGTGTACCCGCGTTGTTGGCGTCGTAATAGTGGTACACCAGGGTTGGCGTCTGCACTCCGCTGACGCTGTCGGTAAAGACGCTTTCGCCGCCCGGTCCCACAATGTGATCATGAGAACTGAGCAGAATGGTGCCCCCGCCACTGGTCAGCGCGAGGCCGCCGCGATCCAGAAAAGGACCGCCTGGATTTTGCGAACGTCCGACGATGATCCGGTAGGGACTCGTAGCGCTGCAGCATACATTAATCGATGCGAAATAGTAGTAGTACTGCGTTCCGTTGACCACCCATGGATAGATGAACGAACCCTCCTCGCCCGCGCCGCGCGCAGCGATCACGGGATACGGCGAGGGATTGGTGGTAAGCGGCTTGCCGGTGGCTGGGTCGAGCTGGATGATGTGGATTCCGTCCTGCCACGAACCGAAGCTCATCCACCAGTTACCGCTGGCATCGAGGAACGGCGCAGGGTCGATGGCATTCCAGGTAGTGGACGAGGAGAAATTCCACACGCTGCTCGAAGGAGGAGCCGCAGTGGCCGCCGTCCATGACGAAACAATGACTCCCTGATCGGTCCAGGGTCCGTAGGGAGTGGAACTGGTTGCGAGTCCAATGATCGCTTCAGCGCCCGTCGAGGGTTCCCACGGAATTGCGTAGTACTGATAGTACGTGCCGTTGACGTAAATCACGTCGGGTGCCCAGACGTCGATGTTCTGCCCGCTGTTCTCAGACGGCGGTGTCTGCAGACCCGTCCACGAGGCAAAGTCCGGGCCAATGATCGGACAGTGGGAATCCATGGTGAGCCAGGCGGTTCCTGCCGCAGCGGAACAAGCGCCCTGGGCCGAGCTTGCCGTGGTGTAGGTGAAGGTGCTCAGGTCGGTCGAATAGGCGATCGTCTGATGCGTCCCATACAACCAGTAGATCCCGTTCGGATCTTTCAGCATGTTGGGATCGTGCACGTAGATGCCGGTGCCGCTCACGGTGAGCGGCGCAGAGTAAGGAGAACTGCCGGTCGACGTCAGCCTCCATTCCTGGCACGAACAACCGGTTCCGGTTGTCGCGCGCGCCTCCTGATCGATGGTCGCCGAAGAACTCGTACCCGAATTGCTGTCCGTGAGATAAAGACTGCTGTTCGCGTTCTCGATCAGGTAGTTGCCATCGGTAAGTTTGAAAAACTCCCACAGATGATCGTTGGTTCCGTTGTCCGCCCATTCCAGCGCCTGTGCGCCGCTGGCTGTCGAGGCATTCGCAATACCCAGCACCTGATGCGTGAGCAAATTCTCGACATTGAATTGATCTGCCGTGTAGTTCATCGGCATGAAATGCCAGAGCTGATCGTTCTGGCTGTCTGCCGAGGCCTGCGCAACCGAGGTCCCCGCCACCTGACTCTGTCCCTGAATACCCAGCGCCAGCCCGCTCGACGCATTCGTAATCGAATACTGATAGTCGTCGCTGACAAACGTCAGAGTTCCCATGTCCGGAGTTGTACTGCCGCCGCCACTACCGCCCGAACCCCCGCCAGATCCGCCCGACGATCCCGACCCGCCACCGCCGCATCCGCAACAAAGAAACAGCCCGGCACCCAAAATTCCGATCACAAACCGTGAGGATCCGAAAAACCTCACCCCTCGAGCCTCTGTCAAGGTACGTTGAGTAAACGTATTCATCCTTCTTTCAATACCGTTGAACTGGTCAGCAGGTCTTCCCTCAATCATACCGGGTAACCGTTTACCACAAAGGGCCAGAAATCATCGCCCCGCCCGCTCCCGCGGCAAAGTGTAGATCGTGATCTCGTTCCGCGTCAGAACCGCCAGATCTTCCCCATCCGGAGCCATCGCATATCCGCCCGTGCTCGCGATCGGTTCGCTCAACCGAACGCTGAACACGTGCTTTCCGTTGACCGCGTTGTACACCCGCAGCGATTCCGAATTCAGATCGCTCAGATGAAAGAGGTCGCCCACCTCCAGCGGCCGGTCGCTTGCCACCGCCTTCAGAACTACGTCCCCTGACTGCTCATTCCCGAGCATCGAGTATCCGAACTCCAGCGGTGGGCTCGCGCCCTGCAGGATCGCCTTGCCATCGGCACGCAATATGCGATATTCCCGTCCCCTGGACAGTGAGTTGCACGTCGTCAGAAAAATCAGGTCGGGAGAAGCCGTCGAAATCGCGGGCCGGCAACTCGAAGTGAAAAGCGCCAGGCTCCGTCGCCCCCTGACCCAGCTCTCGATCACCAGGTGGTAGCGTTTCTCCGTCTGCCGGTACAGCTTGACCTCACCTTCATTCAGAAGCACCGGCGGCAGAAATTCGGTTGTCGACATACCCGTTGCGGTGGTTTCAAATCGCTGGTTCAGCACCAGGACACGCACATTTTCGTCGGGCTCCCGACCCAGCGTCTCGCGCAGTTTCGCGTGCAGCTCCGGCGAATGCCGTTCCTCGATAATGCCCGCCACAATCGTCGCGCCCGCCGGATCCGTGCGCAGAAAGGCCAGCGGCCCGCCCAAAACCATGCTCGCTTCTACCGTCAGCCCGGCTCCGTAAATACGCAGTTCGTTTCCCACGTGTACCAGCACGCGGCCGCCGCCCAAAGGCCACAGATACTGACGGTCGTCCCGCATCCGCCAGTCCACGATCCGCCGTACCCTGTGCGCATCGGTATCCACCAGCGCCGCGCGAATCATCCTTACCGTGCCTCGATCCGTGTCCCCCATGCGAGGTACCAGACCGTGAAGGTTGAACGTCAGCAGAAGCTCGTTCGGGCTCAGATAACTGAGCGTCTCATCGTCGCCCAGGCGGTCCATCAGCCGGCCCGCGCGTTGCGTATACCCGAGCGCGTCAATCGAGATGTTCTCCGCCGGACGGCCTTCCGCTTCTTCTTCGCCATTCTCGAGCGCCACGCTGCAGTCCGGCGGAGCGCATGTTTCTTCTTCCAACAGCGGCTCCCGCGGCGGTTCCACCGGGATCACAGCCACGCTTACCGATGGGGCCTCGCTTCCTCTACTGGGCGCCTCTGCCCCCTTCGCAGCGATCGCGGCTTCCGGAATCAGCAACAACTCCGTGTGTTTGTAAATCGCGACGTCGCGGTCCTTCGAAACCAGCACCGTGCTGTTTTCCGGTCCCGTCGCCACCGAAAGCCGAAGCCCGTGAATGCCGTACACACCCCCTGCATGCACGTCGGGAAAGCGCGAGAACCCCTTTGTCATAACCCACCACAGGTCCGCGTCGTACGACGAGGTCGAGCGCATGCCGTTGCTGGGCGCATTCGCGCTGGAAGTCCCCGCCCCCGTCGGCATTGGCATATCCAGCAGCTCTGCTGAGTCGTCTTCTTCAGGCATCGCAATCGCCGCCAGGATCAGCGGAAAAGCTCCGATCTTTCCCGGTTGGCACTGCGCCCCGTCAAAGGACAGCGCCACCTGCGATTCGCGGGACATTTTGGAGTGAGGCACCGCGGCGACGACCTTCGCCTGGACGATCGCACCCTTCCCCAGCGAGCATCCCGGACCTTCCCAGGCGGAGAAAACCCTCGCGTAAATAACCTCTCCCACCTTCAGGTGCCGGGCCTGGAGATCGGCAAGCAGTTCAGCCTGCACCGGCGTCACAGCCGGCGTCGCCGCTCTTGTCGACGACCCCGAACTTCCGCCCACCAGCGCGGCCAACAGTAACCCAGCAACAACCATGGTCCTTCATTCTCCGATTGAGAGGATACGCGCCGTTGCATCCCCCAGCGCGAACTCGCGGCAATCGGTTTGGCTAAACTTCCGCCGCCAGCATGATACCGGAAAACGATTACCCGTCAATTCCCCGTCTGCTCCTGACTCGACCTGATCCCTTTATGGCGAGCTTCAAAGCCCGGCGCATCGCTTCGGAATTGGCTGCGACGGCGTGAACTGCTGCCGACGATGATCCATGAAGGCCGGTGGCGAGTGCGTCGCTTTGCGACGGCAGACTCCCGCCGCCACCAGCAAACAGTCGGACTCCGGCGGCATATCGCTGGACACCGGCCATTTCCAATCGGTCCTGGGGCTCCGGCGATTCTGTACTCACTGAAAAGCACTGATCATTGAGCACTGTCCCAGAAGTACTTCTCGGAGCCGTCAGCACGAGTACGACTAAAAGTAAGAGGCCCACGCCATGAGGGTGGCGCGAGCCTCCCTTCGGCCTGTACAAGCGCCGAAGCTCAATCGATCACGGGAAGTCAGCCGTTGCTCCGATTTACATCTCTGCCCATTGCCGCAGCAGATTGTGGTAGACGCCCGTTAACTGCACCGTGGACTTCTTTACTTCGTCGGCCTCGACCTGCGGAGAGCCCGTCAGCCTCTGGATGGCGTTGTCCAGGTCAAACAGGAGCGAACGATGAACGTCCTGGCGGATCATGCTCTGCAGCCAAAAGAAACTGGAGACGCGAGCGCCACGGGTCACGGGCGTGACATGGTGCAGGCTGCTGGACGGGTAAAGAACCATATCGCCGCCGGGCAACTTCACCCGCTTCGAGCCGTAAGTGTCCTCGACGACCAGTTCCCCGCCGTCGTACTCCTCCGGTTCAGAGAAGAACAGCGTGCATGACAGGTCGGTGCGGATTCGTCCCCCGCTGGCGGTGTGCGTTCGGATCGCGTTGTCGACATGCGTGCCAAAAGTCTGGCCACCCGCATAGCGATTGAATAGAGGCGGAAATACCCGCAGAGGCAGGGCTGCGGAACGAAACAGCGGGTTCGTTCCCAGCGCCTGCAGGATCAGATCGCCAACCTGCCTGGCAACGGGATGGCCTTCCGGAATTTGTGAATTGAATTTGTTCTGGGCGGACTGATGTCCGGCGGTGACCTTGCCGTCCACCCACTCGGCGCCCTCGAGGGCGTGTCGAATTTCAGCGACCTGCGACCTGGGGAACACTTCAGGAATGACAGTCAGCATACAAAACCTCGGTGACGGCAAGTCTTCGCTGGCGCGGGCGACGGACGCCTGCCGCCAGCGCCCACGTCCGACTCAATAAATCAGAATTTGTAGTTCAGTCCGAACTGCGCATTCACGCCCTCGCCCGGCACCAGATGGTTGGGGTGAGGCTCATCGATATAAAACTTATTGGTAAGGTTGTTGACATTGATTTGAAAATCGATGCGTTCGCTCAACGGCCGGCGCACCATCGCGCTTGAGATCCAGTAGCCGGGAACAGCCTTGGCAGCCAGCGGCACCTGGGTCACATCGATGGGGGCGCTGGTGTTGTAGATTCCGATCAGAGCTCCTGAGCTGGCGCGCCGCGCACCGGTGTAATTCACCCCGAAGCCGCCGCTGAAGCGTCCGATCAGCCGGTGCGTCAGCCACAGATTGCCGCTGTTCTTCGGCACGTTGGCAATGGGGAATCCGTTGGGACTGATGAAGAAAGGCGCGGTGTTCGCGCGCCGATCGTGCAGCGCGATCAGCGCCAGATTGACGGCGTTGAACGGCGACGCATTTAGCGCGGAGTTCTCAAGATATCCATCGAGAATGGCGTAGCCCAACACCAGATCGAAGCTGCCGGGCAGATGGCCCAGCGCTCCTGTCTGGAGACCACGAACCATATAAGTCCCAACGGTCAGGGTATTGGCGGAGTTATTCGGGTCGGTCTCGTGCGCATTGTCTTTCCGCGTGCGAAAAACGCTGCCGGAAAGGTCCAGCCGATCGCGCAGGAAATCCCACTTGCCGCCCGCTTCCCAGGTCTCGTTCTCTTCCGGAGCTGCGGTGGCGTTATTGCCGCTGAGCGAGAGCGATTCGGCGGACGGATCGAATGAAGTTCCCCAGTCAAAGTAGAAGCTCCCTTCCGGCCGCGGCTTCAGTACGACGGCGGCACGATAGGTCGGTTGCTTGTCCAGACGGCTGACATCGAATGCAGCCGTAGCGGGAGAGGCCAGCGGGTTGGCCGCGGAGTGGGAATCGGTATTGAAGTAGTCGAAGCGCACGCCGCCGGCAAGCAGCAGCCAGTTCCGCAGCGGCATCGTGTCGTTGAATCCGAAACCGCAGGACTGCGACGCCACGTAAGTCCGCACACCTGGATAGGAAGAGGTTGGCTGAAACGGATCGTAGGGATTGGGATCGATCGCCGGGACGTAGGGCATGGTATAGCCATTGCGATCCGGATCGGAGCGTTCGCGGCCGCCCTCGATCAGAAAAACCAGATCGTTGGCGACGTGCAGGACCTCGACGTGAGCGTCAGCGGTCACCTGGTCCCACAGCATGTCCTCGGTGCTGCGCGAGGTGAGCTGGTTGCGCTTCACCATCACCTGGCCCAACGGCGTATCGAGAGCATAACAGGACGTAGCAGCTGTTGAGGCCGGTGCACAGGTGGCCATCACAGGCGCGCCGGCCACGGTTGGATTCGGCACCGTCGCCACAGTGTTGATTTGCGGCTCGGTGATGCGCACATCCCGGGGATAATTGGCCCAGCGCAGCAGGTTTCCGATCGTCAGATGCGGATTGAAATCATGTTCCAGTTTGCCGGTCATCACATCGGGATTCGTGCGCAGATAGTTGTCTGAGGCAAAACCGTAGTAGCTGGTTCGGTCGACGCCGGCAACCGCGGGGCCGAAATACGGAAGCCCATAGTCGGGCGTGGAGTTTTCGGATTCGTGCAGGTACTGCACCTCGAAACGCGTGGGCGTGTTCAGCCCGAACTCGAGAGCCGGCGCGATGCCGAAGCGCCGCGTCTCCGCTATATCTCGTTCGGCCACCATCGACTGTGTTCCCACCGCATCCACGCGGAAGGCGGCGCCAGTGCCGAAATTGGTGAGGGGCTCGTTGATGTCGACCGCAACGCGGCGCATTTCATCGGTGCCGAATTGCGCGGTTCCGCGAATCAGCTCGTTCAGTTCCGGCTGCTTCGTTTCCTGGTTCACCACGCCGCCGGTCGAGCCGCGCCCAAATTCCACGCCCGCCGGCCCTTCGAGCACATCAATGCTCTGGTAATCGAAGGCGTCGCGATAATAGCTCCCGAAGTCGCGAATGCCGTCGAGGAAGATGTCGTTCCGCGCGCTGAAACCCCGAATCGTCAGGTTATCGCCCTGGGAGCCGCCTTCGCCGGCCGCCATGCTGATGCCGGGAACATTGCGCAGTCCATCACGCAGCGTAGTCGCGGCCTGATCCTGCATCACGAACTGCGGCACAGTATCGACGGTCTGAGCGGTATCCAGCACCGGCTCGGGAAACTGTTGCATGGCGATCGAAGCCACCGAGCTGGTCACCTCCACCTGCTCGACGCTGCGAATGCCAACACTCACTTCGCCACCTGCTTCGACTGCGGAGGTCAGTCCGGTACCTTTCAGCAACTCCTTCAATGCGCTTGTGTTCGGCATAACTCCATCGACGCCAGGGGACTGAAGGGTTGCGAGTTTGTCCGCGGGAATGGTGATGTCCAGGCGGATGCCGGTGGTTTGTTGCCACCCATCGAGGGCAGCGGCCAGGGAGCCAGCGGGAATGGCGAAGGTGTGCCGCGCGGTCGGCGCCTGCGGTCCGGCCGGCTCGGCATCACCGGCCTTCGCGACTTCGACCGGCGCTGCGTGGGTGCTCTTCTGTGCCTTCAATCCAGTGGGCATCATTGCGCCACTCACCGCCATGAGGGTGGTCATGAGGGTGCGCAGCCGCCAGCCTGCGCAAACCTCCCAACCTCGGCGGGTTTTCCGCTGCAGCAACTTCTGAATCATGGACGTTCTCCTGTCGGTTGCGGCCGGCGCGCCCTCACGTGCCCTCCAGGTTCCTGGTACAGCGCGGCCCTCATCCCACGCTCGTTGGCAATGACGAAGGTTTTGTGGCGCGCCCGAGCAGGCCGAGAAACAGGTTGTGGTGCAGTGCGCCGAGAACTTCGAGCCCTGCGGGCCGCGGATTCCGAGAACCTTCGCCGTCGCGAATGCAACGGTGACGGTCAATCGCGGTTCCCGCTTTGCGGTCAGGCAGGGTTGAACTGGAAGCCCGGATGGTAAGGTTCCACGCATCGCCGGTCGGCCGAGTTTGCGGGCTGGCGGCGTGTTCCGAGTGCAGGATCAAGCGCTCGCTGATACCGGAAGGCGACCAGACCCGGTTCCATGCGTAACTATCAGAAATAGAAGGGATAACCGCGCTCAAGAAAGACACTCCAGTTGTCTGAAAATCAGGCCCCGGAGGCTCCCTCAAGCCTCATATCGGACCAATTGAGTCCGATATGAAAATACAATCGCACATGAACGCGGACTAATCAAGTCGTAATTTGGTCGTCATGTGAAATTCTCTGGGCATGACCCGTGCCCTGCACCGCCGCCTCGCCGGGATCGAACTGAAGGAAAGCCCTTCCATCAGCTGTGCGTGAGTACTCCTGAATGACTGGGCCGTGGCCCTCCTGGGCGGGACCAACGATTTGGCGGCGAGTTGGCAAAGGAGCCGATCGTTTCAGGATGGCGATACGATGCCTCCATGATCGATTCCCCGGCCATGCGACTCCGACCTTCCGTCGTTTTCCTCGCGGTTCTTTCCGTTTTTATCCTCCAGGCCGCTGCGGCGAACAGCCGGGCTTCCTCCCAAAACCAGACCGCGCCGAGTCCTCCGGCAGGATCGGCGAACCCGCCTGCCGGGAGGCAGCATGTTGCGAGAAGCTGGTGCGGTAGCGGCCGCGGAAGATGTCGATGCCAATCGGCAGTTCGTAGCCGCTCATATCCAGCTGGACGCCGAGCGTGCCGGGGAAGGTGCCTTCGCGCGGCTTCAATCTTCCTGAACGCCGCCGTCAGGCTTGCGGCGTGATAGATGGTGAGTTGGCTGGTTGCAGCGGGCGGCGGCGAAGGAGCGGCTTTCTGCGCGCAAACGACGGAGAGCAGCGGAGGACACATTCCCGCCAGACTGAGATGAGTTCGCATCGTCATTCTGGATCCCGTCTGTTTTGAAAGTCCCGGTCGCCACGCGGAAGCCGGCTTCCGGATTTTGCTGTGCGCATGGGCGGCTCCCCGGAGGCAGCTGGCGGGAACAGGCCGCCTGCCTAGAATTCGTACCGCATGGAAGCTGTGATCAGGCGCGGCTCCCCCGGATGCGCAAGGTCGGCTGAGCTCTGTCCGGTGATGCTGCCCGGACCGAGGGTCGACCAGTAGTGAGTGTTCGTGACGTTGTTGACGGTAATGAGCCAGGTCGCCAGCTTTCCGAAGACCCTCGCGCTGTAACGGCCGCCGAAATCAAAAGTGTTGTATTGGGGCACATAGTAGCTGTTCATGTCGTCCGCCGGGCGTCGGCTCACATGCTGCCAGTCGGCGGTGAAGAACGCCGTGAAGAGCGCAGGCAACCGATACTCGCCAAGAATATTCGACTTGTAATCCGGGATACCAACCAGATTCCTGTTATTGGTCACGTAAGTGGGGCAAATGAGAGCCGAGGCGGCCACACCCAGGGGATCGGTGCAGGTGGCCGATACATACTGATTGCCGGCCGGCAAAAGAACGAAAGTATGGGTCAGCTTGGGATTGAGCGCCGTCACCCCGCCAATGACTCTCAGGCTCCTGGTAACGTTGCCGGAGAGCATGGCTTCAGCGCCGAAGTTGATCTGCTGCCCGATGATCTGCTCGTTTTCGCAGATATCGCCGGCCGGCAGAGGCGTGCCGCCGCAATCGTAGCCGGCGGTAGTGGAAGTCTCTTCAAGATCGGCGAAAGGCCGGCGGACGCGGAAGATATCGGTCGTGAAGTTCATCCTGCGTGATTCCACCTTGTAGCCGAGTTCGACTTCAGTGCTGTGGTAGGGAGGAAGCGCCTGGTTAGCGTTGGCGACAATAACTCCGGTCGAGTTCGCCGGAGCCGTATCCGGAGCCTGAATACTGTCGGCAAAGGTCACATAAGCGGTCTGGTTAGCAGCCGGCTTATACAACACACTGCCGGTGGGGCTCACCGCCTGGGACATGTAGCCAGTAGTCTCATGCGCTGGACCGCCGGGAGCCTTGTAGCTGGTGGTCCATGTCCAGTCCTGGCTGGCAGCCGCTCTCACCAGCCAGCGTGGAGTTAGTGCGACGGTATCGCCGAAATTGAATCCCTGTTGATGGATGTTGCTGGTGACGTAGAGGCTGTAGATCCCCGTGTAAGGAGTGTAGCCGGGGTTTGCGTCAAGCAGCGGGCTGGCGATGTTGGTATGGCAGACGGCAGGGGCGTCAAGCTCGCACAGGAAAGAGCCGGGGACCGCAGTTTTGGGATTCCAGCTGGAAAATTTGTAGCCGGTGCTTCCGATCACCACCTGGTGAGCGATCCTGCCCGTCCTGAAATTTCCGGTCAGGTATCCCAGGTCGCTCTTCACCTGAAAACGGCCGGAGATGGTTCCCTGAAAAATGTTTTCCGCTTCAGTCTGGTAATCGCCCGTGGAGTCATAAAGCGCGTTGACCGCGGTGGTGAGATTGCGAACCCCAATCTGTTGCAACACGCCGAGCATAAGGTGCCAGTTCGCGCTGAATTCGTGCGATGCCCGCACCTCGCCGATCTGGTTGTTGGTATTGGAGCCCAGGAACCGCTGTCCATAACCCTGGCGCGCGGGGTCGGGGGCGTTCACCGGCAGTTTGGAAAAGCACTTTGCGCTGTAAGCGGTCGTGCAGGTAGCGGTTGGATCGAGAGTTGGATTATACGAGAACCAGCCCGGGTAACCATGCTGGTAGAGATTGTAGTAGTTGTAACTGCCTCCGATTGTGGTGTGGGCGAAGGGGCGAAGATCGAAGTTTCCGGCGGCCAGCTGGCGGCGGAGCTGGCTATTGGTCACATAGCCGGTGCCGTCGCCCATAAGCAGGTTGATGCGATAACCGAAGATTTTGTTCGGACCCAGGCGTCCACCGAGATCGACGTGACCGGTGACGACGCTCCGGCCTTCATACTCCACCTCGGCCTCGCGCAGCGGCTCTTCGGTAGGAGGCTTGGAGACGAAGTTAAAGGTGCCCGAAGGATTGGACGGGCCATACATGGATCCGCCCACACCGCTGAGAACTTCAATCTGCTCATACTCCTCCAGCGCGAAAGGCACAGTGACGGCAAATCCCATCCCATCCATGCGATCACCCTGCATGTTGGTTCCCTGCATGCCGCGGGTTTCCGGGCGCAGAATCTCGGGCCCCTGCATCTCCTGAAAGGAAACCAGGGGGAGGTACTTGGCCACCTCTTTGAAGTTTCTTGCCATGGTGTCGTCAATCAACTGGTGCGAGATCACGTTGATCGTGTATGGAAGGGTCACGATGGGCGTCGGGCCGAATGGAGTAGCCGGCGCGAGTTTATCCACGCGATAGGCGTTCTCGAACGACCCGGCCGAGACGGTCACGCTCTGCGTGGTCCCAGCCACTGTGAGATCGACCCTGGAATTGACCGTCTGGCCCGCAGCCACCGCAGTGTTGACGGAAGCGGCTTTGAACCCCCTGGCTTCGACCGTGACAACGTATTCCCCCGCCGGCACTGAGGAGAACACATAGATACCCTGGTCGTTAGTCACGCCGGTTTGGACGACGTGCTGGCTTTTGGCTGCCAGAGTAACCCTGGCTCCGACTACGACTGCGCCGGAGGGATCGGTTACAACACCCGTCACCTGCGCCGCCTGAGCGAACGCCGGGACTACCGCCAGCAAGAGAAAAATGACAGACGCGAGACTCCTCGTCCACGCAGGAAGAGCCTTCAATGGACAGGCCGGGCTTTCCAGGCAGAACGAAACAGATGGGATATATGGCACTCGGTTCTCCTCAGGAGGTAGAAGCTTCGCGACCGCTTTGGCAGACGGAATGCGGTCTCCCGCGCTCGAGCAGGGTATGCATGATCTGCCCGGAACTCAGAACAGATGTCAGACCGCGAGGGCTGCGTGTCCGGACCGTGGCGACCGGAAAGGGGTTCCCAACCGCGCCCGACAAAACCCGGTTACGACCCGGGCAATTTTCGACAACTAACCAGGACTGGCTACAAGCAACAGAACGGAATCTCGAAACCGGGGACCATATTCGGAAAAGATGCCGGGCCTCAAGCCAGCGAGACAGGCATGGGGAAGCAGACATAAGGCCGGACACTCTCCCTGAGCGATTGAAAGGATGGCCGCCAACCCATATCTACTCATTTGGCGCACAACAATATCGCGATCGGCTCAACTGATTCTAATCACTTCAATGCGTTTTCGTCCACCGCAAACGATTTTCCAAGTCGATTTTCCAGATGGCCCGAGGCGAAGAAATGATGATCTCTGCTCCGCTGATCGTTCCTCGTTTGAGATTTCGATTCGCGGTTGCACGATCAAGTCGATGATCACAGCGGCGGCATGGCACGGAATGCGACTTCGCCCCGGGGATACCGTGGCTGCGCTCAGCAAATCCCCCTCGGTGATGATCGCGCGCATCGATAGCGGTCGATGAAGGCCGGCCTGTACAGACCAATGCGCCGAGCGCAGCCAGGTCGATTCCGGATGAGCGATTGACCTGACCGGGGACGCTCGTGTGCCCCGCGCCGCTGAGTGGTTACTCGGCGCGCAGCGCTTCGACTGCGTTGACACGGGCGGCGCGAGCGGCAGGAATGGCAGAAGCGATTGCCGCAGCGGTCAGAATAACGGCCGCTGCGGCGATCAGGCTGAGCGCTCCCGGCAGATGCACTTGTCCGACCCAGCTGCTGACGACGCGTGCTCCGGCGACACCGACGAGCGGTGGCGGAATTGCTGGCGATGGACCGAACCACTTTGACCGCGATGCTGAAACCCCTCGAGCGGCGCGGCCTGGTGAAGGTGTTCGTCGATCCTGAGGACCGGCGTAGCCGGTTGCTTCGTTTGACAGCGCAGGGTAGGAATCTGCTGGCTCATGCCACGCCGGTGTGGGAACGAACACATGCCGAACTGGAGGCAGGGTTGGGAGCGGATGAGGCGGATCGCCTGCGGAAGGATTTGCGGGCGCTGGAGTCGAACCCCGACCCGTCGTGACCGGCGCTCCGCTGAGTGCAGTTGATCGATGTCAGGCAGCCGTCCGACAGTCTCCTGGTCTATGCCCCGAAATCGCCCGGAAGTTCGTGGAATCGATCTTGATTGAGAGATCCGCTGCGCGCATTACCGAACCGAACTCGACATCATTGCCATCAGGATGAAGTGCTGCGGGATTTACTACGCCCTGCTATTTCGCTTCACCCGAAGGTGAAAGAAAATGCCTGGACTCCGGGATCCAGAAATTCGATGGTGAAGATGTGGTCTTTGACCGTATCCCGCAATCGGACGAGCTGATAGAGGCGGTATCCGGTAACCACGCCATTGCCATCAGCGTCCGTATCCACGCCGTGATTCTCGCCGGGCGTCTGCCCATCAATGGTCACCCGAAACCGAATCGTCTTTCCATCCGCGGGCGGCCCCAGCACCAGATGCAGATCCCGGGCATGGAAGCGAAACACGATTTTGCCGCTGTCGGACTTGAGAACCGCACCCTGCTCGTAATCGACCCATTGGCCGGCGAATCCCCACTGGTTCAGTGCGGGATGCGATGGGGCCGCGTACAGCTGTTCCTTACCCCGTTTGATCCCCCCGGGGGAAGCAAACTGCATCGCGCGAGCATAGCCAATGTAGGTTTCCGGGGACCGCATCTCGGTCTTGTCCGCGGCCGCTTCCACTCCCTGCGCCTGCACATCGACGACGCCACCCGGCATCGGTCCTGGAGAGCGCTGCTTCAGAAGCTTCTGGATCCACCGCTCGGATTCGTCATAGTTCCCCTCGCCAAAGTGCACGTAGCGCACCTTGCCGTGAACGTCGATGAAATAATCCGCCGGCCACTCATCGTTGTGGAAAGCATTCCAGATCGCGTATTTGCTGTCGAGCGCAACCGGGAATGTGACGCCAAATTTCTGAACGGCCTTCTGCACGTTGGGCAATTGCTGCTCGAAGCCGAATTCCGGTGTGTGGACTCCGATCACCACCAGACCGCTGTCTTTGTACTTTTCTGCCCACGCTTCGACATAAGGCATCGACCGCAGGCAGTTGATGCAGGAATACGTCCAGAAGTCGACCAGGACCACCTTCCCCTTGAGGTCCGCTGCGGTCAGTGGCGTGGAGTTAATCCATCCGGTGGCGCCCGACAATCCAGACAGCGGAGCCAGCCCCACCATGCTGATCGGCTCCTGGGCTCTGGCCACGGGAGCTGTCATGCAGCACAGGAGCAATGCGCACATCAGCGTCAACCACGCTCTCGGTCTTCGGCAACAGGATAAAGCAGCCATTGGGTTCCCGCCTCCTTCGTGACACTATCACTATAGTGAGGTGCCGCTTCCATGTCAGACAACGCACTCCGGCAGACACCCTGGAAGAACGGTCGGATGCGCCACTGGATTCTCGAACTCCATTTCGGGTGCGCAGAATCGGCGGCTTCTTTAAAGAACTGCTGACGGTGGGCTGAAACCAGGACGGATCAGCCCGCAGACTTCGAATTCCGCCGGCAACTGGTTCTTCCCTTCAGTCGCCGACCGTCACTTCCCGGTGTACGTTACCTGCCACACGCTGCGTGAACCGTCATCGACGACGAAAAGGCTGCCGTCTTTGCCGACTGTGACGCCGACCGGACGGCCCCACACCTGCCCGTCCTGGGTGAGAAAACCGGTCAGGAAGTCATCGTACTCACCCGTGGCATGCCCATCTTTCATGGGAACAACCACGACTTCGTAGCCGGCGCGCGGATCGCGATTCCACGAGCCGTGCTCGGCGGCAAACGCGTCTCCCTCGTATTCTGCCGGGAATTGCGACTTGTGGTTGGGGTAGAAGGTCATTTCCAGAGAAGCCATGTGCGGCTGCACAAGAACATCCGGAGTGCGCACCTGCGAGGCAAGATCGACATGTTTGCAGTCCTTCGCCTGCTCCTCGGTCAGCGAGGCAGCAAGTTGCGGATTCGGCCCCGTGCCATTCGCGCACGGCTCGGGAAGCCGGGGATCCTGATGACCACCCATGTAGTACCAGGGCCATCCAAAGAAACTGCCTTTGGGCACGCTGGTGATGTAGTCGGGAACCAGATGATTGCCCAGGTCGTCGCGCTCGTTGACGGAACACCAAAGCTGGCCGGTAGCCGGGTTGATCGCCTCACCGACGCAGTTGCGGATCCCGTGCGCATACACCTGAATGAATTTGCCCTCCGGCGTGTATTCAAGAATGTCCGCGCGATGGAGTTCCTTCGCCTGTCCACTGCCTCCGCTGCGAGCATAGTCGCTGTCGGGGTTGTTGATGTTCGATCCCGAGCCAACCGACACCAGCATATGCTGCCCGTCCTGAGTGAAGACAACGTCGCGCGTCCAGTGCCCTCCGCCCATGAGCTGCGCGTAGCCGGGGATGTTCGGCACGACCGTATGCGCCAGGCCTTCCGCATGAAGATCGCCGGACTTGTAGGCAAAACGCTGAATGGTAGTCGCGTTGCCAACGTAGACCCACCTGGGGTTGGGCCCAGGCGGATAGAACGCGATGCCAAAGGGGTGGTCGAGGCCCGTGGCAAACTTTTCGATCTGGCCGGCTTTGCCATCGGCGCCCGCACCGCGAAGGACAAAGATCGTACCCGCGCCGGAGTCGGCCAGCAGGAGATCGCCGTTCGGTGCCGCGATAATGAAGCGCGGCATCGTAAAGGTGCCGCCGCTCAGTCGCATGTGTTTCCGGTTGTCGGCGCGCTGCATGGGCACGGCGTCGCCGCCGGCATAAAGCGTAACCTTGAATCCTGGGGGTGCGATCGGCAATGCCCCCCTGGGCCGCACAACAATATGCGCCGTGTTATTGACCGCCTCCGCCGGATTCGGTGCCGGCAAATCGCCTACCCTGAGGTGATGACGGACACCAGGGTGTTGCTGGCTCCAGTCGGTGAAAGCGGCCTGGCCGGTGAGAACCTGTTGCGCATGTCCCGGAATCGATAGAAAAATGGCAGCGGCCGCGGCGAATGAGAGCGAGAGACGGGTCAACGGGGCAGGTTTCATGCTTTTCCTCTCAAGGCATTCTTCACTGGGGTAAGGATGGCCAACCGCGCAGGAGCGGCGACGTGATTCAAGACTACTGCCTCGAGGCTGGCAGACGAAATCGACGTGGGAGGGGCGGCTTTGCTCCGCTCCAACAAGATTCTCGCGAAATTCCGTGGAGGCGTCTCGCCCCCGGCTGCCAAAGCACGCATGCGGCAGATTTGGGTCGCAGTCCGGCAGCGCGCGGCTGATTCCCTTCTGTTTTGGCCTGGCGAGGCGTGGTCGATTCAGAATTCACGATCGCAATGCGACTGTTCTGCTTCAAGTTTTAACCGAAGCCGGTTGACACGAGCTCGACTACGTTGATATCAACGATGGGTCGGCAGCGCGTCAATTCCCTGCCTGCTGCAACCTGGAGAACATTCTCAATGTTTACGCCAAAAGGAAAATTCGGCTGGTACGAACTCATGACCAGCGACACCAAAGCGGCTGGCAAGTTCTACTCTGACATTGTCGGCTGGAGCACGCAGGAAATGCCCGGCACGGGCGGCATGGAGTACACCACTTTTAATGTGGGCAACGTCGGAATGGCCGGCATGCTGAATATTCCCGGGCACGTGGCCTGGGTTGGCTATATCACCGTCGATGACGTTGATGCTCACGTAGAAAAGATTGTCGAAGCCGGCGGTGCGCTCTGGAAACCTGCAACCGACGTTCCCGGCATGCTTCGGTTTGCCGTCATGTCCGACCCCCAGGGCGCTGCCATTGTGGTTTTTACCCCGAACCCCGCCATGCCTTCGCCAAAACGGCCGGAACCACCTGCACCGGGCACCATCGGCTGGCACGAACTCTACACAACGGATCTCGAAAATGGCTTCGCCTTCTACAGGAAGCTCTTCGGCTGGACCGCGGTCAGCGATATGGACATGGGCGCGATGGGGGCTTACCGCATCTTCGATGAGGGCGATCACAAAGAGATGGGCGACGGCGGCATGATGACCAAACCTGCCCATATTCCCGTCTCATGCTGGAATTTCTATTTCCACGTCGACTCCATCGGCGCAGCCGGCGAACGTGTCAGGGCCGGCGGCGGCAAGGTCCTGAACGGTCCAGCCCAGGTGCCGGGCGGCGCCTGGATCATGAATGGCCAGGATCCCCAGGGAGCCACGTTCTCTCTGGTCAGCAACAGGGAATAAGAGCGAGGACGATCCGCTGTCGGTCAGTACACATCCCGCAGATAGCGCTTGTCCTTTTTCATCTGCGCCAGGTACTCGGACGCATAGTCTGCTGCCTTGCCGCTATGCACCGCGATGGCCTCGAGCATGGCCGATTCCACATCCGGGGCCATCCGCTTCGAATCGCCGCAGACGTAGAAATAAGCGCCCTGTTCCAGCCAGGCCCACAGCAGTGCGGACTGCTCGCGGATTCGATCCTGCACATAGATTTTCGCCTTCTGGTCCCGCGAGAAGGCGGTATCCAGCCGCTGCAGCACGCCACTCTTCTGCCAGGCCAGCATCTCGTCCCGATAGAGAAAATCCTGCTGTTCCCTCTGCTCGCCGAAAATGAGCCACATCGGCCAGCCCCCGCAGCCTGCCTCTTTATGTTCGAGGAAGGCCCGGAAGGGCGCCAGCCCGGTGCCCGCTCCCACCATGATCACCGGGGCCTCCGGGGCGGCAGGCATGCGGAACAGCTGGTTCGAGTGAACGAAGATGCGCAGCGACGTTCCGGGGGGCGTGCGTTCGCCGATTTGCCCGGAGCAGACACCCAGTCTTTCCCGGTTATAGCTCTCGTAGCGCACAACCCGCACCGTCAGATGCACGGCCGCCGGATGAAGCGCCTGGCTGGACGAGATGGAGTACAGCCTGGGAGCCAGCCGGGGCAGGATTTTGAAGACCTGCTGCGGATCCTCCAGCGGCATCGGAGAGTGTTGCAGCAAATCCCGAAACTCCCGTCCCCAAAGATAATCGTCGAGTTGTTTTTTGTTTTGCGGTAATGCCAGTTCCGTCAATTCGGCGCTGCCCGTGAGCTTCGCCCAGCTCCGCACGGTTGAGCCGGACAACTTGCCAATCATCAGCCAGGAAGTGAGCGCCGTGCGCAAATCGAGCGCGCCGCCGTAGAAGTCCGTCACCGCCTCATCGCCTCTGCGATGCAGGAGCCACAGCACCTCCTCCACCAGGTCGCACCGGTTCTGTGGAAGAACGCCAACCGAGTCGCCGGGAAGGTAGTGAATGCCCGATCCCTCCAGCGATATCTCCACATGCCGCGTCTCTTTCTCCGAGGTCGGGCCCGTCAGCAGGCGGTTGACGTTCACGGTAGCTGTATAGGGACAGCTGCGAGAATAGGCTACGGCTTCCTGCAGGGCAGGGGCTTCCATCGTCTCGGTGGCTAAGGGTTGCATCCGCTTCTCTTCTCCTGTTAGTGGGTCGTCCGGCGCCGGGTTGCCCTCCGTACTTAGGGAATGATCCGGCCCTTGTGTGCAGAGGCTATCGGGTCATAAGTATCAGTTGGCAGACGATCCTCTCGGTGACCGGGATCACCCGATGAACGTTACCATCGGCTGGCGGCCGTGATTGCCATCACATCCTGTCGTTCGCTCCCATCTCTATGGTTCTTGCTCGTAGCGTGTCAGAGGACTGAATTGCGAACAGCACCGGCCGGTCTGCATGGATGGGCCCGCGCTGCAAGCCGGAGCTCGGAGCGCTCATCACCACGCAGGGTCCGGAGTTAACCACTCAAAACAGAAAGCTTGTCGATCGGTGACTTCTCAGATCCCCGAGCCGCCGCCGAAAAAGGAGATAGAAATTATGGCAACAACCATCGCTTCATCGTCGTCGATCCATGACGCGCTTGAGGTTCTTCACAAGTCAGGCGTCAAGTCGAGATACGAAAACTTCATCGGGGGCAAATGGGTTCCGCCCACCACCGGCCGGTACTTCGTGAGCTACAGCCCGATTAACGCAGAACCTGTCTGCGAATTTGCCCGCTCCGGCGCGGCCGATGTGGAACTGGCGCTCGACGCGGCCCACAAAATCAAGGAAGAATGGGCCCATACGTCTCCGGCGGCGCGCGCGAATGCGCTTCTGAAGATCGCCGACGTCCTGGAACAGAACCTCGAAACCCTGGCTCTGGCCGAAACTCTCGACAACGGCAAGCCCATCCGCGAAACGCGCAATGCGGATATCCCTCTGGTCATCGATCACTTCCGCTACTTCGCCGCCTGCATCCGCGCTGAAGAAGGGTCGCTCGGCGAACTCGACAGGGATACCGTCGCCTACCACTTCAAGGAGCCCCTCGGCGTGGTCGGCCAGATCATCCCCTGGAACTTCCCCCTCCTCATGGCCGCCTGGAAGCTGGCTCCCGCCATCGGGGCCGGCAACTGTGTTGTGATTAAGCCCGCATCGAATACCCCGCTGAGCATCATGGTTTTTGCCCAGCTGGCGGGTGAATTGCTGCCTCCCGGCGTGCTCAACGTCATCAGCGGCCCGGGCGGAGAGATGGGCAAGGCGCTGGCGTCAAACAAGCGCATCGCCAAGATTGCCTTCACCGGCGAAACCACCACCGGCCGGCTCATCATGCAGTACGCTTCGGAACCGATCATCCCGCAGACCCTGGAACTGGGCGGCAAGTCGCCGAACATTTTCTTCGCCGACGTGATGGACGCGGACGACGACTTCCTCGATAAGGCGCTCGAGGGCTTTGCTCTCTTTGCCTTCAACAAGGGAGAAGTCTGCACCTGCCCGTCCCGCGCTCTGATTCAGGAATCGATCTATGACAAGTTCATGGAGAGAGCCGTTGCCCGCGTCGCCAAAATCAAAGTGGGCAACTCGCTTCTGCCCTCCACCCAGATGGGACCGCAGGTGTCCAGGGAGCAGATGAACTCCATCCTCAACTACATCAAAATCGGCAAGGAAGAAGGAGCGAAGTGCCTCACCGGCGGTAAGGCTGCGCACCTCGGCGGCGACCTCGAGAACGGGTATTTCCTCGAGCCCACCGTCTTCTCCGGCCATAACAAGATGCGCATCTTCCAGGAAGAGATCTTCGGACCGGTCCTTTCGGTCACGACCTTCAAAACCCTCGAGGAAGCCATCGAGATCGGCAACGACACCATCTACGGACTGGGCTCGGGCGTCTGGTCGCGCAATCCCAATAACCTCTATCGCGTCGGCCGCGAGATCAAAGCGGGCCGCTGCTGGACCAACTGCTACCATATGTATCCCGCCGGAGCAGCTTTCGGTGGCTACAAGGAATCCGGGTTCGGTCGCGAAACGCACAAAATGATCCTCGACCACTACCAGCAGACCAAGAACCTGCTGGTCAGCTACAGCACCAAAGCGATGGGCTTCTTTTAACCCGGGCAACGTCGGTAAGCGAAGGGGGCGCGAATCCGCGCCCCCTTCGCACTTTGCATCATCCAGTCCGGCAATCGATGGAGAGTGAGCGCGACGGCGCAGGTCAGGGCGCGGCAGCGTGCGCGTGGATGAAATAGATGAGGCCGAGGTAGTCGTCGGTGAGAAGGAAGCTGTCCGGCCCGATTCGCAGGATGCCGCAGGGGCGGCCATGCACCCGCGGCCTGCCGTGATCGAAGGTGAGGAAACCGGTGATGAAGTCGCGCGGACGGCGATCCTGTGGGGTGAAGGAGACGACCCGGTAGCCGGTGCCAATGTGGGCATGGCTGGCTCCGTGCAGCGCGACGAGAAAGGTGTCGCGGAGCAGTACATTTTCCTGATCGAAATAGGCGAAGCCGAGCGGAGAGCTGTGGGCAGCGAAGGTGGTGTACGCCGGAGGAACCTGCTCGCAGGAGGCGAGGGGTGCGGGTGCGGAACCCAGGGCAGCGTTGGGATCGGGTCCCCGCATCCGACCTCCGCCAGCGGTGAGATTGGTGCCGGCCGCAGCCACGCCCTTTTGCCTGCCGTAAACGGAGTCGCCGCCTGAGGACGGGACCGGCGCCACCTTCGCTGGATCGGTGATCGAGGGCAGAGGCGTCACATCGTGAACCGGCTTACCCTTGGCAAAGTAGCAGGTGGGCCAGCCGTAGTTGCGGGGAGCGCCCAGCCTCGTGGAGACCTGAAAGAAGGTATCTTCCGGAAGCTTGTCGCCGAGGTGGTCGTCGCCCATGTTGGTGGCAAAGAGCGCGTCGTTGCCGAGTGCGGGCACGGCATGGAGATCGACCGCATTGCGCATGCCCTGCGCAATAAGGACTGGGTTGCGGCCATCCGGCTCCATGCTGACGATCGCCGCACGCAGGACTTCGCGTTCCTGACAATAATTACAGGACGACCCGGCAGCAACAACGACGCGTGCAGCGCCATGAGCCGTCACGATGGCGACGGTGCGGGTCAGATGCCATCCGCCGTACTTATAACTGAGACCGTAATCGGGAAAGCGGATGAGGGTTTCGGGCGGGGAAGACGGAGCATCGTCGCCTGCGTCGTATCGATAGCGGACCAGCTTGTCGGTCAGCGGAAGGTACAGCCAGCTCTGATGCGTTGCCGAGTCCGTCCGGAAAGCGATGTTGTTGGGGTTGCGAAGATGGTCGAGATAGTGGGTGATGTGGGTAAAGGAGTGGGTCTGCGGATTCCAGCCCTCGAGGATGAAAATGGAGCCCTGGCGATTGTCGTCCAGATCGTACATGCCGGTGGCGAAGATACGGCCGTCGGGAGAGCGCGTCAGGAAACGAACGCGGCGCAGCCCGCTGGCAGCGATGTTGATGTCGAACCCGGCCGGGAGCGAAAGCGTGATCGACCTGCCCGGAGCGTAGCGAAGAGTATGCGGGGCTTGTGCGGTTGCGTTGGAAACTGCGCAGAAGAGAATCCAGGCAAGAGCGACACGAAAGAGGGCCTGTACCATGTCACGAGGATAGATCCTCTCCCGGACGGCAGAGATCGTCCCCAACTTCATGCTTTCTCTCTCAACCCGATTTGTAGTAATGTCGGCCTCCGCGTGGAAGCGGCCACCAGGCTCAGGACTAAGGGTTGAAACCGGAACATTGCGGTTTCATGGGACTGGCGCTTCAATTCGAGCATCGAATCGGCATTTGGTGCGTCTTATGAAATGTGATCGGAGGTCATTTGCATGATTCGTTCCTGGCTGGCAGGATGCGTGACGTTGGGATTCGCCGCTGTTTTGTTTTCTGGCCCCGCTCAGGCCGCTCCGCGACCTCCAATCCCCGCCGCAACCACCGATGCCTCCATAGCCGCGGCTCCCGGCAGGCAGACCGCAGTTTTCGCCGGCGGCTGTTTCTGGGGAACCCAGTCGGTCTTCGAAAGAGTCAGAGGGGTGCTCAGTACCACGGTGGGCTATGCCGGTGGAGCTGCCTCGACGGCAACCTATGATCAGGTCACGACAGAGACAACCGGACACGCCGAATCTGTAGAAGTGACTTACGATCCTTCGAAGATCACATACGGCCAGCTTCTTCGAATTTTCTTTTCCGTAGCGCACGACCCTACCGAGCTCAATCGGCAGGGTCCCGACGTCGGCACTTCCTATCGCTCCGCCATCTTCTACGCCAACGACGACCAGAAGCGCATCGCGAACGCGTACATTGCGCAACTGGATGCGGAGAAGATATTCCCGAAGCCCATCGTCACCCAGGTGACGCCGCTCAAAGGGTTTTATCGGGCGGAAGACTACCACCAGGACTATGCTTACTACCATCCCGACAATCCCTACATCCTGGTCTGTGACCGGCCGAAGATCGAAGCGCTGAAGCAGCAGTTTCCCCAACTCTTTGTCGATT
The DNA here is from genome assembly GCA_036267095.1 of Acidobacteriaceae bacterium. Lineage (GTDB taxonomy): Bacteria > Acidobacteriota > Terriglobia > Terriglobales > Acidobacteriaceae > Palsa-343. Next base: position 651,007 of record DATAWS010000012.1, read on the forward strand.
ACAAGCCGAAGCACTGAGAGCCCGTTCCCCCAATTCTTACCGGCCTTCAACCAGCTTTTTCATGATCAGGCTCTCGGGAGTGCCGAGGTCAGCCAATCCCTCCGATACCGCGCTGCGGTCTCGCCCGTTTCGATTCTGACTGACCTTCCACTTTCCCTCGAGGCGCCGAATCGGCATCTCCAGTCCCACGATCCCGCGCATCTGCTGGTGGATGAATTCCGCAGGGGCATCGCTGACTTTCCATGGATTGGCCGAGCCGGCTTCGTGAATATCCACCAGGCTCACCAGGTGGGCAAGCAGCCACTCGGGGCTCTCCACCACTCGCAATGGACCGTACGCATGGACGACCACGTAGTTCCAGGTGGGGACCTCGGCGCCGTCTTCCTTTGCTCCCGGATACCACGAGGCGGAAATGTAATGATGCGGTCCGCTGAAGATCGCAAGCGCGTCGATCGATGGCGTGAAATCACTCCATTGCGGGTTCGCGCGCGCAATGTGAGCTCGCAGCGTCCCCAGTTCGGACCCATCCTGTTCGAGCACGATAGGAATGTGGGATGCAATTAACCCGGAGTTTCCCGCCGTTATCAGCGTGCCGAATGGATAAGCAGAGATCAACTCGTGCATCACGGGAACCCGCGTCTCTCTGTTGGCCTGTGGGATATACATCGGCGCCCTCAGTCTCGGCGTAACGGAACCGGCCTGCCCGATTCCTTCTGCCAGGGAGATTGTTAGTGTAGCGCAGCGAACGAGATCGTTATTCAGCCGTGGTGGGTCCTGAGAAAGCACAAGCGCGCAACGACGCCCTCCGGGCTACCGGCCCTTGTCGGTGTCAGCAGCGACGAGCCCTGAGCAACAGGAGTTGACGTCGTCAACTGCTTCCATTATGCCGCGCAATCTCGGACATGACCGATCGCTATACGCCATCCGAATGCACGCTCTCGACAGCCGTACGCAGCGCTGCATCAACGGCCGGGTCCCTGGGATACCGGTCAGCGGCCTCCAGCAGCACCCGGCTCATCGACAGCAGCCACGGTCGTTCTTTTCCTGATCAGGGATTCTTCGGGAGACGAAAAAAAGGGGCCGGATTTCCTATCCGGCCCTGAGTGGGAGTCCAACTCAGCTCAGAAGTAATACTTGAGCGCCAACTGGAAAAATCGAGGATCGGGCGTGTAGTTCCCCAGAAATGCGTTTCCGGTAATCTGCCCACCGATGCTCGATGTGGAGGTGTTCGATGGAGTTCCCCACGAGGGAGTGTTGAACAGGTTATAGACGTCCGCCCGGAACTGCAGGTACTGGGTCTCGAAGGTCGGGAAATTCTTCGTGAGAGTCATATCGATCCGTTCGTATCCTGGCCCCGATATCTGCGAGCGCGGGCTTCCAAGGTAAGGCAGAATATTGGCCGCCCCGGTAACTGGTGCCGTCACGGTTCCCGGCAAAGGCGGGTCGGCAAACGAGCACGGGTTATACCAGTTTGCTCGGGTGCGCACTTTAGCCGGACAGGTAATGGTCGAGTTGCTGGCCGGTGGAGTTCCCCCGCTCTTGTACGGATCCTGGATCAGGTAAGGATACGCAGAGGCGCCGTTGACAGTTGGGGTATTAGACCCGACGGTGAACGGAAAGCCCTTCTGCGTGCGGAACAGCAGTGTCGAATCCCATCCGCCCACCAGCGTGTTCGCGACCCCTTTGTGGTCAAGATATTTCCGCCCGGAGCCGAAGGGCAGTTCGTACGTGCCGGCGAAGTGGAAGCTCTGCCGAACGTCGAAGGGTGAATTACCGTAATCGATCCGCAGACCGAATACCGGATACATGCGGTCGCCGCCGTCGTTGTTACTCGGAAGGGGCTCCCGCGCGTCATCGAGCGAGTGCGCCCAGGTATAGTCAGTCAGAAAGCTCAGGCCGTTCGAAAAGCGCCGCTGCAGCTTGGCCTGAAGACTGTTGTAATTGCCCATTGCCGCGAAAACCAGCTGGTGGATGTTGCCGTTGAATGCGGGATAAGGCTCCGTGCTGATGCCGCTCACTCCCGGCGGCTCCAGTGCGGTCCATCCGTCCGGCCACACCACGTCAGACAGATGCCGCGACTCGGCGCCCACGTACCCGAGCGTCGCCGTCGTGTTCTTCGCGACCGCATATTCGAAGCTCAGGTTCTGATTCATGGTGTAGGAAGTTTTTGGGTTGTGATCCCACCCGGTTAGAGTCGGCGCGGTGGGAGCAGAGGCACCTGCAGCAGGGCCGGTAGCCAGCGCAATGGTGTCGCCCGGGCAGCTCGAAGGACTGCACCCGTTCGTAAACCACTCCTGCTCGATGTCGAACGGATAGTTCGCACCGAGATTCACGTAGTTCCCCAGATTTTCAAGACCGCTGTAGTAAATTCCGAACCCCGTTCTCACCACCAGCTTATCGGATGCGACGTAGGATATTCCCACTCGGGGAGCGAAGTTCATATGCTGTGGATTCAGCAGCCCGCGGTTGCTGGTGTATTGCACGGTAATGTTGTCCGCGTTCAGCTCCGTCGTGTAGTTGGAGCCGAGGGTCTGGCCCTTCCTCGCGTTCGGGAAAACATAAACGCCGCTGCCCCCCGGCCCGTTGATCGGGCTGGTCGGATAAAACTCGGCCTGGTCGTCGTTCCGTTCCACCGGCGCCGAGAAGAAGTCGTACCTCACGCCCAGGTTCAGTGTGAGCCGGCGGTTCAGCTTCCAGTCGTCCTGCAGGTAGGCCCCACGATACCAGTGACCATTATCGGTCGGTGTCGGAGCAGAGGTGAACGTCAGCGACATCTGATCGGCGAAGAAGTCAGCAAGACCATATCCGGAAGGATAGGGGCTGCCCTGCCACGCGGTCAGACCGCCGCCATAGTTATAGGCGCCCTTGCCAAACGTAGGCTGATACACCGAATAGCGGACATTTTGAAATTCAACCCCGAACCTCAGCGAGTGATTGCCCACAATCTTTGTGGTGTCATCAATGATCTGGTAGACGTTTTGCCCTTCCGGAGACGGTTGAAACAAAGGAGGGCCTATCTCCGGAAACTCATTTACATAGATCTGCGGCAGGCCGCCGTTCCCCAGCGCTGCGGAGTATCCCGCCAGACCGCCCAGCCCGTATTCTGAATCCAGACTGCCGTTGTTATAACTCTGCTGGTACCAGGCATAGGATCCCCAGTTGTAGGAGAAGCGTGCCTGGGTGATCAGTTTTGGTGTAAAGACATGGTTCCAGCTAAAGACAGCGTTCTTTGCATAATTCTTGAACGTGCCGTCGTTATCGGTTCCGCCGCCGTCGAACACCGGCCCCAGCGGAGCCGCCACGTACCGATCTTCATGCGACCAGCTGAGGCGGCCGAAAATCTGATCGCGCGCGCTGAGGTTGTCATCCACGCGGATATCGAACTGGTTCGTGTTATCGCTCACCGCCTGGTTCCAGGCATAGTTGTTATAGGTTTGTCCCACCGGCCCGGTGTTCGGGGCTGGGTATGCCGCTTTGAACAGTTTCAATGCGATCGCGTTGATTTCCGAAGCGCACATCACGTTCTCAGCGTTACCGCAGGCGCTCCCGAGATAATCGGTGTGATTGACGCCACCGTCGCTGTTCGGCTCGAAGACGATCCACGGCTGGGACTGGCCGGTCAGCGACGGAGTCAGCAACTCTGAGAAGTTTCCCGGCTGGCTGCGCATCAGCGCGGTCGGTACGCTGGTGAGAGCCGGGAAATCCTCGAGGATGCGGTTGCCTTCGTAATCGCCAAAATAAAAGAGCTTGTTTTTAATGACCGGGCCGCCGATCGTGCCGCCGAACTGGTTCTGGTGATACGGCTCGACCGTGGTTGGGTGCGTGACTCCGGCAGCCCATTCAGAGGGCGTAGCTTCGCCGAAGTCGTTGTTGCGCATGTATTCCCAAACGTCTCCATGCAGCTCGTTGGTGCCCGATTTGATGCTCGCGTTGACCACCGCGCCCGCAGAGTGACCATACTGCGCGCTCGAATCCGCGGTTTGGACGTTGAATTCCTGCAGCGCATCCGGCGGCGGCTTTACGTTATAGCTGGCTCCATTCAGGAAATCGATGGAGTTCGAGTTATTATCAACCCCGTCCAGAATGAAGTTGTTCTCGGTGGCGCGCTGCCCGTTGGCAACGAAGTCTCCGTTACCCTGGCCACGCGAACCATTCGACGAGTTCACTCCGGAATCCAGTTGTGCCAGGAATACGTAGTTGCGCTGATTCAGCGGAATTTCATTGATCTGGCGCTGCGTCATCACCTGCTCGGCAGCCGCATCATCGGCCTGCAGCAGGGGGGTATCGGACGCATTGACCCGGACTGATTCTGTCGTTTGGCCCACCCGCAGGTGAATGTCCGCCTCCAGCCGTTGCCCGACCTGCAGCTCCAGACCGCTCTTGGTCGTGGTCGCGAATCCCGGCGAACTTACAGATACGGAGTAATGGCCGACCTTGATCGGTTGAAACGTATAGACACCGCTTCCGTCCGTCTGTCCTTCAAGGACGAAGTTGGTGTCCACATTGATCAACTGCACGGCCGCATGGACTACCGCTGCTCCCTGGGGATCCGTCACCGATCCAGTGATCGCTCCCTGATCCAGTTGTGCCAGCAATACTCCAGGCATGGTCGCGAAACACAATCCGACCAGCACGCACGCTGCGGTGTGCCAACCGCGGAACGGTGTTTTCAGGAATGCCATACGAAGCCCCCTTCACGTTCATTCGTCCTGTGCCGAGTACTGACTCTGCCATTTACCGGATTTCCTGCTGCATCCACCTGTCGATGGCCCGGGGATTCGGCACGGCTCAGTAAACGTTGTCTCAGTCGACCCAAAGCGTAGTCCCCACCCCCTTGCGCTGTCAAGAGCGACCGCACGTCAACAGAGCCTTTCGCTTATCACTCCTCTGGAAACGCTTTCGCGCCCTTCCCGCTTGTGATGACGATCACCGAATTCTCAACCCTTACCCGCTTACGATCCGGCCCGGAGCCGGATATGGACCTCTCACGGCGATCGGTGATCAAGGCCGGGGCTCTCGCCCTCCTTGAGCAATGGTGCCGCCGCCCCGGCCAGGCGCTCGCTTTCGATCATGCCGCGCGCTGGAACGGCCCGCGCGTAGTCGTCCTGATGGTGGGAGGGGTTCGTCGCTCTGAGACCTTCTCCCCGGAAGGACTTGTCCACATCCCTCATCTCTCCAACGAACTCCTGTCCCAGGCTGCCTTCTTTCCCTGGGTGCGCAATGCCGGTGTCACATCTCACTACAACACCATCGCAAGTGTGCTGACCGGCACCTGGCAACGGGTGGACGACTGGGGCAGAATGCCACCGGAAAACCCGACCATCTTCGAATACGCAAGGAAGGAAACCGGGCTTGACGCCCCGGGTGCATGGTTCATTTCCAGTAATAAGGCACTGAGCGACCGAATCGGCGCCAGTTCGGTACGGGGTTTTGGTCCTTCATGGGGTGCGAACGTCGTCTTCCCGAAACAGCTTCTCATCGACTCGGTCCTGAATGCGGTAGCGCACGGACGCACCGCTCACACCGGTACCGGCGCCGGAATGGGGCCGGAGATCGATGCGATGCTCGCGGCCGACAATTACGAGGGCCTCGGCTGGTCTGTCGGTGGGAATCGTTCATTTCTGGACTCATCCACCCGCGAGTCGGTTGCCCGAGCTGTCGATAACCTCGTCTCTTCCCATACGCCCGTTACCGGCGACGAGTTTACTTTTCTGGTCGCCAGAGAGATCCTTCGTACCTTCGCTCCGCCGCTCCTGGTCATGACTTTCTCCGACGTCGAGGTCGCCCATTTTGGCTCCTGGTCGCTTCACCTGGCCGGAATTCGGACGCTCGACCGCCTCGTTTCTGAGCTCTGGAATGAGATCGAATCGAATACCGTCTACCGCGGCAGCACGACCCTCTTTGTTCTTCCTGAATTCGGCCGTGATCTGGATGGATCCGTCACCAACGGATTCTTCAATCATCGACTCGACAATGACTCGACGAGAACCACCTGGATGCTCTGTCTGGGCCCCGGCGTTGCTCCTGGAGTCGTGGAACGCCCTGTCCAGCACATCGATATTTGTCCTACCGTCGCCGGGTTGCTCGGGCTAAAGGTGCCCAAACTTCCCGGATCTGCCATTGCTGAGATTCGGACCTAAACGGGGGAATTGTGATGGCACTGCACGCCAGCGAGCACCCTGACGATCAGCAGGAGTTACATAGCTGGCGCCGTACGATTGACAGGCTTCCCGTTACCCTGCGTCCTTCGCTGAACGGACAGATCGCACTATGGAATTCGCTGTTCCCCTTCGAGCAGGAAGACCTCCGCGGCTTCTTCGCTGTCCTGACTTCCCTAACATCCGCAGAGCTGACCAACCTTACTGCACCCCTGCGCAATCTGGAAGTGAAAATGGGCGCAGACAGCTGGAACCTGGACGAGAACAGCAACACGCTCGCAAATACCGCCCAACTGGCGCGCTCGGCCTGCTACGCGGAGTGGCGCCGCGAAGTGCAGAGGATATTTGCGGTCATCGCAGAACGAAGATCGATGACCGCTACGCAAAAGTCACGGGTTCCCCGCCTCATCCTCCTCATCCTGCCAGAGAGCCTGCCGGTGACAGCCGGCGCACTGGCGGACTGCCTCGCTCCTTCCGCTAAGCCAACCCAATTCTCCGGAACTTCCAACGCACTGTGTCAAATGCTGCTGTTCGGTGACAGCGGGCAACCATCCCTTTCAAGCCTCATGGCCTCCAGAGAAGAATCCGATCTGTGGCTGATCGACGCCGATGCGGTCCTCGGCGGTTGGACCGAACAGGCTTCCTTCCCTGCAGTCTCTTCGCTGAGCTACTCTGCGCTTCGCCCCCTGCGCGATCGCTATCTCGAAGAGCTAAATACGATTCCCCGCGATCTGACCGCCGCCGATCAGGTGATGCTCCATCTCCGGCAGACGGACTGGTCGCCCTGGTCGCCTCCCGCGCTCAACGGACAGCCCAGACTCAGGGATTTCGTCATCGGCCTTTTCCTCAGCGGCAATGGCTCACCGGTCTTTTCCAACGCCTTTGTCGAGTGGGCTTCATCCGAAGCGCTGCGCAGGGCCCGTCCGCAGGTCCTGGTGGCGCGCTTCGGAGTGCGAGCCCGGCCCAAACCGTTCAGCAGCATCGCAGTTTTTGAAAACCAGGAGAAGATCAGCCCCGTTCCGGATACCGACGATCCCGAAAGCAGCGCCCTCGATGCCGTTGTTCTGGCGCGCTATATATGGTTGGCGGCCGATCGCTATGCGGAATATTCGGACACCCTTTGTCTCTGCATATCCGATCATCTGGGCCAGGCCGCGATGATCGCCCCGCCCGGATTCGACCTCCCGGCTGGTCCGTCCTCTGCAGCGGATCTTGCGAACCTGGTCCGCAGTTGGATCACCACATAAGCATCCGGGCCGCCGAATATGCTGGCCGGTCACGGAAACCTGCTGCCGGCTACGGGTGGGCGAGTCCCAGCAGCGTGAGGAACTGGGTCCAGAAGCCGGAGGCTGCCTGAAAGCCAGTCCCCGAAGCCGTGAGTTTGAAAGGCGCGTGCGGATCATCGCTGGCGACGGTGAACTCGGGGCGAGCGCTCGGGTCCCCGCCCGACCGGCTACTTCGCCAGGGGAGCCGGTGTTTCAATCCGGGGCAGCATCTCGTCACGCGTGGCGGCGTTGTAGGCAAACCATGCCTCGATCATGGCTCCCTGCATCACGTCGCCCTTCTGCACGCGGTCATACAGATCCATGTTCGAGTGGTGGGTACGCGTGCCGTACTCCAGCGGATCCTGCATAAACCCGACGCCGTCCAGGCCGATCCACGAGAAGCTGGTGGAGTCTGTCCCCCCCGGCTGCAGGGTAGGCCCAGCCGTCAGACCCGTGACGGCCTCGATGCCCAAATCCCTGATGGGCGCAATCCACGACTGAAAAATCGACGCGAGTTGCGCATTCCCCAGCGCCGACACCGCCCGGAACTTCCCCGAGCCCGAGTCGTCATTCATGTAGAGATCCAGCTTGTCATACTCCGGCGTTTTCACCATGGTGTCGCGTGGAGCAAAGTGCTGTTGCACATAGGCCAGAGAACCGTAGAGGCCCTCTTCCTCTCCGCCCCACAAGGCCACGCGGACAGTGCGAGCCATCGGCTTGTGCAGCGTGGCCAGAATGCGCACCGCTTCCATGGCCACCGCCGAGCCCGTACCGTTGTCGGTGGCTCCTGTGCCACCCTGCCAGCTGTCGAAATGGCCGCCCACCATCACCACCTCGTCGGCCTTCGTTGTACCCGGAATCTCACCGATCACGTTGAATCCCATCAGATCGTCCTTTTGGTATTCGGTTTCGATGTCGAAGGTCAGTTTGGGGGTAATGCCGTGCTCCAGCAACCGGCAGATGCGGTTGTACTGCTCCGGCGTAATCGCTGCCATGGGCGGCCCCACCGGATCTTTGGGGTCCTGCGATCCGCCGTACGATGCAAAGATCGTGCCATCATCACCGTTATAGCCCGGCGTCAACGCGACAGCCACACCCTCTTCCTTCAGGAAGGCATTCACCTGGTTGCGCAGGATGCGACCGCTCGGCGCTGCTGTGGAAAGGGACGCGGGCGTGAATTCACCCGGCCGAGGCGCCGCCGCTCCCGGCCGAAAGCCGAAACCGACATGAGAGGGGTCCGCGGTCTTCGTGCGCGCCTCGATCTCCTCATCGGTCAGGCGGTGCGCGTCCGGCTCCGTATGCAGCGATAGTTCGCGCGGGTCGAAGATCAGCACGATCCTGCCCCTCAGCTTGCCCTTATACTTCGCGAAATCCTCAGCCGAGTGGAGAGGCGCCAGGACGGCGTCGGCGGTTACCGGGCCGTCGGTTCCCGGCGTCCATGCCAGAGGAAAACCGATGAGAGCGGCGTATGCCGGCGTTTCCAGCGCTCCATAGTACTTCTTGATTTGCCAGCCATAGCCAAAAGGCCCCCACCTCTCCAGGTGCACATTCTGAAGTCCCCAGTCCTTCATCTGCTGCATCGCCCACTCGGCAGCCGCTCGATGATTGCGGCTGTTGTTCACGCGCGGTCCATAGACCTCGGAGATGTAGAACAGGCTGTTCATGACCTGGGAGTGGTAGAAGGCTTCATCCTTGATCTGAGTCAAAGCCCCCAAATCAACCCTGTCGCCGCTCTGATCCTGCGCGGGCGCGACCGAAGTGAACAGCACACACAGGGAGCAGACAACAACGGCCAGGCGGAGGCGAAACAGGCTCACGATCGTTCTTCCTTTCAAGGTGAGGTTGGCGATCGGTCGCAACCAGGGAGAATCGGGCGCACCACGACCACAGATCGTCCAACAAAGGGCTTGAATCGAGATGCGACAAAGCTATTGAAAATGGCGCTTCAATGCAACAAAAAGTCGTTGCCCGGGATTGTCAGAGAATAGAGTCGATTCGGCCGGGAAAGCTAACCCACTCGATGCTTTCCGGGTGCAGGTACAGAAACGCCACCGCACCAAACGCCGGATGGGCGTGCGGCGTATTCGGCGAGATCAGAAGCATGTCGGCGCAGTGCTGGCCCGTCTCGGGGCTCTCAAAGATGACCGGCCCGTCTAATCCGAACGCTATTTGCGCGGCGTGGTGCCGATGCTGAGGAACGCTTCATCCCACGTCTCCTGATCAGCCATTGGGCAACCAAACGATGATAGTACCCGCCGATCGGAGTTCGGCAGTCATCCTTCCGCCCATTGACGAGTACCGTTAGCCAATTTCACACTGGAGAGACGGCGTTCCCGCCGGCGTTCCCGCGCGGAACGGCGGCGCTTCTGCAATCGCACTGCAGAGAGGAGGGCCGATGGAGCCAACCATGCCATCTCCTACGCAGCTCGCCGCGCAGCAGGATACCCACCGCGAGTCCAGCTTGTTTTCCAGTGAGTCGGTGCTCGATCTTCTCCGGCTGATTCTCGCCGCAGCTCCGCTCCCTGAGGTCCTCACCATCATTGCCCGGCTGGTGGAGTCCCGCGGAGATGGAACCCTCTGCACCGTCTGGCTTCCCGATGAAGACGGCCGGCAAATCCATTGTGTGGCGGCGCCCAGCCTCCCTGGATTCAGTGCCCGCGTCGGGCCAATGCTGGTGGGCCCCCGTGGCGCTTCCTGCGGAACCGCGATCTATCGCCGAGAGCCCGTGTACGCGACCGATATCCTCGCCGACCCGCTGTGGGACGAGTACCGCGAACTGGTTGCGCCCTTTGGCATCCGATCGGTGTGGTCGCGCCCTCTGTTCACCAGCGAAGGCGGCGTGCTTGGAACCTTCGCGATCCTCTACCGCGAAGTGCGCAGGCCGGATGCCACCGACCTGCATCTGATTGAAAACGCCGGCCATATTGCGGGCATCGCCATCGAACGCCACAGAAGCGAGCAAAGAAGCCGGCTCGAACGCGACCGGCTGCGGCTGCTTCTCGAGATCACCAACAGCATAACCTCCAAGCTGGACCTCCATCACCTGGTGGAAACCCTGTCGACGGATTTGCTGCGCGTCACCCGCTGCGACTTCTGCGCCCTCCTGCTCCCCGAGCCGGAGAGCGAACAGCTGCGCACCACCATTCTCTACAACTCCGGCGGCCGAGGCGCCATCACCGACGGCGCCATGGTCCCCATCCGCGGATCGACCTGCGGCAAGGCCTTTCTCACCGGCAAAAATCTGCATATCCATCGCCTGGAAGATCTCCGCGACGATCCGGAAACCTTCGGCACCCGCGAAGGCCAGCGCTTCTTCGAGCGCGTCCAGGCCGAGGGCCTCAAGTCGGGCTGCGAGCTTCCGCTCATCGGCCGCAAAGGCGTGGTCGGCGTGCTGGGGGCGTTCAGCCGGTCCGAACGAGCCTTCTCCCAGGAAGAGTTTTCTTTCCTCGAACAAGTGGCGCGCGAGGTCGCCATTGCCGTCGAGAACGCGCTTGATTTCGAAAGGGCCACCGAGGACCGGACCCGCGAAAAGACACAGAGACTTTATCTGGAAGAAGAAATTCGCACCGAATTTGGAAATATTGTCGGCCAGAGCCCCGCGCTGAAGACCGCACTCCACCTGGTCTCAGTGGTCGCGCCTACCGACTCCAGCGTCCTCATTCTCGGAGAAACAGGAACCGGAAAGGAACTCATTGCCCGCGCCATTCACAACCTCAGCAGCCGCCGCGAGCGTTCCTTCGTCAAACTGAACTGCGCATCCATCCCCCTCGGCCTGCTGGAAAGCGAACTGTTCGGACACGAAAAAGGAGCTTTCACTGGAGCGATTGCGCAAAAAACCGGACGCTTTGAGCTGGCCCATAAGGGCACCCTGTTTCTCGACGAGGTCGGGGATATTCCCCTGGAACTCCAGGCAAAATTACTGCGCGTTCTGCAGGAGCGCGAGTTTGAAAGGCTGGGCAGCAACCATACCCACAAAGTGGACGTGCGCGTGATCGCCGCCACCCATCGCGATCTCGCCGCCATGGTCCGGCAGACGACCTTTCGCGAAGACCTGTATTACCGGCTGAAGGTGTTTCCCATCAACGTTCCCGCCCTGCGGCAACGAACCGAGGACATTCCCCAGCTCGTCGGCCATTTCACCGAACTCTATGCCCGGCGCATGAACCGCAGAATCGACACCATCCCTCCCGAAACGATGGATGCGCTGGTGCGCTACCGCTGGCCCGGCAATGTCCGCGAACTCCAGAACTTCATCGAGAGAGCGGTGATTCTTTCTCCCCACACGGTCCTCCGCGCGCCCATCTCCGAGCTGGAGGCCTTCGGCTCAGCAAAGGAACCGATTCTGCCGGTGAGCGGCCTCCGGGAAGTCGAGCGAAATCATATTCTCCTCGCGCTCGAAGCCAGCAACTGGGTGGTGGGCGGCCGCAACGGCGCGGCCCAGCGATTGGGAATGAAGCGAACCTCTCTGGCTTACAAAATGCGGAAGCTGCGAATCTTTCGCCCCTCATCCCCATCGCGCGAGAGCGCAGTCCGGAACTGAGCGCGTCGCGCCCACGCCTGTCCCCGCCGCCGCGACAGCCCTGGCGACAAGTGCCCGTCAGTGGCGAAGATCGGTCACAAATCTGTCATCGGCGGATACGCCCACGCCCGCCATCTCCCGCAAAAGCACTGTGCAGTGGAAGCATTTGCCTGTCCCTCCGTCGGGCTTCCCCGGCGCCCGATCCTGGTACGCGGCGTGCTCCTGCTGTCATGAGAAAAGCAGGTGCATCCCGCTCGCATTCGTCACCCGCCCCTGCTGTCGGCCCAGAAGGCACCCGATCCACAAACGCCCATGTCGATTCTCCAGTCGAAATACAGGACCGTCCGCTCGACAACCCGTTCTCTCACCGCACGGTTGTCCGCCGAGGATCAGCTGGTGCAGTCCTGCCCCGAAGCCAGCCCCGTGAAATGGTACCAGGCCCACACCACGTGGTTCTTCGAAACCTTCGTCCTCCGGCCCTTCCTCGCGGATTACCAACCCTACCCCGCAGATTTCCCTCGCATTTTCTACACCGATTGCGTCGCTCTCCCCGAGCCGATTCCGGAAAAGCAGCTGCGCACCTCCTTTTCGCGTCCTTCGCTTGAACAGGTGCTCGCCTTTCGCGCCCACGTCGATGCAGCCATGGAACGTCTGCTGACGAGCTCGATCGAAGCGGAGACCTCGCGGCGTATCCTCCTGGGTCTCCATCGCGAGCAGCAGCACCAGGAACTCGCCCTCACCCATATCAAACACGCATTCTTCTCGAACCCCATCCATCCCGCCTACCACGACCCCTTGCCCGATCGCAGACCGGCCCATTCTCTCCCCCGGCTGCGATGGCACAGCGTCGAGGGCGGACTGGTCGAGATCGGCCATTCGCCGAATCCCCACGACCCTTTCGACTTCTGCTTTGACAACGAGACACCCCGCCACCGCGCCTGCCTCGAACCCTTCCAGTTCGCCAACCGCCTGGTGACCTGCGGCGAGTTCCTGGAGTTCCTGGCAGATGATGCCTACTCCCGCCCCAGCCTCTGGTTGTCCGACGGATGGCAGGCCGTAGAGCAGGGAAAGTGGGAGGCTCCGCTCTATTGGGAGCGCAACTCGGATGACCGAACCGGCTGGCGAATCTTTACCCTCCGCGGATGGCGCGGCCTCTCCCTCCTGCTGGATACGCCCGTCGGCCACATCAGTTTTTTTGAAGCCGACGCCTTCGCGCGCTGGCGCGGCTGCCGCCTGCCCACCGAGGTGGAATGGGAATTCCTGGCCGGCCGCGAACCCTGCACCGGTAATCTGCTGGACACCGGAGAGCTGCATCCCCGGCCTGCGTCCGGAGACGGTGTGGAACAGCTCTTCGGAGATTGCTGGGAATGGACGGCCAGCGCCTACACAGGCTATCCCGGATACGCCCCGCTTCCCGGCACGCTGGGAGAATGCAACGGAAAGTTCATGTCGAACCGAATCGTCCTGCGCGGCGGATCCTGCCTGACGCCCGCCCCCCACATGCGTCCCACCTATCGCAATTTTTTCCGCCCTGCGACTCGCTGGCAATGCAGCGGGATCCGCCTGGCCGTGTGAGAGAGACCCGCATGACTGCCAACCCCCTCGCTTCCCCCTCCATCATCCTGTTCGACGTCAACGAAACCCTGATCGACATTGAATCGCTCGCCCCCCTGTTTGAACAGATGTTTGGCGATGCACGCGTCCTGCGCGAATGGTTCAACCAGTTGGTTCTCTATTCGAATGTGATCACCCTGGCTGGCTACTACGAAACATTCTTTACCCTCGGCCAGGGTGTCCTCGAAATGTTGGGCAGCATTTACAGCGTGCCTGTACGAAAACCGGACCTGGAGGAACTGCGAGCCCGGATGCTCTCCATGCCGGCGCACCCCGACGTTCCCGAAGGACTGCGGATGCTGAAGGACGCCGGGTTTCGCCTCATGACCCTGACCAACTCGCCGCCGGACAAGGACGGCACCGCTGTCGAACGCGCCGGCCTCGCAACCTTCTTCGAGCGCCAGTTCAGCGTCGACAGCGTCCGCCGCTTCAAGCCCGCCCCGGAGGTCTACCGGCTCGCGGCCGAACTCCTCGAAACCGAACCGTCGGACCTTTGCCTGATCGCCGCCCACACCTGGGACACGCTGGGAGCGCAAAGCATGGGATTCGCTGCCGGACTCGTCATGCGGCCGGGAAACGCGCCCCTGCCCGTCCCGGGCTTGCCACAACCGCAGGCCGTCGCACCGGATCTGCCCGGAGTGGCACGGCAACTGATCGCCCGCTGGCGATAACCCGGGAAGATCGTCCCCCCCCTTGCGCGCCGGCCTCGCTGCTATCCTCACCCGCTCGCCCTATGGCTTCAGCTCGATCAAGCTCCCGGCCGCGACACCCGCGGGAGTTCGATTTGGACCGCCAGGATACGAATGCGACTTGCTCTGCCCGGCGTCGCTCGCCGCACTGGTGCTGATGGGCCCAACTCCGCTCTCCCTCGACCGGCGGTTCCACGCCCGCCGCGACGAACAGGCGCGACGAACGCCGTGACTGACCTCCGTCACTGCTGAACCTCCGTCGCGCATTTTGTCATGGATCGACCGAGATCAACCCTCCACGCCCATCGAACCCGCAACACGCAAAGCAGTTAGCGCCGCACCCAGCCAGGGGAGCCGACCCTTCGGCTTTGGCATCGAGCTTGCACCGCAGTCAGACGAAATCCACGGCGGTGCACGCCCGCCGCCAAGATAAGGTGGGAATCCTGTGAGCCCAACATCCGAACAGAAAGCTCCCGACAACCGAACGAAGTCAGCCAGCCCATCGGCCGTGCCGCTGACCTCGGTCCACACTGTGGAAGCCGACGGCGTCCGCGTCTTTTATCGATCGGCCGGCATGGAAACCGCGCCCGTCATTCTCCTGCTGCACGGCTTTCCCTCGTCCTCGTTCCAGTATCGCGACCTCATCCCGCGGCTCGCGGACGAATATCGGGTGATCGCTCCGGACCTCCCTGGCTTTGGATTCACCGAGGTCCCCGAAGAAGGGAAGTACACCTACTCGTTTGAAGCGCTGACCGACACCATCGAGGCCCTGACCGACGCCCTCCACCTCCGGCGCTATGCGATGTACGTCTTCGACTACGGTGCCCCCACCGGCTTTCGCCTGGCAATGCGTCATCCGGAACGCGTGACCGCCCTCGTCTCGCAGAATGGCAATGCCTACGAAGAAGGCCTCGGGGATGCGTGGGGCCCCATCCGGCAATATTGGGCGAAGCCTGTGCCCGAGAACCGCGAGGTCCTCCGCAAAAACATCCTTACCCCCGAAGCCACGCGCTGGCAGTACACCCATGGCGTCGCAAATCCAGACTCGGTTCCCCCCGAGTCCTGGACCCTCGACACGGCCCTGCTCGAACGGCCGGGAAACAAGGACATCCAGCTCGACCTGTTCCTGGACTACGCGTCGAACGTGAAACTCTATCCGAAATTTCAGGAGTACTTTCGCCGGATCAAGCCGCCGCTGCTCGCGATCTGGGGAAAGAACGATCCCTTCTTCATTCCCGCCGGAGCAGAAGCCTTCCGCAAAGACAATCCCCAGGCCCAGGTCCGGTTCCTCGACACCGGACACTTCGCCCTCGAGACCCACGTGGTCGAGATCGCTGCTGCGACAAAGGAATTTCTAAAGGCGCACGGCATCCCTGGCCGCCCCAGCGAGGAGGCCTGAGGATGAGCCGATCTCCCGCGACCGTGGTGTTGGTTCACGGCGCATGGGCCGATGGATCGTGCTGGAGCAATGTCATTCTGCCGCTGCAAAGGCATGGCCTTCACGTGATCGCCGCGCCCATTCCCCTCACCTCGCTTTCCGCTGATGCGGCTGCTCTGCGACGCGCCATTGAAAGGACGACCGGCCCTGTCATTCTCGCCGGCCACGCTTATGCCGGTGCGGTCGTCGCCGCCCTGCACGACGAGCGCGTGAAGGCACTGGTGTATGTGGCCGCCCTCGCCCCCGATGAGGGCGAGACCGTGGCCGACGTCTTCTATCGGACAGCCCCGCATCCCCAGGCTCCCCACCTCCAGCCCGACGCTCATGGCCTGATCTGGATGCCCGACGGTGGCTTCGACCATGCCGTTGCCCACAAGGCCTCCCGCGACCAGCTCGCCATCATGGCTGCCATCCAGCGGCCCATTGCCCTTGAGTGTATTCAGGAAGCGGCTCCCGCTCCGGCATGGAGGACAACCCCGTCCTGGTACCTCCTGGCAGAAGAGGATCGCATGATTCTGGCCGAGACCCAGCGCTTCATGGCCGACCGCATGGGCGCGACCGTGCGCACCTGCGCTGTGGACCACACACCCATGTACACGCAGCCCCTTTGCGTGGTCGACATTCTCACCGAGGCCGTGCAGGCAGCCTCCGGAATGTGAGCGCAGGAAGCGAATGAAGAACAATCGGGTTGCTGTCGTCACGGGCGCAAGTCAGGGAATCGGACGCTCGACCGCATTGCGTCTCGCGCACGACTTCTCCGCCGTCGTCCTGGCAGCGAGAAGTCGCGATGCACTGGAACAAACCGCCGAGGGCGTGCGGGCAGCCGGCGCGGAGCCGCTCATCTGCGCGCTCGATTTGCGCGCTCCCGACGCGGCGGAAACCGTCATCGGCGCCGCACTCCAGCGCTTTGCCAGAATCGACGCCCTGCTCAATATCGCAGGGGCCGTCCCGCAGATCGACTTGTTCGAGATGACGGACGCGCAGTGGGAGGACGGCCTTGCCCTCAAGCTCCATGGCGCGCGCCGGCTCACCATTCGCGCCTGGCAGGCCCTCCGGGCTTCAGGTGGCTCCGTCGTTCTCATTTCCGGAAGCGCAGCTCTCGATCCCAGGCCGGGATTCGCTGCCGTCGCTGCCGTGAACGCCGCCATCATCGCCCTGGCCAAAGCCTTCGCCGAGCAGGGCATTCGCGACGGAGTGCAGGTAAACAGCGTGGTGCCCGGCGCCGTGATGACCGGACGCCGGCAGTCGTTCTTCGAGAAATGGGCGCCGGCTCACAACCTCACCGTGGAAGAGGCGGTAAAGAAGTTCCCGGAAGAAGTGGGCATCGCGCGTTTCGGCCAGCCGGAAGAGATTGCCGACCTGATGGCTTACCTGGTGTCGCCTTCCGCCAGGTGGATCAGCGGAACCTCCGTCAGGATCGACGGAGGCGAGATTAAGAGCATCTGAACGTACCCACAGCAGCCCAAACTCCGATTCATCCCCTGTGAAGGAGCAGAATTCGCATGGCCTTGGAAGCAAAACCGGAAGACTATGACCTGCTGATCCTGGGCAGCGGCACCGGCGCAAAGTTGCTGGCCTGGACATTTGCCGAACGGGGAGAACGGGTCGCCGTCGTCGAGCGGATATATGTTGGAGGATCCTGTCCCAACATCGCCTGCCTGCCCAGCAAGAACATCATCCACACCGCCCGCGTCGCGCAGTATGTCCGGCGCGCCCAGGAGTTCGGCATCGTCATCGACCGCTTCGACGTGAACATGCCCGCCGTGCGCGAGCGGAAACGCACCATGGTGCAGGGACTGGTCGAGGCCCACCTGGCCCTCTATCGCCGGAGCGGCGCCGAGCTCATCATGGCGGAGGGCCGCTTCGTAGCTCCGCGGACGATCGAGGCCGCGCTCCCCGATGGAACCACCCGTATGCTGCGCGGGAAGAACGTGGTGATCTGCACAGGAACCCATGCCCTGATCGGAGACATTCCCGGCCTCGCCTCCGCCCGGCCGCTCACCCATATCGAGGCGCTCGAGCTCGACGTCGTCCCCCAACACCTCCTGGTCCTGGGGGGCGGCTATGTGGGCCTCGAATTTGCCCAGGCGATGCGCCGCTTCGGGAGCCGCGTCACCGTCATCGACCGCAATCATCGCCTGATTCACGGAGAAGACGACGACATCGGCGAGGGTCTGCAGGAACTTTTCCAGGACGAAGGCATCGACCTTGTCTTTCAGGCGAAGGTGAAAAGCGTGTCCGGAACATCGGGACAGTCGGTCAAGATCACCTTCGAACAGAACGATACGGAAAAGTCGCTCCAGGGCACGCACCTGTTAGTCGCCGCCGGCCGCGCGCCGAATACCAAAGATATCGGCCTCGAGGTGGCTGGGGTCGAGTTAACCGGTCACGGCTACATTAAGGTCAACCAGCGCCTGGAAACCACAGCCCCCGGCGTCTGGGCCATCGGCGAGGTCGCCGGCAGTCCGCAATTCACGCACATCAGCGAAGATGACTTCCGCGTGGTTCGCGACAACCTGCTGGGCCAAAACCGCGCAACCACCGGCCGGCTGGTTCCCTTCTGCCTCTTTACCGATCCCGAGTTCGCACGCGTCGGACTGACCGAGAAAGAGGCGAAGGCCCAGGGAATTCCCTGCCGGCTCTTCAAAGTTCCCATGACCAACGTCCTGCGCGCCCGCAGCCTCATGGAGACGCGCGGCTTCCTGAAATGTCTGGTGGATCCTGACAGCGATCGGATCCTGGGCTTTGCCGCATTGGGCGTGGGCGCCGGCGAAATGATGGGCTGCGTCGAAATCGCCATGCTCGGCAAAATGCCTTCCGCCGCTTTGCGCGAGGCGATCCTCGCCCATCCGACAATTCCCGAGGGCCTGGTCGCTCTCTTTTCCTCCACGCCCTCCTAACTTCATTCGCCAATGCTTCACGCGTCGCAGATAAGGCCTCGGGGATTCACCCCCAAAAACTGTCAAGACCGTCGCCTTCGCACCAAAGTAATAGCCCAGGAAAATAAGCCACTTACAACCAACTAACTCCAAACAAAGTTGGCAGTCTTAAACTCCAAACCTGATATTCTTAACTTATAGAGTAGAAACAAAGAAATCCCCCACGTCCCAGGTATCGGGACATGGGATCAAACCGCTCCTTCCCCTCGTGTGTACTTGATTCCTCCTGTTGGGACACAGGGACTCTCCGCACCTGGGCGTCCAGCATCAACACGGCTGTACCTGCATCAATCTCGGCCGCACATGCATCATTCATGGCCGCATTCATGTCACCCGCAGTCGTATCTGTAGCAGATACGACCGCCTCCCATCTGCTTCGCATTCAATCATCCGGGATCATCGCGATCGCGAGTGCCGCAATCGCAGCTGCAACTGACGTAGTTACGTCCTCCTCATAACTGCTCCATGCCCAGTTACATGCCGTAATGTCAAATTTGATGACCCCGCCAAAGCCAACAAAACAAGTCACGAGCCCAGGAAAGGGGGAGGAGGGGGGTAGGTGGGATGGGTTCCGTTCTCCATCTTCCAGAGCATCTTCCGCACCAGACCCATCCATTCCTGCGCTTCCGCGTGAGTCTACTGCAGATGCCGCACCAGCCGCCGCACCTTCTCCTCGAGCGACGCCTCCGGACCATGATGCGTATACCCGCTCCCCGCAAGCGCCTCCAGCAGCAGTCCAGCCAGCCGTTCCCGGTCGCCGGCCGTCGCCCGCGGATCCCCAACGCCGGCAACATCCGCTTCGCCCTCCGCAACCCCCGCCCCGCGAACCAACTCGTACAGGACAATGCCCACCGCCTGCCCCAGATTCATCGAAGAATGTTCCATCCGCGTGGGAATTCGCAGCAGAACATCGCAGTGGTTCAGCTCATGATTCGAGAGCCCCACCTTCTCGGAACCGAACAGCACGGCAACCTTGGAGCCCGAGCGCAGCCGCTCCTGCACCAACTCCGCAGCCTCTTCCAGACGATAGAGCAACTCCTGCGGATTCCGCCGGCTTCCATCCGTCGTTCCCACCACCAGCGAGCAGTCGGCAACCGCCGCCCTCACCTCATCGAACTCCTCTGCCGCAGTCAGAACCGGCTCGGCATCCACAGCCGACCGCGCTTCGCGAAAGGCAACATCATAGGGCCGCACCACCCGCAAGCGAAGAAACCCAAAGTTGGACATGGCCCGAGCCGCCGCGCCGATATTCAACGGGTTCCGGCTCGCAACAAGAACAACACACAAGCGATCGAGTTCCGCAGCAGTCAGCATGGAAAGGCCAGGCAAAGAATAACGTCCAGGCAACAAGAAGGGCCAGGCAGGCTCATAGCCACTGGGTCAGCGATCCGGGCTTCAGCGATCCGGATCTGAGGGAACCGCTTCATAGCGCCCCTCAGTTACCGCTCAGTTCCCCTGACGTTTGGGGAACCAGGTAATCTGCCCTTCCACCAGGGTGTCGCTGTGCGCGCCCGGCTGGTACACGGGAGCCTTCCAGCCCTCGTACTGCACCAGTCCGCGCACCTCGTAATCCCGCGCAAACC
>DATAWS010000013.1:0-33727 GCA_036267095.1 Acidobacteriaceae bacterium
GGTAGGTTAGTCACGTGTTACTCACCCGTGCGCCTCTGTACTCATGGATTGCTCCACTTTCTCGATCGACTTGCATGTGTTAGGCACGCCGCCAGCGTTGATTCTGAGCCAGGATCAAACTCTCGTTTGAAACCTGATGACTCCAACCGGGGACGGAGGTCTCCGGAGGAATCGGCTTCGCTGCGCTCGAAAACGCATCGAAGCACTACATTGTGAGAATGATCAAACCTGATCGATTCGTATTCTCACGACTGGCATGTTCAACCTGATTGTCAAAGATCCTGACGGTTTGCCGCCTGAGCGGGCCGCTTTGGATCGAAGGCAGCAAGCGGTTTTGAAACCGTTTGCCTGTCCTCGAACTTGTTGCGCTTCAATTTTGCGCGAACTTTTCAAGATTATCGAATCTCGGGCACCTGTGTCAAGCGATTGAGTTAATCGCTTTGGTTCCACCGGGCCGTTCACGCAACTCAGCTTCTCTCTCGCTGCGGAGAAACTTTGAAGCGCCAAATCTGAGAAAGACCATCCCGCGAGCATTCCTCACGGTGGCGGCTGACCGCCAGGTCGGGAATTCAGAGAGCGCACAACGCCCTCAACTCCCACTTGCAATGGATTGTTCTGTCTGGCTCTCGTGCGCTTCAGCGCAACGCCTGTCGAACAGATCCCGCTTCGCTCACCTTCACAACTGGGGATTACGAAAATCCGCCGGGCGAAGCCTTATCCCACTGCTATCAATCGATTCCTATCGTAACACTCTTTAGCTGCTCACGCAACCGCCAGGCACGCAGGAATCACCTCACTGAGAATAGCGGACCGAGGACGCCCGCGCAAGTGAGGAAAACCCTCCAAAACCGTGGAAAACGCAGGGCGTGCGGATCCGCCCTCGCCGGGACGTCAACCAGCCTTCCGATAATCTTCAGTGCCTCGCAATGATGCCCAGGTCCGTCAGCCCATTCACAAAGAACTGCATCGCCAGCGCCACCAGCAGCAGTCCCATAATGCGCACCAGGATGCGGATGCCCGTCTCGCCCAGCAGCGCCCGCACCCGGTTCGCCGCGCTCAGCACCAGGAAGCT
This sequence comes from Acidobacteriaceae bacterium, assembly GCA_036267095.1. Classification (GTDB taxonomy): domain Bacteria; phylum Acidobacteriota; class Terriglobia; order Terriglobales; family Acidobacteriaceae; genus Palsa-343. The sequence goes on from DATAWS010000013.1 coordinate 1,073, forward strand.
GACAAACGCCGTAATCGTGATCGATCCCAGAATCGCCAGCATTTGCCAGTGGTTGGGCGCCTGGCCCACCAGCACCATCACGCTCGAAATCGCGCCCGGCCCGGCCAGCATCGGGATGCCGAGCGGCACAATGCCCGCATCCTCTTTGGCCGCGCCTTCCTGGGTTTCGTCCTGCGATTCCTGGGTCGGCGACCGCCGCGCCTCCATCATGTCAATGCCGATCAGCAGCAGGATCAGCCCTCCCGCGATCTCAAATGCCGGCAGCTTGATGCCAAACAGGGAAAAGATATACTTCCCGGCTAAAGCAAATGCAATCAGCACAATAAAGCATGTGATGGAGGCCTTCCAGGCCATCCGGCGCCGCCTTGCGTTGTCCACTCCCGCCGTAATGGCGATGAAGGAGGGAATCGCCGCGAACGGATCCACCAGAAAGAAGATGGAGCTGAGCGCCAGCAGCGAAAAACGGACATAGGTGGAGTGCAGCGCCTCCTCGGCGGCGCCCGCCGGTGAAACGAAGGCCGCAAGTTGTTGGATCGATGCGAGCTGCACGTGCATGGTTCGACAATACCCCAGACATTCGATGCCCGGCGCGGGAATTCGCCGCAGAGTGGCTGGGCCCGGCAGGAGAATTTGCCGAAGAACCGGACAGAACTTCCCCCCTGCGATTGGTTGCCCTGGGCCCTTCGCCCCTCAACTACCCTCTTCGCCGTCGTTTACGAGGGGGTCGCGGGTTTGGACCCGGTCTTGCTCCCTTCCGGCAGCGTGCGGCGACGGCGCCGGGAGCCAATTCTGTCCAGGCCTCCTGGTTTTCCCGGTGCCGCGCGGCGTGTCCCCGGGTTCCTCGCGGAATTTGGCGTCAGGCAGCTCCATCGCCTGGGCGGACGAGGATCGAAAAAGCGAACGGGACGCAGACCATTCACGCGGTTCATCAGAGAGAGGAGAAAGTACGCCCATGATGATGACCCATACGAAAGATCATGAGGGTCCTACTTCGGCCGATCCGTCGGTCCTGCTGGCAAGCGATTCTGAAAGGCAGGGCAGTGCGATGCATCAGGCTTTGCGCCAGCGCGGAATGGCGATTGAATACGCTGGCAACTATGCGCAGCTGACGGAGGAGTTGCGCTACCGTAAATTCGATGTGGTGCTCCTGGAAGTGACGGGCGAGCATGCCGTGGAAGCGGCCGTGGCCGCAGCACTCCAGGTGAAACGCGGCCATGCCGGCCAGTTCGTCGGCTATGTGGCCGATGCGCATCTCGAGACCAGCGGCCTGGCCGGGGACGCGGTCTTTCCCCGCAACGCCGCGCGCCTTTCCGAGCAGCTGCGCGAATTGAAAACAGAGCAGCGCTGAGTGGAGAGCCACCCCGCTCGCGCGTGACAAAGCTGCAGCCCGGCGCAATCTTTCGGAAACTTCATCTTCACGGCGTACTCTGAGTGGGCGTTTCAGGCACGCGTGTTTCGCATGCGTGCTTGGCTCGCCTGTCCGATGGAGGGAAGGTTCACCATGAAAGTTTGCGGAAGAGTTGTGCTGGCTGCGGCAGCCGTTCTGGCGTGGGTGGCTGCGCCGGTCTTTGCTCAGAACCCGGCTCAGAATACGGCTCAAACCCCGGCCCAGAACCAGGCTGCGAATGGCCCGTTTCACGTCGAGCATGAATGGAAACTCGGCGGCGATGGTGGCTGGGACTACATGGGAGTCGATCCTGTTTCCAAGCTGCTCTACATCACCCGCGGCGATCATGTAATGGTCGTGGATACAAATTCCGGCAAACAGGTCGCGGACATCACCGGCCTGCACGGCACACATGGGGTGGTCTTTTCGTCGGACGGCATTCACGGCTACATCACCGACGGCGGCGCCAACCAGGTGGCGGAGTTCAACCGCAAAACCAACACGATTGAGAAGACCATTCCCGCCGGCACCGGTCCCGACGGCGAAGTCTTCGATCCGGCCACCAAAACGGTGTGGGCTTTCAACGGCCGCAGCCACGATGCAACGGTGATCGATACCGCCACGAACACCGTGGTGGCGACGGTCGCTCTGCCGGGTAAGCCGGAGTTTCCCGTCGCTGACGGCCAGGGCTCGGTCTACGACAATATCGAGGACAAGAGCGAAATCGTTCGCATCGACGCGAAGACCCATACGGTGACGGCGACCTGGCCCATCGCCCCCTGCGAAGGACCCTCCGGCCTCGCCATCGACCGCCGGCACCGCCGGCTCTTCGCCGTGTGCGACGGAACCATGGCGGTCGTGGACGCCGACAGCGGCAAGGTCGTCACCAGCCCCACAATCGGCGACGGACCGGACGCCGCCCGCTTCTCCAGCGCCGATCAGTATGCCTTCAGCTCGAACGGCGGCAGCGGAACGATCACCGTCGTCCACGAGGATTCTCCCGATGCTTACACCGTCGTCCAGAACCTGCCGACGAAGCGCGGGGCGCGGACCATGGCCATGGATCCCGACGGAAGCCATCTCTACACGGTGACCGCCGACTTCGGCCCCCGGCCCGCCCCGACCCCGGAGCATCCGCGGCAACGGCCGCCGATTATTCCCGGCAGTTTCGAAGTCATCGCCATCGGGAAATAAGCGGGGTGCAGCCCGGCTTGGGCGCTGCACCCGGCCGTCGTTTGGTTCGCCGCTACTCCACCCGCAGCGCCTTCACCGGGTCGATGGAGGCGGCGCGCTGCGCGGGGATGATGCTGGCCGCCAGCGCGCAAACGCCCAGAGTGAGGATCGAGCCGCCCAGCACCATCGGGTCCCATCCGTGAACGTGATAAAGCTGGGAGGCGATGAGCCGCGCACAGCCCATGGCTGCCGGGACGCCGATCCCGAGACCGATAGCGACCTGGAGGAACGCTCCGCGCAGCACCAGGCGGATGACGCTGGCCCGATCGGCGCCGAGCGCCATGCGCAGGCCAATCTCGCCCGTCCGGCGCGCAACCGTGTAGGCGGTCACGCCGTAGAGACCGACCGCGGCCAGCACCAGCGCCAGAATCCCGAAGAGGCCCGTCATGTTGGCCACCGCCCGCTGTTGATCGAAGCGCGAATCCACCTGGTCCTCCAGCGTCCGCACACTCAGCAGGGTCAGGTTGGGATCCACCTCCGAGAGCACCTGGCGGATCTGCGGCTCGAGGCCTTCCATGCTGCCGTGCACCTCGAGGACGGCGCCCTCGATGAAATGGGTCTCGTCGTCGATCTGCTGCATCAACGAGCTGTCCGCGTATTTCGAGTGCTGCGCCAGCGGAACGAAGAAGAGCGGGCGGGCCGGCTCGGTGTTCGCCGCGTCGACATACTTGGCGTTGCCGACCACCCCGACGATCGCAAAGGTGCTCGAATAGCGCGGCAGATCGAGGCCGAAGTGCTGCCCAAGCGGGTTTTCTCCGGGTTTGAAGAAGCGCTGGACAAACGCCTCGTTCACGACCGCGACGTTCTGCGTGGAGGCAGTGTCGTCTTCGCTGATGGAGCGGCCGCGCAGGATCGGCTCGCCCAGAGTTTCCAGATAACCCGCGGCCACGTGATCCCAGGAAGAGTCGGATGGGTCGTTCATGCCGGGCATGCCGTGGCCCTGGCGGATGACCATCTCGCCCCAGTTGTCGGTCAGCGGCGTGTACTGGGCCAGCGCCGCCCGCTCCACGCCGGGGATGTGGGCCAGGCGGCCCTGCAGCTCGCGGTAGAGAGCGTCCAGCTGCGGCTGCGAATACGTCGCCCACGGCGCGGTCAGATTGATGGTGATGCGATGATCCAGCTGGTAGCCGAAATCCTGGTGCTGCAAATTGACCAGGCTGCGGGTCAGCAGGCCCGCGCCGGCCAGCAGAACCACCGACAGCGAGGCCTGCACGATGACCAGCGCTTTCTGTGGCCACGAAGCGTGATCGCGGGTGCTGCGCCCGGCGCCACGCAGCGCATCCGCGGGATCGGCGTGGGTGGCCAGCCACGCCGGCACCGTCCCAAACAGGATTCCCGTGACCAGCGCGAGCGCGAAGGCGAAGCCGAGGACAGGCAGCGACGGCGCCGCGGAGATGGGAACGAACTGCGCATGGCGAAAAGCCAGCGCCACGACCAGCTTGACGCCGAGATACGCGACTGCCAGAGAGGCAACACCGCCGAGCACGGAGAGCACGATACTTTCGGTCAGCGTTTGGCGGATGAGGCGTTTGCGCGACGCGCCCAGCGCGAGGCGAATGGAGGTCTGCGTACGCCGGGAGGCCCCGCGAGCGAGAAGCAGATTGGCGATATTGGCGCAGGCGATCAGCAGCACCAGGCAGCAGACCGTGATGAGGATGCGCAGGCTGGCGGAGTAGTCCTCTTTCATCGCTGCCACGCCGATGCCCGCGGGCACCACGCGGATGTTTTGTTTGGGAAGATCGGCCTGGATGCCGGGCATCCATTCCGCCGGCATCCCGCTCTCGCTCACCAGCCAGTGGCGCAGCAGGGCCGTCATGCGCGGGCCGGTGGTGGCTACTGAGGCGCCGGGGCGCAAACGCCCCACCACCCGCAGCCATGAGGAGAAATGATGCAGCAGCGCGCTGGATCCGTCCAGTGTGGGCTCGAGGTTCAGCGGCAGCCACAGATCGGGCGGATTGGCGCGCAGCGTTTCTCCAAAGAAACCGGGCGGCGTGATTCCAATGACCGTGACCGGGTGGTCGTTGATGATGAAAGTCGATCCAACCACCGAGGCATCGGAGCCGTACTGCTGCTGCCAGGTGCGGTAGCTCAGCATGGCGACCGGCGGGGAGTTGGGCTGGTCGTCGGAGGGGCTGATGGCGCGCCCCAGAAAAGCACCCAGCCCGAAGGTGGAAAAGTAGTTGCCGCTGATCATTTCCCCGCGCAGCGGCCGAGCCAGACGATCGGTTTGGCTCCGGCGAACGCTCCACGTTCCGCTCCCTGCCTGAAAGGCGGCCAGCGACGAAAACTCCGGGGCGTTCTGCTGCATGCGGCGGTAGAAGTCATAGGAGAAAAAGCCCCAGTCGTCCTCAGGACCGCTCTGGACGCAGCAGTCGTCGCCCTCCCCGATCCGGTAGAGGCTCGAGGGATCGGCGACCGGCAGGGATTTCAGCATGACCGTGTCGATCAGCGAGAAGATGGCCGTGGTGGCGCCGATGCCGAGGGCCAGCGTGAGCATGGCCGTTAGCGTGAAGACCGGCGAAAGACGCATCTGCCGCAGGGCGTATGCGATGTCCTGGCGGAGCGTCTGCATGAGAGGGGTACGCAGAGACAGCGCCGCGGGTTCCGGAATAATCGGCGCCGGCGCCAGCAGGAAGGCCGCCCCGGAGGGCGGCCTTCTGTTCCTGATTCTGCTGCCCGCTACCCGCCCGAGGTCGTGGGCACGATCTGGTTGGCGTGGTTGCCGTGCGGAACCGCGGTCACGCAGGTGGCCTTCCCCGTGACGTCGTAGGGCGTATTCTGCACCCCGGTCAACTCGCCGGTATTCGGATTCAGCCCCGCCGCGGAGACCGCGTTGAAGAGCGACAGCGAAGCATACACGTAGCGGCCCATCGAGGGGTCCACCACGATGCAGGTGGGCCCGGGGCTGCCCGTATTCCAGCCGCTGGAGGCCAGCGCCGAGGGAAGACCCGTGCCCTGGGAAATGCTGTACCCGCTGATGCTCTGACCGTTGTAGTTCGTCACGTACAGGTACTCATCGCGCGGATCAATCGCAATCCCCACCGGCAGGGTTCCCGTGGCGAAGGGCCCGTTGGGCAGCGGGGTCAGCGCGCCCCCGCTCCCGACGTCATAGACGATGAGCTGGTTCTGCGAGCTGTCCGTGGTGTAGACGAACCGGCTGGTCACGTCCACGGCGATGGCCGTCGGCGTCGCACCGGCCAGGAACGGACTGCCGGGAATCGCGCTGAGTGCGCCCGCCGTGCTGACGGCGAATCCCGAGATCGTTCCCTGGCTGGGGCAGGTGGAGGGCGGCGTCGGCGGGGTCGGAGTGGTGTAGCCCGCGGTCGTCACGATCACCGAGTTGGTGTTCGAAACGTATACGTAATTGCTGTTCGGAGTGACCGCAACCCCGCCGGGGAAGCACTGTACCTGCGTGTATCCCAGACCGCCGCTGGCCACCGGAGTGCCCAGAGTGCCGTCGGAGTTGATCGGGTAGACGATCAGGACCCCCGGCCCAGGATTGCTGTCGCTGAACCCGGGACCGTAATAGTCCAGCACGAAGAGCAGCGTGCCTGCGGAGTTCATCGAGAGTGAAACCGGATCGGAGCCGCCGGTCGTGTACTTGTTGCCGAGGGAAAGCTGGCCATCGGTGCCGATGATGAATTCCGAAATGTTGTTGCTGCCGTGATTGGCGATGTACAGGTATTTCCCGTCGGGATTGGGAATTTCAGCGACCGGGTTCGCGCCTCCGGAGTCCGTTGGCGTGCCCGCTACCTGGCTCAGCGCGCCCGAGATCGAATCCACGTGATACGCGGTAACCTGCCCGTCTCCCGTGCCCGAGGAGGCGTTGTTGGAGGTGACATAGAGATAGTCGATGGTGTCGCTCGGGCTGCACGAGGTCATGCCCAATCCCAACCCCACACACGCTGCAACGGCCACCAGGCCCTGACTGATTCTCCTGAACTTCATGCTCTTCCTTCATCCCTTGCGGGGAGCAAAATACGGGATTGCTCCCGCTTCATTCTAAATTCCCGCCAGACCACCGGAGCCAACTTCTTACGGGGATGGAAGCCCGTGCGCGTTGCCACCCTTGTGCGGAATCGCCGCTATGCAGGTGGGCTGCCCCGACGTGGTGTAAGGCGAGCTCTTGTTGGTAATCAGCGTTCCGTCGGAGGTATTCAGCTCCGACCCTCCCACCTTGCCCCCGGTGTAGTCCGCGGTATAGAGAAAGCGCTGCGTGTTCGGATCGACGGCCAGGCACAGCGGCCCCGAAGCCCCGGAAGTGCTCGTCGAAATCAGCGACGGTCCTCCCGATCCCAGGGAGTACTGGCTGATGGAGCCGCCGGTAAAGTTCGAGACGTAAAGAAACTTGCCCGCCACGATGGTCCCGTTCATGGGCATGGTGCCCGTCGCCAGTGTGGACCCCAGCGTGAGCGCTCCGCTCGACTGGATATCGAACGTATAAAGCTGGTTCTTCACCCCGTCCGTCACGTATAGCAACCCGTTCGACGGATCGGCGATCGCTGCCGTGGGCGCCGACCCCGTGCCCGTGGATAAGGCTGTGGGGTCGCTATAAACGCTCCCCGGAGGAGGAGTGCCGATGGGCGTCAGCCCTGAAGAACTGACCGAGAACGCTGACACGGTTCCCGAAGAGGGGCAGGACGCCGGTAGGATCGGCACCGTCCCCGTAACCGGCGGCGCATCCGTCACCACCACGGTGTTCGGATTTGCCACGTAGAGGAAGTTGCCGTTGGGCGTCAGACCCAGATTCGACGGGAAGCACTGCACGTCCCAGTAATTCGCGCCCCCCGAGGTCAGCGGCGTCCCCAGGTTCCCGTTCGAACCGAGAGGATAGACAATCACCGCGCCCGGCCCTGGATTCAGGTCGGTAAACGATGGCTGGCCCGGAGCCGCCGGCGCGTAGTAGTCCAGCACATAGAGAAACGTTCCCGCGGAGTTGATGGCCATGGCCACCGGCTCCGTGCCCGGGGTGTTCACCGTCTGCACCGGATACAGCTTGCCGTCGGTGCCAATCAGGAACTGGACGATGGTGTTGTCGTCGTGATTGGCCACGTACAGGCTGAGGTCGTTGGGCGCAGACACCTCATACACCGGATTGCGCCCCCCCGAGGGATAAGGCGAATCCGCAATCTGGTACAGCGCGCCGGATTGCGAATTCACCTCATAGACGTTGATCTGTCCAGGGTTGTCGAGGTTGCCGATGACATAGAGAAAGTCAATCGTGTTGCTGGCGCCGCAGGAGATCATCAGCAGCCCCAGGGCAACCGTGGCTCCCGCTGCCAGAAGCCGGCGGACTGGACTTAACTTCATGAGGTTCGTTCCGGATCGCATCAATCGGTATTCGAGCTGTAGAGGCACCAGGTCGGCGTCCCCAAAACGGTGAAGGTCGAACCTTTACTCAGATCCCTGAGAATGCCGGTTTCCGGATCGAAGTGCTGTCCCACCATATCGTTGGAAACCGCGTTCCCGGTGTAGATGTACTGGTGCGACGGGTCTTCGAAGATGCACTGCGGGCCGGAGCCGCTCTTGAACAGATTGCCCGTGGACAGCCCCGATGGCAGCGCAATCAGCTGCCCGCCGCCGATAATCTCATAAGCCGTGATCAGACTGTTTGAATTGCCCAGCCCGGTCGATTGCGTGTTCGTTACGTACGCGTATTTCGACTGGCTGTCGGTGATGATCGAAGTCATCCCGCTGGCGCCCGTATTCGGAACCGCCCCCGTGGCGATCGCCGAAAGCAGCCCGTTACTGCCTGCCGTGAACGTGTAGATCAGGTTGTCCTGCCCGTTGTCGAGGAGGTAGAGATACGTGTCGTTCGAGCTCTCGCCGAAGTTGCCCATATTCTCGGTGCCGGCCGGCTGCGCTCCGCCCGCCACCTGCACCAGTTGCCCGTTCGAGCTCACGCTGTACGGGTAAATCATTTGCGTCGCGCCGCTCACCGGATCTCTCGTTTCTCCGGTGTACAGATATTGCCCAAAGAGATGGAAATCAATTGCCCCGCAGCCAACGGGGAAGTAAGTCAGCGCGCTTCCCTGGGCATTCTGCTGCTGCTGATTGGTCAGCAGGAACAGCCGGCCGGTGCTGCCGTCGATCGAGAAGGCCGTGATATCCCCTGCTGGACGGTACACGCTGTACGCCGCGTCGTAGCACGGTGTCGCCGCGCTGTAGGTGGGCGATCCCGGAGTGTAGTTGGTGGTGCCGCCCGGCTGATAGGTGTCGAGCACGTACAGAATGTTGCTGCTGGGGCCGAGCGCCAGCCGGATCGATCCATAGCCCTGGCTTTGATACGAAAGCTGATAAGAAAGCCCGCCGTCTCCGCCGATGCTGAACAACGCGATATTCGCGTCGCTCCAGTTGATGTTGCCGGCCCCGTCGTACTTCGCGGCGCCTTCGTTCAGCACGTACACGTACCGCCCGCCCGGCAGCAGGACGGAGCGGATCGGATCGGTTCCTCCGGAGGACTGAGGATCGCCCGGGGCGGCCTCCAGAATGCCGGTCTGGTTTTGTTCCCGATAGGAGGCCACCTGGTTGTACTGCGACCCGGTGACGATGATGTAAGCCTCGGTGTAGTAGTAGCAGGACTGGGTTCCGAAACCGATAAACAGGGACGCTGCCAGGGCCAGGACGATCCGGCCGATTTTACTGAACCTCATGCGCTTCCTTCACGCCTGACCGCCCGGGGGACGGGGGTCCGGACAAGCTGTATGGATGAACCTGGTCCATTGTAAATGGAACGGGCGAATTCCGGGGGCAGTCAGAATGCCTGGCCGGCGAACGATATCCCCGGTCCTGCAATCCCGGCGAGCAAAAGCCCCTCGTCGCGATCAAGGACCAGGTGAATGCGAAGCGCCCCCGAGCCTTACCAGACGCGGCAGGACTCTTCCGGCATCATCGGCTGGCCCTTATGGCAGCCGAACGCTTTGCCGAACTCATCGAAATTCTGCACCACGCCGTTCACCCGGAACCGGCCGGGAGAATGCGGATCGACTTTCGCCGCCACCCGCGAAGCCTCGTCCCTGCGGTTCTCGCACCACACCTGGGCGTAAGCGATGAAATAGCGCTGCGCTTCGGTGTATCCGTCGATCTTCTCGTCGATGCTCTTGCCTTCCTCGGCCAGGGTCGACTCCAGAGCCCGCCACGCAATGTGGATGCCCCCGTTATCGGCGGTGTTTTCGCCCAGAGTCAGCTTGCCGTTCAGATGCACTCCCTCGACCGGCTCGAAGCTGTCGTATTCCTTCACTTCGCAATCGGTCCGCTGCTCGAAGGCGGTCCGATCGGCCGGCGTCCACCAGTTGCGCACGTTGCCCTGGCCGTCGTACTTGCTGCCCTGATCGTCGAAGCCGTGCGTCATCTCGTGGCCGATCACCATTCCGATCGCCCCGAAATTCACTGCCGGGTCCTTGCTGTCGTCGTAGAACGGCGGCTGCAGGATGCCCGCCGGGAAGTTGATGTCGTTCATCGGCGGATTGTAGTAGGCATTCACCGTGGGCGGCGTCATGCCCCATTCCTTCTCGTCCACCGGCTTGCCCACTTTGGCCAGCTCATAATCCGACTCGAACGCCGCGGAGTGGCGAAGATCCTCGACGAAGTCGGTTCGCTTCACGTCCAGCTTCGAGTAATTACGCCACTTGTCCGGATAACCGATCTTGTCGCGGAAGTCCGCCAGCTTCGCTTCCGCCGCCTTCTTCGTCTCCGGCGTCATCCATGGCAGCGACTGGATATCCTCGCCGAGCGACTTCTCCAGCGCCGCCACCAGCTTTTCCATGTTCTGCTTTGCCTGGGGCGGAAAATTCTCCTTCACCCAGTCCTGCCCCACCGCCTCACCCATCGAGCGGTCCGTGATCGACGTGCAGCGCTTCCAGCGGGCCGTCTGCTCCGCCTGGCCCTGCAGGGTGTGCTGGAAAAATTCGAAGTTCGCGTCCTCGAACGGCTGCGACAGCCACGGCGCAAAGGTATCGATGGTGTGCAGCCGCAGATAGGCCTTCAGCCCCTCCAGACTCTGGCTGGAGATCAGGTCGTTCTCCGCCTTGAAGAAGTCCGGCTGGCCCACATTGAGCGTTTCCACGTTGGGAGCGACTTCCGCGCGGAAGAAAGCCGCCCAGTCGAAGCCCGGGTCGAGGCTCCCCAGCTCGGCCATCGTCATCACGTGGTACCGCCTCGCCGGATCCCGCAGTTCCACCCGCGGCAGCGCGGCTTTGGCCAGCGCGGTTTCGACCTCCATGACCTCGTTGGCTTCCGTGTTGGCGCGGTCTTCCGGATCGCCAATCAGTTTGAACGCCGAAACTACATAGTCGTGGTACTTCGTCCGGATGTCCTGCATGTGCGGGTCTGCCTGCAGGTAATAATCGCGGTCCGGCAGCGTCAGCCCGCCCTGCATCAGTTCCTCGATCTGCCTGGTCGAATCCTTCTCGTCCTGACCGACGCCAAAGTTCAGAAAGGCTGCAACCCCGTTGCGCGCGTCCAGCCATCCCACCAGTGCCGCCAGCTGCTTCTTGTCCGTGACCGCGTCGATACGCGCCAGAATCGGCTCGATCGGCTTTTCGCCCAGCCCGTCGGCCAGGTCCGTGTCCATGCAGGCCGCAAAGAAATCTCCGTACTTGTGCTCGAGCGGCGTGGCTGGCGCATCCGCTGCCTTCTTCAGATCCACATAGAGGAGATATCGGTCGCGCTCCCGCAGCTCGCTGAAGCGTCCCCAGGTCGTCTGATCCGGCGGAATGGGATTGTTCTTCCGCCAGTTGCCGCAGGCATACTGGTAGAAGTCCACGCAGGGATCGACGGTTTTATCGATGGCGCTCACATCGAAGCTGTGCAGCGCTTTGGGCTCGACCGGTGCCTGGCTGGCGGCATCGGAGGTCGAAACGATCTGCTGTGCAGAGAGGGCGCCGGCGCCGACCAACAGCAGCAGCCAGGCAGAATGGATCACGCGCATAGACTCCTCAACTTCAGAACGCGGCGAACCCGCGTCAAATTTGTGACAAAACGATAACACGCGCACGCGGGGCCACGGCAGGCAAGAGCAGGGGGGAAGCCGGGGAGGGCGCGGTCAGAAGATGTGGACGCGAATATTGAGGTACTTCTTCGGATCCTTGCGGATGGCCAGCATCAGCTCGTTGGTGTTCCGGGTGACCTCATCGACGTGGTTGTAGAGTGCGCGGTCTTTCAGCAGCGCGCCCATCGTCCCCTCGCCGTTATCCAGCTTCGTCAGCACCGAGTCGAGACGGACGATGGTGTCGCTCAGCTTCGCCGCCGTCTGCGGATCCTTGGCCAGAACCCCCAGCGTCCCCTTGCCGGCGTTGATGTCCGCCAGAATCTTGTTCAGATTCTGCGAGGAATCTTTCAGCTGGTTGTAGAGCGCATCGTCCTTCAGCAGTTTGCCCGCGGTCCCCTTGCCTTCGTTCAGTTCGGTGGTGATCGCGTCCGCTTTGGTCACCATGTCGTTCAGCCGGTCGTACATGGTGTCGTCCTTGAGCAGCTTGCCGATCGACCCCTGCCCGTTGTTTACCTGATCGACGATCGACGACAGCTCGTTCACCGTCGTCACCGCCCTCTTGTACAGGGTCGGATCGTTGATGAGCATCCCGATCGATCCCTTGTTGGAGTTCAGCGAGTCCACGACCTGGTTCACCTTGGTGAGGATCGTGTCCAGCTGCTCGATCGTCCCCTGGCTGGCCTGGATCACATCCTGCAGGTCGGGTGTCTCGTTGGTTTGCAGTTCTTCGCCGTTCCGGATCGGGGGTCCGTGGGCTCCGCGGCTGTTGATGTCGACCACGGTATCGCCCAGAACGCCGATCGTGGTCAGGCTGCTTTTGGAATCCTCGCGGATATCCAGCGCCCCGTTCTTGTTCACCTTCATGATCACTTCGACGGGCGTCTGACCATGATTCAAGTCGATCTGGACGTGCGATACGTTGCCCACCGTCACGCCGTCCAGATTCACGGGCGCGCCGTTCTTCAACCCCGCCGAATTCTCAAAATAAGAGTGCAGCGTGAGTTTGCCCGTCCAGAACCCGCCGCTCGATCCGGACATAAGGAAGATGAGCGCGACCAGAGCGCACAGAGCAACAATCACCAGCACGCCCACTTTCAGTTGGGACCATCGCACTTCCTGTTGACCTGGCAATGATTTTCCTCGGAAAGCAAGTGCCGCTGCGCAGAGGATATCAAAAAGCCTCAGCAACCTCCCGCATGCCGCCCGGCGGCTGACCCAGCCAGTCCTTTCGATGTCGGCCAACCCTCATCCGTTGCAGGATCAGAAGATGCCCGCACGGGGCCCCCCATTGCCCCCGCCCGGCCTGCAATTACAATCCAGAAACAGGACAAAAGCGAAGCCGGGCGAAGATGGATCCCCAACCCCGTCAGTTTTAACCGGACACAGGATTCCCGGTTTTCGCTCCAAAGGGCCGAGAAGGTGATGCTTTTTCGCAGAAAACGGGAGGATGAGGGCCGCGATCGCCCTACACTGCTCACCGGACCGCGCATTCCGCGCCACTCCAGCGGCTGGGAGGCTCTCCTCAAGCATCTCCGCACCGAGAGCGGCCTGCGCGTCCTCGATATCGGACCCACCTCGCCGCAAAATATCAACTTTCTCACCGAAATGGGCCACAGCTGCTACATGGCCGACATCGTCCACGAGGCCCTGAGCCACAACTGGGAGCTCCCACCTGAAGAAGAAGGCGGCCCGCCCCGCTTCGACATCGACGGCTTCTTCGAACAGAACCTCAATTTCCACGGACGCCAGTTCGACGTCGTCCTGCTCTGGGCTACCCTCGACTACATTCCCGACGGCCTGACCGAGGCTTTGGTCAAACGTCTCAAAGACGCAACCCTGAAAAGCGGCAAAATCCTCGCCATCTTCCACTCCAAGCCGACCGGGCCTTACACCTCCTACTGCCGCTATCACGTGACCGACGGGTCCACCATCGAAATGCAGGAGTCGGCGCCGTATCCGGTGCGCCGCGTCTATACCAACCGCAAAATCGAGCAGCTCTTCCACGGCGCTTCCGGCAGCAAGTTCTTCCTCGCCAAAGACAATCTCTACGAGGTCATCGTCACTCGCTGAACGCGCACCCGGCTAGGCTTCCGATTGCGACAGCTTCCGGCTGATCGCGACCACGGCTGCCACCAGCACCAGGAGCGTCACCACAGGCAGCACGATCATCGTTCCATCGACCAGAGCATGCTGTTGTGCACTCAGATAGACAATGCTGAAAGGATCGTTGAAGCGGTAAATCTGCCCGGCCCGGGCATCCGGCTGGTGCGGAGCCGATCGCTCGAAATGCAGGATGAGCGCGATCCCGGCGCTCCATAACCCGAGGGCGATGGCGGCCAGCACTCCCAGCATCCAGCGCCCCCCATGCCTCTCCGGCCGGGGCTCCAGCTCAGGTTCGGCGCCGGTGCCGGGCAACGGGCCGAGATTCTCTCGTATATCGCGATCCAGCAACATCGGGGGAACAACCTTCCCGCCTTCATGATAACAACCGGCCCTGTCCTGCTCCCGCGGCGGGCCCTCCCGCCCCCGCTTATTGATCCAGCGGCGCCGAGGGTTTCGCGTAGTATCCCGGGCGGTAGCGCAGCGTATACGGCGCCTTCCCCTTCAGCGTCACCTGGATTCGCCGGTAGTCCGTCTCGCTGCGCCGCTGGACCGGGTAATACCCCAGCAGGTACTGCGTCCGCAAGTCCTCTGAAATCTTCTGGAAGGACCCCGCAATGTCCCCGAACTCCGCGTAATAAAACTTCCCGCCCGTTTCCTGAGAAAGGGTGATCAGGGCGTGCTCGCCGCCCGTGTCCCGCCCCGCATCGTTCAGAATCGGCAGGTCGATCAGGGGATAGACCATCACCTCGTCGCGAATTGCCTGATCCACAGCCTGGGGATAATCCACGTCGGCCACCGTGTTGCCGCCGTCGGAAATGACGATCAGCGCTTTCCGTCCCGATCGCTTGCCCAGCATCTGCGAGGAGAGATAGACGGCGTCGTACAGCGCCGTCGCCGGACCGAAATCGAGATTATCCAGGCCCCAGTCCAGCCGTCGCACGTCACTCGTGAAGGGCACCACCTCGCGCACGCTGGAGTTGAAATCCACCAGGTCCAGCCGATCCACCGGCCGCAACATGGCCCGCATAAAATCCCGCGCCGCGCGCTTCTCGATGTCCAGATCCTTGCGCACGCTCCCACTCGTGTCGATCGCCAGCACCAGCGACAGCGGCATATCCGTCTCTCGCTCGAAGTAGGCGATCTTCTGCGGCACCCCATCTTCGGTGAGCGCGAAATCGTCCTGCGTCAGCCCGCCCACCGGCCCCCCGTTCGCGTTCGTCACGTTGACGAACACATTCACCAGCCGCACGTTCACGTGGAAGCGCGGCGCCGGCACGCCCGGCAGTTGCTGCGGCGCTGATTCCTCCTGCGCGCAGGCTGCCGTCGCCACCAGCAGCGCGGCCAGAGCCGCCAGCCATCGACCCTGGGCCCTGAGAGAATTCACCGCTTGCGCTCCCGGCCGGAGCTGCGCTTCGGCGCCGCGGCCTTCTTGCCGCGCGCCTCGAGCCCCAGCGCGGCGGGAAACGGATCGCCCTGCGCCCACACCGCTCCGTCCTCAAAAAATTCCTTTTTCCAGATCGGCACCGACTGCTTCAGCGTGTCGATCAGCCATCGGCACGCGTCGAAGGCCGCCGCCCGGTGCGCCGAGGCCACCGCAATTGCCACGCTGCTCTCGCCAATCTCCAGCCGTCCCAGACGGTGCACAATGGCCACCTCGCGAACGGGATAATCCGCCAGCGCTTTCGTGGCCAGCTGCTCCATCTGTCCCAGCGCCATCGCCTCGTACGCCTCGTAGAACAGATAGCGTGTCTTCCGCCCGCGGCTGTTGTTGCGCACGACCCCGTCGAAGACCACTACCGCTCCGTCCTCGCCGCGCTTCAGCGACTCCGCCAGAGCGCTCGTGTCGATCCTCTCCTGCACCAGCGCAATCCTGCTCGCCGCCTTCGGTGCGGCCTTCCCACGGCCCGCACCTCCGCTCACCGGAGGCAGCAGCGCCACCTCATCCCCGTCTGCCAGCGCCTGGCTGCTCGACGCGTATTCCTGATTTACCGCCACCGCAATCGACGCCCACAGCCCGCCTTTCTCCGGCGCCCGTGCGCGACACGTCTTCACCAGATCGCCCACCGTCGATCCCGCCGCCAGTTCCAATGCGCTCGTCGCGCCCAGTTGATCCCGCAGCACGCCGAAGGCCAGGAGGGTCACACGCATACGTCCATTATCATCGCCCATCGAATCCGCTTGTTGGACGGACCCGCGTGACCAAAGGGCAGCACCGGCGAGCAGCGCATGATTCGCCAGGCCTCACCATCCCCGAAATGTGCAACACTGCCAGCGATGGACTTTGCGCGTTCCTCGCTGTCCATCCCCCGAGGAGGACCCTTGAGCTACATCGACAAGACTCTCGTTCCCGGCGAGAAAGTCGTCTACACCACCCGCCTGCACTGGATCGTCATGCTCGGCCACATCATTCTCGCCCTCATCGCCATCCTCGCGGGCGCTTTCCTGTTCTATTACGCGAGTTACCATCGCGCCACTCTGCAGAAAGACTCCATGCACGTCCTCATCGGCGGCGGCATCGTCCTGCTGGTCGCCGGCCTGGTCATCTTCTTCGCCGGCAGCGTGCGCCGCAACGCCACAGAAATGGCGGTAACCACCCGCCGCGTGGTCATCAAAAAAGGACTCACCAGCCGCACCACCATCGAAATGCTGCTCAACAAAGTCGAAACCATCGAAGTCAGCGAGCCGACCCTCGGCCGCATGATGGGCTACGGCTCCATCACCATGGTGGGCACCGGCGGCACCTCCGAGCCCTTCCATAAAATGAGCCACCCCCTCGAATTCCGCAGCGCCGTCCAGCAGGAGATCGAGAAGCTGATGCCCCAGGAACCGCCGCCCCCACCGCAAAAGCTTTCCTGACGCGGATCCCACGCCGGTTGCGGCTGGTAACCGCAGCGGGTCAGCCCAATCCGTCCTAATCCCCACTCATCGCGTCCATGCGCGACAATAAAGCTGCTATGGAATTTGTCGACCTGCAGGCGCAGCGCCGCCGCATCCAGCCGAGCCTCGACGCCCGCCTCCGCGCCGTCCTCGAGCACGGCCGCTTCATTCTCGGGCCCGAAGTCGGCGAGCTCGAAGAACGCCTCGCAGCCCGCCTCGGAGCCCGCCACTGCATCGCCTGTGCCAGCGGGACGGATGCTTTGTTGATGGCGCTCATGGCTCTTGGCATCGGCGCCGGCGACGAGGTCATCACCACCCCCTTCACCTTCTTCGCCACCGGCGAAATGATCGCCCTGCTCGGCGCGCATCCCGTCTTCATCGACATCGAGCCCACCGGCTACAACCTTGATCCGGAACGGATCGAAGCCGCCATCACCCCGCGCACTCGCGCCCTCATGCCCGTGAGCCTCTACGGCCAGACCGCCGAAATGGACGCCATCAACGCCATCGCTGCCCGCCATGGCCTCGCCGTCATCGAAGATGCAGCGCAGAGCTTTGGCGCGCTCTGTCAGGGCCGGCACTCTGGAAATCTCTGCGAGCTCGGCTGTACCAGCTTCTTCCCCTCCAAGCCGCTGGGCTGCTACGGAGATGGCGGCGCCTGCTTCACCAGCGACGACGCCCTGGCCGGCAACCTGCGCGAGCTGCGCAACCACGGCCAGTCCGCGCGCTACCGGCACAGCCGCATCGGCATCAACGGCCGTCTCGATACCCTCCAGGCCGCGGTGCTGCTGGCCAAGCTCGATGTCTTCGACGAGGAGCTGATCGCCCGCAACGAAATCGCCAACCGCTACACCGCTCTGCTGAAGAACGCGGTGCACACGCCGAGCGTTCTGCCCGATCGCACCAGCGTCTGGGCGCAGTACACCATCGAGGTTGACGACCGCACTTCGGTTGAGGCCGCGCTCCACGGCGAAGGCATTCCTGCCGCCGTCCACTACCCCATGCCGCTGCACCTGCAGCCTGTGTTTGCGGAACTTTCACATTCGATGGGCTGGGCCCGCGGCAGCTTCCCCAACGCCGAGCGCGCCGCCGATCGCGTGCTGAGCCTGCCGATGCACCCGTATTTACAGCCTCCCGCGATCGAGCGCATTGCCGAGGCGGTGAAGAAGGCGGTGCGCGGACCGGTCGGCGCCCCCTCTGTGAACCTGGCCAGATAACCCACCCCCAAACTCGCCATTGACACGCCCGGCTCGCGCACAGAGAATGGCGTCAATTGACGGACCGCTCCGATTGGCCTGGTAGCATCGCAATCGGTCAGGGCGACCCGTCAGGACGCCGCCTGTGATGCCCGAGTCCCGATCGAGCACGTGCAAGGCGCCGCTAACCAGGCGGCGTACGCGGCCCAGGCTGGAACCACCGGCCTTCCTCTTCACGCCCGCCGCAAATTTTCTCCTGCCACCGGGTTTATCCCACCAGGCCTTTCCGCCTGCCGGTCATCCCTTCCGCTTCGAGAGGAGGCCCGCCAAAACCAGCGCGTAAGACATTCCAGGCTTGCCGTTCGGTCCGGTCTCCCCAGAACCGCGCCGCACCTCAGGGCTTAGCACGCAGCACAACACAGGAGGGATTATGCAGGAAGATCTTCAGATGCTGGACGAGTGGATACCGGAACAGATGGAACCTGGAACGCTCTTTGTGCTGGAGAATGCGGCGCCTATGGGCGACGCGCGCAATCCCTTCGTGGCAGTGCTGGCCTGCCCCAAATGCGGAGCCCTCGGCCTGATTACCCGCGCTCAGTTTGTCGGCCTTGAATCCATGATCTGCGGCGGCGATACCTGCTCCGCGGAATACTACCTGCGCGGCGACGAAATCGAGTACCGCAAACCGCACTGATAAGCACAGGGATCAGGGATCAGAAAATCAGGAATCGGAAAGCGTGCCCGCGGGCACGCTTTTCTGTTGCCCCATCTTTATTTTGCCGCCGCGGCCATCTAACGTCTGTCCCCGCACCGTGGTCTATACTGTGGAGTTTTCTACCCGCCTCCCCGGGCGAAAGGATCTTCGGGCACGATGCCGGGCGCGCATCTACCTTCGGCCCCTGTCCTCTCTCCGCAAGCCAATGCGGAATCGGCTCTCTCCCTGCCCGCCATCGGCAAAGCCCTGCTCCGCCCCTGTGCCCCCGGCCTGATCGGGCTGGCCCTGATGGTTTTCCTCTGGGGCCTTGGCTACAAGCTCTCGCTCTATCATCACCACGCCAGTGCCTCAGCGCGGCCCGTGGTGGCCAAGCTGTGGACCGGCCCGCGCGCCGTCTCGCTCCTGCGCGCTCCCGCTCGCTCTCTGGCCGGCGCACATGCCCTCTCCGCAACTCCGCGGCTGTTTCCGCCCCCGGCTACCCGCGCCGCTGATCGTTCCCGGTCTGCTCCCGGCAGAGTGAGCGGCCCTCGTTTCCTTCCGCCTTCCCGGTCCCCTCCCCTCGCGGTTCTCTAAGCCAGATCCCCTTCCCGCGATTCGCGCCGGAGCGTATGACCCCTTCTTCTCTCGCTGTGGAGGAACGCCATGGATGTTTTCCTGGCCCTGCTCGCCATTGTTCTTGCATTCCTGCTCTATGCTGCCTGGCAGCTCCTGCGTCTGCCGCGCAACCGCCCCGCGCCCCGCGCCCTCGACGCCGCAACCGCGCTGTCCCGCTCCCCCGGGGAAGAGCGCCGCCGCCAGCACTGGATTACCTCCGGCCAGCTCCGGGAAGTGCTGGCAAAGGAAAACGACCTGCTGCTCGTCGATCTGCGCCCCGACTCGAACGACGCACCCCCCGTCCTGCCTGCCCATCCCGTCCTGCGCGTCCGCACCCATCAGCTGGAGGATGTGCTGCGATCGCTGCCCGCTGACCGCAGCGCCGTCTTCTATGGCGCCTCCGGCCTCTGCGTTTTCATGATCCAGACCAGCTCCTGCATGCGCGGCACGGCCCCGCTGTACCTCCTGCGGGCGGAGCGTCACGTGGAGGCTGCATGAGCGCAATCGAGGCTCTTCCATTCAGCCCCGGCCCCCCTCCTGTCGGTCCCGAGCTCCACGCCGAGTTTCTCTTTGCTCTCGAGCGGCGCCGCCCGCAGCTGCTCCGCCTCGCCGCCGGCATTACCCGCAGTCCCGACGACGCCGAGGATGTGGTCCAGGAGTCCATCCTCAAGGCAATCCGCTTCCTGCCCCGCTTCCGCGGAGACGCCCGCATCGACACCTGGCTTCACGCAATTGTGGCCAACACCGCGCGCGACTGGGCTCGCTTCCGCCGGCAGCATCCCCATACGCCGCTTGAAACCCAGCCCGCCGACGGAGGCGACGCGCTCCCCATCGACTTCCCCCATGCCTGCGAAGACCCTGAGGAAGCGTGCAGCCGCAACGAGATGCTGCGCCTCCTGCGCTCCGAGATCAGCGGCCTCGATCCCCGCTACCAGCTCCCCATTCGTCTTTGCGATCTCGATGGCCGCACCTGTCGCGAGGCCGCGCGGATGCTGCAGGTGAGTGGGCCGGCCATCAAAGCGAAGCTGTTCCGCGGCCGTGTCCTTCTCCGCAGCCGCCTCGCCCGCCATCTGCGGCCCCCCGCCGCTGCGCCTCGCCGGCGAAAGCAGCGCCCCCCCGCCCGCAAATCCCTGCCTCACTGAACCGCGCCGGCGCGCATGGGTTTTCCTGCTCTACGATGGAAAGCACCATGCGCCCCGCTGCGCTCCTCGCCCTCAGCCTGCTTG
This sequence comes from Acidobacteriaceae bacterium, assembly GCA_036267095.1. GTDB lineage: Bacteria > Acidobacteriota > Terriglobia > Terriglobales > Acidobacteriaceae > Palsa-343. The sequence continues at coordinate 21,393 of DATAWS010000013.1, forward strand.
CCCTCGCCGCATCCTCTCCCGCCATTCCCCAGGCCGCTCCAGCCGCGTCTGCCGCTCCCGTCAACCTCACCGTCGATCTCAGCCATTCGCTCGGTCCGGTCCGCGTCCAGCGCTGGTTCGGCTACGACGAGGAGAACTACACCTCCGCCCCCAACGGCCGCAAACTCCTCCACGAGCTCGACGATCTCAGCCCCACACCCGTTTCCATCCGCTTCCACCATCTGCTCACCAGCGGCAATGGGACCCCTGAGCTCAAGTGGAGCTCCACCGGCGTCTACCGCGAAGGCCCCGATGGCAAGCCGATCTACAATTTCGCGATCCTTGACCGCATCTTCGACGCGCTCCAGGCAGCCGGCGTGCGCCCCATGGTCGAGTTCGGCTTTATGCCGGAAGACCTCGCCGCCACCCTCCCCAACCACCCCAACCAGCCCTACAAGGTACCGTTTCCCCGCAACGTCACCGCCGGCGCTTCCAACAACCCGCCCCGGGATTACGCGAAGTGGCGCGAGCTGGTCCGCGTCCTCACCGCGCACTTCGTCCAGCGCTACGGCCGCGCCGCCGTCCTCCAGTGGTATTTCGAAGTCTGGAACGAGCCCGACATCAGCTATTGGCACGGCTCCGAGCAGGACTACTTCCGCCTCTACGACTTCACCGTCTCCGGCGTTCGCGCCGCGCTCCCCGGCGCCCGCGTCGGCGGTCCCGCGACGACCGGACCCAGCGGCTCGCACGCCGCCGAATACCTCCGAGGCTTCCTCGAACACCTCGCCTCCGGCCACAGCGACGTCGACGGCAAACCCATCCCCCTCGACTTCATCTCCTTCCACGCCAAAGGCCACCCTGCCTTTCAGGAAGGCCACGTGGTCATGGGCATCCGCCACGAGCTCGACGACGCCGATCAGGGCTTCGCGATCATCCAGAGGTTCCCGCGCTTCCGCACGCTGCCCGTCATCCTGAGCGAAGCCGATCCCGAAGGCTGCGCCGCCTGCTCTGCCCGCAACAACCCCGCCAACAACTACCGCAACGGCACACTCTACCCCGCCTACACCGCCGCCGCGTACAGCGCGCTCACCGATCTGGCCGCGCGCCACCACACCCACCTGATCGCCATGCTCACCTGGGCCTTCGAGTTCGAAAACACCGACGCATTCGAGGGATTCCGCTCCCTCGCCACCGACGGCATCGACAAGCCCATTCTCAATTTCTTCCGTATGGCCGGACTCCTGGGCAGCGAGCGCGTCGCCGCCACCAGCACCGCTGCGACCTCGCTCGACGATCTCCTCCACGCCGGCGTCGCTCAGGGCGAAGACATCGATGCCTTCGCCACCCGCACGGATCGCAGCGCAGCAATATTGGTTTGGAATTATCAGGAAAGCGCCACAGCCGGACCCACCGCGCCCACCACCCTCAGCCTGCGCCATCTGCCGCCCAGCGCAACCCGCGTCCTCGTCACCCAGTACCGCATCGACGGCACCCACTCGAACGCTTACACCGTCTGGCAGGCGATGGGCTCACCCGCCCATCCGACGCCCGAGCAGCTCACGCAGCTCGAGTCCCGCGACGGCCTCGAACTCCTCACCTCGCCTGCGTGGCATGCGCCCAGCCACGGTGTGCTCACCCTCAAAATGGATCTCCCGGTCGAAAGCGTCGCGCTGGTTACCGCTCGCTGGACGCCCTGACTCAGCGCCGGTTCTTCTCCGTCGCCACCACCACCGGCCGCCGCAGCGGCACCATCGCCGCGCCCGGCTGCTCCGCCCCCATGTGCTGCATCCGCGACAGCATCTCGGTCCGCACGTACTCCACGAAATCCTGCATCTGGTGGTTCATGGCTTCCATGCGCTCCCGCATCTGCAGGATGATCGCAATCCCCGCGATGTTCACCCCCAGATCGCGCGCCAGGTTCAGGATGAACTCCAGCCGCTCCAGGTCCTCGTCCGTGTACAGCCGCGTGTTGCCCTCGGTGCGCGAAGGCTTCAGCAGCCCCTCTCGCTCGTAGAGCCGCAGCGTCTGCGGATGGATGTCGTACATCTCGGCCACCGCCGAGATCATGTACGCGCCTTTCGATTTCCGTTTGCTGGGCATCGTCGATTCACATTATGCACGCCGCGCGCCGTGCGGACTATCGCTATTTCTCCGCGCGCCCCGCGCCAAACAGGCGGCTCGCCGATTCTTCTGCCTCCGCCTTCCCCACCACGATCCGCCGGGGCAGCAGGTTGTGCAACTGCCCGCCGTAAATCCGGTAGGGCACCGTGACCTCCGTCGCGTATCCGCTCTCCAGCTCGATCGTCACCACCACCGCGTCCCCGTATCCCTCCGCCGACTTCTCCCCCAGCGTCACGTTGGCTGCCATCGCCACGCCCATCAACTGCCCGCGCCGCACCCGCGTCGCCATGTGCTCGCCCAGCAGCTTCCACAGTCGCGCCGGATCGCGCGGCAGCCGCGGAATCTCCAGAGTCTCCCGCCCCACCTGCCCCTCGCGGTCGATCCCAAACCCAAACGGCGCCAGCTGACCGTATCGCCGCAGGATCAGCCGCGCATACGACATCACCGCGTTCAGCAGCTGCGTCGCCTGCCGGTGATTCAGGTCCACCGGCTTGTCGAAGTAGCTCCTCTCGTCCTGCTCCAGGCGAGACTTCTGTGCCGTCATCGCTGTTCCTTCTCCGCGCGGTACACGCAATGGTCGAAGCCTCGCCAGTTCACCACGCGATCCACGGCGAGCCCGTTCTTCTCCGCCACCCGACGCGAGGCGACGTTCTCCGGCCGAATCAGCGAGATCACCCGATCGCAGCTCAGGGTCATAAACGCGTAGGTCATCACCGCCCGCGCCCCCTCCGTCGCCAGTCCAAGATTCCAGAAGTCGCGGCGCAGGTGGTAGCCGACCTCCGGCTCCATCACGTCCTCGACCTCCTGCCACACCACGCCGCAATCCCCGATCAGAATGCCGCTCTCTTTCAGCACCAACCCCAGCAAACCTGCTCCGCTGGGATAGCGCTCGATCTGCCGGGCGATCCCTTCCTGCACTTCTTCGAACGTATACGCCCGCGGATACCAGCGCATCGTCTCCGCGTCCCCGAGGACGGCAAACAGCGCCGGCGCATCCTCCAGCGTCATCTCGCGCAAAACGAACCGCGCGGTTTCGAGACGAATCACCGCTACGCCTTCTTTCAAATCATGAACCAGTTGGCGCCTGTTCCTGCTGCTTACGGAGATTTGCGATTGCTTTTCTCCTGTCCCGGATGAAAACCAGGGCCGGCACCCCTACACCTTTGCCCAGATCGCCTGCCGCGGATCCTCCGGGTTCAGCTTCGCCAGCTCCCGCAGAATCTCCCGCGAGCGCTCGTCGCGCAGCTGCGGAACCGTCACCTCCACCGCCACAATCTGGTCGCCCCGCGTGCCTTCCTGGGTAGCCGACGGTACTCCGCGCTCCCGCATCCGCAGCTTCTGCCCGCTCTGCGTGCCCGGCGGAATCCGCAGCTGCGCCCGCCCGTCGATGGTCGGCACTTCGATGCGGCTGCCCAGCGCCGCCTCGGAAACCGTCACCGGCAGCGTGATGTGAATGTCATCGCCCTGGCGGGTGAACACCGGATGCGGCCCGGTGCGGATGATCAGATACAAATCCCCCGCCGCCCCGCCGTGCATCCCGGCATTGCCCTTACCCGCCAGCCGAATCCGCTGCCTGTCGCGCGTCCCTGGCTTGATCCGGAATTCGAGCGGCTCTGTCCGATACACCATGCCTTCGCCGTGGCACGTCGGGCACGCGTTCTGCACCTTCCCCGTGCCGGCGCAGCGCGGGCACTGAATGTTGAACTTCATCCGCCCGCCCATCTGCGTCACCTGTCCCGACCCGTGGCATTCAGGACAAGTCTGGGTGCCCCCCATGCCGCCGCGTCCGTGGCAGGTCGGGCAGGCTTCCTGGCGCTGGATCTCCAGCCGTACCGTGCCGCCCCGAATCGCTGTCCAGAAATCCACGTCCACCGTGTATTCCAGATCGGTCCCCGGCTGCGGCCCCTGCGCCTGCTTCTCCCGCGTGAACATCCCCGAAAAGATGTCCCGGAAGTTTCCCCATCCCGAGCTTTCGGTTCCCGGCGCCTCCTCGGAAAAGTCGAAGCCGCCGAAGTCGAACGGCACGCCCTGCTGCCCGCCTCCTCCGCTGGTGCTTCCGTAGGCCTGCCCCGCCCGCGCTGCGGCTTCTGCCGCCGCCGGATCGATCTGATCGGAGTAGAAGCCGAACTGGTCGTAGACCTTCCGCTTCTTCTCATCGGAAAGAATATCGTTGGCCTCGGAGATTTCCTTGAACTTCTCCTCGGCTCTCTTATCCCCCGGATTCACGTCGGGATGGTATTTGCGCGCCAGCTTGCGAAAGGCCTTGCGGATCTCCTCCGGCGTGGCGGTCTTCTTCACGCCAAGCATTGCGTAATAGTCTTTGTGCTGGGTTGGTGGCATTTTTTCTTTCGTTCAGAACTTCCTGGCTCAGGCGTTCACCGCTGTTTTCAATTCCCGAGTTCTCGCATCCTGCGGCGCCGGGCGAACTTCGCGGCGGATGCGCGGGAGAAGCTTTTTTTGAGCAACGGCGAGCTCCCAGGACTTTTGCAGGTTGAGCCAGAAATCCGTTGTGGTTCCGAAGTACTGGCCCAATCGCATCGCGGTTTCTACGGTTATCCCCCGCCGCTCCCGCACAATCTCTGATACACGCGTAACCGGAACCCGAAGGGCGAGGGCCAGCGCATTCGCCGACAGGCCCATAGGCTTCATGAAATCTTCCCGAAGGAATTCTCCGGGATGAATCGGAATGCTGTGTTCGCCGGGTTTGCGAAGAATGGGCATGGTGCTCCTCAGTGCCGGTCGGTTATTTCAACGTCCCAGGCATGGCCTTCCTCCCATCGAAAGCACACCCGAAACTGATCGTTGATGTGGACGCTGGATTGTCCTTCCCGGTCGCCGCGCAGTCTTTCCAGACGGTTACCGGAAGGGATTCGGAGATCCTCGACGCGCGCGGCAAAGTCCACGGCCTGAAGCCTGCGGATTGCCACCGAGGCAATGTGCCGAAACTTTCTGCTCTGCCCGGTGAGCCACAATTCACGCGTTTTTCCATCCGCAAACGACCGGATCACTGCTTTATCGTAACACGTTTAACGTTGAACGTTATAGCCCTTCCTAGTTCCAAACCTGCCGCGCCTCGACCGGCTCAATCCTCCAGAACAAATCCGGCTCCACCCGCCGCATCTCGTCCACAAAATGATGCGCCTGCTGCTCGTCATCGAACACCACCTGGTTCGTGATCTGTCCCGCCCGTAGCTGCTCGCATTTCCAAACTCTGGTTGTCATCACTCCACCACCTGCTCCCGTTCCCACTCTTACGTTCATCAACCCCATCCCGTTCCCACTGTTTCTCCGCCGCCACTCGCTCTGGTTTCGATCCCTACTCCCTGCCCCTGCTTTTCCCCTGTCAATCCCTTACCAAAGTGTTCTCTCTCATTCCAAAGGCCTCCGGCTCCAGAAAAGTTGGCAGCCTTGAGCTCCAAACTTGGTATCCTGAATATAGAGACTAAAAAAACACAGGCTGCCATTCCGGCAGCCTTTTCTCATGGGAGAAACGAAAGCCGTGAATCCCAGGCCTCGAGCAGCGCCGCAGCAGCCATCATTCGAGCTCTGGCATACGCAACCGTGAGTGCTGCACTCGCACGCGCGACACCGGCATATACGGCCGTCCCTGCCTCATTCGCGTGCGTGACGGCAACTGTTTTGTTGTCAATCATCGATACCCGTCACACGCGCGAATGCCGCATATGCGCTCGTGAATGCCGCATTCGCCTCGCTCTCACAACTGCCTGGGCCTCTAAAAGATGCCGGGGATAACCGAGGTTATCCCCATACCAGTCCCTTCAGAATCAATCAAGTGCGCGTTTTGAGGGGGGAGGGGCCCCAAACAGCCCCCCCTCCGCTCATTTCTTGTCGTCGACGTCCACGTATTCGGCGTCGATCACGCCTTCGTCCTTCTTCTCTTCCGTCGTGCCGCCGGCCGCCGTTGCGCCGTCCGTCGGCGGAACACCCGCTCCCGGAGTCGCCGCGTTGGCCTTGTACATGGCCTCGGCCAGCTTGTGCGAGGCCGCGGTCAGCTTCTCCCGCGCCGCGTTCATCTCAGCCACGCTGGGCTGCGCTTCGAGCGTCTTCTTCGCGTCCGCCAGCGCCGATTCGACATCGGTCTTGTCGGTGCCGGATACCTTATCGCCGTTCTCCTTCAGCATCTTCTCGATGTTGTAGACGAGCCCGTCGAGCTGGTTCCGCGCTTCGATCTCGTCGCGCTTCTGCTTGTCCTCGGCGGAGTGGGCCTCGGCCTCCTTCGCCATCCGGTCCACCTCTTCCTTGCTCAGTCCCGAGGAGGACGTAATGGTGATCTTCTGGTCCTTGCCCGTGGCGTTGTCCTTCGCCGTCACGTTCAGAATGCCGTTGGCGTCGATGTCGAACGTCACCTCGATCTGCGGTATGCCCCGCGGAGCCGGCGGAATCCCGCTCAGCTTGAACTTGCCCAGCGTGCGGTTCTGCCCCGCCATCGGCCGCTCGCCTTGCAGAACGTGTACCTCGACTTCCGTCTGGCTGTCGGCCGCCGTCGAGAAGGTCTCCGTCTTCTTCGTCGGAATGGTCGTGTTGCGCGGGATCATCGGCGTTGCCACGCCGCCCAGCGTTTCAATGGCCAGCGTCAGTGGCGTCACGTCCAGCAGCAGCAGGTCCTTCACTTCCCCCGCCAGCACGCCCGCCTGCACTGCCGCGCCGATGGCCACCACTTCGTCCGGATTTACACCCTTATGGCCTTCCTTGCCGAACAGATCCTTCACCAGCTGCTGGATCCGCGGCATCCGCGTCTGGCCGCCGACCAGCACGACTTCGTTGATCTTGCTCGCGTCCACGCCCGCATCGGTCATGGCCTTTTTGCACGGCTCCACCGACCGCTGGATGATCTCCTCCACCAGCGACTCGAGCTTCGCCCGCGTCAGCTTCTTCACCAGGTGCTTGGGACCGCTGGCGTCCGCCGTGATGAACGGCAGGTTGATCTCGGTCTCGATCGCCGTCGACAGCTCGATCTTGGCGCGCTCGGCCGCGTCGCGCAGCCGCTGCAGCGCCATCTCGTTGCCCTTCGAGCGCAGATCGAGGCCTTCCTCTTTCTTGAACTCGTCGATCAGCCAGTCCACGATCCGCTGGTCGATGTTGTCGCCGCCCAGGTGGGTGTCGCCATTCGTCGACTTCACCTCGATGACGCCTTCACCCACTTCCAGAATGGAAATATCGAAGGTGCCCCCGCCGAAGTCATATACCGCGATCGTCTCGTCCTTCTTCCGGTCGAGACCGTACGCCAGCGCCGCCGCGGTCGGCTCGTTCACGATGCGCTTCACGTCCAGACCGGCAATCTTGCCCGCATCCTTCGTCGCCTGGCGCTGCGCGTCGTTAAAATACGCCGGGACCGTGATCACCGCCTCGGTGACAGGGCTGCCCAGGTGATCTTCCGCAGCCTTCTTCAGCTTCTGCAGAATCAGCGCGGAAATTTCCGGCGGGGTATACAGCTTGCCCTGCGCCTCGATCGAGACGTGGTCGCCCTGTTTCACAACCTTGTAGGGCACCATCTTCATCTCGTCCGAGACTTCGTCGAAGCGGCGGCCCATGAACCGCTTGATCGAATAAACCGTGTTCGCCGGATTGGTGATCGCCTGGCGCTTGGCCACCTGACCCACCAGTCGCTCGCCGGATTTTGTAAATGCGACTACCGAAGGCGTCGTCCGGCCGCCTTCCTCGTTGGGGATGACCTTGGGTTCGCCACCCTCCATGACGGCCACGACCGAGTTGGTCGTACCGAGATCGATACCGATAATCTTTGCCATTGCAACCTGCTCCTGAATGAGTGCCTGCCCGTCCAGCTTCGCACTTGAGTGTCTTATTGTCAATCTATCTGATGCCAGAATTGCCCGTCGCGATGCAAATTGGAAATTATCTTTAAAGTCAATGAGTTAGGATCGCTTTCGGCCCCCTTTCACGGGAAATTCCACACCCTGGCTGCATCCCAGGCTATGCTTCCCGTATCCAACACGAGACATAGGACTTCGGTTCACTCCCACAGGGGCCCCTCGTCCCCTTTCCCTCGCAGTCTTTGGTAGAGGTGCATGGCCGACGCAGGCAGTCAGCAGGCGCAGAATTTCGGGGTTAATCCCTGGCTCATCGCGATTTCCGTGATGCTGGCGACCTTTATGGAGGTCCTGGACACGGCCATCGCGTCGGTCGCCCTGCCCTATATTGCGGGGTCGCTGTCGGCGTCGAACGACGAGGCCACGTGGGTGCTGACCAGCTACCTGGTGGCCAACGCTGTCATCCTGCCCGCGAGCAACTGGTTTTCGCTCCGCTTCGGCCGCAAGCGCTTCCTCATCAGCTGCGTCATCATTTTCACCATCTCCTCGTTTTTCTGCGGGGCTGCGCCGACCCTGGGCTTCATCCTCGTCGCCCGCGTCATCCAGGGCGCGGGCGGAGGAGCGCTGCAGCCGCTGTCGCAGTCGATTCTGCTGGAAAGCTTTCCCCCGGAAAAGCGGGGCGCGGCCATGGCGTTCTTTGCCTTTGGGGTGGTGGTGGCTCCGGTTCTTGGTCCCACCCTGGGCGGCTGGCTCACCGACACCTATAGCTGGCGGTATGCCTTCTACATCAATATCCCCGTCGGCGCGCTGGCGGTCTTCATGATCAGCCGCTACGTTCACGATCCGGAGTACATCACCAAAGGCAAGGCCAGCGCCTTCGACAATATCGGCTTCGGACTGCTGGCCGTCTGGACCGGCTGCCTGCAGATCATTCTCGACAAGGGCCAGGAGGACGACTGGTTCGGCGCTCCCTGGATCCGCTGGGCCTTCTTCATCCTGATCGTCGCGTTTGTCTGGTTCATCATCCACAGCTGGCGGAGCAAGACGCCTCTGGTGAATCTGCGAACCCTGAAAGACCGAAACTTCGGGCTGGGCTGCGGGCTGATGGTGATGTTCGGGCTCTGCATTTACTCCATGATTACGGTGCTGCCGCTCTTCTACCAGGAGCTGCTGGGATACACGGCCTTTGCGGCCGGCCTGGTTGTAGGGCCGCGCGGCATCGGCTCCATCATCGGCATGCCGGTGATCGGATATCTGGGGAACAAGGTCGATCCACGCTATCTGCTGACGTTTGGGTTCATTGGGTTCGGCATCATGTCGCTGTACTTCGGCGATCTGACTCTGGGCATCAGTCCGTGGACGTTGCTGTTGCCGATTGTCGTCACCGGCTTTGCCCTGAGCTTCGTCTTTGTGCCCATCACCACACAGGCGTACAGCACGCTGCGCAACGATCAGATCGGCAACGCCAGCGGCATTTTCAATCTGGTGCGCAATATTGGCGGGTCGATCGGCATTTCCATTGCGCAGACGCTGCTGGTGCGGCGCAGCGACGTGCACCAGGCCGAAATCGGCGGCTTTGTTTCGCAGACGCAGATCTGGTTCGAGCAGCGGCTGAGCGCGCTCACCGGATACTTCACCCAGCACACGGCCGCGCCCAACGCGGCCTATGCAGCGCAGGGCGTGATGTACCAGCAACTGGGACAGCAGTCGCTGCTGTGGGCCTTCGTCGACGTCTTTCGCTGGATGTCGCTGATCTGCTTTGCCTGCGTGGTGCTGGTCTGGTTCTTCAAGAAGGCCAAGCCGGGCAGCAAAGCGCCGGTCGGAGCGCACTGAAGAGTGCTCAGTGGTCTGGCGAGCCGGACGCGAGGTCTTCAAGCGGGAAGAAGCGGCGCTGTTGTGGGTCGCAGGCTTCGATGGTTCCGGTGAGGATGTCGTAGTACCAGCCATGCACCTCGAGCGTTTTGTCGGCGAGACGGCGGGCGACTTCCGGGTGGGTCTTCAGATTCTCAAGCTGGGCGATGACGTTGGCGTGGATGAGCGCGGTGTGCCGCGCCTGAGGCTCGTCGGGCGTGCCGGGATCGAGATACTTCCACGCGGGTTCGATATAGCCGAGCCACTTTGCGGTAAGCGGCAGGCGGCTGAGGCTGCTGCGGTCGATCGCGGCCTTCAGCGCGCCGCAGTCGGAGTGGCCGCAGACGATGATGTGTTTCACATGCAGGACTTCGACGGCGTACTCGATGGTGGAGGAGATGCCGCCGGGCAGGTCTCCGTGCGGGGGGATGATGTTCCCGACGGCGCGGCAGAGGAACATGTCGCCAGGCTCGGTTTGAAAGATGAGGTCGGGAACGACACGCGAGTCGGCGCAGGTGATGAAGAGAAACTCCGGCTGCTGGCGGTCGGCGAGCAGGCGGAAGCGATCTTTCGCCTGCGGGAAGATGTCTTTGCGAAAGCGGCTGTAGCCATCCAGGAGGCGTTTCATGGCGAATCCAGGGTATAGGGTACAGGGTTCAGGGTGCAGTCCGATTCTGTGGGCCACATGTAACAGTTTATGTTACACATTCGCCTGCCTGCTGCGCGCGCCGCGCCAGTAGAGGGCGAGGCCGACGAGGATGGAGGCGAGGGTGGCCAGAATCACCTTGAACTCGAAGAAGGTGCGGCTGGACGTGTCGCCGGGTGGGATGACGGAGAAGAAAATCGCAACGAGGACGATGGTGAAGCCGAGGGCGCCGCAAATCCAGACGCCGGCGCGGCCGCCGGGGACGAGGATGGCGTGCGGGTTCTGGCTGCGATCGCTTCGCCGGCCGAGGCGGATGATGGCGGCGAACATATAGAGGAAGGGGATGAAGTAGAGGATGATGGCCACATCCACAAGGGACTGGTAGGCGCCGCGGGTGGTGTCGTTGATCTGGCTGAGGATGAGGAAGAGTCCGGAGAGGCCTCCCTGGACGAGGATGGAGACCCAGGGCGTGCGCCATTGGGGGTGGATTTTGCCGAAGGCGGCGGGCAGGTAGCGGTCGATGCCGACGACGAAGGGGACGCGGGCGATGCCGGCGACCGTGGATCCGACGCCTCCGGCATTGCCGATGGTGACGAGGACGGCGGCAAGGATGCCGAGGAAGCCGATCTTCAAGGCGATCGAACCGATGGTGATGGCGTGGAAGACGCCGCTCTGGGGATCGAGGGCGGGCGCGGGGACGAGGGCGAGGACGGCAAAGGTGCCGGCGATGTAGATGAAGGCGATGAGGGCGCCGGCGCCATAGACAGCGCGAGGCAGGACGCGGCGAGGGTCGCGGATCTCGTCGCTCATGGCGGAGACGAGCTCGAGGCCGGTGAAGGCGAAGGCGATCTGGGACCAGAAATTGACGGTGTCCCAGTTCCATGTGGGGAGCATGTTGTGGAGGGTGAAGTGGGTGACGGAGCCAAATCCGGGACCGTGGCGGAAGACGACGAAAGCGGCGACGATGACGAGGATGAAGAGGGGCACGAAGGTGCCGACGCCGCCGGCGTTCTGGAGCCACTTGCCGATATTGAGGCCGATGATGTTGAGGCCAACGGCCACAACGAGAAGGCCCATGGAAACCCAGAGCTGGAAGGCGCGGTCCTGAGAGAGCGCGGAGCCATTAGGACCGAGGATGTAGGCGGACATGGAGGCCGAGGCGAGAAGCAGGCCGGGGAAGTAGAAGACGGTGTAGATCCAGTAGGTCCAGCCGGCGATAAAGCCGTGGAAGTCGCCGAAGGCTTCTTTGGCCCAGATGTAGAGGCCTCCTTCATGGGGGAAGCGCGAGGAGAGCTCGTTGATGACGAGGGCTCCGGGGACGAAGAAGAAGACGGCGGCGATGGCCCACAGGCTGATGGAGGAGGTGCCGTTGTGGCCGGCGGCGGCGATCCAGCGGGGGCCGAGGACGGTGGCGATGTTGAAGAGGAGGACGTCCCAGAAGCCCATGGTCTTGCGGAGCTGAGGCTGGGTGTCGGGAATCATGAGGGGGTCGAGGACAGGGTACAGGGTACAGCGAACAGGGTACAGGGGATTGCGGAGGCCGCGACTGTTCAAGCGGCGGCACGTCAGTCGAGATCGATCATGATGCGGGTGAAGCGGGCGGGGTCGTCGTTCCAGGAGCGGAGAATGTCGGGCGTTTGCTCGATGGGGACGGTGGTGGTGATGGCGCGAGCGACGGGGAAGCGGTGCTGCTCGAGCATGCGGATGACCTGTTCGAAGTCGGCGGGGAGAGCGTTGCGTGCGCCGAGGATGGTGAGTTCTTTCTGAACGAAGAGGCGGGTTTCATAGGTGACGGGTTCTTTGGCGTAGCCGATGTAGACGACGCGGCCGGTGAAGGAGACGAGTTCGACGGCGGCGCGGAAGGTGGCGGGCGAGCCGACGGCTTCGATGACGACATCGGGGCCGTGGCCGTTGGTCAGCGTGGCGAGGGCGTCGGGCAGATTGTCGCG
>DATAWS010000014.1:0-91300 GCA_036267095.1 Acidobacteriaceae bacterium
CGTGCTTGCCCGCCTGCAGCCCCCGAATTGCGATCGGCGTATGCCAATGGTCAGGCGTCGCGATGGTGATTGCATCGACGTCTTTGCTTGTCAGCAGATTGCGAAAATCCCGCTCGCTTGCCGGCGTATAGCCCATGGCCCGCTGCACACTGTCCGCATAGCGCGCCAGTATGATGCTGTCCACGTCGCAGACATGCGTGATGCGCGCGGACTTGCTGTTGGCCTTCAGTGCCGACAGGTGAGCGTACGCGCGGCTGTGTACGCCGATGACCGCGAAATTGAGCCGGTCATTCGCGCCAAGTATCTGACTGTAACTCTTAGCGGTGGTCGATGCTGCCAGGCCGGCCACACCTGCGGCAAGCGTTCCTGTAAACTCGCGTCTGCTTATCATGCTTTTCTCCCGTGATGTGCCATCGTGCGGCGTTAGCAGTGGATCCCGGCTTCGCCCAGGACCTTCTTCAGGCCGGCCATGCTGATGCGCGTGGAAGCTTCCGGCGTACCGGCTCCGCGCCAGTGCGTCTCAAGACTCAGCCCGTAGTGGAAACCGTCGCGCTTAAGCGCCCGCAACTGGCCCACCCAGTCGACCACCCCGGAACCAACCGGCGCCCACGCGTACTTGTGATCCGGTTTGTACACAACGTCCTTGCAGTGGCAGTGGCCAATGCGCTTCTTTGGCAACAGGTCATAGCCGTTGGGGTAGGGCGTGCTGTAAACGGCCGCGGCATTGCCGGGATCCCAGTTGAGCATGAAGTTGCGGTTGGGAATGGCCTTCAGCACCGCGGCGGCTTCCTTCGCGTTGCCGGTGTTGCAGGACATCTCGTTTTCGAGGAGCAGGATCACGTCGTGCTTCGCGCAGGCTTCGGCCGCCTGGCGGAGTTTTAGGTCGATGGCGTCGCGATACGGGGCGGGGTTGTCGAGCCGCCAGAAATCGAAGCAGCGCAGGCGGTCGGTGGAGAAGGTGCGAGTGAGGCCGATGGAGTGCTCGAGAAGTGCATCTTGCTGCGCGAAGTCATTGCCGGCGTGAAATTCATCGCGCTGCTCACCCTTTTTCGGCGGTGCGCCGGGCCAGTCCACTTTATAGAGCGGGCTGGCAATGTCGGTGACGCGGAGGTCGTGCTTTTTTACGATGCGCTGTGCCTCGGCGAGTTCGTTGGCGTCGAGGTCGGTGACGTTCTTGTTCCACATGCTGCGCAGTTCGATCCAGTGCAGTCCAAAATCATGGGCGGCGACGTAGCAGGCGTGATCGAAATCCTGCGAGATCTCGTCGTTGATGACGGAAAGGCGGAAGGGACAAGTGGGGGAAATGGCGGTCGACGGCTGTGCGTCCGAGGTGCGAGAGCGGGGAACGGCCGAGGAGGGGCGGGGAAGCGCCGCGGCAGCACCGGCGGCGGCGAGGCTGCCGAGAAACATACGACGGGACATCGACATCATTTTCTCCTGGGGGACAAAACAAGGAGTCAGTATAGTCCCCGCTCTGGAGCGGAAAGCGTGCCCGGGGAAACGGGGCGGAATTTTGCCCGCCGTTCTGCGGGGAGAGAGGGTTAGGTTGGGCGCATCCCCCGGAAGGCATCACCCGCGCCAAACCGCAGTACCTCATGGGCAACACCATCGAATCAGGTGCGGTTAGCTCTTTGGTCTGAACTCATTGACGCTTCCGGGGGAGCGTGCAAGACTGACTTCGTAGTCGAGCTTTTCTGTGCTTTTCCTCCCCGGTTGTCACCGTTCTGCTCGCAGCACGACAGGAGAAAACGGCACTATGCCAATTCGAACTCCATCGGTTGAAGGGCTGCGCAATTCCGGCTGGAATGCGCTGGCTTCTGCTCCTGGCGGGCCGCATTATCACAGCGGACTCGCTTTGGAATCGCGGGGGGGCGCAACGCGCAGCGCATCGGGCGCGCCACCGGCTTCGCGCAGTGCGGCGCGGTCGGCAAACTGGGGCAAATCGGCGCTGCGCCTGTACGCTTCGCCGTGGCTCCATTCGCGCAACCGCTACCGGAACAACTGGCTCATGCGGACGCTGGATGGGATCACGGGAACGTTGTGGCCGCTGGCGGCAATGGACGACCTGAGCAACTGGCTGCAGGATGGATCGGCAGGCGCGCGCGTGTTCCTGGGGATCGCGGCGGGTGTGGTTGCAACGCTGCTGATCTTCCAGACCCTCGTCCCATTGTTTTGGATGCAGTCGCTGGTGAACTCCGCGATCTTCTCCGGCCAGGGAGCATTTGTGCTGATTCTGGCGAGCGTGGTCGCCGGGGCGACGGTGCTGCCGATCGTGATGGCTCAGGTGATTCCGGTGCTGACGCGGCTGGTGGTGTTTGCCGGGCTGTGCGCGCTGACTGCGGGGCTCTGCTATGAGAGCTATCGCTTAATTCTGTCGGTGAAGCTGTTCTGAGCGTTCGGCACAGAACACAAAGCGCCCGCGGTTGTGCAGGCGCTTCGTCATACCCGCTGGGTTACGTGCTGTTCGCGGGTCGAAACCTGGTTAGTTAATTTTGGCCGGCGCCGGGAACGTGAACCGCCGTGGTGGCGGAGACGGTGGCCCCGCTGGAGTTTCTGGTGAACGCGGTTACGGTGGCGTCGCCTGGGCCGACAGCGCGGATCACGCCGTTGGCATCCACTGCTGCGACGTTCGTATTGCTTGAAAGCCAGGTGGCCTGGCGGGACAAATCCGTGGTGCGTCCGCCGGGAACGATCGAAGCGATGGCGAGAGGCTGAAGGGTCTTCCCTACAGTGAGGTTCTGGCTGGCTGGAACGAGGTTGAGCTTGAAGGGGACCAGCACGGCCGCGGTGCCGCAGGTTTGGGAAACCTGAAGGCTGGACTGGGCGGTGAGGTTGCCGAATTCGCCCTGGATGGTGGCAAGCACCGGACTGGTGCCAGTCACGTTGGTAGAGGCGGTGGCCAGCCCCGAAGAATTGATTGTCGCGAGATCAGGAAGGACCAGGGACCAGCTGACCTGGTCGCTGATGTCCTCGACCTTGGTGCTGTGGCCGCCTTCGGTATAGCTGCCGTAGGCATGGTATTGGGCTGTCCCACCGGGAAAGGTGCAGGTGGTCGAGTCGGCGTTGGGCAGGATAGAAATTCCGGTCAGCGAGTGGGTGAGCCCCAGGGAGCCACAGCCGGTCGTGCCAAAGGGCGAGATGAGGAGGAGAAGCCCCACAGCGAGGGCCACACGCGGAGAAACCAAAGCAGAAAGCTCTAGAAACTTTTTCATAGAACAAAGCCCCATCGGGGGAGGAACAGGTGAGGAATCGTGTGACTCCTGTATCACCAACAACCTGCCTCACTGGAATCTACTTCGGACTATAGGGAGGGGCTGGCAGTCCGGGGTATCCCCCTTTTGTGGGGGCGGGGTCCCTGTTTTCGGTGATCGGAAACAAGGAGGCAGCCTGGCGGCGAACGCAGGCTGACCTGAGGCGCATCTTACTGAACGCACGATCAGGAGAAGCGCATGACAGCGTCCTCATACGAACCGGGCGGGAAGAATCCGGGCAGCGGCCAGGGGAATCCGAACGGCGAGAGTTGCTCTGCGCCGATTGACCGCAAGGCAATGGCGGGAGGCCCGCACTCACTGGGGGCGAAGAGCGACTGCAATGGGCGTCCGACGACGGATGACAGGGTAGTGGAAGCCATTGACGAGCAGGCTCCGCTGCCAACGCCGCCGGCGGACGGGAAAAACGGCCGCGGGTAAAGGTCGCTGCCGGGGCGATGGGTGGGCTGCCACTCTACCAGCGACAGGCCGCTTCAAGAGAAGGCGCGCCGGTCTTGCCTTCGACCACGTTGACCTTGATGACGGCTTCGACATTGCCGGTGCCGATGTCGTGGCCGAGCTTGTCGCTCAGCAGTTTCAGGTCATGGGGGCTGGTGGCGAAGAGGCCGGCCGCTTCGGTTCCGTTGCGCCCCAGTCCGGCTACAACCATGACCACGCTGTCGGTGGTTGAGTCGTAGAAGCGGGCAATCAGACCGTAGTCATCGGCGCTGGAGTAGGGCAGGGCCGGGTTGCGCGCCCAATGAACCCCGGGATGCTGGCGATCCACAATCGATTCCGAGACGCCGGGGCTGAAGGTGTAATGGAGCGGTTCCACCAGGTGCATGGTCCATTGGTTGTTGTATCCGCCCAGCAGGATCAGGGGCCGCTCGCGCAGTTCCGTCAGCGGGGTAGAGGTACAGGGCTGCATCTGATATGTGGCCTGGTTGCGCTCCATCAGGCCGCTTACCCGGGCAATGGTGGCAGCGATCTGAATGGAGACGAACGGATACTCGTTGTCCTTATTAGCGGTGGTCACCCCGGAATAGTTCTGTGGGGCAAAGACCACGGCTCCGGAGCAGAGCAGCGCGGTACCGGGCTGGTGGAGGACCGGCGCCCAGAAGCGATCCACGAGACTGGTTTGGCTGGTTGATGGAGATTGCCAGTGCAGCACCGCCGCCGCTGCGGCGCCCAGTACAAGCAAGGCCGCGACCACGAGCAGCAGACCCTTCCGGGGGCGTCCGGTTTCCGCTTCATGGAACTCGGGGGCGGTTTCCCCGAAAGCGTGAAGCGGGGAAGCGTGGCCCGGCATCGGCTCGTGATGCGGCACCCGCACCAGGCTGCCGGGGAGCGGTTCGCCTTCCATTTCGTCGGGTGGCGCGTGCAGAAACTCCGGTACGTAAGAGCCGACCGGGAGGACGATCTGAAGGGGGCAGTCGGATTCGTTCTCGTGGTAGTAGAGGGCGAGGCGCTTGCGGACCTCACCGGCGGTGTAGCGGACGACGGTGTCGGCATTGGTGTCGTAATCGGGCGGCCGGTGGAAGACCTCGATGCCGAGGGTGCGCTCCTTGAGCTGCTCCACCCGGCCGTCGAGAGCATGCTCCACCAGATACTCGAGGAGGGCGGGGTAGCGCTTGCTGTTGCAGAAGTGGGGGCTGGCCAGGATCTTATGGAGTTCGGAGAGGACGGTGCGGCGGTCGTCGGCCGATTCCGGCGTCCAGATCTCCCAGGCTGGCCGAAGCAATGTCATGTCAGGGACCGTTGTCATGATACTCGTTCAGCAACAGCCTTGTACCGACGTTTAAAACGTCCCTGGTGGCCTGCGTAGCTTCCGCTTTCTGAAGGACTTAGTTTGAGGGTTAGGGTACAAACGGTGAGTCACTTGCAGGTTGCCGCGCGGCGCGCAGAGCATCCACCCGGTTCGCCTCCGGAAGGAGGGCGATTGACTCTGGATGCTCAACCTCGGCTCCATTTCGCGACGACAGTTCTGTACAGGAGCCGCCGTCCTTGCAACCGCAGGGGGGGGGTGGGGTAAGAGCCAGCCGCGGGAGAAGGGCTTTGCTCTGGTGGCCACGGTCGATCGCCATCGGATTCTGACGGCGGCGGCTCGCTATGTCGATCTCGAGCCGCAGACCATCACCAGCTTTCCCACGAAGCGGAGTCCCGGCGGGCTGCACGACTTTTTCTCCGAAGCGGACTATTTCTGGCCGAATCCGAAGAATCCCGGGGGCCCGTACATCAGCCGCGACGGCAAGAGCAATCCGAACAATTTCAACGAACACCGCAAGGCGATGATCGCGCTCTCCATCCAGATGCCGGCGCTGACCGCGGCGTGGGTGCTGACGGGGCGCAGAGCGTATGCGGCCAAAGCGGCGGACCATCTGCGCGCCTGGTTTATCCGGCCGGAGACGCGGATGAATCCGAACCTCGAATATGCCCAGGGCGTTCACGGAGCGTCCACGGGGCGGTCGTACGGGATCATCGATACGGTCCATCTGGCGGAAGTGGCGCGGGCGGCGACGCTGGTGGCTCGGGCGACGCTCGACGCGGGCGAACGGAGCGCGCTCGAGGGATGGTTCCGCGATTACCTGCACTGGCTGGAAACCAGCAAAAAGGGGATGACCGAGCAGGACGCGAAGAACAATCACGCGGTGTGCTGGGCTCTGCAGGCGAGCGAATACGCGCGACTGGTGGGCGACCGCGCGACGCGGGCATCGATCGCAGCGGATTACAAAGACCACCTGGTGCCCGATCAGATGGCCGCAGACGGAAGCTTTCCCCGCGAGCTGGCGCGCACCAAACCTTACGGCTATTCGATTTTCAACTTCGACATGCTTGCCATGCTTTGCCAGTCGCTGCTGGACAGCGGAAACGACCTGTTTGGCTTGACGCTGCCCGACGGCCGCGGCATCTGCCGGTCGGCGGCGTTTCTGGTTCCCTGGCTGCGCGACAAGAGCGCGTGGCCGTACCGGAAAGACGTTGAGCATTTCGATTCGCTGCCGGTGCGGATTCCGAGCCTGCTGTTCTGCGGGCTGCACTGCGAGCGGGAGGACTGGATCAATTTGTGGAGGCGGCTCGATCCGGATACGACCGATCCGGAAGTGGTTCGCAACCATCCGGTGCGGCAACCGCTCCTGTGGTTCCGGGAGGCAGCGGCATGAGGGCTTCGGATCCTGCCAATGAGCCGAAGCCGGGCACGACCGGAGTGGCGATCTCGCGGCGCTCCTTCGTGAAAGGCGGGGCGAGCCTGGCGGCAGCGGCGTCGGTACGGCTGCCGCTGCTGGCCTCGGTTCTCCAGAACGGGTTTGCGCCGAATTCGCCGGGCGATCCGAAGGCGGGAGTCATGAGCCGGACCCTGACCGACTGGGAATATTACCAGGGGCCGCTCGATCCGCGTTTTCAGGTGTGGCACAGCGAGGAAATCGCGGTCTGGCAGCCGGTTTCGCTGCCGCACTGCTTTAACCACTACGACGCCTGCGATCCGGAAACGCCCGCGTATCGCGGGCAGGGATGGTATCGGACGCAGCTGGCGGTGAACAATCCGATTCCTGGCGGGCGGACGTTCCTCCACTTTGAAGGGGCGGGGCAGCAATCGGAAATCTGGATCGGCACGAAGCGGGTGGGCCAGCACACAGGCGGCTACGACGAGTTTCTGATCGACATCACCGATGCCTGCCGGGTGCTGCCGTCGGGCGCCGAGGTGCCGCTGGCGGTGCTCTGCGATAACGGCCGCAACATCGAGCGCCTGCCTTCGGATCTGAGCGACTTCACGCTGTACGGGGGCCTCTACCGCGCGGTACATCTGGTCTCGGCGCCGGCGGTCTCGCTGGAAGCCGTTCACACCCGCATCTGCTTCGAGCCGGGGCAGCGGGCAACGGTACAGGTGACGGCGCGGCTCTATGCACCGGAGGGCGCGGCCGGTCCGCTCCGCTTCGAGGTGGCGCTCTTCGATCCGCAGGGGCAGCGGGTCTTCCGGCAAACGGTGGAGCGAAGCGCCTGGGAGGGAGAAAACGAGCTGGCGCACTGCGTGCTGGAGAAGCCGCAGCTCTGGTCGCCGCAATCGCCCAGCCTCTACCGCTGCGAGGTTTCGCTCTCGTCGCATGCCGGGGACACCGCCGCCAGCCATCGCTTCGGGGTGCGGCACACTCGCTTCGAGCCTCATGGGCCGTTCTACCTGAACGGCGAGAGGCTGCTGCTGCGCGGCACGCATCGCCACCAGGATCATGCCGGCTGTGCAGCAGCGATGTCCGATGATCTGATGCGCCAGGAGATGCAGCTCATCCGCGACATGGGCGCGAATTTCATTCGACTGGCGCACTATCAGCAGCCGCGCACGATTCTCGATTTGTGCGACGAGCTGGGCATCCTCGTATGGGAAGAAGTGCCGTGGTGCCGCAGCGGCGTGGGCAACGAGCGCTTCCGCCAGCAGGGGCGGGAAAAGTTGCACACCATGATCGATCAGCACAGCAACCATGCCGCGGTTCTGGTGTGGGGGCTGGGCAACGAGGACGACTGGCCGACGGAGCTGAACGGTGCGGATCACGACGCGATCCGGGCGTACATGACCGAGTTGCGCGACCTCGCGCATCAATCGGATCCCACGCGGCTGACGGCGTTTCGCCGCTGCGGCTTTGCCTGCGACATTCCGGACGTGTACTCACCTTCCATCTGGGCGGGGTGGTACAGCGGGCGTTACACGGAATATCAGGAAGCGCTGGAGCAGGCGCGGCGCACGGTGCCGCATTTTCTCCACATGGAGTGGGGAGCGGACAGCCACGCCGGCCGGCACGCGGAGGACCCTGATCCCGCGGTCGACGATGTTCCCACCGGCCGGGGAACCGCGGAGACGGGATTCGCTTACAAGAACACCGGCGGCAGCGCGCGGGTGTCGCGCGACGGGGACTGGACGGAAACCTACGCCTGCGACCTGTTCGACTGGTACCTGAAGACCCTCGACGAGCTTCCCTGGATGACGGGGGCGGCGCAGTGGGCGTTCAAGGATTTTGCCACGGCGCTGCGCAGCGACAATCCCATTCCCCGCATTAACCAGAAGGGCCTGGTGACGCGGGATCTGACGCTCAAGGAAAGCTACTTCGTCTTCCAGTCGTACTGGGCAGAGAAGCCCATGGTGCACCTCTACGGGCACAGCTGGCCGGTGCGCTGGGGGAAGCCGGGCGAGCGCCGTCGGGTGCGGGTCTATTCCAACTGCAGTGCGGTGGAGCTGTTTCTCAATGGCGATTCGGCGGGAGTGAAAAAGCGCGACCCGCAGGATTTTCCCGCGGCGGGGCTGCGCTGGAGTCTTCCTTTCCGGGAAGGCGAGAACGAACTGCGCGCCGTGGCCCGGGGGCGGAACGGCAATGTGGAAGACCGGATTCGATTCAGGTACCAGACGCGGCAGTGGAGCGCGCCGGTCCGGCTGATGCTGGCCGTGGCGCAACAGGAAGCGGGGAAGACCACGGTGGAAGCGCAGCTGGTGGATGCCGCGGGGGTTCGCTGTCTGGATTCGCGTGCGCTGGTTTCCTTTTCGCTGGCCGGCGATGGGCGGCTCGAGGACAACCTCGGGACACCCACCGGCTCGCGGGTGGTGGAGATGTACAACGGGCGGGTTCAGATCAGCCTGACGCACGCGGGCCCGGTGGTTGCGGGAGTGCATTCGGCCGGCGTCGAAGCGGCCTTTCTGCACATTCCCGCGAGCTGACCGGGAGGCGGAGAAGGCGGGGGGCGTGGGTGAGACTGCAACAGGGCAGGAAACCAAACAGGAGGCGCAGATGGCGACATCATTGGCGGTAACCGCTTCGGGCCCCCTCGCACCGGCAGTGGAGCCGGCGCGCGACCAGTACCGCATCCAGTGCCTGGACCGCGCGATCGAACTGCTGGAGTTTCTGAGTGAAACCGACAAGCTGCCCACGCTGGCGGGGATCTGCCAGCACACCGGGCTGCACAAGAGCACGGCTCATCGTTTGCTGATGGTGCTCGAGCGCAGCGGGCTGATCGAGCGCACGGGGGACCATCGTTATCGTCTGGGGCTGAAGCTCCACGAGCTGGGGCAGAGGGCGCTGGATCAGATCGATGTGCGCACCCGAGCCAGGCCGCATCTGCGGAGCCTTTCTGCGCAGATGCACGAGACGGTGCACCTGGGCGTATTGCAAAAGGCGAAGGTGGTTTATCTGGAGAAGCTGGATGCGAACAGCCGCACGGTGTGTTTTGCCTCGGTCACGGGCACGTCGAACCCGGTTTACTGCACCGCGATGGGGAAAGCGATGCTCGCATTTTTGGCACCCGACGCCGCGGAAGAGGTGATAGCGGGCATCCGCTTCCGCCGCTTCACGGCCAACACGCTGGGCTCGGAGGGCGAGCTGCGGAGCGCGCTGGAGCGGGCGCGGCGCAGAGGCTATGCGATCGACGACGAGGAGATCGAGCCGGGGGTGCGCTGCATCGGCGCGCCCATCTTCAGCCCTTCCGGAGCACCCATCGCGGCGGTCAGCATTTCCGGACCGGTGGCGCGGATGACGCCGCAGCGCGCGCCGGGGATCGCGGAGCATTTACAGCGCTGCTGCCGGGAAATCTCGCAGTCGCTGTTTTGCGAGCGCCGGAGCTCGGCGCCGCTCACCGTCGTTCGCGGTTCGGCGGCGCGACGCCAGGAACCTGAGGGGCCGGCGGCACTGCAGTAGGAGGATTGCCAGTGTTTCGGTGGAGAATCACGATCCGTTCTTTCGATTCCGCACTGCCCTGGGCTCGGCGCGCGGGCTGCCCGGGTGCGATTGTCTGTCCCGGAGAGCGCAGCGAAGGCAGTGGGTTGTCCCACGTAGTGAAACGCCGGGCAACACATTTCATTGACACCCGCGGTGGCGGCTGGAAAGAATTCGACTCGGCGCCGGAGTGTACAAGGGCCCTCGTTCGGCTGGAGATATTTAACTGCGGCCGGATGCAAACAGAAAAGAACCGGGCTGCTGAAACAGCCCTTTTGGGAGGTCGATCATGTTGAAACTCGCACGGCTGGGCAGTTGCATCGCAATTCTATGTGCCGCCACCATGGCTGCTTTGGGGCAGCTGTCAACGGCAACGGTGGCGGGCACGGTGTCCGATTCTTCGGGCGCGGTGATCGGCAACGCGACGGTAGTGTTCACGCAGACGCTCACTAACTTCACACGCACGACGCAGACCAACGGCGCGGGGGAGTATCGCGCGGAATTCATGCCCATTGGGCCGTACACCGCGAGGGTGGACGCGCAGGGCTTCCAGAGCTACATACAGAACGGGATCGTGCTGGACGCGGCGCAGGTGGCTACGCTGAATTTCGGGATGAAGCCGGGCATGCAAAGCACCGTGGTGCAGGTCAGCGGGCAGGTGCCGTTGGTGAATAGTGAGAACTCGGTGCTCAGCTCCACGGTGGACAATCGCGAGATAGAGAATCTGCCGCTGGTGGGCCGCAATGTATATCAGCTGCTCAACCTGACGCCCGGCGTGCAGAATGTGTCGAACGAGAACTCCATTGGCCTGCCGATGGAGCACGTCATCGTGAACGGCTCGACCGATAACATGGTCGGCCAGGTCACCTACTATCTCGACGGCGGTCTGAACATGACCGGGGTGCGCGATACCGGCAATGTGATCCCTAACCCCGACGCTGTCGATCAGTTCAACGTCCAGACCAACAACTTCAGCGCGGAATACGGACGCACCGGAGCGGGGGTAGTTTCGGTGGTGACCATGTCGGGCACCAACGCGGTACACGGCTCGGTTTTCGAGTTCCACCAGGAAACCAATTTCAACGCCAACAGCTATCTGCAGACGACCCGGACGCCGGAACACATCAACCGGTTCGGCGCCACGGTTGGCGGTCCCGCTTTGATGAACAAGATCTTCTTCTTCGGCACCTACGCGGGATTGCGGCAGGTGAGCCCGCAAAACTTCAATACGGTGGTGCCGGACGCCCTGCAGCGGGTGGGAAACTTCTCTGAGAACCTGCCCACAACGACGCCAGCCACCGGGCTGGGGGCGTGCGCTACCAAGCTTTCCGCCACCGACAAAGCGGATACGGACTACGGCGGCAAGTTTTTCGTTTGCGATCCGGTCACCCATCAGCCGGTGCCCGGCAACCGGCTTGATCTCGACGCCAACTTCCAGCCGGATCCGGTGGCAGCTGCGGTTCTGAGCAAGAACGTGCCTCTGCCCTCGGCCAACCGTCCGACGCCCGACAATCGCTTCGTGGGCAACGAGGGTTTGGCGAACAATACCGACGAGTATCTGATCAAGGGCGACTTCCAGCTGATGCCCAGCCACCGCGAGACACTCGAGTACTACCAGTCGATCGGATCGCAGATCGAGTTGCCGTCGGGAGGCACGCTGCCGGGATGGGCGCTGTCCAATTACGCGTACCGTCAGCAGAACGGCAACGCCAGTGATGTCTGGACGGTATCGGCGAACGCGGTCAATCAGGCGTGGCTGAGTTTCTCGCGGATGATCGCGGGCCGCATCAGCAATCCGGCGCAAACCCTGGCCGCGTTCGGGTCGGACCTGAACGTGCAGGGTACGCCATCGCTGCCGCAGATGAGCGTCTCCAGCTTCTTTACTCTGTCGAACGCCATCAGCGGTCCGCTGGCGGGCGACAACATTTACGGTCTGCGCGACGTGTACAGCATTAACAAAGGACGCCATACCATCAACGCCGGCGCAGAAGCCTATCTGGAACACGATCGGCTGGAGACGCTGCTGAATAACTATGGGGTTTTCAGTTTCACCAGCGCGACGGTTCCCTCTACCACCTCCGGACAGGCGACCTACACGCGAACCGGGGACGCGATTTCGGATTTCCTGATCGGGCATCCGAACACCATGAGCCAGGATTCGCCCGACGATGCCAATGAGAACTACTGGGACTATGGTTTCTTCGTGCAGGACAACTGGCACCCGCTGAGCAACCTGACCCTGAACCTCGGTCTGCGCTACGACGTGCAGACTCCCCCGGTCGACACCCAGCACCGGATCGCGGTCTTCGAGCCGGGCGTGGAGTCGACGGTGTCGCCGACCGCGATGCTGGGGCAGCTTTTCCCCGGCGATCCGGGTGTGCCGGCGGGCGGGGTAGACACCAACTACAACCACTTCTCGCCGCGGCTGGGCTTCACCTGGGATCCGACCAAAACGGGTAAGACCGTTTTTCACGGCGCGGGCGGTTTGTTTTTCGACACCATCTCCGGCAATGAGTGGATGCTGTCGCAGAACTTCCAGCCCTTTGCGGTGCGGGAGACCAATGCGTTCACCCACGTGGTGAGCCTGCAGCACGTTTACTCCAGCGATTGCCAGGACTTCGCCGGGTGCACGTCGCCCTTCCCTTATCTGTACGACAAGGCGAATCCGCGGTACGTGTCGCCGGCCTCGCTGGTATTTGTGCAGAAGGGCATGCGCTGGCCGTATAACCTGCAGACTAACTTTGGCATGCAGCAGCAGGTGACGAACAACCTGGCCTTCAGCATCAACTATGTCGGCGTTTTCAACCGCAAACTCCCGCTCTATATCGATCAGAACGCTCCGATCTACAACACGGCTACTCCTTCGTCCAACACGACCGGCGACGTGAACTGCCGCCGGCCGTATGACGCCATTGCCTTTGCCACGGGCACGACCTGCGCCAATCCGGCGGCGGGCTCGAAGTACATGAGCAACGGCTATGTGATTACCGACGGGCAGACCGCCAACTACCACGGGTTGCAGGTCTCGGTGGAAAAGCGGCTGAGCCGGCGCTTCAGTGCCAACGGTTTCTACATCTGGAGCAAAGGCTTCGCCAGTGCGTCGATGCAGACCACCGGCAACATCGGCAACAGCGCGGGCACGGAGCCGGAGGATTATCGCGACCTGAGCCTCGACCGGCAGCTGGAAGACAACGATATGCGCAACCAGGCGGTAATTTCCTTTGTCTGGAAGCCCGACTACTTCGGACGGTTCAACCCGGTGACCCGCAACATTCTGGATGGGTGGTCGCTTTCGGGCAACGTGAGCATGCACAGCGGCAAGCCGTTCACCATCACCAGCGGCAACGACGACAACCTGGACGGCGACAACAACGATCGTCCGAACCTTGCCACGGGCAAAACCGAACGCCTGATGGGGACGCATCGCAACCGTCTGGCAGAGAGGGCGGAGTGGTTCGATACCAGCGCGTACTGTGAGGCAGGGAGCGCCGGGTGCCCGGCAGGGGCGGGGACCAGCGGTCTCGACGGTCTGATCCGGCCGAACTCGCTTCCCGGCCCGGGCTACAAGGACGTCGACGCCTCGCTCTTCCGAACCTTCGGAATCGGCGAGCGGGTCCACTTCCAGTTCCGCGGAGAGGCGACCAACCTATTCAACTGGGTCAGCCTGAGCAACCCAGGAGGAACGCTCAACAGCTCAAGCTCCTTTGGTGTGATCACCGGAGCCTCGGCAATGCGCGTGCTCCAGGTGGGCGGCCGGCTGCTGTTCTAGCCTCGGCGGTCGGCAGCTTGCGGGGATCGGGCGAAAGCTCGGTCCCCGGGTTGTTTTCGCGGCGGAAACTTCTATCCTGCAGATTCAGTCGGCGCCGTACTCGTAGACGCGTACCTCGAATGGCTTCAGATGCAGGGAAACCATGCGGTTGGCCTCCCACGATTCAGTTCCGGACTTTGCGGGCGCAAAGGGCTGGCGGACGGTGAAGGCGCGCCCTGCTCCGGGCGGCAACTCGAGGGCCTTCTCGAGATCGAGGGAAAAATCCTGCGCCGCACTGGACGGATTGCGCACGGTGACGATCCAGCCCTTTGGGCTCCAGGCAGCCCACCCATAAACCTCGAGCCGTCCGGGATCGCCGCCGATCCAGTGAGAATCTTGGAGAATCGATGCGTGGTGGCGAGACCATTGTGCGGCTCGCGCCAGGATGTCCCAGTCCGCCGCGGTGAGCAGGCGGGGCGTGACGTACATCTCCTGTAATTGCGTTCCACTGCCGAAATAGGTCAGCACTTCGTCGGGGAAGTCGTTGCCGGGATCGCTGCTGAGCCCTTCGGCCTTCTGCGCGAAGATCATGCCGTGCAGCATAAGCGAGTTGAGAGGGAAGAGCGGTCCTGCCTGAACGATGTTGTGGTACGTCTGCGCGTCGCGGTAGGTGATCCACTGCTGCCTTTTCGTGCCCACGCCGGCGAAGCTGTGATCGTCGCCGCCGCGCCAGATTGAATCGGCATCGAGCAGCCAGAAGGGCGACGGGTAAGTGCCGGTGGTGAGATTGATGAACAGGCCCGGCTCCCGGTGGCGGAGCGCTCCGATGAGATGAATGGCCGCGGCGAAGTCGCTGTCGAACATCGAGCCGGGGAAGACGCGATCCGCATTGCCGGTTCCGTCGAACTTAAAGAGGTTGACGTGATACCGGTCGACCATCTGGAAAGCGGTTTGGGAAAAGGCGTCGAAGTAGCGCGGTCCGGAGAGCGCGTAGCCGCCGTTCATAATTTCGTAGCCGTGGGCCTTGCCAAAGGCGATGCGCTCCACTTTCTGTTCGTCGTATCCGCCCCACGGAGACATCCAGATGCCGACGCCCGCGTGCACAGCCGCGGCTGCCTGGATTACGCGTGTGAGGCCGTGCGGGAAGCTGCTGTTGAAACCCCACAGCGAGCTGGGATTGTCCCATCCATCGTCGAGCACAAAGGAGTCCATGGGGACGCCGCGCTTCTTCACCAGTTGCGTCCCGAAGGCATGGATGCGGTCGAGCACGTCGGCTTCCGAGAAGCGGTTCGTATAGCCGATGTCGTACCAGGTGTTGTAGTTCAGGAAGGGCTTATAGGCCCGGGGCCGTTCGGCCTCGACATAAGCAAGGAAGTCGCGGCGCATTTGGCCCGGGGTGTAGGTGCCAATGACGGCAAAATAGATCACGGACTGGCCGGCACGCAGAGGAAGCTGGCGGGTGATGCCTGCCTCGGCCCTGCCGCCGGAGACGCGGCTCCAGGAGAGAGGATGCTCGAAGCCGAAATAGAAATCACGGTCGGCGAGCGGCGATCCCCGCACGGAGCCGATCACACGGGCCGCAGGGTCGGTGAAATCCAGCAACCGCACGTCGCGGATGGGCAGATCATGGGCACCGGCGGTGATGGTCAGCTGCGCGCGCATGTAGCTGCGATCGCGATGGTCGATGAGGCACCAGCGGAAGCGCGCAGCCGATGTTGGGTCGGAGAGATCGGTGCAAAGGCGGACTACGGGGCTGCTGTCCGGCGACGGCGAAAACGAAGAATCCCGGTGCAGGCGCGACGAAAGCAGCTCCGATCCATCCTGCAGCGTAATGGTGAAGAGGTTGGCGAACGCAAGGGAGTGGCCCGCGACGGTGTCGCGCACTTCCATCTCGGGCAAGCCGGGCGATACCTGCAGGCGCGTGGTCATGGAGCGGTTGGTGGCGGTGGCGGCTGGCATCTGTGCGGAGGCGAAGGTGGCGAGGCAGAGCGCAAGCAGGGGAAGGGAAGCGCGGCAAGGAGGGCGGACGATCATGCCGCATCCTAATCAATGATTCGCGGCTGAGGCAAATGCCGCTGTCCGGCGTGAAGACAGGGGACAGAAGAAAGCGGCGACGATCGGACCGGCGGCTGGTATTTTAGAGGATTGATGGCGGTTGGCCTGTCCGCGCGTGTTCTGCGGGAAGGCGGGCGCGACCGGTTTCAACTGGCACGCCTATGTCACGGACCTTCTATAACCGCTATCTCACCTTCATCGCCGGTCTGGGCGGACTTCTGTACGGCATCGATATCGGCATCATCGCGGCCGCGTTGCTCTACCTCAGCCGCACGGTCGATCTCACCCTCGGCCAGACGTCCATCATTGTCGCCGCAGTGCTGGGCGGCAGCATGGTGTCGTCGCCGGTGGCGGGAGTGCTGGCGGAGTGGTTCGGCCGCAAACGCATGATGATCGTCAGCGGCCTGATGTTCGTCGCCAGCGTCGGGATCATCGTCCTTTCGCAGAGCTTTGCTTCGCTGCTCACCGGACGCCTGCTGCAGGGCATGAGCGGCGGGGTCATCGCGGTGGTGGTGCCGCTCTATCTGGCCGAGTGTCTGGCGCCGAAGACGCGTGGCCGCGGGACGGCCATTTTCCAGCTGATGCTGACTTTCGGCATTGTGGTGGCCGCGTTTGTCGGTTTCTACTTCACCCGTCAGGCGGAAGCGGCCATCGCCCAGGCCGCCGGCAACACGCTCCTCATTCGCGCGGCGGAGAACCATGCGTGGCGGAGTATGTTCCTGACCGTGGTTTATCCCGGGCTGGTATTTTTCCTGGGCGTTTTTATGCTGAGCGAGTCGCCTCGCTGGCTGCGCCGCAAAGGCCGCACTGAGGACGCATACCGCGCGCTGCTGCGCTCGCTGCCTGAAGATGAAGCCTCCCGCGAGCTGAAAGAAATGGCGGTGGTGCTCGAAGCGCCGCAGACGGTGAAGGCGCGCGGGGGCCGGGAATCATTGCTGCAGCGCAAATATGTGGTCCCCTTCGTGCTCGCCTGCATCGTGCTGGCCGCAAACCAGACCACGGGCATCAATTCGGTGCTGCAGTTTCTGGTCGTGATCCTGAAGCAGGCGGGCTTGTCCGCGACGCACGCTACTCAGGGGGACGTTGCGGTCAAAGTATTGAACTTTGTAATGACACTGGTCGCGGTGCCGCTGGTCGATCGCAACGGGCGCCGCTTCCTGCTGCGGCTGGGAACCGGTGGGGTGGTAGTGGCGTTGCTCGCAGGTGCGCTGTTCTTCTGGCGCGTCGAACGCCAGCGGGTGGACGTCAAAAGCCAGGTGACGGTGGCCATCACGGGCGACACCGTCTCGTTGCCGATCCGCCAGGTGGTGCCTGCCGGCGAGGCGCGGCCCATGGTGTTGTCGGTTCTCTATTCGTATGGCAGCGGGAATCGCATTGCCGCCGTTTCCACTACCGATCATGAGCCAATCCTCGACATCCGTCCCGATGCGAACGATGCGGGTGCGCGGCTCACCATTCAGAAAGCGATGCTGGGACCGGTGCCGGGCACCACCACCAGCGGCCTGATCACGCTGTGTATGGCGCTGTTTATCGCGGCCTACGCCGTGGGCCCGGGAGTCGTGGTGTGGCTGGTTCTGTCGGAATTGATGCCGGTGCGCATTCGCTCGACGGGCATGGGCATCGCGCTGCTGCTGAATCAGGGAGTCTCCGCCGGGATTGCCGCGGTCTTCCTGCCTGTGGTCGGGCGTTATGGGTACGCGCCGATGTTTCTTTTCTGGTCGGCCTGCACGGTGATCTATTTCCTCACCGCGACGTTCTTTATTCCGGAGACGAAGGGCAAGACGCTCGAAGAGATCGAGATGCATTTCTCGGGCGATGGATCGGAGCACAAATCGGCGACTGCATGAGAGCGGAGCGGGTCAGAAAATAGGCGAGGGGCCGAGCCGCGCCAGGTCCACGTATCTCCTTATCGAGACCCGGGAGGGTGAGGTCGAAGTTCGCTCAGCGATATCGAACGCGGCCCTGCATCGGAGGATTACCATTGGCCACGGGCGCCGGCAATCTCGCGCCAGGGGCGCAGCTTCCGGCGCATAGAATAACTGGGTCACCGAGGGCTGCCTGCGCCGTGCGTGCTGAACTGGAAGAAGCGATTGCGCTGCTGCACAAGGGAGAAGCGGCCGATGTGCAGCGCGCTCTGGAGTTGCTGCAGCGTACCGTGCTCTCCTTCGGCATCAAGGTCTGCGGCCACCGCGAAGACGCGGAGGATACGGCGCAGGAGGTCCTGCTGAACGCTTTGCCGCACCTGGCGAAGCTGGTCGAGCCGCAGGCTCTTTCCGCCTGGCTGTACACGGCGGCGAAGAATCGCTGCTGGCAGGGAAGGCGGCGCGCGACCTATCGGAAGGCGGTTGCGTTAGAGGATTTGATTCCCGGCGATGCCGAGCTGCAGGCGCTTCTGCTTGCCGACCCCGCTGCCAGCCCTGAAGACCAGGTCCTGAGCCGCCAGGATCATCAGCTGCTGCATCGCGCCGTTCTGGCGCTGCCTCCGCAATCCCGGCTCGTCCTGGTGCTCCACGATATGGAGGAGCTGGACACGGAGCTGGTGGCGAGGATTCTCGATCTGCAGCCGGGCACTGTGCGGGTGCGGCTGCATCGCGCGCGGCTGCTGGTTCGTCAGGAAATGAGCACGCTGCTGCGGAAGGCGGAGCCGAAACGGCAGAAGAAGGCAGCGGGTCCTCGGAGCGCGGAGTGCCGCGAAATTTTCGGCAACCTGTCGGATTATCTGGATGGAGCGTTGCCGGCGGACAGCTGCGAACGGATGCGCCGCCACATCGAGGCCTGTCCAGCCTGTGTGGCCTTCATTCAGGATTTGAAACGCGCGATCGACCGCTGCCGGGCGCTTGACGTGTGCCCGGAGGCCGAGGCCAGGCCGGTTCTGCGACGGCTTCTGACCGAAGAATACCTTCGCCTGAAAAATTCTGCGGCCAACCTGTAACGTTTGCGGTCCTCCTGTCGTTTAGGGGAGTGAAGGCATTCGAACGGCTGCTGCCCGGGCAGGGACAGTCCGCGCACATTGCGCGACGTCCCTGTGTCGGCAGCGCAGGTGAGGCGACGCAGGAATGAGCAGATTGCGCTGGAAACTGTGGATTGGGGGGGGCTGCCTGCTCCTCGCGTCCATGGCTGTACGGGCCCAGGAAGCCTCGCTGACGCTGCGGCAGGCAATCGATCAGGCGCTCGTGCGGAACCCGCTGGAGGCCGTTGCGCATGCGGATGTGAGCGCGGCGCGTGCGGAAGCGAGCCTGGCGCGCACGGCGCTGCTGCCGCGGCTGAACTTCACAGAAGACCTTTCGCGGGGAAACGACCCGGTCTATGTCTTCGGCACGAAATTGCGGCAGCAGCGCTTCGAGCAAAGCGATTTCTCCCTGAATTCGCTGAACCGTTCGACCCCCACAGGCAATTTTGCTACCCGCGCGAGCGGTCAGGTTATGCTCTTCAACGCCTTCGAGACGCAACAGCAAATCCGTGCTGCGCAGATGGGGGCAGACAGCGCGCGTTCCATGTGCGGCGCGGTGGATCAGGCGATCGTCCTGCAGGTGGTCGAGGGGTATGAGGCAGTGCTCTACGCGCGGCGCCGGCTGGATGTGGCGCGGCATCAGGAAGAGACGGCGGAAGCGTTGCTCGAGGAAGCGCAAACGCGGGTGAAGGCTGGGCTCGCGATTGACTCCGATCTGCTCTCCGCTCAGGTGAACTCGTCGGGGCGGCGGCAGGAAACGATTGCCGCCGACGGCGCTCTGGCCACCGCGTGGGCGGAGTTGGAAGCTGCGATGGGCGGCCCCGTCGGCCCACGGCCCGAGTTGAGGCCGGTCGAAGCCAGGAGTTTTCCCGCCGGTGTTCTGGCGGACGATATTACGGCTGCGCTGAAAGCCAGGCCTGACCTGAGGGCGCTCGATCAGCAGAGAGCGGCCGCGCAGCAGGGGGTGAAAGCCGCACGATCGGATTTCTTCCCCCAGGTGAGCGCCTACGGCAGCTGGGAGATGGATCGGGTCACCTTTGCCGGCAGCGGGGGCGACAACTGGGTTGCCGGTGCGCAACTGAACCTCGACATTCTGCCTCTCGGCAAGCGGGCGCGTCTCGCGCAGGCTGAGGCCGCGCGCGACAAGGCAGCGGCCCAGGAGCAATCGCAGGAGCAACAGATTCGCCTGGCTGTGAGCCGTGCGTTCGCCGATCACCAGACGGCCGAGCAGATGGTGGCGACGGTGCGCGCCGCGATGGAGCAGTCGAGCGAGAGCCTGCGCATCCTGCGCAACCGCTACCACGCGGGCCTTGCCACCATGACCGATCTGCTGCGCGCCGAAGATGCCCAGCGGCAAAGCCAGGACGACTATTGGCACGCCGCGTACGGCAATACCGTTTCCTGGGCCGCGCTGCTCTACGCCACCGGCCGGCTGAATCCCGATACCGCGGAGACACTGCAATGAAAGCCGCTCGCTTTAGTTTGTTGTTGGTTCCGGCTGTGCTGCTGGGCTGCTCGCACAGCACCGCGGCACCGGCGCCTCCGCCCACGGTGCAGGCCCGCGTGGTGCGCAGCGTTCTGCGCTCGGCGCCGCAGGCCATCGAGATCACCGGCACACTGCACGCCAGAGAGACGGCCATCCTCTCGGCCCAGATGCCGGGGCACATTCGCGCGGTGCTGGTGCGGGCGGGCGATCGGGTGCGCGCCGGGCAACTGCTGGTGGCCATCGACGACGCTGCCGCACAGTCGGCGGTGAATCAAGCTGCCGCCGGCGAGGTCGCAGCCCGGCAGCAACAGCTGGCAGGGCAGGCGGAGGCTTCTCTGGCGGCGGAAACGCTGGTGCGTTATCAAATCCTGAAAGAGCAGAAGAGCGTCAGTCCTCAGGAATTCGATGAGGTACAAAAGCGATCGGAGGCGGCGGAGTTGCGGGTGGCCTCGTTCGCAGCCCGGAGCGACGAGGCAAAAGCGGCGGTGGCCGGGGCGCGCGCCCAGCTGGGATACGCGTCGCTGCGCGCGCCGTTTGCCGGCGTAGTGACCGCGCGCATGGCGGATCCGGGAACGCTGGCGGCGCCGGGCGTGCCGCTGCTCCAGATCGACCACGACGGACCGCTGCAACTGGACACGACCATCGATGAATCCCTCATCGGATCGGTTGGCCTGGGCATGAAGATGGCGGTGAACCTCGAAGGAAGCGAAGGCGGCAGCATCACCGGCACGGTTGGGGAAATTGTTCCGGCAGCCGATCCGGCGAGCCGCAGCTTTCTTGTCAAGCTCGACCTGCCGGCGGGGAAGGATTTGCGCGCGGGGATGTACGCGACCGCGGAGGTGCCCGGAAGGTCGAAGCCCATGATCCTGGTTCCGCAGTCGGCGGTCGTGCAGCGCGGATCCATGGCCTGCGTTTACGCGCT
The DNA here is from genome assembly GCA_036267095.1 of Acidobacteriaceae bacterium. Classification (GTDB taxonomy): domain Bacteria; phylum Acidobacteriota; class Terriglobia; order Terriglobales; family Acidobacteriaceae; genus Palsa-343. The sequence goes on from DATAWS010000014.1 coordinate 21,096, forward strand.
CGATGCGAACGGTATCGCGCAGTTGCGCTACGTCACGCTCGGCGGCGCTCAGGGCGATCAAATCGAGATCCTCTCCGGTGTGGCCGCGGAGGAAACGCTGGTCGATCAGCCGGGGGATCGCGATCTGGCCGGCCAGCGCATCGCGTCTGTCCCTGAGAGGCAACGATGAAGTCGGCATCCGAAGCGCACGGCATCGCCGGCCGTTTGGCCAGCGCTTTCATTCACTCCAGGCTTACCCCTTTGGTGATCGGGGGGTCCCTCGCGCTCGGACTGATGGCGGTTCTGGCCATTCCCCGCGAAGAGGAGCCGCAAATCCTGGTGCCCATGCTGGACGTAATGACCGCGATGCCCGGCGCCTCGCCCCAGGAGATCGAACAGCGCGTCACCAATCCGGTCGAAAGCCTGATGCACGAGATTCCCGGTGTGGAGTACGTCTATTCCATCTCCAGCCCGGGGCAGAGCCTGGTGATCGTCCGTTTCCTGGTTGGCACTTCGGAAGAAGACGCGCTGATCAAGGTTTACAGCAAGCTCTATTCCAACGCCGAACGCATGCCACAGGGCGCCTCGCAGCCGCTCATCAAGGCGCGATCCATCGACGATGTTCCCATCCTCGCGCTCACCCTGTGGGGCGAACGCTACGACGGCTATCAGCTGCGACAGATGGCGGACGAGGTCCAGCACAGCATTCGCCAGATTCCGGACGTTTCCGAAACCACGGTCATCGGCGGACAGCCGCGGGCCATGCGGGTCATCCTCAACAGCAGCAAGCTGGCCGCATTCGGCTTTTCCCCGGAGGATGTCGTTGGCCGGCTGCAGGCCGCGAATGCGCGCACCCAGGCGGGTGAGTTTGCCGCCGGCAACGAGGAAATTCGGGTGGATGCGGGCAACCTGTTCCGGGACAAGCAGGATCTCGAAGGGGTCGTGCTGGGGGTGGCCGGGGGCCGGCCGGTTTATCTCCGCGACGTCGCGGATCGCATCGTCGATGGGCCGGCCGATCCACAAAACTACGTGCTGTTTGGAACAGCGGCAGGCCACGCTCAGGGATCGCCCGAAAAGGAATATCCCGCGGTGACGATCACGGTCGCCAAGCGCAAAGGCACGAACGCGACCGACATCGCGGCCGCAGTGCTGGCGCGCGTCCAGCAAATGAGGGGGGTAACGCTGCCCACCGATCTCACCATCACCACCACCCGCAATTACGGTGCGACGGCGAAGGAAAAATCCGACACGCTGCTAAAGCACCTGGTGCTGGCTACGCTTACGGTCACGCTGCTGATTGCGCTGTTTCTCGGCTGGCGCGAGTCGGGTGTGGTGCTGCTGGCCATCCCCGTCACTCTGGCGCTCACTTTGGCTGTCTTCTATTTGATGGGCTATACGCTGAACCGGGTTACGCTGTTCGCGCTCATCTTCAGCATTGGCATTCTGGTCGATGACGCTATCGTCGTCGTCGAAAACATGGTCCGCCACTTCCGGCTGCCCATGAACGCAAGGCGATCGCTCAGCGAAGTCGCGGCAGAGGCCGTGGCTGAAGTCGGCAATCCCACCATCCTGGCCACGTTTGCGGTGATCGCCGCGATTCTGCCCATGGCGTTCGTACGCGGATTGATGGGGCCCTACATGCGGCCGATTCCGGTGGGAGCTTCGGTGGCCATGCTCTTCTCGCTGATTGTGGCCTTCGTGGTTTCGCCGTGGGCGGCACTGCGCCTGCTGGGCCGCAGTCATTTGCAGGGCGCGCATACGCTGACGCCGGAGAGAGAAAGCCGGCTGGTGAGCTTCTATCGCCGCGTCATGCATCGTCTGCTCCGCAGTAGTCGCAGCCGGTGGACATTTCTCGGGGTGGTTGCGCTGCTGCTGGTGCTTGCCTGCGCTCTGGTGCCACTGGGCCTGGTGCTGGTCAAGATGCTCCCCTTCGATAACAAGAGCGAGTTCCAGGTGATCGTCAACATGCCCGACGGCACGCCGCTCGAAGAGACTGCGCGTGTCGCCCAGTCGCTCGGTGCATACCTGAGTCAGCAGCCGGAGGTGGAGAATTACCAGATCTATGCGGGGACCTCCGGTCCCTTCAACTTCAACGGTCTGGTCCGCCATTACTACATGCGGCGCCAGGCGAATGAGGCGGATATCCAGGTGAACCTGCTGCCTGCGGGCGAGCGCAGCGCGCAGAGCCACGCCATCGCCCGCCGCCTGCGCCTGGCGCTGGACCGCATCGGCAGCGCGTATGGCGCGCGCCTCCAGGTCTCCGAAGTGCCGCCCGGACCCCCGGTGCTGCAAACTCTGGTGGCGGAGGTCTATGGCCCGAGTCTCGACGGCCAGGTGGCCGTTGCCCGCCAGGTGAAGCAGATCTTCCAGCAAACCCCGGGGGTGGTCGACACCGACTGGTACATGCAGGACCCGCAGCCGCAGGTCAACTTTCGTGTGAACGAGGCGAAGGCTGCGCTCGATGGCATTCCTGTCGCGCAGGTGGCGCAGACGCTCGCCCTTGCCACATCCGGGCAGCAAGCCGGTTTGCTGCACGTGCCGGAGTCCCGGGAAGCAGTGCCGGCTGTGGTGGAGCTCGACCGTCCCGAGCGCTCCTCGGAGCAGGGTCTCGAAAGCATCCGTCTGCGCGGGGCCGATGGCAGCATGGTCTCGCTGCGCGAATTGGTCGATGTGGAGCACAGCACGCTTCAGCCGGACATCTACCACAAGAACCTGAAGCGCGTGGTCTACATCACCGGCGACGTTGCCGGCGCGGAAGAAAGCCCGGTCTACGCGATCCTCAAAATGAATCGGTCTCTCGACCGGCTGCGCCTGCCCGAAGGCTACGCGCTGGCTCGCTACAACTCCGTGCAGCCGGAATCGACGGATCGGTACTCCATGAAGTGGGATGGCGAGTGGCAGATCACGATTGAAGTTTTCCGCGACCTCGGACTAGCGTTCGCCGCGGTTCTCATCCTGATTTACGTGCTGGTGGTCGGCTGGTTTAAATCCTTCACCGTGCCGCTGGCCATCATGATTCCCATTCCGCTGACCCTGGTGGGCATCCTGCCGGCTCACGCGATGCTGGGCGCGTTCTTCACCGCGACTTCGATGATCGGCTTCATCGCCGGCGCGGGCATCATCGTCCGCAACTCCATCATCGTCGTTGATTTCATCGAGCTGCGGCGCCGCCAGGGCATGCCGCTGGCGGAAGCGGTGATCGACGCCGGCGCGATCCGCCTGCGTCCGGTTCTGCTCACGGCCGGAGGGGTCATCATCGGGGCCAGCGTCATTCTGGCCGATCCGATCTTCCAGGGCCTTGGCCTTTCGCTGATTGCGGGCGGGGTGGCCTCCACGTTTCTCTCCTGGCCAGCGGTGCCGGTCCTCTATTACATGCTGAATGCCGGCCAGGTCACAGTCCACGAACCTGCTCTCCAGGAGCAGCGGGAGGTTGCTTTATGACGGTTGAACGCGCGGTTCGCCTGCTGGCAGGCATCATGGTATTGGTTTCACTCGTTCTCGCGCACTGGGTCTCGAGCCAGTGGTTGTGGCTCAGCGTCTTCGTGAGCCTCAACCTGCTTCAATCGGCCTTCACCAACTGGTGCCCCGCCATGACTATCTTCCAGTGGATGGGTCTGCGCAGCGCCGCTGTCGCTCGCTGAAATCTGCAGGAAGAGTTGTGGGTCGCATCCAGGACACCTCGGTCAACCGCCTGAAAGACGAGGTGTACCGCGAAATGTTTCGCTTTGAGGCGGGACACCCCGAGGCCGAGCTGCGCCTGGCCATCGCTCTGCTGCACGCGTGGCTTGCTGTGGAGGGTCGCCCTCGCCGGAGCGCCACGCGCTCCTGGCTGCTGCAAATCTGCCCCGTCTGCCTGCAGATGATCGAAGAGGGCCGGCGACCTCCGCGAAGGGAAGGAAGCGCGGACCTATAATAATGAGGGACGTCCCGCTGGTTGCATGCGAAAAATCCTCCGCTCTCTCCCCCTGACCGTACTCGGAGCTGTTCTGGCGGTGGGTCAGATTATGGCTGCTTCGGGTCCCGCCCCGGATGCTTCGGTCCGCCATCGGCTCACGCCAGGACAAGCGCGGCGGATCATGATGCTCGTCGCCCGCCACGAGAACATCGACCTGAGCGACACCCACATTGAAATCAACAGCATGGATATGGGCGCGGATTTCGTTCCCGGGTTCTCCAGCTTCATCATCATCCGCGAGAGCCTGACGCCGGGCCCCGACGAAACGCTGCGGCGTTATGCGGTGAGCCGCCGCACGGGCGACGTGTGGGAGATGAATCTTTGCACCCACTACGATTTTCCCGAGCTGGCGCGCATGCAGCGGACGCTGACCGGCCGCCCAGCCGATGAGGCAGCCGAGGTCGCGGCGCAGGGGAAGCAGCTGGGCTGTTCGCAAGTGAAGAACGCGCCCGCCTCCTGACTTCCGGCCCATCTTCTTCTTTGAGTGAAAGAATCATGCCGCGGTCACCACTCCGCGCCAGACTTGTGGCGGATTTCATCTGTTTTTCAAGGACTCGCTATGAAGGCTGCAAGGGCCAGGCAAGCCGGCATCCAGCGATTAAAGCCGGTGGCCGATTCAGCCGGCGACACCCGGAGAGCCGATCTGCCGCACCACCCGCCAGGCGTAGTGGAATCCGGAGAAGACGGTAAGAAATACCGTAATGCTGAGCGCCCAGGAGCGCAGCGTGATCACCCACGGCGGCGCGTAGAACTGGCGCAGCAGGACCGCCGCGAGGGCGAGGATCTGTGCAACCGTATTGGCTTTGCCGAAGGGGCTGGGGCGGAAATTGCGGATCGACGTGGTGGCGTAGAGCAGAGCCGCGACGATCAGGATGCCGAGGTCGCGTGCGAAGACCAGCACGGTGACGCGCAGGGAGATGAGGTCCTGGTGGTGGAGCACGAGGAACAAGGTGCTGAGCAGCAGCTTGTCTGCGACCGGGTCGAGATACTGTCCAAGCAGAGTTCGCTGATGGAGCAGGCGCGCCAGCAGACCGTCGAGCGCATCCGTGACCCCGGCGAGGACGAACAGCGCAAAGGCCAGGGTGAAGTGCGAGTCGAGGACGGCCAGCACCAGAAACGGCACGGTGCAGAGCCGGAAAAACGTCAGCAGATTGGGAGTCGCCCGAAAGTCGTTCATCACGCCTGGGGCCGCTCCTCACCGGAGGGCAGCGGCGCATTTCACAAAGGATTCATAGTACCGCACGGGACGTGGAATTCCTACGTTGATCCAGCGCCAGGCTGTGCCGGGGCGGCGAACGGGTGCTGCGGCACCCTGAGATGGGGAAACTGGCTCGCTCAGCCAGCTCGGACACGGCGGCCGTTGAAGGACCGCGCCCCGCTCCTGCTGCTAAAATGTCCGAAGGCGGTTCCGCCGATGTAGGCGCGTAGCTCAGTTGGTTAGAGCGCTACCTTGACACGGTAGAGGTCAGGAGTTCGAGTCTCCTCGTGCCTACCATTTCCATCAAAATGTCACTTGCAGGGACGCCAGCGCGACGGGCCGGTTCCACGTTCGCCTCTGTGTTCTATGCCGGCAAACTCCGCAGCATCCTGCGTGCGCGGCGGAACCACGGTCGCTCGCGCCGCCGCAGATAGCTCGGGATCGCCGGCGCCTTTTCAAGCACCTTGCGCGCCCATTCCCGCGCCTCCGCGGAGCGGCCCTGCTGGGCGAGCAAATCGGCATAGTTGAGGTAGGTTTCCGAAAGCGTAGAGAGCTTCAGCGATGCCCGAAAAAGCAGTTCTGCCCTGTCCTTCTGTCCGGTGAGAGCGAAGGCATGCGCCAGCAGGCCGGCGGCGCGATGAAAATCGTACTCAGGATCGTCGTTGATCGCTCGCTCGAGGTCTGGAATCGCGGCCTGCGGATCGCCGAGGAACAATGCGCAGACGCCGCGCCGGTAGAAGGGATCCGTCGTTCGAGAGCCCAGCTCGATGGACTGGTCGAAGGCGGCGCGCGCATCGCGCAGGCGTCCTTCGTCCATGTAGAGGTCGCCCAGTTCCTCGAAGTTGCCGACGGCGCGATTTACCTGGACCAGCGATTCCAACTCGCGGATACGCTTGCGGCGTGAGAATCCGCGGAATGACTGGCCGCCCATCTCGCGCGTGTCCGGCAGTGCCTCGACCAGAAGGTAGATGATCGCGCCCAGCGGACCGAGGAAGAGGATGACGAAAAGCCACCAGCCGTTGGGGCGGCGGCGGATGAAGTGGATGATGGCGAGCGCTTCGAGCAGCAGCCCCCACCATGTAAATACGAAATTGAAAAGATATCCCATGTTTGATGGTTGGGGAACTCTTCAGCTTTGCCGGGTGGCGATTTGGCAGGCAGTCTCGGCGTCAATTCCGAGGCTTGTGGGCAGCATCGGCCTTTACTTTTGCGTCTGCCCGCAACTGCCGTGCCTGCTTTGGGTCGATCTTTTGCGGTCTGGTGGTGCTCATCCCCGGTCAGCTGGATTCGTTTGCCTGTCCAGATGCTGTGACGAATGGATTGCGGACTTTCACTTTGGCTTGAAGTTCATGACGCGTAAGAACAGTGTAGTTGAGGTGCCTGCTCAGGAGCTTCTCTGGGTTTCGGATCTCCGCGTCCAAATGCGCCTGCACCCGAGAGGGCAGCAGGGCCCTGGTCCTGTGTATTGCAATTATTATGGCTCCACGCGATGATGCCCTGCGCATCCTCTTTAACAGCCGCACACCAGGAGCCACAGACGTGGACACGTGCTCTGGCCAGGAGCAACGCTGGATAGACGAGGTGCGTGAGGGTGACGGAGGCCAACAGGCCGTGTTTATCGCGGGGCGCTACTCTTCGCCGGCAGGGTCGCCGAGCCGCGTTACCGAAGCCGAGGTCCCGCATGTCCGACAGCAAAGAGTTGACGGCAGAGATCGGGGAGGGAGCATGAAGGCGGCCATGATGGTGTGAATGCGCACTCAGCCGCGGCGGCTCATTGGTTGGTCTCCCCCGGGGTGATCGCCATACTCAGATTCTGCTGAGGAGCCGGATCCAGCCGCCCGCGGCGCAGCTGCCGGCGCTTCATGAGCAGAAAGAAAACCGGGACCAAGATCAGGACATGAATGGTGGACGTAATCATGCCGCCCACGATGGGCGCGGCGATAGGCTTCATCACGTCGGAGCCGATGCCCGTTTCCCACAGAATCGGTGCAAGGCTGAGAACGACGGCAGTCACGGTCATCAGCTTGGGGCGCAGGCGCTGCACGGCTCCTTCGATCGTGGCTTCCTCAAGATCGGCCTCGCTGAGGGCGGCGCCCCGGGCCAGGCGGCGCTCCAGCGCCTCATGCAGATACACCACCATGACCACTCCGGTTTCGACGGCGATGCCAAACAACGCGATATAGCCTACCCAGACGGCGACGCTGAAGTTGTATCCGAGGATCCATTGCAGGAGCAGGCCACCGGACATCGCGTACAGAGTGGGAAAAATCAGTACGGCGGCTTCAGCTGCGGAGCGGAAAACAAGATAGAGCAGCAAAAAGATGACGAAGAAGACGATGGGAAGAATGAATTCGAGGCGCCGGCGTGCGCGCAACTGGAACTCATATTCCCCCGCCCAGTGCCACGTGTAGCCCGGGGGCAAGACCAGCTTCTGCTGCAGAAGGCGTGTGGCCTGGTCGACGAAGCCGCCGTAATTCGTCGTCTTCAGGGTGAGGTACACGTACCCGGTAAGCGCGCCGTCCTCATCGCGAATCATCGCCGGCCCCCGAGAAAAATAAATGCGGGCTACCTGGCTAATGGGAATCTGCTCGCCGGAGGGTGTTGGAATGAGCGCCTGAGCGATCGACGCGGGGTCGTCGCGGAAACCGCGCTGGTAGCGAACGGCGATGGGAAAGCGGCCGCGGCCCTCCACATTCTGAGCGATGTCGGCGCCGCCCACCTCCGATGCGATCACCCGCTGCACGTCGGCAACGGCGAGCCCGTAGCGCGCAGCTTCCGGGCGGTTGACCTCGACGTTCAGATAGAAGCCCTGCGAGACGCGCTCGGCAAAAACCGAGCTGGTCTCCGGCATGGTCGAGAGCAGGGTTTGCAGCTGCGATCCGATGTCCTGAATGCGCGCCAGATCGGGTCCCTGAATCTTGATGCCCACCGGAGTCTTGATGCCGGTGAGTTCCATGTCGAGCCGATTTTCGACCGGCATCGTCCAGGTGTTGGTGAGGCCGGGAAACTGGAGCTTCTGATCCATGGCGGCGATGAGCTTCTGGTACGTCATGCCGGGCCGCCACACGGAGCGCGGCCGCAGCATGATCGTAGTGTCGAACATGTCGAGCGGAGCGTTGTCGGTGGCGCTGTCGGAGCGGCCCACGGCCCCGAAGACTGAGGCGACTTCGGGAAAGGAGCGAAGGATGCGATCCTGCTCCTGCATGAGGGTGACGGCCTGCGGAACGGAGATGCCCGGCAGCGCGCTGGGCATGTACAACGCTGAGCCCTCATAGAGCGCCGGCATGAACTGGCTGCCGAGGCGAAACCACAGCGGAATGGTGACCGCCAAAAACGCCAGATTCAGCGCGATGACCAGCTTCCAGTGGAGCAGACACCAGCGCAGCACCGGCAGGTACAGCGCCTGGGTGATCCGCGCGGCGGGATTTTGCGATTCAGGCTTTAGCTTGCCGCGCAGACAGAAGGGCATGAGCGCGGGAACCAGGGTGATGGACAACAGGGAAGAGAAGACCAGCGCCAGGGTCTTGGTCCACGCCAGCGGGCGGAACATGCGTCCTTCCTGCGCTTCCAACAGAAAAACCGGCAGGAAGGAAACGACAATAATGATGAGGGAATAGAAGAGGGCCGGGCCGACCTGCTGGGCCGCATGCACAAGGATGCGTCTTCGTTCCGCTTCGCTCCCGACATTCTTCTCTGCGAGGTGGCGATAGCCGTTTTCCACCATGACAATGGCCGCGTCAACGAGCACGCCAATGGCCAGGGCCAGTCCGCCCAGCGACATGATGTTGGAGCTGACGTGGAGGTAGTACATGGGGATGAAGGCCGCCAGCACCGCAATGGGCAGCGTCAGAATCGGCACCAGCGCCGAGCGGAAGTGGAAGAGAAAAGCGATGCTGACAAAGCTGACGATGATCGCTTCGATGAGCAGATCGCGCTTGAGCGTGTGAATGCTCTGGTTGATGAGCCAGGAGCGGTCGTAGCCAGTCACAACCTGGACGCCGGGCGGCAGCGAGGGTGCGATCGAGCGCAGTTTAGCCTTGACGCCGTCGATAACGCTGAGAGCGTTGCCGCCGTAGCGCATGACCACGATGCCGCCGACGGTCTCTCCCTCGCCCTGCCAGTCGGCCGCGCCGCGGCGCACATCGGGCCCGAAGGAGACGGTGCCGAGATCGCGCACCAACACCGGTGTTCCATTCCTGGTGGCCACGGGAACGTTTTCGAGATCGGAGAGCGAGCGCAGGTAGCCGAGACCGCGGACCATATATTCGGCGCCGCTCATGTCGAGCACGTCGCCACCCACTTCGTTGGTGCTCTGGCGGACGCGGTCGGTCACAGTGGCCGCGGAGATGCCGCAGGAAAGCAGCTTCTGCGGATCGAGGTTCACCTGGTACTGGCGGACGAAGCCGCCGATGCTGGCCACTTCGGCGACGCCGGGGACCGTCTCCAGCTGATAGCGCAGGTACCAGTCCTGAAGCGCGCGGAGGTCGGCGAGGGAGTGCGTGTGACTGGGGTCGAGAATCGCATACTCATAAACCCAGCCCGCGCCTGTGGCGTCGGGGCCGATCGCCGGATGGACTCCTGAGGGCAGCTGACCGGCGATCTGCTGCAGATACTCGGTGACGCGCGAGCGGGCCCAGTAGAGATCGGTTCCGTCCTCGAAGACCACGAAGACATACGAGTCGCCGAACATGGTTTGTGCGCGAACACCTTTGACGTGCGGAGCCGAGAGCAGCGCGGTCACGATCGGATAGGTCACCTGGTCCTCGATGACGTTGGGCGGCTCGCCCTGCCACGGGGTGTGGATGATCACCTGCACGTCGCTGATGTCGGGCAGCGCGTCGAGCGGCACCCGCTGCATCGACCACACCCCGGCGACCGCCAGCAGGATGGCCGCCGTGAAGACGATGAGAGGATTCCGGCTGCACCAGTCAATGGTTCGGGCGATCATCCCATACCTCCGGTGGCCTCGACGCTGAACTGCTGGCTGGCGATCGTCTGGCCGTTGCGCACGACCGCGATAGTCATCTGCCAGGTGCCTCCGGATCCAAGCTGCAGCGGGCCGGAATAGATGCCCTCGCCCTGTTCCGCGAGTGGGGCTGATGCGCGCATGGCACCCATGCCCATCGCCGGCATGGCCGCCAGGAAGAACGTCGCCGTGACCTGGGCTCCCGTCACGGGCTTGCCGTCGGGAGCGGTGAGATGCACTCGCACCGTGTTGGCGCCCTTGCGCGGCGGCGACGGATCGAGGCTGTAGTCGATCCGGATCGACTGCGCAGCGCCCGAACCTGGAGCACCGGATTGCGGCGGAGGCGAGAAGGAGCCGAGCACGGACTGCAGCTGCGCTTCAGAATCCACCAGGAAGTTTGCCGAGCTGACAATGCGGTCGCCGGCCTGGAGCCCTTTCAGCACGACGACGGAATCGCCGATCTGTGGGCCGGTCTGGACAACCCGCGGCTCCAGATGGCCCAGCCCGTGATCGAGGAAAGCGATCTCGCGGGTGCCGGCTTGCAGCACACCGGCGGAGGGGATGACCAGCTGGCGCCCAAGCGGTACGTCGATGTTCACGCTGACGTACATACCGGGTTTGAGCGCGACGCCTGGGTTGCCGAACACCAGCCGCACGCGCACGGTGCGCGTTGTCGGATCCACGTCGGGCAGGATCTGATCGATGCGGCCGCGGAAGGTCCGACCCGGATACGAATCCACCGTAACCTCCGCCGGATCGCCGGGTTTCAGACGGCCAACGTCGTTCTGAAACACATTGGCGTAGACCCAGACGGTCGAGAGATCGGCGATGGTGTACAGCTTCGTATCCGGTTGCACATAGGCGTTGGGCAGAGCGTTGCGCTCGGTAATGTAGCCCGAGGCCGGGGAAACAATGGCGATTTCCCGCTGCACTTTGCCGCTCTGCACCAGTCTGGCCACCTCGGCCGGGGGAACATCAAACTGGCGCAGACGCTCTTCGGCTGCCTGGACGAGCCAGCCGCTTTCCTCCGTCGCCGTGCCTACCGCTGCGGCAGTCAGGGTTGTCGGAGATTCCGTATGCATCGACGTCGTGAAGGCTTTTTGGTTCTGCTTCGCCAGCAGATACTCCTGCTCGGTGCTTACAAGTTCCGGACTATAGATGGTGAAGAGCCGCTGGCCTTTGCGCACGAACTGCCAGGTGGCGTTGGCAAAGACGTTCTGAATCCAGCCGGGAAAGCGGGTCTGCACCCAGGCGAGCCGTTCTTCATCGATGTCGACGTTACCAGGAGCCTGCAGCTGTTGGTGGACGTCGCTAATCTGCGCCACCGCGGTGGTCACGCCGATTTGCTGCAAACGCTCGGGGGCAATCTGCAGCGGCGCAAGCGCAGGGTCGGGGCCGTTCTGCGCCGGAGCGGGATTCGACCCGAGGTTGGCCGCGGGCGCCCGGTTGGCGGGAGCCGGTCCTTCGGCGACCACCGGATCCGAAGGGTCCTCGACCGGCGCAGGGCGTCCCCGGTGTAACAGCGCCCAGGCAAGTGCGCCGGCCAGCAGGACACATAGGACAAGAGCTGCCAGAAATGCGCTGCGATAGCTACGGTCGTTCATTGTTTCTCCTCCGGTGGGGACGGTGCCGCAATTCCGCTTTGGTCGAGGGGAGCGCCCACGGCCAGCTCCAGGTCGGCCATGCGAGTGTTGAAGTCCGCCAGCGCCTGGAGCCAGGCGAGATCGATATCGATCACCTGCATCTGGCTGTCGAGCAGGTTCAGAAAATCCGTCTGATTGTTTTCGTAGGCAATCACGGCAGCGTGCAGGGTCGTTTCGGCCTGGGGACGCAGCGAGTTTTGATAGAGCGCCGCAAATTTCTGCGCGGCTTCGGCCTCGGCCAGCGATTCTTTGATCTGGCCGAAGGCTTCCGCGCGCTGGGCAGCCAACTCGGCGTCCTGCTCGCTGACGGCGGCTCCGGCCGTCGCGATTTCCGCATCGTGCCTGCGGCGGTCGAACCAGGGCAGAGTCATCGAGCCTTCCACCATGTAGGTATTCCGCATGCTTGCCGTCGGCGGCATCAGCATGTAGCCGGCCGACACCGTGAAGTCCGGCACGTAAGCTTTCTTCGCCAGGCTTTGCTGCTGCCGACTCTTCGCCGCAGCGGTTTGGGCTTCCAGCAGATCGGGGCGAGCCTCGATGGCCAGTTGCTCCAGGCTGGTCTGGGAAGGCAGCGTTGCCGCCACGCCGTAATCTCCCTGGACGCGCAGCGGCAGGGGGGGATCGCGTCCCGCGAGAGTATTCAGCTGCGCGCGCGCAACTTCCGCGTCGCGTTCGAATCGGATCATGTGTTCGGCCAGACGGGTCAGCTCCAGCTGCGCCTTCAGCAGATCCTGTTGCGGCACCTGGCCCACAGCGTAGTGAATGCGTGCCGCCGCAATCGCCTGCCGCGCAATGGCCACGTGCTCGTCGTGAATGCGCAGCTCGTCCTGCGCTTCCAGCAGGTCGTAAAATGCCTTGCGAACCTCGACGCGAACGTGCAGCCGAGCTTCCGCCAGCGCATCCTTCGCTTCCGCCACGTCGGAGCCGGCGAGGTTGTTGCGCAAACTGCGTTTGCCCAGGCCGGGCAGCGGCTGGGTCACCATGAACATGTTCTGCGCCTGGTTGTAATCCCAGGGCTGGCTGAGCGGAACGCCCCAGCCGCGATACATGGCCTGAGGATCGTCGAGTGCTCCGGCCGCGGGCACGCTGGCTTGAGCCAGGGCCACGCGCCGCGCCGCAACCGCGATCTCAGGATTGCGAGCCAGCGCCATGCGCTCAATCTCGTCCAGGGTAAGCAGAGGGCCGGAGGGCTCCGTTGCCGGGAGACGGGTCAGTAGGCCATCGAAATTTGGCAGAGCGTCGGTGCCAGTCCGCGTCTGCGCGTAAAGAGGCGCAGGAACAGAGAGCGCGAACAGGCAAACGAGTACAGCAAAGACTTTCATGATTTCCTCGCGTCAGAAGAAAATGCGGCGCGCGATCGCGTGCCTGCTGGAAGACACGCGACGCCTTGGATTTGCGAGGAAAAACGGCTAGATGCGGAGGAGGGAACCAGTGCCCGGAGAACCCGGCGGTGGCTGCGTTTCAGGCGCGAGCGGGATTGCGTTGCCGGCGGAGGTGGGAACGATCCGTGCGGCAGGAACGGCGATCGCCACGAAACTCGCCGCATGAGTTCTGACGAATTCCGGCAGGAGGGGAGCGTTGCCGGACTGCAACCGGCAGCAGTTGCCGCAGGGCATCATCGCGGGCGAACCGCAGTCCTGCATATTCATGCCCGAGCAGCAGGATGCCTGTCCGGCCGGCATCAGGCAGGGGAAGGCGGGCATGACGGTCCACAGGACCGCTACCATCAGCAATGCGAACGCGCCCTTTCTGCCCACGTGCATAGTGTAGACTCCGCGCCTCAGATTTATCGTGAACGTCTCCTGACCAGAGTGCGGTGATCCTAATCACATAGACGCGGAAAGAAGCCGATCCACCTCGACCCGTCGCCGGAACTCATCGGCGGCAGATCGAGGCTGAGCGGTAGCGGCCCCTCAGGCGAGGTCGAAACGGTCCACGTTCATCACCTTCGTCCAGGCGGCGACGAAGTCGTGGACGAACTTCTCCTTCGCGTCCGCGCTTCCGTAGACTTCGGCGAGAGCGCGGAGCTGGGAGTTGGAACCGAAGACCAGATCGACGCGGGTTCCGGTCCATTTCACTTTGCCTGTCTTGCGGTCCCGCCCTTCGAACAGGTTGTCGGAGTCCGGCACCGGCTTCCACTCGGTGCCCATGTCGAGCAGGTTCACGAAGAAGTCGTTGGTCAGGACTTCCGGCCGACTGGTGAAGACGCCGTGCCTGGTCTGGCCCACGTTGGTGTTGAGCACGCGCAGGCCGCCGATCAGGACCGTCATCTCCGGCGCCGTGAGGGTGAGCAACTGCGCTCTGTCGAGCAGCAGCGTCTCGGAGGGCACGCTGTATTTGCGTTTGAGATAGTTGCGGAAACCATCGGCGTACGGTTCGAGCACGGCCATGGCTTCCACATCGGTTTGCTGCTGCGACGCGTCCATGCGGCCGGGCGCGAAGGGAAGGGTGACCGGGACGCCGGCGTTCTTCGCCGCCTGCTCGATGCCTGCGTCTCCCGCAAGAACGATGAGGTCGGCGAGCGAGACTTTCCTGCCGCCGGACTGCGCCTTGTTGAAGTCGTGCTGGACGCCTTCGAGCATGGTGAGCACTTTCTGGAGCTGCGCAGGCTGATTGGCTTCCCAGTCCTTCTGCGGAGCGAGGCGGAGGCGGGCGCCGTTGGCTCCGCCGCGCTTATCGGAGCCGCGGAAAGTGGACGCCGAAGCCCAGGCAGCAGAGACCAGCTGGGAGACGGGCAGGCCGGAAGCGAGGATTTTTGCCTTGAGGGCGGCCGCGTCCTTCGCGTCGATCAGTGGATGGTTGACTGCGGGGATGGGATCCTGCCAAATCAGCTCTTCGGCCGGAACTTCGGGGCCAAGGTAGCGGGCGCGCGGGCCCATGTCGCGGTGAGTCAGCTTGAACCACGCGCGGGCAAAGGCGTCCGCGAACTGGTCAGGATGCTCGTAGAAGCGCCGCGAGATTTTTTCGTAAAGCGGATCGAAGCGCAGGGCGAGGTCCGTGGTCAGCATCGAAGGCGCGTGACGCTTCGAGGGATCATGCGCATCCGGAACCGTCCCTGCGCCTGCGTCGCCCTTCGGCTTCCACTGGTTCGCGCCGGCCGGGCTCTTCGTGAGCTCCCAGTCGTAGCTGAAGAGGTTTTTGAAGAAGTCGTTGCTCCACTGGGTGGGCATCGTGCTCCAGATGACTTCCAGACCGCTGGTGATGGTGTCGCCCCCTTTGCCGGTGCCGTAGGCGTTCTTCCAGCCGAGGCCCTGCGCTTCGAGGCCGGCTGCTTCGGGCTCAGCCGCAACGTTCGTGGCGTGGGCGGCGCCGTGGGTCTTGCCGAAGGTATGGCCGCCCGCGATCAGGGCGACGGTCTCTTCATCATTCATCGCCATGCGTTTGAAGGTCTCGCGGACATCATGCGCAGCGGCGATGGGATCAGGATTGCCATCCGGGCCTTCCGGGTTCACATAGATCAGACCCATCTGCACGGCGCCCAGCGGATTCTCGAGGCTCCGCTCCGGCAGGTTGCGGGATTTCTCCGTACCATGCAGTTCTTCTTCGGCCACCAGGGGGCCCTCGCCGGAACTGGCATAGCGGACATCGCCGCCCAGCCAGGTTTTCTCGCGGCCCCAGTAGACGTCCTGATCGGGCTCCCACACATCGGGGCGTCCGCCCGCGAAGCCGAAGGTCTTGAAGCCCATGGATTCGAGGGCCACATTGCCGGCGAGGATCATCAGGTCCGCCCAGGAAATTTTCCTGCCGTACTTCTGCTTAACCGGCCAGAGCAGGCGGCGCGCTTTGTCGAGGCTAACGTTGTCGGGCCAGCTGTTGAGCGGCGCGAAGCGCTGCTGGCCGCGGCCGGCGCCTCCGCGGCCGTCGCCGATGCGATAGGTGCCGGCGCTGTGCCAGGCCATGCGAATGAAGAGCGGGCCGTAGTGGCCGAAGTCCGCGGGCCACCAGTCCTGGGAGTCGGTCATGAGCGCCAGCAGGTCCTTCCTGACGGCAGCGAGGTCGAGGGTTCTGAACTCCCCGGCGTAGTTGAAATCCTCCTCCATGGGATCGGATTTGGAGGAGTGCTGGTGCAGAAGATTCAGGTTCAGCTGGTTCGGCCACCAGTCGCGGTTCGATGTACCCGCGCCACTCGCCTGATGGAATGGGCACTTTGCTT
Organism: Acidobacteriaceae bacterium; assembly: GCA_036267095.1. Lineage (GTDB taxonomy): Bacteria > Acidobacteriota > Terriglobia > Terriglobales > Acidobacteriaceae > Palsa-343. The sequence continues at coordinate 36,990 of DATAWS010000014.1, forward strand.
CGCTCGACATCTCGTTCTCCTTTTAGCTGTTTCCGTTTGGTTGCCGGATTCTTTCCGGGCATCGCAGGGTGGGCGCGTTCTCTCAGGTGCGCAACGCAGAATGCGCTGCGCGGCTGGCAGGATTTGTCTCGACTCCATGAATGTAGCATCATGGAGATGGATAGCTCCAATACATAATTCCCATCCGGAGTATAGGCAGAGACTATGGAACTCCAGCAGCTACGCTACGTCTGCGCCATCGCGGAAACCGGGAATTTCAGCCGCGCGGCGGAGCGCTGCCAGGTCGCGCAGCCCTCGCTTTCGCAACAGGTGCTCAAGCTGGAGCAGGACCTGGGAGCGAAGCTGTTCGACCGGCTGGGCCGCAGCGTCCGGCTAACCGAGGCCGGCCGCGCCTTTCTGCCGCACGCCCGCGCCATTCTGCACCAGATGGAGGCGGCGCGATCGAGCGTCGTCGACAGCAGCGCGGATCTTCGCGGGAGCGTGGGGGCGGGCGTGATTCCAACCATTGCGCCCTACCTGATACCGCGCTACACGGCCGCCTTTGCGAAGAAGTATCCGGAAGCGAAGCTGCGCATCCTCGAGGAAACCACGCCGATCCTGGTCGAAAGCCTGCGCAACCTGTCGATCGATCTCGCGATCCTGGCGCTGCCTCTGCGTCATCGGGATCTGGAGTGGTTCCCGCTGCGCACCGAGCCGCTTTTCGCAGTGCTTCCGAAGGATCATCCCCGCGCGGCCGCGAAATCGATGGCCCTCCGGGATCTGCGCGGCGCCTCCTTTGTCATGCTGCGCGACGGCCATTGCTTCCGCGACCTCAGCATCGCTGCCTGCAGTCACGCCCGCGTTACGCCCCGCATTGCCTTCGAGAGCGATCAGTTCAGCAGCCTCTTCGGCATGGTCGCGGCAGGCGTGGGTGTCTCGCTGGTCCCCGAGATGGCCATTGACCGGAACGCCGGATGCCGCTACGTGCGGATCAGCGACGCGCGCGCCACGCGCACCATCGCTGCGGCCGTGCTGCGCGGACGGAGCTTCAACCGCGTCCAGCAGGCCTTTCTCGCTGGAATCAGGAATTGAAGCAGTCCGCTCTGCCTTTAAAGCTGATTGCCATGCGCCGCTCGCCTCGCGGGGGAGCGCACGATAAGCTGATGACGTGAAGAACGGACCGTATTTCACCGAAGAAGCTCTGCGCTTCCTCCGGGGCCTCAGGCGCAACAACAAGCGCGAATGGTTTGAGCCGCGCCGCGCCGTGTACGAGCGCGAGCTGAAGCAGCCCATGCTCGGGTTGATCGAGCGCATCAGCGAGGGCATGGCCGACTACGCCCCGGGCTTCATCCGGCCTGCGTCGAAATGCCTTTTCCGCATCTACCGCGACACGCGCTTCTCCGCCGACAAGTCGCCCTACAAATCGCACCTCGGCGCATGGTGGGCGCGCAATGGGCTGGTGAAAACGTCGGGTGGCGGCTATTACATGCATATTGGCAGCGGCGAATTCGTCATCGCCGCCGGCGCTTATATGCCGGAGAAGGATCAGCTGCTCGCCATTCGCCGCCATCTCCTCGAGCATCACGCCGAGTGGAAGAAGATCATCGATAACCGCGCTCTCCTGCGGTCGTTCTCCGTGCACGACCCCATGGCACTGGCCCGCGCCCCGAAGGGATTTCCTGCCGAGCACCCGGCTGTCGAATGGATCAAATGGCGGCAGTGGGGCGTCACCGCGCATCTGCCGCCGGAGACGGCGCTGAGTCGGAAACTCGCGAGCGATATCGAAAAGCGCTTCCGTCTGGCCGCGCCGTTAGTCGAGTTTCTCAATGCGCCGCTGGTTCGCGCTGAGCGTCCGCGCCCGGTGTGGACCGGCGGTCGCCTGCACGGATGAGTTCTTCGATCGCATCCCTCTCTGCGACACTCGGGATGCTTTCGCTCCATGTGTCGGACAAATGCGGTAGACTGCACCGAGCAGAAATCAGCTTCCTGCGCAGGGGTGAAACCCGCGTGGGCAGCGGTTTTCGTCGCACACCAGGCCGAGAATCCGGCCAAAAGTCGGCTTTTCCAGAGAAATGCCTGGAAAAACCGCAAAAAACCTGTGGAAACGCGTCTTTTGCCATTGACAAAGCCCGCTGAAAGCCGCAAGGTAAACGGCGGCAGGTTCTTTCGGACCCGCGTCAATACTGGCTTTCGCGCAGGTTGACAGGCAACGCACCAAACTCCGGAGCCTCGACTCCGGCGACCTGAAAGCAACAACAAGGCAAGACCAAGGAGGATAGATTCTATGGCAACCACCATGACCAAGACCGCGCTTGTGCGGCAAATGGCGGAGAAACTGGAAATCACCAATAAGCAGTCGGCAGCCTTTCTCGACCTGCTGGCCGATACCGCAATCAAAGAGACCAAGAAGAACGGCGTGTTCGTTATTCCCGGCCTCGGACGCCTCGTGAAGGCCGAGCGGAAAGCCCGCATGGGCCGCAATCCGCAGACCGGCGAGCAGATCAAGATCAAGGCGAAGACCGTGGTGAAGTTCCGCGTCGCCAAGTCCGCGAAGGACTCGATCGCCCCACCGAAGAAGTAGCAACCGGGTTTGCATTTGTACCGGCAAAAAGGAAGCGGATCATTCCGCTTCCTTTTTGCTTTTGCGTGCGCCGTCGCCGTACACCATGCAGAAGGCACGGGCCCGCTGCTCTGGTGGGGCCACTGGGCGCTGCAGCGCGAAGTCAGTTTCGCTGATCTGCGCGGCGCAAAAAATCCGCCCACCATTTCCACACAAAACCCGCAATTTCCACGCAAAAATCGCGGTTGACGCATCGCGTTTCTGTGCGATGATCCTTGCAACGGAAGAGCAATCTTCCTCGAAGAGAGAAGCCGGGAGTCGGGAGAGAATCGGCAACGAAACTCGACGAACCCTCCGGGAAACCGGGTTGTTCAGATCGCCGCCGGCAGGCTCTTGCAGCAAACGGATCGGAGAGGTGAGGGAAGCGCGAGCTCTGCTCGCAGGTCCAGCACGCATCCGCAAACGAGGCTGCGATTCGGTTGCCGAAGCCGAATCTTCGGGTAAGTTCGGAAGAGAGGGCGAGATCCCGCAAGGGAACTCGTCCTTTCGCTTTTGTAAGGGATCCTCGCAACCGCCTGGTCAACCGGCTCCACACACGCCCGCACCCTGTACTCTGTAATCCGTGCCGCTGCTGCGCATTCAGGACCTCAGCATCCGTTTCGGCGCCACCCACGCCGTTCGCGGTCTTTCCCTCGACATCGCCTCTGGCGAATCCCTCGGCCTCGTTGGCGAATCGGGATCCGGCAAATCCGTCACCGCGCTCGCGATTCTCCGTCTGCTCGGAGAAGCCGCCACCGTCGAAGGCCGCATTATTTTTGACAATCGGGATCTGCTCGCCCTCGCACCCGAGGCCATGCGTCGCCTGCGCGGCCGCGATATCGCCATGATCTTTCAGGAGCCGATGACGGCGCTGAACCCCGTCATGCCCGTCGGCGAGCAGATCGCCGAAGCTGTGCGCACGCACCAGCGCGGCCTCTCGCGCCGCGAAATCCGCGACCGCGTTCTCGAAGCGATGCAGGCCGTCGCTCTGCCTGAAGCTGTGCGCCGCTACGCCGACTATCCCCACCAGTTTTCCGGTGGCCAGCGCCAGCGCATCCTCATCGCCATGGCCATCGCCAACCGCCCGCGCCTGCTCATCGCGGACGAGCCCACCACCGCCCTCGACGTCACCGTGCAGGCGCAGATCCTCGATCTGCTCGCCGATCTGCGCCAGCGCTTCTCGCTCGCCATGCTCTTCATCTCCCACGATCTGGCGGTCGTCTCCCAGGTCGCCGACCGGGTTGCTGTCATGCGCCATGGTCTCCTGCTGGAAGAGGCTGCTCGCGCCGAACTCTTCCGCTCGCCGGCCCATCCCTACACGCGCAGCCTGCTGGGTGCCGTTCCCACCATGACCACCCCTCTGGATCGGCCTCTCGCCACGGTCGGTGCGGCACCCGGCCAAAACGGCTGGGGGGCGCGTCTCCCGGAAGACCTTCCCCTCCTCGAGCTAGCCCCCGGTCACCGGGCCCGTGTCGAATATCCGCGACAGACCTGAGTCTCATCCAATACAGTGGAAAACGGCCCCGTTTGCCGCCTGCCGCACCTCGTCGCGCGGCGCACGGCCTTCGGGTTCCGGTCGGCCATGCGCGCGCTCATCGTTTCCGATATCCACGCCAACCTCGAAGCCCTCGAGGCGGTCCTGGCCGCTGCTCCCGAGCACGAGGTGGTCTGGAATCTCGGGGATGTGGTTGGCTACGGCGCCAATCCCAACGAGGTCATCGATGAATCCCGCCGCCTCGGCAGCGTTTTCGTGCGCGGCAATCATGACCGTGCCTGCTCCGGACTCGGAGGCATCGAGGAGTTCAATCCCATCGCCCAGCGCGCCGCTCGCTGGACCGAATGCGTCCTTACCGGCGACCATCGCGAATGGCTCCGCCACCTTGCTGCCGGCCCGATTGCACCCGACGGCCCCACCGTCCGCTGCGTACACGGCTCTCCGCTGGATGAAGACGACTACCTGCTCACGGTCCGCGATGCGTGGCCTGTGTTGCACTCGACCGACGCGCGCATCACGTTCTTCGGTCACACCCACATGCAGGGAGGCTTCGCCACCAACGGCGACGAGTGGTTCCGGCTCACACCCCGGTACGCCGTCCACGAGAAACCTCCCGGCAAGCGCAGCCTTCACGAATCGCATCCTGATTTCAGCCATGAGGCCGAGTCCTTCGAGCTGGACCTGCGCGAAGGCGCCCGTTACCTGCTCAATCCCGGATCGGTCGGCCAGCCGCGCGACGGGGACTGGCGCGCCGCCTTTGCTCTCTACGACGACGCGCGCAAAACGGTGACCTGGTATCGCGTCCCCTACGACCTGCGCGAAGCCCAGCAGCGCATTCTCAAGGCGGGCCTGCCCGACCGCCTCGCCCTCCGCCTGCGCGAAGGGCGCTGAGGAACGGCCCTGATGGACCCAGGCACGACTGTCCCCGCCGCGGGTGGAAGCGAGTTCCTCCGCAGCCTCTACCGCGACTTCAACGCGCGCCACATCGACACGGTGCTGGCCGCCCTCCACGAGGACGTGCTCTGGGCGAACGGCATGGAGGGTGGCCATGTTCAGGGCCGCGAAGCCGTGCGCAGCTACTGGACGCGCCAGTGGGCCATGATCGATCCGCACATCGATCCCATCGGCTTCGCGCAAATGCCAGACGGAGCCATCCGGGTCGAAGTCCACCAAACAATCCGCGATCTGCAAGGGAACGTACTCATGGATGGAACGGTCGGACACCAGTTTCGGATCGAGCACGGTCAGGTGCGGCGCTTCGACATCGTCGACGCATGATTTTGGATCCCAGGGCCCAAGCGCGCGCATCCGAAGCGGCAACCCGCTCCCACGAAAGAAGCAGCGAATCCGCCGCAGGGCGCCCACTATACTCATTGTCAGAGCTATCGCCCACCAGGAAAGGCCCGATTCCGGCTGCCGAAGCGGCGCGGCTCGAGAGGATTTCTGCGTTGCTGGCGTCGTTGCGCTTTGTCTGGAATGCGACTACCGGCCATCGGCTGCGCCCCTGGCGCAGTGAGTACATCCGCTGGCGGATCGAAACCTATTCCGGCCTGAAGGCGGACGAACTGAAGACGCGTGATGTGGTCGGCTTTGTCTGGCGTGAGAAAGGCAATCTGCTGCGCTTTTTGCGGTGGACAGATCGGATGGAGACGTGGAAGAAGGCAGGCGCCATCCGGCAGGGAACGGGAGAGTGATGGGGCAAACAGAGCGCGAGGCACAGCACGCACGGCCAACCACCAGACGCGAGTTTCTGAAATCCGCAGCTGCTGCGGCGGCGGCCGCTGCTGTGCCCCTGGGCTGCGGCCATAAGGACCATCCGCTGCCACCCGCCTTTCTCGCCAACATGAACGCCGCGGGGTCGCTGCGTGTTCACGCCGCTGCCCGCGGTCTGCTCGTCGGCTGCGCGGTCGCCCCTGAACACCTCGACGGCGAGCCGCAATACGCGAGCACCGTCGCCGAACAGGCCAGCATTCTGGTTCCTGAAAACGCCCTCAAGTGGGCAGCGCTGCGTCCGACACCGGAGCAGTTCGATTTCCGACGCGCCGACGACGTGCTCGTCTTCGCTTTCGCGCATCAGCAGAGAGTGCGCGGCCACAATCTCTGCTGGCACGAAGCCCTGCCCTCCTGGTTCGCCTCCACCGTCACCCGCCAGAACGCGGCTCGCTTCCTGACCCAGCACATCCTCACCGTCGCCGGCCGCTATGCAGGGAAGCTGCATTCCTGGGACGTGGTCAACGAGGCCATCGATCCCAAGAGTCCGCGGCCCGACGGCCTGCGCGGGTCGCCGTGGCTCGAGCTCATCGGCCCCGGCTACATCGAGCTGGCGTTCCGTGCTGCCCGCCAGGCCGATCCCACCGCCCTGCTCACCTACAACGATTACGGCATCGAGCTCGACACGCCCGAGCACATCGAGAAGCGCGGGCAGGTCATGATGCTGGTCCGCCGCATGCAGGCGCGCGGCGTGCCCATTGACGCTGTCGGCATCCAGAGCCACCTCGCCATCGGCGACGCCCCCGGAGAAGGCATCCAGCATTTCGTGCGCGAACTGCGCGCCATGGGTCTTCAGGTGTTCATCACCGAAATGGACGTGAACGACCGGAAGAGCGATGGCACCGTGGCGGAACGCGATGCCGCGGTCGCGAAGGTCTATCACGACTACCTCACCCTCATGCTCCTCGAGCCCAACGTGACCGCTCTGCTCACCTGGGGCATCACCGACCGCTACACCTGGCTCGATCACCTGCCGCACGCCTCGCGCGCGGACGGCAAACCCGAGCGTCCGCTCCCCTTCGATTACGACTACAACCCCACCCCGGCGTTCTTCGCCGAGCGGGACGCTATCGACCTGCGCCACATTGTGCCCGCCGCCAACAATCCCTACGCGCCCTTCCGCCCCGGCGCGAAGAACCACCCCGGCATGGAGTAGGAGATCATCTCCCCTGCCCGCCGCTCCGCTGGTACGGTCGCCGTTCCGGGCTCTCCAGTGCCCGGGCGGTTCCGATCTGCTGTAATAAAGCAGATGTCCCCCCGATCCCCCAGCACGATGCGCCTGCTCCTCCTGCTCCTGTGCATCGCAGCGTGCGCGATCGCACAGGCCCAGCAGCCGTTTCCGGGCGAGCCGCCGCAGTCCTCCCAGCCAAAGCAGCAGGCTGAGCCGTTTCCCGGCGAGCCCGCGCAGCCGCCGGCGCAAACCAATCAGCGGTGGCAGCCCGACGCGAATCCACCTGCCCCGGCGAACCCTTTCTCTCCCGACCCCAACCTGCAGATGCCCACCTTCCACGTGAGCACCAGCGTCGTGATCGTGCCCACGCTGGTCGAGAAGCCGGATGGCGACGTTCTCTACGGCCTGAAGCCGAAGGATTTTGAAGTCTTCGACAACGGCGTCGAGCAGAAGGTCCACGTGGACGACGATCTCGACACCCAGCCTGTCTCTCTGGTTGTCTGCGTGGAGCGCGGCCGCGACGCGCCGCTCGAGTTCGACAAAATCGGCAAACTTGGGCCGCTGCTCGATCTCTTCACCGGCGACGGCCACGGCGAAGTCGCTCTGGTCGCTTTCGACTCACACCCAGTCTGGGTCGAGCCCTTCAGCCAGAGCCAGGACGCCATCACCAAAGACCTCCGCCGGATGCCACCGGGCGATGGTGGCGCCGCCATCCTCGACGCCGTCGGCTACTCGGTCAACCTGCTCGAGCAGCAGCCACCCGACCATCGCCGCGTCCTGCTGCTCATCAGCGAGTCGCGCGACCATGGCAGCACCCACTTCAACATCCCCGATCTGGTCGAGCGCGTGGGCACCAGCAACACGCTCGTCCTCAGCCTGGTTTTTTCTCCCGGTAAGGCGGAGATCATCGACTGGGGCCGCGGGAACACCAATGGCGGCACCGAGCTCAACATTCTCGCACCGCTCATGATGACCATCAACGCCATGCGCCGCAACACGCCGAGAACCCTGGCCGAGCTCAGCGGCGGCGAGTACGATCCCTTCACCAAAGAGCGGGCCTTCGAGGCCCGCGTCGCCGAAGTCGCCAGCCACGCCCGCAATCGCTACATCCTCAGCTTCCATCCCACGGACCTGACGCCTGGCCTGCACTCCATCCAGGTGAAGCTCACCCAGGACTACGGGGCGCACGTGGTCGCGCGCAACAGCTACTGGGCCATCCTGCGGGACGAAGACCATCCTGGCCAGTAAACACTTTTCGCATCCAAACATCAGCTCTGCACGTCAACCCCTTCGGAGGCTGCCATGGGAGAACATGTGAAACTGACCGCGTCCGACGGATTCCAGCTCGACGCCTGGGTCGCGCGTCCCGCCGGAACGCCGATCGCCGGTCTGGTCGTCCTGCAGGAAGCCTTCGGCGTCAACAGCCACATCCGTTCGGTCACCGATGAGTGGGCAGAGGATGGTTTTTTGGCCGTGGCCCCAGCGCTCTTCGACCGCATCCAGCCTGGATTCGAGGTGGGCTACACTCCGGACGACATGCAGAAGGGCATCGCGCTGATTCGCCAGGGCACGCCCGATGACCGACTCAAAGACGTCGCCGCCGCCATCGACTACGCCCGCCGCGAAACCGGCAAAAAGGTCGGGGTCATCGGCTACTGCCTCGGCGGCTCGGTCGCCTGGCTGTCCGCCGCACGCCTTCATCCCGACGTTGCCGCAGGCTACTACGGTGGCCAGATTCTGCAGTATGCAGGCGAACGTCCCCAGGTGCCGATCATGCTCCACTTCGGCAAAGAAGACACCCACATCCCTAAAGCCGAAATCGATGCGAAGGTCGCGGCCGTCTATCCCGACATTCCCATCCATTGGTATGAAGGCGCCGGCCACGGCTTCAACACCAGCGACCGGGCCAGCTACAACCAGGCTGCATCCAGACTTGCCCGCAAACGCTCCCTCGAATTCCTGAAGAAGCACCTTAGGTAAGATGGCATCCACGCCCGAGCCGAGCCCAGCCGATCCCGCTGCTGAAGCGAATTCCGCGCGCGACTTCTCGCACGCCTGGCGGGCACTGCGCCATCGCAACTTCCGCCTCTTCTTCGGCGGGCAAACCATCTCGCTGGTCGGCACATGGATGACCCGCATCGCCACCGCGTGGCTGGTCTACCGTCTGAGCCACTCCGCGCTGCTGCTGGGCACCGTCAGTTTCATGGGGCAGATTCCCACCTTCCTGCTCGCGCCCTTTGCCGGTGTCATGGTCGATCGCCTTAACCGGCGCCAGGTCCTCATCTGGACCCAGAGTTTGGCGATGATTCAGTCACTGCTCCTTGCCTGGCTCACCCTCGCGCATCGAATCACCATCGGGGAGATTCTGGTGCTCAGCGCCTTCCAGGGGCTGATCAACGCGTTCGACATGCCCGGCCGCCAGGCCTTCATGATCCAGATGGTCGACGACCGCCGCGATCTCTCCAACGCCATCGCCATCAATTCCTCCATGGTCAACGTCGCCCGGCTCGTGGGCCCCTCGCTGGCCGGGCTGGTCATCGCCGCCAGCAGCGAAGGCTGGTGTTTCCTGATCGACGGCCTCAGCTACATCGCCGTCATCGTTTCGCTTCTCATGATGCGGGTGCCTGTCGATCAGGTCCGCCGCCCCGCGGCCTCCATGTTCGAGCAGCTTCAGGAAGGCTGGTCCTACGTCTCCAGCTTCACCCCCGTCCGCACCATCCTCACCCTGTTCGCCCTCATCAGCCTGATGGGGATGCCATACATGGTGCTCATGCCCGTCTTTGCCGGCAAGGTGCTCCACGGCGGAGCCCACACGCTCGGCTTTCTGATGGGCGCGGCCGGCGCCGGCGCCCTCGTCTCGGCGCTTACCCTCGTCCTGCGCCGTTCGGTCCGCGGCCTCACAAAGATGATCCCCCTGGCGGCTGTGGTCTTCGGCTCCAGCCTGGTCGCCTTCGGCCTCTCCCGCTGGCTGTGGCTGTCGCTCATCCTGATGCTCTTCACCGGCTTCGGCATGCTCCAGGGCCTCACCATCAGCAACACCATCATTCAGACCCTGGTCCCCGAGGACAAACGCGGCCGCGTGATGAGTTACTACACGGCCGCTTTCGTCGGCATGGCGCCCTTCGGCAGTCTTCTTGCCGGCGCCATGGCGCACTGGATCGGCGCCCCCCGCACCGTCATGTTTACCGGATCCTGCTGCATAGCCGGAGGCGTCTGGTTTTGGTCGCGCCTCCCCGCCATCCGCAAAGAGATGCGGCCCATCTACGAGAAGCTCGGCATCATAGCGCCGATCCCCAGGACCGTAGAAGAGCAGGCTGCAGCGAACTGAGCCCGCCGGGCCACCGCGCCGCGCGTTTTCCCATTCAGGGAGAGAGCCGCTGGGGACAGGAAAAATCCCCGGCGCACGGAGGCTGGCGCCGGGGATGTCAGGAGGCGTTAAGTTTTGAAGCAAAACCAGAATAGGGGATGCCATCGCGGCTGTCTTCAGGACAAAGATGGCATTTGCTTTACAACTTTGGTTGGAGAGGAATCCAAAACGGCACCGGATATATATAGCGGAAGGGCAACGGGAAAACGAGTTCCGTTGCTGCGCTGGTAACCGGTTTATTCCCGATTCGGGTTGGACCCAGCCAGTGCACCGTTTCTGGCAACGCAGGCCCGGCAATCAAAGAGATACTCCCCATGACTCTGCGCGTCCTGCAACTGGTTCTGGCCGTCGGCAATGGCCTCTATGGCGGGCTGCTGCTGTGGACGTACAGCCGCGCCGCGTTCCACACTCCGCTCTGGCCCCCCAGTCTCGATCAGCAGGTCCTGTGGCTGGTGGCCGTTTCCGTCCTGCCCGCAGCCCTGATCGGTCTGCGCTGGCCTCTGCTTGCGGGCATCCTCGAATTCGCCTGCGCCTTCCTGGGGAGCCAGCTTCTCCACGACGCACCTCGTCCCGATCTGCGCCTCGTCTCCTCCATCTCCATGACCATCGCCCTGGTCATCCTCGCGCTTGCGGTCTTCCACGGCATTCTCCAGGTCACCCGCGAAGCCTTCGGAGAAGCGGAAGAGCAGGACGAGCCGCAGACCGTCAACGCGGCCTGATTCATCAGCCACCTGAATATCCCCTCCTTCTCAGGGCGCCAGGTGTTGCCGCTTCGGGGGATACCGCGGCGGCTGCAATGGGTCTATAGGGGCTGACAGCCGCCCATGGCTCTTTTCGTCGGGCCTTCCGGCAGTTGCACGTCGAGGGCGCAGACCTCTTCGATACTGATGTCGCGGATGCCGAGAATGGATCCGTCGGGAGTGACGCCGGTCCAGTCATTGAAGGTTTGCGACACAACCTGGCCGCCCTGCGCTGCGGGTTGCTCTTCCTCCTCCCGTCGCGTTTTTCCAGCATGGCCCAAAGATTCCACGCGCCACTGCGGGTGGAGGCGAAGACGAAGTACTTCCCGTCCGGCGTCCACGAGCCGCAGCACGCAATCCATCCCGGCAGCACGGGTGGCTACCGCACGGTCCTTACACGGGGATAAGGATTCGGGAAGGGAAGACCGGCTTCAACAATAGAATGCGCCGGTCCGCTTCTTCGCCGACGGTTAAGGGCCCCATGCAAGCCTGTGGCGTGGGCAAGCCGAGCCGTTCTCCCAGCGCCAGCACTTTCCGAGCGGCCGACCCGTTCTTTCGCCGATCGCTTCGCCGCGGACGGCATCATCGCCCACTGCCCCTCTGCGCGAAGCGCGCCGACCCGTGCGGCCGGCTTTACCGGAAGTTGCGCTTCGCCTCGGGACGGCTGTGCGGCTTCTCCACCGGCACGGGTCCCGCCTGGGGCGTCAGCAGCACCCGCCGCAGTGCGCGGATCAGCTCCGGCCCGGTCTCTTCCAGCTCGCGCAAGTGCCATGCCGCCAGCGATCCCAGCAGCTTTTCTCCCAATGGGGTCATCCGGATCAGGATGCGGCGGTGATCGGTGGGATCGGGACAGCGGCGCAACAGGCCCTGCTCGATCGTGCGGTCCACCAGCTCAACGGCGCTGTTGTGCTTCAGCAGCATGCGTGCCGCCACGTTGGCGATGGTTGGATCCAGCTCCTCCGGCATCCCCCAGACGCACTGCAGCAACTGGTACTGCTGCGCCCGGATCCCAGCGGCATCCGCCGCGAGGCTGGAGAAGTGGAGGAACTTTCTCAGCTGAAAGCGAAACTCGGCGAGGCGCCGCATCTGGGCCCGGCTCAGCGGAGTCGGCTCCCTCACCGCCGGTTTTTGGGTGTGGCGGGCAAGGGAAGCGACTCCAGACATCTCGGATAGGCTCATGCCACTTATCGTAGCACGATATATCGTGCCACGATAAGTGGAGCCCGGGCGCGGGACCGCCCGGGAGTCAGGCGGTTGCCTCGCCGTCTTCCTCCGGCTCGCCCGGATCCGCCAGAACGGCGCGTGCGTCGGCCTCGTCGTCGGAACTCACCTGGAGCTCGAGCGGCCCCAGCCCCGGCTCCATAATGCGCGCGTTTTCTCCGGAGAGAAACACCTCGATCCCGGCGGATTCCAGGCGCAGCTTCGCCATCTCTGCTTCCAGCGGTTCTATAAAGCGGGCAACTGTCACAACGTCAGCCATAATCTTCCTTTTCCCCGGGGTTTCCCGAACCTGATCTGCGAACTTGATCTTCGAACCTTGCCGGAGGCGCTGCTGTGCAGCATAAATCCAACCCGGCACATGGTGCACATTTCTGATCCTCGTCCCTTGGATTGCATGGGGGCGCCACGCGTTGCTGCGCACTTCGCGGCTCACGCATGCCGGAACGATAGAATGAAGAGTTCCGAAGGAAGAGTTCCGTCAGACACCTGCGAAACCTGGGAGGGCCTGTCTTGATTCCGCGTTATACCCGGGCGGCCATGGGCCGCGTCTGGAGCGACGAAAACAAGTTCCGCATGTGGCTCGAAGTCGAGACCGTCAGCAGCGAAGTCCTCGCCGAAGAGGGCCTCGTTCCGGTCGAAGCCGCCCGCGCCATACGCGAGCGGGGCGACTTCGACCTGGATCGCATGCGCGCCATCGAAGCCGAAGTAAAACACGACGTCATCGCCTTCACTACCGCGGTTGCGGAAAAGGTTGGTCCGGAAGCGCGCTGGCTGCATTATGGCCTCACCTCCAACGACGTCGTCGACACCGCTCAGGCTCTCCAGGTCAAAGCGGCCTCGGCCATCCTGACCGGCGATCTCGAGCGCCTCGCCGCCGTCCTGAAAGCCCGCGCCCTCGAATTCAAAGACACTCCGACCGTCGGCCGTACTCACGGCATGCACGCCGAGCCCACCACTTTCGGCCTTAAGCTGCTCAACTGGTACGCCGAGATCCGCCGCAATCAGGAGCGCTTCGCCGCTGCTGCCGAACAGATGCGCGTCGGCAAGCTTTCCGGTGCGGTTGGCACTTTCGGCCACCTCAGCCCGGCGCACGAGGAGCGCATCTGCGCCCGCCTCGGCCTTGCGCCGGCGCCGATTGCCACGCAGGTCATCCAGCGCGATCGCCACGCGCATTACATCGCCACGCTGGCGATCATCACCTCGACCCTCGATAAGATCGCTACCGAGGTCCGCCACCTGCAGCGCACCGAGGTGCGCGAGGCGGAAGAGTATTTTTCCCCCAAGCAGAAGGGCTCTTCGGCGATGCCCCACAAGCGCAACCCCATCACCGCCGAGCAAATCTCCGGCCTCGCCCGCGTGGTTCGCGCCAACGCCCAGGCCGGCTTCGAGAACGTGGCCCTCTGGCACGAGCGCGACATCTCCCACTCCTCGGTCGAACGGGTCATTCTCCCCGACTCGACCATCCTCGCCGACCACCTGCTGGTCAAAACCGCCGACCTCATGGAGAAGCTTGTGGTTTACCCCGCGCGCATGAAGAAGAACCTCGAGTCGACCGGCGGGCTCATCTTCAGCGGTCAGTTACTCCTCGATCTCGCAGAAGCCGGCATGACGCGCGAGGACGCCTACCGCCTGGTTCAGGAGCACGCCATGAACGCCTGGCAGAACGAGCTCGTTTTCCGCGACCTGGTCGCTGCCGACACCGTTATCACGGGCAGGCTGAGTCCCGGGAAGCTGGCGCAGGTATTCGATCTCAACCGCCAGCTCGGCAACGTCGACGCCATCTTCGCGCGCGTCCTTGGCGCTCCTTAATTCGGCGCGGGCTTCCACCCGCCCAGCACGAACGCGGGATCGCTGTACTGCGCGATGGTGGCCGCGTCCGGGGGCATCTTCAGCTGCTTCGACGCCGCATTACGCTCGGATGTGTCGACCGGCTTCCCGTCGAGATCGGTGCTGTCGTACTCCCACAGATGCAGGTGCGCCGCATCGACCTCGATCGGCGCCCACCCCGCGGGCGGAATCCCCTGGAGCCGGCAATGAATCAGCACTGCCTCGGCGTAGGGATAATTCAACCCATGGTTCATGGGCAGCCGCGCCAGCACCGGCCCCAGCATGGGACGCGCCCCGGCTGGCCGATGTGCCGCACCCGCCGGCGGCGCAGGCGGTGCGCCGGCATTCTGCGGCAGCGGCCGCTCCCGCGCTTTGAAGGTGCAGTCGAGGAATACATTGCCGTGGTTCGCATCCGTGTTGCGAATCCACATGAAGGGCCCCACCGACTCGATCGTGCAGTGGTCGAAAAATGCCGGCCCCACACCCAGAATCGTGTCGCCGTCGCCGATGATCGTCGAGTCCAGCAGGTACACCGGCCCGCGCAGATTGAGCGCGTCCCCCGACCCGCGAATGTTCAGGTGCGCCACGATGTTTCGCGCGCCGGACACCAGCAGCCCCTCGGCCTGGCCGTAATAGGTATTGCTGACCGAAAAGTTCTCCAGCGTGATCCCCGTCGAGTCGTACACCGAGAACGCGCACCGCCGCGACGGCCCCGGCATCGGCGGGTTGAAGGCGCTGTTATTTCCATAGGTCACCTGCACCTTGTCTCGATCCTCGCCGCGAATCGTCAAATCCGATTTGTGCTGGAAGAACACGATCTCCTCATACGTCCCATCTTTGACAAAAATCGCGATGCGATGCGCCGGATGGTCCGGTGCCCAGTCGACCGCGCCCTGCACGGTGTTGAAGTCGCCGCTGCCGTCTGCGGCCACCACCACCCGGGTCGCAGTTGCCGGAGGTGGCGCGGCCTTCGTCGAGAAGGTCCACGCACGTTCGTTCGTGAATCCCGCGAAGCCGCTCGCGGTCGTCAGCACGCCGGGATCAATCCGCACCGAGTATTTGTGGTGGTACTGGAGCACATGGCTGTGCAGGTTGATCGTCGCTACATTGCCGTGGACAATGATCGGATAGAAATGAAAATCCGGCAGGCCGCCGATCGCCGTCAGCTGGAAGTCGTGCAGATTTGCGGGAGTGGTTCGCACCGCCGGCGTCGTGGTTGTCGGGGAAGTCGCCGTTGACGGAGCGAGGTCGACCGTGGGCACCGGAGCGGGGCGCCGCGACGGGTCCGGGCCCGCCGGGATGCTCAGATCGAGGGTATCAACCAGCTTGTGGTCCGCCGCATCAAACACGCGAATCATGCCGGATTTTCCAATCTCCGGCGGACTCGGAAAGGTCAGCAGCAGATGGGTGTCAGGATTGACATTCTTCGCCTTGTTGGCAGGGAAGCAGGGGACGCCTGGGGTTTGTGCCGCGGCGCCGGCAACCAGGACAGCGGCGACGAAAGTACCGAGGGCTGGGAAGAGCAGCCTCTTCCGGAGCTGAGAGCAAAAAGTCACGGCGACGCTCCTGAACGTTTGCGAACTGAACGGTAGCATATCCCGCAGCAGGAATTCGCGTCCTCTGCCCTACAATCGTCACGTGCCATCCGCGCAGCTGGAAAACTCTGTCGATCTCACCGTTTCTCTTACCGGGGCCAGTGGAGCTGTCTTCGGGCGCGAGCTGCTCCGCGCCGTCGAAGTCGACGCTCGCGTTGCCCGCGTCCACTTTGTCGCCTCGGAAAACTCCCTGCGCGTTCTCGCCGAAGAGCTCGGCATCTCCGGGCGCAACGGCCTTGTCGAAAAACTCCTCGGCCAGCCCGGGACAAAGATCACGCAGCACAGCGAGAACGACATCGGCGCGGCAATCGCCAGCGGCAGTTATCCCTCGAGCGGCATGATCGTGATGCCCTGCAGTATGGGGACACTGGCCGGCATCGCCAACGGCATGGCGGGAAACCTCATCGAGCGCGCCGCTGACGTGTGCCTCAAGGAGCGCCGCCCGCTCATTCTCTGTCTGAGGGAGACGCCCTTCAACAAGATTCACATTCGCAACATGAGTCTCGCCGCTGACGCCGGCGCGACCATCTTTCCCATCATCCCCGCGTTCTACGGCAAGCCGATGGACTCAACCGAGATGGCGCGCCAGTTTGTCAGTCGCGTGCTCGCGCACCTTGGTCTGCCGCAAAACGATGCTTATGTCTGGAAACCCGCCGAGAAAAGTTAGCCGCTGATTCGCACCAATTGTTCGGCTTCGATCCGCGGCCCAAGGATCGAGACCTTCGGCACCTGTCCGCGCGCCATCGCCACCTCGTCGCAGCGGTAGAGCCGCGGGCAGTTCTGGCAATCTTTAAAGATCTTGTCCGGGAGCGCCGTGCGCTCTTCCACTTCACGAAAGCCGTAGCGAAAGAAATAGTCCGGGATGCGCGTGAACAGACAAACGCAGCCCACGCCATGCTCCTCACCCTCGGCCAGCAGCGCCTGCAGCAATTCGCCACCGACACCGTGACTTTTTGCCTCCGGCCGCACCACGATGGAGCGCACTTCCGCCAGATGCGGCCCGTAGAGGTGGAGCGCCCCGCAGCCCAGGAAGATGCCGCCCTCCGATTCCGCCACCGTGAAGTCCCGTACGTTCTCGCAGATCTCTGCGAACGGCCGCCGCAGCAGCGTTCCGTCGGTGGAGAGACTGTTCACCAGTTCGTAGATGTTGGTGGCGTCGTGGAGACGCGCTTTACGCACGCGCATGAGCGTCCTCCGCCAGCGGCAGCTCGATAAATCGGTACAACTCCGCGGCTGGTCGGGCGGCCGCTTGAGCGTTCGCCCGCGTCTTTGCGATCCGCTCCCCGGCCTCGGCCAGCGCCTGGCGGACACGCGCCCGCGCCGTTCCGCCCGTGACGTCGTGGCAGTCCAGCGTCGCCTGCAGCGTGACCGCCGCGAAAAAGTCCTCGCCGAACTCCGGCCCAAACTGCCTCAGCTCCTCGAGCGACAGATCGCCCAGCTCGCATCCGTTATCCAGGCAGAACCGTACTGCATTGCCGATCTTCTCGTGAGCCTTCCGAAACGGCACGCCCTTGTGCACCAGATAGGTTGCCGCGGCCATTGCGTTCAGAAAACCCGCCTGCGCCGCGGCCCGCATGCGATCCGCACGAAACTCGAGCGCCCGCGTAAAGCCGGGCAGCAGCGCCAGCATCCCTTCCAGCGTGTCGGCGATCTCGAACACCGGCTCCTGCGTCTCCTGCATGTCTTTGTTGTAGGCCAGTGGCAGCCCCTTCAGCGTGGTCGCCACGGTCGTTACGACACCATGCAGCCGGCCGCTCTTGCCGCGCAGCAGCTCGATCAGATCGGGATTTTTCTTTTGCGGCATCGCACTTGATCCGGTCGAAAACTCCTCTGGCAAGTCGAGGAAGCCGAACTCCGCCGTCGAAAACAGAGTCAGCTCCTCGGCAAAGCGCGAGATGTGCAATCCCAGAGTCGCCGCCGCCTGGGCAAACTCCAGCACGAAGTCGCGATCGCTGGTAGCGTCCATACTGTTCGCCGTCGGCGCCGTGAAGTGAAGCTCCCGCGCGGCGATCGCGCGATCCAGCGCCAGCGTCGCGCCGGCCACTGCGCCCGATCCCAGCGGGCAATAGTTCAGCCGCGCCCGGCAATCCGCGAATCGCGAAATGTCCCGCAACAACATCTCCACATAGGCCAGCAGCCAGTGCGCCACCAGCACCGGCTCAGCCCGCTGCAAGTGTGTATACGACGGCATCACCGCGTCGCCCGCCGCTTTGGCCTGCTCTATCAGCGCCGACGCCCACCTCAGCAGATGCTCCACGATCTGGTCGATATGATCCCGCACAAACAGCCGCAGATCAGTCGCGATCTGCTCGTTGCGGCTGCGTCCGGTATGCAGCTTCAGTCCCAGCTCGCCAATCTCGGCCGTCAGCTCCAACTCCACAAAATGGTGGATGTCCTCGGCCTCTGACGAAGCAATGTCGCTGGCCCGCTGTTGGACGCGCTCACCAATTGCATCCAGCCCGCGCAGCATGGTATGCAGTTCCGCCGGCGAAAGAATCCCGGCCGCCGCAATGGCGCGGGCGTGCGCTTTGCCCGCGGCAAGTTCCTGGGGCAGCAGCCGCCAGTCGAAACGCAGCGACCGCTGCCAGGCTTCGAACTGCGGATCGAGCGCCGCGCGAAAGCGGCCCGCCCACATCTTGGCGGCGTGTTCGGTCACGAAGCTTCCTCGTTTTTCGCGGGACCGCTGTTGAGTCGCGGCATTTCCGACCCCTGACTTAGGGTGATGAGGCCGCTCCGGGCATAGGTCATCAGCTTGGCGCGGGTATCGGTGATGTCGAGATTGCGCATCGTGAGCTGGCCGATGCGGTCGCGCGGGGAGAAGGCGGACTCGGTCTTCTCCATGCTGAGGCGCTCGGGCTGGAACGTAAGATTGGGCGATTCGGTGTTCAGGATCGAGTAATCGTTGCCGCGACGCAGCTCGAGGGTGACCTGACCGGTGATGGCGCTCGCGACCCACCGCTGGGCGGATTCGCGGAGCATGATGGCCTGGGGATCGAACCAGCGTCCCTGGTAGAGAAGCCGGCCCAGCTTGCGGCCGTTCTCGCGGTACGTCTCGATGGTGTCCTCATTGTGAATGCCGGTGATAAGACGCTCATACGCGATGAACAGCAGGGCCATGCCCGGCGCCTCGTAGATGCCGCGACTCTTGGCCTCGATGATGCGATTCTCGATCTGATCGCTCATGCCCAGCCCGTGACGGCCGCCGATGCGGTTGGCTTCAAGCAGCAGATCCACCGCGCCAGGGAACTCCCTGCCGTTAAGGGCGACGGGGCAGCCCTGATCAAAACGGACAGTGACCTCTTCGTGCCGGACATCGACATCGCCCCGCCAGAAGGCCATCCCCATGATGGGAGCGACGATCCTGATGCTGCTGGAGAGCTGTTCGAGATCTTTGGCCTCGTGGGTAGCGCCGAGCAGATTCGAGTCGGTGGAGTAGGCCTTCTCGGCGGACATTTTATAAGCGAAACCAGACTTCTGCATGAACGCCGACATTTCGGCGCGCCCACCCAGCTCGTCGATGAACGCCGGATCGAGCCAGGGTTTGTAGACCTTCAGGCTGGGATTGACGAGCAAACCGTAGCGGTAGAAGCGCTCAATATCATTGCCTTTGAAGGTTGAGCCGTCACCCCAGATGTTGACGTCGTCCTCCTTCATCGCGGTCACCAGCATGGTGCCGGTTACGGCACGGCCGATGGGTGTCGTATTGAAGTAGGTGACGCCTGCGGTTGAGATGTGAAAGGCGCCGCATTGCAGGGCGGCGATGCCTTCGCGCACCAAAGGTCCACGGCAGTCAATCAGGCGTGCATTTTCCGCGCCGTATTCGAGGGCTTTGCGAGGAATGGCGTCGTAGTCCGTCTCGTCCGGCTGGCCGAGGTTGGCCGTGTAGGCATAGGGCAACGCGCCCTTCTGCTTCATCCAGTGAAGCGCCGCGCTGGTGTCAAGGCCTCCGGAAAACGCGATGCCGACCTTTTCTCCAACCGGCAAATTTTCAAGAATGACAGACATTTCGTACAAAACCTCGGGGTTATTCCGTGTTCGTTGCCAGCAGAAATGCACAACCGCGTGTGATCGTTTCTCAGCTTTTGGGGTGTGTCTCGCCTTTGCCGCCCAGCAGCATCAGCAGCAGAGCCTTCTGTGCGTGCATCCGGTTCTCCGCCTGCTCAAAGACCACTGACTGCGGCCCGTCCAGCACCGCGTCGGTCACTTCGGCATTGCGATGCGCCGGCAGGCAGTGCAGAAAGACAGCGGTCGGTGCGGCCTCCCCCATCAGAGTTTCGTTCACCTGATACGGTTTGAAGATCGGCGCCCGCTTGGTGGCCTCATGTTCAAAGCCCATGCTGGTGCACACATCGGTATAGACCGCATCGGCGTCCTTCACCGCTGCGACGGGATCGTTCACCAGCGCGATGTCGGAGCCTGTGACATTCGCGATGGCCCGAGCCTGCGCGACGATATCCGCCCGGGGCGCGTAGTTCTTCGGCGTGCCAATGGTGCAGTGCGCGCCCAGCAGGGCCGCCGTCAGCATCAGGGAGTGGCAAACGTTGTTGCCGTCGCCGACATAGGTGAAGCGGAAACCGCGCAGGTTTCCGAAACGCTCCTCGATCGTCATGAAATCCGCAATCGCCTGGCAGGGGTGCTCCAGGTCACTCAGCGCGTTGATCACCGGCACGGAGGAGTACTGCGCCATCTCCGTGATGGTCTCGTGCGCGTAGGTCCGCAGCACGATCGCCTGCACCCAGCGCTCGACATTGCGCGCGATATCCGCGAGCGACTCGCGCTCGCCCAGCGGCGACTGCGTCTGATCCACGAACAGCGCCGATCCGCCCAGCGTGTTCATCGCCGTCTGAAAGGTCAGCCGCGTGCGCAGCGATGCTTTCTCGAAGAACATCACCATCTGCTTCGCGTCCAGCGCCCAGCGGTAGTCGCGGGGGTTCGCCTTCACATCGTGGGCCAGCGCCAGAATCGCGGCCAGTTCACGACTGGTCAGATCGGCGACCGAACACAGGTCGCGCCCGGCCAGCGCAAGCTCCGGCGAGATCGATTCAACTTCCTGCAGTTCAGCGGGCTTGGTGGCCAAGGTTCGTTCCTCCTGAGGATGGGCTCGATCCGGCAATGGCCGGTTGTTGCGACAAAATCGCGTCGAGAGCGGCAATCGCCCGGTCCACGTGCTGTTTCTCGAGAATGTAGGGCGGCAGAAAGCGCAAAACCGTTTCGCTGGTCCGGTTGATCAGGATCTTCCGCTGCATCATTTCGGCCAGCGCATACTTCGCCAGCTCGGCCGACTCGAGTTCGACTGCCAGCATCAGGCCGCGTCCCCGCACCGCGGTCACTGCGGTATGGCGCTGGGCCAGGTCCTCCAGCTTTTCGCGAAAATACGTGCCGACCTCTGTGACATGTTCCAGCAGAAGTTCGCGTTCGATCGTGTCGAACACCGCCAGCGCCACCGCGCACGCCAGCGGGCCGCCGCCGAACGTGGTTCCGTGCATCCCCGCGTGGATCGCCCGCGCCGCTTCCTCGGTACACAGCATCGTGCCCAGGGGAATCCCTGCCGCAATGGGCTTGGCCAGCGTCGTCACGTCCGGCTGGATTCCAAAGTGCTGGTAAGCGCACCACCTGCCCGTCCGCCCCATGCCGGATTGAATCTCGTCCACGATCAGCAGCGCGCCGGCCGAGCGGGTCAGCTCGCGCGCCGCCTCAAAAAACTCCTGCGACAGCTCGCAGATCCCGCCCTCACCCTGGATGGTCTCCACCAAAACGCCGCAGACTTCCGTCGAAAACTTTGCCTTCAGGTCCTCGACATCGTTGAAGCGCACAAACGCCACGCCCGGCATCACCGGATCGAACGGCTCGCGGTACTTCTCCTTCCACGTCGTTGCGACTGACCCCATGGTTCGCCCGTGGAAGCTGTTTTCGAGGGCCAGAAACTTTGTCCCCAGCGGAACGCCCTCGCTCCGTTTCACCTTCGCATAGGCGCGTGCCAGCTTGAGCGCGGCCTCGTTCGCCTCGGCGCCGCTGTTGCAAAAGAAGGCGCGATCCATTCCCGTCGCTTCGGTGAGCCGCAGTGCGAGCGCCGCCTGCCCCTCGTGGTAATAGAGGTTGGAGGTGTGGATCAGCTTCCGGCTCTGCTCCGCGATGGCCATTTCAATCGCCGGATGGGCATACCCCAGCGCATTCACGCCGATCCCGCTCAGCAGATCGAGATAGCGGTTGCCGCTGTCGTCGATCAGGTGAACGCCCTCGCCCCTTACGAAGAGCAGGGGATAACGATCGTAGGTTCCCAGCAGCAGGCGTGACTCAGCGGCATTCAATTCGTTCAGTTTCGACATGGAAACCTCAGGTTTCTGCTCAACGGGGAGCTCTGTCTTCATGCGACCATCACCTCCGTGCCCTGGTTCACGCGATGGCTGCAGAGATCCGGCAGCAGGGAAGCAACTTCCGCGGGCAGAATCCGCACCCGCTTCACCCCGTTCAGCAGAGCCTCGCGGCAGGCGCTCAGTTTGGGAAGCATCCCGCCGCTGATAATCTCGTCGCGTGTCAGCTCAGCGATCTGGTCGATCGAAAGCCAGCGCATCACGCTGCCATCGGCGGCCATCACCCCGGGCACATCGGTCAGGAAGACCAGCGCGTCCGCTTTACACGCGCCGGCGCAGGCCGCGGCCATCTCGTCCGCATTGATGTTGTAGTACTCGCCATCGAAGCCCAGCGCGATTGAAGAAATGACCGGCACGGCGGCCATGTTCCAGATCGCCTCCAGCCATCGCGGATCGGCCGAGACAATCTCGCCGACAAAGCCAAGGTCCGGAGCCGTCCGCTTTTTCCGTGCGCGAAACACCAGCCCGTCACCGCCGGACAAGCCCACCGCGGGCTGCCCGTGGGCGCCCAGCGCGGCCACCAGCGCCTTGTTCACGCCGCCGCCCAGCACCATCAGCGCCGTATCGCGAGTCTCCGCGTCGGTAATCCGCAGGCCGGAAACGAACTCGCTCTGTTTGCCCAGTTGCTTTAGCGTTCGCGTCAGCTGCAGGCCGCCGCCGTGCACCACCGCGACCTGGTTGCCGTCCTTCACCAGCTCGGCAATGGCCATGGCGCACTCGTGCAGCAGCTGGGAATTCTCCAGCGTCACGCCACCCAGCTTCACCACGTATCTCATCGCAGTCCTTCCGCTTCGTTCCATCCGCACATCAGGTTCAGGTTCTGTACTGCCTGTCCGGCAGCGCCTTTCAGCAGGTTGTCCAGGCACGAAACGATCACGCATCGTCGTGCGTCGGGCGCAAGCTGGAATCCGATGTCGCAGTAATTCGTGTGCACCGAGTACTGAATCTGCGGCAGCTGGCCGGCAGGGTAGACCCGTACCAACGGGCTCTTCGCGAAAAATTCGCGATAGACCGCCTCAACATCCTTTGCGTGCCGTGGATCGCGGAACCATACATAAACAGAGGCCAGGATTCCGCGAGGAATGGGCAGCAGATGCGGTGTAAAAACAATTTGCTCCGCGTTCAGCCCAACCTGCTCCAGCAATTCACCGGTATGCCGGTGGGAGAAAACTCCGTAGGCGGAAAGATTATCCGCCGCGTGCATGAAGTGGGTTTTCGCGGTCGGGGCCTTGCCCGCGCCGGAAACGCCCGACTTGGCGTCGGCCACAATCCCGCGCTCCAGGTCGACCCACCCTGCCTCGACCAGCGGCTTCAGCGCCAGAATGATCGAGGTCGCGTAGCACCCTGGATTCGCCACCAGTTCCGCCGCGCGAATGGCCTCGCGATGCAGCTCCGGCATTCCATAAACAGCCTTCATCTGCACGGCCGTGGCTGCGTGGGAACCCTCGTCGGCAAAATTGTAGACGGCGCGGTGCTCCGTGTCGGTCAGCCGCCACGCCCCGCTCAGATCGACGACCCGCAGCCCATGCTCCAGTGCCTGCGGCGCCCACTCCCGCGACTGCTGGTGCGGCGTCGCCAGCAACAGCAGCTTGACACCACGCTCCCGCAGCAGGTCCCAGGAGAACGGCTCGATGGTCAACCCGCCCGGCCCCAGCCCGGTGCCGTTGTTATCCATTAATTGTGGATGCACGGCGGCCAGCGGTTCCGGCGTGCTGCCCGGCCGGCTCAGAAACAGTGGAGGCACGCCTTCGAGCGCCGGGTGGCGCAGCAGCAGCCGCGCCAGCTCCATGCCGGCGTAGCCGCTCACGCCCATCACCGCCGTCTGCACCTTTGTCTCCATTCCCTCAACCGTTCCCAATCGCAAATTTGTTTTGACTTCCTGCGTGCGCCAGCGATTCTTTTTTCGCCGCGAATTCGCTTGTCCTGATGCCTGGTTCCCGATCCCTGAGCTCTGCCTTTCACCCAATCAATCGCTCCAGCCGCTCCCGCATATGCGCGGCTCGCTTTGGATCGGGACAAATAATCAGCACCGTGTCGTCGCCGGCCAGCGTGCCCACCACTTCGCCCCACGCCTCATGGTCGATCGCGAGCGCCACCGGCTGCGCGCCGCCGCTCGTGGTGCGCAGCACCAGCTGGTTCTGCGCCTGCTTCACGGCCAGCCCGAAGCTGGCCAGCAGCTGATCTACCGTGGGCTGCTCCTCTTCTTCCTCCACGTGCCCATTGCCGTTGGGAACCGCGTACCCATTCGGCCCTTTGTACAGCCGCATTTCATGGATATCCCGCGACAAGGTTGCCTGGGTTACATCGAAGCCCCGCCGCACCAGCTTGCGGCGCAGTTCATCCTGGCTGGTGATCGCCTCGGCGGCCACCAGGTGTTGAATCGCGCTGTGACGCTCCTGCTTGCTCACACGAAAAATCGCGGCGAGCCGAATTTCCGCCCGCCGCGCCTCTATGTATAAAAATACAGCAATGATGTATAAATATGCAAGGGTGGTGTTGTCAAGATTTGTTACGGGTTTTTCCACGCCGGTTGCTGCACTTTTCTGCGAAATAATCCCCGCTTCGTGTCGCAAACGAAAAGGAAGGCCGTTATAGTTGGATATGGGAACGAGAACTTGTGCTGAACCGGCCTTGTCGACCGGCGGCTCCCGCCCCACTTTCGGGGTCCCCGGCCATGCGGTTTGCCGGCCGACTCTGATCGATTCGCGCTTCGACCACGAATCGTGCGGCGTCGGGTTCGTCGCCACCCTGGACAATCGTCCCTCGCATGACATCCTTGCAAAGGCTCTCACCGCGCTCGCTCGTCTGGCGCACCGCGGCGCCGTGGCTGCCGATGGCAAATCCAGCGACGGCATCGGCATCCACACTGCCATCCCCCGCGACCTGATTCTCGCCTCCACCGGGCTTTCCCTCGATGCCGCACAGCCGCTGGCCGTCGGCATGGTCTTCCTGCCGGCAAACCCGCCCGCGGCAGCGGCCGCTGTCAGTGCTCTGGAGAACGCCCTCGGCGCTCACGGTTTTGCCGCCCTCGGCTGGCGCGAGGTGCCCACGCGTCCCGACATCCTCGGCGAAATCGCCTGCTCCACGCTGCCCGTCATCCGCCAGGTGCTGGCCACGGATCTTGCCCCGGGCGCTCATTCCTGGCAGGATCTCGACCGCCGCCTCTATCTGGCCCGCAAACAGTTCGAGCGCGGCGACACGGAAGGCTACGTCTGCTCGCTCTCCACCTCATCGGTCATTTACAAGGCGATGTGCGACGCGCGCCTGCTGCCGGAGTTTTATCCGGACCTTGCCGACCCGGGCTTCGTGACGCCCTTCGCGCTCTTCCACCAGCGCTACGCCACTAATGTCGCGCCTTCCTGGGATCGCGCGCAGCCCTTCCGCATCCTCGGCCACAACGGCGAAATCAACACCATCTGGGGCAACCGCGCCCGCATGACTGCCCGGGCCTCGACGCTGCCCGACCAGCTGCGCCCCATCTTCACCCCCAGCGGCTCCGACTCCACCAGCCTCGACGAAGTGATCGAACTGCTCGCGCGCAACGGCCGCAACGTCGCCGAAGCTGTGCGCATGGTCATTCCTCCAGCCGGCACCGGCAATCACTCCGCTTTCCTCGCCTATCACGGCGACTGCATCGAGCCGTGGGATGGTCCTGCCGCGGTCTCTTTCACCGACGGCCACCTTATCGGCGCTGCCCTCGACCGGAACGGCCTGCGCCCCTGTCGTTTCTTCGTGACGGAAGACCGCCTCATCGTCGCCGGATCGGAAGCCGGTCTGGTCGATCTCGACCCCGAAACCATTGTCCACAGCGGTCGCCTCGGCCCTGGCCAGATGCTGCTCGCCGACCTCGAACGCCATCAGTTCTACGAAGACGAGGAACTCCAGGCGCTCTTCGACGCCTCCGCGCCGGAATACGAAAAGCTTCTGGAGAACGCGACCCTTGAAGCCGCCGAGCGCGTCCCGGCCCTCGAATCCGCCGAGCTCAATCGTCTTCAGCTCGCCTTCGGTTACACCAAAGAGGACGTCAACATGATCCTCAAGCCCATGGCCACCGATGCGAAAGACGCCGTCTGGTCGATGGGCGACGACACGCCCATTGCGCCCCTGGCGCGCACGCCCCGGCCGGTTTACGCCTTCTTCCGCCAGCGCTTCGCCCAAGTCACCAACCCGCCCATCGACTCGCTGCGCGAGGCCTGTGTCATCCAGCTGCACACCCGTCTCGGCCCATGGCCGCACATTCTCAACACCCGCGAGCGTCTGCCCGGCCTGTCGCTCCAGTCGCCGTTCCTGTCGCTCTCGCAAATGGAATCCCTCCACCGCCGCAAGCACGATCTTGCCGGCAACCTGCCGCTGGCCGTCCTTGACTGCGTCTTCCACCCGAAGTGCAATCTGCTCACCGCCCTTGATGACCTGTGCGCGAAGGCGATCGAGCTGGTCCGCGGCGGCGCGGCCGTCCTGCTCCTCACGGATCGTTCCTGTTCCGATCGGGGCTGCGGCGACACCGCGATCCCCATCCCTATGGCTCTCGCCCTCGGCACCGTCCATCATGGATTGATCCGCGCAGGCGAGCGGGTCCGTGTCGGACTCGCCGTCGAAGCTGCCGATTGCCGCGACCTCCACCACGCCGCCGTTTTGCTGGGCATGGGAGCCGGCGCCATTTGTCCCTGGCTCGCGCTCGAAACCGCTCGCAATCTCAATCCCGAATCCGGCGAAGCCAACCTGCTCCACGCTCTCGACCTCGGCCTCGCCAAAATCATGTCCAAGATGGGCATCTCCGTCGTCGACAGCTACCGTGGCTCGCATCTCTTCGACTGCCTCGGTCTGAGCAACGAAGTAGTTGCGCGCTGCTTCGAAGGCACGCCCGCGCCCATCGGCGGCATCGGCTTTCCCGAGCTCGAAGCCCAGATTCGCGAACTCTGGCTTGGCTCGCGCATCCCCGCAGACTCCGCTCTCGAATCAGGCGAAGGCGGCTCGCTGGTCACGGTGGCCGCCACCAAAGACCTGCCGGATCCCGGCTGGATCCGCTTCCGCAAAGCCGACAAGTCGGAGCCTCACGGCTGGCAGCCGCAGACGGTCCGCCTGCTGCAGACCATCACCGGCGCAACCAGGACCGCGACCGCGGCTCCGGACGCCGCAGCTGCCTGGTCCGCCTTCACCACCCAGGCTACCGAAAAGGAGGCGGCCGTCCTCCGCGACCTCCTCGAAGTCCGCGCCGCCGCTGCGCCGCTCGCCGTCGAAACGGTCGAGCCCGCACCGAACTTCTACTCACGCTTCATCGCCAGCGCCATGTCCCTGGGCTCGCTCAGCCCCGAGGCCCACCAGACCATCACGGCGGCGATGAACACCCTCGGCGGACGATCGAACACCGGCGAGGGCGGGGAAGACCCTGCCGTCTACACGCCCAACGTCGAGCTGCCGCTGGTCGGCAAATCTGTCCCCTCGCACCTGCTCAACAACAAAGTGAAGCAGGTCGCGTCCGCTCGCTTCGGTGTTACCGCTCAGTACCTCATGCATGCCGAAGAGCTGGAGATCAAAATCGCTCAGGGCTCGAAGCCCGGCGAAGGCGGTCAGCTGCCGAGTCATAAAGTAACCGAGCTGATCGCGCGCCTGCGCCACGCCCAGCCCGGGGTGCAGCTCATCAGCCCGCCGCCCCACCACGACATTTATTCCATCGAAGACCTCGCGCAATTGATCCACGATCTGCGCCGCATCAATCCGAAGGCCGCCATCGGCGTCAAGCTGGTTTCCGAGTGTGGCGTCGGCACCGTGGCCGCGGGTGTCGCCAAGGCCTACGCGGACTACATCGTTATCGCCGGTCACAACGGCGGCACCGGTGCCTCCCCGCTGTCGAGTATTAAATATGCGGGCAATCCCTGGGAGCTCGGCCTTGCCGAAGCCCAGCAGGTTCTCATCCGCAACGGCCTGCGCGGCCGCGTCCGCCTCCGCTGCGACGGCGGCCTTCGCACCGCGCGCGACATCGTCATCGCCGCCATGCTCGGAGCCGACGAGTACGCCTTCGGCACTGCGACCCTCGTCGCGCTCGGCTGCGATATGGCGCGCCAGTGCCACCTCAACACCTGTCCCACCGGCATCGCCACGCAGCGCCCCGACCTCCGCGCCAAATTCCGCGGCAAGCCGGAGCACCTCATCCGCTTCTTCGAAGGCCTCGCCGAAGAGATTCGCGTCCTGCTCGCCGAACTCGGGCTGCCCTCGCTCGACGCCGCCATCGGCCGCACCGATCTGCTGGAACAGACCCGCTTCGACGGCTGTCTCGACCTCCGCGCCATGCTCGCCGCGCCCGCCGACGGCGGCAACGTCGGCGCACGGCACTGGCAGGGCCGGCGCAACCTTCGGCCCGAAGACCATCCCCCCATCGACGACGCCTGGGTTGAGCCCGCTCTCGCCGCTTACAACGCCGGCGAACACTACATCGTCGACGCCCTGATTGCCAACGAGGACCGCACCTTTGGGGCAAGGCTGGCCGGCGAGCTCGCCATGCTCCAGTCTGCCGGGCAGACTGCGAGAGCGCCGCTCACCTTCCGCCTGATCGGGGAAGCGGGTCAATCGTTTGGGGCCTTCGCGGTCCCCGGCATGCAAATCATCCTTAAAGGGATGGCCAATGATTTCGTAGGTAAGTCATTGTCAGGAGGAGAGATAATCATTCGCGGTCAAGGCCGCGCCGCGCTGCAGTCCGAACTCCACACCATTCTCGGCAACGTTGCGCTCTACGGAGCCACCTCCGGCGCCCTTTTCGCCGCCGGGTGCGCGGGGGAACGCTTCGCCGTTCGCAATTCGGGTGCTCTCGCTGTGGTCGAAGGCGTTGGCGATCATGGCTGCGAGTACATGACCGGGGGTCTCGTCGCGGTCCTCGGCGCTACTGGGACCAACTTCGGCGCCGGCATGACGGGTGGCGAAGCCTGGGTTTTCGATGAAGAAGGCCGATTCCTGCGCGAGCACCGTTACCACGCCGACTTCCTCCACCCCGAGCGATACAGCACCCTCGACGACGAAGCGAAGCAGAGCATCCTCGGCCTGGTGCAGCTTCACGGCGAGAAAACTGCCAGCACCCGCGCATACTGGCTGCTCTCGAAGTGGATCGAGCTGGCGCCGCACTTCGTCCGCCTCACGCCGAAGCCACAATAGAGCTGCGACCGAAATCGTTGGCTTCGGCCCTGCCTGCGGTGGTGCGGCCGCATTGCGCACCCTGAAAGTAACGGTCGCCCACTTCCGGCTGCAATCTGCACCGCGAAACGAATGTATCCTTGAAGAGAACCGACGCGTCCAAACAGCGTCATTTGATTTCTGCCGATGTTGGTGCTCTCCTCCCTCTCCCGTCGCGCGCATTGCGGCGCGCTTTTAGTGCTTTTGGCGCTCCAGGGATGTAGTCATTTCCGTTCTCATTCCTTCCATGAATACGTCTACGTCTGGGCCCCGGAGACATATTTGCGCGACCGTGTTGCCGTGGTCAGCAATCGGGTTGCGGAAGTGACCAACGGAGAGCGCCTCCAGGTGCTCGAACATGGCCGCCGCTTCCTTAAGGTCAAGACTGACAAGAACGAGATCGGCTGGATCGAGGACCACTTCGTCATCGACCAGGCCACCTGGGACAAGTTTGGCCAGATGGTGAAGGACAACTCCTCCGACCCCGTTATCGGCACCGCCACCCTGCGCGAAGACTATTGGCTTCGCGACGCCCCGGGCCGCACTTCCAACCGCTTCTACTTCATCCCGGAAAACGCCAAACTGCAGCTGCTGGTGCGGGCTTCGGTCCCCAAACCCACGCCGCCTCCGCAGCCGGTCCCGCTGGCCCCGCCCGCCAGCCCCAGGGAAAAGGCGATTGACGAAAAGACCCAGGCTCCCCCTGCGCCCCAACTCGAGGACTACTGGCTGGTCCGCGACAGTTCCGGCCATGTGGGATGGGTCCGCGGCCGCACCCTGGATGAAGACGTCCCCGACGCCGTCGCCGGTCTGGCCGAAGGTCAGAGGATCGTTGGCGCCTATGTTCTCGCCAAAGTCGATGACCCCGGGGCCAGCGTTCCCGGAAACCAGGTGCCCGAGTATGTCGTCGCCATGTCTCCCTGGAAAGACGGCCTGCCGTACGACTTCGATCAGATCCGCGTCTTCACCTGGAACGTGAAGAAACATCGCTATGAAACCGCATACCGCGAGCGCAACATTGCCGGCTATCTCCCGGTTACCGTCGGACGCCAGACCTTTGACAAGCATGACGAGCCGGTTTTCTCGTTTCGGGTGGCCAGCGGCGATCAGCCCGCGCTCGACTTGCAGACCGGCATGGTCAAATCCGGTTCCACCGTCACCGAAAGCTACCGCATGGAGGGCGTTCTGGTGCACCGCATCGGCGCCGCGCCGCCGCCCTCCACCCTCGCCAAAGCGCCCGGGCACCGCGAACGCGGCCATCACGGCAAGCGCGGATAAGTCCTTTTCCTGCGCAATTATTTCCCCCGCCTCCTCCTTCGGTTGCACAAAGCGTTTCCAGGCTCGTATCTTGAAAGAACACCTTGACGGTGGGTGCGGCGCTCCCAATCTCGGCTTCGCTGCAGTTTTTCTGTGGTAAGAAGTTTTCACCGTTGAGTTAAACCAAAAGGGCAAAGGAGATCGGCTCATGGAAAACAAGCCGGCGCAGAACATTCAGGACACTTTCCTGAACACGGTTCGCAAAGACAAGACCCCAATTACGATTTATCTGGTGAGCGGCGTGAAACTCACTGGAAAGATCCGTTCCTTCGATAAGTATTCGGTGCTGCTGGAGAACAACAGCCAGGAGCAGTTGATTTTCAAACACGCCATTTCCACTGTGGTCAGCACCCGCGCGGTGCTCCACGGGGAACACCGGCCGCCGCACGTTGCAACGTCCTCCGGGCCCGTTGCCGCGACCTCAGCCCAGGCGGTTCAGGAGGCGTCCGGCTCCTAGTCCAGCCGAGCCGGCGCAAGTCATTCGATGCCGCTGCACGCCACGGGTTTCCACGCCGAGCGCGCTCTGCTGGTTTCTGTCGCTTTTGGACCGGAGCGGCACGTGCTCACCCGCCACGCCGCCCAGGCGCGCGAAGCGGCGACGGCCGCTGCTGATCGTCACGCTGCGGTGCATGGGAACGACTCGCGTGTGGACGAGTTCCGCGAGCTGGTCACCAGCGCCGGCGCGGCTGTTGTTGCGGAAACCGTCCAGCGCCGCCCGAAAGCCGATCCCGCCACCCTCGTAGGCAGCGGCAAGGTCGAAGAGATCCACGGCGTCGCCGCGTCCGCGCAGGCCGACCTCGTCATCTTCGACCACGATCTCAGCCCGACCCAGCTCCGCAACCTTGAAGACGCGCTGCCCTGTCGTGTTATCGACCGCACGCAGCTCATCCTCGACATCTTTGCCCGCCACGCCCGCACCCGCGAAGGCCAGCTCCAGGTCGA
The DNA here is from genome assembly GCA_036267095.1 of Acidobacteriaceae bacterium. GTDB lineage: Bacteria > Acidobacteriota > Terriglobia > Terriglobales > Acidobacteriaceae > Palsa-343. The sequence continues at coordinate 68,542 of DATAWS010000014.1, forward strand.
GCTCGCACAGCTCGAATACATGCTCCCGCGCCTTACCGGCCGCGGCAAAGCCATGTCCCAGCTGGGAGGCGGCATCGGCACCCGCGGACCGGGGGAAACTCAGCTCGAAACCGATCGGCGCCGCATTCAGGGCCGCGTCCTCCAGCTAAAATCCGAACTCGAAGCCGTCCGCCGTATCCGCGCCCAGCAGCGCCAGCGCCGCGAATCCGTGCCTGTCCCTGCCGTCGCCCTGGTGGGCTACACCAATGCCGGCAAGAGCACCTTATTTAATGCGATCACCGGCGTTGGTGTCCTCGAATCCGCCCGCATGTTCGCCACCCTCGATCCCAAGCTGAGCGCCATCCAGCTTCCCAGCCGTCGCAAGGTGCTCCTGTCGGACACGGTTGGATTCATCCGCGATCTGCCTCACACTCTGGTGACCTCGTTTCGCGCGACGCTTGAGGAAGTGCGTCAGGCCGAGGTCCTCGTCCACGTCCGCGACGCCTCCAGCCCCATGCGCGAGGAGCACAAGGCTGAAGTCGAGAAGGTCCTCGCCGAGCTCGAAGTCCTCGATAAGCCTCGCCTCGAGGTGCTCAACAAGATTGATCTCCTCACCGAAGAAGAGCGCGGGTCGCTGATCGCTCAGCCCGCCGTCATCCCCGTCTCGGCGAAAGAGCAGCTCGGCCTGGACAGTCTGCTCGCGCGCATCGACGCCGAGCTGGTGCAGGACCCCATCCTCGAGCAACGCTTCCAGATCCCGCAGTCCGAGGGGGACGCCCTTGCCGCGCTCGAAGCTGGTGCGGTCATCCGCGATCGCGAGTATCAGGGAAACCTGGTATCGATGACGGTCGCCGGCCCCGCATCGCTCTTAGGCCGCTATCGCCGCTTCCGCAGAGCTGCAAGCTGAGGCAGGGCCAGGAGGCAAGCCCGGCAGGTTGAGAGAAGGGAGCCACGGAATCCCTGAACGCCAGACGCTCCAGGCTGCCTTTTTGCGCTCAATAAGCACGAGCCGGATGAAGGAGAGTGGTGGGATTCTCCATCCATCCGGCTCGCCGACCCTGAACCGGGTCGAGGTGGTATTCTCATCATACGCCGGAACCCGGCCAGGTCAAGCGCCCAAAATTGTACCCGGTCAACATTTTGGTGATGGCCTGTATCACCCCAAAATTCAAGGAGTGGGATAGCGGCGGTCCTGAACGGCAGAAGGTAAGTGTCTTTCGTCATTTGACACTCATTTTTTGCGTCTGTTAGAACCTAGTGTTCTACCTGCATCTTCCGAACGCTTCCCGACAGCCAAAGCCGGCCCGACGATGGATGAATTGCTGCGCCAACTTGCTGATCTTGCAGTCGGTTCCATACCGACCCTGATCCTCTTTACGCTCCTGGTCCTCGCCTACCGCTTTATTCTCTATGGCAAGCTCATGGAGGTGCGCGCCGAGCGCCGCGAGCGGACGGCCGGGGCCTTCGAAAAATCCCGCCTCGCCATAGCCCAGGCCGATGTCCGCTCCCAGGAGTACGAGGCACGCCTCCGCGCCGCCCGCGCCGAGATCTTCCGGGGCCGCGAACAGCGCATCCAGCAATGGAATGTGCAGCGTGAAGCCGCGCTCGCTGCCGCCCGCCAGGTCGCCCAGCAACGCGTCCAGGCCGCGCAGGAGGCTCTTGCCACCCAGGGCGCGGAAGCCCGCCGTCAGATCGAAGCCTCCGCCAGTCAGTTGGCCGCTCAGGTCGTCGCCGCCGTGCTCCCTTCGGCATCCGCGGAAGGTGCGCATTGAAGTTGACCGCCAAATTCCTCATTCCCGCACTTCTTCCGGCCCTGCTGGCCCTCGCGCCCATGGTCTCTGCCCAGTCCCAGCCCGCCGCCCAGCCCCCGTCTCCCGCGCAGCAGGCCCGTACCACCGTCGCCAAAGCCGAGCACATGGACGCGCCCGAGAGCGGTCCCAATATCGAAGAGTACCGGCACTCGGCCGCCGTCCAGGCCATCGCCCATTACGGTCACGTCAGCACCGAAACCGCCGCTCAGATCTTTGAGGACTTCAATTCCGGCGTCATCATCTTTGCCATCGTCTGGCTCCTTTGGAAATTCGTGCCGGGTATGCTGCGCTCCCGCTCCGAAAGCCTTCAGAAGGAGCTGGTCGACGCGCGCAAAGCGACCGAAGAAGCGAACCGCCGCCTGACGGAAGTCGAAGCCCGCCTTCTCCGCCTCGATACCGAAATCGACGCCGTCCGCCAACAGGTCGAGCAGGAGGCCGGCCACGACGAGCAGCGCATCCAGGCCACCCTTGAAGCTGAACGGGAACGCATCGTCGCCTCTGCCGAGCAGGAAATTGCCGCTGCCCAGACCGCGGCCCAGCGGGAGCTGAAGAAGTTCGCCGCCGATCTCGCCATCGACAACGCCATGCGCCGCATCCAGCTCACTGCCGACACCGACCGCACCCTGATCCGGGATTTCGGTAAGCGCCTCGGCCGCAACAACAACTCGGGGGGAGAAGCCTGATGGCCTCCTTCGCCTCCCGCTACGCCCGTGCTCTGGCCGACGTCCTCCTGGAAGCCCACGAGGACCCCAGGGCTGCCCAGCGCCAGCTGGCCGACTTCGGCGCTGCCTGGCACGAAAGCCGCGAGCTCCGCGAGTTTTACCTCGACCCCTCCTTTGCTGTCGAACAAAAGGTGGCGTTCCTCGACAAGCTCAACGCGAAGCTCCAGATGTCCCGCTACACCCGCAATTTCCTCGCGGTCCTCATTCGCAACAACCGCATCGAGGGATTCGACGACGTGGTCCAGGAATTCCGCCGCGAGATCAACCAGCGCCTCGGCATCTCCGAGGCCAAAGTCATCTCAGCCCGTCGCCTCGAAGACCCCGAGCGCCGCGAGCTCGAACAGCAGATCGCCGCTCTCACCGGCGGCACAGTGGAAGCGCAGTTTGAGGAAGACAGTTCGCTGATCGGCGGCGCCGTTGTGCAGGTGGGCAGCACCGTCTACGACGGATCGGTACGCGGCCGCCTCGACCGCCTTCGCGAAGTACTCACCGCAGACTGAGACCCACTTTTTTGAACGACACCGAAAACAACCCACGGAAGCAAAACCAGGAAACCAAACAGCATGGCGCAGATTAAAGCAGATGAAATTGCCGCGCTCCTCAAGGAGCAAATCGCCAACTACGACGCCAAAATGCGCGTTGATGAGGTCGGTACCGTCATCACCCTCGGAGACGGCATCGCTCGCCTCCATGGCCTCGACAAGGTCATGTCCGGCGAGCTCCTCGAATTTCCCCATGACATCGCCGGCCTCGCCATGAGCCTCGAAGAAGATCAGGTTGGCGCCGTGCTGCTGGGCGACTACACCGAGGTGCGCGAAGGCGACCAGGTGAAGCGCACCGGCAAGATTCTCTCCGTACCCGTTGGGGAGGCCATGATCGGCCGCGTCGTCAACGCCCTCGGCCAGCCTATCGACGACAAGGGGCCCATTCAGACTTCCGATACTCTCCCGGTCGAGCGGCTGGCTCCCGGCGTCATCGACCGCCAGCCCGTCCGCGAGCCTATGATGACCGGTCTCAAGGCCATCGACTCCATGATTCCGATTGGCCGCGGTCAGCGCGAGCTCATCATCGGCGACCGCCAGACCGGCAAAACCGCCGTTGCTCTCGACTCGATCATCAGCAACAAGTCCAACGACCTTATCTGCATCTACTGCGCCATCGGCCAGAAGCGCTCTTCCATCGCTCAGGTCGTCCAGACCCTCGATGAATACGGCGCCATGGGCCACACCATCGTGGTTGCGGCTTCCGCCTCCGAGCCGGCTCCCATGCTTTATCTCGCGCCCTACGCCGCCTGCGCTCTCGGCGAGTACTTCCGCGACAAGGGCCGCCACGCGCTGGTGATCTACGACGATCTTTCCAAGCACGCCATTGCGTATCGCGAAATTTCCCTCCTGCTCCGCCGCCCGCCGGGCCGCGAAGCTTATCCCGGGGACGTCTTCTACCTCCACTCGCGCCTGCTCGAGCGCGCCTCCAAACTCAGCGACAAAATGGGCGGCGGTTCGCTGACCGCGCTGCCCATCATCGAAACCCAGGCAGGGGACGTGTCGGCCTATATTCCGACGAACGTTATTTCCATCACCGACGGCCAGATCTTCCTCGAGACCGACCTCTTCAACTCCGGCGTCCGTCCCGCGGTCAACGTCGGCCTCTCCGTCTCGCGCGTGGGATTCTCCGCCGCCATCAAGGCCATCAAGCAGGTCGGTTCCACTCTCAAGCTTGACCTTGCCCAGTACCGCGAGCTGGCCGCCTTCGCGCAGTTTGGCAGCGATCTCGACAAAGTCACTCAGAACCAGCTCAATCGCGGATCGCGCCTCACTGAATTGCTCAAGCAGCCGCAGTTTCACCCGCTGCGGGCCGAGCAGCAGGTCGTCATTCTCTTCGCCGGAACCCAGGGCTACCTCGACGACCTCAAAGTTGAACAGATTCGCGCCTTCGAAGACGGCCTCTACCCGTACCTCGACTCGGCGCAATCGCAGCTCCTCAACGACATCGCCACCAGGAAGTCCCTCGACGACGATATCCGCAAGCGTCTCCACGCCGCGCTGAAGGAGTACAAGGCGAACTTCCTCTCCGAGCACGAGGACGCAAAACTGAAGCAGGCCGCTGTCCAGACGCTCAATCCGCAGGAGAAGAAAAAGGAGCAGGCGCAAAAAGCCGAGCAGCCCGTGGGAGCCGCGCACTAAACCATGGCCAACGTCCTCGATCTACGGCGCCGCATCCGCAGCGTACGCAACACGCGGCAGATCACCAAGGCCATGAAGATGGTCTCGGCGGCGAAGCTGCGCCGCGCCCAGGACCGCGCGGTCTCCGCCCGCCCCTACGCCGCCATGCTGGCCTCGGTGCTCGAGTCGCTCAAGCGGCGCGCCGAGATTTATGACCCGGAAACCGGCGAATGCCGCCATCCGCTCCTGTTGACCCGCGCGGAAAAGCGCATCCTCCTCATCGTCGTCTCCGGCGACAAGGGTTTTGCCGGCGCCTTCAATACCAACATCTTCAAAGCTGCCGCCGGCTTTGTCCTCGAGAACGACGGGAAGCAGATCGATATCGAGGCCATCGGACGCAAGGGCCGCGACCTGTTCCGCCGCCGTTATCCTGCCGCGCAGTTCAGCGAGCCAGCGGAAGAAGGGAGGCGCCCCGACCGGCAGCAGCGCACCAGCCCAATCGAGGTCCTCAGCGGACCTTCGGCCCCGCTCGACCGGCTCAACTACGATTCCATCCGCGACGTCGCCGACGAGATCATTTCCCTCTACGCCCGCGAGGAAATCGACGCCGCCTACCTCGTCTACAACGAATTCAAATCCGTCATCCAGCAGCGCGTCGTCGTCGAGCGGGTTCTGCCCATCCTCTCCCTCCGTGTCCAGGAGGTGGAGCGGGCCCAGGAGCCCAGCCTCGAAGAGCGCGAGCGCGCCGCCGAAGCCGCCCTCTCGGCCGGCGTCAGCCTTTATCCGCACGAAGCCGAGGCTGCCCAGAAGCAGTTCGAGGATGAGGTCAAAAATTTCGGCACCGCTGAGGTCGACTACATCTACGAGCAGCCGCCGGCCGAGATCTTTGCCGACGTGCTGCCCCGCTATGTCACCTCGCAGCTCTATCACGCTCTTCTGGAATCCATCGCCGCCGAGCACGCCGCTCGCATGACCGCCATGGATTCAGCCACCAACAACGCTTCGGAAATGATCGATTCGCTCACCCTGACCATGAACCGCGTTCGTCAGGCAGCGATTACCAAAGAAATCATCGAAATCGTCAGCGGCGCCGCCGCGATCTAGAGAGAAACAGAGAAAAATGGCAGAAAACATCGGCAGAGTTATCCAGATTTCGGGTCCCGCGGTCGACGTCCAGTTTGAGGAGGCCACGATGCCTCCCATCTACCAGGCCCTCCGCGTCGTCAGCGACGGCTTCACCGTCCCCAACCCCATCAACGTCATCCTCGAGGTCCAGCAGCACCTCGGCGAAGGGCGGGTCCGCTGCGTGGCAATGGAAGCCACCGAAGGCATGGTCCGCGGCATGAAGGCCATCGATCAGGGCGGACCGATCTCCGTTCCCGTCGGCCGGGCCACGCTGGGCCGCGTGCTCAATGTCATTGGTGAACCCGTCGACGAGCTCGGCCCGGTCAACTCCAAAGAGCGCAAGCCTATCCACCGGCCAGCGCCCGCCTTCGACGAGCAGTCCACCCACGAGGAGATGTTCGAGACCGGCATCAAGGTCATCGACCTCATCCAGCCCTTCCTCAAGGGCGGAAAAATCGGGCTCTTCGGCGGCGCCGGCGTCGGCAAAACCGTCATCATTCAGGAGCTCATCAACAACGTTGCGACCAAGCACGGCGGTTTCTCGGTCTTTGCCGGGGTCGGCGAGCGCACCCGCGAGGGCAACGACCTCTGGCTCGAAATGCAGGAGTCCGGCGTCATCAATCTCAAGGAGCCGGCCAAATCCAAGGCCGCCCTTATCTACGGCCAGATGACCGAGCCTCCCGGCGCCCGGCTCCGCGTAGCGCTCACCGGCCTCACCGTCGCCGAGTACTTCCGCGACGAGGAAGGCGCCGACACCCTCCTCTTCATCGACAACATCTTCCGTTTCACCCAGGCCGGCTCGGAAGTCTCGACCCTCCTTGGCCGCATGCCCTCCGCCGTCGGCTACCAGCCCAACCTCGCCACCGAAATGGGCGAGCTCCAGGAGAGGATCACCTCCACCAAGCGCGGGTCCGTCACGTCCGTGCAGGCCGTCTACGTTCCCGCGGATGATCTCACCGATCCCGCGCCGGCCACCACCTTCGCTCACCTCGACGCGACCACGGTGCTCTCCCGCCCGCTGTCGGAACTCGGCATCTACCCGGCTGTCGATCCGCTCGCTTCCACCTCGCGCATTCTCGCCCCGCGGGTCGTCGGACAGGAGCACTATGACGTCGCCCAGGGCGTGAAACGAATCCTCCAGCGCTACAAGGATCTGCAGGACATCATCGCCATCCTCGGCATCGACGAGCTCTCTGAAGACGACAAGATCACCGTCTCCCGCGCCCGCAAGGTGCAGAAGTTCCTCTCCCAGCCCTTCCATGTCGCGGAACAGTTCACCGGCATTCCGGGCAAGTACTGCAAGATCGCCGACACCGTCCGCAGCTTCAGGGAGGTCATCGAGGGTAAGCACGACAATGTGCCCGAGCAGGCCTTCTACATGCGCGGCAGCATCGAGGAAGTCCTCGAAGAGGCCGAGAAACTCCAGGCGGCGACGAAATAGCCATGGCAGGTCAGCTCAAAGTCCGGCTCGTTACTCCCGACCGCATCCTTGTCGATCAGACCGCGGATGCGGTTGAGGTGCCGGCAAAAAGCGGCTACTTCGAGGTCCTCTACGGCCACGCCCCGCTGCTCTCCGAAGTCGGCGCCGGCGAGGTCCGCATCCACGGTGGAGAAGCGGGGGATCAGAGGTATCTGGTAGCCCGCGGCTTCGTCGAAGTCCTTCCCGAGCGCGTGACCATCCTCGCCGAAGAAGCGGAAAAGCCTCAGGACATCGACACCGCTGCCGCCCAGCAGCAACTTGAGCACGGCCAGGAACTCTGGAAGGAGGCAGGCGATCACCCCGGGAAATACGCGCACGCCAACGAGGTCATGCGCGAAGCCGAAGCCAAACTGGACAGCGCCGGGAAGCGATAAATCCGTCCCTGATCGGGGGATTCACTCCCGTCGCCAGCCGCGTAGCATCGATCCAACCGATGAAAACGGCGGTCAGCGATTACTTGTTCCCGATCATTCTCTCCGCCTCGGCCGCCCTTGTGGCCGCGGCAGTCGGGTTTGTCCTGGGAGTTGTCCTGACTGCCCGGCTGCCTGGCGAGGCCGGAGAATGGGGCCTCATCGCTGCTCCGGTTTGCGCTCTCCTCATGAGTGTTCCCACGTTCTTTCTGTGCTTCCGGAAACTGCGTCCGTGAGTGCTGCGCTCCTCGCCGAACGGAGCGGGAAGCACTGAACCCGCCCCGCCCTGTCACCTGCAACCTGTGATCTGTAACCTCTACTTCTTCGCCGTCACCGACTTATAGTTGACCGTCGCCGCTTTCTTCTGCGCGGCAAGACTTTCCGCAGCGCTGAGCAGCGGAGTGGTCTTCACCGCTTTGCACGCGCCGCCCGCCTTGATCGCCGCCGCGAACGCCACGGCGCTCACGTTGTCGGGCGCATCGAAGAGCCCGACAACATCGTAATCGCCAAAGGCGAGATAAATGCTGTGGAGCTTCCCGCCAACCGACTCGATCGCTTTGCGAATCGTATCGGTGCGGTCCTGCGGGTTGGCGACGAACGCGGCCACTGCCGCGGTCGTATACGAAACCTGGATCATGTAACTGGCCATGGTCTTTCCTCTTACCTTCCTTTTGCAGATTGTCTTTCCGGGGGAGTGCCGGGAACTGGGTGAGCGGGGAGGAGGCGCCAGTATACGCCCGCCCCTCAACCCCTGGCTCTTCGATTCGAAACCGGGTAGTGTCTTAAATGTGCGTATTTCAGACACTACCCGAAACCGTCGCCGGGTGCCCCATTCAAGCTCGGTCCTGGCTTGAGTCGCACTCCACCCGCAACCCGCAACCTGTAACGTGCGACCTGTAACCTCGCTATCCCACTTCTTCCGAGATCACCAGAAAGCTCGTCAGATTCGCCGTCCCGAATGACGTGAAGAATGCAACGTCCGCCGCGTCCCGCCCCGTCGCCATCAGGATCCGCCCGATCCTCGGCAGGTTGTGCCGCGCATCGAAGGCCCACCAGCGGTTCTCGAGATACACCTCGAACCACGCGCTGAAATCCATAGGCGAAGGAGTCACGATCACGCCGATATCGCCCAGATACCCGGCCGCATACCGCGCCGGAATCCCCAGCGCGCGGCAAAACGTAATCGCCAGATGCTGAAAATCCCGGCACACCCCCTGCCGCTCCGTGAACACATCAAGCGCGGTCTTGCTGGGGCGCGCAAAGTTATAGCCAAAAACCACCTTTTGGTGGACCCAGCTGCAGACAGCCGCGACCCGTTCCCAACCGCAAACCGTGTGGCCGAACAAATCGAACGCAGCCGGCGCCAGGGAGTCGACCTCGCAATACCGGCTGCCCAGCAGAAACCGGAGCGTGTCGCTCGGCAGCTCGGCGATGGGGTGAGCCAGCGCTCCGGGACGAACGGGATCCGGCAGTCCCGCATCCTCGAACAGCGCGGTCGCACGGAGCCGCAGCAGCCCAGCTGGTGCCAGGAAGCGCGTGCACCGGTTGCCAAACGAATCCGTGTACTCCTCCGTCGGAATCGCCGGTTCCACCTGCACGGTGTCTGGCGCGCGCAGCCCGGCCACCCGCGAGGCGTGAATCCGCAGCTGCGCCACGCACGCCACCGGCTCCGGCGCCTCGAACTGCATGTCATACCCCAGTCGCAGGAGCATCGGCCCTCCGGTTGTGCCATACGGTGCTCGTAAGATGGCGCCAGCTTCGCGCGCGTTGGTCCGCTCTGCCCGCTTTCCTTCTACTCTTTGATCCCCGCCCGAAAGCTGTCACAATGGCAGAACAGCACGTCATTTCCCCCTGGAGAGCGGACCGCCCGCATGACCTACTGTCTCGGCATTATGACCCAGGAAGGTCTGGTCATGGCATCCGACTCGCGCACCAACGCCGGTTTCGACGACCTGAACATCGCGCGGAAGATGCACACCTTCTCTCTCCCCGGCGAGCGCGTCTTTGTCGTTCTCTCCAGCGGCAGCCTCTCCCTCAGCCAGTCCATCATCAGCCTCGCCCGCGAAGCTTTTGCTGCGGGCGAAGGTCTGGCTCGCGTCCGCAGCATGTACGACGCTGCCCGCGAGCTCGGCGAATGCGTCCGCCAGGTCGCGGAACTGGATCGCGCCGCCCTCGAACGCGACAACTATTCCTTCAACGTCCACCTGCTCCTCGGCGGCCAGGTCCGCGGCCAGGAGCCGTGCCTCTTCATGATCTATCCCCAGGGCAATCCCATCTCCGCTACCGAGGAGTCGCCCTTCCTCCAGCTTGGCGAATACAAATACGGTCGTCCGCTTCTCGACCGCGGCATTGTCTTCCGTTCCACCAGCCTCATGGTCGCCGCCAAATACGCCCTGCTTTCCTTTGACGCCACCATGCGCTCCAACGGCGCCATCGGCCCGCCGATCGAGCTGCTCGTCTACCGCAAAGACTCTCTCGTTCTCGACTGCTACCGCAAATTCGGCCAGGCCGACCCCGAGCTCCAGGTCATCCATGCTCGCTGGGAGCAGTCCCTCCGCCGCGCCGTCGAAGACCTCCCCGACCTCAACTTCGTCAATCCCCCAGTTGAAGAACCCGAGCAGAACCTCTTCACCCCAACCTTGTCATCCTGACTCCGAGCAGCGGATGAAGGATCCCGGCTGGTTTTCCTCCGCCACGGCTGCATCAGGTCTCCAAACGAAGAGGCGCCCACCGCTCTGAGCTCTGCGCCCAGAGCTCGATGCCCTGTCCTACTCTCCAAACGCCTTTTTAATGAAGGTCACAATCCGCTGCCGCCCGTCGAACCCATGCCACGGTTCCGGGCTCGGACTTCCGAAGATTCCCTGCGCCAGCGGTCCGTGATCCTCTCGCGGATATTCGACCAGCTCCACATCCACCCCCATCTGTCGCAGTGCCCGATACATTTCCTCGCTTTGCCCCAGCGGATCGGTTCGGTCCGACTCGCCCTGCAGCAGCAGGAAGGGTGTCTTCGCCTTCGCCACGTCAGCCAGCGCGCTTTGCCTCCAGGCGCTCTCTGGGTGCTGCCACGGATATCCGCCGTAGAACCATCGGTCGTAGAACGACCCGCTTTCCGTCCCGTATTCGCTTTCCTGGTCGATCACCGGCGCCCCGCTTACGATCGCCTTGAAACGGTCCGTCCGTCCCTCCACAAACCCCGCCATCTCGCCGCCGTAGCTGTACCCCATCAGCGCCATTTTGCCCGCGTCGATCGGATACTTCGCGATCACCGCATCGACCCCCGCCATGATGTCCCGATAGTCGGCGCCACCCATGTCGTTCTTATTGGCTGCCGCAAAGGCCGCTCCATATCCAGTGCTCCCTCGAGGATTCGTGCGCAGCACCGCCCATCCCTGTCCCAGCAGAAACTCCGTCAGCGCGCTCCAGTTGTCTTCGAACGCCCCCGTTGGCCCGCCATGTACATCCACAATTAGAGGAACCTTGTGCTGCGCCGCTCCGGGCGGCAGTGTCAGCAGCCCGTCGATCGTCATTCCGTCGTTCTTCCACGTCACCGGCTGCGCTGTGATCTCCGTCCATGTCGCCGGCAGCAGATCCGGCGTCTTCAGCGCGGTTGCTGCCCCGCCTAACTTCTCCGCATAGTAAACCGCCGGAGGCTTATCCCCCGACGACCCCATCCACACCCAACCGGTCTGCTTCACATTCGTGTTCAGTTGCGAAACCGTCGCTCGATCGAACCTCAGCGGCTCCGGCCGCCCGTCCACAAATCGCAGTTCCGTCGACCGCATCCCCTGCTCCGCCGCCTCCAGCAGCGTGTTTCCGTCGAACAGCGGCTCCTCATGACCCAGGCTTCCGGTGAACCCATCGGTCAAATCCCGAATGGCCTCACTCGCCACCGTATATTCGTACAAGTCTTCGTATCCCGGAGGAGCATCCGCCCGGCTCTGTGCCAGGAAGTAAATCTGGCTCGCATCCGGCGACCAGGCCGCTGCGCCCGCCGTTGCCGGCATCGTCCTGAGCTGTGTGGGATGCTGCGGATCGACCAACCTCAGTGTCCAAACCTTTCCCGCCGGCGCCAGATCGCCCCCATCGTTCATTCCCTCGGTAATCGCCAGCAGCTGGTCGCTCTGCCGCGTCCATGCGACCTGCCCCACATCCGGAGGCACCGCGGTCGCTGTGATCTTCCCACTCGCCGGATCCAGAAAATACAGCCGCGACCCGTGCGGATTGTGATTCACCAGCACCGCGTCGGCCTTATCGTCGTGCTCCTTCTTCTCGCCCGGCGTTTCGGGATCGCGCACCAGAATGGCAATCGTCTTCCCGTCCGGTGCGACGAAGTACCGCTCCACATCGCACTCGATCGGTTCCGCTTTGGCGGCGGCGGCTCCTGCCTCCGCTCCTTTCTTCGCCGGAGGAATTGCGTCCGGCTCTCTGGACTGATCCACCGGCGGCACGATCCTGACCTCGAACGCCTTCGCCTCGCCGCCATTCATCGGCAGCCGGAACAGTTGGGTGTGCTCGCCACGATGCGCCATAAACAGGATGGCGCTTCCATCCGGCATCCAGGCCCCCTGCGACTCGCCCCGCTTGTCGCTGGCCGACGAATACGTCAGTTGCCGAGCGGTCCCGCCTCGCACGTCCACCACCCACAAATGGGTCTTTCCCCCATCCGCCGTCGCGTCTGTAATCTGCAGCAGCACGCTCTGCCCATCCGGCGAGAGCTTCGGCTGGTTCAACGACCGCACATGCCGCATGTCTTCGTTGGAAGGGAGGCGGTCGCCGTCCGCAGCATGCAGCAGCGGGAACGAACTCAGGCACACCGCGGCCAGAACCGCGCATTCCACAAATTTCCGCATGCCAAGAAGCATAGCGCACGCCTATCGTCTGCACGCCGCACCAGGCGGGGCGCCGCTACACTGAAACCATGCTGCACCTGGTGAAACCCATCCCCGCCGAGCAGATTCGCCTCATCGTCTTCGACCTCGACGGCACCCTCATCGACTCCCGCCTCGACCTCACCAACTCCATCAATGCCATGCTCGCCGAGTTCGGCCGCCAGCCTCTCCCCGAAGAAATCATCGCCACCTACATCGGCGACGGAGCCGGCATGCTCGTCCGCCGCGCTCTGGGCGATCCTGAGTCCACCCTCGAAGGGGAAGCCCTGGTAGAAAGCGCCCTCCAGCATTTCCTCGCGCACTACCGCGAGCACAAACTCGACCACACCTACGTCTATCCCGGCGTTTTCGAGTCTCTCCAGGCCCTCGGCACCACCCCCTCCGGTACACCGCGCAAAATGGCGGTCCTGACCAACAAGCCCGTCCGCCCCTCCGTCGACATCTGTAACGGCCTCGGTCTCAGTCCCTACATGTTCCGCATTTACGGCGGCAACAGCTTCGCCACGAAGAAGCCCGACCCCGAAGGCCTCAACACCCTCATCCGGGAAGCCGAGGTCTCGCCCCAGGAAACCCTGATGATCGGCGACTCGAGCGTCGATATCCTCACCGCCCGCCGAGCCGGCGCCTGGGTCATCGGCTGCCGTTTCGGGCTTTCCTCCCACACCGTCGAATCGATCCCCTCGGACTGCCTGGTCGACCACGCCGCTGAGTGGGCCGACGCGCTCGCCCTCGAACGCAAATCACCCGCGCCCACCCCCGCCAGTCACTAAACTGAAATCTGTGCCTTGTCGCAGGCAACCTGTGCCTCGTTCCCCGCAAACCGCGCCGGTTCCGTTGTGCGCTGAGCGTTGCGCTCTGAGCCCTGTTTCCGCATCCCACTCCACAGGAACGACTGCATTACCCACGAATGGGTTTAAGGAGACATGATGAAACACGTCAAAAGAGGAATGGGTTCTTTGCTGGGATTGGTTGGTTGTGCGGCTCTTAGCCTGGGATTCATCGGCGGCGCCCCGCTCACGGCTCATGCGCAGGAAGGGGGATACTGGCAGCCCAGCGAACCGCCGGGACAGTGGTCCGGTGCCTGGCACAGCGGCTTCCACGATGGCATCGATGCCGCCCGCCACGATATCGACGCGCACCGCCCGCCCGATCCCGATCGCCACGACAACTTCCGTCATCCCGATCGGCCCCGTGACCAGCGTGCCGACTTTCGCGAGGGATTCCGCCGTGGCTACCAGATGGTCTACGACCACGCCAGGCGCCACGACTAACCGCAGGAACCGGAACGGGCAATAAGCCCGCACCATCGGCCCACTCGCATCGCCGGGCCCCTGGGGAGCCGGCATTCGTCCGGCTCCCTCCCTTCATTGAAGCCGCTGCCCCATTCCCTCCCCGGAGTGGCTGGATCTTTTCGCTTCTCAAACTGCTCCCCTCGCGTTATTCTGCCGCTTCTCCGTCGATCTGCCGTTGTGAAACAGGAGGTACCAATGAAGTTCCTCCGCTCTGCCGCGTCGGTTCTGCTCAGCTACATTGTGGTCTACGGCATTGTCATCCTCAGCGATCCCATCCTCACGCATTTCTTCCCCAACGATTACGTTCGCGGCAGGATCCCGCCCAACAGCCTGCTGTGGCTCGGCACCGCCGTGTTCGCCGCCGCCACCATCCTTGGCGGATGGCTGTGCGTCCGCATCGCCCCCACCCGTCCCGGTTTCCATCTCTTTATTCTTTTCGTGGTGGGCGAAATCCTTGGCCTCTGGTTCACCTGGCGCATGTGGAGCACCTGGCCGCACTGGTACTCGCTGACCTGGCTCCTGGTCTGGCCCGTTTGCCTCTGGATCGGCGGCCTCGGCCGCCGGGCCGAGTAGCCCTCTGCGCTCGCCCCTTTCATCCCATAAAATCGCCTTGTGGACTTCCAGTTAGTCAGCGACTACAAACCCCGCGGCGATCAGGGCCGCGCCATCGAAGAGCTCATCACCGGCATCCATGCCGGCGAGAAGCATCAGGTCCTGCTCGGCGTCACCGGCTCCGGCAAGACCTTTACCGTGGCGAAGATCATCCAGGAGCTCAATCGTCCCGCCCTCGTCCTCGCCCACAATAAGACACTCGCCGCCCAGCTCTTCCACGAGTTCAAACAGTTCTTCCCCCACAACGCCGTCGAATACTTCGTGTCGTACTACGACTATTACCAGCCGGAAGCGTACATTCCCGCCGGCGACCTCTACATCGAAAAAGAAGCCACCATCAACGAGGAGCTGGACAAGCTACGCCTCTCCGCCACCCGCTCCCTCTTCGAACGCCGCGACGCCATCATCGTCGCTTCCGTTTCCTGCATCTACGGCCTCGGCTCACCTGAGGCCTACTTCGGCATGCTGCTCCTGCTCGAAAAAGGCCAGCATGTCCGCCGTGACGACATCACCCGCCGCCTCGTAGAAATCCTCTACGAGCGCAACGATGCCGACTTCCGCCGCGGCACCTTCCGCGTCCGCGGCGACGTCATCGAGGTTTACCCCACCTACGACGAAAATGCCTACCGCATCGAGCTGTTCGGCGACGAAATCGATTCGCTCGCCCAAATCGATCCCCTCTTCGGCACCGTGAAACAGAAGTACGCGCGCCTGCCCATCTACCCCAAGAGCCACTACGTCGTGCAGCCCGAGCGCAAAAAGACCGCTATCGAAAGCATCCTCGACGAGCTCGGCTGGTGGGAAAAAGAACTGGAGAACCAGGGTCGCATGGTCGAATCCCAGCGTGTCCATCAGCGTACGCGCTTCGATCTCGAAATGATCAAGTCGGTCGGCTACTGCCACGGCATCGAGAACTACTCCCGCCACTTCTCCGGCCGCCTTCCCGGCGAGCCGCCGCCCACGCTGCTCGACTACTTCCCGCGCGACTTCCTCCTGTTCATCGACGAGTCGCACGTTACCGTTCCCCAGCTCCACGGCATGTGGCACGGCGATCGCTCGCGCAAGCAGAACCTCGTCGACTACGGATTTCGCCTGCCTTCCGCCATGGACAACCGCCCGCTCAAGTTCGAAGAATTCGAGCAGCGCACCAACCAGATCGTCTACGTCTCCGCTACGCCCGGCCCCTACGAGCTGACCAAAGCCGCGGGTGTCGTCGTCGAGCAGATCATCCGCCCCACCGGTCTTGTCGATCCCGAAGTCGAAATCCGCCCCGTGCGCGGCCAGATCGACGATCTGCTCCACGAGATCCGCGACCGTGCCAACAAAGGCGAGCGCGTCCTCGTCACCACCCTCACCAAGCGCATGGCCGAAGACCTCGCCGGCTACTACTCCGAGGTCGGCGTGCGCTGCCGCTATATGCACTCCGAAATCGAAACCCTCGAGCGTGTCAAGCTTCTCCGCGATCTCCGCAAAGGCGAGTACGACGTCCTCATCGGCATCAACCTGCTGCGCGAAGGCCTCGATCTGCCCGAAGTTTCCCTCGTGGCTATTCTCGACGCCGACAAGGAAGGGTTTCTCCGCTCCTCCGGCTCGCTCATCCAGACCATCGGCCGAGCCGCGCGCCATCTCAACGGCCGCGCGATCCTCTACGCTGACAAAATGACGGATTCCATGAAGCAGGCCATCGGTGAAACCGACCGCCGCCGCGTCACTCAGCGCGCGTATAACGAAGAACACGGCATCGTGCCGCAGTCCATCATCAGCCACATCGATATGTCGCTGGCGAAAATCCTCCAGGCCGAATACGCCGACCTCGCCGAAGAAGTCGAAGCCATGCCGGAATTTCAATCGCAGGGAGATCTGGACAAATACATTGCCAAGCTCGAAGCCGACATGCGCGAAGCCGCCAAGCGCTTCGAATTCGAGAAGGCGGCCAAGCTCCGCGACACCATCAAAGATCTGCGGACAAAAGAATTCTTATTTAGCTAGACTCAGGCTGTTGTCGAAAGCGACCTGCTATCCGGACCGGGCCCCGGTTTCTCGCGGGAGCGAGGAAGGTGGAGAAGGCGACGGCCTTTAGGCCATGGAATCCCAGCCCCGCAGGGAGTGGGCTTCAGCCCCGGGCCGTGGCCCCTTTGCGAAACACCAAAAACAGCGGGACTCCGAGTAAAATCACCGCCGTCCCCAGCAGCGAATTCTTCAAATTCTCGGCATACGAATACACCAGCAGCACCGCCGCCGCCCCCACAAACAGCGCCGGAATGACCGGATACCCCCACACGTGAAAGACCGGCGCCCCGCGATCCCGTCTCCGGTAATAAAAGATCGTCGTCGCCGTCACCATGTAGAACAGCCACTCCGCGAAAATCGCCAGCTCGAACAGTTGCTGGAACCGCCCCACCGCCAGCAGCAGACCCGTCGTCAGCAGGGCCTGCACGATCAGCGACGTCGAGGGGCTCGAAAACCGCGGATGCACATCCGCCATCCGGCGGAAGAACAGTCCATCCCGCGCCGCCGCATACGGCACCCGCGCGCCCGACATAATTGTGCCGTTCAGCGTTACAAATATACTCACGGCCATCGCGATCGACACCAGCCCCGCACCCCACGGCCCGGTAATCGCAGCCAGAGCCGTCACCGCCGGTCGCGGAGAAGCGGCAATTGTCGCCGCCGGCAATATGTATTGGATCGCCGCGTTGGTCGCCATGTACAGCACGCCCACGATGCCCAGTCCGGCGAGCAGGGCATTCGGCAAACTCCGCTCCGGCCGCCGCACTTCGCCCGCCACCATGGTCAGATCGTTCCAGCCGTCGTAAGCCCACAGCGCCGCGATCAGTGCGATCATGAAGCCGCTAAATCCACCGTGTGCCCCCACGAACTTCGTCGTGAAATTGCTCCAGTGTCCGCCCGCCGACGCGAAGCAGAATCCCGCGATAACCAGGATCAGCACCACCTTCAGCCACGTGAAGATCAGCTGGAAATTGCCTGCCTTGCGCATCCCCAGGTAATTGAGCCCGGTCATCAGCCACGTCGCCACAATCGCAAATACCTGCGACCAGGCGATGGGAAACCCGACGTGAATCGCGGCCCCGTCCAGCCACTTGAGAGCAGGAAAGATGGCCAGGGTCCGCGCCAGGCCGATCGTTACGGTGGCAATGGAGGCTGGTTTTGCTACGGCGAACCACGTCCACATGTAAAGAAACGCCGGCAGATCGCCGTACGCGCCGCGAATGTACACGTACTCGCCGCCCGCGTAGGGCAGAAGCGTGCTCAACTCCGCGTACGTCATCGCGCCGAACAGCGACAGCAGTCCGCCCGCAATCCACGCCAGGTAGACCAGTCCTGACGAGCCGGTCGCCCGCATCATCTCCTGCGGAACCAGGAAAATCCCGCTGCCGATGATCGTCCCCACCACAATGGCGGTCGCGTGCGAAGCGTTCAGCACCCGCGGCAGTTCGCGCGAGCGTACCGCACCCGCTGCGGGTTTGCCCGCGGGGCGGGGTGTCAGTTCAGGAAGGCTTTGCAAGGAACGGGCAGCTCCACGGAAGGATCAGTAGTAATACTTGAAGTCCTTCCAGTCTGCCTCATACGTGCCTTTTCTGCCATGGCAAAGAAAGATCGGCCCTTTCTCCCACGGCATCGACAGTGGATTATCCATCCGGGCCGCGATTATGCACGACTGATAAAACGGTTTCATCGCTTCGAGTGTCGAGCCGTTGATGATGATCATTTCCTGTCCCGTGTACCCATGCGGCCCCCACATCCAGTACGCCTGGTGCCCGCTGATCGCTACCGGCAACCCGTACTTCGGTCCAAACAGATTGATCGCGCTGGCCTCGCCGTAATTGCCCGTATAAATCCCGGTGACCGCGCGCTCTGCCGGTGGCAGGGAATCGTAAATCTTGGCCACCTTCTCCACCATCTCGTGCCAGCCAAACCGGTCCGCAAAAAACTGCGGCAGAATCGTCGCGTCGTGATTTTCGCTGTCCTTCGGAGTGAAATGCATTGTCTTCTTCCAGGCCACGAGCCGCTGCGGCGGCAGCACCGGAATCGAAAAGGGAAGCGTCAGGACAAAGCCCACCGCCAGCAGCACTGCATACGCGCTCACCCGCACGCGCCGCGTCAGCCCGTCCCGATCCGCCGGCAGCAGGCACATCGCACCCGCGGCAAAATAGATCGGATACACCGGCGCGAGGTAGTAATCCTTCGCGTGCAGCACCATCATCATCGCCAGGAATACCGGGTACAGCACCCCCAGAAACTGATACGGCCGCGCTCGCCGCGCCACCAGCAGCCACACCACCCCGGTCAGCCACAGGCCCACCGTCCACGGAGTCAGCATCATGAGTTGCCCTGCCAGGAATTGCAACGGCGGCAGTTTCACATCCTTATTGCTCTTTGCCACGCCCCGCAGCCACTCCAGCGTCGGCCAGTGGTAGTGGATCTGCCACAGGAGATTCGGCAGCGCGATCAGCACGATCAGGCCAACCGCCACTGCAAACCATCGGCTCGCCAAAATTCGCCGCTGCTTCGTCAGCAGCACCGCCACCAGCGCAGCCACCAGGAAGAACACTTCGTTCGCCTTGTTCTCGAGACCCAGCCCCGCGCTCACCCCCAGCACGATCCACCACAAGCGGACCACAGGCTCTCGCCCCGGAACGCCGTGTTCCTGCACAATCCGGATCAGCGCCAGCGCGCACAGCATCCAGAACACCGGCTCAAACGCATTCATGGAGAGAAAACTGTCGATTCCCAGGAAAACGCCCGCCACCGTGACGCCCAACATGGCCAGCGCCGCAGCTCGCCTTGAGCCGCCCATCGCCCACACCAGCGCGCCCGTCAGAAATACCTTCACCGCGCCCGCAATCGCCGGCAGGAGCCGCAAAGACCACATGTGCTGGAACCCCACCGTAAGGTCCGTCAGCCGCGCGGCCACCGCCACCATCGGCGGCTCGTCCACGTACCCAAACGCCAGATGCCGCCCCAGCATCAGGTAATAGATCTCGTCGCGGAAAATCCCGTACCCGGCGCGCTGCGCCAGGATGTTCCCCACGATCTGGATGGCCAGCTTCACCACCGCCATCAGCAGGCAGACCCGGACAAACCGGGCAAATCCTTCATGGTGGGTTGCAGTCCTGGGCGGCACGACAAACGGTTTCGGAGTCGTATTCATGGGAAGATTCCGCGCGGGCGGGGCTGACAAAGAATACGCTCGGGATTGCGACTCGGTTCCAGACGGTCCCGCTGCTTACCGGGTTCCACAGGCAGTGCCGGGGTGCCGGGTGCTCGCTGTTTTTCCGTTCGGTGCCGTGGAGGTGCACGCGCCATGTCGTCCTCTGCTCTCTTTGACGATCGCCGCGAAGCCGGGCGCCTTCTGGCCGCAGCGGTTCGTGATCTTGTCGATCTCGCCAGGCCGGAGGACCCGGCTTGGCCCCACGCCATCGTTCTCGCGCTCCCGCGGGGCGGCGTTCCCGTCGGTTTCGAAGTCGCCCGCGAACTCCGCCTTCCACTCGACGTCTTCGTCGTCCGCAAGCTCGGCGTGCCCGGCGACGAAGAACTGGCCATGGGCGCCATCGCTTCCGGCGGAGTCATCGTCGTCCAGCCCGATTTCCTGAACGCCCTCGGCATCCCGCCCGCTACTCTCGAAGCCGTTGCCGCCCGCGAGCGTCTTGAGATCGAGCGCCGCGAAGCCCTCTACCGCGCCAGCCGCCCTCCGCTTCCGCTCGCGGGCCGCACCGCCATCGTCGTCGATGATGGCGCCGCTACGGGTTCCACGATGAAGGCCGCCGTCCGCGCGCTGCGCTCCATGCATTCGCAATTCGCGCCCCGCCGCATCGTCGTGGCCATCCCGCTGGCTGCGCCCAGCACCCGCGCCGAACTCGAGCGCGAAGCCGACCAGATCGTCTGCCTCGCCACTCCCGAGCCGTTCCACGCGGTCGGGTCGTTCTACCGAACCTTCGAGCAAACCTCGGACGACGAGGTCCGCGCAATCCTGGCGCAGCCCGCGGAACCCTAATTCCTGATCCCCGGTCCGTTCCTGCAACCAGCCATTGCCCCCATCGAGCAATTACCCTCTCCCGCTCTGGTTCGCTCCGCTGCCACAAGGGTGGGATGGGCGGTCCGGAACCGTGCTCCTACACTAAATTCACTTTTCAGAAACACAAGGGCCAGGGGAGGCCGGGGCCCCCGGATCGCCGGTTGCTGGTGGACTGGGGTGGTAAGCCGTGGACCCACGGGACGCCCGTTGTTGGCGGACCGGGGTAGAAAGCCGGGGCTGGATATGGATCGAATGACCCTTCGTATCGGCGCTGTCTGGATGCTCCTCAATCTCGTCGCCGCAGCCTTTCTCGGCGCCGAATTCATCGTCCAGGAAGTTCGTTCCCTGATCAGCCGCCGTCACCAGCCCCATGGCGATTCATCCATCACCTCCATCGCCTCGGGTCGCACCTCTGCTCGACGCGCCTGAGTTCGCCCTCCTTCCGGCTTTTCCCAGCGATGCTCTAGAATCGTCTCAGCCCTACCGGGCGGTTAGCTCAGCTGGTCAGAGCGCCTGCCTTACAAGCAGGAGGTCGCAGGTTCGAGCCCTGCACTGCCCACCAACGTTTCCGGTTAGATGTTTAGATTCAATTAAATATTACGGCAAGAATATACTTGACTCATCAGGAGAATTAGACTAATGTTGGGTCATGGCACACGATCCCAAGACATTACAGGCTGCGATTCTTTACTTTGCGGACCCGGATAACTGCGTTGCCTACCTCGTAGAGCGGCGCTGGCCAGACGGCGCGGTGGCGTGCCCCACTTGTGGCCGTGCGGACGTGTCCTATGTGGCAGCGCGGCGGGTTTGGCAGTGCAAGACGCGGCATCCGAAAGCTCAGTTCTCCATCAAGGTCGGGACGATCTTCGAGGAGTCCCCGATTGGCTTGGACAAGTGGCTTTTGGCGATGTGGATGATTGCCAACTGTAAGAACGGCGTGAGCAGTTGGGAGATGCACCGCACTCTCGGCGTCACGCAAAAGACGGCTTGGTTTATGCTCCACCGCATCCGGCTAGCCCTGGGTGAGAAGCCGGAAACGAAGATGAGCGGCAACGGGCCAAAGGAAGTGGATGAGTGCTTTGTCGGGGGTACGCCGAAGTTCATGCACGCCAAACGGCGTATGTCCCTGGGTACGGGCATCGGCGGACGTACCGCAAAGGTTCCTGTTATGGGGATGCTGGACCGTGAGGCAAGGCAGGTACGCGCACAGGTTGTGCCGAACGTGAAACGTGAGACGTTGCAGAGCGCCATTCTGAAAGAAATCGAGCGCGGATCAACGATCTACACGGACAACGCCAGCACGTTCGACACCCTAGCCGCGAAAGAGTATATCCACGACACGGTGAATCACATTGAGGAGTACGTTCGCGGACAGGTCCACACCCAAGGCATCGAGAACTTCTGGAGCCTGCTCAAGCGCGGTCTGAAGGGAACGTATATCGCGGTCGAACCGTTCCACTTGGACCGCTACGTCAGTGAGCAGGTTTTCCGGTACAACAACAGGGCTACGCGAGACAATCCGTTGAATGACGCAGATCGCTTCGATATTGCAGTTCGCCAGATCGTCGGCAAGAGATTGACATATGCGGAATTGACGGGAAAGAACGGAGAGGCCTCGTTCTAGCAGGAAGCGTCAGGGGCGTGGGAAGCGGAAGTCTTGACTGCCTTCCGTTTTGGCCCCGGCCGATTGGGATTATTCCGAACTTCCTTCAGGTACTCCGCCTGACGGCGTTGAATCTCCTGATGTGGAACCGCTAGCACCTGATCCACCAGGCTGTTCAGGGCTTGGAATTCGGGGGTCCGAAGTAGTTTCCTGTTGCTCACCAGATGATGATAACTCTTCTCCGTCGTAGAGTTGCAAAAACGATGTCTCAACCCGAAGAGGTGGAGTTTTGTACGGAACCAGAAGTTCGTCGTAATATTCGTGGCCTTGTTTGCTTAGAACTCTGTCCTTCTTCCCCTTCGATGTCACTACGACGGTAGTGCCCTCTCCAACGTCGCGGCTGTGCTCTGCCGCGAACTTCGCCCGGAGGACTTCATACATGCAATCGCCGACACTCATCCCCGCCCCGTCATAATCGATTTGACAGAGAAAGGCTCTAGAGCGTGTTTCATAAATAGGTTCGGCCTCAAGCTGGAGACTTCTGCGTGAGGCGGGTGGTTTGATTGACTTCTTGCATGAGCAAGAAGCGGTTCGAGTTATTGAGTGAAGCGCAGTGGGAGTTGATCGAGCCTCTGTT
>DATAWS010000015.1:0-83849 GCA_036267095.1 Acidobacteriaceae bacterium
ATGATCCGCTGGCACTCGGTGCTCCAGCGACACGTAGCTGAACATCCCGTCCTGAACCCGCTCGTCTCCGCGCATATCCATAAGACGAATACGCCCGCTGCATTGCCGCGCAGCACGTACCTATTTCAACAAGTTCCTAGTCGCGTGGCCCAGCACATCGGCCTTCCAATGGAGTAATGCGCCGATGGGGTTGTTAGCCCAGGCGGAATCTATATGAGCTGTGAACAACGCTGACAAATTGCCACCAACGTTTGAATTAGCGAAATTGATCGCAGTTGGATCGAGCTTGCTTGGACCCCCAACAACGTGAAGACTCGGACCATATCCGGTCAGTTTTCCCCAAAATCCGGCCGGCGCATATCTACCCGACTGTATAGCGTTGAATTGTGTTGGGGTGAGTCCCGAGTTGAAGTTGAAATTGACATTCACCTGGCCTCCGCCGAATGTTGGGTTTGGGTCGGATGAAGGCGAAATATTGCTCGCATTGCCATTGGTGCCGAACTGCTTATTGACAGAATTCAGAACTTTTTGCTGACACGGCGTTGGGTTAACGGGTGCAATTGGGGTGTGTGGTTCCTGCTGCGGTGTCTTCGGCTGGTCAGTAGCTTGCGCAGCTGCCGCGCTCATCGCACCGCCGGCGATCGGAGGGCCAAGACCAGCTCCCGCAGAGGCAGCGGCATCCGCCCCAATGGACGCTGCAGTTCTAGCGGCTCCTGGGAGGAGCACCGGAGTGAAGCCAGCGGGAGCACCCCCGCCTTCCGCAAGCGCCGGTATCAATTCCGGTGCGAAATACATCGCGACAGCTACCCCAACGTCGATGAGAAGCGAACTCCACCAGGATTTTCCGCTTGGATCGGTGATGTCGATGGGATCGTTCCGCCCATACGGATACCGGTTCCACGACTGCGGATCGCTCGGATCACCGCCGACCGGGTCGGCCGAACAGAAGCGAGCGACGGAGGAATCGTAATACCGCGCCATGGCGTAATCGAAGCCGCTTTCGCTGTCGCGCTGATAGCTGGTGAAGACAAATTCATTTCCGTTTGAGGAGTACCAGGAATCGCCAAACGGGTAGGTGCCCTGCTGCCCGAGAACCTGACCACTGCCGTTGGTGCTGATCCTCCAGCTCAACTGATCATCCTGGAAGTACGTTGTTGCTCCGCCGACGATGGACGCCACCAGACCCGACCCCGGAACGGCGGCCGAATAGACAAATTCCGCCGACGGAGAACCCGCCCCCGTGCCATTCTGATATTCCGCGATATCCTGCGACTCGGCGTAAATGTACACCGTCGAGGACGAGAGGCTGCTGCAGTCGGGCTGGCATTTCGCCACCCGAGTCCCGTTGCCGTCGTACAGATAACCGGTTCCGGCCGCAGGGTCACTCACCATGCGGTTCTCCCCATCGTAGACAAGGGCGCCGGCAGGAGGACAGGGGCCGGATTTGCCCAGCAGGTTACCGCTGGCATCAAAACACCACCCATCCGGCTGATTCGTCTGCGCACCCCCGGGATTGCTGAAGGTCAGCGTACTCGTATAGCCGCTGCCGGCGGTTACCGTCTGGCTGAGGCGGTTGCCATATTGATCATAGGTCCACGCAAGACCCCATTGCGGAAAGTTGCTGTCCCCGTTGGTCTCTGCCGTGCTCAGCCGGCCCAGCACGTCGTAGGTGTAGCCAACGGTTCGTCCAGAATCGACGCCGTCGCTGACGCACTGGATTTGTCCATCGTTGCCCACGCTGTTTCCGTCCGGGCAGTTGTTCGAATCCTGCTGATACCAGTATCCGAGACTGAACAGCGTGTTCGACCCGCTTGCATAGGAAACATTTGTGAGCTGGGACCGGGTGCTGGAGTACCCCAGAGTGGCTGCTACCCCGTTCCCGTAGCGGAATGCGGTAAGCTGTTCGCCGGCGTTGTAGCCGTAACCGGCTGAATAAGGGCTACTGGAGCTTCCGCATCCGTTGGTTTGAGGAGCCACCTCGCAGATTTCTCCGATGGCATTGTAGCTCAGCTGAACCACGCGGCCTGACGGGTATGTTAGCTGTGTGGGCTCATCGCCGGCGTTGTACTGCTGCCCAATCGTGTAGGTCTGTGTTCCGATCACCTTTTGTGTCTGCGTTACTCGCCCGGCTGCGTCGTACGTATAGGTTTCGTATCCGGACGGATCGACCATCTGGGTACGTCGGCCGAGCGCGTATGCGGCGGCTCCGCCCTGGTCATAGTTGAAGCAGACATTCGCTGACTGGCCCATCGATGTCGTGCAGACGTTCGGCATCGCCGCTACGCTGCTCCCCTGGGGAATCGTGTAGCTCTTGCCGATCAGACGGTTGAGTGCGTCATAGTAGTAGCTGGTCACGACACTGCGTGCATCGGTTCTCTGGCATACGTTCTTCGGGTCCCCGCTACAAAGCGACCCTGAATTCGTGTATGCGAGAGTCGCTGTTCCAGCCTCTGGCGTGGTGATCGAAATTGGCCGGCCCAGGCCGTCATATGCGAGCGTCCTTGTTTGAACACCCTGAACCACCCGCGTCATGTGGTCGGCGGCATCGTAGGTATAGAGCGTGACGGCCGGATTCTGCAGGTTCGGACTGGAATTCGTTCCGCCTGTCAGCGTTGCCCCGGAAAGGGTGGCCCAAAATGACGGGCTGAAGTATTCGGGGTATCCTGGGTACCGAGTGGTTGAATTAGTGGACAACGAATAATTCGATGCCGCGCCCGTCGCTTTGCTCGTAAAGTTCAAGGTCGTGCCAGAGAGAACAACGGTTACAGGTGAGTTTGAATTGCCGTTGAATTGCGAGGCCAGGGTGGAAGCGATGTTGGCGTCGGTGCTTCCCTCACCGTAGCTCGTTGAGGCGACGAAACCGCCAACCGTGATTGAAATTGTTCCACTATCCCAGATGGTTCGGTAGCAGCTCTGCGGGATCACACGACTTCCTCCAGCTGGAACCTGGCAGGTATACAGTTGGTAATTCTGCTCTGTTCCTTCGATTGTTGCCGAGCCCGTTCCGTAAGTTCCTCCCGACGTTGTCGGTTCATCAACTTCGATGATCCGGCCGAAACCGTCAATCCACTCTTGCCGCTCCTGTCCAGCCTCATCCCGATGCAACACGGGATAGTCATAGCCGTAGGTGCTTGTTGATCCCTGCTGCGTTGTCAGGCCCCCGCCGTTGCCAGCCACTGCGGTACCATAAAGCGTCGTTACGACCTCTCCGTCAGGATGCGTTACCGCGGTTGTTCGATCCAGACCGTCATAGGAATAGGTCTCGTAGACTTGTCCTGAGGAGCCCTGATATGGGTGGCTTACCGTCTGCACCCGGCTGTTTGAGTCGTAGTTTGTATCGACGCTAACAGTGCCAATAGGATCGTTCACCATTTTCTCGGACATTGTCCTGCCCCATGAATCCGACACGAGCTCTTTGTGTTCGCAGCTTTGGCATCCTGTTGACGGAGACGTGTCGCCAACGGCGATGTAGGCGTCAACCTGCGTGGGCGACGTGTAGACGGTCTTATCCCATCCCACGAGGTCGTAGTCGTTCTCGGTCGAGCGATCGAACAGATCCATGAAGTGCGAGTAGCTGGTCACCCCATTGGAATCTGTCGTAAAGGCCTGCTGCCCGCTGCCATAATAGTATCCAAGCGTGGTTGCGCCGATGATGGGCTGCGTGACGCTTGTCAGGTAGGCATTCGTCGGATTGTTCGGCGTAAAGCCGGAGAGCGAATTCGTTCCGTTGTCGCTGTAGTATCGGTCTGAATAGGCGAAATTTGTGGTGTTTCCGTAGGGGTCCGTCTGCCGCACCATCTGTCCCGTTGTGTCGTAGCACGTCTGCGTCGTAAGATAGGTTGACCCGCTGGCCCACTGCTGGATCTGTGTGGCGTTGCCCCGCGTCGTGTAGCCGGCCCCAAAGTTGTTATCGTCGTGATTCTGAATTCCGCTGGCTCCTACAATTGTTCCGCCAGGGCATGACCCATAGTTATCGTACGTGTACAGCGTCTGCTGAACGACGCTGCCGCCGCCGGGACACGCCGATGAGCCACCCGAGTTATTGCAGAGGGTGACACCGATTGGCTTGTCGATGTCGTTTGTTCCGGTGGTCAGATACTGGGTATAAGTAGCGCGGTCAGGCACTGAAGGGAGTCCGCCCGGATAGTAACCCCATTCCTCTTTAGCCGTGATGTTGCCTGTTTGTGGACTGTCGTACTGATACTCTGTCTGCTTCGTCAGATTTCCAGATGGGGCCGGCACTGTAGTCTGGGTCGCAAGGAGGCGAATGTAGGCGTTACCATGGCAGTTGGTGAAAGGACAGGACTGAGAAAAGTCGAATGTGTTTGTAGTTGTGGAGAGCAGACTGGACGACGCGTCATACGCCTGGATCTCCACCGGCCAGGCGCCGTTATTCAGCGTGAAGGTGGTAACCGTGTGGTCTCCGTTCGGTTGTGTGACGGTCACCTTTTGCTGACAACCGACCTGTGTCGAACTGCATGTCGAGATTACCTGCGGTGCATAGTACCAGGTTCCGTTCTGAGAATAGCGGGAATAGAGCCATTCCGTTTTGTTGCTGTAGGAATCGCTGAATGTCGTGTAGGAATAGCTGACTGTTCCTCCAGTGGGAAGCGTCATGCTCGTCAGGACGCCGTAATAAGCAGGCTGATTCGAAGGCGAACCGCATGCAGCGTTTCCTGTGCCGGAGTCGCAGTCGTATTTGAACGTGTAGGCGGTGCCTCGGGCTGCGTGATGCTCTGGACCACAGTGATGGTGCCGGAGAATTCGCTGACCCCGCTTTGTTGAAAATCAGTTTGCACGGGGATGGTCGCCGTCGTGATGGTATACGTTGAGGTTCCCCCCTGGGCATTCGGGACCCGATAGCACGTTTCGGCGGCGTTTCCGTTGCAATTGGATATGGCGAGGGAGGGCACTGCGCGGCCGACAGTATCTGTGCTTCCGCCCAGGCCTCCCGTACCCCAGCTGATATAGTTGCCGTTCGAGTCTTCCGCTCCGGGGCTTACCGGCTGCTCGTATGTAGCCGAATAGACAAGGGTCCCATCCGGTGCGTACACTCCCGTCTGGCAGATGTCCAGCATGTAGCCCGAGGAATCCGATGCGTAGGCATTCGGGATCGGGCAGGAGCCGGTCGAGACGGGGAAGTAGTGGGTTGTCCCCAGTGGATCGGTAAATGCCCATTCCTCGCAGGAAGTCGTACAATTCAACCCGGTGAGCGTTCCCCCGTTTGTACCCAGCCGCCACCCATAATTATTGTAGTTGCTGGGCGCCCACGAACAGCTCGATCCGCTGCATCCGATGTTCCAGAGCATGTCGCTGTCATAGACATAGTTCACAGAATAGGGCTGGCCACTACCGCGCTGCGGATAAGATCCGAACGTGAACTGCAGGTGCAGGTTGCCGTTTGACGCGTCCACGAAGCCCTGCTCGACAGGCTGCGGGCTGACAAACGCCGGTATACCGCTACCACTCAGATAATCCTGAGCACATGCCGGGCGTGGCGTAATGATCGCAACCACGAGCGCCGCTACGGCAAAAAGGAGCGTACGTAACGCGTGGTGGATTTTAGTGGATTTCAGAACAAGGCAATTGGAACCCTTCTCGACGTTCATTGTGGTCCTCGCTTGCATTACTCAAAATCGCTCTCGGTGAGTCCGGAGTTGAATTTCATCTGGTTCAATTGGATCAAGAGTGTCTTTTGGCCAGAGATCGACTCGGAGATGGATAATGGAACGAGAACGCCACTCACACTCTGATAGCCTCCGAACTGTAGCTCATGCGGATAATCGCCCAGCCCGTTTCTGGCGTATGCGTAATCTTCAATGGAAAAAACAGTCAGGGCCTGCGGATCGATGAATATGTGCTCCTGCGTGATCTTGCCCATAGCCCCTGTCGGATCGTTTTGGACACTCTGCCTTACCGTGACCTCATCCAACTGCTGGCCGTCGTGGGAGACGACGCCAGCATAAGAGACATTCAGGGATGGATCCTGAACAGCCCGGAGTACCGTTAACAGGGGGAACATATTGTTCGCGGACCTGACGGTATTTTGGGAAGGCAGGTTGGTAGTGCTTCCGTCCGGATTCTTCAAATAGGAAGAGTTGCCGTTCACGATCCACGACCGCTCGCCCCCGGAAAGGGATGCATCCAGTCGGAATTCGTGGACACCGCTACCGCGGACCGTAACGCTTCCTTCGGCGGGTGTCCTCCAGTAATAGGTCACGGTACCAGTAGCGGTGTAGTCGTTGATCGCGGCAACAGCAGCCGAACCGCCTGCCGCAGCGAGGACTTGTCCCAGGATCGAAACACCCTGCGAATCGCGCACCACCGCCTGTTGCTGCTGTTGTTGTCCGGGCGCGAATTGGCACGCAATCAGCGGGTATGCCCACAGTATCCATTTCGTGATGCTCACGTTCATCCTCCTCGATGTACTCGGTCTCACCCTTTCGCCTCAACCACGCGGACGGTCAGTGGCGGAATGTTTTGTAGCATGGCAATATTTCATCGGTGCTTGTTTCTCGTGGTAGTACTACATGAAATCCGAATCGCTCCGGCAGAATCGCCAGCGGATCACCAGGCGCAGTACGAAGGGGCATATCGGCCAAGGTTGTGTCGCACGACTCATCGCGCCGAATACGCAGGATCAGTCCGTCGCCGGACAAGGCTTTGGGCGAGAACGCTGTCTGGGCAGGAGAGTAATCATCCACGAGTCGTGCCAGTATCGGGTTTTCACCGAAAGTGTCAGCGGGCAGCTCGACGAGGTACACGTCCTGGCTCTCGCCGACGCCGCTGTGCACGCTGGTACTGGTCGCCAGAAACCGAACACGCACTTTAACCACGTGGACGTGTGACATAGCGGAGCCGGCAGCCGTGATAAGCATCAGAAGCGGTGCCACTGTAATGGGGGGAATGCTCCTTGCCGACAACACACTCTTCTCCAGGCATCTACCGCCCCGGGGTCCGTGGTAATAACAAGGAGAGCGGAACCCCGAGGCAGATAACGCGTAATCAATCTGCTTCTCGAGCAGCACCCATCGTCTGCTCGCGTAACGAGCCAGCATGCTTTTCACAGATGGGGAAGGAAGCAAACCTGAAGACGCTCACTTTCACGTGAGCGTTTCAACTATTGAATGGCCGCAATTATTATTCGGGATGACTGCAGAAGTCAAGAAAAAATTAAATGATCGCCAGTAGCCTGCGTGTTACTTAAGTAGAGAGTACACCAGTAACTCATAGCCGGAGGAGATTGTGGCTGACACCAGTTCTGATCCGCGAGAACGATGCGATTGTGAGGCGGTGCCTGGATAGCTGGCCGCTGTTCCTTGCGGCCGTTGTGCACCCATTTCCCGGAATAGATGGCTGATGTGCCGAGGTCACGAAGGTGCGTGTCAGGTCCGGGCGGAAGCCCGCCGCCTATGGCGGTCACGGAGACTTGACACGCACCGGGCCTCGGCTACGCTGCTGCTTTCCGGGAATGTCAGGTCGGGTCTGGATTACATGCCGATTCCGAATTCCTGGCCGATTCCGTGGGTGTGAGCGAACTGCTGCTCCACGCTTTGTGATACAGGGGTTTGCTGGATCGCTGGCGTGTGAGAGACATCGCGGCTGAGTTCCTGCCCCAATGCAGAGGCGTCGTTGGTGAAAATCTGCGCGTCGTGCGCGCCACGCGAGACGGCAACGTAAGCCATGCGGCTGTTGAGCAGGTCTTTCGCGCCGAGTTCGGTGTCCACGTGGATCAGTACGCGGTCTGCGGTCTGGCTCTGGCTGGAATGGCTGGTGACGGCATAGCCATAATCGAGATGCACGTGCCTGTTCGGATCGAGTTCGACGGAGCGGCCATCGTCTATCGTCAAACGCAATCGTCCGTCATCGCCGACCCTCCGGATTGTGCCCAGTTCGCGGTTTGCCACTTTGAGGTCGTTGGCGGGCGCGGTGAACTGGACACGGTCACCCTCGGAGAACGTACGCAGCTGTTGGCGATATACGGAAACGCCCTGCTGGCGGCGCGGATCGTAGGTGCGCTCGGTACCGTCCTGCAGCTCGACTGTAAGGCGGTTGGACGTTGGGTCAATGCTCTTCACGTTCGCGTACTCACCTCTGGCGATTGCGGTTTCCTTCGATGCGCGCGAATACCGCAAGACGTCGCCGACTTCGTACCGCTCGGCCCAGGTGCGATCTGCGCCAGTGAGGTCCTGGCGCGGCACCAGCGTTCGTATATGATGCTCCGAGCTGTTCACCGTGCCCCGGCTCTGCATCTCCGCATGGATGTGCTCGTTGATCTCCATCCGAGAGCGATTGTCGGGCGAAACGACCAGAGTGTGCTCCGGCGAATTTGCATACTCTTTGGCAATCGCCGTAATGCGCTCGCCATGGTCGGGAATCTCATGGACGCGGCCCTGCCGGTCAAGGTTCTGGACCGCTTCGTGAACATGACCGGCCGCAAGCTGCTCGACGACGCGCTTCAGTTCCGGGTCTTTCTGGCGCACGATTTCCTCCAGCCTGACCGTCACCATGCCTGCATCCTGAAGCTGCGCAAATGGTCTGCCCGCCTCTACCGCCTCGTGCTGCCGCCGGTCGCCTACCAACACGACACGATCATCGGGATGAAGCCGATGCACGAATTCATGCAACTGCCGGGTCGATGCCATTGAGGATTCGTCCAGCATGTACAGGCGCTTCTCGGCTGTGTCGGGCTGCTGCCCGCGCGCCAGATACTTCTGCAGGGTGGAAGTCTCCATGCCCGCCTCGGCGAGTTTCTGCGCCGCGCGAGACGTGGGCGCGAAGCCTTCGACGTGGTATCCCTCGGCCACCGCCGCTTCACGGATGACGGAGAGCGCAGTAGTTTTGCCCGCCCCGGCAACCCCGTCCAGACCAATGATCTTTTCGCGTGAAACGAGAATTCCATTCACGGCCTTACGCTGGGCCGGGCTCAGTTCCGGGTGCCCGTCTTCGATCCTGATCCGCGACTGTGTGGGAACCAGCATCGGATCGCCGTAGGTGCGCCGGTTGCCCTCCTGCATCCGGGCAATGATTTCGCGCTCTATCCGAATCATTTCCCTGGTCGTGAACTGCATCTCTGTGCCACGCTGTGCAACGGCGCGGAACTCGCCTGTCTGGACTCGCCGGTCGAATTCTCGCTGAATCGCTGAATATGCGGTTTCGCCCATCCCACGCTCAAGGGCAGATTCCAGGATCGCGCGCCGGTCCTGGACCGCCGATCTCTCAAAGACATGCTCCCTCGCCCAGGTCAGGGCTTTTTGCGCATTCATCTCCGGTTGCTGAGCCTGACGCTGCCCCCGCGCCTGTGCCTGGTCCACAACTCGATCTGCCTGGTGGCCGAATTGCGCGGCCAGCTCGCGGTGCCACCGCAACACTTCTTCCTGCGACAGCAGTTCTTTGCTGTCGCGCGTGTGATGGGCAGCGATCTGTGCCGCTGCGGCTCCGTCGATACCCTGTTCGCGAAGATGGTCCTTGATCTGTTCGCGGCGCGGGCTGGATGCTTCCAGATACTCCTTCGTATACCCCCTGATTTCCGGCTGCCCATGCTTGCCGCGCTCCAAGTCGTAGCCGAGCTTCTCAAGATGCAGTGCCAGCTCCGAGCGGTACACCGCTGTGACATAACGCTGGGAGACGAATATTTCATGGGGCTGCTGGGCACGGGTCTGGCCATTCTCCCGCTTGGTGACGTTGAAGATGACGGCGTGAGTGTGCAACTGGGGCGCCGCATATCCGTCCACGGGCCGGGCCGTGTCGTGCTCGAATGTGGCGGCAACGAAGTTGCCAGTGGTCTCCGGCGCGTGAACATTTCCGATGCGCGCCTGCGTGTATCGTTCCAGCTCTGTGAGTGCCGCGCGCACGCTCTCCCGGTGGGCCAGTCGTACGCGATCGTCGCCGCCCACAAGCGCGGTGATCGATACCGACTTCGGTGGGGAGAATGTGGCGTCCCATCCGGCGCGATGCTCGACGCTGGTGATCTCCTTGCCGTTTTTGCCTTCATAGGTCCTCGAGACCTGGTGCCGAACGAGTTGTTCTCCGGTCTGGGGATGCTGGCCCTCGGCGAGCCGCGCAAAATGCTCACCATGCACCGGCCCGGTGAGATTCCACTGGCCGGCGAGCCTCCCTTGCCATTCGCTGTGCCCCTGCTGGTTCCGGGTCCAGTAGTTCTGTTGCTGGGATGCGAATTCTTTGGCGTGATACATCCGCGCCTGGCTGGCCGATAGCGGCTTCGACATGGTGAGCATGGGGACTGCACCTCGATGAGGGCCCGAATTGTGCCGGGCCATGGGTTTCGTTCAATCGATCTCGTCTCTTTCACTCCAGAGGCAGGCCTCCCCGGTTCCGTTGTAGAGGCCGAAAAGCGGAAACGGGAAGGATGCCGGTCTGGCTGGCGGCTGGGTTTGCGCGATTGCTGTGCTCGGTGCAGCCCAATGCGTCTCTATGCGCTTTCCCGCGCTCTGGTACAGCGCTTCGAGTCCGGAGTAGACCCTGCTCGCCAACGCCGTGCAATCTTTGAAGAGAGTCGAAAGCAGCTCCTGCCGGGAATACAGCTGCCGTCGCCAGGCGTACTCGGCGATCAGCGCCCGAAGGAATCCGATGAGGAGCCACCAGCCACAAAGCGCCACGCACAGCGCCGCCAGCGCGGATAGTTCCGGGAAAAGGAAGAGATCCCACGGGCTCTGGTCTTCAAACGCCAGATGGGCCAGATCCGGCCCGAGTAGTGCCGCCGGAACCTCCTGCGGCGGACCTTCAATGAGCCTCTTCCATCCGGCGTCAATCGCAGATTGAGAAAGCTCCAGACCGGTTCCGTCCGGAGAATCGACGGTATCGTCATCGGTGGCGAGTTCCCGTTTCCGGTGACGTCCAGTCTTCCACAGCCACCGGACCTCGACGGTTGCTGGGGAAACGACTGGCAGCGAGCACTGGATGTAAGCAGGCAGGTAATGGCGTTCGATGGGTGCCCACGGCGAGCGCCAAAACACCCAGATTGCCAGCGCCTCGGTCACTGCAGCAAATGCGAGAAGCCGGACGAGGATGAAAAGAATGCGTCTCCGATTCATTGCGCTTCGGTCCGTTGGCCAAGGAAATCGGCCAGCATCTGGCGGGCCTGTTCGAGCTTCTTTGCGTCGGCGCGGTCGCGGATTTTGAGGACCGATTCGGGGAGTAACGGGCGACCCTCCGCTGTGGCTTGAGCCCCGGCATGGAACAGACTCAGGAGGGCGAACCGCGCTGCCCAAATCTCAGCGAGAAGCAACTCAATCGGATCGGAAGGCCGTTCTCTCGCGCCAGTCAACGCCGTTTCCCGCAACCATTCAGAGGGCTGCTTGCCGGCCCGTTGGGCGGCTGACTCCACTTCGGCGAGCTCATCGGGAGTCAGTCGCATGGAGATCGTTTTGGTGCGAAACCCTGGCCTGCTTTCGTCGCTCGATGACGGCTTCTTCGCTTGCTCAGTCGTCGTCTGGAAGTTGTTCATCGCGGAACCTCCCTTGCTGACGTGCGGATTTGGCCGTGCAGTACGCGTTCAATTTGAAGTTTCGCGAAGCTCTTTCGCTTCAACGTGTTTACGCCGTGGCGCTCTCCGATGCTGTATTGGTCTATGCCCGTAAACGCACGTCTACCTGCGTAAACGGCGAAGAGTCAAGTCGCTGTTGCAGCGGAAGTTGACATTTGTAAACGTCACCGCGTTTCAGGGCGCTCTGCAGCAACCCAGTTGGGGGTGACGTGTCCACACTTCATCCGCTGCGACAGCAGCGCCGTTCTTAAAACTCGCCATACCGAAGCACCATGTCACTCCAGAGATGCCGTACTTCGGGATGCTCCCAGGCGCGGCGAAGCAGATTGCGAAACGTCTGCCACGCGCCGCAGTCGAGATGAAAAGTAATCCCGTTTTCGTTGAGGCGGAGCGTTACAACGGTCTTGCTGCTTCTCATTTTGCTTGTGTAGGCAGAGAAGTAATATCCGCGCCAGTACGACTCTTCCTGTTCCGGTTCGAACCGCTCCATCATCGCCCGAAACTCGCAAATCATGACAAATTGGAACATGGGGAATATGGGGGCGAGCTTTCCAGGGAAATACAGGCAAAGCGCGAAATCTCCATGCCTGCCCCGCGGCAGAACAACGCTGCATTCGCTCTCTTCAAACATGGGCAATGGCGGACCAACGAAGTGCTCATAAGCCTCTTTCCCGGGAACTTCGTCAACGAGCGGCTTGCTGTTATGGAAGTAGAATCCACGAGCGCAAACCCGCCACAGGATCGGCCAGTGCGGCAGAAGCGCTTCATTCAGCAGTTCCTGACTCGGAAACACCGTATTGTCCAGGACTGTAAAGAGGTTGCGCCCTGCCAGGAGCGGCTTCCTCTGCAAAGGCGTCGGATTCCTCAGTGCTTGAATGGTCTTTTTCGTAAGGTAGCGGACATCCTCGCATCCGATGTCGATGGCCCTTTTCTTCCCGATTTCCTCATCGATGGGCAGATTGGCGATGTAGCGCAGATCGGTTGGCGTTTGCTTCGTGTCGTCCCCATACACCGCCAGAAACGCCTCCAGAATCCCGGCAAGCGATTCGCCGGAGATCTGGTTCGGCATACTGTCCTCAAATGCTTCTGCGCCGAGCTGGCAATAGTAGGCAATCAAGGTCCATTCGAGCTGCGAAAGCGGGAGCCTGGAGTCGAGCTTCCGGCGTGCGTTGAGCAGCGACTTCATCGGTTCTGCAGCCAGTTTGACGAATTCCAGCCGGTCATCCCGGGCCGATTCCAGGAGCAGCCGCGCGACTTCGGAGGTCGAAAGGCTTTCTCCGGTCTTCGCCAGGTGCACCCGTTTCAGGTGTTCAAGCCGGTAGCGAAGCGCTTCATTGACCCGAATGGACAGCACCTGCTGTTGCGGTGCCGGCGCGGTCGCTTCCTGTTGTTGCGCTGCTGCCTTTTCGGCTGTGGTTTCCTTGGGCGGCATCGTTCGTAAATCTACAATTTGACAATATGTCTACTCTCGCGCTACTGTCAAGGATGCAAGATTGGCGAGGTGTCCTTTGCGCCCTTCTTCCCCCGGTCCTCACCCGCGGCGCCGCGTTCTGCAAATGAAAAGCAGCGATCAGCTATTGCTTCCATTTGCCGCTGAGCCGGAGATAGCGGCAGTAGAAAACCACAGCAATGGTGTGTCAGAGCCACAAAGGCGGCGCTCTTCCGGAAATGTGCCGATGCCAAGCGACTGCGAACGGCACCAGTCCCATGCGCCGACGCGCAGAAGGCAAAACGGGAAACGAAAGCCGCCAAGGCAGGCGAGCGTGTCACCGGATGCGAAACTCCTGGTCAGCCGGGAAGAGGCTGCAGAGATCCTTTCCCTCAGCATCAGGTCCATCGACTATTTGCTGGCAAGCAAAGAACTGCCCTTCCGCAAGATCGGGACTCGCACGATGATCCCGTTGTCAGCGCTTCAGGCTTTCGCTCGGATGCATCATCCGGAGCGTATTGCTTCCTGAGGCAATGGCGCTCTGCAATTCGGTGCTTCGAACCGCAGCGTGGTGCGCTACGGTGCAGGCGGATTCGAGGTAGGAGCAAACGGCGCAACTCGCGCGAGGCGACTGGCGGCAACTCAGATTCAGATGCTCGGATGCGTAACGGCTGCGGGATGCAGAGCTTCGATCCCGGCGAAGCGGGCAAAATCCTTCGTGTTAAACGTCAGGATTTTCTTCACTCCGTGGACGCGCATGACGGCGACGAGATGAGCGTCGTGCACCTGGACGCCAGAGACGCCATAATCCACGAGCAATCGACGCCATTCTTCGTGTGTCGCCAGGCCATTGGGAAGTAGCCGCAGTCGCGATTCAAATTGGCGTGCACGTCGATCTGTTTCGGCGGGCGATAAACCAAAGCCATTGCGCTCCAGCGGGCGGGTCGAGGCGTTCCAAAACTCACCGAGATTCTGAGATGCGTAGCAAAGTATGGCACCTTACCTGACGAGCCACGCGAGAGCTGATTCGACAAGCGCATAATCCGGATCGGCTGGCTGAACCCAGCGAATGAGAATGTTGCTATCGACAAGACAAAGCGCCTCTGCCATTCTCAGAGCCGGCCCTCATAGAAGCTCTCCCGAGAAAAGGCGGAAGTAGGCAACTGGGGCAGCTTCTCCGACCCTTCCGCAATCTCTCGCAACATCGTATGAAACTGCTCCAGCGTCAATTTGCCGGATCCACCTGCAGAAGACGCTAAGGCGTCATGGAGAAGGATCTCGGCGTACTTCGCAGGTGCAACCCCGCGCGCCTGAGCAGCGGCGATGAGCCGTGCCTCTATATCGGGGCTGACTTCTACTTGAATTGTCATAAGAACCGCCTCCTCCGTTCATCACCTTGACGATCCAGCAAGCAATCTCGAAACTCAGGCAATGGCCTCTAGTCCATGCCTGGCCGCAAGCGTGAGCAACTTTGCAGCCGGTCCGCGCGGCTGTTTCTCCCCACGTTCCCATTTGCTAACTACGCCGGTGGTCACATTCAGGTGGGCGGCAAAGACCGCTTGACTCACAGCCGCTTTCGCACGGATACGACGGATGGCCGCCGGAGAAAGGTTCAACACAGGAGTCAAACAGGCTCGGTCGAATTCCCGCATCGTCTTGCCGTCGAGCATGCCGATTTTGTGCAGGTCCGCCATGGCCTCGTGCACCGCGGCGAGGGCTTCGCTCTTATACGCTTTTGCCATATCTTTCTCCTTTCCTATGACTTGGTTCAGCGATTTCAAAAAGAGATTCTTCCCGTACGATGGCCGTCATCTCTGCTTCGCTATAGCCGAGGTAGACGCGGGCCGCTTTGCGAAACGCTCGCAACTCGTCGATTTTGATGTTGGCTTGGTCCTTCTTCTCAAAGCCGTACATCAACACAATGCGCAAGCCTACTTTCATCGCCACAATAGCGCGGGCTCCGCCGCTGGTACCTGCTCCGCGTCTGGCAAGCCGGAACTTGAAGACTCCACCGCCCAGATCAGCGTCGTATGCGCCATTGACCGCCTGCCACAGTTCGGCATCGCTGATGTCAAACCGACGCGCAAAACGCATGAACGGCCTGGACGCGAAGACCCTAAGCGTACTCGCGCGATCTGCCATCAGGAATCAGTATAGCTCTTAGGACCATAGAGAGCAACCGGGAAATGTATGGATCATTCTGGAATGGTGCGCTTCCTTGCAGCGACATGCAGCCGCGCACCAGTAGAGAGACCTTCTATCGCCGTGCGCAGGTTCTTTTCGCCGAGGTGTGCATACCGCGCGCTCATCTGGATTGTCTTGTGCCCTGCGAGTTGTTGGATCACCTTCATGTTTTCGCCGCGCATGGCGAGCCGGGAGCAAAACGTATGCCGGTTGTCGTGCCAGCGATAGCGGGCAATTCTCGCTTCTGCGAGTGCCGTTGCGAACCAGTAGCGCGGGCTGTGGAGGAGAAAAATCCGGCTGCTCGGCGA
This sequence comes from Acidobacteriaceae bacterium, assembly GCA_036267095.1. Taxonomy (GTDB): domain Bacteria; phylum Acidobacteriota; class Terriglobia; order Terriglobales; family Acidobacteriaceae; genus Palsa-343. The sequence goes on from DATAWS010000015.1 coordinate 15,428, forward strand.
CGCAGGTGCGTCCATCTCATGGAGAATCTCGAATGCCTGGAGAACGTCGCTATTCATCGGAATCGTTCGTGCCGACCCGTTCTTGGTTTGTTCCAGATTGATTTCCTTTCGCGCGAAATCGATCTGCTCCCACGTCAGCGAGTATTGCTCCGACAATCTCATCCCAGTTCCAAGTGAGACTGTCAGCTCCGGCAAGTGTTCGGGGAACTGCTTCGTAATGGCCTTGCGGAGACGCTTCTCTTCGTCATCGGTGAGGAAGCGAATGCGTCCGTTATTTTCATGCCGCAGCCGCACCAGCCGCGCAGGGTTGCCAGTCACCTTCCCATTGCGCAGGGCCTCTCGGAAGATGAGCGAGAACAACGCCCGGTAGCGGTTTGCTGTGGCCGCGGCCTTTGTGTTCCTCGCAATCCATCCGTCGATTTCTTCGGGTTTGATCTGGTCGGCTTGTCGAGTCTCGAAATCGGGAAGAATTCGCTTGAGGCGCGATTCGATGTGGCCCTGGTCCCGGTGGTGCTTTTCGCTGTAGCGCCGGATGTCCTCGGCAAGCTGCCCGAAACGGATCGACGCGCGGCGCATGTTCTCCGGCAGTTTTGTTCCGACGCGAATCTCGTTTTTGCGTTTCTGATAGAGCGCAAGGGCGTCCGACTTCCGCCCCACTTTCTCTCTGTGAAGGGCTCCGTTCTCACGGTAGCGAATCCACCAGATTCCTGAGCCCGGGATCTTCTCCCAGACGCCCGTGACCCTGGCTTGTGACCTGCGCGGCATGGGGAAACTGCCTCCTGGAGAGTATTATACAAAAGTATCCCCAGAAGTATCCCCAGCGATGACTGCCGTTCGTGAAAAGTGATGTAAGTTATTGATCTTATGGTGGGCCCGGAGGGATTTGAACCCCCAACCAAGGGATTATGAGTCCCCTGCTCTAACCGTTGAGCTACAGGCCCACGGGGTAATTTGCTTTGGGTCGGCCAGACCGGTCCCGATGCCCGATTTTGGGGTGGTGTCAGTAGTGGTGCCGTTGCAGGCTTAGAGTGCTGGAATCCCTCGCCTCCGATTATGCACTCGCCTGGCGCGACGCCTTCGTTATATTACGATCCTTCCACCCATCGAGGCGAATCGGGTCGCTGCTACTGTGGTCGCCCTGCGCATCCGAAAATCACAGCTTGCGTCTGTGCGGGAAGCTAGTTCCTGCGACCAAAGTCGCTATCCGTCACAAGTTGTGCCAGCCTGCGATTCCTGGGGCAGCCCGTGCCTGAGAAGGTCGGCGGGCTATCCCATTTCATCATCAGAGGAACGAAGACGATCAGCGGCCCACGGAAGCCACCGCGGACGATCCAGACCCGGCGGGCGCGGCGCTGCCCGCATAGACAGCATTGAAGAGGAACTTAAGCGTGCCGTGCGGCTGCCCGCGGAAGGTCACCTCCGGCCCGATCATATACACTTTGCCGGCGCTCACAGGAGCCTCAGCAATGGCGGTACCGCCATCGAGATACGCCTGGCCCCAGGCCCATCCGCTGTCCAATGTCTCGCGCCCTGCAAACCATGCGATGGGGTGCGCGTGCACGCCATTCTCCGGAACCAGGCGAAACACCGGGCTGCTGTCGAAGTCCACATCGGCGGTCAGGGGCATTCCGTATGCCAGAGGGTCTGTGTTGTCGATCGTGACCCGCATCAGCGAGCCCGGAATATAGAACTTCTCAGCGGGGAGTGGCCGCTCATGCCCATCCGGGCCCATCTCGGTCAGATAATTGGTCACCGGCACGCCGAGCTCCGGAGCGATGCCGACGGAGGAACCGATGGTCCCAATCGATCCGCCGTCCGCAAGAAATGCTTTGAGCTGAGGAATGGTTTTCTCCTGGGTCATCTCCCCGATCCAGCCGCGATATTGCTCCGGGACCTTATCAGCCGGAATTTCAGGACATCGCATGCCGCCGCCTCCCCGGCTGCTGAATCCTCCAAATCCCGGGCTGTCGATAAACACCAGCACGTCGAACTTCTGTTTCAAGTCGCCGGCATCGAGGGTCTTCGGATAAACGACCTGATACGGGAATTCGTATTGATCGAAGAGCCAGCGCACCCAGCCGGCCGGCATCAGGCCTCCATACTGGTCGTACAACCCGATCCGAATCGGCTTCAGCTTGAGCGACGGCCCGCTCGGCGGCGTAGCCACGGCATAGGCGGGAACCCCCAGAACGTGAGCGGCCTGCTGCACCAGCTGTGTTGAAGCGGGGGTGGCCGGGATCCAGATCGCACCAACTCCCAAACCCTGTCCGTTGGCCGTCGCTGCGCCTCATTCCTTACTACTCCTGGGCCAATCGCGAGCCCTCGGAAATGCAGGTGTGGATACCGTACATCCGCACTTGAGCGAAAGCACGCCGGAACCGGCGCGGACGATCAGGGCGCGTTGCGTTTGGGCGACGAGGATTTGAGGGTGGCGAGCAGGGGGCCGGCTGCCCCGGGCGGCGGCGCGCTGCCGGAGAAGATTTCAGGACCGGTTAGGGATTTTCCGTAGATCTTCTCGTTCGCGCCGGCGTCCGGGCCGAGCGAGGTTCCGGAGAGCGAGATCCCCGCGAAGATGCCCTGAGAACGCGAGTAGGAGAGCATCTCGGCGGACATGGTGGCGTTGGTCGAGGCTTCGGCGGTGCGTCCCACCGGGCCGGCGGCGACGCTGGCGTCGGTCCCGAGCTTCGCTTTGCCGTTCATCACCGCGCGCGCGCCTTGGTCGTTCATGACGAGGACAACGAAGTCGGTGGCCTGGCCGCCCGCCTGGAAGCCGATGCTGCCGCCGCTTGACTGCATCATGATCGGCGCGCTCCATCCCCCATCGAAGCTTGAGCCACTGCGGCAGGTCATGATGCCGCGGCCATATTGCGCGGCCACGATGAAGCCGCCTTTCTTCACCGAGGGAAGGATGATGACGCAGTAAGCCTTGTTGAGGAGGGTGGGTGATATTCCGCTGGGGCTGTTGAGCAGTTCGCTGAGAACATCGCCCGAGGCGGTAATTCTGGCCGTGTCGTCGTCGGCTGCACGGGCGAGCCGAGGCATGAGGAGGGACAAGAGGGCCAGTGATGCGGCAGTAAGGGGAAGCACCCTGCGAAGAGACAGTGGATGGGAATATTGGTTCACGACGTTCTCCTTTCGTACTGCGGACCGGTTCGGGGTTTTATTGAGGCCGGAAGGGGGGCGGAGTGGGCGCCTCAATGTCAGCGGATTGATCCCGGGTGGACCGCGGCTCTCATCCTACTCCGTTCGGAAGAAAAGCTGATCGCGCGGCGCGCGTGCATGGGGGGATGAACCGCAGCCGGTTCATTCCCGACCGAGCTGACATTGAGCGCTGACACGCTGCCAAAATCTTTGAGCCATTTCTCTGCGGGTTTCCGCATATACCGGCAAGAACGCCTCATGGTCCTGGACATCTGCCCATGCGGATCCCTCCCCGCGCACCACCATCCCTCATTTCCGGAGTCGCCATGCAAATTTCCCGGTCGTTCCGCTTTCTGATGCGCAGCCTGATCGGGGCTGCGATATTTTCGGTTTTGCTCCGCTCGCCGGCCCTGCGCGCCGAAGAGCCAGCCCAAAACACCAGCCCATCCACCCATCTGGTTTCCCCCGCCCAGCTCCAGCAGCAGGTGCAGTCGGCCACTGAAGCGCGTCAGAAAAATATCCAGAACCTGACGCACTTCCTCTCCACGCCCAGGGCCGAGCAGGCGATGAAGCAGGCAAAAGTCGATCCGTCTCAGGTGCGCGAGGCGATCCCCACGCTGTCCGATCAGGAATTGTCGGATCTCTCCAGCCGTGCTTCTCAGGCGCAGGCCGACTTCGCCGTGGGCGGCATGGGGAAAACCGCGCTGATCATCGTGATCATCGCGATTGTGGTCGTCGAGGTGATCCTGTTCATGCCGAAATAGAGGGCAGTGGCGCGGCGATCGCACTGGCGGGGAAGGCCTGGGAGAAGCCTTCCTCGCTTCAGTTTTGGTCTGCTGTCACTCCGCCCGCAATGCCTGCATCGGGTCCACGCCTGCCGCCCGCCGCGCCGGCAGATACGCGGCCGCCAGTCCGCTGGCCAGCAACAGCAGTGCCGCTCCGGCCAGCGTCCAGCCATCGTGGGCCTTCACGCCATAGAGAAAGCCCCGCGCCAGCCGCGATGCGGCCCATGCCAGGGCGCTGCCGGCGATCACGCCGGCGATCAGCATGGCGCCGGCCTGGCGAAGGATCAGCCACAGCAATTTCCCGCGAGGCGATCCGAGGGCGATGCGCACGCCCATCTCGCGTGTGCGCTGGGTCACCACATACGCCAGCAGCCCATACAGTCCTGCGACGCACAGCAGCAGCGCCGCCCCGCCGAAGATCTCCAGCAGATGCGCTGCCAGCCCCTGGCTTCCATACGAGTCCTCCAGGATCTGGTCCATGGTGGTGATGTTAGAGGTCTCGAGCTCGGGCGCTGCCTGCTTCAGAATCGCCCGCAGCTCGGGGATCATCTGCTTTGTCGGTTCCTGCGTCCGCAGTGCCAGATCCATGGCAACGGTCGACGGCGCATAGCTGTTGGCGTCAGGCGTCAACTGGCACAGACAGATTTCCACTTCCGGTTGCGACGCCTCTTCGATGGAGTGCTGCCGCTCGTTATCCATCACGCCAACAATGTGCATGGGCGCATTTTTGCGCAGCTGCCACAACGTCATTCCCAGAACCGATGCCGGATCGTGCTTGTCAGGCGCGTACTCGCGGGCAAAGGCAGGATTGACCACTACGACTGGCGCCGACGTCGGGGAGTCCTCACCGTTGTAGAAACGTCCGGCGAGCATCCTGAATCCGAAGATCTTCTGAATGTCAGGGCTCACCATATTCAAAGTGGCCGAAAGTTCGTTTCCGTTCATGCGCAGCGTCAGCATGATGTTGAAGGTCTGCCCCAGCGGCACCTCGCTCATCAAGCCTGCGGTCTGCACGCCATGCAGTTGCTGCGCCCGCTCCAGCAGCGGCTGGTAGAGGACCTGGACGAGGTTCTGCCCCTGATAGCGGTACGCGGGCAGATTCAGGTTCGCGACCAGGATGTGATCGGTGCGATAGCCCAGCGGCACGTGACGCAACGTATAGATCGTCCGCAGCAGCAATCCGCAGCCCACCAGCAGCGTGAGCGACAGCGCGATCTCCACCGACACCAGAACCCCGCGCATCCGGTGATGCCGCCGCCCGGTGCCCGCCTGTTGTCCGCCCTGCCGCAGCGCCGGCTCAATGGGCGCCCGCGCCGCGATCCAGGCCGGCCATGCGGCCGCAACCATGGCGGTAACCAGGGTCAAAAGACAAAGCACTCCAAGGATCGGCCCATTCAGGTGGGTAGAGAGGTTGAGATCCAGATGAATGGGCCGCGCGCTTTCCGCCAGCTTGATTCCCGCGACGGCGAGTCCAATGCCGGCCAGCGCAGCGGCTGAGCTCAGCACCAGTCCTTCGATCATCATCTGCTGCATGACGCGTCCTCTGCCCGCGCCCAGCGCGCCGCGCACCGCCATCTCGCGCTGGCGCGCAGAGCCGCGCGCGAGCAGCAGGTTGGTCGCGTTCACGGCGGCATTCAGCCACAACACGCCGGCCGCCGCCAGCAGAGCCAACAATGCTTTTCGCAGATCCTGATCCGCCAGCGAGCTGGCCAGACCGCGCAGAGTGACCGTGGTGTGCGTTTCGCGTATTTCGGCATTGGAATATTCCGGCGCAATCGACTTCTGCAACTCCGCCATCTCGGCTTGTGCCGCGGTGATCGTCACCCCCGGCTTCAGACGCCCGACCACGGAGTAGCTCATCGATCCATAGGTGCGCTTCTGGTCATCCGGCCCCAGTTGCGCCGCCGTCCAAACCTGGCTTACTCGGGAATCATCCTTCACCGGCCAGGAGAATCCCCGCGGCATCACGCCCACCACGGCGTACGCATTGCCGTTGATGTGGACGGCGCGTCCAATCACATTCCTGTCGGCGTCGAAAACGGCCTGCCAGACCGGGAAGCTCAGAATCACGGTGCCGGTATTCTTCCCTGATGTGTCTCCGCCGGATGCATCGAACCCATGTCCCAGCCAGGGGCTCGAGCCCAGCAGTGGAAATAATCCGGAACTGACCGTGACACCGTGAATCGGCAGCGTGGCTGACCCTGCTTCGAGATACTGGCGCCCCCACATATCGCCGGCGAAGCTCATCGCCGCAAACGAATGGTTACGCGTCTCCCATTCGCGGATGTCCAGCCACGGTATCTGCGAGCCGAACTTTGTGTTGGTGTCGGCCCTGCCGCTCTCCTTGATGACCACCAGCCGCCCCGGCTCTCGGTACGGGAGTGGTCGCAGCAGGACATGATCCACCACCGTGAACATGGCCGCCGCCGCCCCAATCCCGAGAGCCAGGGTGCCGATCACCACCGCCGCAAATCCAGGACTCCGGCGCATCTGCCGCAGCGCGTATCCCACATCTCGCTGCAGATGCTCGATCCAGGGCCAGCCTTCCCGCAGCCGCACGGTCTCCCACACCTCGGTGACACCGCCGAAATCCCGAAGAGCCTTTTGCCGCGCTTGCTCTTCGCTCATCCTACGCTGCCGGTTCTCCTCTGTCGCCATCGCCAGATGCTCGCGCAATTCCTCATCGATTTCCCGGCCAATCTTCGCGCGCCGAAAGACCGCCAACCACCGGCTTGTCACCGTCCGGAGCCAGTCCATCACACCCCTCCGCCCGTTCTCGCTATTCGCTCCGCAGCGCCTGCACCGGGTCCACGCTTGCTGCGGACCACGCCGGCCCCAGCGTCGCCAGAACCACCGGCACCAGCAGTGCCGCAACCGCGGTGAGATACACCCACGGATCATTCGGGGTGACTCCGTAGAGCTGGCTCCGCAGCAGCTGGGTCAAACCCGTCGCAGCTCCTGTCCCGAGGGCGAGCCCGACACAGGCCGGAATCAGTCCGCGCCGTACAAACAGCAGCGCAATCGTCCCCCGCGTTGCCCCCAGCGCCATGCGCACGCCGATCTCCTGCGTCCGCTGCGCCACAAAGAACGCCGCCACCCCGTAGATCCCCACGCACGCGAGTATCAGCGCGATCCCCGCAAACGAGGCCACCACCGTCAGATTGAGCCGCGGCTGGGCGACCGCCTTGTCCAGCAGTTGGTCCATCGTGGCGACGCTGCCGATCGCCTGCGTCGGATCCGCGGCATGCACCGCCTCCCGCGCAGCCGGCACCAGTTGCTCCGGATCGGTATGGGTTCCCACCACAAAATACCGCCCCGTTACCCCCATATCGTCGCTGTCCGCTGGCCAGTACACTTCCGGTCCCGGCGGACTCGCGACCGACCCTGCCGTACCGCGCAGGTTCGCGATCACGCCGACGATCTCATGCGGCGTGCCACCCACCAGCAGATGCCGACCCAACGGATTCCCGCCCGGCAGATATTCGCGGACCATATCCTGATTCACCAGCACCGGAACGTTCGTCGCCAGCAAATCTGCCGGGGTGAACGCGCGCCCCGCGAGCAGCGGCACGCCCATCGCGCCCAGAAAATTCCCGGCGATGCTGCGATCCTCCGCGTTGATCGCCGGCTTGTTTGCAATCCGCGGAAGCCAGTCCGCGTCGAAGTTGCTGCGGTTGTGCCAGTCCGTCGTCGGCAGCCCATCGATCTGCCCCACAGCCGTCACTCCGGGCAGCGCTTCCAGTCGCACCTGAATCCCGTCGTAAACATTGCGGACCGCCGCCGCCTTCGTATTCCACGGCAACTTCACGGAGAACGTCAGCAGATGCTCCGGGGCAAAGCCCAACGGGTTGTACACCAGATGCCACAGCGACTCCGCCATCAGCGCCGCGCCCACCAGCAGAATCAGCGACAAGCCCACCTGCGTCGCTACCAGAGTGCTTCTTAGCCGGTGTCCGACGCCGCCCAGCCGCGACTCTCCGCGTTTCAGCGCCGTGTTCATATCCAGGCGCTGATTCTCGAGCGCGGGCGCGAGCCCGAACACGATCCCCGTCCCCAGCGACACCGCCAGCGCAGTCCCCGCCACCATCCAGTTCATCGACACGGCACCCGGCGTGCCAAGGCGTCCCGGCAGCTTCGCCGCTACACCATGGACCAGCGCGCAGGCCGCGGCGACGCCAGCCCCACCCCCCAGCAATCCCAGCACGGCGCTCTCCGTCAGGAACTGCGTCACCATCCGTCCCGCCGACGCGCCCAGCGCCCGACGCAGCGCCACTTCCCGCTGCCGCGCGGTCGCCCTCGACAGCAGCAGGTTGGCCACGTTGACGCAGGCAATCAGCAGCAACAGCGCCGATGCCGCCAGCAGCGCCAACAGCGCCGGCCGCAGCGCGCCGTAGCGGTTTTCCCGGGCTGTCTCGCTGTGGAACTCCCACACGCCGTCGCTGTCCGGATACTCGCGCCGCAGCTGTTCGCCAATCCGCTGCAGGTCCATTTGCGCCATGGCCAGCGTCACTCCCGGCTGCAGGCGTCCGAACACGTTGATAAACCGCGTCCCCTCGCCCCTGTATGTCGTCCACTCTGCGGGATCGAACTGCGCGCAATGCCAAACGTCTGTTCCGCTGGGCGCGTCGAATCCGCGGGGCATCACGCCCACAATCGTCACCGGGAATCCATCCACCGTGATCTGCCGGTTGATGACTCCGCGATCGCCTCCGAAGATGCGCTGCCACGCGCCGTAGCTCAGCACCACGGTCCCCGGCACGCCCGGCCGGTCGTCGCGCTCGTCGTAGGTCCGGCCGAGCAGTGCGTGCGCGCCGAACACGTTCCAGAAGGCCGCATTCGTCCGCACCTTCCCAACCGCAAACGGCAGTCGCGTGCCGCTCACGACCGTTCCCTGATCGAAGTAGAAGAAAGCCAGACTGGCAAACGACCGGTTCCGCGCCCGCAGGTCGTAGAAACGCGGCATACTCACCAGGCCGCCGGTTGACTGTCCCGCCGTCCGCACATCGTGAATAGCGACAATGCGCTGCGCTTCGGGATACGGCAGCGGGCGAACCAGGGTCGACCAAACCAGGGTAAACATGGCCGTCGTCGCTCCGATGCCCAGCGCCAGGGTGCCGATCACTACCGCCGCAAATCCCAGACTCCGTCGCATCTGCCGCAGTGCGTAGCCCACGTCCCGTCGGAGATGCTCGATCCACGGCCAGCCCTCCCCGAGCCGCACCGTCTCCCGCACCTGGGCGACACCGCCGAAATCACGGAGAGCCCTCTGCCGTGCCTCCTCTTCATTCATCCCACGCTGCCGGTATTCCCCCGTCGCCATCGCCAGATGCTCGCGCAACTCCTCGTCAACCTCGCGGCCAATTCGCTGCCGCCGAAAGATCGCTAACCACCGGCTCAGCACCATCCGCACTCGGCTCATTCTCGATCTCCGTGGTCGCACTTTCACCACCCTACGAGTGACTCGCTACTGGCTACTGGCTACTGGCTGGTTTTAAGAACCGCGCCATGGTCGCCGCCACCCGTTCCCAGCTTTCCGTCTCTTTCTCGATCTGGGCCTTACCGGTGTGGGTCAGAGAGTAATAGCGCGCCCGCCGGCCGTTTTCGCTCGTCCCCCACTCCGCCCGGACCCATCCCCGCTGGCGCAGCCGCAGCAGCGCCGGATAAATCGTTCCCTGGTTCAGCCGCAGCGTCTGCTCGCTGATCTGCTCGATGCGCCGCGCAATCCCATACCCATGCTGCGGTCCCATTGCTTCCAGGGTCTTGAGGACCATCAGATCGAGCGTTCCCTGGAGAACATCCGATTTCTCTTCGCCCGCCAAGCCATTCTCCTGTTGAACATCAACAGATACGCTTCTCTCCAGTTGAATGTCAACAGGGAATCTGCAGCCCCGGTCGGAGAAATCTATAAAGAAGCCATAAAAGTCGCCACATGGCGCCCTCTAAAATGGCCCGTAACTCCCCTTCGTTACTGGAAAAGGAGTATCCATTCCTGTAGTCTGAACAATGCCCAGCGAGGGTCGTCTGGAGGTGTGGTTCACTTGGCAGAGGTTCGCGTTCAGGAAGGCGAGCCGCTTGAAAACGCATTGCGCCGGTTTAAACGCAAGGTCCAGCAGGAAGACATCATCAAGGAAGTCAAACGTCATTCCTTCTACCTGAAGCCGGGCGAGAAGCGCCGCGTGAAGGAAGCGCTGGCGAGAAAGCGGAATCGTAAGAAAGCTCGTAAGGAGCAGGACTAGTACCATCGAGCCGGTCTGTACAGGTCCCCAGATTCTCCAACAGACCATATTCTCTGCCGCGAGCTGGCGGTAGTGAAGGGGGAGACCCGAACCGGACGCAGCGTAGCGCTTCCGGGCTGCCGGGCCGGCTCATTCACTTCAGAATTCCGTTCCCCACGAGCGGAGCTTCCGGCAGGTTTGCCGGTGTTGTTCTTCTGCCGCACTTCAGCCGCGGCTGGGCATCATGGGGAAGTTTTGTTTTTCCGTCGCGATGCCGTCAGGGCCGTTATCCCACAGGAGTACCACGTCCGGGCGATCCGGCGTGTCGCAGCAAGCCGGCAGGAGGTTTGCCGGGCGATCCCAGAGCGCTGCAGAGGATGGCGCTGTACGAGCGGGTGCTTCGGGCGAAGGCGAGGGAACCGAATGGAGTTCGTCGACAAGATTCTCAAGTGTGCAGACTGCGGAAGCGATTTCGTTTTCACAGCCGGGGAGCAGCTCTTCTTCTTCGACAAGCAGTTCAAGAACGATCCGAAGCGCTGCAAGCAATGCAAGGCCAAAAGGGCTTCCGGCTCAGGCAACGCGCGCCCCGAAACGCGCACCGTCTGCTCGGAATGTGGAACGGAAACCACCGTCCCCTTCAAGCCAACGCAGGGCCGCCCGGTGCTGTGCCGCAGCTGTTTCCAGCAAAAGCGCACCATCAGCCAGGCCAGCTAAAGGTTCACCAGCCTTTCTCTCCCCCGTTCTGGCTTCGGTTGCCGCTCGCCGGACCATTCTGAGCGCTTCCTGCTCCGGCCATGGGCCCCGCGACGCCCCACGGTTCGCTGCGAGTCTGCCGCAAAGGACGCCGCAGCACCGAGCGAGGCGCAGCAGGCGGCGAGCCTGCTTTTCGACAATCTCCTAAGAAAATGCGCCGCGCATCATCCCCCTCACCCGCTGCGCGCGCATGAGCAGGACCCCAATCACCACCAGCGTCGGAACCAGGTCCACGATCCACGCCATCGTTATGCCCCGCATCGCGTGCATCACCTGCCAGTAGCATTCGCAGGCCGTCAGCAGCAAATACAGCGCAATCGCCGTACGCGGCATCTTCGCCAGCGCACCCAGAACCATGCATCCCAGCAAATCCCCTGGCAGGATCACGGACAGCCACGTGTTCACCTTTCTCCGCGCCAGCATCTCCAGCACCGTCGGTGCCACGTAGAGCAAAAGAGCGGTCAGGGCCACCAGGATCGCCGGATGCAGCCTTGCCATCCTCCATTCCTGCGGGGACAAGCTCGGATGTAGCAGGGAAGGCGAAGGCCTGACGTTCAGAGGAATCGACTGCTGCCCGGCGCTCTCCTCACCCGCCAGTCTCTCTGCGGCTCGCTTCCATTCTCCGCAAATGTGACCCGCTTCCATCTGGGTAACCGCGTCGCGATCCCATCCGGTCCCGAGGGTCGCGTAGCAGTTCATGCAAATCACCTTGCAGCTGCCATCCTCATGGTAGCGGTAATAGAACTGCATGGCGTTCTTCTTCATCGGAGGGAGGAATCTGGAGTTCCCTCATTCTAAATTCCGTCTCGTTGCGGTGGGGCAAAAAAGCGCCCCCAGGAATCAGCGAGGTTGACAACCCTCCGGCAAAGCAAAATGGCCCACCGATCCGGTGGGCCATTTCTCTACCTGCAAACTGTAACTTGTTGTCTCGCCGTCAGCGCGCCCGGCTCTCCGCCAGTTTGCGCGGCTTTTTATCCGCCGCCTGCGCCGCTGACAAGGTTTCCAGCTTCTTCTCGTCGTCATGCAGCTTCTTGTCCTCGTGCGCGACCAGCATCGCCTCGATCTGCCGCAGCAGATCCTGGGTGTTCATCGGTTTGACCAGAACCTTGTCGGTGCCGTTCGCCACCCATTCTTCGTTCTGCGGAGGATACGCCGTCAGCATCGCGACCGCCGGCTTATTGGCCGCTTTCCTGGCCGCCGCCGCCACTTCCTGGCCCGCTGTGTCGCTCTCCATGCGCAGGTCGGTGATGACCATGTGATACTCGGTCGATTTCAGACGCAGTTTGGCTTCGCGGCCCGACGCCGCGGTCTCCACTTCGAACCCGCTGATTTCCAGCACCGCTTTCAGCGTCAACAAAATCGCCACATCGTCATCGACAAGAAGAATGCGCCTTTTCATGGGAACTCCTGAACCACCGAGGGATCGTACCCCAAAAAGATGAATGACGGTCGGGAGACGTTCGTCCTGACTCAACCCCTCAGGCCCGGTCCCCGTCCCATTGATACACTGAACAACGTGGCAGAATATCACGTCGAAAACTTTGGCTGCCGCGCCAGTCGCGCCGATGGAGAAGCAATCGCCGCCAACTTGCGCCAACACGGCCTTATGCCTGGCGAGACCTCTGCCTCAGCCCATGTTGTCATTGTAAACACATGCAGCGTGACCGCCGAAGCCGACCGCCAGGCCCGCGCCTGGATCCGCCGGGTGCGTCGCCAGAACCCCGCCGCGCGCGTCATCGTCACCGGTTGCTATGCGCAGCGCGCCCCGGAAGAACTTGCCGTGCTGCCTGGAGTCGATGCTGTCGTCGGCAACAGCCATAAATCCCTTGTGCCGGAGGTCGCGCTTCGGGTCCTCGCGCAAAAGCAGGAGCCCAACCGAGTCGAAGATCCGGGCTTGCCCTCTCCGGACCCCGCCTTCGTCCCGCTCGGCAGGATCCTTCACGACGACGCGTTCGCTCACACGGAACTTGCGTCGCTCGCCTTTGCTCCTGACGCCCGGCAAATCCGCCCCAATCTCAAGGTGCAGGATGGCTGCGGCAATCGCTGCTCCTTCTGCATCATCCCGACCACCCGCGGACCCAGCCGCAGCGTTCCGCTCGCCGTTTGTCTCGACAATGTCCTGCGCTTTGTCGATTGCGGCGGTACTGAACTTGTTCTCTCCGGTATTAACCTCGGCCGCTGGGGTCGGGATCTTGCACCCGTCCGCCGTTTTGAGGAGCTTGTCGCCGCGATCCTCACCCAAACTGCGCTCCCTCGGCTGCGCCTCAGCTCCATCGAGCCCATGGACTGGTCAGCCGATTTGCTGGACCTCTACCGGGGCTTCTCCGCCGGAGAACACGCGCGGCTGGCAGGCCATGCACACCTGCCTCTGCAGTCGGGATCGGATACCATCCTTCGCCGCATGTACCGCCGGTATCGTCCCTGGCATTATGCGGAGCGCCTGGCGCAGATACATTGTTTCCTTCCCCATGCCGCGATCGGCGCCGACGTGATGATCGGCTTCCCCGGCGAAACTGAGGCGCTGTTTCAGGAAAGCCACGACTTCATCGCCGCCCAGCCGTTCACCTATCTGCACCTGTTTCCGTTTTCCCCCCGCCCCGGCACGCCTGCCTGGGAACTCCACCGTCAGGATCCTGTCGCCTCGCGCGCCGTTCAGGAGCGCATGGCTGCACTCCGTTCTCTCATCGCAGAGAAATCGCGGTCGTTCCGCTCCCGGTTCCTCGGCCGCACACTCTCCGCGGTCACCGTCGAGGCTGGCGCTGACGGCGCGACGGAAGCGGTGACCGAAAACTTCCTCAAGCTCACCCTGGCCCCGCAAAAGGCCCAGTCCATTCCCGCCAATCGGCTTGTCACCGCCCACATTACCCACCTCACGCCCGAAGGCCTCGCCGGCACTACCTGAAACCTGCTCAGGCCTGCCCCACCGCCATTCCCGCATTTTTCCATGCGCCCCTGAGCGCCAGAGCATCGATTGCGCTCGGCTCCATTGGCTTTGCAAAGTAGTAGCCCTGTCCGCAGGGACACCCCATCGCCTTCAGCTCCTCCAGTTGTTCCTCCTGTTCGATACCCTCTGCCACCACATCCATCCCGAACGACCGCGCCAGCTCAAGAATCGTGCTGACGATCGCATGCGATTCGTGATCGTGCACGATGCCCCTCACAAAGGCGCGATCGATCTTCAGCGTGTCGAAGGGAAACCTCTGCAGATATTCGAGCGAGCTGTAACCGGTTCCGAAATCGTCCATGTGCAGACCGACCCCCAGCATCCCCAGTTCGTGCATGGTCTTCTGGGCTACCGCCGCATCCGCAATCAGGCTGCTTTCCGTCACTTCCAGGCGCAGACATCCTGGAGGAAGCCCGCTTTCGTCCAGCACATCCTCCACCCGTCTTACCAGATCGGGCTGCTCGAACTGTCGCGCGGAAAGGTTCACGCTCATGCGCGCGTTGCGCATCTCCTCGCTGGCCGTTGCGCGCCACGACACCAGTTGCCGGCAGGCCTCCATCATGCCCCAGTGCCCCAGAGGCAAAATGAGCCCTGTCTGCTCGGCCATGGGGATGAAGTCCCCAGGCAGCAGCAGTCCCCGCCGCTCGTGCTTCCAGCGGACCAGCGCCTCAAATCCGATAATCCGGTTCGTCCGCAAATCCACTTCGGGCTGGTAGAACATCACCAGTTCGTGCTTCTGAATGGCGCGCTCCAGCTCCGTCTCCAGATCGAGCGTCTCCAGCGCGCGTTGCCGCATTCCATCGGTATAGGAAACGACCCCGGGAGGCTCCTGCCGTCGCGCATGCATGAGCGCCGTTTCCGCATCGCCCATCAGATTCTCGGGATGGGTGTACCAAGCGCTGGCCTGGGCGATCCCCACTGCCAACTGCGGCTTCACGGGGTGCCCCTGCCATCGAAAGGGCAGCCGCACCACCTCGGCGGCCTCGGCGGCAAAGCGCACCGCTTCTGCCTCTCCCTGTGTCATTTCAAGACATACCAGGAACTCTGCGCCATTCAATCGTGCTGCCACCGACGACTCGGGTAACAGGCGTTCGATCCGTGCGGCCGTTTCCACCAGCAGCAGGTCGCCCCCCCCGGAGCCCAGCGTCTCGTTGATTCGGTCGAACCGATCCAGCGCCAGCGACAGCACCGCAAAATTCCAGTCTGCGTGGCGAAAGCCCCGTTCCATCCGGCGTTCTACGTGCTCCACGAAGAACCTGCGGTTGCCCATCCCGGTCAGCGGATCGGTCATCCGGCAGGGGGTGTTGTCGGTCAGCGAGCCGGCAATTTTCGTTGCGCGCCCACCGACGTCGCGGGCCACGACAGCCCGCAGCACAACCCAGCGCCAGGTGCCCTCGCTGTCCTGCACGCGGTGCTCGTTCCGAATCGACTGGGCCTCACCGTTCCGCGCCGCGCGCAATTGTTCTTCGAGCCGCTGCCGATCCTGAGCATGCACCCTCTCCAGCCATGCCTCCAGCGGCGAACAGGGTCCGCGAACTCCCGTCAGCAACTGCCAGCGTTTCGATCCCCACACCCGCCCGGCCACCAGATCCCAGTCCCAGAAACCCTCCTCGGAAGCCTCCAGCGCCAGACCGTAGCGAAACCAGTCTTCCCCGCTCGCATGTTCCCGCTCATCCGACATGGTCGCCATTCCCCAATCGCAGACGGGCGGAATCCGCCCCATAAGCCCGGTATCGGCGCGGAGACTCGCTGCATGAGGTGCGGAGCCCCGCAGGCTTCGGTACCAACGGGGATGTACTTTCGTGCCGGGTGCTGTGTTCCGAGCCGATCCCAACTCGGAAGCAACTCTCCTCATCGGCAAGAATGCGCCAGCCACCGCCCCCAGCTCCAGGCTCCTTCAGGTTGACACTCGACCCAAAACACACCATACTCGGGTCGAATGTCGACCCAGAATCCCGACCCCGGCTCCGACCGCATCGCCCTCCTGCAGGGCACGCTCGACCTCCTCATCCTCCGCACCCTTCTGTTGGGGCCTCATCACGGGCAGGGAGTCGCCCGCTCCATCCAGCGCCAGTCCGAGGAAGTCTTCACCGTCGACCACGGCTCCCTCTACATCGCCCTCCAGCGCCTCGAAGACAAAAAGTGGGTCCGTGCCCGGTGCGGCGTCAGCGAAAACAACCGCAAAGCCCGCTTCTATGAGCTCACCCCCAAAGGCCGCCAACAGCTCCTCGAAAAAACCACCAAGTGGAAGCGCCTCACCCGCGCTATGGGCCTCATCCTCGACACCGCCGCAGGACCCCAATCCGAGGAGGTCTGATCATGTTCCGCCGCAAGCGCAGCGAAGCCGATTTTGCCGCAGAGATCCAGTCCCACCTCGACCTCGAGGCCGACGACCTCCGCCAGGAAGGCGTCGATCCCGACGAGGCTCGCTACCAGGCCCACCGCACCTTCGGCAATGTCCGCGCCGCCCAGGAGCATTTCTACAGCCGCGCCCGCTGGATCGCCCTCGATCGCCTCCTCCGCGATCTGCGCTTCGGCCTGCGCGGCCTCCGTGAAAGTCCCGGCTTTGCCGCCGCCGCCATCCTCACCCTCGCCTTGGGAGTAGGCGCCAACACCGCAGTCTTCAGCGTCATGAACGCCGTCCTCCTCCGTTCCCTCCCCGTCGCCGATCCCCAGCGCGTCCTTTACCTCGAAACCTCCAGGACTCCCAATGGCACCGGCACCATCGACTCCCACGCGACGTTTTCCTATCCTGTCTACCAGGCTCTCCGCCAACCCAACAGAGCCCTCAGCGATCTCATCGCCGTCGGTGCCCTCTCCACCGGCAAGGTCAACGTCCGCATCGGCGCCCAGCCCGAAGCGGCCGAAGCCGACATGGTCAGTGGCAATTTCTTCTCCGGTCTCGGCGTCCGCATTCTCCGCGGCCACGGCTTCACCCCGCAGGACGAAGCGGACCACACCCAGATCGCAGTCGTCAGCTATGACTACTGGACGCGCCGCTTCGCCCGCGACCCCGGCGTCCTCGGCACAACGACCTTCGTCAAAGGCGTCCCATTCACCGTCGCCGGCATCGCTGCCGAAGGCTTTGAAGGCGTCGACCCCACGCAGTCCACCGACTTCTGGATCCCTCTCCAGAACCGCCCCGAGTTCAACGTCCTCGGCAATCCTCCCGAAAACGGCAAGCTCTATCAACAGGACGACACCTGGTGGTGCCTCCGCCTCATCGGCCGCCTCGCCCCCGGCGTCAACCGCCAGCAGGCCATCACCGGTCTCCAGCCCCTCTTGCAGCGCGCCGCCCGCATCGGCCTCGGCGAGCCCATGCCCGGCGAACGGCCCATCGCCCTCAGCTTCGACGACGCCAAGAATTTCAATGGCTACGAGGACCAGTACGCGAAACCTCTCCACATCCTGATGGCCATGGTCGCCCTCGTGCTCCTCATCGCCCTCACCAACGTGGTCATGCTGCTCATGGCGCGTAACGCCGCCCGCCAGCGCGAATTCTCCCTTCGCCTCGCCCTCGGCGCGCGTCCCGCCGAACTCCTCCGCCAGCTGCTCACCGAGTCCGTTCTGCTCGTTCTCCTCGGCGGCGCGCTCGCCTGGGCCTTTGCAGAAATCGCCACCCGCGTCCTCGCCCGCTGGGCGCTCATCGAATCCAGCCTCGCTCCCGACCGCACCGTCCTCCTCTTCACCTGCGCCGTCCTCGCCGTCACTGCCCTCATCTGCGGCATCGCGCCCTTCCGCGTCGCCATCGCCGGAGGAGCCCAGCTCGCTCTCAAAACCTCAGCCGCCACCGCGCACACCGACGCCGGCAAATCCCGCACCGGGAAGACCATCGTCGCGCTCCAGATGGCGCTCTGCGTCCTGCTCCTTGTCGGAGCCGGCCTCCTCACCCGCACCCTCGCGAACCTCCGCAACATTCCCCTCGGCATCAATACCACCGGCCTCGTCGTCTTCGGCCTCGATCCGCAAAGCGTCCACAACGAAGCCCAGCTCGTCCGCTTCTATCAGGATCTCCAGACCCGCCTCCGCCGCCTCCCCGGCGTCGAATCCACCACCGTCTCGAGCACCCGCCTCGGCTCGTACTGGTCCAACAACAGCAGCGTCAAAATCGACGGCAAAGAAGGCCTCGGTGCCGACGGCAATAGTGTCACCGTGCGCAGCAACGACATCGGCCCTGACTTCTTTCACACCCTCCAGGTCCCCATCCTCATGGGCCGCGAATTCACCGACGCCGACGCCCCTTCCAAACAGCTGGTCGCGGTCGTCAATCAGCTCTTCGCGCAGACGTTCTTCCCCCACGAAAGCCCCATCGGGCACAAGGTCAACGGCATGACCATCATCGGCGTCGTCGCCAATCACAAATACCGCAGCATGACGGAAGATCCCATCCCCATGGCCTGGTGGGACTATCAGGAAGCTCCCGACGAAGGCGGAATGACGGTCGAAATGCGCGTCCACCAGGCAGACCCGCTGGCCATTCTCCCCGCCGTCCAGAAAATCGTCGCTCAGATGGATCCCAACGCCCCGCTCATGCAGCCCACGCTACAGAGCGAGCAGTTCGAGCGCACCATCTCCCAGCAATTGATGTTTGCGCGGCTCGCCGAATTCTTCGGCATCCTCGCCGTCATCCTCGTCGCCACCGGCCTCTACGGAACGCTGTCGTATCGTGTCAACCGCCGCACCGCCGAAATCGGCGTCCGCATGGCCGTCGGCGCGCGCCGCGGCCAGGTCGTCTGGATGGTCCTCCGCGACAGCCTCATCCTCACCGCCATCGGCGTCGTCCTCGGCATCCCTCTGGCGGTTATTACCGGACGAGCCTTAGGCTCCGCCCTCTACGGAGTCCAGCCCTTCGACCCAACAAGCTACGCCCTCGCTCTCGTAGGAGTAGCCGCCGTAGCCTTAGCCGCAGCAGCCCTGCCGGCAACCAGAGCCGCCAGCATCGACCCCCTAAGAGCCCTCCGCACTGAATAGCCTTTTTGGAATTCTGATAGCCCAGCAAGCCTCACCCGGCAGCACGCGAAACGCTCCACGCTCCACGCTATCGTTCCCCTAACCCCTGCCCCCAGGCCAAAGCAGCCGCAGCGTCTTCTCCCCCGCCGCAATCGCCGTATAACTCGCCCCCAGCACCTCGCCATCCGCCTCCACCAGCAGCGGCTGCGCATACACACCACCCTGAGCCGGACGGCAAACCATCCTCTTCACCTGCGTGTATTGCGCAAACGGCAAACCGCCGCACCCACGCGCTCCGTTATTTTTCCCCGTCGACAGCGCATGAAAGCTCGCATGCGCCAACCCCAGCCGCCCCGTCGCCGGAACCCACGCCACCCGCAGCCACGGCGCAAACGGATCGCCTCCCGGCCTCCAGCGATTGATCTCCGCCACATGGGTCGCGATCGCCTCGCACGCCACTTCCGTCCGCGTCGTCCCATCCTCCAGCGTCATCTCGATCGAAAACGGCTGCACCGGATGCTCCACCAGCAGCCGTGCTCCGCCCACGAAATACGCCAGCCGTCCGCCCCGCCGCTTACCCTGCCCGGTCGGCGCAAGATTCATCAGCGCCGCGTGCACGCCCATCCCTGCCGCAATCATGAAATACCAGGTCTGCATCCTGCGGTGTCCTACGGGATTCAGCGTGATCTCCGCCAGCCGCACCGTCCGCGGCTCCGCGTGCAGCAGCATCTCCGCCGCCCGCAGCGGATGCCGCGGCATTTTCAGATTCTGCGCGATCACGTTGCCGGTCCCGAACGGCAGCACACCCAGGGCCGCATCCGATCCGGCCAGCCCCTGCACCACCTGAAACACCGTTCCATCTCCGCCGCACACCAAAAACGTGTCGAACCCCGCCGCCACCGCATCCCGCGCCTGCTGCCCCGCCGAATGCGCCGACAGCGTCTCCTCGATATTCACGTCGCTGCCGTATTTGCTCAGCAGCGCCGCGATCTCTTCCACCTGTGCGCGGCGCTTCGCGTTGTGAATGAGCAACGGATTCAGGAACATCATCACCCGGCGCATCATTTCAGCCTGGCAGCTTTCCCCCTTCTCCCAGATGAACAGTCGGTGAGATGCGCGCGGCCCGCATCCGCCTTGTCACCCGCCGACGACGACCGGGGATCTGCCGCGATCCATTCCGGAAAAACAGAGGTATCCTGCGTACGGTTCCCTCCCAGGAGGCTGCCTATGCTCACTGAGGCGGAGGCGCGGGCATTCGCCCATCGCTGGATCCAGGCGTGGAACTCGCACGACCTCGAGGCCATCCTCTCTCTCTATGCTCCGGAGGTCGTTCTCGTTTCCCCCGTCGCCGCAAGGCTGATGCACCAGACCTCGGGAACAATCGAGGGCCGGTAAGCCCTGCGCCGCTACGTCCAGCGAGGACTGGAAGCGCATCCCCAACTGACATTTCGCTTCATCGAGGTCATGCGCGGCCTTTCCAGCGTCGTCGTCTGCTACATCAATCACAACGGGGAGAAGTGCGCGGAGTTCATGGAGCTGGACTCCAGCGGCAAAGTCGCGCGTGTCGTGGCCAATTATCGCGATTAATCGAATCCCCGCCGCGTTACGCTGAGACCCGTGCCTGTTCCAGAATTGCCCGGGCTTTCTTTCGATCTCCGAGCCGCGCGTGCAGCGCCGCCGCCAGCTCATAGTGAAACGGCTCCGGTTTCCCTACCGACAGCCGTGCTTCCGCCGTTTGCGCCGCGAGTTCCACGTTGCCGCCCAGCAGGGCTCCCGCCGAGAGGATGTCGTACAGCTCGGCAAATCCGGGGGCGCTTTTCACTGCCGCCCGCATCCGCGCGATCCCGGTTCCCACATCGCCCAGCCGCACCTCCGCCGCGCCCAGCTTCGCCTGGCTGGCGGGAGATGCCTCGCCTGCCCGCTCCATCTCGATGTACGCCGCTCGCGCTTCCGCAAAACGCTCCGCGTGAAAATGCATATCCCCCAGGGCCTGGTAGTAGACGCCGCTTCCTAGTCCCAGCTGTCCCGCGCGCTTCAGCCGTTCCCGCGCGTCTTCGAGCCGCCCCAGCCGAATGAGGCAGACGCCCGCAAAGAGCCAGGCAGCCGCGTACCGGCGATCCGCCCGGCAGGCCTCCTCGAAGTATCCGAGGGCTGTCGCCGGCTGGCAAGAACGCTCCAGTTCGCCAAGACCCAGCTCGAAAAAACCACGGGCGTCGGCTTCCCGGTTTTCCGCGATCGGATCGGCGAAACCTTTCTCCCCCATCGCCGGAAACCCTGGTTTTTTCCCTGCCGCTCTCCCTGCGGGTGTTCGGCGTAGCCGAAGTGATGGACCACGAAGTCGGCGGTTGGCAGGCTCAGTTGCAGAGCCTTGAGCCGTCCCAGAATCGTCTCGTGGACGCGGCCCTCGTAATACAAACCGGGATACCGCCGGAAGAGCCTGGTCGCGGGGGTGAGCACATATGCCGGCCAGTCCCGCGCCGCGTCCAGCAGTCCGGGATTGCGTCGCGCCAGCCGTTCTCCCAGCCGAACATTCAGGTCCCCCACATAATTCCAGCGCCAGTTCTCGAACGCCCCCACTTCGGGGAGGATGCGCCCCTGCACCAGTTCCCGGATGCGCCGCCCGCTCCATGCATCGAGCATCTCGTCGGCATTGAGCACTAGGAGCCAGTCGCACGTCGCGCGCTCGAGCACCCGGTTCCGCGCCTGCGCAGAGTCCTGTTCCCAGGGGATGTCCACGACCTCGGCGTCAAACTGGCGGGCAATTTCCCCTGTCTCGTTGGTCGACCCCGTATCGCCGACGCAAATCCGATCGACGAACGGCCGCGCGCTTCCCAGACAACGCCGCAGCGCCTCTCCTCCATTCTTCACAATCATCGAGAGTTCGATCGTTGGTTTCACTGGGTACACCTTCGGCTGCGGCTCCGCCTCCGCTCCATCGGCACTTTGCTGCGGCCGTTTCAATGGATTCTCAGACAGTGCCCGACCGTCAGGCTGGGCGCCGGCTTTCGGTCTCGGATGCTTCCGCCTGAACGTCGCCGGCTTCCTCTTGGGTCAGCGGGGTCATGTAGCGGGCCAGCGGTTCGCGGGCGCGCTGCGAGGTGATCACCGCCAGCCGGTCGCCCGGCTCGAGCAGCGTGCCTGAATGCGGCAGAAGAACATGCTCGCGGCGCCGGATGGTGACGATCTCGAAATCGTAGTCGCTGAGCTGCTGGTAGAGCGTCGCGATCGATTGTCCTGCGATCGGACTGCCCTCGGGAATGGCGGCTAGGGTCAGCTCGCGCCCGCCCGGCAGGTCGAAGCGGACGCGTGAGCGCAGCAGGCGCAGCAGATCGAGGTGGCCCAGCTTGTCGGTGATGGGGAGCTGGCGGCGCCCCAGCAGATTCAGCGCGATCTGAATGTGCTCCATGTAGTGAGCGGGGGAATCCTGGCGCGTCGGCACCTGGCCTTCGTACAGGCTGCGGTACCGCAGCTTCCGCGAGAGCGTGTCCTGCAGCAGATAGGCGATCATCACCGCCATCCCCGCTGGAACAAGCAGGTGGTACCCTCCAGCCATTTCCGTGACCATGAGCATGGTGGCGATGGGCACGCGGGCAGCGGCTCCGAAGACAGACGCCATGCCGACCACCACAAAGACCGCGGCAGGCTGATGCAGGATCACAGCGAAGGCTCCGCCCAGCATCGCGCCGACAAAGAGCGACGGCGCGAAGACGCCGCCCGATCCGCCCGAGCTCACGGTAAAGGCAAAGGCCGCCATCTTGGCAAAGATCAGGAGGACGAGCAGGTGCAGTGCCAGGCGGCCATCGATCGCGAGCTGGATCCATCCATAGCCGCCGCCCAGCACCGGCGGCACCCACAGCGCCAGCAGACCGAGGGCCAGGCCTCCGATCGCAGGCTTGCTCCACGGCGGCACAGAGAGCGTGCGGAACAAATCCCGCACTCGGTAGAAGACCACCGGCAGGGCGGTTCCGATCAGCCCTGCTGCGAGGCCCAGAAGGGCGTACGACGCGTAGTCGCGCATCCCCGGCGTGCTGATGGCGGGGACCCTGAACAAGGGCGCAAACCCAACGAAAAGCCCGTCGACCGTGTAGGCGACGGCCGAAGAAATCATGGTGTAGAGCAGCGCGCCAACTTCGAATTCCATCCGCCCGTAGAGCACCTCGATGGCAAACACGCCGGTACCCATGGGGGTGCGGAAGATGGCGGAAAGCCCGGCGGCCATACCGGCCAGCAACAGCAGCCGACGGTCCTCCTCGGAGCGGTGCGCCAGTTTTGCATAGAGGGAGCCCAGGCCCGCGGTGATCAGAGCGATCGGCCCTTCGCGTCCCGCTGAGCCTCCGGAGCCGATGGTGATCGCGGAGGCCACCATCTTGATGGGCGGGACCCGCGCCCGGATCACCCCTTCGCGGCGATGGAACGCGTCGACAACGGTGTCCGTGCCATGCCCTTCTGCTTCCGGTGCGAAGCGATAGACGAGGAATCCGGAGAGCAGACCGCCCAACGTCGTGACCGCGGGAATCAGCCACAGCCCGTGCGGGCCGACCATCGCGTGCGGGGGTCCGGACTCAGCGCCGGGCGGCCCATAGCCGGCGATTCCGGTGAGAAAGATGCGGAACGACCCATGCAGCAGCCACATGAAGAGCTGCGCGCTCAGTGCTCCCGCCACGCCCAGCAGGGCCGACTCGAGCATGAGCCGCGGTTCGCGATTCTGAAGAATGAAATGCCTGTGCGAGTCCTCGTTTGTCGATCGCATCAGCGGAACCAGGCTGCAGGGTAGGAACCGGTTCTCCGTGATGTAGTTGCCTTCTCCGGAGACAGCACCCACTACACGCAGACGAAAACCTGCATCTGATGATTGGCACCCATCATTCCACCCACGTGAGTTTCCATGGATCGCACGTTATTACCGGGCAAGCCCTACCCTCTGGGCGCAACCCCGACATCAAAAGGAACCAACTTCTCGCTTTTTTCCGAGAACGCAACCAAAGTTTCGGTGTGCTTTTTCGATGAGGCCGGCAAGCAGACCGACTGCATCGTTCTGCGCGAACGGACCGCGTTCGTCTGGCATGGCCTGATTCGCAACATCCGAGCCGGCCAGCGATACGGCTATCGGGTCGAAGGTCCCTGGGAGCCGGAGAAGGGATTGCGCTTCAATCCCAGCAAGCTGCTGGTCGATCCCTATGCCAAGGCCATCACCGGCGACGTCGACTGGAAAGCACCCATCTTTCCCTACGACGTCACCACCGGCAACGATCTCACCCGCGACGACCGCGACTCAGCCGCCGGCGTGCCGAAGTGCGTTGTGGTCGATCCCCGTTTCGACTGGGAGGACGATTGTCCGCCGGAAATCCCGCTGGCCGAATCCGTGATCTACGAAGTCCATGTCCGCGGCTTCTCGAAACGCAACCCAGA
The DNA here is from genome assembly GCA_036267095.1 of Acidobacteriaceae bacterium. Taxonomy (GTDB): domain Bacteria; phylum Acidobacteriota; class Terriglobia; order Terriglobales; family Acidobacteriaceae; genus Palsa-343. The sequence continues at coordinate 39,625 of DATAWS010000015.1, forward strand.
CGTGCCCGAAGACTTGCGCGGGACCTATGCCGGGCTGGCCTGCGAAGCCAGCCTCGACTACCTGAAGAAGCTGGGCATTACCGCGGTGGAATTGCTGCCGGTCCACCACTTCATCGACGAAGGCCATCTGCTGGCTCGCGACCTGCGCGACTACTGGGGCTACAACAGCCTGGGTTATTTCGCTCCCATGCCGCGCTATAGCTCCTCCGGCGATACGGGCGGCCAGGTCACCGAGTTCCGGCAGATGGTGAAGGCCCTGCACCGGGCAGGCATCGAGGTCATCCTTGATGTGGTCTACAACCACACCTGCGAAGGCAACCGCATGGGCCCGATGCTCTCAATGAAAGGCATCGACAACACGACCTATTACCGCCAGGTGCCGGACGATCCTCGCTACTACATGGACTACACCGGCACTGGTAACAGCCTGAACCTGATGAATCCCCAGGTATTGAAGCTGGTCATGGACTCGCTGCGCTACTGGGTCACCGAGATGCACGTTGACGGCTTCCGCTTCGATCTCGCCAGCACACTGGCGCGCGAACTGCATGCGGTGTCGAAGCTCTCCAGCTTCTTCGATACGATCCATCAGGACCCCACGCTGGCCAACGTCAAGCTGATCGCCGAGCCCTGGGACGTCGGCGAAGGCGGCTATCAGGTCGGCAATTTCCCCGTCCTCTGGGCAGAGTGGAACGGCCGCTATCGCGACACCGTGCGGCGCTTCTGGAAAGGCGACTCCGGCCTTCTCTCCGACTTTGCTTATCGCCTGACCGGCTCCTCAGATTTGTACGAGATGGATGGGCGCAAACCCTATGCGTCGATCAATTTCGTTACCGCCCACGACGGCTTCACGCTCTGCGATCTGGTGAGCTACAACGAGAAACACAACGAAGCCAACGGCGAGAACAACAACGACGGCTCCAACAACAACGATTCCTGGAATATGGGCGCGGAAGGGCCGACGGACGATCCCGCGATCAACACCCTGCGCGAACGCCAGATGCGCAATTTCATCGCCACGCTCATCCTTTCCCAGGGCGTGCCCATGATTTGCGGTGGAGACGAGACTGCCCGCTCCCAGGACGGCAACAACAACGCCTACTGCCAGGACAACGAGTTGACCTGGTTCGAGTGGAATCTCACTCCGGCGCGGCAGCGGCTGCTGGAGTTCACCACGAAGCTGATCCAGCTGCGGCGCAGCCACCCGAACCTGCACCGCCGCAAATTCTTCCAGGATCGCGTCATTCGCGGATCGGTGCTGCGCGATATCGCGTGGTTCAATACCGACGGCAACGAGTTCTCCGAAGAGGACTGGAATACCCATTGGTACCGTGCGCTGGCGGTGCTGCTCAACGGCAAGACGCTGGCCATCACCGACGAAGACGGGCATCCGATCCTCGACGATACCTTTCTCATCCTGGTCAATGCCTCTGCCGAAGGCGTGGAATTCACGTTGCCGGCCGCGCCCGCCGGTCATCCATGGAAATTGATTCTGGACACCGAGAATCTCGACGATCCATTTCACGACCCTGACGTCGGAGAGAAAATCATCATCGGCGGCCGCTCGATGCGCGTCTTCTGCGATCACTTCGCTTGAGCCTGATCCTCCTGGGATAGACGAACCGGACCCAGCCTTGCCGATGCTCTAAGATCGAGTTGGACCCATGCCTGGCCAACCCCGCGTCCGCTTTGCGCCCTCGCCTACGGGATTTCTGCACGTAGGCAATGCGCGCACCGCTCTCTACAACTGGCTTTTCGCGTGCCACACCGGCGGCGTCTTTCTTCTGCGCATCGAGGACACCGATCTTGACCGCAGCGAAGTCCGCCACGAAACGCAGCTGATGGAAGACCTCCGCTGGCTGGGTCTCGACTGGGACGAAGGCCCGGGCGTCGAGGGGCCGCATGCCCCCTATCGCCAGTCGGAGCGCCTCGGCATCTACCGTGAGCACACCGATCGCCTGCTGGCCGAGGACAAAGCCTACCGCTGCTTCTGCTCCGCCGAACAACTCGAAGCGGAGCGCCGCGAGGCCGTCGCGAACCATCAGCCTCAGGTCTATTCCGGACGGTGCCGTTCGCTCTCAGCCGCTGAGTCCGCGCGCCGCGCCTCCGCCGGCAAGCCTTTCGCTGTGCGCCTGCGCATTCCCGAGCATCCGCTGCGCTTTCACGATCTCATTCGCGGCATGGTGGAGTTCCCCCAGGAAACGGTCAGCGACCCGATCCTGGTTCGTTCGTCGGGCATGCCGGTCTACAACTACGTCGTCACGCTCGACGACGCGCTGATGGAGATCACCCACGTCATCCGCGGCGACGATCACATCTCGAACACCCCGAAACAGGTGGCCATCTACGAGGCCTTCGGATGGAAGCCTCCGGAGTTCGCCCATCTCTCCACTATCCTCGGCAGCGACCGGGAGCGTCTCTCGAAGCGCCACGGCGCAACCTCGGTCGCCAGTTTCCGCGAAATGGGCATTTTGCCCGAAGCGCTGGTGAATTATCTGGCTCTGCTGGGCTGGGGCGCTGAAGGAGGAACCCGCGAAATTTTCTCCCTCGATGAGCTGGTTCGGGAATTCCGCCTGGAGCGCGTCACCGCCTCGCCCGCGGTTTTCGATTGGGAGAAGCTGCACTGGCTCAACCGCCATTACCTCAAGGCGGCCGATCCCGATCGTGTCGTGGAGCTGGCCTGGCCGCACTTTGCAGGCCTCCTGCCGCCGCAGGACTCCGCCGGCCCGGAGATTCGGGCCTGGTTCGGTAAACTGCTTGCGCTCTTTTTGCCGGCGGTGAGCCAGCTCGACGAGCTCCCCGGCAAATCCGGCTTCCTCTTCCACTTCGATCCGGCGGCAACGGACGCGAACGAGGAGAAGGCAGCGATTCTCGCATCGGAGGCAACCGCAAAAGTGCTGTCCGCCCTCGCGGCTCGGGTTCGCAGCCATTCCGGCCAGGTCACGCCCGAACAATTCAAGGCCTGGATGAACGAGACCAAGGCGGAAACCGGCGCGAAGGGCAAAGATCTCTTCCACCCTGTGCGCATCGCATTGACCGGATCGCATTCCGGCCCGGAGTTCGACAAGCTCATCCCAATTTTTGAGGAAGGCAGCCGTCTGCAGCTCCCCACTCACGTCCTGAGCGTGCGGGAGCGCATCGAGGGGTTCCTCGGCAAACAACCATGAAGACCGTCCTCTGGATCGGCGAAGCCCAGCCCTCTCGGCTGGCCATCGTTCTGCGCCCACAGGGCGGCGACGGCCTGCAGGCGGACCTCGAACAGGTGCGCGACGCCGGCATCCGTGTGATCGTCTCGATGCTCACGCCCGAGGACAACGAAGACCTGAGCCTGACCGAGGAAGGCCGCATCGCCACCCAGCTTGGCATGCGCTTCATCTCGTTTCCCATCACCGACCGCTGCACCCCGCCGGATCTGCCCGCCTTCCGCAAACTCATTGCCGAGCTGCGCGAGGAAGTGAAGGCCGGCAAAGCCGTGGGCGCTCACTGCCGCGGCTGCATCGGCCGGGCCACCGTGCTCCTCGCCTCGGTGATGATCGCGCTGGGCTGGGAAGCCGATCCGGCGGTGCGCCTCATCGAGAAGGCGCGCGGCTACATGGTTCCCGATACCCCCGAGCAACTGGAATGGATCCTGAACTTTCATCCCGGCGCATAACCAGCGCCTTCCCGCGTTCATGGGAAGCGGAGGTCCTGGAGAAGCGCCCGCTGATCCTGCCTCCGCAACACTTCGCCTATCCACATCGGGCGGAAGAAGTGGAGCGGGGCGCGCTGGAAGTTCTGGTTCGTCCCTCAGAGGGCGCACTCTTCCTCGCGACCTTCGCTCTGGGATTCGCCGAACCCGCGTTGCCCTCCGGGCTGTGGAGCTGTCCTGCCGCCGACGATCTGTGCGCCGTCGCCGGCGGCTACGCTTACATCGTGAACATGCGCGCGCCGCAATCGTGCGCGCACCTGCCTTTTCGTCCCGCGCTTGAGGTTCGCCCGCTGCCAGAACACGGCCTGCTGCTCTTTACCGGCCATCACGCTCTGCTGGCCTGGGGAGCTAACGGCGAAGCGTGGCAGACGCCGCGTCTCTCCGCCGAAGGCCTGCGGCTCACCGAGATTCGCGGCAACCAACTCTACGGATTCGGCTGGGATCTGCTGACCGACCGGGAGTTGCCCTTCACTGTCGATCTGCGCACGGGCGCAAGCTTTCACGTTCCGCCCGAATCCGCCCCGTAGAAACTTAGCGCGGCGTCTCCCTGCTTCAGAACCCTTGATCGAATGAGGCTGCCGTAGCGCTCATCAAGGTCGCGCCGCTTCTCGTGCTCTGCAACCACCACGGCCCCCGCCGATAAAAGGCCGGAGCATTCTCCTCCCAGCAGCCCCAGCGCGACGGCGTATTCGGGCCCGTCTCTATAGGGTGGATCGAGAAAGGCGATGTCCACGGTCCGCCCCGCTTTCAGCAAACGGCGCAGTCCCGCCCTCAAAGGGCGCGCTTCCAGCGCATACCCTCCCCGGATGCCCAGCGCCGCCAAATTTGCGCGGATCGCGCGCAAGGCGAGATCAGCCTGCTCGACAAAAATCGTCTCCCGCGCGCCCCGGCTGAGCGCTTCGATGCCCACCGCTCCCGAACCTGCATAGAGATCCAGAAAAACCGCGCCAGCGATCCTCGGCGCCAGGACGTTGAAGAGCGTCTCACGCAGGCGATCGCTGGTGGGCCGCGTATCCACGCCGGGCGGCGCCTGCAGCACCCGTGAACGATACTCGCCGGCAATCACCCGCATCGCGCCTCCGCCTCCAAATTTGGCCGACCCTCTACAATAATCATCAAGACGCCGGAGATCGCAATGCGCGCATGGTCATTACCCCTGGGACGCTGGTTTGGTGTGCACCTGCGCATTCACTATTTCTTTCTTCTGCTGCTGCTCTTCTGTGTTCTCACTACCGACTTTTCGGGCCAGTCATCCTGGCGCGGCGTGATGCTCTGGTTCCTGCTGTTCGGCGCGGTTCTCGGCCGGGAGGCCGCGCGGGCCCTGACCGCCGCCTGGCATGGTCTGGCCGTCCGCAGCGTGCTGCTGCTTCCCATCGGCGGCCTGTTTTCCTATTCCAGCCCGGAAATGGCGGAGCACGCCATCGAGGGATCGGCCGAGTGGGCCCTGACCATCGCGGGCCCCGCGTCGAATCTGCTTTTCGCCGGGCTGGTGGCCATGCTCATCAAAGGCGCCACCTCGCACGTGCCCATCCTCGCGCTTCCGCTGGTCACCCCGGGCCACCTGATGCGCTCCACCGTCTGGCTGAATGTGGCGCTGGCGCTGGTCAACTGCATCCCTGCCTATCCCCTCGACGCCGGCCGGCTCATGCGCAGCGGCTTCTCCCGCTCCCGCGGCGTGGCCCAGGCCACCCGCTCGGCCTCGGGATTCGGTCAGATGCTGGGCATCGGCGCTGTCGTCGCCGGCCTCGCGCTGCTGGCCATCCCCAATACGCATGTGGCAGCCGCCATCAGCCCCTGGCTTATCATGGGCGGCTTCTTTGTCTTCATTGGCGCCCAGCTGGAGGATCAGGGCGTGCTCTTCCAGTCGGTCGTCGAAACCGTGCGTATGCGCGACGTCATGCTGACGGATTTCGACACGCTCTCTCCCTCGGATACACTGTCCGACGCCCTCTACAAAGCCATCCACAGCCTGCAGGACGATTTCCCGGTGGTGCGTGGCGCCAGCTTGGTCGGCGTGGTTTCCCGCCAGGGCATCATTCAGGCGCTCCGCCAGGGCGGCAATGGATACATCCAGGCCATCATGTCGCGCGCCTTCCAGGTCGCCCAGCCCGACGACTCGCTCGGGGCCCTCATCCGCCGCATCGGCAGCGGCCGCATGTCGCTCATCCCGGTCGCCGAAAGCGGCCGCATCGTCGGCATCGTCACCTGGCAGAACCTGAGCAGCAGCATGGGTCTGCTGGCCGAGTACCGCCGCCTCGAACGCGGCGATGAGCGTGGCTGAACAGGTTTGAACGTGGCTGACGAACCGCTGGCGCCAGGCCTCTACCTGGTTGCCACCCCCATCGGCAATCTCGAAGACATTACCCTCCGCGCGCTGCGCGTGCTCCGCTCCGTCGACCGCATTGCCTGCGAAGACACGCGCCAGACGCGCAAGCTGCTCGATCGCTACAGCATCGCAACCCCCACGATCAGCAGCCATGAGCACAACGAAGCGGACCGCAGCCGCGGGCTGATTGCTGCGCTGAAGAACGGCGCTCGCATCGCCGTGGTTTCCGATGCCGGAACCCCCGGCATCTCCGATCCCGGTATGTTGCTGTCAGCGGCCGCCATCGCCGAGGGCATTCCGGTCTATCCCATTCCTGGAGCCAGCGCTGTGCTCGCGGCGCTGGTGGCCGCCGGACTCGACGCCGAGCGCTTCTTCTTCGCCGGCTTTCTTCCGCCCAAAGCCGGAGCACGCCGGACAGCTCTGGAGGACCTGGCGGGGAATCTCTCTGAACCACGAACGATCGTCTTCTATGAGGCGCCGCACCGTATTCTAGACACCCTGGCCGCCGTCGAAGCTGTGTGGGGGCTGGACTGCCGCATCGCCGTTGCTCGTGAGCTGACCAAGATGCATGAGGAGTTCCTGCGCGGAACGGTGCACTCCGTGCGCGAACAGCTGGCCGGGCGCGACAGCATCCGTGGCGAGATCGTCCTGCTCGTCGAATCGCAGCCGAGGTCCGCGGCCGGAGCAGGCTCGGAACTCAGCATCACGGAAAGGCTGGCCGAACTCGCACAGACCGAACCTCTGGCCGAGAAAGACGCCCTCAAGCGCATCGCCCGCGAACGCGGCGTCTCGAAAAGCGAGCTCTGGCGCGAGCTGCAGCGCGAACGCGCCCGCAAAAAGTAACCGTGACTCGGGCCTTTTCGTAGCCAAACTGAGATCGAAACCATTGAGTCGTGCCGCACGTCCACATCAACGGTTCATTTCTCCCTGGGAGGGAGCTTATGAGCAACGCCAAAATCTCTGCTTTTCTCTGCGCGATACTTTTTTCTGCCGCCACTCTCCTCGCACAATCCGCCCCTGGCCCGGTCCCCGCGGCCATTGCGTCGGCCAAAGCCATCTTCATCTCCAACGGCGGCGGCGACGCCGGCCTCTTTCCCGAACCGTTCAGCGGCGATCCGAGCCGCGGCTATAACCAGCTCTATGACGCGCTGAAAGCTTCCGGACAATACCAACTCGTAAGCGACCCGTCCGAGGCCGATCTGGTGCTGGAGATCAAACTGAACGCGCCCTACGGATCGCTGCGCGACAACAAGGTCGCGGGCAACGCCGATCCTCGGCCGATGTTCACGCTGACGGTCTATGACCGGAAGACGCACTACGCCCTCTGGACGCTGACGCGGACCATCGAATACGCCTACCTGCAGAAGACCCACGACCACAACTTCGACACCGCCATCGCGGCGATCGCTTCCCAGTTTGAGGCGCTCAGCGGCGAGCCGGCGACAGCCACGCCCTAGCCCACACCCTCGCGGCTTGCCGGACGTGGTGCCCTATACCCCGGGCACCACGATCCCCGACCGTCGCACCCACCGGTCACCCTGTTTCTCGAGATAGATCCACGTCCCCGAGGAACACAGGTTCGCGCACCACTCGCTCTGGTACACCAGAGCAGCCTGGTGCTTCGAGTCGAAGTAGACTTCGCTGAAGAATGTCACTCCCGGATAACCGGAGGTTTTGGCTGTGTTGGGATTGACCAGCTCGAAGGCATGATTCATCTGGAAGCTCTCTTTATTGAGCTGGATCCGCGTGTAGCGGTTGGTTTCGTAGTCCGCCACCGCTTCGTTGAAGGGCCGGGGATGATCCGGCGGCGGTTTCAGCTGGCCCTGTGGAGGAATGCGCGGGCTGCGTTCCGGGTCGTTGACCGTGACCGCGGCAATCGCCCAAGGCCCCCCCTGCTCTGCCGGAAGATGAGCCAGCGTTGGCCCCGGCATCAGCAGAGAATAGATCGCATAGGAATCCTGGGCGCGATCCGCCGGCATGGGAATGATGCCGCCCGCGGCAGGCTGGTGCTGCGGGGTTTGGTTCGTCGTCTGAGGAAGCACGGTTGCCGTCAGAATCCAGCACGTTGCCAACAGGCTCAAACCGGGGAAATCCAGCCGACGCAGACAAAATCGCATGACTGCATAGACGCGCGAAAGCCCGATCGCGTTCCCTGTCTTTTTCTGCGTTTATCGCTCGCGAGGTCCCCGGTCCAGGTTCACTGTCTCCGACTGCTCCCAGGCCGGTGTCGGCCTCTTCGCCTCGGGCAGGTCCCGTCCCCGCACCCGGTCGTACAAATAGGCGTCGCTCACCGTGCCCAGCGCTTCGTTGTACAGAGTGATCGAGCTGGTCGTCTCCTTCAGCTCCTCGACGAACTGGTGCAGCGTCTTCAGGCGGTCGGCGGTCGCCGGAAATTCCGCTTTGCTCGTCGTAAAGAACTTCTGAAAGCCGCGATCGACCAGCTGCGCGATTTCGCCTCCAAAGACCGGCCCCGGACGCACCACCATCCGCAATCCGGCCTCGTTATCGGCCTTTTCGATCACGATGGAGCAGCCGTATTTCGAGATTCGCTTCTGGTTTGCGACTCCAGCCACGTCCTGAACATCGAATTGTAGGCGGCTGAGTTCGCTGAGAATTCCGTCCCACGTACGCTGGCGCGGCTTTTTGAGCATGGCTGGCATTTCCCCGGAAGCAGCCCAAACGGTAAGCTGAATACAGCCCCAGGCCGCTGCTCTCAGGTTCGCATACCTTGAGCACACGCGCCAAATTGAGGTTGAACCCGAAGGTTCCGATGGTCACACTCGCCCCAGCCACGGTTCCCCCAGCCCGGACCAGCGTGCCCGGCACCCGACTGCTCGATCGCATCGGGAACACGCCTCTGCTTCGTCTGGAGCGGCTGACCGCCGACCTGCCCGGCGTACACATCCTGGCCAAGGCCGAATGGACCAACCCCGGTGGCTCGGTCAAAGATCGCGCGGCCTCCGCCATCGTCCTCGAAGCGCTTCGCACCCGGCAGCTCTGCCCGGGACGCCGCCTGCTCGACGCCACCAGCGGCAACACCGGCATCGCCTACGCCATGCTTGGCGCCACGCTCGACTTCCCCGTGACCCTCTGCATGCCCTCCAACGTCTCGCCCGAGCGCCGCCGCATCCTCCAGGCCTACGGAGCCAAGGTCGTCTGGACCGACCCCACTGAGGCCTCTGACGGCGCCATCCGCAAGGCCCGCGAGCTGGAGGCCGATCCGCAGTATTTCTATGCCGATCAGTACAGCAACCCGGCCAACGAACGCGCCCACTACAACGGCACCGGCCCGGAAATTCTGGAGCAGACCGACGGAACCGTCACCCACTTCGTCGCCGGGCTCGGCACCAGCGGCACCTTTATGGGCGTGGCACGGCGCCTGAAGGAAGCGAATCCTGAAATCGAATGCGCTTCGATGCAGCCGGACTCGCCCTTTCACGGTCTCGAAGGCCTGAAGTACATGCCCAGGTCGATCGTTCCCGCGATCTACGATCCGAACCTCGCCGACCGCAATATGGAAGTCGAAACCGAAGCCGCCTACGCGATGGCCAAACGTCTGGCGCGCACGGAAGGCCTGCTGGTCGGCATTTCCGCGGCCGCCGCAATCGTCGCCTCGCGCCGCATCGCCGAAGAGCAGGCCCGCGTCGGAAAAGCAGCCGTAATCGTGACCATCTTGCCTGATGCCGCCGACAAATACCTGAGCGAACGGTTCTGGGAGGAATGACCTTGTTGTTGCGCCTCAGCCAGCAGATCTACGACGCCCTCCGCCAGCATGGCGAAGAGACGTACCCGCACGAATGCTGCGGTGTGTTGCTGGGCCGCTCTGCGCCAGGCGGTGAAACCGCGGTCAATGAAGTCGCAGAGGCGATCCGGGCCGGCAACACCCGTATCGATTCGGCGCATAATCGCTATCAGATCGCACCTCACGAGCTCGTCCGCATCCAGCGCACCACGCGCGAACGCGGCCTCGAGATCGTCGGCTTTTACCACTCCCATCCCGACCACCCCGCGCGCTGGTCGCCCACCGATTTCGCCGAGGCGCATTGGATCGGCTGCAGCTACGTAATCACCGCAGTCGAGAAAGGCGCAGCCCGGCAGACCAACTCTTTTCGGCTTACGGGAACGACCGAGGACGACAAGCGTTTCGCGGACGAAGCCCTCGAAGTGACCGGCCAGCTCGATCCTGGTCTCGAACCTGGTCTGGAACCCGCAGGGACCGGGGAGGCAGCCGACTGATGCTCCCCGTCGCCAGCCTGTGCGCATTCTGTTTCTGCGCTCTTTGTCTCTGTAGCGGGGCACGGCTTCCGTAGCCGTGCCATACGCCCTGTTCCCCTCCCCAACCAAGGACATCAGAGCCCGGGCTCCCTTGAGCCCCAAGGAAGAGCACTAGCGATGAAGATTGAGATTCCTGCCTCTCTGCGCGCCTTCGCCGGCAACCAGTCGAGCATCACCGTCCACGCCGATACGGTCGCTCAGGCGGTCACCACGTTGCTGGATAAGTTTCCCGATTTAAAAAAGCACCTCTACACCCCCGATGGCCTGCTGCGCTCCTTCGTCAACCTGTACCTCAACGACGAGGATGTCCGCTATTTGCCGGAACGCGAAGAAACGACCGTCAAGGACTCCGACGCTCTCTCCATCATCCCCTCCATCGCCGGCGGTCTTGGCCAGACGGGCGCACGCGCCTTCGGCGCAAACGCAAACCCAGCTCTCTCGTTAAACTGAAAGGGAGTTCTTATGGCAGCCACCACCGAACCCGTTACCCCCCCGCAGTTCTCCACCGAAGAGCTCGCCCGCTACTCCCGCCATCTCATCCTCCCCGAGGTCGGCATGGAAGGCCAGCAGAAGCTCAAGGCCGCCAAAGTGCTGTGCGTCGGCACCGGCGGACTCGGCTCGCCGCTCGCCTTTTATCTTGCGGCCGCGGGCATCGGCACCCTCGGCCTCGTCGACTTCGATGTCGTGGATTCGAGCAACCTGCAGCGTCAGATCATCCACAGCACCAAAGATGTCGGGCGGTCCAAGCTCGACTCGGCGACCGAAAAGCTGCAGGCGCTCAATCCGTTCCTGAAGGTGGTGAAGCACGAAACCATGCTGACCAGCCAGAATGCGCTCGAGATCATCCGCCAGTACGACATCGTCGCCGACGGCACCGACAACTTCCCGACCCGCTACCTCGTCAACGACGCCTGCGTGCTTACCGGCAAGCCGAATGCTTACGGCTCCATCTTTCGCTTCGAGGGCCAGGCGAGCGTTTTCGCCGCGGAAGACGGCCCCTGCTACCGGTGCCTCTACCCAGAACCGCCTCCGCCCGGGCTCGTCCCCTCCTGCGCCGAAGGCGGCGTGCTCGGCATCCTGCCGGGTCTGGTCGGCGTTATCCAGGCAACCGAGGTTATCAAGCTCATCCTTGGCAAGGGCGAGCCGCTGATCGGCCGTCTGCTGCTCGTCAATTCGCTCGACATGCGCTTCCGCGAGCTAAAGCTGCGCAAGAATCCCGAGTGCCCCGTCTGCGGGACGCACCCCACCGTGACCCAACTCATCGACTACCAACAGTTCTGCGGCATTGTCCCGGAACAGAAAGCGGACACGATGAAGAACGGCATTCCTCAAATGACGGTGAACGAACTCAAGCGGCGCCTCGACGCCGGCGATGATCTGCTGCTTCTCGATGTGCGCGAGCCCTACGAAGTCCAGATCGCCCAAATCGGCGGCCGGCTGATTCCGCTCGGCGAACTGCCCAACCGTATCGACGAGCTCAACCCGGCCCAGGAGGTTGTCGTCCACTGCCGCACCGGAGCCCGCAGCCAGCGTGCCGCGGAATTTCTGGCCAACAACGGCTTCGACAAGGTCCACAATCTCGCTGGCGGCATTCATGCCTGGTCCGACGAGATCGATCCGGACATCCCGAAATATTGACCGAATCGCGACCCTGATCCTGCATCCGCGCGAGTGCGCCGCCAGCGGGCGCGCCTGCGAGGACTGCTCCTGCGAGGTAAGCAAAACTCTGACGTCAATCGCCCCGACGCCCGGTCGGCTCAGCGATTCCGCCCGGGTGCAAACCCCTTCCCCACAGCGCGAGGCGTGAGTATACTCCCTGTGCCCGGCGTTGCGGACCTCCTTCTCCCCTGAGGGAAAGCCCTCGTTTCAGGCCGCGCCGGACTTCCTGGGGGCCCTTATGGACTTATTTGCTTTACGTCTTCTTTTCATTCTGATCTTTACCGTTGCCTGCTGGTTCTTTCGTCCCTTCGGCGTCAACGCGTGGATCTCTGCCGCCAGCGGCGCGGTCGCTGCGGCTCTCATCATCTTCTTCGAGCTGCGGGTTCGCGCCCTCACCCTGCGCCGCCTCATCGGAGCGGTCATCGGCAGCCTGCTGGGCATCACCGGCGCCTTTCTCTTTTCTCTGGTCCTGCGCAATGCGCTTCCCGTTGGACAGGCGCGCAGCCTCTTTCAGATCGGCGTTCTGCTGCTCATGACCTACATCGGCCTTGTGGTCGGAGCCAGCAAGGGTGATTTGCTGAACCTCGCCGCCCTGGGCGGCCTCTTTGCCGGCGAACGCGGAGGCCGGCGCAATACCAAGGTCCTCGATACCAGCGCCATCATCGACGGCCGCATCGCCGACATCGCCGAGACCGGCTTCCTCGAAGGCACCCTCATCATTTCCGAGTTCGTCCTCCGCGAACTGCAGATGGTGGCTGACTCCTCCGACTCGTCCAAACGCCAGCGCGGCCGCCGCGGTCTCGACGTCCTGCAGCGCATGCGCGCGAATTCGCAGATCACCATCCAGATCGCCGAAGAGGACTATCCCCACATCCGCGAAGTCGATCTCAAGCTCATCGAACTGGCTCGCCAGCTCGATGCCAAAATCGTGACCAACGACTTCAATCTGAATAAGGTCGCGCAGGTGCGCGGGGTCGCGGTGCTCAACATCAACGATCTGGCGAACTCCCTCCGTCCCGTTGTCCTGCCTGGCGAGAAGATGCGGGTCATGGTCATGAAAGAAGGCAAGGAATTCGACCAGGGGGTCGGCTATCTCGACGATGGCACTATGGTGGTCGTCGACCACGCCCGCCGCCTCATCGGCCGCTCGGTGGAGATCGCCGTCACCTCGGTGCTCCAGACCGCGTCTGGCAAGATGATCTTCGGACGCATGGACGAAGCGCCGCGACCCGAACCGGTTCGCGCTGTGGAAGTCTCCAGTTCATAGGTGGCGGGATCAATTGCCCGCAAGAAATGGCAGGACTACAGAATCCGACCCAGTCATGCATGGAACCGTGTTCCACCCAGAAAGCATGAAAAAGCAACCGCGGATCCCCTCCGCTGCGCGTTCGGGATGACAACACGGGTTTGAGTGGGGTTACCGGTGTCCTGACGTAAAGCCAACCATCCAGATGTTCAACCCCAGCTCACCACGACTGGCCACCCGCCATTACGCAACTCTTACACTCTTCGCCGTTTCCCTGACGTGCGAGGACTGGGATACTGATAGCATGTCGACGCTTGCTGAGATTCCCGCCGACCCCCACCCGGATTCAGCGCACCCCGATTCCGTCCACGCCGATGCCGAAGCTCTCGCTCAGACGCGTTCCTCCGGACTGAACGTCATCTTCGCCGTCACCCTGACCGTCTTCCATCTCGGCGCCGTCGCTGCCCTGTTCTTCTTTTCGTGGAGCGCTCTCGCTGTCTTTATCGTGCTGTGGGTGCTAGCCCAGAATGTCGGCATTGCCATGAGTTACCACCGGCTGCTCACCCACCGCGGCTACGCCACCCCGAAGTGGGTCGAATACGCCATGGCGCTGTGCGCCACGCTGGCTCTGCAGGGCGGGCCCATCTACTGGGTCGCCGTTCATCGCATGCATCACCAGCTCACCGACCGCCCCGGCGATCCCCATTCGCCCCGCGACGGCAAGTGGTGGTCGCACATGGGCTGGATCCTGCACGGCTCCCTGCGCAATCGCAATCCGCTGCTGGCGCGCTACGTTCCCGACTTGGCCTCCGATCCTTTTTACGTCTGGCTCAGCCGCTGGCACTGGGTCCCGCTCACCGTCGTGGGCATCGGACTGTTTCTGATTGGCGGCTGGTCCTGGTTTCTCTGGGGCACGTTCCTGCGGATCACCCTGGGACTGCATGCGACTTGGCTGGTTAACTCCGCGACCCACATCTGGGGCGCGCGGCGCTTTCAGACCCGCGACGACTCCCGCAACAACTGGTGGGTCGCGCTGATCACCGGCGGCGAGGGCTGGCACAACAATCACCACGCGCATCCCGTCTCCGCCAGCCACGGCATGGCCTGGTACGAGCTCGATTTCAACTACTGGGGAATCCGCCTGCTCGGCTATCTCGGCCTGGCCAAGCGCATCAAGGTGCAGAATGCCACGGACGGCCCCGTTCGCGTCCTGTATCCGTAGGCGACTGCGATGCCGTCGCTCATGACCGATCCGCTGCGGCGTCCTCCGATCGTCACCACGATGGCGATCATTTCGTGCATGGCGGGCGGCATGGCCCTCATCACCGGCCTTTCGCTGGCTTTTCCTGGCACCGTTTTCGACCGCATCTGGAGACTTAACCCGCGCGCTTATGCGGCATTCGCGCGGATGGGGCGCGTCTCCGGCGTGCTGTTGCTGGTCCTCTGTCCCATTGCGGCGGCAACGGCGGCAGGATTGCTCCGTCGCCGCCGCTGGGCCTGGTGGCTGGCGCTGGTAACTTTCGGCCTGAACGGGCTGGGCGATGTGGCCAGCGTGGCGGTCACGCATGACTGGCTGAAAGCCAGCTCCGGAGTCCTGATCGCAGCAGTCTTTCTCAGCCTGCTGCTGCGAGCCGATACGCGGAGCTTCTTCACGCAAAGGACGTGATAGCGGCCGGCAGCGGCGGATCCCGCCAGGCAGATCTGTGCTATTTTGCGGCCGCGCCGTAATCCCGCTGATGCTCCGCCCAGCTTTCCAGCTGCTGGGGATTCCCGATCTGGCCGGCCATGAGTTTCTCGATCAGGTCGTGCATGGCCAGCAGCGGCACCGGCCGGTTGATCTCAGCGGCAGAAGTCTCACCGGGAAAGCGGACCATGAGCATCGGCCTCGGTTCGAAGTGGCTGCCTTGCAAGGCGAAGGCCAGCTCATCCTCGCGAGTCCAGCCGAAGGCGTGACGCCACAGAAATGTGCGCCAGCTATGGTCGGAGGAGAGGACGACCGTGGTGCGGCCGGCTGCCGGGCTAGCGGCGATGTCAGCCAGCATTTGCCCCAGAATGCCATCCGAAAGGGCCAGATTGTCGATATAGCTGCCGGTCGGCCCGATCTTGCCGGTGCGCCGGTCGTAGGCGCCGGGCGGGTGCGGCAGGGGCAGGTGAACGAAGCACAGGTCGATCTGCGCATCGCCGATCTGCGCATCGCCGGCCTGAACAGCACCGATGGAGTCTAGAGAAGAGGACGATTCGACTCGTTCGTGTCCGGAGAACATCCTCGACCCGTTCGCCGCCAGCGGAGCAAGCACGTTTCCGAGTGTGGATTGCGTGCGCGAGAAATGGTCCGGCAGGGCCGGTAAATCCATCCAGCAGAAATCGAGCTGGTCCTTTAGGAGTCGGCAGTAAGGGTTATAGGAGCCGATCGCGCCGGTCGTCCAGCCTTCCCGTTCGGCATCGGCAAACAGCGTCTGGTTTCCGTCGAACCGCAGCCACGGCCCCTTGTGCCGGGACTGATAAATCATCCAGCCGGCGGGGGTACCCCGTACCTGTTCGATTGGCTGACCCAGCAGCAGAGAAGGAATCACATCTTCGGTAAAGTAGCCGTCGGGCCGAATGTCCGAGAAGGTCACGCTCTCCGCGCGCAGGCGATCGAGGTTCGGGAGTTCGAGATCTGGCCAGCGGTGGGCGAACACCTGCTCGTACGACATCTCATCGAACAGCAGCCAGACGATGCGGGGGTGCTGCGAATCCCCTGACTGCACGGTCTTCCGGAATGAAGGCTGATCCCAGGGCTGGTGGACCAGGCTGCCGGACAGCAGCACGGGAATCATCCAGAAAATGCAGAAGCCGAGCAGCAGAGTGGCGAAACGCACGACTTTTACCATTTGTTCCCAACCGCGCGCGGAGACCAGCCACACCAGGCCGCCGACGACCACGGTCAGGAGAAACACTCGCCCTGTTGTGATTTGCTGCCACGACAGCACCTGGGCAACCATGGCCCCCGCAACGGCGCGCGCCGCGAGCAGCCCAAACCACAGCGCCCACACCAGCACAACGAGCCGGCCGCCGCGGTGCGCGCCCCTGGATGGCGATGCGGTGCGATCCAGCAGCCGGATCACCACCATCGCGCCGAGCGACAAGACGATCAGGTCGATGGCGAGGGCGCGCTGGACCGTCGTGAGCGGGAGAAGCCTGTGATAAAGGTCGATGTGGGTGCGGGAGAGTTCGCTCCAGAGCAGGCCGGGCGACAGCAGAATCGCAGCTCCGGCGCCCTCCAGCCAGCAGCGCCCCCAGGAACTGCCATGGGATGGGATGGTCCGTTCCGCCACCCGTCGTTACCTTGCCTGCAACAGGAAGAGCACGCGGCCATTCGGCAACGCTTCGCGAAGAACAACCGTGAAGGCAGGCTCGGTCGCCCGGAGGAAGGCTTTTTCGTCGAGATGCCCGTACAGCGCGTCGCGCCCGCGGAGCAGATCCACGAAGCGCGGGTCCGAGGCCGGAATCCACTCGACGATCGCCCAACTGGTGGTTAGTTCGCGCAGCAGCGCCGAAATTTCGCGCAGAGGAATCTGCTCGGAGAGAAGCAGGTGATGGATCAGCCCCAGCATCATGACGCAGTCGAAGCGACTCCGCGCCCGATCCAGCAGGCTGAGGTTCTCCGCGTTACGCCAGCCCGCCGCGGGGGTTGGCCGGGCGGGGTTGGCGATCAATGCAGTGATGGGCAGTTCGCCCTCGAGGGCCCGGCACCGGTTCTCCTCCGTCGCGGGCAGATCCGTATCCCAGGCCACCACGTCGGCTCCGGCCTCGACCGCGATGCGCGAGTAGGCGCCGCTGTTCGCTCCCAGGTCGAGGACGTGCCGGGCATGCGCGGCTCCCAAAGCGTCCTGCACGAAGCTCTTCTTCCGCTCCTGATCCTCATCACCGTAGTGATCCGCCGAGCGCACATAATCGCTCCAGCGCGATGCACCGCGGCTTGCGTGGATTCGCTTCTCGACTGCACGGAGGTGTCTGCGCAGATTTCCCAGGTTGCGGCGCAGGACACCCAGTGCGGCCTCGGGCGTCTGCCGAATTTGCGGCCCTGCAGGATTGCCCGCGCCAGCCGATTTCTCGAGCATCAGGGGGAGGGTGACAAGGGAGCGGAACGGATCTCGCCAGCGCCGGCTCAGACCCAGAAAGGGCGCGAGATCCGCGGGCTCATAGCCATCGCGCTTCTGGATCGCGCCCGTCAAGGGCCAGCCAAGGTAGGCCCAGGCTGTCAGCGGAAGGAGGAAGGTCCTGACAAACTGTCCGTAAGCCAACCACAGCGGGCTGGTGGGATCGCGCTCTTCAACGGAAAGCACATCGACGAAAACGGGGCGCGTGCCCACAAACAGAATGTTGAGTGGGGTGGCATCCTTCAGGATCAGACCTCGTTCCAGCAGGGCTTCGCTGAAGTCGAGGGTCAGATCCGCGGCCGCGATCCACGCCGAAGGCGTCCATTCCCACGGATACGAAGGAAAGAAGATGCGGGGATGGGCGAGGGTGAGCTCCTCGTCGTGAGCTTCGAGGAAGCTAGTTTCAATCAGCCGCCCCTGCTCGACCCAGGTATGGGCGAGGTCCGAACGCAGAAACGCCAGGGCCGCGGCGGCAGCTTCGGGATTCACCCGGCGCAGGACGCGATTGCCATCTACCCGCAACGAACCGGCAGGGTCGCGAAAGGTCTCGAGCGTCAGCTCGGCAAAACCCATCAGGCTCCTGTTTCGCGTTGATCCTTATCGTCTTGGGTTTCGGATGGCGGCGCACTGGGCGACAACCGCAGGAGCTTCCGAAGCTTGGACCTCAACACAAACAAGCCGCCCGCCAGCATCGAACCACCCACCTGAACCGCCAGGAGCCCCGAGCCGGGGTCGACATAGCCATACGCAGGTTTCGCTAACGCAGCCAGCAGCACCAACAATTGAACAGAAGCGAACACCGCGAAGGCGGTACGACGAAAAATGTGCACGTGGTCTCCTGCCTTCCCTGTAGAAAGCTGATTCCTTCTAGACGCTGGTCCCGTCGAAAAGTTGCGATCTGGGGGTCAAAGCGGGCTCCTTCGGAGCATATAGGTAATTTATCTGGTTAGTTAACAACCGCGGATGCACCAGGGGGAGATCTGAACTTTTCCGGGGACGGGGGTTCCAGCCAGCTTTCGCCCCAGAGCGCTAAGCCGCTACAATCTACTTTAGAACCAGCATGACTGCTCCTGTGGAAAGCACTCTCATCGCCAATCTGCAGACCGCGGCCCGTGAGGCCGGTCTCACCGTTATTTCCGTGGACACAGGAGCCGATTTCAACGGCCATCCGACCACTCGCTTTCGCTTTGCCGCTTCCGGCAATGCTCCTGCGGAGGCGTCGCTGCTGCTCGAATTGAGCGAGGCATTCGATTTTCGCAAGCCAGATTTGCTGCCGGAGATGACGAGCCATTTGCGCGAGGCGGCTCAGCGGCTGCGCAACCCACGCCCCGATGTGTATGTGACGCTGGCCGGCTTGCCCATCAGCTTCAGCCACTTCGGCTGGCCGTTTCATCGCTCTACATCCGGCTCTGACACCTTCATTGTCCACGGAACTATTGGTCTCGAAGACGGAACCGGATCTCCGCTGCACACGCTGGTTTCGGCCAGCATGACCGTGACCTTCGCCGAGATCGTTCCGGCGCCCGAGCAGCCTTACGCGGAAACCTTTATTTACAACGCTGTTCGCAAGACTCTGGATCGCGGCCAACTGGAGATGCTGAAAAGCGGCAACCGACAGCCCGTGCCGGTCACCACGCGCTACTACAGCCGCTGGCAGAGAAAGTTCTTCTTTACCGACACCGACGATCAGAGCCGGATGGATTTTCTGGCACTCAAGGTCTACTGGCTTTCCGGGGTGCTGGGCAATAACCAACCGGTGTGGATTACCGATCCGCGCGACGCGCAGTATCTGAACACCACCTCGGAGGAGCTGGCTCGCATGGCCGCTGATCTGTCGCACCAGGGAGTCCTGGCACTCGAAGGCGAATACGCCTCGGCGACGCAAACGCTGCTGGCCCACGCACCGGAGTACCGCGCGAAGCTAGACGCCGCGTTGGCGGTGACGCGGCCCGTCTTCAACGAGGAAATGCGTGCCGGGCACACAAACATGTAGTGATTCAGGCAAGCCGGGCGCACACCATTCGGCCTGAACCGCCGTGCAGCGACGGCTGCTGCGCATCCGCACCCAACCAGCGCGCACGGATCGCCGCACTGTCGAGGTCCTCGATTCGGGCGAATCCCAGGGCCCGCAACTCGCGGCTGAGCGTCTCAGGATCGAGGAAGAGCTGAAAGGGCTCGCCGGCCCGGGCGACGCGCTCGGCCAGAGCATCGAAGAATCGCCGCGTCATCTCGCTCATCTGTTCGCGCGGAATGCAATAGTCGAAAACCACTCCGCTGCCGCCCGGCAGGCCAGCGATGGAATGCAGAGTGGCAAGGGCAGCTTCCTGCGTGAGATAGGGCACCACCCCCAGCCAGGAGAAAAAGGCCGGCTCGGCGGTGCGCAATCCTGCCGCGTCAAGTCCCGCAGCCAAGGTTCCGTGCTCAAAATCGACCGGCGCAAAGCGCAGCGAATCAGGAATCGCGATACCGGCATGCAGGAGACGTTCGCGTTTCCAGGCCTGGGTTGCGGGGTGATCGACTTCGAAGACTCGCAGATCCGGCCAGGGATTGCGGTAAGCGAATGTGTCGAGGCCGGCGCCCAGCACGACGTATTGCCGAATCCCCTGCGTATATGAAGCCGCCAGTTCCTCTTCCGCGAACCGGCTGCGAGCCGCCATGAAGGCGCGAAAGCCGCGCACCCAGGGTGTATGTGTCTCTTCCTCGCTTTGGGTGCGAACGCGCTCCGCGGACTCGTCGCTCAGAATCCGGAGCGCCAGCGGGTCCTCGAAGATGAGGGGTCGATCATACAGCTGATGCGCGGCCCGCCGCATCGCCACGCGTTCCGCCGTCGCGCTGCGGCGGTTTTGCCTCATTGCCCGTGGTTGGCGGCGGGCGGCTCCCCGTAATAGCCGTTCCGCGTGCGGACGACGACGCCCTGCCGGTTAACCTTCACCTGAATGTCATGCCAGGTATCCGGCGTTTCGCTGGGTTGCGGCTCGAAGGTTACGGAGTACCATGCGAGACCATCCTGCACGCAGTTCCGGATTTCGCCGGTGATATCGTTGCTTCCCAGCAAGACTTTGCCGCCGGTGTGCTCGACCATGACCTGCAGGGCCAAATCTCCCGGATCCGCTTTGGTTGGCTTGGTCACCGGCTTCCTGAAATTCTCCCAGAGGAAGCTCCGCGTGCTGGCGGCGTCGAGGGGACCGAGCGGGTCAATGGAATAGAGGGTCACATTGGCGGCGCGCATGGCACTGGAGAAATCCACAACCGTGCCGAAGATCCTGCGTTGCTCCTGCGCGCTGATGGTCACATTGGGATTGTCGAAGATTGGCCATCCCGGACTGATCCAGATTGCCAGCTTACGGCCCGGCGCCTTTCCCAGCCAGGAGACAAATTGCTCCATCGATCGTATGCAGATATCGAGCCGTTCGGTGGCACCCCAGAAGCCCGTCGATCGCGGGATTTGGTGGAGCTGCCCGTCCTTCGCATGCAGAACATTCGCCAGTTCGTTTCCGTCGCTGGAAACGTTCGCGATCTGCTTCAGTCCGTCGTCGGTCAGAAGAAAAATGCCCATTGGGGCGGCAAGCCGGCCGCCGTCGCTGCGCAGGTAATTCTCGATCTGAGTCCTTTCAAGACTGATGGCATCGAAGCCGGCATTGACGTCATCCAGAATCAGAAAGACTGCTTCCTGGTTTTCCGAACTCGCGATCTCATGCGCTGCGAAACTCTGAATCGGCGTGGGGTGCTTGTCGTCTTCGAGGATGAAGTCCGACTGCTGCAGACCATGAACGGGATGGCCAGCCTTGTCGGTAACGACTACGTCGAAGCTGATGGGGCCAGCAGGCATGGCAGCAGGGCTCTCGCTGGGCGGCGCCGGAACCGTCAGCGGTTTCTGGGCCTTCACGCCCGCTGTGCATCCGAAGAGAACTAAACAGAGACACCCCAGATATTTCCGCATCGCTTCCCCCAGGGATTCAGCCGCGCACCATTATGGCAGACGGGGTAGCTTCGTGCTGGGACTCGCGGGAGCCTCAGTTTTGCTGCGGATTCGTCGCTGCGCTATGCGGCGTCGCCTGCGCGCTCGGCGAAGACGTGGTGTTCGGCGTCTGCGTAGAAGAGGGGCCGCTTTGCGGCTGGGTCGACGCCGGGGGCGGCTGCTTCGGGGCGGGCTGCACACCGGGCTTTGGCTCCGGGGCTGGTGGAGTCGTCGTTGGGCCGCCCGGCGGCGGCGTGGGCTGCGTCTGACCTGGCGATGGGGTTGTTTGCGATTGGCCCGCCGGTGGGCGGGTTTGTCCGGTTGCACCTGGAGCCGGGGGCTGCTCACCCTCCTGATAGGCGGAGCGGGCATGGTGCGGCCGCGGCTCGCCAGGCGGAGGAAGCAGATTCTCGGCAGCCAGGGTCACCTGGTTCACCACCGTCGGATCGTCGCGAAGCTTCAGGTACAGTTGTCCGCTTTCCGGCCGCGGCACAGGCAGGACATATCCGGGAAAACCGTCCGGCACCTGCACGGGATTTGCGAAGCCGGGTTCATTTGCTACCGCATCCACCAGGAACAGGTTTGCCCCGCTCAGGCGGCACTGCTGTTCGGTGTCCGGGGGGCACTTCAGGTCGTGCAGTTCAGGCAAGCGCACCAGAGTCGCCAGCGCCTGCCAATCGCCGGTCGTTCCGTTCTCCACAACGCGGAACTTCAGCGGGCCGAAGGCGGATCCCCCAAAGGCTTTCGCCGGATCCAGAGTGGCCAGAGCCACTTTCGTGTTTTCGAGGGTCATGGCTCCGTTGTCGAGGCTGAGCATGGTGGAGAAGGCTTCATCTTCGGTGGCCACTTCGATCTTCTCGCTGCGCGAGAAGGCCACAGGCGACTCGGCGCGCACGGAGAAGGTCAGCTTCGCATCCTGCGGCAGTTCATCCTGGTTGGCCAACTCGATGTTGCTGCCGTTGCTCGAAGCCGAAGCCTGCACGCTCTTGCCGATCAGCTGGACATCGGGGCGCGGCGCGCCTACAGCCACATCCACGTCCAGAACGCGCCCATCTGAAAGCGCCACCTGCGCCTGCCCGGTTTCTCCCTGCTTCAGTTTCGCGGCAGCCGTCGTATTCTTCGCCATCATCGGCAGCTCGTCACTGCCCATGGTTGGATCGATCTTTTCCGGCATGAAGGCCACGCCGTTCAGGGTGAGGCTGGCAACATCTTCGAGGCGGCTGCCCTTCAACATGCCCTGGGCATCGCCCGCGTGCAGGGTAAAGCTTTCGAGGTGCCCGGCTTCCGCAAAGGCTCTCAGGGGAATGGTTTGCGCGGTCACCGTCCCAAACTGTTTGACTTCCAGCAAGAGTGGACCGGGGTGCGCCTCTTTCAGCGGCACTTTCACAGCCAGTTCGTCGGGACCGGTCGCGCTCCAGTCCGCCTTCATCTCCTTGCCTGCGGAATCCCTGACCAGGATGGTGTCGACGCAGCTGGCATCGTCGGCGGAGAGGTGGATCGTGTCCTCGCGTCCTACGATGAGGGCCTCGCGATCTGCCGGAGACAGTTCCCAGCGCTGCGCGTGGGTGTTCTCGAGGCGAAAGGCCGGCCCGTCGTACTTCTCAAATCCCCAATAACCGTGCAGCGAGGCCGGAATGGTATTGCCGAAATCGCTGGCGCTCAGATCTTTCGCCTCCAGCACCAGGCCGCCCTCGACAGCATCCGGCTTGACTGTCTCGGCGATAGCTTTCCCGGCCTTCGTTTTCAGTTCCAGGGTCATCTCGTGGGCGTAGCCCGTGGAGAAAACCAGAGGAGCTCCGTCCACAGCAAGTACCAGGGAGTTCTTCTCCGCGCAGTAGTTCTGCTTCGAGTCGACCGGGTGCAGCGGCGGAGGTTGCGAAGATTCCACAGCCGGGAGCGCTGTCACCAGGACGGACTTGGGATTATGAAACGAGGGCGGCGTATTCAGCATCAGCGCCACCTGCTCACCCTGCTGCGTTGCGAGTGCCGGGATGTACTGATACTGAGCGGTGTGGAAGGTATCCAAAATACGCGCGATGTCCATCACGGAACCGATATAGGGGCTGTAGAACCCGTAATCGGCCTGGGGCGTGTAACTGAGCTGTGCTGCCAGGTCGCCAGCCGGGCCCGAGGTTAGCGCCGCCACAATCGACATGCTGTGCCCGTCGTTCAGGATCATCGAGTCCTGCCCCTGGGTCAGGCACGCGGCCTGGAGCTCCGGCATCCGGTCCATGCATTTCTGGTCGATCTTCATGCCCAGGCTCCGTGCCAGCAGCGGAGTGGCGTCCTTGAGCCTGGCGGGATCGCTGACGTTGATGGAATGGATGGCTGCCAGATACGTATCCAGACGGGAGCGGTCCAGCATGGCCTGATTGAGGTCCTGGGATGCGCGCACGAAGGCGCCAGGCTTGCCGCGCACCGCATTCAGCAGGGTGCGGTAATCGCCGCTGGTCTCCGGCGCGAGAAAGATGAGCACCTGCTGCGCGCCCTGGGGCACGGTCACGGTCATGCCTTCTTCTTCGCTCTTCCGATTCCAGGTTTCCTGGCGGAAGAACCAGTTTTCCGGCGGAGGATTCGTGGAGCCGCGCAGAAAGGCGGCCACCATCAGGTAGTGCGCGGACTGGCCCTCAGGCAGATCGGCCCGAATCCACACCCGGTCTCCCGCCGCGAGGTTCGGGACCTCAGAAACGGGCAGCGTCCTGCCGGCGCGGGTGACCTTCACCTCCAGCTTCGGGCCGGTCAGGTCGAAAGGCGATGCATCGGCCCAGGCGAGCGAAGTCAAAGCCGCGAGGAGCACGACGACTGAAGCGATTCTGCGAGGGAGTCGAATTGCCATACAAGTTACTATTTTAGGCCGCAATCAGACAGACGAACCCGGAAAAGGAGACATCCGCACTTCCTGACGCAATCCCGGGAAAAAGGTTGCGGGACGGCGTCATCGGGACGCATTAAGCATTCTGGCTGCTATGAGGTACGCTGGGCATGGTCTTCCGCCCCCATGGCATTCGCACCACCGATGCAGGGAATGGCCGGGCACCGATTCCCTCGTTCTTTTCCGATCCCGTGGAAACCGCTAGTCTGGTCAGGTGTTCAGCCGATCCGCTCGTGCCTGGTCTGGTCCTTGCGCTTTCCTGATCCTTCTTGCCGCGCTGATCGCTGTGCCTGTCTGGCCGCAGACCCCTCCCAACGATGGCAGCGGCGCCTACGCTACCGGCAAGTACACGAACCTGTTCACCCAGGACGGCCATTCCGAGCGGGCGATCCACGCGAAGATCGAAGCCACCTACCAGCAGCTTTTTCATGGCGATCCGCAAACGCAGGCGGTGGCCTTTTCGGCAGGCAGCAATGCGAACGGTCCGCTGATGTACCTGACCGACTGGGCGAACCGCGACGTCCGCACCGAGGGCATGTCGTACGGGATGATGATCAGCGTCGAGCTGAATAAGAAAGCGGAGTTCGACGCGCTGTGGAACTGGGCGATGTCCTACATGTACGTGTCGGATCCGAAGGCCCCCAGTTATGAATACTTCGCGTGGTCGTGCAAGACGGACGGAATGCACAACTCCGAAGGTGCGGCGCCGGACGGTGAATCATATTTCGCCATGGCGCTGTTGTTCGCGGCGAATCGCTGGCCGGGCGGGCACGGCATCTACGAATACCGCGCGGAGGCGGAGAAGCTGCTCTCGGCGATGGTGCACCGGCAGCTCATCACCGCGCAGACGCCGCACGGGCCTCACACCGTCGGCCCGGAGATGAATCAGGCCCCAGCGATAATCCTGTTCGTGCCGGAGGTGATGCCGCATCCCTTCACGGATCCGTCCTATCATTTGCCGGCGTTCTACGAACTGTGGGCGCGCTGGGGTCCGCCCGAAGATCGCGACTTCTGGGAGCGTGCCGCTGAGGCGAGCCGGGCGTTTTTCCCGAAGGTGGCGAATGCAGAGACGGGGTTGGCGCCGGACTTCGCGAATTTCGATGGCAGCGCGATGGAGGGACCGTTTGCGCGCCGCAGTGTGTTTGGTTACGACGCGTGGCGGGTGGCCAGCAATTGGTCGGTGGACTGGTCGTGGTGGAGCAAAGCGCCGGCCGAACAGACGCTCAGCGATCAAATCCAGAAATTTTTCGAGTCGCAGGGCATGAATACCTACGGGCCGATGTACACGCTGGGCGGCCGACCGCAGACTCCCGGCCCACGCGTGACCCACGAGAGCCACCCGGAAGGACTCATCGGCACCAACGCCGTGGCCGGACTTGCCGCTACGGATCGAGCCCGGGCGCGGCTGTTTACGGAAGCGCTGTGGAACACGCCTATTCCGTCAGGGCAGAGCCGCTACTACGACGGCATGCTTTATCTCATGAGCCTGATGCATGCCGGCGGCGAGTTTCGCATCTGGGGACCGCCGCACCGCAATTGACCGGCTCGTCGCGCCGGGTACGCTTAGCTGAGCCGCATGGTCGCTTCGGCGATCGGAGTGACGTAGCCGCCGACGTCAATGCCTTCCGCGCCGTCGTTGCCGTGCATCTGCACATGCAGGAAGCTGCGCCGCCCCATTTTGGTGCCTTGCTCACTGACGAATTGCCTGCGGCGTTCACCGGAGAGCAGTCCAAAACGAAGCATGTATGCTGCCAGCGGCCCGGTTGAGCTGCCGGTCGCCGGGTCCTCGATAATCCCATGTTCGGGGGCGAACATGCGCGCGTAGGCGCCCTGCACCATCGGGGCGAAGACGAAGACGCACAGTACTTGTTCCTCTGCGCCTTTCAGTTTGCGCATGCCTGCCATTTCGAGCGATGCGCGATCCACCGCCTCTTTCGTCTTCAGAGGGAGAAAGACGGTCGGGTTCCCTGCGGTTACGAGTTGCGGATCCGCCTCCGCCAGATCGCTCGGCGACAGTCCCAGGGCGGCCGCACACTCTTTCCGATCGAACGTCTGCCCAAACTGAATTGGCGGCGTGCGCAGCCAGATCAGCGGGCGCGTGCCGGCATCGATCCGCACCGGAACCGGACCGACCGGTTCCTCGAGTGCAAAGTTGGCGTCCTTTTTTGCGACCAGGCCTTCCTCGCGCAGCACCCAGGCTGCGCCGACCGTTGGATGGCCGGCAAACGCCAGCTCGCGGCTGGGGGTAAAGATACGCAGCTTCGCGGCACAATCCGGGCGCGTCGCCGGATAAACAAAGACGGTCTCCGAAAGGTTGAGCTCGCGGGCAATCTTCGCCAGCAGACTTTCCTCGATCCCGCGCGCATCGGGAAAGACGGCCAGCGCGTTCCCTTCGAGCGGCTTCTCGGTAAAGACATCCACCACGATATAACGATGCGATCCCGAACTCATGCTGCGAGTTTACTGCGCTTGCCCCTGCCAGCTGGTTACAGGCACACTACTGCGGTGCGCATTCTGTCTTTCATCCTGTTGCTCGTCGCCAGCGTCAGTCTTCTTGCCCAGGACGTGAACGTCCACGTCTCGCCGGATGTGGAAACCGGCATTGAAGGCACCACAGAATTTCCTACCATTCAGATGGCGCTCGACCACCACCCCTTCCCGGGTCGCGGCGGTCGCGTGTTTATCCATATCGCTCCGGGCGTCTATCACGAGCGGCTGAACATCACGCAGAACCACCCGAACATTACGCTGATCGGCATGGGGAAGGGGCCGGAGGATGTCGTCATCACGAACAGGCTCAATGCCAAACAGGCGGGCGGCACATTCTTCACCGAGACAGTCGAGGTGGATGGCACCGGTTTTGAGGCGGACAACGTGACCTTTGAGAACACTGCCGGCAATACCGGCCAGGCCGTGGCCATTGTGGTTCGCGCCGATCGCGCGGTCTTCAAACACTGCCGTCTTCTCGGACATCAGGACACGCTCTTCGCCGACTACGGCCGGCAGTATTACGTCGATTCCTATATCGAGGGCGGCGTGGACTTCATCTTCGGGGACGCGGCCGCCGTCTTCGATCACGATGAGATCCACTCGAATGGCCGGGGCTTTCTCACTGCGCAATCGCGCACTTCGGCCAATCAGGGCACGGGCTACGTCATCGTGAATAGCCGCGTCACCACCGATGAAGACATCTCTTCTATCTTCCTTGGGCGACCCTGGCGCCCCTATGCACGCGTTGTTTTCATGGATACCGAGTTGCCCGCGACCATCGACCCTGCAGGCTGGAACAGCTGGGGCAAAGCCAGCAATGAACAGACGGCCTGGTTTGGCGAATACCGCAACTCTGGGCAGGGCGCGCTTCCTGCTGAGCGTGTTTCGTGGTCGCACCGGCTGACCGCCGCGCAGGCAAGACAGTTCCTGCCGCGGAATTTCCTGTCGGGTAAGGATCACTGGAACCCGGTCGCCGCTGCGTCGAAGCTGCCGTGATGCATCGCACACGGTCCGGGTCCCGAGAAAGACTCGCCCCTGACTATCGACCCATCTGGTAAATCACCTCGATGGTCCTGCGCACTTCCACGGGCTCGCCGTTCAGCAAATAGGGCTGGTATTCCCAATGCGACACCGCATTTCCCGCTGCGGTGGTCAGTAGAGGATCGGGTGAGCTGACCGCCTCAAGATCGTGAATCCTGCCATCCTTGCCGACCTGCGCCTCGAGGATCAACGTTCCAACAATGCGAGCATCTTTGGCTTTCTGCGGGTATTCGGGCGGCGGTCCCTTCGTCCGCTTCCCGTTCATCACCCTTGAACTGACTTGGGAATAGCCGCTGCTTGTCGCATCGGGCGGGGGCGCCAGCGCGCGATCAGTTCCATCGATCGAAGCAGCGGAATCCAAAGTCAGTGTCAGGAGCCTACGGTTATCCACGGTTTCGATGGCCGACCGGGGCAAAGCGAGATTCTGAACCCGCGCGTACTGGGTGTAAACCGCCGACATTCCATCTGTATTGGTCCGGAGAATGACAAGGGGGACCTTCGGATCGAAACAATAGCTGGACGAGGCGTTCGCTCCAGGTGAAGCTTCCTTGGCGACGACGTGGATACATGGCACCTTCACTTTGTCCCGTTCCACGGTGTACCGCTCCAGCCAGTCCTTCGCCGGATCGAACTCGCCGCTTTTCGGCAGGGGCGACAACAATAATGCCGAATGTTCGCCCCGAAGAGATGGAGTGGCTGCCCTGATGTCAGCCGGTAGACCTTGCCATCGCTGGTGTGCCATTCGGAGTACACGCTGCCTCCGCGAGTCCACGTGCTCCGATACTCCTTCGGCGATCGCCACCAGCGCTCGTAGGTTCCTTCTTCCTTCGACTTGCCATCCACCGGATAGAACTCATACGTGGCCTTTAGATACCAAGGGCTGAGAGCGGGGTCTTCGAAGTCGCAGGAGGCCCGCACCGCTTCCAGGATCGCCTTTGGATCTTTGGTCGATTCAGGAGAGGGAGCCGGATTCTGAGCCGGGCTCGAGGACTGCAGAGCAAAGACCAGACAGGGTAGGGTCCAACAGAAGCGCGGCATATCGCGCCAAGATTATCATTCACTCACCCCGGCGGATTTCGTCCGCAGAGCAAGCGGATTACCGCGGATCGATGGAACGCGGTCGCCGGTGCGGCGAAGCTGCGGTGATTGGGTTCACTCCGGATATACGCGCACGCCCGTTTTCAGGAGCCCCTGTTTCGACCCGGGGATCGCCAACTCCCTGTTCCAGCGAATGTTGGCGATGGTTTCCGATGCGGGCTCGGTCGCGCGTGTCGCGAATACGGCAATCCATCCTTCGGGGCCGAGTCGCTCGGTAGCCGTGCGGCACGCCTCCGCCATTTTCTCTACTGCGCGCAGTGTTACAGCATCGAAGACGCGCTTCGCTTCCATCGCTTCGACACGGCCTGCCCACACTTCGGCGTTTAGCCCCAGCGTGCGGACGGCTTCCCTCAAAAACGCTGCTTTCTTGTTCTGCGATTCGGCCAGCGTCACGGTGACTTCCGGCTTCGCGATGGCGATCGGAATCCCGGGCAAACCCGCCCCGGAGCCGTAGTCGAGCAGCGTTTTCACTCCGGAAGGAATCTGCTGCGCGGCGAAAAGGCTCTCCGAAAAATGCCGCTGCACGATGTCCGCCGGTTTTCGCACCGCAGTCAGATTGATGCGGGCGTTCCACTTCATAAGCAGCGTCAGATAAGTTTCCAGCTGCTCCCTCTGCTGCGAGGAGAGGCCCGCGACGCTCGGATGCGCCTCAAGTTCGGGAATCGGGGTCATAGGGCGATCGGGCGAGTCGCGATTGGGATGTCCTGGTATGGTGGCGTCGTGGTTCAGTCCGCTACGGACTCGCTGATCATGCGCGGCTCCCATGCGGCAGCCGCGTCCACGAACGCCTGGAAGAGACACTGGGCCGCCTTGCTGGCTTCCAGAACACGTTCAGGATGCCACTGCACACCGAGAAGAAACTGATCGCCATGGCCTTCCGCGGCTTCCACCACGTCATCGTCCGGTGACCACGCTGCCCG
Organism: Acidobacteriaceae bacterium; assembly: GCA_036267095.1. Lineage (GTDB taxonomy): Bacteria > Acidobacteriota > Terriglobia > Terriglobales > Acidobacteriaceae > Palsa-343. Next base: position 69,340 of record DATAWS010000015.1, read on the forward strand.
GATCAGCCCATTGCCCAGAACGGCGACTGCCTGGTGGTGGCTGCTGTTGACCGGTATGGTCGGTTTCGAACCCAGCCCCAGAATGCGCCGCAGCCGCGAACGCGCGGCCACTTCCACGACGTGCGCCTCCGGAGCGGTACGGCCCGCCGCGTGATCGACCCCGGTACGCAGATGCTGGGTCAGGGTTCCGCCATGCCAGACGTTCAGGGCTTGAAAGCCATAGCAAATTCCCAAAAGCGGCTTGTACAAATTCGATGCGTCCTGCAGGAGCAACTCGTCCACGGCTTCGCGAGCAGCATCCGGGGCTGCGCACTCCGGCGTTGCTTCCTCCCCATACTTCTGGGGATTGACGTCGGCCGGGCTCCCGGGCAGCAGCACCGCTTCGCAGGAAGCCACCAGTTGCGCGACGTGCATGGGGGACTCGGTCAGCTCGATTTTCACTGGGACGCCGCCGGCCGACTCCACCGCGCGAGCATACTGAGGCCAGGAACGCCCGCTGTACTCCCGATCCATAAGATTCGGATCCGGAATCGCAATGCGTGGTGCTTTCATCGTTTCGGCGCCTCCTCCGTCATCACCGTGGAAAGGTCCTGCACAATCGTAGCCGACTTCAGCCCTCCGGCTCCGTGGAGATTCTCCGGCGCTTCACTTTCCGGGCGCTTGCGCCATGAGTGCTCATAATACATTCGCGCGATTTCCTGCTCCAGTTGGGCGGTGAGGTCGTCCACCTGTTTCATCGTCATTCCCTTCGTCTCGATCGGTTCGCCCACCACCAGGGTCACGGGTCCGGGGTGGACCTCCGAGGTGTGAATCGGCAGCAGCTCATGGGTGCCAATGAGCGCCATGGGCACCAGGGGCAACTGGGCGCGAATGGCCATAAATGCAGGCCCATTGAGAAATTTGCCGAGATGCCCGCTCTCCGAGCGTCCACCCTCGGGAAAAATGAATAGGGGCATTCCGCCCTGGAGGGTACGCACCGCGCTCACCAGGCTGGCGATGGAAGCGCGGGGATTTCCCACGTCCACCGGCACCTGTCCCGACCGCCGCAGGTACCAACCGATAAACGGCAGGTCGAACAGATCGTGCCGCGCGACAATCCGAAACTGAAACGGGAGGGAACTGAAGATCACCGGCGTGTCCATATAGGAGAGGTGATTGCACACGTACACCGCTGCCTGCGCTCGCAGCCGCTCCGGATACAAGACCGTCACCTTTGCCCCGCTCGCCAGCACCGACGCGTGGGCCCACCGCTGCGCGATGCGGTGCTGCCGCCGCCCGTCTTTCTCGAACAGCGATGCTAGCGCCGCCAAGCTGCCAAAGAACGCCGTCGCCAAAAAGAAAAAAGGAGCCCGTGCCCCGTACGAGACAATGCGCTCCCGCATAGGCAACGAATCTGGCCGCGCTCCGTTCCCCAACGTGGCGTTCATGGGTGCGCCACCACCAGGCCTCGTTCCGCAAACGACTCCAGCAGCGGCCGCACTTCACCCACCAGATACACCGATCCGGCGATCACCACCGGACCAGCCGGGTTGTCCCAGGCGATTTGCAGCGCTTCCCTGCCACTACGCGCGGCCATGGCTTGTGCCCCGGTTTCGGCTGCGGCTGCGAGGAGTTCCTCCGTCGTCGCGGATCGCGGGGAGGGGACCGGCGTGACCACCACCCCATCGAATACGGGAAAGAGAATCTGCGCCATTTCGCGGTACGCTTTGTCTTTCATACAGCCAAAGACCAGAATGCTCCGGGCGCCCTGCGGCCATTCTCCTCCTTTCTGCATTGAGGACAAGGCGGCGCGCAGCGCCCACGCTCCTGCGGGATTGTGGGCTACATCCAGCACGACCATGCCTTTGTCAGGGACCGAGAACCGCTCCAGCCGCCCGGGCCACTGGGCCATGCGAATCCCCTCGGCGATTTGCGCCGGGGTAATCCGGAATCCATAGGTGTCGCCGAGTTCCACTGCCGCGGCGATTGCCAGGGCGCGATTCCTCTGCTGATGCGCGCCCAGCAACGGAGATTCCACCTCGATCGTCTCTCCCATCACCTGCAGGGGATATCGGTGGGCCGTTCCCTCGTTCGCTCCCGGAACATACGCCGCGGCATTCACGCCTCGGACATCCAGTTCCGCCGCCACCTCACCAATGGTCTGATTCGCCTGGGAAAGCTGAGGCAGGGTGACTAGCACGCCGTTTCTGCGGAGAATGCCCGCCTTCTCGCGGGCGATTTGCGGAATCGTATCGCCGAGCCATTCCATATGGTCGAGAGAAATATCCGTAATCACCGACACCAGCGGCTGGACAATGTTGGTCGCGTCCAGACGTCCACCCATCCCGACTTCCAGCACCGCCAGGTCCACTCGCTCCTCTTTAAAGGCCTCGAAGGCCAGCGCTGTAAGGGTCTCAAAGAAGCTCGGCGATGAGGGCAGTTTTCCTTCCTGTATCAACCGGCAGGCGCAGTCGTCGACGCGAAAGTAAAGGCGGGCGAAGTCGTCATCGCCGATGGGCTGGCCGTCGATCTGCACGCGCTCGTTCACCCGTACCAGGTGTGGCGAGGTGTAGAGGCCGCAGCGATAGCCGGCGGCTTTCAGAATCGACGCGAGCGTCGCTGCCGTCGACCCTTTGCCGTTGGTGCCGGCAATCAGGATCGAGCGAAAGGCTCGTTCCGGATGATCGAGCGCGTCGACCAGCACGCCCATGTCCTCCAACCGGAATTTGCGGCGCGGCTGCCCCGGCTGGGAGTGCAGTTCTCCCACCCGTGCGTGAAGACTATCGAGTGCCGCCGCGTAGGACATTCCATGATTCTAGGGCAAACATTCCTCGATTCCAGAGCAATTCCTGATGGGGGTAGGGCGCGTGCAGGGTGCTTCGCACCGCGGTACTTTCCCATCGTCCGCTGCTAGACTGAGAACAGGATGATCCTCCCCTTTGTCCGTGAATTGTTGGCGGACCTGGAGAACTCCCCCGCATTTGAACAGGCAAGAAGGCACCTCTCCCTTGCCCGTGGGCGCCGTCGTGTCTCCGGACTTACCTCAACAGCACGCGCTCTGTATCTTCCTCTCTTCGCGCGCGCCGCCGGCGTTCCGGCGGTCGTCATGGTTGCCGATAACAAGGCCGCGGACGCGATGCAGCTCGCCCTGCGCGCGGGCTGCGAACTCAGCGGAGCCATTCCGCCGGACCGCGTGCTGCGTCTTCCCGCGCACGATGTTCTCCCCTTCGAAAATCTCTCGCCGCACCCCGATATCCAGGAGCAGCGGGCCAAGACTCTCTGGAAGATTGCCACCGGCGAGGCCTCGATCGTGGTTGCCCCTGTCGAAGCCGCAGCCATGAAGCTGTTTCCCGCTTCCTTTTACGCAGGGCTGGCGCAGATTCTGCGTCGTGGCGAGGAAGTGGACGTGGAAACCCTTCTTTCCCACCTCACGAGTGTGGGCTACACCCGTATGGACATTGTCGAGATGCCCGGCCAGTTCACGCGCCGCGGCGGCATTCTCGATATCTACTCGCCGGAAGCGGACCGCCCCGTCCGCTTTGAGTTTTTCGGTGACGAGATTGAATCGATTCGGAAGTTCGATCCTGAAACCCAGCGCTCCGCCGCGCCGCTCGACGAGGCCCGCCTGCTTCCTCTGACCGAAACGCCGGTGACGGAGCGGCTGCTGGCCGCTGTTCACGCGCGCCTGAGCGGCGAGCGCCTCGAATCGGACGACGATCCCGAACTTGTCGAACAGGCCATCGCGGCGGGCGGAGTGAGCGTGTTTCCCGGATGGGAATTCTTCGCCGGAGTCAGCGGCGCGACCGGCACACTTCTCGATCTGCTTCCGCGCTCGACCCTGTTCGTGGAAGAACCAGCGATGATCCGCAACCAGATCGACCGCTGGTGGAATAAGGTGGAGCAGCGACACGAGCGCTCCAGCATCGGCTCGCTGATCAGGCCCCAGGATGTATATGTGCGTCCGGAGATCCTGCAGGCGAGCCTCGCTTCCCGTCCGGGGATCGACATCGATCAGCTGGGGGCCGTCGATGTGCTGGAGGAGGACGAAACTCTCGGCGAGATCGAGTTCATCTCGCGTCCCACGCTGCGCTTCCACGGTTCTATTCCCGCGCTCATTGAGCAGATTCGCACGCTCATGAATCAGGAGGTCCGCACACTGCTGGTCGCGCCGAACCAGGGCGAAGTGGAGCGGCTGGCCAACCTGCTGCGCGAATATGAGCTGCCGTACCGGCTCGGCAGCCGCATCCAGCACGCGGGTAGTGAAACCGTCTACGACGAGTCCAGCTATCTGGCCGGTGACATGCGCACACCGGTCATCCTGCGCACGCAGCTCGCGAGCGGCGTCAGCCTGCCGGATGCACGCCTCGTGCTGTTCGGCGCCCAGGATTTCTTCGACGAAGCGGACGTCAGCGCGCGCCCGGTTCCGCGGAAGTCGAAGACAGCGGCCTTCGTCTCAGACTTCCGCGATCTTACCGTTGGCGATTATGTCGTCCACGTCGAGCACGGCATCGCGCAGTATCAGGGGCTGCGGGAGATCGAACAGGACGGCATCTCGCTGGAATTCATGATTCTGGAATTTGCCGAGGGCGCCCGTCTTTACGTTCCCCTCACGCGGCTCGACCTGATCCAGAAATATCGCTCGACCGAGTCCGGGCCTGCGCCGGTGCTCAACCGGCTCGGCTCGCAGCAGTGGGCGAAGACCAAGGCGCGCGTGCGCAAGGCCATGGCGGACATGGCTGACGAGTTGCTGAAACTCTATGCACAGCGGAAGGCCGCGCAGGGTCACGCCTTCCCTGCAGACAACGAATTCCAGCGCGAGTTCGAGGACGCCTTCGATTACAACGAGACCGACGACCAGATCGCCGCCATCGCCGACATCAAGCGGGACATGGAGTCGCCGCTTCCCATGGATCGCCTGCTGTGCGGGGATGTCGGTTACGGCAAGACCGAGGTCGCCATGCGCGCCGCCTTCAAGGCCGTGCAGGACGGCCGCCAGGTCGCCATTCTCACCCCCACCACCGTCCTCAGCTTCCAGCATTTCGAGACCTTCAAAAATCGCTTTCGCCAGTTCCCCATCACCATCGAGATGATCTCCCGTTTCCGCACCCCGAAAGAGCAAAAGCTGATCCTCGAGCAGGTGGAGACCGGGCGAGTCGATATCCTGATCGGCACCCACCGTCTTCTCTCGAAGGACATCAAATTCCACGATCTTGGCCTCCTGGTTGTGGATGAAGAGCAGCGCTTTGGCGTGCGCCACAAAGAGCGTCTGAAACAGATGCGCCGCGAGATCGATGTGCTTGCCATGTCGGCGACACCCATCCCGCGTACGCTGCATATGTCGCTGGTCGGTCTGCGCGACATGAGCGTGATCGAAACGCCGCCCCGCGACCGCATGGCTATCCAGACGGTGGTTGCCAAATTCGATGAGAAGCTCATCCGGTCCGCCGTCGAAGTGGAACTGGAACGCGGCGGACAGGTGTATTTCGTCCACAATCGCGTCGAGACCATCCACGAGATCGCCGCGAAGATCCAGGAACTGGTGCCCGCGGCCCGGGTTGTCGTGGGGCACGGCCAGATGGGCGAAAACGATCTCGAGAGGGTCATGCTGACCTTCATGCACCACGAACACGATGTTCTGGTGGCCACGACGATCATCGAAAATGGCCTCGACATTCCACTTGCCAACACCATCATCGTCAACCGCGCAGATCGCCACGGCCTGTCGGAGCTGTATCAATTACGCGGCCGGGTTGGGCGCTCGAATCGGCGCGCCTACGCCTATTTGCTCATCCCGCCAGAGCAGGAGCTGACGGATGTGGCGCGCCGCCGTCTCGCTGCGCTCAAGGAATTCTCCGACCTGGGCGCCGGGTTTAAGATCGCCGCGCTGGATCTGGAGCTGCGCGGGGCCGGCAATCTCCTCGGGGGCGAGCAAAGCGGCCACATCGAAGCCGTTGGGTTCGAGATGTACACCTCCATGCTCGAGGAAGCCGTCAGCCGTCTGAAAGGCGAAGAGCGCGTCGAGCGGCCCGCCGTGCAGCTCTCGCTGGGCATCGCCCTGCGCATCGACGAGAGCTATATCGCCGAAGAGAATCACCGCCTGCGCATGTATAAGCGCATAGCCGGGGTCGAGAACGACCGGGCCCTCGACGAAGTTCGGGCTGAGCTCGAAGACCGCTACGGGCCGCAGCCGGCCAGCGTCAGCCATTTGCTGGAGGCTGCCCGGCTGCGTATCGAGTGCGAGAAGATTGGCGTCGCCCAGGTCGACCGCAAGCGAGACCAGCTGCACATCCGCTTTACCGAAAACGCGGCTGTCGATCCCGGCCGGCTGATGAAGCTCGTGGCCAAAAATGCAAAACGCGGAGCGCAGTTCACTCCTCAGGGCGTGCTTCGATTCCCGCTCACGGCAACGAAGCCAGAAGAGATCCTGGCGGAAGTCCGCATGCTGCTCGAAGAGCTGGCGCTGCAGACGGCGGCGGTGTAATCCCCGGTCCGCGGCTCAGGACCCCTCAAAAAAACTTCGTGAGGTCGCGGAAGGTGGGCACTTCGAGCAACTGCTGCCCGTCCGGCGCAGGGTCCAGCCCATCGTGTTCCAGCACCCAGGTATGGGGATGGTGGATGTAGACAGCATGCAGTCCGCAGGCGAGGGCCGGGTTGATGTCGGATCGCGGGCTGTTGCCAATCATCCACGTGGTCCCCGCCGCGAGCTGGTGTTTTTCACAGACATGGCGGTAGGCATCCGGATCTTTTTCCCGCGGCACTTCCACGGCGCTGAAATGCTGCGCCAGACCCGACCGCGCCAGCTTGTCGGCCTGTTCCTCCTGATTGCCCTTGGTCATGAGGATCAGCCTGTGCCGCGACCCCAAATCGGGAAGCGACTCGGCCACGCCTTCCAGCAGTTCAATCTCCTGGACGGCGATGGACTGCGCAAAGCTCATTATGCGTTCGTGCTTCTCCGGCGTAATCGGCTCGGTCGTCAGCTGCTCGAAGCAGGTCACCAACGCGCGCCGGAAACTGGTGAGTCCGTAGCCATGCTCGCGCACGTTCTCCCGCTCGACTTCGTTGAGCTTCCCGCGCACCTGCTGGGGGGTGTATTCCCGGTGGTCGAGCCAGGAGATAAAGGCCGCGATCGCCCGCTCGAAATAGATATTGTTCTCCCACAGGGTGTCGTCGGCATCAATCAGGAGCGTTTGTCCCGGCGCGATATGGGGGAAATTCTTCATCGTTCAGCATCCTGACGGAGCCCTAAAAGTGGCATCCAACAACCGGGAGATCGCCCCGACCGGGTGATTGAGGCACGCAACTCTCTCGATCATATCGGGTTAGCATTAGACATATCCGTTTTTGCGTCCCATGCGAACATTTGAGGTACAACGCTTGGAGTGACCGCTCAAACTGATAGCACTTGTCTCACGGATCCTCCTCCTTTGCGCGATGGGGCGTCCGTCTCGGCCCGTGCCAACGCTGCACTGCTGCTCGAGGAACCTTTTGGCGGGTTCGGCGCCATGAACCCCACCGGGCATGCCGCCATCGACCTCGATCATGTGTGCGCCGACACTCCAGTCCGCCTCCGTCGCTGCCGCGAGGGGGGAAGCCGGCGTCGTCCTCAGCCGCTACCATCGCATCGACGGATACGACTGGCTGGCCATTCCGCTGATTCCCTACCTCTACGCAGTCGACGACCCCTCCGAGATTCCAACAACGGCGACACCGAGGCTAGAAATCAAACTGCGCGACGGGTGGCGCCGCGAGCATCTGGAATCGATTGTTCCTGACAGCCCCAAGCATGAAATTCCGCGCGGCGAGTGGGTCGAGCTGGTGGCGCTTCGTAAGACCGCCGCATCTGGGGCTTCGACGTCGCCACGACCGATCAGCAGGATAACCACCTGATCGCCCGATTCAACCGCCATAAAAACGTCGGCCATTTCAATATCTTTTTTCACAACTGGCCAATTTCACCGAGAAGATCCTGAACTTCTACTACCCTCACTCCGTCCATCGCAAGTTCATTGCCGACCTGGGGATGATGACGCCCAGGCAGGCGGCCAAATCCCTGGTCAGTTATAGCCGCCACCATGAGGATGACGGGTTGCGCACGTTCGTGATTCCCCAGGTCCCGGGCTCCATCCCGCACAGCACGCGCGTCGACGGTGTGGTGGAGTCGCTGGTGAAGTCCAAGAAATACGTGGTCCCCCTCGCCATGCTGTATCCGTTCGTGACCGGCACGCTGATCGCGGCCTATCTGACGGACGCCCGCTTCCATCCAGATCGCGACGCCGCTGTCTTCAATCCGGCCACAAGCTTCCCGCCTGGAGAGATCGTCAGCTTGCATTCCGCCACGGCGCTCGGGAAAACCGTGGCCACGAGCGAACAGCCTCACGATGGTTTTATCGGGAGCCGCCGGCAGCCGTGACTGCGGCACGTTTTCTTCTTGCCACTGACTGCACCGGCTGACAATCGGGGTAACTCTGAGTGGCTCTCGGAAAGCTGCGCTTCGGATAGAAGCTTGCAGCGGTTCGCTTGTTCCAAAACAGAATTGCACTCGGACCGGTGCAGGACTTGAGAGAATGCATTGAGTTATCTGAAGTTGGAGTAAGTTACTAAGGATGCATAGTCGATATGCTACTTTTGGATGTCGTTTTCGAAAACAAATTTTTTTCGTAACGACAGATCGAATCGGGGTAGCCTCAAAGAGCGCCCCAGCGGCGCCAAAAGGAAATACCCCCCCTTATGAACAAAGTCCTGCGAGTTGTGGCTCTCTCCGGAACCCTGGCTTTATTGGCTTCGCCGCTTTTCGCAGCGGGCAACGACCCCGGCGGGGGCGATCCTCCACCGCCGCCGCCTCCGCCGTCGAACTACACGACGATGGCACCCGGTGGTGGCGCGACCACTACGGCGGCGATCGCGACGCTTCTGGCATACCTCGGCCTGTAAGCGAAAACGGTACGTCTGCTCGCACCTTCCCGGGTTCGCCAGAAGAGCGGAATCCGGGGAGGTGTCGTATCTTAGGAGCGGGGCAGACGCATGCACTTTTCGGCGCTCGAGAAAGCGGACTGGTTGGCGGCATCGATTGCATCGGCCGCCCTTCTCTTCGTTATGCTTGGGCGCGGCCGGTGGAGGGAATTCCCGGTCCTGACGACGTGGCTGGCCTACCTGACGACGCGTGCCCTGCTGCTGATGGCAGCCTACGGGTTGAATTCCTGGTATTGGTACGCGCACATTTTCTGGACCGGCCTATGGATCGACTTCGGCTTCCAGTTGGCCGTGGTCATTGAGATCGCCCGTATCGTTTTGCGTCCCACGGGAACCTGGGTCCGTGACGCGCGCATACGTTTCGCAGCGGCCGGTTTCGCGGGTGCCATAGCCGCTGGTCTCATTGTCTGGTGGATCACGCCCCCTAGCTCGATCCGTCAGATTTCCTGGCAGATTCGCGGCAACCTGTTTACCAGCCTGGTGATATGCGAGTTATTCGTGGTTATGAGCATGACCGCCAATCGACTGGGACTTGGATGGCGCAACCATGTTATGGCTGTCGGGCAAGGGCTTATGGCATGGTGCTGCCTTATGGTTCTCAAGACCGCGGTGCAAAGCCTCCCAGGTAATGGGCACCTTTACCGTGCCCTGGAACAGGCCAGAGCTATCACCTACACCGCAGCCATATTCTGGATGGCCGTTCGCCTATGGTTTCCTGAGCCAGAGCGGCAGCCGATCGACCCCGAATTACAGCAATATATTCTTGCGCTCCACCGAAGAGTCGAGTACGATCTTCGCAGACTCGACGCTGGATCATAACTCCTGTTTCGATCGATATCTTTGACCTTCATCGGGTCGAAGGAAAGGTATCAGGGTGCTGGCTTACCTCCTCCTGGGCACGGTTGTTGGCGGTCTTCTTGCGGCCGCCCTCAGATCGCAACTTACGGCGCTTCGGGTCGACCGTCGCAGCTGGCAGGACTTGGTATCTCAGCTCAAACAAATTCAATTTGAACGCGTCAGCTCGGTTGCCCGGGACTACCTCGATCCCCGGCAGGGTCAAATCACCCTCGAGCCCACCGATATGTGGCTGATGCTGGGCGGCCGCGAAGGCCTGCGCCGGATGCGGGAAAATGCCCGGCTGATGCTGTTGCTCGCCGCTCACGCGCAGCGATGGAATTTCGACGAAGGCGTCATCGTGACTGAGCGGATGCGCCGCGACGCTCTGCAGCTTCGCCGCGCCGTGCGCCGCATCGAGTTCGCGCTCGCCTTCCACAGGCTGCTCCGCCGCTCGAGCACCTTCATTCCCTTCCACCTGCACGAAGCGGCATCATCCTACTACCTGATGCGCCAGCGGCTGCTGGCCCTTTATCAGACCAGCCATGCCGGGCTCTATCCGCAACTGGCTGAAGTCCTCTGAGAACTACCGTTTCCGCGCCCTTTTTCCTCGCCACAGTCCTTCGCCCCGTCCAGGTCTTAGCTGAAGGTTTGTACCGTGTTCGCGGCGGCGGGCGAAGCTCCGAAGTCTCTTGGGATGGGTGCTGCGGCGATGTCTCGCCGCTTGCCATGAGACAACTCCAGAGGCTCGATGGCTCTCCGAATGAGGAGGAGGTACCATGCCCGACCTAACCCGCAAGGAAAAGCCGCCCGCCGCGGAACCCGTACAGGCCGTCGACGCTATCAGAGACGTGGGCCCCACGCTGGAAACCGAGGGCACCTTTCTCCCCACCGGCGAGCTTCCCGAGAACCGTATCGAAAACCAAGGCCTCACCGACGTGGCCGATATGCGCACGGTCGACGAGTACGATCGGAAAGCCGAGGCAATGGGCGCAGAAATGCTGCGGACGCGTTTGCCTGGCGACACCAGTTCGGACCCTCACACCGACACCGAGTCGGAAGACACCACGCAGAAACGCGGTGGTTCAGGAAAGAACCGCGCCGCCTGATGCTTGGGACCGTCCTCTTTTCTCCTAAGCGCGCAGCTTACCGCCGAGGGATGCGAGTGCCGCGACGACCTGCTGTGACCACTGCTGCACATCTTCCTCCCGCAGCGTGCGTTCCTGCGACTGAAATACCAGCCGCAGCAGGAGGGAATACTGGCCCGCCGCGACCAGCTTGCCTTTCGGTTCGCGCAGCACTTCCTTGGGCGTGATCTGCCGCAACTCCGGAATCGCCAGCTTCTCCATCGCGTCAGCCACCATCGCATAGGCCACACCGTCGGGAAGGGTGACCGAAAAATCGCGCCGAACCGGCTGGAACCGGGACAGTTCCTCGAGAACCGGCTGCCGCGGTGGCTGCCGGTACAGGCGATCCAGCCAGAACTCCCCGATCCAGACTGCCTGCTTCAGCTTGCGCCGCTCCGCCTCGGTGGGGTGCAACTGGCCGAACCACCCTACCGTTGCGCCTTCCGCAACAGCCCGGGCGCTGCGCCCCGGGTGCAGCCACGCCGGCATAAGTCCCGAAGCTGCGGGAAAGCGATCGAAATACGCCGACCGAGCTGCGAACTTTCCCAACAGTGTTTCGGCCGTACCCTTCAGATCGAAAAACGTCACGTCCTGGCGGCCAAAGGCGGGCCCACTGGCTCCGATTGCCGCCGAGGACCGTTCATCGACGCGGTCGGTGCTGCCGCTGAAGACGGTACCAATCTCGAACAGCGAGGCTCCGTCGACATCGCGGCTCAGGTTTAGTGCCAACATGTCGAGCATGCCGGGAAGCAGAGAGGGCCGCAGCATGCCCGCTTCTTCGCTCAGTGGATTGCCGATCGCCACTGCGGAGCCCGGTTCGCGCACGAACATCGCCGCGTCACTCGCCCCGCAGAAGCTCGAGGACACCGCCTCGTTCCAGCCGAGCGCCAGCAGGGTGCGCCGCGCCGTGGCTTCCTTCTCCGCCCATGGCAGTTCCACCACGGTCCCGGAGAAGGCTGGCAGCGTATCGCGGAATCGGTTGTATCCGTAGATGCGGGCGATCTCTTCGATAAGATCGATCTCGCGTTCCAGATCCAGCCGCCAGCTAGGCAACGTGACGCGATAGAAATCATTCGCGCGCTGTGGCTCCGAGGTCTCTCCCAGAACAGCCCGCGAAGGATCCAAATCCTGGGTCCGTGCAGCGGCTACTCCCGCCTCGCGCCCGTCTTCTGCCACGCCGCATCCCAGCCGGGCCAGAATGTCCACCGTCATCGGCGGCGTGATGCCAGCGGGGTCCTCAGTGGGTCCCAGAATACGGCGGACTTCGCTCAGGCTGAAGCGAACTGGGAGACGTTGCGCCGTGCGCGACGCGGCATCGGGAATGACGACGTCGACCAGTTCGCCCTGCGGATAGCCGCCTGCTCCGAGAACGATCTGACTGACCAACGCCGACGCGACTGGCGGCGCGTTGAAATCTGCTCCGCGCTCGAAGCGATGCGAGGCATCGGTATGGAGCAGTTGCCGCTTCGACGACCGCCGCACCGCGACCGGGTCGAACCACGCCGCCTCGACGAGGATGTTCTTCGTCTCCGCGGTGATCATCGTGTCCCAACCGCCCATCACGCCGGCCAGACCGACCGCCTTCTTTTCATCAGCGACTACCAGGTCGTCGGGATCGAGGGTCCGCTCCACACCGTCCAGGGTGCGCAGCTTCTCTCCCTTGCGCGCGCGGCGGACGACAATACCGCCTTCCAACTTATCCAGATCAAAGACGTGCGTGGGCTGGCCGATAGCCAGCGTCACAAAATTGGTCGCGTCCACCGCATTCGAAATGGGCTTCTGCTCGAGTAGTCGGAACCGCTCCGCGACGATCCCCGATGACGGCGCAATCTTCACATCGCGCAGTATTCGCGCGGTAAAGCGGCCGCACAGCTTTGGTTCTTCGATGCGGACGGAATATGGGCGCTCAGCTGCTTTCGGCCCGGGCAGGGCGGTGTCGAGAGGCTTGAGTTCGAGCCCATAGATGGTGGCCGCCTCGCGTGCGATGCCGTAGTGGTTCATCGCATCGACACGGTTGGTGGTGATGTCCATCTCGAAGAGCGAACCGTGCGCACCGAGGTCGAAGACGCCTTCCACGGCAATGCCACGGAGGGTGAGGTCGTCGGCGAGATGGCGGTCAGAGGCAGTCAGTCCGGGAACATACTCGCGCAGCCAGGAAGTGAGGATCTTCATGCGAATTGCTCCAGGAAGCGCAGATCGCCCGCATACAGCAGCCCGATATCGCCAATCCCGTACTTCATCATGGCGACGCGATCGATTCCCATCCCGAAGGCGAAGCCGCTGATTTTCTTCGGGTCGTAGCCCGGCTGTTTTTGCTGCACAAAACCGAAGACCGCCGGGTCGACCATGCCGCAGCCCAGGAGCTCAATCCAACCGGAGTACTTGCACTTGCGGCAGCCTGATCCACCGCAGAAGGGGCAGCTGATCTGCACATCGGCGCTTGGCTCGGTAAAGGGAAAGAAGGACGGGAAAAACCGCGTCTTCACGCTCGATCCGAAGAGCGCCTTCATGGCGAAATCCAGCGTGCCCTTCAGGTCGGCGAAGGTGATGTTCGTATCCACGCAGAGTCCTTCCACCTGGTGAAAGATGGGCGAGTGCGTGGCATCGGCCGCGTCGTTGCGGTGCACCTTGCCCGGGATCACGATGCGCACCGGCGGCGGCTGTTGCTCCATGGTGCGAATCTGCACCGGTGAGGTGTGGGTGCGCATCAGCAGCCGTTCGCGGAGCGGCTTTCGCTCCTGCTCAGCGACGACCAGCGTGTCCTGGGTATCGCGCGCCGGATGGCCCGGAGGAAAGTTCAGCGACTCGAAATTGTAGTAATCAGTTTCGACCTCGGGGCCGACGCCGACCGAATACCCCATGCGCTGGAAGACCGCAACAATCTCATGCCAGGTTTTGATGAGCGGATGCTCGGCGCCGAGTCTGCGCGCGGTCCCGGGCAAGCTGATGTCGATCGCCTCGGCGTCGAGCCGGCTGTGCGGCACACTCGCGCTCGCCTGTTCCAGCCGCCGTTCGATCTCTGCCTTCAGGGTATTGAACCGCTGCCCGATGAGCTTCTTCGCCTCAGGCGGCGCGGCATTAAGCCAGGCATCGCTGATCAGTTTCAGGCGGCCCTGTTTGCGCCCAAACCACCGGAGCCGGAACTGCTCTTTGTCTTCAGGCGAGCCGATCGAGGCTGCGGACGCCTCAACTTCGCTGGTCAGGGCCGCAAAGGCTCGATCCAGTTCGGCCTCGCTGTATCCGGACAAACTCGGAATGCCAGGCGGTATCTCATTCTCCTGCATGGTTATTTTGAGGATAAATCACCGCCGGAGCGGCGCAGCGGTTCGCGGCTTATCGAGCTGCATTTGGGCCTCTTTGGATCGAGACAATGCCCTCTCGACCGCGTTTCCGCATGCCAAAATTGGCGCAAATTTTCCTGTTCGGACTGCGCGAGCAGGCTCATAATGCAGAGACTAAACTAGGAACTTGTTGAAATAGGTACGTGCTGCGCGGCAATGCAGCGGGCGTATTCGTCTTATGGATATGCGCGGAGACGAGCGGGTTCAGGACGGGATGTTCAGCTACGTGTCGCTGGAGCACCGAGTGCCAGCGGATCAT
>DATAWS010000016.1:0-5855 GCA_036267095.1 Acidobacteriaceae bacterium
GGATGGCCGGCAATGGGGAAGATTCGGGGGATGACTTTCAGGCAGGCGTTCTATGCCGAGATTTTGCTTCCGGCGTGTCCTTAATTGTGTTTTTCCATCCAGAGCAGGGGCTGGCGGATGGGGTGATTGCGGATGACTTCGCGGACCCTGGGTTGCGGGTCGAGGCGCTGCCAGAGCGAGAGATACGAAGGCTGGTGGCAGGCGAGTCCGGCGAAGAGCAGGCTGGGCTGGCGCAGGGGCCAGCCGGCGGAACGCTCAGGGGGTCGAAACTTCCGCATAGCCGGTGATGCGGGCGGAACCGCAGATCGTCGCGAAGTTCTTGGGGAGCGACTCGGCGATTTGGCATCAAGCGAGAATGGATTCGCCGTATTATTGCGCTATAAACCGCAGTACACTTGGCCCGGACTGGTGATCGTGCTGCTCGGCATCCCCGTTTTTGCCGTGTGGTCGCGGCGTGCGGCTACGTCGACCGAAATCCCTGGAGGACAGCCGATCATGGCTAAACTTTTTGCGATTAAGCCGCTTTCCGCTTGTCACGAGGAGGCACGCGCCGAAGGCGAGCATACCCTCAAGCGTTCGCTCGGCCCCATCAATCTGGTCACCCTCGGCATCGGTGCCATTATCGGCGCGGGCATCTTCGTCCTCACCGGCACCGTAGCCGCGCAGTTCGCCGGTCCTGCCATCGTGCTTTCCTTTGTGGTGGCCGGCGTGGGCTGCATCTTTGCAGGCCTCTGCTACGCCGAATTCGCGGCCATGATCCCCATCGCCGGCAGCGCCTACACCTACGGCTACACCACCCTCGGCGAAATCGTCGGCTGGATTATCGGCTGGGCCTTGTGCCTCGAATACGCCTTCGGCGCGGCTACCGTCGCCGTCGGCTTGAGCGGCTACGTCTCCAGCCTGCTGGGCTACTTCGGCGTCCATTTGCCCTTCAATGCCAAGCCCTCCATTTCCGCAGTCCTCTTCGGGCATCCGTTCTCCGCGAAGGTGGACATCGTCGCCTTCTGCGCCATCCTAGTCGTCACCACCATCCTGGTCGTCGGCGTCCGCGAGTCCGCCAACTTCACCAGCGCCGCGGTCATGGTCAAGGTCTCCGTGGTGCTCATCTTCATCGGCCTGGCAACCCACTTCGCCTTCACTCACTGGCACCACATGATGCTCAACTGGCATCCCTTCATCCCGAAGAACCGCGGCCACTTCGGCGAATTCGGCTGGTCGGGCATCATGCGAGGCGCCAGCGTGGTCTTCTTCGCCTACATCGGATTCGACGCCGTCTCCACCGCCGCCCAGGAAGCTCGCAATCCGCAGAAGGATCTTCCCTTCGGCATTCTTGGCTCGCTCATTATCTGCACCATCCTCTACATCATCGTCAGCGGCCTGCTCACCGGAGTGAAGTCCTACGCCACGCTGAATACGCCGGCTCCGGTAGCCGACGGTGCGGTGGCCATTGGCGCAGGCTGGGGAGTATCCCTGATGGATGTGGGCGTCATTGCCGGTCTGGCTTCCGTTATGCTGGTCATGATGCTCGGCCAGACCCGGGTGCTCTACACCATGGCCCATGACGGCCTGCTGCCCAAATGGGTCAGCGACATCCACCCTCGCTTTCGCACCCCGTGGCTGGTCACCATCGCCGTAGGCGTGATGGTCGCGTTCCTCGCGGCGTTCTTCGACATCAACTTCCTCGGCGAGCTCGTCAGCCTGGGCACGCTGCTCGCGTTTACCATCGTCTGTCTGGGCGTATGGGTCATGCGCAAAAAGCAGCCCGGCGCGCTGCGGCCCTTCCGCACGCCCTGGGTGCCGTTTGTGCCCATCGCGGGGATGGTCATCGCTGTGGCGCTGATGGTCTCCACCGATACCCCGGCCAAGATCGGCTTCTTCAGTTGGCTCATCATCGGCCTGCTCATCTACTTCGGCTACTCGATCCGGCACAGCAAGGTTCAGGCGATGGTGGCGCAGGGCCGCGTCGCGCAAACTTCGAGGGCACCGGACACGACGCGGTAAACTTCGCGGTGCGGTAACGGGTCGTTCTGTCTCGTTAAGAAAGACGGAGCAGAACCCATTTCGAGAGTAGGATACCTGCGCTCGAGTGAATGCTGGAGATGGGGAAAGGAAAGCAGGATGTTCCTCGACTTGCCGCCTCCGCCGAAATGCTCCTGAGAGGAGGACCAGAGAGCTTCCCTCCTTTACCCACACATTCCGGAGTCAACAAATCCGGGGCTAGCGGGAACAAACCTGCCCTTGTTTGATGCCGTCCGAGTTGAAGGGAACATGCCTCAATGTCAACTCTTGCTAACAGGGCAAATCGCTCATTGACATCGTTCTGGACGTAGTGTCGGCCATCCGGCAGTTTCATGCCGTGAAAGGTCCGGGTCGCCGGGGTTACGGCCTCCAACCTTAACTACCCCGCCGAGCCTGTCATCCTGCACGCCAAGCGGAAGGATCTGCGGTTGCTCTTTTGCCCCGGTCGGCGCCAAATTTCCTGCAAGTTGGTCTTACGGAAGTTTCGCGGCGGCGGAAGCAAGGCAAACGCAGATCCCTTTGAGCCCAGTTACCGAATTCGTCTTCCACAGAGTTGGCCGCTGCGCATTGACACGGCGTATACCTTGACCTTCTACAGCTCGCCTTGTATATGTAGAAGTCATAGGCATGAAGAACGCAGACGACAGGTTCGACCTTCCGCAAGGCACGCTCGACCTTCTCATCATGAGGGTCGTTGCGCTCGGACCCATTCACGGCTACGCCATCGCGCAAAGAATTCAGCAGATCTCCCGCGACGCCCTCCAGGTCCAGCAGGGATCGCTCTATCCCGCGCTCCATCGCCTCGAATATAAAAAGTTGCTCAGCGCTCGCTGGAAGCCCTCCGAGACTGGCCGGGAGGCCAAGTTCTATGAGCTCACTCCCCGGGGACGGACTCATCTCAGGGTTGAAACCGAAAACTGGACGCGCCTGACTGACGTAGTGAGCCTCATTCTCAAGGGAACCGTGGAGGGAATCTGATGGGCTGGATACGGAGACTTTTCTCTCGCGAACGACTGGAGGCGGATCTGGACAAAGAGCTGCGCTTCCACTTTGAAAACCAGGTGGCCGACAAGGTTCGTTCCGGCATACCGGAAAGCGAAGCCCGCCGGCTCACGCGAATCGAGTTCGGCGGGATCGAGCAGATTAAGGAAGACTGCCGCGAACGACGCGGAACTATGTGGCTTGAGTCGCTGCTTCAGGATCTGCGCTACGCGCTGCGCATGTTCGCGAAGTCGCCGGGCTTTTCCGGGATTGCGATTCTGACGATGGCGCTGGGGATTGGAGCGACGACGGCGATTTTCAGCCTGGTCAACGTGACGCTGCTGCATCCGCTGCGGTATCCGCACCCCGGGGAACTGGTGCGGATCGAAGGCGATCTGCCTGGGGCGGGCGCTATGGACGTGGGCGTCTCGATTCCGGAGTTTAAGGATCTGCAGCGTTCGGGAATTTTTCAGTATGTTGTGCTGCAGATATTCGGGTCGGCGAACCTGACGGGTGCCTCGCAGCCATCGCGAATTCAGTATGAGGGGGTGTCGCCGGGATATTTTGCGATGCTGGGGGTGAAACCGGAGCTGGGGCACACGTTCGATCCGCAGGATCAAACGCCGGGGTTCACGCTGGATGTGGTGATCAGTGACGGGGCGTGGAAGCGGGTTTTCGGGAGCGATCCGCATATTGTGGGAAAAAGTTTGCGGCTGGACAACGATTTGAATCGGGTGATCGGGGTGATGCCGCCGGGTTTTCGCGACCCGGGGCGAACTGTGGGTGAGAGGAATACGGAACTGTGGGCGGCGACAGGGTTTTCGGGGAATCCGGCTCCGCCCCCGAACCGCAGTTTGCGGGTGCCCCTGGAAACGGTCGGGCGCCTGAAGCCGGGGCTGACGCTTCAAGCGGCACAGAGCCAGCTGGACGCGTTGGTGGCTTCGTTGCGGAAGCAATTTCCGGACGATTATCCGGCCGACAGCAGGTGGACGGTGCGGTTGGTGCCGCTGAAGGAAAACGTGGTAGGCAACATCCGGCAGCCGCTGATCCTGCTGTTCGGCGCGGTGGCGCTGGTACTGCTGATCGGCTGCGTGAATGTGGCGAATCTGCTGTTGGCGCGGGCCAGCGCGCGATCACGGGAGATGGCGGTGCGCCAGGCGCTGGGGGCGGCACGCAAACGGCTGGTGCGGCAGTTGCTGACCGAGAGCCTGCTGCTTTCGCTGCTGGGGGGAGTGGCGGGTTTGGCGATTCTGTTCTGCATGAAGGGATTCCTGCTGCGGCTGATTCCGGAGAGCCTGCCTCGGCTGAACGACCTGTCGATCAACTGGACGGTGATGCTGTTCGCGCTGGCGGCTTCGATCGCGGCCGGGGTCATTTTCGGGCTGGCGCCCGCGAGGCAGGCCGGGCGCGTGGATTTGGCGCACACGCTGAGGATGGAAGGGCGGGGCTCGAAGGGTTCGACGGAGCAGACGCGCACGCGGCGGGTGCTGGTAGTGACGGAATTTGCGCTGTCGCTGGTGCTGATGGTAGCCGCGGGCCTGCTGCTGCGCAGTTTTTGGGATTTGTACAAGGCGCCGCTGGGATTCGCTCCGCAGCAGGTGATGTCGGTTCGGTTGTGGCTGCCGAGCCCCGACGACCCGAAGGCCGACATTTATGGAAGGGCTGGTCAGGAGGCAGTGTTTGCGCGCGAATTGCTGCGGCGCAGCCGGTTGCTGCCGGGAGTGCGGGAGGCGGCGCTGGGATCGGAGCCGTCGATTCCGCTCGACCACGACCGCAACCTGAGCCCGCTGATCGTGGAAGGACGCCAGACAGAAAGCAAGCAGCCGCCTAAAGTGGAGCGGTCGCAGGCTGGGCCGGAGTATTTTCATTTGCTGGGGATTCCGGTGCTGCGGGGCCGTGTGTTCAACGACGGCGACAACGAGAATGCGCCGCTGGTCGCCGTGATCAACCAGGCGATGGCGGAGACTTACTGGCGGGGCGTGGATCCGCTGGGGAAGCGGCTGAAGGTTGGCCGGGGGAGGGCTGGGGTTGGGCAACGTGCAAGCAAGACATGGGTCACCATCGTCGGGGTGGTCGCGGATGCTCGAACCGAGTCGCTGGCGAACGCGAAGGTTCCCGAAATCTATCTGAGCCTGTACCAGGAAACGCCCAAGGAGCTGGCCATCTTTCTGCGTGGAGACCTGAATGCGAGTGCAATCCCGGAAGAGGTGCGGGCGATGGTGCAGTCAGTAGACCCAGGGCTGCCGGTTTACGGGGCGAAGACGCTGGACGATGCGGTGTCGGCGTCGCTGGAGCAGAGACGATTCTCGATGGACATTGTAGCGGCGTTTGCGGTGACGGCTCTGCTGCTGGCGGCGATGGGAATTTACGGCGTGATTTCTTACATCGTGAGCGAGCGCACGCGGGAGATCGGCATACGGCTCGCACTGGGGGCGCAGAGGGGGACGATTATGGGGATGGTTCTGCGCCAGGGACTGGGACTGGCGATGGCCGGCGCAGCGCTGGGACTGGTGGGATCGGTGATCGTGTCGCACCTGATGGCAGGGCTGCTCTATGGCGTAATGCCCACCGATCCTCTTACATTTGTTGGCGTCACCCTGGTGCTGACAGGTGTGGCGCTTGCGGCCTGTTATATCCCCGCGCGGCGGGCAATCCGTGTCGACCCGATGATCGCACTGAGATACGAGTAGTTTTTTGAAGTCCTCGGCGCGCAGATCCCTCGCTCGCCTACCCCATCTGCGATGGGGCCCCGGGGCGCTCGCTTCGGGATGACAACTCGAAGTTGTGGGGGGATGAGTGGATGGCCGGCAATGGGGAAGATTCGGGGGATGACTTTCAGGCAGGCGTTCTATGCC
>DATAWS010000017.1:0-150386 GCA_036267095.1 Acidobacteriaceae bacterium
CGCCAGCTTGTCGCGTTGCGCCCGCGCCGCCTTCAGGGACAAATCGGGATACCGCCCGAGCACCAGCTTTTCCCGGTTGCCATTCAGGCGGTAGCGGAATACCCAAGATCGAACCCCGCCCGGCGTCACGTCCAGCAAAAGCCCGCTCCCATCGGCCTTGCTGTACCGCGTTCCCGGCCTAGGTCTGAGTGCCTTGATTTGAGCGTCTGTGAGCATCCCTGCCTCCACTGGGACTCCATAGCGATTGTCGGTATTCCCCGACCGGTGGAGTCCCGCTGGAGTCCCAACTTAGCTGCGCTGTTCTGGGACTCCAAGAGACATTATGGACCTACCATCCACTGAAAACAAGGGTCAATCTAGGCACTTTCGATCTTTCTAGAGACGGCATGGAACCTCATTCTATTTTCCGATGCAGAAGGTGGAGAAGATGCGGTTGAGGATGTCGTCTGCCGTGGTTTCGCCGGTGAGACTGTCGAGCTGCCGCAGCGTTCCGTAGAGATCGATCAGGATCATTTCATGCGGGATGCCTTGGCTGGGCGCCGCGCCTGCCGCCTGCAATGACGCGAGCGCGCCATCGACCGCTTCGAACTGGCGCAGGCTGGTGAGGATGCCCGATTCGCTCTCACCCGCCGGGTGGCGCACCGTTGCCGCCAGCGCTTCGCGCAACTCGGGGACGCCCTTGCCGGTCAGGGCCGAGGTGCGAAGGCTCGCCACGGGCAGGGGAAAGAGCTCTTCGGTGACGGATTCAGCCCTTGCCGGGTCCAGATCGCACTTGTTCCACACCACGAAGGCGCGCCGCTCGGCCAGCGAGTCGATCAGTGCGCGCTCGTCGTCGCGCAGTGCAGAGGAGGCGTCGAGCACCACCAGCACCAGGTCGGCCTCGGCGAGGACCTCGCGGGCTTTGCGGACACCGATGGCTTCGGCCTCATCCTCCGCATCGCGCAGCCCCGCGGTATCCACCAGCTCGACGGGGATGCCGTCGAGGGAGAGGCGTTCGCTAACCACGTCGCGGGTGGTTCCCGGCGACGCGGTCACGATGGCGCGCTCCCGCTCCAGCAGGCGGTTGAAGAGCGATGACTTGCCCACGTTGGGACGGCCGACGATAGCCAGCCGCAATCCCTGGTGGACCATGCGGCCGTAGTCGAAGGAGCGGGCCAGCTCGGCCAGAGCCGCGGCAACTGTATCCATGCGTGTGACAATTTCAGCGGCGGGCGCGACGGAAACATCGTCTTCGGCAAAGTCGATGCCGGCTTCGAGCAGCGCGATCAGCTCGACCAGCTTCTGCTTGGCCGGCTGCACGCGCCTCGACACCGCGCCGCCCATCTGCTCAGCGGCGATCCGGGCCTGGTAGAGGGTCTGCGCTTCGATCAGGTCGCGGACGGCCTCCGCCTGGGTGAGATCCAGGCGGCCGGCAAGAAAGGCGCGTTCGGTGAACTCACCGGGGCGGGCGAGGCGGGCGCCGGCGCGCAGAGCCAGACGCACCAGCATCTCCAGAACCACGGGCGAGCCGTGCGCCGCAATCTCCACCAGGTCTTCGCCGGTGTAGGAGTGCGGCCGCGCGAAATGGGTAACCACCGCCTCATCGATTTTTCGGCCGGTGTCGGGATCGGAGATATCCGCGAGGCGCGCGCGGGCGTGCTCCAGCGGCTGCCGAACGTGGACCAACTGCTGGACGATGGCCAGCGCATGCGGTCCCGAAAGGCGGACGATGCCGATGCCGCCGCGGCCCGGAGGCGTAGAGATGGCGGCGATCGTCTCCTGCGCAATCGATTCCCGCTCCGTAGTTTGTGGATGAGGCTGCACTGCGCGGCTCCCTCGCTGCTTCCCGTCGCTTTGCGCGCGGGATGGCAGCGCTCAGCGCCGACGTCCCGAAAACCGGCTCTCCCGCGGGCTCTCGTCGCGATGCTCGTAGCCTTTCGGATAGGCGACCACATAGCGGCGCATTCCCTCGCCGGAGGAGGCCGTTTCCAGATCGGAATAGCTGCGAAAGGCCAGGTGGAGCATGCGGCGCTCACGCGAGCTCATGGGAGCAAAGCTGTAAGGCTGGCCGGTGCGGCGCACTTGCTCCGCGGCGGTCTCGGCGGCCAGTTTCAGTTCGCGGGCGCGCAGCGCCTTGAAGTCTTCGGCGTCAAAAGAGATTCGGTCGTGCTCTTCGTTTTCGAGGCGGAGCACCTTGGCGGCCACGTGCTCCAGCGCGCGCAGCAGCTCGCCGCCCCGCTCGGTCAGCAGCCCGCTGTCGGGGCCCGCCAGCTCGACATAGATTTCCCTGGCTTCCAGACCCGCGGGGTCCGCGGCCCCGGGACCTGCCGTTATCCGGAATTTCAATCGCAGCCCGCCAAGATGAATCAGCGACCTGAGGAATTCTGCGATCTTCTGAGCGGCGGCAGCGTAATCGTCGATCGGCATCAGAATACTGTCTGTTTCCTGACTACTTACTATCTTTGACTACCTAACTATACTTAACTATTTGTACCGCAGCCGGAGGGAAATCGACCACCTCCCAGGTGCGTTCACGAAAACGATTTTATGCGGTTTTTCCCGGAGCACCGCATATTTCGCTTCCCGTCATTTTTTTCCTTTGCGTTTGGCGGCCCTTTTCGCGGCCATGGCGCGCATCTCGCGCCCCATGCCGGTCCGGTTCATGGCCAGCTGCAGCCCCACACCCAGCAGGTTGCTGCCCGCCCAGTACAGGGCGACGCCGGAACCCATATTCCACACCATGAAGCCAAAAAAAGCAGGCATCATAAAAGCCATCATGCGCTGCTGCGCCTGGTCCATGCCCGGCGAAGGCGTGAAGAACTGCGACAGGAACATGGAGACGACGAAGAAGACCGGCAGGACGTGGCTCGGGTCCGGAGCGGAGAGGTCAGGCAGCCAGAGCCAGTGCGCCTGGCGCAGCTCGATGGCGTACTCCAGCATTTCGTAGAACCCGATCAGCAGCGGATACTGCAACAGCATGGGAAGGCATCCGCCGAACATGTTCACGCCTTCTTTCCGCTGCAGGTCGAACATCTCCTTGTTCATTTCCTGGCGGCGCGGATCGGTGGTCTTGTACTTCGCGTATTTGGCCTTGATGGCATCCATCATCGGCTGGATGCGCTGCATCTTGATCTGCGACTTCATCATCATGAAGCGCGTCGGCAGCATGGCCACGTTCAGGATCAGCGTCAGGGCAAGTATGGCCCAGCCCCAGTTGCGGATTCCGTGGTCCACGAAGAAGCGCAGCACCAGCAGCATGGGCTTGGCGATCCAGCTCCACCAGCCGAAGCTGACGACCGGCTCGAGCGTGGCTCCCGAGGCGGTGTGGACCGACTCGAGCAGATCCAGCAGCTTGGGCCCCGCAAAGATGTGCGTATGCACGCCCTCGCCGCTGGTGCCCACCGCAGCACCCAGAATGGCCACCTGATCTGTCTGGTCGGAATGACCCCCGGTGCGCGGAATGCCCAGCGTGTCGTGCAGCGTCACCACGCTGGTGTCTGCCGGAACATCCGGCATGAACACCGCGGCGAAATACATGTCGCTCACGCCCGCGTAATCGAAGGAGCCGTGCAGCGTCTCACCGCCCGCCACCTTCTTCGCCGCCACCTGGGTGGCTTTGCCGCTCTCCAGCTGATTGAAGGAGCTGCGCGCGTACTCCTGCACGTTGGCCTGATCGCCGAGACCCGAGGGCCACTGGAGCAGGGCAGTGATGGGCGCGCCGTTGCGCGTCACGGTTACGTCGGCGTGGACCACGTAGCTGGAATCGAAACGGAAAGTCTTTTGAACGACCAGGCCGCCCGAGGAGTATTCAAAACTCAGCGTGGCGGGAGCGGCCAGCGTTCCGGTCGCCGAGGGCACATACAGCGCCGAGTTCAGCTGGTTCTTCAGATCTTTGTCGTAGGTGAACAGCGACAGCGGCAGCCCGAACTTCGGCGCCGCGGCCTGGTTCACCAGATCGAGCGGCGTCTTCTCATCGTCGGCTTTGTACTTCTTCAGGACCCAGGACTTGACCTGAGCGCCGCGGTTGGTGAAGGTGATGCGGTAGAGCTCATTTTCGACCACCGTTTCCGTGGCGTCCGCGGCCTGCACGGCCGGCCCGGAAGACGGCGCAGTCTTTGCCCCGGTGTGCCCAGCCTTCGAGGGCTGGCTGGTGTCGTCGGCAGCGCCGGGCGCGGGCGCAGTATCGGTCTGCGCGGGCGCGGTCTTCTGCTGCGGGTGCTGGGTTTCCGTCTGCTGCGGCTTCTTCGGCCCGAAATACTGAAAGGCCAGAATCATCAGCACGAAAACCATCATGAGGGTGAAGAGGGAGCGCGAGTCTCCGCCTCCACCGCCGCCCTGCTGATTGGGATTTTGTATTTCTGCCAAGACGTCCGTTTCCAGTCGCTACCAGCCGACTTCGCCGTTCCAGCCGGCGCCGTTTATGGGTTTTGCCCGCCCTGCGTGTGGGTGGTGTTACCGAGGAAATCTGAATGGCTGCGAGGTGCGCGGAAGGGGACCGGATCGAAACCGCCGCGATGGAGCGGATGACAACGGAGCAGACGGGCGAAGGCCATCCATCCGCCGCGCAGCAGGCCATGCTCCGCGACGGCGATCGCCGCGTATTCCGAACAACTGGGCTGGAAGCGGCATGCGCCTCCTCCGCCCGCGACTGCATGGAGCAGCGGAGACAGGCCGCGCTTGTACGCGAACAGCAGCGCCTGGGCGCCAGCCTGGCGGATGCGCGCAAAACTCGCGGTGCGGCTCAAGCCTTCTCTCCTGCCGGCGCGGGCCGGGCCGGGTTGCTGCCGATGCTGGCGAAGATGCGCGCCACTTCGCGCTCCAGGCGTATGAATTCGAGGTCAAGCACCGCGCGGCGGGGATGCAGCACCACATCCACGCGGGCCGGCAACTGGGCAAGGTGCAGGCGGACGGCTTCGCGCATGCGCCGGCGGATGCGATTGCGCTCCACTGCGGCGCCCAGGGCGCGGCCGGTGGTCAGCCCCACGCGCGGCTGCGGGCCATTGCCTTCACGTTCGCGAAAAAAATAAGTCATCGACTGAGACGAATACCGGCGGCTCGCCTGGTAGACGCGCTGGTAGTCGGCGTGTTTTCGCAGACGGGCGCTGCGCCAGTCGATTCCTGTTTCCGGCATATCTCCATTGTGTCGCACTTTCGGGCGTCGCACTTTTGGGAGTTTCGCGAGCGGCCGCCCCGGGGGAGCGCTCAACTGAACGGAAAGCGATCCAACAACGCTAGTCGCGGTACCCCGCGCTGACGGAAACGCGCTTGCGGCCTTTGGCGCGCCTGCGCGACAATACCGCGGCGCCGCTCTTCGTCTTCATACGGCTGCGAAAGCCATGCGTCTTCGATCGGCTGCGGCGATTGGGTTGAAACGTGCGCTTCGGCATGAAATCCTGACTCCTGAAATTTTCGGGAATGGCGGTGTGCGCGCTGCCTTTGACTTCACGGCCGGTTCGGGCGCGCAACCGTTCTCATCGGCCGCGCAACTGCTGAGAACACGCATCTTCGCGGCAAGTTATGAGTATATCGCATCGCGTCTGCGCCCGCAAAAATCGCGGGCGCCACGCGTTTTTCACCACTGCCTGTGCAACTTTTCGGGAATAGAAATTTTCTCCCCGCGGGCGCGCGCTCTCACCTCCCGACTGTGCTACTATCGGCAACGTTCACTTAAGATTTTTTTCGACGCCTGCGGCAGTCGGAAGAAACTTGACCGAAGCTTCGATGCCTAACCGATCGGAGCGACTCCCGGCCAGAACAGATTTGCTCCTGCATTGCCTTGTCCACAGCACAGGGTTCGCCACGGGCATTTCTGCTTCTGGGCCGATCGTATTTCGGTCGCCGCTTCCGCTCCCGGTCGTTCCTGATTGAGGATTTCGCATGTCTTTCGCCGTTACGTCTTCTGTTGCGCTGAACCCCTGGATCCAGATCCTTGCGGCGCTTGAAAAGAAGGTGAATCGCCAGTCGTTCGACACCTGGCTCAAGCCCACGCGCTACAGTTACACCCGCGAACGGATTCTTTTCGTGCGCATCCCCGGCCCGGAATTCCGCCACGTCGGCGATCGTTACGGCGATCTGATTCAGGAAGCCATCGAGAACCTCCGCCTGGAGTTCGACGACGTCAGCTTCATCACCCCGGACGAGGATCCGACCCTGCCGCGGATTCGCGAAGACGGTGGGTTCGCTCCCTCCTCTTCGACGGCGATGCCGCAGCTGCACGGCGGCGCAGGAGCGCGCCAGGCGCAGGGCGGCGCGCAACAGCAGCGCTTCGACTGGTCCACCGCGGCGCAGCTCAACCAGCGCTACACCTTCGACGCCTTCGTCTGCGGCCCGGGCAATCAGTTTGCGCGCGCCGCGGCCATGGCCGTCGCCGAACAGCCCTCCAAGGCCTACAACCCGCTCTTCCTCTACGGCGGCGTGGGCATGGGCAAGACCCATCTGATGCACGCCATCGGCCATGAGATGAAGCAGCGCCAGCCCGCCGCTTCCATCTCCTACGTCTCGGCGGAGAAGTTCACCAACGAGATGATCAGCTCGGTGCGCTACGACAAGATGACCAGCTTCCGCGACAAGTTCCGCACCGTGGACCTGCTGCTCATCGACGACATCCAGTTCCTCTCGCAGAAAGAGCGCACCCAGGAAGAGTTCTTCCACACCTTCAACGCGCTGCACGACAACATGAAGCAGATCGTCATCGCCTCCGACCGTCCGCCGCGCGAGCTGGCCGAGATCGAAGACCGCCTGCGCAGCCGCTTCGAGTGGGGCCTGATCGCCGATATCCAGCCGCCCGACCTCGAAACCAAAGTCGCCATCCTGCAGAAGAAGGCGGAGAGCGAGCACGTCGTGCTGCCCATGGACGTCGCGCTGTTCATCGCCTCGAATGTACGCACCAACGTGCGCGAGCTGGAAGGCGCGCTGGTGCGCCTGGTCGCGTGGTGCGGGCTGAATGGCGTCGAAATCGTGCTGCCCACCGCCCAGCAGTGCCTCAAGCAGTTCATCGACACCCAGGTGCGCAAGATCACCATCGAGTCGATCCAGCGCGCCGTTGCCGAGCAGTTCGGCATGCGCGTGGCGGAGCTGAAGCAGAAGAACAACTCCCGAGCCGTCGTCGTCCCCCGTCAGATCGCCATGTACCTGGCCAAGCAGCTCACCGAAGCTTCGCTGCCGGAGATCGGCCGCCAGTTCGGCGGCAAACATCACACCACCGTGATGCACTCCATCGGCAAAATCGACGAGCAACGCCGCGCCGACAAGAACCTGAATTCCACGCTCAACAAGCTCCAGGAAACCCTGAACGGCTAGGGCGGCCCGTCCGCGGTTCCCGCCCCTTTCAGCGGAAGCCGGCATAAACTATCTCTATGCCGCGGGAAGCTGCACAACTTCTTCACGAAGCCCTGGAGTTGCCCGCAGAAGCGCGGGCCGCCCTCGCTGACTCTCTTCTCGATAGTCTCGACAAAGACGTTGATGCCGATACCGAACAGGCGTGGCGAGAAGAAATTGAGCGCCGGGCGATCTCGCTCGATGAGGGGACGGCCAACCTCGTTTCGTGGGAAGAAGTACAGTCTCGTCTCATTCGCCAGTTGCACCGTTGAGTCAGACGGTCTTCTTCCATGACTCTGCGGAGGAAGAGCTCGTCGCTGCGGTGGATTGGTATCAGGTCCGAGCGAACGAGCTGCCGCACGCTTTCTTCAGGACGTCGCCCAAACTGTCCAGCGAATCGCACAGTCCAGCCGCCAGTTTCCACTTCTCATCGGCGCCACCCCGACGTGCTTTCCTGAGTCGTTTTCCGTTCGCCGTGATATTTCCAGAGACTCCAGCCGGAGTACAAGGAGTGGCCGTTGCTCATGCAAGGCATCCCCCTGGTTATTGCGCGATCGGATGAGTGAAAAATAGCCCTACAGCCCCTTGAGCCCTGCACTTTCGTAAATCGCCGACATATACGTCATATCCCGCAACCCCTCCTGCCCGTCGGTCTTCGGCTCTCGGTTGTTCCACACGCACTCCGCGAAATAATCCGCCTGGGTGGTGAAATCCTTCGGATCGTGTTCCTCTTCCGGCTGGTCGATGACCTGCCCATCCGCCAGCCGCGCCGTCAGATGCATGCCGTCGTAGTTGAACGCCGGATCCATCGCCATCGTGCCCTTCGACCCATGCACCCGGAAGTAGTTCGCGCCGTTCGCGCCGTAGGTGGTGTTGCAGCTCGCCAAAATCCCGGACGGAAATTTCAGCGTCCAGCCATCGTTCTCCTCAACCTCGTTGAAGCGCCCGTCGTGGTCGATCACCGAGGAGTTCGCCCTGATATCCGTCGGCTCCTCGCCGGTGAGATAGCGGCTGGCGTTGAGGCAGTAGATGCCCACGTCCATCAGCGGCCCGCCGCCGGCCATCTTCTTGCTCAGCCGCCACTCCGGCGTCCTGACACCGTCCAGCACAAACCACGGCTTGCTGTCGAAGCCGAAGGCCGCCTCGATAATCTGCACCTGACCGAGCTGCCCCGACCGAATCATCTGGATCGCCTTCAGGTGCAGCGGATTGTACTGGCAGCGGTAGGCGATCATCAGCTTCACGTTGTGCTTCTGGCAGGCTTCGATCATGGCTTTGCACTCGGCCACGCTGGTCGCCATCGGCTTCTCGCACAGGACGTGCTTGCCGGCCTTCGCCGCGCGAATGGTGTACTCCGCGTGCATGGAGTTGGGCAGCGCTATGTACACCCCGTCGATATTCTTGTTGTCGCGAATCTCGTCGTAGTTGTCATAGCTGTAGATCGACGGCGAGGGCACGTCGTACATCGCCGCCTGCTTCTCCGCCTTTTCGCGATGTCCGCTGACCAGCGCGGTGATCTTTCCGGTCTTTGCAGAGGTCAGCCCGGGCATGAAGTGGCCCATCGAGATGCGGCCCAGCCCCACGATGCACCAGCCGAACTTCTTTCCTGAGCCCTGGCTCTCGGTTTGCGCGCCCAGCCTCGGCAACGCGCCCGACAGCGCGGCCATCGCGCTCAGACGAGAAAAATCCCGGCGAGTCAGTTTCATGCTCCCATCCCTCCGCAGCCATTGTAGGTTGCCCGCTCGCGACTCCGGCGAAGGCTCAACCAGAGCGGGGTTCGCTGACCGCCTTTTCTCCGACCGCTTTTCATCTGCCTCTTTCGCCGTACCGCTGACTCGCTGCGCTTCTCACCATGACAGGAACGGCGACTTCCGCAGCCACTCCGTGCTGGTGAGCTGCGCGAGCATGAATCTGGCCAGGTCCGCGCGCGCGATCGTGGTGCCGCCCGCCGGCAGCGCTTCCGCGTCCACGCGGTATTGGCCGCGTCCCGGCGCATTCACCAGCCGCGGCGGCTGCACCACCGTCCAGTCCACGTCGCTCGCCTGAATCAGCATCTGCATGGCGCGCTGAGACGCGAAGGCTTTCTTCAGTACTGTGGCCTCGACAATGCGCCGAAAAAACTGCGCGCCCGACGACAGGCGCTTCGCCGCGCCCGGCCAAACACCGGACGCCCCCAGCACGATCAGCCTGCGTACGCCGTTCTGCTTCATCGCGGCCAGAATGTGCTGCATCGCTTCCGGCAGCAGCGTATCGTCGCCCAGCCCTCCGCCCAGCGCCGACAGCACCGCGTCCTGCCCGGGCACAGCCTCAGCGACCGCCTGCGCATTGCGCGCGTCGCCCACCACCACCCGCAGCCTGTCCTCTCCGGTAAACGCGGCCGGGTTGCGGACGAACACAGTGATGGTGTGGCCCTGCGCCAGTCCCTGGCGCACCAGCTCGCGGCCCGTACCGCCGGAAGCCCCGAAGACGACCAGGTTCATGGCGTCCCTCCCTGCCTGCGCCTGTTGGATGAGGTCAGCGGGCCAGGAGGGTTCACCATTTTCGCCGCGTCACTCTTCGCGCAGCAGAGCAGCGGGTTCCACCTGCACCGCCCGTCGCGCCGGAACCGCCGCCGCCAGTTCCCACAACAAGGCCAGCAGCCCGTCTGTCCGCTTTAGAAACCTGGCGTCCATTCCTGGACATCCATAGCAGGCCTCTTCGCTGGTCGTCGGCTCGCCATCGCTTCCTTCCAGCTGTCTTTTTCCTGTCCCCTGCGCGCCGGTAGCCTGTACCCTGTTTCTATCCACGATGCTTCGACGTGTCTGCCTGGCTTTTCTTGCTGTTTGGCTCGCCGTCCCCGCCTTCGGCGCTGCCCATCTCCAGGATACCGGCTTTCTGAACCGCACTGTCCTGGTCAACGGGGTTCCGCATCGCTATGTCGTGTACCTGCCGGACGGCTGGTCGCGCGACCAGCGCTGGCCCGTCATCCTGTTCCTCCACGGCTCCGGCGAACGCGGTTCGGAGGGCATGGACGAGACCCAGATCGGCCTGCCTCAGGCGATCCGCCTGCACCCCGAGCGCTGGCCCTTTGTCGTGGTCATGCCCCAGGTCCCCTTCAGCCACCATCACTGGACTGATCCCGACATGATGGCCATGGCCATGGACGCGCTCAGCGCCGAGGTGAAGGAGTTTCACGGCGATCCCGATCGCGTGACTCTCACCGGCCTCTCGCTGGGCGGCTACGGCGTGTGGGAGATCGCGAAAGACTACCCGCATCGCTTTGCCGCGCTGGTGCCGGTGAGCGGCGGCGTCTTCTGGTCGTACCAGCCCGACCGCTGGCGGGATGCGGCCACCCTGCCCCCCGAATACGCCCGGGTCGTCGGACGCACGCCCACCTGGATCTTCCACGGCAGCGACGATCCGATCGTCAGCCCACGCCAGTCTCTGCTGATGTTCGAGGCGCTCAAGGCGCAGGGCGGCGATGTGCGCTTCTGGGAATACGCCGGGATCAAACACAACGTGTGGGACCGCGCGTATGGCGAACCGCAGCTCCCGCGCTGGATCCTCGCCCAGCGGCTAAGCGCGATTCCGAAGCTCACGCCCGCGTCGGAACAGATCCTGGTGCCGATTCATCCCGTCCCCGCCAAAATCGATCCCGCCGTCTACAGCGCCTACGCCGGCGATTACGAGGACCAGGGCGAGCCCGTTATGACCATCACCCGCCAGGGTGACAAGCTGCTCGCGCGCGACCGCTACGGCGCGACCGCCGAGCTCCTTCCCGAAAGCGCCGGCAGCTTCTTCTATCCCTCCGGGGGATCGCGCCGGATCCTCTTCGAGCGCGATGCAGACGGCCGCGTGAGCGGCATCCGTTTCCACGACGACCGGCACGAAGAATTCTGGGAGCGCAAGCGGTAGACGCCGGAATCCTGCGGCCTCGTTGACCCCGGTTGATTGTCCGCTCCTGGCCACTGTCCGCCTTTTTTGGACACCGCTGCGGATACCGCTGGCGGCCAGGTCGATGATTCCTCGTGGCCGCCCCCCATCCTCGGTTCGGCCCTCGTCCTGCTCTTCTCTCCGGCAGAACCTGCCTCTCGCGTCGAACGATGCGAGACGCGCAGGATTCCCCAGGAGAATGTTATGAAACGCTTTTTGGTCCTCGCAGCTATGACTCTGATTGCCGGCTCCTCGTTCGCCAGCAGCAAAACCCAAACGGTCGCCATCGCTGAGCCGCTGGTCTTTGGCTCAACCGAGCTGATGCCCGGCAACTACCGCGTCACGTGGGAAGGCAACGGCCCGATTGTGCATGTCACCCTTACCCGCGGCAAGGTATCCGCCACCGCGGACGCCAAACTGGTGACGGCCGAAAACACCAACGCCGGAGTGACCTATACAGCCGACGGAGCCAGGAAAATTGTCAACGAGATTGACCTTCAACACGTCAGCCTTCTCCTGAAAGACGCCCACACCGACGCAGATTAGGCCGTTCACGCACCCCAAACATGCGGAGGCTCCGACGCTTTGCCGGAGCCCCGCAGCGCCTTTCAGCAATCCCGCCGCGGCCATCCGGCACCCTGCCACCGTCCGTTCCCGAACACCCCATCCTTCTTTTGGACAGGACGACACATGCCGGCCATTGCTAAGTGCCTGATTCCACGCTCGGCCGAAATCCCATTTTGCGGCATGCCGCGTGCTCCTCTGTTGCCTTCGGGACCATCAACAATCCACCCCATCCTGAGGGAACTGCCATGCAGCCATCCGCGTATTCATCGCCTGAGGCTCGCGCCATGCGCCGATTCATCCTGTTCATCCTCTCTTTCACCGCTATCGTCGTTCTCGGAGTTGCCCTCCCCCACTCCCGTCTGAACGCCCATGCGGCCGCCATACCCCCGCAATCCGCCAACTGGCACACCGGCGGCTGCGACCATGTCGACACGCACTGGGGCGACGCGCGTGTGTGCCAGATGCGCCAAACCACCTTCGCTCTGCCCGCCGGCCACATGGCCGTTCGCACTACCAACGGCGGCATCGACGTGATCGGTGAGGACCGCTCCGACGTCGCCCTCGAAGCGCGGGTGACGGCCTGGGCGCCTACCCAGGCGGAAGCGAACAACCTGCTCAGCCAGATCATGATCGACACCACCGACGCAGACGTTCACGACTCCGGACCGCGCCCCTCGTTCTTCGGCCACAGCGGCTACAGCATCGACTACCATCTGCACGTCCCGGAACACATCGCCGCCGATCTGCACACCATGAATGGCGGGATTGAGCTCACCCGGCTGGTCGGCAACCTGCATTTCGAAACCACGAATGGCGGCGTGAACCTCGATCAGCTCGCCGGCGACGTGGAAGGCCATACCGTCAATGGCGGCCTCAACATCTCCCTGGCCGGTGACCGCTGGCAGGGCGGGGGCCTGCATGCCGACACCACCAACGGCGGTATCGATATGCGCATTCCCGATCACTACTCCGCGCATCTTGAATCCGCCACCGTCAACGGCGGCATCTCGGTCAACTTCCCCATCACCATCCAGGGAGAGATCAAAAACCACCTCAACACCGATCTGGGCAGCGGCGGGCCAACTATCCATGTCCAGACCGTCAATGGCGGCATTTCCATCAGCCACAGCGGATCTCCCAGCGCCGACTGAGGCACAGACTTCAAATTCCCTCCCCCGGATTTTTTCCCTCCCTCAGAACTGGTCTCACAACCCCCTGGGCACTTGTGAGACCAGTCCCAATCCTCCCCCTGTGTACGCTGCGGATTGCCGGTTTTTGTGGAACGCCGGTCTTCCCGGGACCCGCATCCCTGCTGCCTGAAACCGTCCTTTCCACGCAGAGCCGGCCCTTTCCACACCCATTCCGCGTCAGCCTGTGAAGACGGTGGAGATTTCCGGACGAATCCTGGCCCTCGTCCCCAGCTTTCCTCCTTTTCCATTCCTGCACAGCCCGGTTTTCTAAAACCGGGTCCCCTCCCCTGGCCGCACCCGCACCGGTTTCCCCTCACCTTTCCACTTTTCCGCACGCAACGACTACGACTACTGGAATAAGAATCCTTGATTCCTTTATTCCCGTCGTAGTCTTTCCCGCCGTCCTCCCCGATCGGGACATTTTCGGCCTTCGCCTCCGCTTCGCACAAAAAGCCCCGGTTTTCCACGGAGCGCCCCGCAGCCCATTGACTCTACAATGGATTCGCAACTGGACTGCGCCTTGCGGACTACGGTTCCGCCGGGTGTACAGTGAGTGCAATCGCAATCGCATCGGGGGAGCCAAAACATGCCGGCTGGAGTCGAACAGGAAAAAGCCACTGCAGCCATGGAGATCAGCGTCAGCCGCCAGGATCTGCTGCGCGAGCTTACCGCTACGCAAAGCGTCGTCGAGCGCAAGACCACCATCCCCATCCTCTCCAACTTCCTGCTCGAAGCCGACGACGATCGCATTGTCATTACCGCGACCGATCTCGATCAGAGCATCCGCACTTCCTGCGCGGCGAAGGTGAAGAAGCCCGGCTCCTGCACCATCCCCGCGCGCAAGCTCTATGACTACATCCGCCTGCTGGGCGATGGCGACATGTCGATCAAGCTGCTCGAGAACCACTGGGTGCAGATTCGCGCCGGCCGCTCCAACACCCGCATGGTGGGTATGGCCCGCGCCAACTTCCCCCAGGTGCCCGAGTTCCCCGAAGGCGGCGTGACGAAGATTCCCGTCAGCTCGCTGCGCACCCTGATCGCCCGCACCATCTTTGCCATCTCAAACGAAGAATCGCGCTACACGCTGAACGGCGCGCTGCTGATCCTCAAGTCCGAATCCATCGCCATGGTCGCGACCGACGGCCACCGCCTCGCCCACATCGAGAAGACCGGCGAATCCTTCCCCGGCATCTCCGCGGAGAAGAAAACCCTCGTCCCCCGCAAGGCCCTGCAGGAGCTGCAGTCGCTGCTGGCCAACACCGAGGCGGAGAACATCGAGTTCGCTGAGGACGATGCCAGCCTGTTCTTCCGCATCGGGCATCGCGTGCTCACCAGCCGCAAGCTGAGCGGCCAGTTCCCCAATTACGAAGCGGTGATGCCGCGCGACAACAACAAGTTCGTCATCGTGCGCAGCCAGGATCTCTCCGGATCAATCCAGCGCGTGGCCCAGTTTGCCGACGAGCGCTCGGGCGCCATCAAGATGCGCATCGAGCAGAACGAGCTGAAGGTGTCGTCGTCGTCGACCGAAGCGGGAGAATCTGAGGACACCATCGAGACGCCCTACAGCTTCGATCCCATCATGGTGGGCTTCAACTCCTCTTACCTGATCGAGTTTCTCAAGGCCATCGGCAACGAAGGCGAGGTGCGTCTGGAGTTCAAGGACGCGCAGTCGGCCGGCCAAATCCGCCCCGAAGACGGCTCCGACGAGTACAAGTACCGCTACATCATCATGCCCATGCGCATCTGAAGGTTCTCCAACCCGCAAAAGTGAAAAAGGAACCATAATTTGGCCACATGACCAAATTATGGTTCCGGTGAGGCTAGAAGGGCTGGCAGAGTCGGCTGTGGAAGGCGAGGGACGCTAAATCGAGGAGAATATGTTTTTCTGGCGGAAGATGAGGAAAAACAAGATCTCCACCGGGACTCAACCGGCAATCGAAGAGGGCTGGAGGGAAAGGCGCGACGCGGAGCGCGTTTTTCTTAAGAGCCTCCCCAACGGGCAGTGGGGAGTAGGATGGCCGGCTGGTGTCCTGCTAGCGGATCAGATTTGTCGCGCGGTAGACGAATTTGAGTTGATCAGACCTTTTGATCCCACCCCTAAGGGCAAGGGAAGATTGCGGCCCGCTGGCTATGAGCTTACGGTTGGCAGCCATTATTCGATCAACGGTGAGATAAGAACCCTCCATGATGGGCCTATTGGAAACGAAATTGTCCTAAAGCCATTCGAAGTCGTGGTGATCGAGACACAAGAGCGGCTAAACGTCCCCGAGTTCATGATTGCGAGATGGAACGTGACCGTCGGACGCGCATACCAAGGGTTGTTATGGGTTGGAGCCGCTCAGGTGGACCCCGGATTCAAGGGCTTTCTCTGTTGCCCAATCTATAACCTGTCGGACCAGGAAAGACACCTGAAATTCGGCGATCCGATTGCCGTAATCGATTTCGTCGTAACGACGCCCCCTTCCAATGACAGTCGTGAATACTGCATTGATTTCACCGAAAGAAAACGGATCCTCTTCGAGGACTACAGGCCAAATGAGCTTCAGAGCGCTCTGATCACGCACGCTCAGCAGAGGCTGGACGAGTTCAGAAAAAGCGTCGATCAGCAAACCGGCGACATCTCGGAAATCCGTACTACCGTCTTTAACTCTCTTGGAATACTTCTAGCGGCAATCGGAGCCCTCGTAACCGCGCTAGCGCTATTCGTCGGCAAGGCGGAGCCAAAGTTCGTTACATACCTTTCACCACCGCTTCTGGTGTCGTTTTCCGCGCTGATTGTTGCCCTAGGGGCACTTGTGACGGCCGCGACAAGAAGCAGGCTGTGGCGCACAGTTTGCATTACGTTTGCAATACTGGTCGTGGTCATCGTGATGTATTGCATTTCTTGGATTTACTATCCGTTGCCATTGCTGTGAGGCGAGCGTTGAGCTTGCAGCCGGGACGGATTCCGAGGTTCAAATCGCGTGAGAAATGGATTCTTCTCGACCTTGTGCGGTCTGCATTTCGTCCCGACGAGCAACATATCGATCGGTGACATGGGACCGATCTTCTCTGATCGTCATCGTTTCTGATAATGCAGGTCCGATACCCGCGAAACCGACTTCTACGCCCAAACGGAGCTCAAGATTTCTAATAAATGCTCTGGTGGCTTCTGTAAACGAACTCGGACCGGCAGCGCCACGATTGCCGTAGTCGAGATAGTCGAGGAAATTCACTGCTAAGACCGTCGGCCGATTCACCTCTGCCGCGCGTCGCGCCAAGTCGAAGTCGAAGCGAGCCACTCGACGCAGTTTCCCGGTCACCGTCGTGAACTCGGCGAGTGGCGTCGGGTATCCGCTCTCACGCTGGACTGTTTCCCAATCAATCTCTTCAAACATCGGCCCCGCCTGCTGGCCGGCGACCCTAATCGGAAAAGTTCGCAAGACAAGTACGATGTCTGTCACCAGTCGTGGGCTGATGCCGCATTCACTCAAGCACCCGGCGGCGCTGGTATCTCGAGAAGTTGTTTTGGGGTAGACCTCGGAATGATAGAGAGAAAGACCGAACCCCTGGGTCCCCTCCACTAGGACCTTCTTGCCGCGATCCACTCCATCATTGATCTCTGCGGCGGCATCGACGAGGTACGGCCTAAGCCAAGCGGCCTCGATTGCCGCGTCGGCAGCGAGACGGACGTCCTCACTCCGAAGTGCCCGGCGGGACACGGCAGAACCGACGCCGCATAGTGTCGAACTGAGGCGGTTCCGAAGACCAAGCTCAGCCTCTCGGCTGCGGTCGAGAGGTTCAATCACCATTGTGCGGCGGTCAACGCCGACCCGGTCAGGCCCAAGGCGAAGAGAATCCAATTCCTGCTTCAGGACCTGAAGGTCGATCAGACCACCAGATGGAATCAGTAAACGAGTACCGGGTCTGACGTACCCGGTTGGGATCTGACGGAGCGCACGCAATTCACCGGAATCATCGACGAAACAGTGTCCGGAGTTCGGCCCCCCACACCTGACACAGATGTCGATCTCCTCCCGAATCGTAATTGCGGCCGCGACTTTCCCCTTGCCTTCCGAACCATACTGCCCACCTACAACCACCCAAACGCTCATGCTTCCGCCTTTTGCCGAAACCCCGCGATGAGGGACCCCAGCTTCGCTTCTAATTCGGCCTTTTGCAGAGTTCCCGGTAAGGTTGCCGATGCCAGCGGCTTCAGATCGTCAATGTTCGCTTCGACTGGTCGGCTGTCAGCATGCTCGAATTGATTGAAGCTCGAAAACCTCCCGCGCAAACGCTCGAAGCGGGCGTCCGCCGGTGTCTCAACGAAAATAAGCGAAAACTTCTGGTGGAATTGGCCGCGGAGCGAAGCAAAGTCGAGTGGGTGGCGCAATCCATCGATGACTGTGTCTTTGCCTGCGGGAATTTGACTGATCAGTCGCCGGTTGAGTTCCAGCTGCCCTTCCCCGTTCATGACGCCACCGCCGATCTCCTGCAGACGTCCTTTATCCTCGGGGTTGGCGCCGAACCATTCTGCCAGGATCAGGCTGTAACGGAAGTACTGAAAACCGAATGAGTTTGCAAGTTGTTGAGCCACAATCGTTTTTCCAGAGCCGATGCGCCCGGCGACTCCAACGACGATCTGGAGATGGTCGGGCATAGAGACCATTCTAAACGCCGGTCAGATGGCGTCCAGGCCGGTCGAACCGAGGATCTCCGCCAGCTTCGCATAGTTGATCCGAGGGCTCCGGGGAACGATCAGGTAATCCTCTGATCGAGTTCCGAGGGCGATGTAGTCGTCGGCGAGGTAAAACAATCCGACCAGAGCAGAAGTGATCGCATCAACCTCGTCATGGGTGACGCGCTCCGTCAGGTACGGGCCCGTAATTCCAATCCTGCCCATCCCCTGCTTCAACTCTTCGAGGCTCGAACCCTTCCGCGGAATGCCCAGCAGATCCTGCGCCGCCCCTGGGTAGCTTTCGATTACGTTGAGGCCCTTCGCGCGCAACTCCTTAGCCAGGAGCATCCCGCGTCGCGTAAGGCCTTTCATGGTCGGCAGCAAGCACCAAAATACCGAGATTCCCATTCTCTTCAGTGCCAGCTCGCATTTGCGGTAAATGGGCGACGACCCGACGGAGTCGCAATCCACCACTCCTTCCGGTAGGGACAGTGGCGAATCTATCGAAACTATGTCCGGCTTGGCCGCGACCGTTTCACGGATCAGCTCCGCATCTGTGCTGAGGGCCATCGTAGACGCATTGCATCCATCCAGTAATGCCCAGCCCGTCGCGCGGCGTTCACTTCCGGTCAGATCGATACCGACAATTCGCGGGCCAGAATCGGAACCGACCTTCTTGATCAGATTGGCAACGATCTCGCGTCCCGATGCTCGAACCGCCAGCTTTCTGCTGGTACTCAGCTTGGAGCGCTTCGGAAGCTCCGCGACCCCAGTAAAGACCGGGACAATCGTGCCTTTCAGAAAGTCTGCGGTCTGCTGCGAAAGCCGGTCGTAGCAGATCTCCATGAGAGCTCTCAAGTGAACCACGTCGGCCGTGTTGTACTCGATCAGCCGATCCAGCGATGCCTTGTCGCCGCGAAGATATTTTGCCCAGAGAACGGTTGCGTCGTAGCCGCCGATATCCGCAATTGAATCGCTGCGCTCGAGCCCGAACTGCCGCTCAATCTCCTTCAAGCCGCCACGGTACCCCAATCGGCGGCTCACCCACCGAAGGTCGATATGCACCGAAGGAAGCACAATTTCCGGAAACGCGGAGCGGAGAAAGCGAAGATCAAAGCCGGAGCCATTAAACGTCACCGCGACGGAGTACTTCTTTAGGGCTTCCGGGAGCTGATCCAGATTGTTCCCCTCAACGAACACGTCATATCGCCTGCCGTCATAAAGGCCTACAACGGTCACTGAATCGAAGACTGTTGATAGCCCTGTTGTTTCGATATCGAGGTAGACGCACTGATCCGAGAACTCCGGGAAGACGCGCCACGCCTCACCCATATCGCTCAGGCGCTGGAAAAACTCGGGATGCTTGTTCTTGACGGCCTCTCGCGATCGGGGGATGTACTCGTCCAGCCGCTGCTGCAGGCGCGCGCCGAGGACCCCAAACCGCTTCTCAAATCGATCGGCGTCGTCCCAGCTTCGGATCCCGCGGAACCACATGTCCCGCTCGGTTTCTCTGCCGATCCCGGGGATATGCAGGAACGTTTGCTGGAGCATAAGGAGACCTCTTAGGTTAAGATTATAGGCCCCATTTTCTTTTAAGATTTTTTTCTTAAACGAAATTAGTGGAAATCGCAACTTTCGTTTAAGAAAGGCGAAGCAAGGCTTGGACACCATGAAGCGACCACGCGACAACCGAGACGAAAAGATCAGGGGCGAAATCGCAAAGAACTTGGAAATTGCCGTCCGGAAGAGCGGAAAGAGCCGAGAAAGAGTGGCGGATTTACTGGAGATTGAGATCGGCACGCTGTCAAAGTACCTAAACGCTCAAATGATCCCTGGAGGACATGTCCTCTGGCGCGCATGCAGGGAGCTAGGCATGGTGCTGGACCACGAAGGGTTGCGCCTCGCGACCCGGCGGGACCGCCGGAAAAATGCTAAGCCTGTTAGCCAGGATCAGTACGAGTTGCCCTTCGTGGATGAGGTGCTCGCCGGAGACAAGGTGCACCTAACCATCGGCAGAAAGGGCCCCCAGAAGGCCGAATATGTCAGCGTCACGCTCAAAATCAAGGTAGCCAGTTGACGGAAGCTCCCTCGCGCTCTTAAAAAAGCAAACGGTTCCACATTCTCAAAAGGCGGTCGACTTCGGGGTAATGATGCTTGGCCGTGCGACCGCGGCAAGAAATACGAGCGTTGCTGCCTTGGAACGCCAGCTAACTAAGCGCCTTGACCCGGCTATCCCTTCCGCAGATCCGCAGCGATGAGGGCAAACTCGTCCAGCGCGGCCTGCAGGTCCTCGACAATCTCTGCGGCGATCACGTCTGGCGCGGGAAGATTGGCGGCGTCCTCTAAGCTCTCGTCGCGTAGCCAGAAAATGTCCAGGCTGGCTTTGTCGCGTTTGATCAACTCGTCGTAGGTGAAGACGTGGAATCGGTCCGTCTCTTTCCGCTTGTGGCGGTTCTCGGCGTGATAGCAGGCGACGAAGTCGTCGAGGTCCTCGCGCTTTAGAGGATTCGTCTTCAACGTGAAGTGTTCGTTGGTGCGGAAGTCGTAAATCCACAGCTTCTTCGTCCAGGGCTTCTCGCTGGCGACGCGGCGGTCGAAGAAGAGCACGTTCGCCTTCACGCCCTGCGCGTAGAAGATTCCTGTGGGCAGGCGCAGCAGGGTATGGACGTCGCAATCGTGCAGCAGGCGGCGGCGAATCGTCTCGCCGGCGCCGCCCTCGAACAGGACATTGTCCGGCACCACAATCGCCGCTCGGCCGTCGATCTTGAGCAGCGAGCGCACGTGCTGCAGGAAGTTGAGCTGCTTGTTGCTGGTGGTCGCCCAGAAGTCGTCGCGCACGATGGTCAGCGTTTCGCGCTGCTCGTCGCCGTCTTCGCCGATCACCGTGATGCTCGACTTTTTCCCGAACGGTGGATTCGTCAGCACCATGTCGTACTCGCGGCTGCCGCGGCTGATCAGGGCATCGCCGACGGTAATCGATTCTTCGCCGCCCATGCCATGCAGAAACAGGTTCATCGCGCACAGGCGCGCTGCCGCGTCCACGATCTCGACGCCTGAGAGCGCCTTTTCCTTCAGGAACCGCTTCTCATCCTTGTCCAGCGTGTGGTGCTTCGTGATGGAATCATGCACGGCCAGCAGAAATCCGCCGGTCCCGCAGGCAGGGTCGTGGATCAGTTGTCCGGGTTCCGGACGCATCACATCGACAATCGCCTGGATCAGGGCGCGCGGCGTGAAGTACTGGCCGGCGCCGCCTTTCACGTCGGCGGCGTTCTTTTCGAGTAACCCTTCGTAAGCGTCGCCCTTTACGTCCACGCCCAGCGTGGTCCACTGCTCGCGGCCGATCAGGTCGCTCACCAGCCGCTTCAGCTTGGCCGGGTCCTGAATCTTGTTTTGCGCCTTGCGGAAGATGGTGCCCAGCAGGCCTGGCTTCCTGCCCAGCTCATTCAGGATGTGCTTGTACTGGGTGTCGAGCGGATCGCCGTCCAGCCGCTCCAGGGTCTGCCAGTCCAGATCGCGGGGAATGAGCACAGCCTTGCTCGGCTGCAGTTTCTGCCGCTCATCGGCCATCTTCAGGAAGAGCAGGAACGTCAGCTGCTCGGTGTAATCCTGATACGAAAGACCGTCATCCCGCAGGATGTTGCAGTAGTTCCAGAGCTTCTGGACGATGCCGTTCGATGTCATTGAATCGTTTGCTGATCTCCGGAAATTCCATCCGGCAGTTTGGATTTCTGATCAACGTACTCCACTGTGCATACAGATGGATGAAGGTGGAGGAAGTCCTTGTCAGAAGTTAGCAGGATCGCCTTCGCAGCTTTGGCTGTCGCCGCAATCCACATGTCGTTGTTCGAAAGCTGCCTCGCGCCGGCGGGCACACTGCGATTCGCTTGATCCACGGCGACGTATCCCTCAAGGATTTCGGGGTCGTTGAGATCGACCGTGACCATGCTGTCCAGGACCGACTCAAGCGCTGCGCGCTTCTTTTCAGGCCACATCTGGCGTGCTGCGATTGCAAGGAGCTCGCCATGACTCGCAATGCTGATCAGCGGTCTACGGAGGATTTCTTCGAGCCTGTAGACCTGACGAATGTAACTGCCCAGGTCCTTGCCTCGTACGAGGAAGAGCAGGATGTTGGTGTCGAACAGGTAGAGCGCTCCGCTATCCACGGACCTCTCTTAGCATCTCCAGAAGCTCCTGATCGGTCTCGTCGCCCGGCCACGTCCCGAAGAACGAATCCAGCCAGCCCCCTTGCTGATCGGCGGTCCGCAGGCGCGGGTTCGGAACATGGCGTACAAGTGGGGGCGGAACTTTGCCGAACAGTCTCGAAGCCGCGGCTCCCTCCTCTACCGCTTGTGCGTCAATACGGAGAACAGTTCCGGATGGCCGATAAACTGCCTTACCCACAACTGTCACTGCCTTTCCCAACAGTGACTTCAGAGATTCGATTTCGTCGGCACCCCCGAGCACACCGCGCAGTGGCTTGCCATCTCGCAGCAGCATCTCAAAAGAACGTGTACTGTGCCGGATCATATCGAGCCGCCCAGAAACGCGTACCTGGCGCGACGCGGGAGTCTGCGCCGTCAGCTGCAGCGCATGAACGGCAACTTCCCGGTCGAGATGAGAGACAGCAGAATCTGCAGCTCGGCCGGCGGGAACGTCGATCGAGCGCAGCCCATGCGTGAACAACCGCTCCGAATACCCGAATCGCCTCAACATTGGTAGGTCGTAAAGCGAGCTGTCGGTATTGCCGCTTCGTACTTCGCGAGCAGCGCGGGCAAACACGTTCAGCGCTGTCTCCTCCGGCGCCGGCTTCGTATCCCACAGAGCAGTTTGCCGGAAGATTTCCTCGGCTGCCTCGCCGAGCGGCGGCGCTTCGATATGCAGAACAGTATCTCCCTGGCCAATTTCTGACCAGCCCAGGACGCGGAGGTCGGCGGCACGGCGCAGCCATCCCGGAGGAGCCCCTGAAGACGCACTGCTCCCCTCAATGGCCATACGAACGGAGGAGGTCACCATCGGTGACAGGCGGCGGAAGAGGTCACCACAGAAATCAAGCGGCAACCGCCGGCCAAAGCCGTCGCTCGTATGCAAAACGACTTGTTGCTCGACGTAGTGCAGGAAGATGCACCTCCGGCAGCCTATTTTAGACCACTTCTAAGAGTTCCGCTGTAGGGCGTCGGATCCGGCGGTTCGTCTGTGCGGTAGGCTCGGTCCGCTCAGCGCGGATGCGCTCCAACAGCGCGGCGGCGGGTTCGTCGCTCAGGTTCTGGGGGGTCAACCGTCCGGAGAACGCGTCTGACAGAACCGATGCCCGGAGATTGGCAGATCGTGCAACCAGGCGCGTCAACGCTTCATCGGTATGTGCTGGACATTGCTGATCGCCTGTTCCGCTAGGCGCCTGCTGGAGGGGCTTTGTGAGCCTCTGATTGAGGAAAAAGTCATACCACGGGCGAGACTCGAAGAGCGCAGCGTCTCGGTTCAGAATCAGAGCGAGGAGAAATACCGGCTTGCATATGAAATCGCTCTCAAACATCGGAGGCCAGCTGTAGTCATGCTGGACGATGCGCATCACTTGAATAAAGTTGGGCCCGCGCGCTTGCTGAATCAACTGGATTGCATAAAGACCATCGCCGGCCAAACACACGTACCACATGCCCTGTGCGGTACGTACGAATTGCTAACGTTGCGCAACCTCAGCGGCCAGATCGGACGGAGGAGTATCGACGTCCATTTTAGTCGGTATAAATTCGACGCAGCAGGCTGGGAAGGGTTTGGCTCGGCCGTGAAAACCTTCCAGGCGTATATGCCAGTGCATGAAAAGCCCGATCTTCTGCCACATCTTGAATACCTGATGGAGAAAAGTGCAGGGTGTGTCGGCCTGCTTAAGGACTGGTCTGAGCGCGCGCTCGTTAAGGTGCTTCGGGCTGGCGGGCGTACGGTAGACGTTAAGGATTTCGAAGAAACCAGATACCCAGATGAAATTTTGGCGAGGATCTTTATGGAGATTGCGCGCGGGGAGGAGAACCTGAGAAATGGCGGGGATGAGTACTACCAGCATCTTAAGACGTTACGCGATTCAGACAAGGAGCTAAGCGCCAAGTTGCCGGGGGGCGCAAGTCAGCAGGATCGACAACGGAAGGGAAGTAAGAAGAATCTGCCTGGCCAGAGAAACCCAAGTCGGGATCCGACTTACGATCCGGCCTCCAGCCCCGCCCGTGCGTGAGGCGCCAACTCGGCGGAGAGATTCTGGATGAAGTACAGCCCGCAGCAAACCGTGGTACCGGAACGCACTGCCTGCTACTCACAGGAGCCCGAAGGGCGAGGCGCTTTGATTGAGGGATTC
Source organism: Acidobacteriaceae bacterium (assembly GCA_036267095.1). Classification (GTDB taxonomy): domain Bacteria; phylum Acidobacteriota; class Terriglobia; order Terriglobales; family Acidobacteriaceae; genus Palsa-343. The sequence continues at coordinate 23,963 of DATAWS010000017.1, forward strand.
ACTGGATATTGGCGACGACTCGCAGCCGAACACCTCGTTTCGATAACGGAGCTCCTAGGGCTCGAACCATTTGCCAAAGTCTTTCCCGCCTCATCTGATCGGCGAGAAAGAGAACGCTCATTTCGGCAAGTGTTTTATCTGTTGGATGGCTCGGAGGGCTACACGGAGCCGTGGGTTGAAGCGATGGAACACGCCACGTGCCGGCGCGGGTTGCTGCAGCTGACTCTCGCATCGTTGACGCACGTGTGTGATGGATCCTGGTTGCGGCGTGTCCGCGCATGGTGTCCACAGTGCTATGTAGACCAGAAGCATTCCGGTAGACCGATGTATGAACCACTAATTTGGTCGATGCGCCTTATTTCCATCTGTCCCGTACACCACTTAAGGCTACGGGAGCGCTGTCCTTGGTGCCAAAAGGGGCCGCTGGCCGTCGCTGCCGCTGCGCCACCAGGGCATTGTCCACATTGCAAAGGATGCCTTGGCGTTCAGGGCACGCAATCTTCTGGGGAGCAGTTGGGGCCGCCCAAGCGCTATGAGTTGTGGTGTAGTGAACAGATCTGCAATGTGGTGCGCCATCTTCCGGGCCTGATCGCACAATTGGATGCCAGAACAATCGCGCGGACACTACGTCTGATCTTTGATCGTTTCCCGGACCTAACTTTATCGGCCCTTTCTGACGGGACGCGAACACCGCGGCGGTCAGTCAGCATGTGGCTGAAGGAAGCAAGGAGGCCGAGGATCGATACAGTTTGTCGGTTCTGCTTCGAACTCAGACTTCCGCTGCTTGACTTTGTGACAGGGCGAATCCAAGAAAACACCCTTGAGGATCGCGAGGACCTGATTGGGTCAATGACTTCAGAAGAGGGAGGAACTGGTTGTTCGCGGACTGTGAGGAAAAACCAGGCTCTTGTCGAAAGCAAGGACCGGAGACTCGGGGGAAGTGAGATCGAGGGCGAACAGCGGGAGAGCTCAGGTCTGCGTGTTGATAGCCCCGGCTACGAAGGTATCGCCGCGTGGGATACGCGGGACAGCGGGCGCCCGAGCAAACACGCAGATGCAGAAAGTCGAGAGACCGCCTTGCGGGACGCACTTCGAGTTGCCATTGATTCTGGGACGGTTGCGTCTCCGCGTAAGATCGCCATGGTATTGGGCTATTCCTCACCAGATCGAGTCCTGCAAAAGTGTTCGTCCCTTGCTACGGCCCTCAAGGAGAGGATCAAGGATGCTACGTCGGCGCAGAGGCTATTGATCCGAACCGAGCTTGAAGCTGCGTTAATCGAGGGGACGCCTCCGACACTAAAAGAGATGGCAATCAGACTCGGAGTTTCCAGTTCAAGTGCGCTGCGTCTGCAGGAGCCCGGATTATGCGATCGCTTGCTCAAAGAGAGGAAGAGATGGAAAGCGAAAGAGTGGAAGCGGGTAATTCCAATATTTGAACGGGCGATGACAACGGAAGAAATACCAGGCTTTGCAAGGTTCTGCAAAGAAGCAGGGTTCTCCCCAGAATCGATTGGAGCGAAATTCCCTGCGCTAAAGGAGGCGTATACGACGCGGTTTAGGGTATTGCGGGAGGAAAAGCGTCAAGCGGAAGCGAAAACGTTCGAGCAGCGTGTACAGAAGGCAGTCCACGGGCTATGCGGGCGGGGTGAGTGGCCCTCTGTTGGAAAAGTAGTTGCAGAAGATACCCGATTGCGACGTTGGGGATGGGATGGACTACGGCGAGCGATTGCGCGTGCAGCAGCGTCACTGGGTAGCTTGGATGAGGACGGAGGATAGGAATTAGGAATGAGCGAAGTTCATGGCGGCGCGTCGGCACGCATAGCGCCGAGAACTGACGAGCAGGTTCCCAAGTTTCCTGCCCGGACGATGCTGTACTCTCTCGGACCCCTTGGGTGCGGTACACCGTGGGTTGAAAGCCTCAGCGGCTACCTCATAAGGCTATCGTGTGAACACATACTGAGGGTAGGCGACCTAATAGGTAAGGCTCTTTCCCTAGTTGAAAGTCCCTACGGCAATCTGCTGAGTCCCGCCAAGCTGCGACGCGCTGCGACATCTTCACACCACGGATTCACACAATATAACTACGCTATGAATGGGGTGGATGGCATTGGGGAACGCGTTGTCTATGCATTGGAGGCCGCGACGGGCATCCGAGGTCTTCGGGGACTGACATTTCTGGTATATCGGCCGATGCTAAGGGGATTTCTGTTTCACAAGCAGCGAAGATGGTGTCCTGTTTGTCTGGAAACGTGGCGCATATCTAATGCGCTCCTCTATGAGCCGCTGTTTTGGACATGCGCATGTGCAATGACATGCCCCGAACACGGCTGCGCTCTAGCCTCAACATGCCCAAAGTGTCGGTGCACCGTAGGACCGATCACGGTGAGTGCGTGCATAGGATTCTGCGATCATTGTGGAGCTTGGCTAGGGCAGGCAAGCTCCTCGGCAGCGCGGCCCTGTGATGGGACTAATGATGAAGACTTCTGGGAACAGTCGCAGGTTCTTGGACTGATTAGTATGATGCCTAGCTTACTTCAGCAATCCTCTGAAGGTGCTACTTGGCAAAAAAATCTTCAAAGCCTTCTCGATGGTGCGGCGAACGGTAGCCTTAACGCCTTTGCCGAACACGTGGGAGTGGACAGAGGAACCTTGGAGGGCTGGCTCGCGGGTAGATGCTTACCCTTGGTGGCGAATGCGCTCAAGGTCGTCCGAGTTCTCGGCATAGACGTGTGCTGCGTCTTTGGTGACGCGCCGTTGTCACGAGCGCAGTTATCCGTAGCCCGAGAATCGATAGCAACTTCAGAGATACCGTTCCATCGGAACGAGCGAAAGAGACAGCAGATCAGGGATGAACTCGAAAAATCGCTGCGTGAACCTGTTCCGGAATCTCTGACAACCATAGCGCACAGGCTGGGTCTTGCAAACCCCTCTCGGTTATATCGGGCTGATCGAGATGCGACATCGGCGATCGCAAAACGTTTTCGCAGCTCTAGGGGCGGAAAGCCCGTCAAGGTGTTCAACAAGCGTCACGCGCGCCAGTTGCTGATTCGGGAATTTCGATCGGATATGCCCCGTTCTCCATGCAAAATTGCAGCTGAGCTGGGATTTTCAGCGCGGACGCTGCGATTCCATCATCCCGAACTCTGCCGCGAATTGGCGGCTAGGCGGAGAGAAACGCATCAGCTTTTGCGGGCGAGGGTCGTGCGAGAGTTATGTTGCGCATTTGAGGAAATGCCGCCTCCGAGCATGACGCAGCTAAGTGCACGTTTTGGGCATTGCCCTCAGATGCTGGACCGCTGGGCGCCGATAGTGTGTCGACAGATTGCAGAGCGTTGGGCTGCAGCGCAGCAAAACAGGATCGCGGAAGTGGGGCGTGGTTTGGAGATAGCCCTCGGGGAAACCCCGCCGCCTTCGCTTCGCGAATTGGTAGAGCGTCTTTATACGAACGCAACTTTTATCAGAGAGCATCATCCGGACTTGCGTTCGAAGGTGGTGAGACGCTACCGGGAATTCGAGGTCGCAAAGAAGCAGAGGCGGGAGGAGGAGATTATTGCGGCTATCAGGCGAGCGCAAACCGATCTGCAAACGGCAGGAATCCCTCCCAGTGGTAGACAGATTCGTCGACATCTGGGTCCTGTTTATGGCGTCATATGGGATTTCTCAGTGCTGATGAAGAGGGTAAGGATGCAATGAAAGGGGCCAGACGAAGGTTCTGGTGAGTTGCCGCCGCATACCATCCGACAAGTGCAAGCCTACTGGACGCTCATCAACCCATCAACCAACTTAGCAAGGACCGGAAGAACCGGAAGGAATAAGTGAAGGGTTGTTGGTTCTGGGCAGATTGGCTGATTCTTGGGCTGTGAGCCGGTTCCGTAGCCCGGCTTTGCGCCCCTCCTAAGACAAACGAAGCATTTGGACGAAAATGGCCAAAACGTGCTGCCCCAAAGCAGTCGTGACCACATTATGCTTCCGTGACCTCAGATTTGTGTACTGCAAATAATGGGCTTTCTGTGGCCAGATTTTGATTCCGGCGGCCAAAATATGATCCATTTGGCAAAAAGGGGGGTGAGAAATAACGCATAAAGTGGCCAAACGGCCACAAACTGCGCTACAGGGAAAGTTGCAGGGGTGGTCAGCAGCGCGCCGGGCCAGCGGGGCGCGCTCACCAGTCGAAACTTCCAGGATGCCGGTATGGGGAACATTTGACCGCCTCCCCAAAGTGCCCATTCCAGGCAGAGAGCGTTGCTCTGTCAACGGGAAAGTAGAAGCCAGAAAACACGGATCGACAGGTGGTTTTGACGGAGGAATGAGCGAAGACGACCGGCACAATGCGTTTCTGGAGGCGATCCGGAGCCCGCTGGATTCTTCAGCCGTTCGGGTGGACGTGCGGCTGGCGCGGGTGGAGCAGCCAGCGCATTCGGTTCAGCTAGTGGGCGTGGCGGGAATCGACGGCGTGCCCTTCGAGCAGCGGGGCGAGGTCCGCACGGGCGCGCTGGAAATCTATGCCATCGAGCAGGATGCTGCGGGAAACGTACTGGCGCAGATCAATCAGCAGATGAATCTGAAGCTCAGCGAGCAGCAGTACCGCGCGTATCTGAAATCGGGGATTCTCTTTCGCGGGGTGGTTGCGCTAAAGCCAGGCGCGACGGTGCTGCGGGTTCTGGTGCAGGATGCAGCGACGGCGGAGGTGGGCTGCGTCATCGTGCCGCTGGACCAGGTGAAATGAGGGACACGGACCGTTGTTCTTCCACCACCAATTGAAGAAGACTTCTTATTACTCTGGCTGGGATGCTTCGAAGGCTCCGCCGGGAATGTACTGAAGCCCGGTGACGACATAAGGACGCTGGAGCGGGTCGCCCGGCCCGCCGATGGTGAACTTGTAGAAGTGCATCAGGTCAGGCTCGCCTACATAAAAACCACCCCACGCCCAGCCGTGTCCCGCAAAAATGCGAAACGCTTCGGACTCAGGGGACACTTTCCCTTCGCCGCCATCGCGTGGCGCAAAGACAGCTGAGGTCTTCGGCCACCAGCCTTTCTTTGCATCGCGGAAGGGATTCTCCCGCGGATTGAGGTCAATGGCAATACCGTAGGCGTGACCACTCCACTCAGTCGGCGCGTCATCCGCTCTTTCGCAGTAGAAGCCGACGGTGATGTCCTGTTCCGCATAGACGTCAGGGCCGTAGTTTTCCCATGGATCAACTTTGTTGATCGGGAAGCGCACCTTGTAAAGTTCGTTGAATATCTGCGCGGCCTCGGGTGCGAACCGCTTGTGAAGAACGAGTACGCCGCGATGCGTCTCGTGATCGAATCCGAAATAGGTAACGCGAATCGCACGAAGATCATCGAGCGGAACCGGACAGCCAGGCTTCCAGGATTTGCCCGTCATGGACCGTCGCATCTCTGCGGACAGCGGAGCGATTTGAGAACTGGTGTGCGGTCTCTGCGCGCCTGCCCCGAGCGAGAAAAAACACGCAGCAACAGCCACATAACGACGGGATTTTTGCACCCTCATCCTGCTTTCGAACCGCAGATGCGCATCCTGGCTGGCAACAGCTTACCATCGCGCTACGGCTGGGCCGCCTTGTCGAAGATCGGTCCGGGAACCGTCTGCAGATGTTCGGCTGCGTCTCCCTGCAGATCGAAAAACGTAACCGTGTTGGTGCCTTGTTCGAGCCAGGAGCCGGGCGTGAACAGCGCAAACTGCGGGCCAACGGACCAGAAGCGCCCCAGCGGCCGGTTGCCAATCCACATCACCCCTTTGTGCAGGGCGCTGGTGTTGAGGTAGGTATCGGCCGGATGATCCACCTCCATCGCCGTGCGGTAAAAGCACGGCCCGGAGCAGGCTGCGGCTTCGAAATGCAGCCGCGTCAGGTCATCCATGGGGAGCGAGTAAATCTGCCAGCGCCGCGGCGCCTGCCCGCCGACCCTCACGCCTCCCACGATGCCTGCCCGCTCGGTGCGAATCACCTTTGTGAAGTTCACCCGCCCGCTGTTCTCCACCAGAATGTCCAGCGTCGCCCCCGCCTTCACCGCCGGCAGCGTGAGATGATCCGTGCCCAGCCGCCGGTCCAGCGTGCCAACCAGCTTTTCGTCGACATAAACCTGCGCGTAATCGTGCAGTCCGGTGATCGCCAGCTCGCCGCCATCTCCGGCGCTCAGCCGGGTGCGGTAAAGGATGTACCCATACGACTGCCCCAGGTCTTCCATGGTCAGCAGGCGATCGCTTGCAACCGGAGCCGGCAGGTTGCTCCACAGCGACGCCGTCTCGAAACTGGGCCGAACCGGAAACCTGCGCGTGTTGCTTTCCGCGGGAACCGGCGGCGGCTCGACACCGGTGGCCTGGCGGATTGCGTCGCGGAACAAAAAGTACTTGTGCCGGGGCTGGCCGCGCTCGTCGAGCGGTGCGTCGTAGTCGTAGCTGGTCGTATCCGGCTCGTAGTTCGAGCCGTTGCTGTTGGCGCCGTTCATCCAGCCGAAGCTCGTGCCCCCTTCAAACATGTAAAGGCTCACTGAGTCGCCCTGGCGGAGCATCCACGCCAGCTCCGCGGCTTCCTGCTCGCCGTTGATCACGTGATGCTTCTCGCCCCAGTGATCGAACCAGCCGTCCCAGTACTCGCCGGTCATGCGCACGCCCCCGGGGCGCAGCCGCTCCAGCGTGGCGAACCCTTTCTGCGCATCGCCCGGACCGAAGTTGATCACTGGCGGCAGTTCCGGCAGCGATCCCTTCGGCAGCTCCTCCGGTCCATCGGCGGTGTAGAGCACCGGAGCGCCCATGCCGCTCCGCAGCAGAGCATTTTTGATCGCTTCCATGTACGCATGGTCGTCGCCGAACGATCCGTACTCGTTCTCCACCTGGATCGCAAGGATCGGCCCGCCATTCTGCAGCAGCAGCGGATGGATCACCTTGCCCAGCCGCTGGAACCACTTCTGGACCGCGGCCATGTAAGCGGGATCGGTGCTGCGCAGCACCAGGCTGCGGTCCTTCAGCAGCCACGACGGAAAGCCGCCCAGCGCCCATTCCGCGCAAACGTACGGCCCGGGCCGCAGGATGACGTAGAGGCCCTCCTGCTGGGCCTCGCGAATGTATTCGGCAATGTCGTTCTGGCCGCTGAAATCGTAGACGCCGGGACGCGGCTCATGCACGTTCCAGAAAACGTAGGTGGTGATGGCGTTCAGGCCCATCGCCCGCGCCTTGCGAAAGCGGTCGCGCCACTCCGCGCGCGGCACACGGGTGTAATGCATCGACCCGGAAATGATAGGGAAAGGCTTCCCGTCGAGCAGAAACTGGTTTCCGGCTGCGCGGAAGGTATGCGGAGACGATGGATGTCCGGCAGCTCCGCTCTGCGCCGCCGCGGTCAGCCCGCTCAGAGACGCCAGCAGCGCCAGACAAAACGTCAGGCCGAAAAAGGCGCGGCCCCGAGAGAAGCTTTTGGATTCGTGGGTTGTCACAGGCATCCGCGCTGCGCGTTCCCTGAGCGACCAGCGGGGCTGCGAACGCTGCAACCCCGCCTGTCCGTTCCTAATGCACTTCCACCGGCACCAACGCGCTGTGGTCTTCCCACGCGAGGGTGATGCTTCCCTTGTTGCCATTCAGATCGATGGTCCACTTCAGGTCCTCGATCGTGTGCGGCGGCTTGCTCATCTCCATCTTCGTCTTGCCCAGGTCGTTCGAGCCGTTATAAGCCAGACCCCATTCCCCGGTCTGCTTGTTCACGATCAGCGTCCACTGGTCCGGATCGGAGATATCGACGAACAGTGTGTACTTCCCCTTCGGCACGGAAAGGTCGCCGATGGTCAGGTCGGCGTCGGTCTCCAGCGTGGTCGCGGAGTTTGCGCCGGCACGCCACACCGGGTAGTGCGGATCGTGGCTGATGAGCCCGTCTTTGCTGAAGATGTGGCCTTCGCGGCCCTTGACCCGCGGTGATGAATACAGGATGGAGATGCTGTTGCCGTTGACCGTGGCAGTCGCCTTCTCCGGCGGGCTGGCCGGCGGCTTTTTTTGCTGCTGGGCCGGCAGAGTGGTGGCAGTGAGGGCCAGAAGGCCCACGCACATCAGGAAACGCTTCATAGAAGGGAATCTCCTTTCAAAAGACAAAAATCCCCGGAACCCGGAACCCGGAACCCTGAACCTCCACGATTGTATGCAGTTTGGATCAGGAACGGCGCGATCAGCGATATTCCTTCGCGAATCGCTCCGCCTCCTGGTTCATCTCCTCCGCCGTCACCGCGCGCGTGTACAGGATCACCCGGTAGCGAAACGTGGCCGCCTGTCCCTTCTCGAGCGTGAAATTGAATGGCGGCTGTTTTGGATCGAACATATGCCGCCCCAGCGGATTCGCCGCGAACAACCCATAGCCGCGTGCATGCCAGTAGGTTGGGTAGCCCGGATTGCCCGGGTGATCGACAATCGCGATGACATATGTCTTGCCGCCCGTCGTGCCAGTCAGCGTGCACCACCGCCCGCGCGTGCCCCAGGCCGCGTCCCCCTGCTTGCCTTCGCTGGTGAGATAAACGCCGCTTGCCCCCGCCGATCCGGTCGCCGATACCTGCGTCGCTTTGCCGCTGGCGTCGGTGAACGTCCCACCCGCCGCGGTCGGCGACTCCAGCCAGCTCGCTACCCGGATCCCCAGCAGCCCATCCTTGTCGTCGTGGAACACCGCGCGATCCAGCGCCCGCAGGGTCGTGATCTGGTCGATCACCCGCGCGTCGCCCTTGGCCGAAAATACGTAGCGCGTCGTGTCGTCGAGGATGGGATCGCCCGCGCCCGTCACCCACTCCGAGTCGGTATCCAGCTCGCCGCTTTTGGCCCCGCTCTTCGCCGCGAGGATTTTCTCCTGCACGATCGAGCCCATCTTCGGCTTCCGCGCCGCCGGAATCGCGCTGGAGTTGTTCCAGAAATCGAAGCCGTTCACGTTGCTGTAGTTGAACCACATCCCGTCATGATGCGGATGATCCGTCCGCTCACCCGGCCGCGGCGCCAGCGGATAACCGCGCGTCACCGTCGTGCCATCCGCCGCAATCAGCGGATAAAGCACCGGCTTGGCCAGCGTGTCCGGCCAGATGTACGACGTGAACGGCGCGCCATTGAGGGTGATATCCACACGCTTCCCGGCCTCGTCGGGCTTCACCTGCACGCCCCAGGGCGCAGCCCAGCATGGTAGCGCAACCCCAGCCATCAGCAATCCGTTAAGCAGGAATCTCGATCGCATACGGCTTTCCTCCCACCATCACCTGCTGCGTCGCGTCGTCGAAGGTCACACGGCTGCCCGTCTGGATCGCGGCAATGTTCATGCACAGCGCAATCGAATGGCTGTACCCCGCCTCAATCGGTGCATTCGGCGTCCTGCGCGAGCGCACGCACTCCATCCAGTTCTTCATGTTGGCTGAGGTCATCGGATCCCGGCCCGTATCCGCGCCGGTCGCCGCCGGACCTTCCTCATCCGCCAGCGAAAACTGACCCAGCTGATTCGCCTCCATCCCCATCTCGGCGGCGAACTTCGCTGTCAGGCCGCCCTCCGACGTCACCGTCTTCTTATCCATGTCCAGCGCGCCGCCATTGGAGTAGTAAATCTCCTTCACCCCGCCCGCCGAATTCGTCATGCGCGACGAATACAGCACCTGGAATCCCTTCGCCAGATCGTCCGCCGGTCCGTAATCGAAGACCGCCGTCATGGTGTCCCAGTTCCGCCGCCCGTCGTGCCACGCGTAGATGCCGCCGTTGGCCACCACGCTGCGCGGATGCGGCAGCCCGCTGAACCAGTGCACCGTGTCGATCTGGTGCACCAGCCACTGATCCGGAATCCCCGATGAATACGGCCAGAACAGCCGGAACTCGAGATACTTCCTCGCATCGAATGGCTCGTGCGGCATATTCATCTGATACCGCTTCCAGTCCGTGTCCTGCTCCCTCAGCAGGGGCACCACGTCCGGCCGCCGCCAGCGTCCCGGCTGGTTCACGTTCCACGTCATCTCCACCATCACGATGTCGCCGAACTTGCCCGACTGGATGTACTCCGCCGCCTTCTGATACGAGGGTGTGGACCGCCGCTGCGTTCCCACCTGCACGATCTTGCCCGTCTTCTTCACCGCCGCCAGAAACGCGCGCGCGTCTTCCATGCGATGCGCTGTGGGCTTCTCCACGTAGGCGTCGCGCCCGGCGTTCACCGCCTCCACGCCGTGCATCGCATGCTGGAAGTCCGCCGTCGCCACCAGCACCGCGTCCACATCCTTGCGCGCGTACAGCTCGTCGTTGTTGCGGGCCGTATCCACTTTGCCGCCGCCCAGCTTCTCGATGTACGCCACGCCGTCTTCGCGCCGCCGGCTCCACAGATCCGAAATCGCCACAAACTGGAAGTTCTGCTCCTGCGCGTGCTCCAGAAACGCCGGAATCAGCGAACTCTTCATGCGGTCGCCGCAGCCCACCACCGCCGTCCGCACCCGATCGTTGGCGCCCACAATGGCCGCATAGCTCTTCGCATTCCACCCCACCGCGGAGGCTGCCAGTGCCGCGCTCCCCGCCTTCAGAAACTCCCTGCGATTCGTTTCCTGCATCGTCATGGTTGTCCTCGCCCTCCGGCATTCGGCGTCGAATCGGTTCCCCGTCCCGCAAACCGGCACGCGGAGAGGTCCGACCACCTTCCCGCCGCATTGTAGTGCAAACGAGGGTCACCGCGTTGCGGCTTTCCCCCTCCCGCGACGTCGGATCGCGTGGCACACTGGAAACCATGAAGGCGCTGCTTCTTCGCGAATACGGCCTCCTGCAACTGACCGATCTGCCCACCCCCGCGCCCGGCCCCGGCGAGCTGCTCATCCAGGTCGCCGCCTGCGGCATCTGCGGCAGCGACGTCCACGGCTTCGACGGTTCCTCCGGCCGCCGCATCCCGCCCATCGTCATGGGGCACGAGGCCGCCGGCATCGTTGCCGCTGCCGGCGACGGCGTTGCCGCTTTTCAGCCTGGCGACCGCGTCACTTTCGATTCCACCGTCTCCTGCGGCGCCTGCCCCTGCTGCCAGCGCGGCGAAATCAACCTCTGCGACCGCCGCGAAGTCCTTGGCGTCTCCTGCGGCGAGTACCGCCGCGCCGGCGCCTTCGCCGAATTTGTCACCGTCCCTGATCGCATTGCCTACAAGCTTCCTGCGAACCTGTCGTTCGCGGAAGCCGCGATGCTCGAGCCCACGGCCGTCGCCCTCCATGCCGTCCGAGTCAGCGAAATTCGCGATGGCGCAACCGCCCTTGTCCTCGGCGCCGGCATGATCGGCCTCCTCACCCTGCAGGCCGCCCGCGCCGCCGGCTGCTCGCGCGTCTTCATCGCCGACATCGACCCCACCCGCCTCCAGCTCGCCGCCTCGCTCGGCGCATCCGAAACAATCCAGCTCTCCAACGACTTGTCCGGACCCGATCTGGCCGCCGCAATCCTCAGCCGCACCGGCCCCGGCCCCGGCCTCGACCTCGCCCTTGAAGCCGTCGGCCGCGAAGAAACCATCCAGGCTGCCATCCATTCCGTCCGCAAAGGCGGAACCGTCACGCTGATCGGCAACATCACGCCGCAGGTCGCGATTCCGCTGCAGATCGTCGTCAGCCGCCAGCTCCGCCTGCAGGGCACCGCCGCTTCGGCCGGGGAATACCCCCAGGCCATCGACCTCATCAGCCGCGGCATCATCCAGGTCAAACCCCTCATCACCGCCGTCGCGCCGCTTGAAGAAGGTCCGCGCTGGTTCGACCGCCTCTACGCGCACGAGCCCAACCTGATGAAGATCGTCCTCAGCCCGCATCCGGAGCGCGCCGCATGAGCGGCCACCCCGTCCCGCCCGATAATCTCTTCGACCTCTCCGGCCAGGTCGCGCTCGTCACCGGAACCAGCCGCGGCCTCGGCCAGTATTTCGCCCGCGCTCTAGCCCGCGCCGGAGCCGACCTCATCCTCACCAGCCGCCGCCGCGAGTCGCTCGCCGCCTTTGAAGCCGAAGTCCAGGCCCTCGGCCGCCGCACGCTTGCCCTCGAGCTCGACGTCCGCGATCACGCCGCCATCCAGGCCATGGCCGCCGAAGCCGTCGCGGCCTTCCCGCAAATCCACATCCTCGTGAACAACGCCGGCTGCAACGTCCGCAAGCCCGCGCTCGACGTCGCCTGGGACGACTGGAACCTCGTCCTCGACACCAACCTGCGCGGCAGTTTCTTCGTCGCCCAGGCCATCGCCCGCGGCATGATCCAGCACCGCTACGGCCGCATCATCAATATTGGATCGGTCACCAGCGTCTTCGGCTACGCCGGCCTCGCGCCTTACACCGCCAGCCGCGGCGGCATCCGCCAGCTCACCATGAGCCTCGCCGACGACTGGGGACCGCACGGCATCACCGTCAACTGCCTCGCGCCCGGCTGGTTCAAAACCGCGCAGAACCAGCTCCTCTACGAAAACCAGGAATGGGTCGACTACCTCACCGATCGCATCCCGGTGAAGCGCCCGGGCGAGCCTCGCGACCTGGACGGCGCCGTCGTCTTCCTCGCGTCGGAGGCCAGCCGCTACGTCACCGGACAAACCCTGCTGGTTGACGGAGGCATCTCTACCGGAGCCATGCGCGCCACGGTCGAGCCCCTGCAGGCGCAGAAGAAGTAGGAATCTGGCTTGTGCAGCGGACCGCTCAGTCCGCCGGCTCCGGAATCGGCTGAATCTTCCCCAGCAGAAACGCGTAGCTCGCGATCCCGATCACCAGATACACCGCTGCCACCGCAAACGCCGCTTTGAAATTGTGCCGCACGCCCACCAGATAGCCGGTCACTGCCGGCGCCGCAATCCCCGACAGCTGATTCGAAAAATTCATGATCCCGCCCACCGATCCCACGCTGTCCCCGGGCGCGATCAGCGACGGCACCGACCACCCCACCGGCGACGCGGCCGACAATCCCCCAATCGAAACGCTGATCCAGAAGACCGCCCGCAGCGCGGTGTGCGCGCCGGCCGCACCGAGAATGCCCAACCCCAGCGCGGTCCCGGCAATCAGCACCGTGCGCCGCACCGCGCTGGCCGGCCAGCCGCGATGGATCACCGCATCCACCAGCCACCCACCCACAAAAAGATCCATGACAGTGGCGAATAACCAGGGAATCCCGGTGTACATAAACGATCGCGCCAGATCGATATGCAGATTGCGCGCCAGATACACCGGCAGCCACGTCAGCAGCAGATAGAAAACGTAGTTATAGGAGCCGAATCCGATGGCCAGACCGATGACCTTGCGCCGCGTCAGCAAATAGCGGAGCGGCACCCGCCGCCCCAGCCGCGCGCTGGTCGCCGTGATCCCTTCGTCGCTCCACTTGCGCACCGGATCGCGATAGATTGCGCGAAACAGGAAGAAATAAAGCACGCTCAGCACGCCGGTCGCCGCAAAGCTCAGCCGCCATCCGATGCGCAGCAGCAGCAACCCGATGATCGGCACCCCGATAGCCGATGCGAATTTCGCCGCGCCGTCGAACCACGCTGTGGCAAAGCTCCGCTCGCGCGGCGGGAACCAGTAGCCCACCGCTTTTGCGCTTGCCGGAAACGACGGAGCCTCGCCCACGCCCAGCAGAAAGCGCGCCGCAAAGAAGCCGCCGATCCCCGGCGTGGCCGCCGCTCCAAACGAAGCCAGGCTCCACAGGGACGTGCTCACCAGCCCCACGCGGCGCACGCCGAATTTGTCCAGCAGCACGCCCGAAGGAAGCTGGCACAGCGCGTAGGTCCAGTTGTACGCACCCAGCAGCAAACCGAACGCGAAATCCGAAATCCCGAACGCGTGAAACAGCGCGTCGTGCGAAACCGACAGGTTCACCCGGTCGAAGTAATTGACCAGCACGCCCACGCTGAGCAGAGCCGCGATGCCCCACCGCTGCCGGTGCTCCGCGTCCTCGCCCCCCATCGATTGCAGTCTCGCCCCGCCCGCCGCCATGGTTGATACCATCTTGCACCATCGCGGCCAGAGCGCAGCTCTGCAACCGCTGCTCCCTCCGGCTCATCCCAGGAAAACGGCTTCTTGGAATTCGTCTTTCCCTCATGTCAGCGCCCATTCGCACCGACATCCCCGCCCGCCTCGATGCGCTTCCCTGGAGCCGCTGGCACACCAGAATCGTCCTCGCCCTCGGCATCACCTGGGTACTCGACGGCCTCGAAGTCACCCTTGCCGGAGCCGTCGGCGCCGCCCTCAAAGATCCCCGCGCGCTGCACCTCAGCGACGCCCAGGTCGGCCTTTCCGCCACCTTCTATCTCCTCGGCGCGGTCCTCGGCGCGCTCCTCTTCGGCTACCTCACCGACCTCCACGGGCGCAAAAAGCTCTTCTTCATCACCCTCGCCGTCTATGTCGTCGCCACCGCCGCCACCGCATTTTCCTGGAACGCCGCCAGCTACTTCCTCTTTCGCGCGCTCACCGGCGCCGGCATCGGCGGCGAATACGCCGCCATCAACTCCGCCATCGACGAGCTGATCCCCGCGCGCCTCCGCGGCCAGGTCGACCTCACCATCAACGCCACTTTCTGGATCGGCGCCGCCCTCGGCTCCGGCGCCACGCTCTTCTTACTGAATCCAAACCTGCTCCCCGTCAGCCTCGGCTGGCGCTTCGCCTTCGCCATCGGCGCGCTGCTCGGCACCGGAATCCTGTTCCTCCGCCGCGCCGTCCCGGAAAGCCCGCGCTGGCTGGTCATCCACGGCCACTCCGCCGAAGCGGACGCCATTCTCAACGGCATCGCCGTCCGCGTGGAGCAGTCAGCCATCGGCGATCCGCACCCCGACCGCGAGCCCTGCGCCATCACCATCATCCACCCGCGCCAGCGCACGCCGATGAGCGAAATCGCCCGCACCATGTTCGTCGACCACCGCCGCCGCTCCATCCTCGGCCTCGTCCTCATGGCGGCGCAGGCCTTCTTCTACAACGCCATCTTTTTCACCTACGCCCTCGTCCTGAACCGCTTTTACAACGTCCCCGCCGGCAAAGTCGGCGACTACATCTTTCCCTTCGCCGCCGGCAACGTCCTCGGCCCTGTCCTGCTCGGCCGCCTTTTCGATTCCGTGGGACGCAAGCCCATGATCGTCACCACCTACGCCCTCTCCGGCATCCTGCTGGCCCTCACCGGACTCCTCTTCGCCCACGGCCTGCTGACCGCGACCACCCAATCCATCGCGTGGACCATCATTTTCTTCACCGCTTCCTGCGCGGCCAGCTCCGCCTACCTCACCGTGAGCGAGGTCTTTCCCCTCGAAACCCGCGCCCTCGCCATCTCCGCGTTCTATGCCGCCGGAACCCTGATCGGCGGCGTGGCCGCACCCTCGCTCTTCGGCTACCTCATCGGAACCGGCTCCCGCACCGAGCTGCTGTGGGGCTATCTCGCCGGAGCGGCCTTCATGCTCATCGCCGCCGCCACCGAGGCTGTCCTCGGCGTCAAAGCCGAGCGCCAGTCGCTCGAATCCATCGCCGCGCCGCTCTCCAGCCGCGGCGCCTGAGGCTCTGATCCGAAACCATAAGTCACAACAGCAATTACAAATATCGCTCGATTCGTAACAGCAGACGAGACACATCCGCCCAACCTACCGCGCGTTCGCCAGAATTCCCCCGGCAATCGACCCCAGCGGCATGATCCTGTCCACCCCGTTCAGCTTGATCGCTTCCTTCGGCATCCCGAACACCACACAACTCGCCTCGTCCTGCGCGATGGTGAAGGCCCCGGCCTGCTTCATCTCCAGCATCCCCCGCGCCCCGTCGTCGCCCATGCCGGTCAGGATCACGCCTACCGCGTTCGGCCCCGCATAACGCGCCGCCGAGCGGAACAACACGTCCACCGACGGCCGGTGCCGGCACACCAGCGGTCCCTCCTTCACCTCCACGTAGTAGCGCGCGCCGCTGCGCTGCAGCAGCAAATGGTGGTTGCCCGGCGCGATCAGCGCCTGCCCCCGCAACACCGTGTCCCCGCTCTCCGCTTCCTTCACCGTGATCGCGCACAGCCCGTCCAGACGCGCAGCAAAGGCCCGGGTGAAAAGCTCCGGCATGTGCTGCACGATCACGATGCCCGGCGTATCCGCGGGCAGCGACTCCAGCAGCTCCTTGAGCGCCTCGGTTCCGCCCGTCGATGCGCCGATCATCACTACCCGCTCGGTCGTCTTGGCCATCGCGCCGGTCGCCCGCGCCAGCACTGCATCCGCGGTCAGTTTGGGCTCCACCCGGTGCATCGCCCGCAGCGGACGCAGCCGCGCCGCCGCTGCCGCCTTTACCGCCTGGCAAATCAGCAGCCGCGATTCTTCCAGAAACTGCCGCACCCCCAGACGCGGCTTGGCCACGATCTCCACCGCGCCGTACTCCAGCGCCTGCAGCGCTGTCTGCGCGCCCTCCTCCGCCAGACTCGAACAAATCACCACCGGAATCGGATGCTGCGCCATGAGCTTCTTCAGGAACGTCAGCCCGTCCATGCGCGGCATCTCGATGTCCAGCGTGATCACATCCGGCGCGTCCTCGCGAATCTTTTCCGCCGCGGCGTAGGGATCGCCCGCCACCCCCATCACCTCGATCTCCTCATCGGAGCCGAGCACCTGCGCCAGCGTCTGCCGCACCACTGCCGAGTCGTCCACAATCAGAACGCGAATTCGATCTCCGCTCATCTCAAGACCTTTCCCGCGCGCTTCATTCCCCCAGCCTGCGCAGAATCACTTCGCCCGTCCCGGTGTGGAAGTCGATATGGCATCCATGGCGCCCGCCCAGCCGCTGCGCAATCACGCGGTAGCCAAGCTCCTCCAGCACCTTGTCCGCGTTCTGCCGCCCCACCGTCGGCCGATTCCCCCTGCCCTCACTCGCCGCCAGCACATCGGCCCCGCCAAACAGCTTCACCTCCGTCTCCCGCCGCGCCACGCCCAGCCCATCCAGCTGCCGCGCCAGATCGCGAATGGCGAAGTCCACATAGCGCCGCGCCGCCTCGAGGCTCAGCTTCCCCTGCTTCTCCCGCGGCGGCGCCGGCAGCATGGGATGACACAGCCCCGCGATCTGCCGCGTCCGGTGCCAGAACGTCACCCCCACGCACGATCCCAGCACGGTGCGCAGGATCACCCTCCCCCGCACCAGATGCGACTCGCCCGGCTGCACATAGATCTCCGCCACCCTGGTCTCCTCTCCCGGTCCCGTCGGCCATGGGTCATCCCGAGCCATGCGTTCTCCGGTACAGCGCCGGCCCCACCGGCTGCAACGGCAGACGCATCTCGTGCAGCGTCTCCGAATGCCCCACAAACAGATAGCCGCCGGGCTCCAGATACCGGCACAGCCGGCCGAGAATCTTTTCCTGCGTCGGCCGGTCGAAGTAGATGATCACGTTGCGGCAGAAAATCGCGTCCGCCTTCTCCTCGAGGCCATACTCGGCGTCCATAAAATTCAGCCGCCGGAACTCCACGGCCCGCCGCAGCTCCGCCGCCACCCGCACCCGGTCCGATCCCCGCTCCCGGCTGCGCAGCATGTACTTGCGGCGCAGCGCCACCGGCACCGGCTCCACATCGGCCGCGCTGTAGACCCCCAGCCGCGCCCGCTCCAGCACCTGGGTGGAAAGGTCCGTTGCCAGAATCCGGAACCGAAATCCAGGATGCGCCTCCCCGTACCCGCTCAGCACCATGGCCAGGGTGTACGGCTCTTCGCCCGACGAGCAGCCCGCGCTCCACACCAGCGCCGCCCGCGCGCCTCCAATTCGCCCCTGCATCTCGGGCAACGCCCGCTCGGCCAGAAAGGTGAAATGCCCGGCCTCGCGAAAGAAGTCCGTCTTGTTGGTCGTCACTACGTCGAGGAACGGCACCATTTCCTCGCGCTGACCCTCCGCACCCAGCAGGTATTCGCAGTAGTCCCGATAGCTGCCCAGCTCAAGCGCGCGCAGCCGCCGCTTCAGCCGGGCCTCCAGCATGGTCTTCTTCTCCGCGCCCAGGCTGATGCCCGCCTCGGCGTAGATGAAGGAACGCAGCCGCGCAAAATCCCGGCTCGAGAGGACTTCCTCCTGCGCGCTCATCACCCTTTCCCCCTTCAGGCCGCCACCGGTTCCTGCGCCTGCAGGGCGGCCAGCTCTTCGACCGAAAATACGCGGTCGATGTCGAGAATCATGATGAACTGCGCGTCCCGCTTGCCCATACCGCGGATGAAATCGGTGCGGATCTGCGTGCCGATCCGGGGTGCCGGCTCAATCTGCTCCGGTTCGAGATCGATCACTTCCTCGACCGAATCGGCCAGCGCGCCGATGATCGTGGACTCGTTGTCGAGCATGACCTCGACCACCACGATGCAGGTGTTGCGCGTGCTCTCCGTCTTCGTCATCTCGAAACATAGCCGCAGGTCGACCACCGGGACCACCGTCCCGCGCAGGTTAATCACGCCCCGCATGAAGTCAGGCGTGCGCGGAATGGCGGTGATGTTCGTCAGGTCCAGCACCTCCCGCACTTTGGCAACATTGATAGCGAATGTCTCCTGGCCCAGCCGGAAGGTCAGGTACTGCCGGCTCTCCGTAATCTCGTTCGCGCTCATCCTCTGCTCCTTTCGCATGTGAAAAGGGAGGCGGATGGCCACCATCCGCCCCTTCCGGTCGGTAACGCCTGGATCAATACCGCTCGAATTCCTTGTCCAGAGCGTCGCGTTCGACGCCATCGCGGTTCTCGCCGAGCCGCAGATGCACGCCTCCCTTGCTCCCCTCCCGGCTCGGCTCGCGGGCCGCATTTCCCCGGGCCGCGGGCCGTGCCCCTCCGGCTGCTGCTCGGGCCAGCGGCTTCTCGGCGGGCCTCACCGGCTGCACCGGCCGTTTCGCCGGCCTGCGCGTCCCCTCTTCGTCTCCCGTGTGGAAGAAGCCGAGCGCCCCGACCAGTTGTTCGGACTGTCCGGTCAGCTCCTCGGTGGTCGACGCCATCTCCTCGGCCGCCGAGGCGTTCTGCTGAATCACCTGCTCCAGCTGCTGCAGCGCCTTGTTGATCTGCTCCGCCCCGGTGTCCTGTTCGCGGCTGGCCGCCGAGATCTCCTGCACCAGCTCCGCCGTCCGCTGAATATCCGGCACCAGCTTGTCCAGCATCTCGCCCGACTTCTCGCTCACCCGCAGCGTGGTCGACGACAGCTGGTTGATCTCTCCAGCCGCCTTCTGGCTCCGCTCGGCCAACTTGCGCACCTCGGCCGCAACCACGGCAAATCCCTTGCCGTGCTCGCCCGCCCGTGCCGCCTCAATGGCCGCGTTGAGCGCCAGCAGATTCGTCTGGCGCGCGATTTCCTCGATGATGGAGATCTTGTTGGCGATCTCTTTCATCGCCGCGACCGCTTCGAGAACGCTCTTGCCGCTCTCCTGGGCGTCGCGCGCGCTCTTGTTGGCGATCTTGTCGGTCTGCTGCGCGTTGTCGGCGTTCTGCTTGATGTTTGAAACCATTTCTTCCATCGACGAGGAGGCCTCTTCCGCCGCCGCCGCCTGGGAGCTCGCGCCTTTCGACACCTGCACAGATGCGGTCGAGATGGCCTGGCTGGCCGAAGCGACTTCGCCGGCGATCGAGCGAACCTCGCCCACCGTCTGCGTCAGCCCCGCCACCATAGCGGACAAGGCCTGCATCAGCTTGTCTCCCGCCGAGCGCTCCTTCACCGTCACCGTCAGGTCGCCGTGAGCGATTTGCTCCGCGGTCGCAGTCACTTCATTCATCGCTTCAATCAGCGCGTTGATGTTGTTCTTGATGGTGTTGAACTCGCCCTTGTACTCCTCGGTGATGGGCGGCGGCGTGTCCCCTTTGCTGATCCGGTCCACGTAGTGGGCCGACACGTTCAGCGGCCCGATCACCGCGTCCAGCATGCCGTTGACCCCGCGCACGATCTGCCCATACGCGCCGTGGAACTGCTCCGTATGCGCGCGCTCCGCCAGTTGCCCCATGCGCGAAGCTTCAATCAGCCGCTCCAGCTCCGTATGCAGCCCCTGCAGGATCAGGCCAACGTTGTTGACCGCGACCTTCATCTTCTCGTGATCGCCCCTGAAGGTCTGCGCGATCAGTTCGTCGATCTTGCCCGAGGAAATCTGTGCCAGAATCCGGTTGCCTTCGCCGATGGGCAGCAGAATCGCATCCAGCATGGCGTTGACCCCGCGCACGATCTCGGCATACGCCCCCTCAAACTGTTCGGGCTTGCCGCGTTGGGAAAGCTCTCCTTCCCGCGAAGCCTCCGTCAGCCGGTCCAGCTCCTTGTGCAGCCGCTGCAGCACCACGGCCACCGTGTTGACTGCGACCTTCATCTTCTCGTGATCGCCTTTGTAGGTCTGCGCGATCAGTTCGTCGATCTTGCCCGAAGAAATCTGCGCCAGAACCCGGTTGCCTTCCCCGATGGGCAGAAGAATGGCGTCCAGCATCTCGTTGATGCCCCGCACCATGTCCTGGTAGATCCCGCTGAACTGTTCGTGCCGCCCCCGCTCCTCGAGCCGTCCCTCTTTCGAGGCCTCGACCAGCCGCAGGATTTCCTGCGACACCAGCAGCGCCTCATTCGACGCCTGCCGCCGTGCTTCCGGCGCTTTCTGAACTGCCTGATCCCTTCTGCTGCTTCCCTGACTTGCCATCTTCCATTCTCCCTTTCTGGTCTCCCCTGCTTCATCCGTTTCGGCTCGGTTTCTGCCGGCCCCGTTATGCTGCACTCCTGCTCTCTGAATCCCCGTCTTCGCTCAAAGGCGTGCTGCCCGGCGAACGCGCGCGCCCGCCGCGTGTCTTCGCCCGCACCGCTTCCTGCACCAGCCGCTGCGGATCGAGAATCAGCGCCACGGTCCCGTCACCCAGAATCGTGGCGCCCGCCACGCCCTGCACGTGCCGGTACAGATGGCCCAGGTTCCGGATCACGGTCTGGCAGTTGCCCAGCACCTGATCGACAACCAGGCCGCAGCGCCCGGTCTCGCTTTCGACGATCATGATTTGTTCCCGCTCCGGCGCCGGCGTCCCGACCGCAAACGTTTCGCGCAATCGGATATACGGCACCAGCTCGCCGCGTACGTGCGCCAGCCGCTTGCCGGCCGCCGCCGCAATCTCCTCGCGCGTGATCTCCACGCACTCCAGCGTCGCGCCCAGCGGCAACACAAACGATCCGTCCCCTACCCGCACCAGCAGCCCGTCGATGATGGCCAGGGTCAGCGGCAGCCGCAGCGCCACCGTGGTGCCCTTGCCGCGGCGGCTGGTCACATCGATTGCCCCGCGCAGACCTTCCACCCGCTGCCGCACCACGTCCATGCCCACACCCCGGCCGGAAATGTCGGTCACCTGCTGCGCCGTCGAAAAACCTGGCTGGAAGAGCAGCGAAAAAATCTCCTGCTCGGTCAGATCACCGCCTACCGCGGCCAGCCCGCGTTCCACCGCCCGCGCCCGCACCGCGTCGCGATCGATGCCCGCGCCGTCGTCCGACACCTCGATCAGCACGCTGCCTCCGGCATGCCGCGCCGCCAGGTGGATGGTCGCCAGCGGCCGCTTGCCGGCCGCCGCCCGCGCCTTCGGCATCTCGATTCCGTGATCCATGCTGTTCCGGATCAAATGCATCAGCGGATCGCCCAGCTGGTCGATGACCGTCTTGTCCAGCTCCGTCTCTGCGCCCTCGGTGGTCAGCTCCACCTGCTTGCCCAGATCGCGCCCCAGATCGTGCACCAGCCGGCGGAAGCGCTCGAAGGTCGCCCGGATCGGTACCATGCGCAGAGTCATCGAGTTCTCGCGCAGCGCCGTGGTCAGCCGCTCCACTTCTTCCGCCACCGCCAGCACCTCGGCATCATCCGATCGCGCCGCCATGGTGCTCAGCCGCGCCTGCACCGTCACCAGCTCGCCTACCAGGTCCACCAGCTGATCCAGCCGCGCAGCCGCGACCCGCAGACTGCCGGCGTGCTCCTGATCTCCGGCGCGCCGCCCCAGGATCTTCCGCGGTTCTTCGAGCCCACGATCGAGGCGGCGTTCAGGACTGCGTCCACCATCGCCCCCCGTGCTGCCGCCGCCCTCTTCGGTCCCCGGATTCTGCTGCCCGTTCGCGTCCTGCCCGTTTGCCTCGCGCTCCGGTTCGATCTCCAGCGCGCACGCGTCCTCGACAAAGATGAACACGTCGCGCAGCGCATCCTCGCAGGCCGCCGTTTCCAGCCGCATCGTCCAGCGCACATAGCAGCGCGCGGGATCGAGATCGTGGAGCGCCGGTACCTCCTCCATCGAAGCCTCGGCCGTCAGCCGCCCCATCTGCCCCAGCTCACGCACCAGCAGCAGCGGATCGGCGCCGTTGCGCATCAGATCCGGTCCCGGCGCAAAACGAATCGTCCAGGCCCGTACCGCGCCCTGCACCTCGCTTTGCGGCCGCTGCGCCGGGGTGCCACTCTGCCGCTCGGCCGGTGCCCCCACCAGTACGCGCACTTTCTCGAGAATCGCCGCGCACTGTTCCGGGACCCTCTCCCCGCCTTCCTCTTCCACCATGGCGCGAATCTGATCGAGCGCCGCCAGCGTCAGGTCCACCAGCTCCGGGGTCATCGCCAGCCGGCCCTGGCGCACCGCGTCGAACGCGTTCTCCAGCTTGTGGGTAAAGGCGGCCAGCGCGTCGAAGCCGAACATCGCGCCCGAGCCCTTGATCGTATGCAGCGCGCGAAACACCCGTCCTACCAGCTCGCAGTCGCTGCCCTTCTGGTTCAGTTCCAGCAGACACCACTCCAGCTCGCCCAAAAGCTCGCGTGCCTCTTCGCGGAAGGCCAGACGGAATTGCTCGTTTTCGTTGGCCACGGCTAGGCGCTCCCCCCGTCGGCCAGAGGAAAGCGCGCGAAGCCCGCCTCGCGCAGGGCTGCCCGCAGCACCTCCGGCACCGGGCCTTCCAGCGCCAGCACCATCCCCGAAGCTCGCGCCGCGCGCTCCGCTGCCCACAGCAGCTCGACCGCGGTTACATCCATGCCGGTCGCCGTCGCCAGCGAAATCCGCGTCTCCCCCGGGCCGCTCTCCCCGCCCGCCAGCGCCTCCTCGAGCGCCTGCTTCAGCTCGGCCGCGCAGCCAATGTCAATGTCCCCTTCCAGCCGGATCATGCCTGGCGCTTCGCTTCGATCGAACCTGACTGGCACCGCGCCTCCTGCTTTCCAAAACCGCTTGCAAAACTCACTCCCGCCGCCCGCCGCATTCGCGCTAGCGAACCAGCTTCTGCACCACGGCGACCAGCTGTTCCGCCTGGAACGGCTTTACGATCCATCCCGTCGCGCCCGCTTTGCGGCCCGCATCCTTCTTCTCCGGCTGCGATTCCGTGGTCAGCATCAGAATCGGCGTGAATCCGTATCCCGGCAGCCGCCGCACGCACGTGATCAGTCCCAGCCCGTCGACCCGCGGCATGTTCAGATCGGTGATGATCAGATCGAACTTCTGAGCCCGCGCCTTCCCCAGCCCGTCCTCGCCGTCCACCGCTTCCACGATGCCGTACCCGGCCTTGCGCAGCGTGAAACTCACCATCTGGCGCACGCTTGCAGAGTCGTCCACTGTCAGCACCTGCTTCATCGCGCGTCCTCAACTCCCTTCATCGGTCGACCGCGGCATTTCTGCAGTGACTCTCGGGCTCCATTTCGCCCGTCGTCCCAAATCTGCAGGATTTCCCCGGTCCGCCCCAGCCCGGCTGCCGCCCCGTACCCCCGCTCCCCACCGGCATCTCAAAACAGCTCCACGTCGTTGCCGGCAAAGCTCTGTGCGCCATCCGGCAGCGGGCCGCCGCTCAGCGCCGCGCGCAGAACCGCGCGCTCCATCTCGGTGGTATAGGAGCCGGCAAAACGCCGTTCCATCGCCTCCACATCCCACGCCGTTCGTGACTGGACCGGCATCGCCGCCTGCACCCGTTCGACATCCTCGAGCACGCCGGCCAGCCGACCCAGACAAGCCTGCAGCCGGTCGCGCGCCTCTCCCAGGCCGGCCAGCTTCGCCTCCAGCGGCAGCATTTCGTCGCGAATCTGCTTTCCTCTTTCTTCCGCGCACCGCGCCGCCTCCCCCAGGCCCGCCAGGCCTTCCTGCATGGCTGCTTCTGCCTCGTTCAGCGCCGCCTGGCGCCCCTCGGCAAAGACCTCCAGCGCTCCACCGCTCCCCTCCACCAATCCGCGAATCCGCCCGACCGCCTCTTCCGAGTCGCCGGTCAGCCCGCTCCATGCCGCCGAGATGCGCTTGATGGTGCGCGAGATTTCGAGAATCCCATCCGCCTGCGAGCCCAGGTGGCTGGCCTCCACAATGGAGTTGAACATCAGCAGCTGCAGCCGCTCGCGCACTGCCTTCGACCGCTCCAGATGCTCGCTCACCAGCGGCATCAGTCCGGAAATCCCCGCGAAGGACGCGCGCACCGCCGCGTCCGCCCGCGCGCACGCCGCTTCCAGTCTCCCGATGCCCTCCAGCTGCGACGACAGCTGCTGCTCTTCTCCAAACACCGCCGGCGCCAGATCCAGGATTTCCGAGCCCGCGATCCGACCAATGCCTTCGAGGCACGTGCCGATCTGCCCCGTCCACCGCTCCACCGTGTCGCGAATGCTGCGCAACTGATACTGCTGGATCTCGAGCCCCGCCTGCCGCTCCGCCGCCGGCAGCGATTCCTGCCCGGCCAGCATCTCCAAAGCCTCGCGCACGTGCTCGATTTGCTGCCGCGTGATGTCGTGCGACTGGATAGCGGCCACCACTCCCGCAATCTCGGACGCGATCTGCTCCACGCAGCCGCGAAAGCGTCCCGAGGTCTCCGTCATCTGCCGCAAAACCGAATCGGCCACCGCCACCGCGCGGTTCAGCCCCTCCTCGGTACGTGCGAACTCGCTGCGCATGCGCGGCAGCTCCGCGGCCAGCGTCCGCCGCGTCTCCTCGACCGACCGGCGCCGCTCTTCCGTGTGCCGGTTCAGCTCGCCCGTGCTCTTCGCTACCGTGGCGGAAAAGTCGTTCAGCTCCCGCGCCAGATACGCGAAGCTCACCCCCACCTCTCCCAGCCGCGCCACTTCGATGTTGGTCAGCACGCGCAGCATTTCCATCTCCCGCGCGATGCCCCGCTGGGCCAGCGTCTGCCGCTCCAGCTTCCGCAGCAGGACCGCTTCGCCGGTCACCGTTTCCAGAATCGCGTCGGTCGCCGTCAGCCGTTCGTCGAGAAAACGCCTGGTCTCCGCATCCAGCCGCGCCAAACGCCCCTCGAGAGCCCGCATCGGCTCGCCTTCCGCGCATCCCACCACCGCGCCCGCGCTTTCAAGGACCCCCGCGGTCGCGTGCGCCAGCTCTTCAAAGCCTCGCGCCAGGACATCCATCTCTCTTTCGGAATCCGCCAGCACCGCCGTCAGGACGTCGCTCATTCGCGCCACAGCACCAGCCGCTTCCGCTCCAGTCCACCCCACCCCACCCCGTCCGCTGCTGCCACGCCCAAATCCATCCGCTCCGCCCTCATGAGGAAACACACGCTTCCCGGCGCACGCCGGACCCGCCGACTGTCTCGCAGCCCAGCCCACTCCCCTTTTCCCGAGCCGGGTGCCGACCCCCAGGCGCACACCGGTCCCGGCACGGCCAGGCCGCTCAGGCTGCGCCGCGCCCCCGGCGGAGGGGACAGTTGCTTCATCGGCAGCAGGGGCGCGATGAATAGTCAGCCACCCGCCTTCGAGGAATCGGTCTTTTCCGGAATTTGCACTGCGGCGATCAGAAATTCATGCACGCCGTGAACACCCATCCGTGGTTGTAGCTGGCATGGCCCGAGGTCGCCATCTGCATGCCTCCGCCGAACAGCAGCCCGAGCCGGTTCCTGGGGTCGCGACGCAGCAGTTTGAACTCGTCCAGCATGAGCCCCGGCAACACGAAATTCTGCATTTTTCCGTCATTCGGTCCGCCCCGGTAAAACGTCGCGTCGTCCTCGATCTCCTCAGGGCATTACGACCTTCTCTTCATGCGGAAACTGATCGAGCGTTGCCTGGCTGATCTTCAGGTGATCGATCACCAGCTGCGGCGGCAAATGCGTGATCCAGTTCGCCAGGGAAATATCCTGGTAGTAGCTGTCCTTGAACATTTCCAGGAACACCAGGTCCGTGTCGCCCGTGTTCTCGATGTAGTGCGGGAAGGTCCGCTGCACGTAGCCCACATCGCCTTCCCGAAAATCCATCGTGCGCGCGCGCGCCGCCGCGGCAAACACCGTCATCCGCCCTTTACCCTTCACGTAGTACTGCCACTCATCGGCGTTGGGATGCCAGTGCATCTCCCGTAACCCGCCCGGATGCAAAATCACGTGGGCCGCCGCGATCTGCGGCGAAGCCTTGAAGTTGTTTCCGTCCACAATCCGCACCTCGCCCCCCCGCGTCTTCTTGGTGGGCGGCATTTCCAGCAACCGGAAATCGAAGGGCAGACGCGACGGTCCCAGGCTTCCCTGCGCGGCCTTGCGGTCGGCGTCCAGCGAGCCGGGAATGGTCCCGGGAAAGATGTAGCGCCCCTCCGGCGGCATCGGCGGAAAGGGCGAAGCCGGCGTGCCGAAGTTCTTCGCCAGAACTCCCGGCGGCGTATGACCGATCCAGTCCGTCAGCAACACCGTCTCGTACTCGTCGAAATTCCCATCGTCGAAGACCAGCAGAAATTCGCATCCGTCCGGAGGCAGCCCCTGGATGGAGTGCGGGTAACCCGGGGGGAAATTCCAGATGTCCCCTTCCTTCACATCGTCCACAAACGCCCTGCCGTCCGGATCGATGCAGGTGATGCGCGCGTTCCCGCAGAGCATCAGCGACCACTCCGACGGCTTGTGCCAGTGCAGCTCGCGGATGCCGCCCGGGATCAGCCGCATCTGCACCCCCGCAATCTCCCTTGCGATGCCGACATCCGCGATCGTGACCTGCCGCGTCCATCCGCCCGGCTGCACCCGCTTGTGCGCGAAGGTGAACGGATATTTGAACGAAGGCAGATTGCCGTGATCGGTCGGCGACGGCATCACCGAGTCCGGATTCTCCTCATACAGCGCGGCATTGTCCTTGCCCATCGGCAGACTGGCGCTGCTGCTCTGCTCGCCCTGCTCCACTTCTTTCTGCGATTGCCCGCGTGCCGACAGCGCGCCCGCTGCAATCGCCGCCGAACCAAGCTCCAGAAAACGCCGCCGGGTGGGATCCATTCCGTCGCCCATCATCAGCACTCTCCTCGTGATTTGGAATAAGATGCTGCCATGCGGGCCATCCCGCATTTCCCCCGAAGTGTAGCTGGTCGCAACCCCAGAAGGTCAGAGCCGCATCCCTTCACACCGGGAACCCTTTCTGCCAGAGGTTTCTGCCATGCCTCTCAAAACCCAACCCGAAGACATCCCTGCTGCCGTCCGCTTCAGCGCCGGAGATCGCGATGGCGCCTTCGAGGTCACCGTCAGCTCCCTCAACTCCGAACTGCAAGGCCCCTACCGCATCGAGGGCGGCGCGCCCCGCTTTGCCAGCCGCGACGCCTTCAAAGCCAGGGTCGTCGAGGCCGGTATGAGCCCCGCGGTCGCCGAAGACCAGACCCGCTCCTTCAACGCGACCGCTCGCCAGCTCCGCGAGCTCGGCTTCTCCGTCAACCTCCCCAACGCCTCGTCCTGATCCGGTTTTACCGGGCACCGGTCCCTGGGCCTTGTCCACGGTTCTTCTCCGCATCTCAGGAATTATATGAGCCTCGAAAACATCGCACGCCCCCACTTTCTGAACGTCGAAAGAGGCGTTCAGCCGCCGGAACCGGTCGATGTCTCCATCGACGGCCGAACGGTCCAGGGCCTTCCCGGCGAACCGCTCATCGACGTCATCAATCGCGAAACCAGCAGGGAACTCGCGCAGGTTTGCTACCTCCAGCAGCTCGGCCCCATCCAGACCTGCGACACCTGCATGGTCGAGGTCAACGGCGCCCTCGTCCGCGCCTGCGGCACCCGCGTCGAAGCCGGCATGAACGTCGAAACCGAAACCGCCCGCGCCCAGGCCGCGCAGCGCGAAGCCTTCGACCGCATCCTCGGCAATCACCTGCTCTACTGCACCGTCTGCGATAACAACAATCAGAACTGCACCGTCCACAACACCACCGCCCTGCTCAACGTCGAGCACCAGTCCATCCCCTACAAGCCCAAGCCCTGCCCCAAAGACGAAACCAATCCCTTCTACCGCTACGATCCCGATCAGTGCATCCTCTGCGGCCGCTGCGTCGAAGCCTGCCAGGACGTCCAGGTCAACGAAACCCTCTCCATCCGCTGGGAAGACGACCATCCCCGCGTCCTGTGGGACGGCGGCTCCACCATCGGCGAGTCCAGCTGCGTCTCCTGCGGACACTGCGTCACCGTCTGCCCCTGCAATGCGCTCATGGAAAAATCCATGCTCGGCGAAGCCGGCACCTTTACCGCCCTCCCTCGCCAGGCACTCGAGCCCATGATCGACGTGGTCAAAGGCATCGAGCCCGAGCTGGGCTACGGCCCCATCCTCCAGCTCTCCCAGGCCGAAGCCGCCATGCGCATGACCCGCATCGAGAAGACCAAGACCGTCTGCACCTATTGCGGTGTCGGCTGTTCCTTCGACGTCTGGCACCGCGATCGTCAGATCCTCAAAATGGAGCCCCACGACGGCCCTGTCAACGGCATCTCCACCTGCGTCAAAGGCAAGTTCGGCTTCAACTACGTCAACTCCGGCGACCGCCTCACCACGCCGCTCCTCCGCGACGGCGACACGTTCCGCCCCTGCTCCTGGGACGAGGCCCTCACCTTCATCGCCGGCAGGATGCGCGACATTAAGTCCCGCCATGGCGCCGACGCCCTCGAGTGCATCGCCTCCTCGAAATGCACCAACGAAGAGAGCTACCTGATGCAAAAGCTCGCCCGGGCGGTCATCGGCACCAACAACGTCGACAACTGCTCCCGCTACTGCCAGTCGCCCGCCACCAAAGGCCTCACCCGCACCGTCGGCTACGGCGGCGACTCCGGCACCATCGCCGATATGGAGCGCGCCGACCTCGTCCTCATCGTCGGCGCGAATGCCGCCGAGAA
Organism: Acidobacteriaceae bacterium; assembly: GCA_036267095.1. Taxonomy (GTDB): domain Bacteria; phylum Acidobacteriota; class Terriglobia; order Terriglobales; family Acidobacteriaceae; genus Palsa-343. Next base: position 52,885 of record DATAWS010000017.1, read on the forward strand.
CCACCCCGTCCTCGCCACCCGCGTCAAGCGCGCCCACAAGCTGCGCGGGCAAAAGCTCATCGTCGCCGACCTCCGCCATAACGAAATGGCCCGCCGCGCCGACATCTGGCTGCACCCCAAACCCGGCACCGACTTGATCTGGGTCTCGGCCGTCGCCAAATTCATCCTCGACCAGGGATGGCACGACCAGGCCTTCATCGATGCCCGCGTGAACAACTTCGACGCATTCCGCGAAAGCCTCCAGCCCTTTTCCCTGGAATTCGCCGAACAGCGCACCGGCATCCCCGCCGACACCCTCCGCACCGTCGCCGACCAGGTCGCTCACTCCAAAGCCGTCTGCATCCTCTGGGCCATGGGCGTTACCCAGCACAAGTACGGCTCTGACGCCTCCACTTCGCTCTCCAACCTGCTTCTGCTTACCGGCAACTATGGACGCCCCGGCACCGGCGGCTATCCGCTCCGCGGCCACAATAACGTCCAGGGCTGCAGCGACTTCGGCTCCATGCCCGACAAATTCCCCGGCTACATGGATACCAGCGATCCCGACACCCGCCGCCACTGGGAAACCGCCTGGGGCGTCTCGCTCCCCACCAGCGACGGCATGGATAACCACGTCATGGTCGACGGCATGCACGAGGGCAAGATCAAAGCCCTCTACCTCATCGGCGAAGATATGATCTCGTCGGAATCCAATAAACACTATCTCGCCGCAGGATTCGAGAAACTCGAGTTACTCGTCGTTCAGGAAATCTTCTTCACCCTCACCTGCCAGTACGCCGACGTCATCCTCCCCGGCACGCCCTCCCTCGAAAAGGAAGGCACCTTCACCAACACCGAACGCCGCATCCAGCGCCTCTATGAAGTCATGAAGCCGCTCCCCGGCACCCGTCCCGACTGGCAAATTATCCAGGACATCGCCAACAAGTTAGGCGCCAGCTGGAAATACCAATCCCCCTCCGACATCATGGACGAGTGCGCCGCCATCGCCCCCATGTTTGCCGGCGTCACCTACGCCCGCCTCGCCGGCTACAACAGCCTCCACTGGCCGGTCGCCGCCGACGGCACCGACTCACCCCTCCTCTACATCGACAAGTTCCCCTTCCCCGACGGCAAAGCCAAATTCCATCCCCTCGAGTGGCACGAGCCCAGCCAGGTCGAAGACTCCGAATACAACCTGCACCTCAACAGCGGACGCCTCCTCGAGCACTTCCACGAGGGCAACATGACCTATCGCGTCCCCGGCATCGCTCTCAACACCCCCGACTCTTTCCTCGAAGTCTCGCCCCAGCTCGCCCAGGAGCGAGGCCTTGAGTCCGGCCGCTGGGTCAAAGTCAAATCCCGCGACGGCGAAATCCAGCTCCGCGTCCTCGTCACCGACCGCGTCAGCGGCAACCAGCTCTATGCCCCGCTCAACTCCCGCACCGAGCCCATCAACACCCTCACCAGCAACAACGTCGATGTCGCCGTCCACACCCCCGCCTATAAAGAAACGCCGGTGATGATCGAGCCGCTGCCCCTCAAAGGCCGCCCGCCGCTGCCCAACACCAACTTCCGCTTCCACCAGAGCATCCCGCAGAACGGCGTCGAAGTGGAGCGCAAGTGGGCTCGCAGGGACTACCGCATGCCCGGCAGCAACCTCGTCAACATCCGGCCTGCACCGCGCCCCGCTCAGGCGAACGGGAAAGAAAGCTAGAAACGAAAGGGATCCTCATGGCGAAACCCATCCAGCTCGATTTTCCCGCCCGCGACCGCCACGCCGAGTTCCAGCAGCGCCTTGCCGACGCTCCCACCGAACACGCCGAGGCCATCCTCGACTTCCTCGAGCTCCTCGAAGTCCTCCACCAGAAAAACGTTCTCTCCGCCCTCCGCGGAGCGGTCGCCGCCGGCGACGACCTCGTCACCCACCTCGCAAAGGCTTCCGCCCAGCCTGAATCCGTTCGCGCCATCCGCAACTTCATCGCGCTCTCGAAGCTCTTCGGCCAGCTGGACCCCGAATTCATCGAAGCCGTCGAGCGCTCGATTCCGGCCCCGCTGAAAAACTGCGATGACTGCCGGCCGACGCCCCCGCCTTCGCTGTGGCAGATCGCCCGCACCTTCTGGTCGCCACCCGTGCGCCGCGCGCTCTTCGCCACCGGCCTCATCCTCGCCGGCGTCGGCCACTACATGAACCGCGAACGCCACCGCCGCTCCTGATCCGCAAGTCCCCCATCCGGCACACCCCCCGCATCCCGCAATCAAACGCCCACCGCAGAGCTCCCTCAGAACCGCGCCCCCCGCCCCACCAACGCGATACCCTGTATCCGGACCCCGCCCATGGCTGTCGATTTCGCCCAGCAAGTCAAACAACAGGCCGACATCGTCAAAATCATCGGCGAATACGTCCGCCTCAAAAAAGCCGGCGCCCAGAACTACACCGGCCTCTGCCCCTTTCACAAAGAAAAAACCCCCTCCTTCAGCGTCCACGCCACCCGCCAGTTCTTCAATTGCTTCGGCTGCCACGAGCACGGCGACGTCTTCACCTTCGTCCAGAAAATCGAGAACGTCGGCTTCTCCGAGGCCGTCCGCACCGTCGCCCAAAAGTCCGGCATCCCTCTGCCCAAACGCGAATTCTCCTCTCCCGAGGAAGCCGCCGAGCACCGCCAGCGCGGCAAGCTCCTCGAGCTTCACGAAATCGCCACCACCTGGTTTGAGGACCAGCTCCGCTCCCCCGAAGGCTCCCTCGCCCGCGAATACCTCACTTCCCGCGGCCTGTCCTCAGAAGGAATAACCAAATTCCGCATCGGCTACGCGCCCGACAACTTCCACGCCCTGCGCGAACGCCTCCAGTCCCTCGCCGATCCCGCCGCGCTCCGCCTCTCCGGCCTCTTCTCCTGGAAGGACCAGGAAGACGGCTCGCCCGGCCCCCTCTACGCCCGCTTCCGCAAGCGCATCATGTTCCCCATCGCTAACGAGTCGGGCCGCATCATCGCCTTCACCGCCCGCACCCTCGAAACCGGAGAAAAGGCCGGCCCCAAATATCTCAACTCCCCCGAGACCCCGCTCTACGCAAAGAGCCACACTCTCTTCAATCTCGACAAAGCCCGCCAGGCCATCCGCAACGAGAACGCCGCCGTCCTCGTCGAGGGCCAGATGGACTGCATCTCCGTCTTCCTCGCCGGCATCCCCAACGTCATCGCGACCAGCGGCACGGCGTTCACTGAGCACCAGGTCCGCCTGCTCCGCCGCTATGCCTCCCGCGTCTGGGTCAACTTCGATCCCGACACCGCCGGAGCCAGCGCTGCCGAAAAATCCATCGCCCTGCTCACCGAAGAGGACTTCGAGATCCACGTCCTCACTCTCGAAGGCGGCCTCGATCCCGACCGCTTCGTGCGCGACCGCGGAGCCCGCGCCTACGCCGATGCCCTGCGCACCGCCCCGCCGTGGCAAAGCTATTTGATCGACCGCGCCCGCCAGCAATTTCCCTCGCGCGATCCCCGCGGCAAAACTGACGCCCTCAACTTCCTCCTGCCCCACATCCGCCGCATCCCCAGCCGCATCGCCCGCGACGCCTTCGCCAACGACGCCGCCCAGGCTCTCGGTATCGACTCCGCCCTCGTCCGCGCCGAGCTCAAAGACGCCGCCGCCCGTCGTCGCGACGCCCTCCTGCCCCAAAACCACGCCCTCAGCCGCGCCGAGCAGATCCTGCTCCAGGCCTTCTCCGGCCCGCGCTCCGCCGAGGCGTATCTGGTCGCCGAAGGCGCATGGCACCAGCACCAGCGCGAGTTCGAGGCCGTCCGCACCGACGTCCGCGCCATGGTTGAAGCCCTGCGCGCCCGCCCCGACGGCGCCGACCCCCTTACCTCACTCGAGAACGAGGACCACCGCCGCCTGCTCGCCGAAATCTTTCTCTCCATCCACGACGCCGAGCCCCAGTCCGAAGAAGTGGACGAAGCCGTCCTCGCCATCCGCCGCAAAGCCTTAGAGCAGGAGCAGCGCCAGCTCCGCGCCGCCATCGAACAAGCCGAGCGCGCCGCCAACCTCGACGAAGCCCTCCGCCTCACCCGCGAAAACCAGGACGTCACCCGCCGCCTGCGCGAACTGGACTGAGCCCCGCCCAGCTACCCATCGAAATGCTGACAGCCCGTCGGGTGCCCCATGTCCCTGGGGTTGGGACATGGGTTAGGGAAATGACGCGCAAAGCGCCCCGTCCGGCCCAGCTACCCATCGAAATGCTGACAACCCACCGGGTGCCCCATGTCCCTGGAGTTGGGACATGGGTTAGGGAAATGACGCGCAAAGCGCGCCGCCTTCCGCCGCCCAGCCGCCTTGAATATTCCGCATCCGAATAGATGTATATGCATCTATTCCAGCATGGGCCACCCCTCCATTCCCGCCCTCCCCTGTCTGTGCGCCACCTTCCGCAGAGCCGCCCGCCTGGTTAGCCAGCGGTACGACGCCGCTCTCAGCCCCACCGGGCTCACCATCACCCAGTTCACTCTCCTCCAGGCGCTCTCCCTCACCGGCGAAGTCTCCCAGGGACGCCTCGGCGAAATCCTCGCCATGGACAGCACCACGCTCACCCACACCCTCGACATCATCCGCAGGCATGGCTGGATCGAGCGGCGGGTCGGAGCCGACCGGCGGCAGCGGCGCATCAGCCTTAGCCCGGCCGGCAAGGCCCAGTTCGAACGCGCCGTCCCCCTCTGGCAGCAGGCTCAAACCGAGCTGCGCGCCCTCCTCGGGGAACAGCGCTCGACCAACCTCATGAACCTCGTCCATCAGGCGACCTCCGCGGTCGCAGAACAGGAGTCTCTCCCATGACCCGCTACGCTAAGCTCACCATCACCCTGATTGCCGCCTGGTTCGTTGTCTCACTCGCGGCTTCCGCTCTCCACCTCTATCAGGCCGTCCCCGGCCGGCCTCCATTGGCCCTCGGCATCGCGGCCCTCACCCCCCTGGTTTTGTTCTTCATCGGGTACGCCGCGGCCCCAGGCTACCGTGCGTTCATCCGCACGCTCGATCCGCGCACCCTCACCCTGCTCCAGTCCTGGAGAATTGCTGGATTCGTCTTCGTCGTCCTGGCGGCCTACGGCATCCTGCCCAACCTCTTCGCCCAGCCCGCTGGCTGGGGCGATTTCTTCATCGGAGCAACCGCACCCCTGGCGGCGCTGGTGCTGGCGCAGCCCTCCCATCGCAGCACCTTTGTGTTCTGGCAGATCCTGGGCATGGCCGATCTGATCACGGCGGTGACCCTGGGCCCACTGGCGCAGGTCATCCATCCCCAGGGCCTCCCGACCAGCCCTATGACCGTCCTCCCCCTCAGCATGATTCCGACCTTCGCCGTGCCGCTGTTTTTCCTCATCCACTTCATCTGCATCTCGCAGGCTCTGCGCTGGCCCGCATCGCCGGTCGTGCCGGCGGTTCAGCCGCGCCGCGTCCCCGCTCTGTGATGCGGCGGAGCTTGTGGCCAAAAACTGTCAAGCCCCAAGCCCTCAAACCAAAGTCACAGCTCCACAAAACACAGGACTTACACGCCGAAACAGGCAAAGAAAGTTGGCAGTCTTTCGCTCCAGACTTGGTATTCTGAACATAGAGGGTAAGAAGAAAAGAAGGCTGCCATTTCGGCAGCCTTTTCTCCTGGTCGGCAACCGATCGCGGGGTGCCCCATTCTGCCCGCAGTCGGCAGGCAGGATTCCACCCGAGCTTCCCCTCCAGCCGGTCTAAGTCCAGCCGATCCGCGGAGGCCTGGAAGACGCTCGCATCTGAAGCAGATGCGGCCGGATCCGAAGTGACGCCGCCTCCATCATCAAGCTCGATAACGGATGCCAGTGACGCAAAGACGACTGTCTTTGCATCACCGGCGAGCGTGACGGATCTGACTTTATTTCAGAAAGATGCCGGTGAGGGGTGCTGCCCTGTTCGCAGAAGTCGTTCAAAATCAATCACCAGCCCGAGAGGGCAGGGGCCCAGGGGGTAAAGGGGTTAGGCGATCTTTGGAACCTTCATGAAGTCCAGCGCCCGGATCAGATACCCCTTCATATCCCTGCGCGGCACCACAGCGTCCAGGAACCCGTGCTCAAGCAGGAACTCCGCTCGCTGGAAACCTTCCGGCAGCTTCTGCCGGATCGTCTGCTCGATCACCCTTGGGCCGGCAAAGCCGATCAGCGCCCCCGGTTCGGCGATGTTCAGATCGCCCAGCATGGCGAAGCTGGCCGTCACGCCCCCGGTGGTCGGATCCGCCAGAATGGAGATGAACGGAATTCGAGCCTCGTCCAGCCGAACCAGCGCAGCCGAAACCTTGGCCAGCTGCATCAGGCTCACGATGCCTTCCATCATGCGCGCCCCGCCCGACGACGCTACCGTGATCAGCGGCTGGCTCGTATCGACGGCCCGATCCATCGCCCGCGCGATGGTTTCCCCCGCGACCGAGCCCATGCTGCCCGCCAGGAAGCCGAACTCCATTACGCTCACCACCACGCGATGCGGCCCCAGCAGACCCAGCGCGTTGATCACCGAATCGTTCAGCCCGGTGTCCGCCTTAGCCTTCACCAGCCGGGCTTTGTACGCCTTTAGATCGACAAACCCCAGCGGATCGGTGGATTTCAGCTCGCCGTCCACCAGCTCGTACCCCGGCTCCAGCAGGCTCTCGATCCGGGTCCTGGCGTCGATCCGCTCGTGCCGTTCGCACTTCGGGCACACCTGCAGATTGGCCTCCAGATCGGCCTTCCACAGGGTCTGCTCGCACCCCTCGCACTTCGTCCACAGGCCCTCGGTGCGCACCCGGTTGGCGCCGGACTCGATCTTGTTGTCTTCACGCCTGAACCAGGACATGCTCTCTCCCACCGCTGGCCGAACGTCGCCGCTAACCAGCTTATCAGGCGGCGTCGTGAGGAATTCTCTCGCTTTCGTCCAGCCGAAATGTCCGGAACCGGACGGACTCCGCCTGCGTACTTCCTAACTGACGCGGGGAGGCGGACGAGGATGTATTGCAACGTATGCGGCCAGCCCATGGATGCGTATCAACCTTATTGCCCGCGTTGCGGGCGCCAGGTCACCCCTATCGCCACGGCGACGCCTCCACCCTGGTACTGGACCCGCGTCCATCGCCACGTCCACACCCTCGGCATCCTCTGGGTCGTCTACGCGGCCTGGATCCTGATCCACTGGCTTACCGTCATCCCTGTCCTGGAAGGGGTCTTCCACGACTGGGGCTTTCACATCGGCCACGGCTACGACGGCTTCTATAGCTTCCCCTTTGGCCCCGTGCCCTGGTTTGTCCCGCTGGTGACCGGAATTCTGGTGATCCGCGCCATTCTCTGCGTGGTCACCGGCCTTGCGCTGCTGCGGCGCGCGCCATGGGCCAGGGTGCTGGCCATCGTGACCGCCGTGCTGACCCTCATCCGGCCCATCACCGGAACCGCGCTGGCGATCTACACGCTGTGGGTATTACTGCCGAGTGCGTCGGGACAGGAATACGAGCAGATCACAGCGACCCAGCCCTGACCCGGGCCGTTACAATCGAGGCATGGAATTCCCCATCAGCCGGATGCGGCGCCTGCGGCGCAACGAGCCGCTGCGCGCGCTGGTGCGCGAGACCCACCTCGAGCCCGGCGCGCTGATTCTGCCGCTGTTTCTCTGCCCGGGCGAAGGAATTCGGCGGGAAGTCAGCTCCATGCCGGGCGTTTTCAACCTTTCGGTGGACGAGGCCGTGAAGGAAGCCGAGGCGGCCGCGGCGCTGGGGGTGGGCGGCCTGCTGCTCTTTGGCCTGCCCGATCAGAAAGACGAACAGGCCACCGGCGCCTGGGACGACCAGGGAATCGTCCAGCACGGGCTCCGGGCGCTGAAGCAGTCGGAGGCAGCGAAGAAGCTCGTGCTGATCGCCGACGTTTGCCTGTGCGAGTACACCTCCCACGGGCACTGCGGCATCGTCGAGAAACACGGGGACGAATACGAGATCGAGAACGACTCCACCCTGGAACTGCTGGCGAAAACGGCGGTTTCCCTGGCGCATGCGGGCGCCGACGTGGTCGCCCCCAGCGACATGATGGACGGCCGCGTGGCCGCCATTCGCGACGGGCTCGACGAGGAGGCTCTCGAACAAATTCCGATCCTGTCGTACGCGGCCAAGTTCGCCTCGGCCTTTTACGGGCCGTTCCGCGAGGCCGCCGATTCTGCCCCGCAGTTCGGCGACCGGCGCAGCTACCAGATGGACGGAGCCAATCTTCGTGAAGCCATGCGGGAGATCGAGCTGGATCTCGGCGAGGGCGCGGACATGATCCTGATGAAGCCGGCGATGCCGTATCTGGACGTAATCCGGGCAGCGCGGGAGGCGTTTGACGTCCCCATCGGCGCCTACCAGGTTTCCGGCGAGTACTCCATGCTGCAGGCGGCCTTTGCAAAGGGCTGGCTGGAGCCGCAGCGAGCCATGCTGGAGTCGCTGCTGTCGATCCGCCGCGCGGGGGCTGGATTCATCGTGACTTATTTCGCCGAGGAAGCAGCCCGGGTTCTCGCGTAGACGGGAACACCCCAACCGCCGGAAGGCACTTCGAATCCTCCGATAATCCTGGCGCATCTTGCATACCAGCGCCCTGCGTACAATGAAATGTTTGGGAGCGGGCGGCTCGCGGCTTCCTCCCGCGCCCCGCTTCCCCACTTCACTGATTTTTCTGAACGGAGCCTTTCCTTGGCAGAGACGATTTATGACGTTGCCATCATCGGCGGCGGACCGGCCGGTTACACGGCGGCGATTCGCGCCGGCCAGTACGGCCTCAAGGCCGCGCTGATCGAGAAATCTGAAAAGCTGGGCGGAACCTGCCTGCACGTGGGCTGCATCCCGACCAAGTCGCTGCTCTTCAATGCCGAGATCTACGATTACCTGAAGCACGCGAAGGAATACGGCATCGAGGGGCTGGGCGAGGGCAAGGTGAACTGGCAGGCGGTGCTTGACCGCAAGAACGGGATCATCGCGAAACACGTCAAAGGTCTCGACTTCCTCATGCGGAAGAACAAGGTGACCGTCGTGCCGGGATGGGGCAAGCTCACCGGTCCGGCGAAGGGCGGCGTGCACACGATTTCCGTCGAAGGCGGCAAGGGAGCGAGCAGCGTTCAGGCGAAGAATGTGATTTTGGCGACCGGATCCGACGCGAAACTGCTGCCCGGCCTGACAGCCGACGACACCATCCTGACGAACGTCGAAATCCTTTCGCTGAAACAGATTCCAAAGTCGCTGGCGATCATCGGTGCGGGCGCGGTGGGCGTGGAGTTCGGCTCGATCTTCCGTAGTTTTGGATCGGAGATCAGCATCATCGAGTTCCTGCCGCGCGCGGTGCCCAACGAAGACGAGGAGATCAGCAGGGAACTGACGCGAGTTTTTAAGAAGCGCGGCATCGACATCAACGTGGGCGCGAAGGTCGAGAAAGTGGAGAAGACAAAGACCGGCGCAAAGGTGACCTTTACTGCTTCCGACGGGAAAAAGGTTGAGAAGGAAGCCGAGAAGGTGCTGGTCGCTGTGGGGCGCGCGCCGCGCACCGAAAACATCGGCCTCGAAAAGACGAAGATCAGGCCGGAGCGCGGGTTCATCAAGGTCAACGAGTGGATGCAGACCGACGAGCCCGGCATCTACGCGATTGGCGACATCGTCGCGGGTCTGCCGCAGCTGGCGCATACCGGCTCGATGGCGGGTATGGTGGTGGTGGCGAAGATCGCGGGCAAATATGCGCGTCCCATCCGGCGCGATCGCGTCCCGGCGTGCACCTACACCGAGCCGCAGATCGGCAGCGCAGGCCTGACGGAAGCCGCAGCGAAAGAGAAGGGCCACACCGTAAAAATCGGGAAGTTTCCGTTCTCGGCCAATTCGAAAGCATCGATCGTCAACTCGCATGAAGGCTTCATCAAGGTCGTGGCCGATACCAGGTACGGCGAGATTCTTGGCGTGCACATCATCGGACCGCAGGCGACGGAACTGATTGCCGAAGCGGTGACGGCGATGGAGCTGGAAGCGACGGTCGACGAGATGATGTTCACGATCCACGCTCACCCCACACTGGCGGAAGCCATGCTCGACGGCTTTGGCAGCGTGGAAGGAATGGCGATCAATATTTAGCGAGGCGGCGGTTACGAATGAACCGAACCTCCGCAGCAGCGAGATGATTCTCAACCTCCTTAACCTCGGCCGGGTTCCTTATGGTGAAGGCCTGGAGCTGCAGCGGCGGCTGGTGGAGGCCCGGTACGAGAACCGCATCGGCAACACCCTGGTCCTGCTGGAGCATCCGCCGGTGCTCACCCTGGGACGCAACTCCAGCCGCGCCAACATCCTCGCCAGCGACGAGTTCCTCGCGTATCGCGGCGTGGAAGTCCACGAGATCAATCGCGGCGGCGATGTGACCTATCACGGACCAGGGCAGCTGGTCGGCTATCCCATCTTCGATCTGCGCAGCTTCACCCCGCGGCTGGGCGCTGTCGATTACGTGCGGCGGATGGAGGAAGCGCTCATCCGTGCCTGCGGCGACTTTGGCGTGCAGACCGGGCGCGTCGCCGGACGAACCGGTGTCTGGTCGCCTGCCGGGGGCGGAGCCCTGGAGAAGAAGATCGCCGCGATCGGTGTCCACATCGCGCGCGGCATCACTTCGCACGGGTTTGCCTTCAATGTGCATCCTGACCTGCGCGATTTCCAGCTCATCGTTCCCTGCGGCATTGCCGATCGTGAGGTGACCAGCCTCGAGCGGGAGGCCGATCCCGCGCCGACGATGGAGGCGGTGCGCAATGCGGTCGCACGCCAGTTCGGCCATGTCTTTGCGCATCAGGTGCTGTGGGCGGAGCTTGCGGATTTGCTGCCTGAGGCAGCTGCGCAGCCCCTTGCGCAACCGGATTTATAATCGACCTTTGCATTGAATTCCTTTTCCCTTTCAGACTGTCCGAGCGGAGACAATCCATGCCAACCGATGTCCTGATGCCCCAGATGGGCGAGTCGATCTTCGAAGGCACCATCACAAAATGGCTGAAGAAGCCCGGCGACTCCGTCGAGCGCGACGAGCCGCTCTTCGAAATCTCGACAGACAAGGTCGATGCGGAGATTCCTTCGCCTGCCGCCGGCGTGCTGGCGGAAATTCGCGCGGCGGAAGGCTCGACCGTGCAGGTGAATTCTGTTGTAGGCGTGATCGCTGAAGCCGGAGCGGCCAAAGCTCCGGCTCCGCAGTCTGCACCGGCAAAACCGGAAGCGCCGAAACCCAGCGCACCAGCTCCGGCTCCGGTGACGGAGGAGAAGGCGGCGAAGCCGGCTGCAGGCCCGGGTCAGGACGTGGTCATGCCGCAGATGGGCGAGTCCATCTTCGAGGGCACCATCACGAAGTGGCTGAAGAACGTCGGCGACACCGTGCAGCGCGATGAGCCGCTGTTTGAAATCTCCACCGACAAAGTAGACGCGGAGATTCCTTCGCCCGCCGCGGGGGTTCTGACCGAGATCAAAGTGCCTGCCGGGCAAACAGCGCAAATCAACACGATTGTTGCGGTGATTGGCGGATCCGGCGCAGCCGCCGCTGCCCCTTCAGCCCCGGCTCCGGCTGCCACCGCCGCTCCCAGACCGGCTCCCACTGCCAGCGTCTCTCAGCCCGAGCCGGTCTCGGCTGAGGCAGAGCATGTGCGTTCCTCCCCGCTGGTGCGCAAGATTGCGCGCGAGAACAACGTGACTCTCGGCGCGGTAACGGGCACAGGCGCCGGCGGCCGCGTCACCCGGGAAGACATCCTCGGCTACCTCGACAAGCGCGGCTCGGGGGCGTCTGCGGCTCCAGGCCGGCCGCCGGCTCCCGCTCCTGCCGCAGCGCTGGCCGGCCAGCTGGTGCCCATGACCCGCATGCGATCGATCATCGCGCAGCGCATGGTGGAATCGAAGCGCACCAGCCCGCACGTACACACGGTCTTCAAGATCGACTTCACCCGCATCGTGAAGATTCGCGAGAAGGAAAAGAGCAAGTACGAGCAGCGCAACGGGGTGAAGCTCACATACATGCCGTTTATCGCGACAGCCTTGATCGCGATGCTGCGCAAGATGCCCATCGTGAACGCGTCGCTCGAAGGCGATGCGATCCGCTACCACCAGAACATCAATCTGGGCATCGCGGTGGCGCTCGACTGGGGGCTGATCGTTCCGGTAATCAGGCAGGCAGAGGAGAAAAACTTCCTCGGCATCGCGCGGGCCATTGCCGACCTCGCGGATCGCGCGCGCAACAAGAAGCTGAAGCCGGACGAGGTGGGGTCGGGGACGTTCACCATCACCAACCCGGGCATCTTCGGCGAGCAGTTCGGAACCCCGATCATCAACCAGCCGGAGAGCGCCATCCTCGGCGTCGGCGGGCTGTTCAAGGAGCCGGCGGTGGTGACCAGTGCGGACGGCACCGACTCGATCGCCATCCGGCACTTCCTGCACCTGACGCTGGGCTTCGACCACCGCATCATCGACGGCGCCGATGCCGGCCGCTTCATGGCCGAGCTGAAGAAGTACCTCGAAGGCTGGGACGAAGACATAGGCTGAACGGTCCGTTCAGGCGGACGCGCTTCGCGCAAAATCAGAACCGGGTTAGTCCCCCCGGGGGGGTGGGCATCCGGCAAGTGGCTGATTTTATTGCCTGGCCGGGTGTTATCGAGCTTGATATCCCCCCTCAGAGCAGCTTCTGCGCTTCCAGCACCCGCTCGATGGCCTCCTGCGGGGTGGCTCCGACCGCGGAGAGATGGCCCATTTTGCGGCCTTTGCGGGGCTGGTGCTTCTCGTACAAATGCACGCGCACCCCGGGGACGGCGAGAGCGCGGTCGAAATGCGGCGCGTGGTCGAGCCACAGGTCGCCGAGCAGGTTGGCGATGGCTGCCGGCTGCACGACCGAGACGTCGCCCAGAGGCAGATCGCAGACGGCGCGGACGCACTGCTCGAACTGGCTGGTGACGCAGGCGCGTTCGCTGGCGTGGTAGCTGTTGTGCGGGCGGGGGGCCAGTTCGTTGACCAGCAGATCGCCGTTTTTCGTCAGGAACATTTCGATGGCCAGCAGCCCCTCGAGGGTGAAGGAGTCGGCGATCTGGCAGGCGAGCTTCTGGGCGCGGGCTTCGATTTGCGGAGAGACGAGCGAGGGGATCACGCTCCAGGCGAGGATCTGATGCTCGTGGTGATTCGTCGCCGAGGGAAAGCTTTTGGTTTCGCCGCGAGGCGAGCGCGCGACCATGACGGAAATTTCCAGCTCCAGATCGAGGGCTTGTTCGACGACGCAGGGTTTTTGTCCGAGGAGGCGCCAGGCTTCGGCTGGGGTTGTCGCATCGCCGAAGCCGAGCTTCACCTGGCTGCGGCCGTCGTAGCCGCCCTCGGCGCTCTTAACGAAACAGCGGCCGCCTAATGATGACGCGGCTTCCGCGAGATCCTGTTCGGAGCGGGCGGCGTGCCAGAGGCCGAGAGGAAATCCGCGCTCGCGCAGCCATTCTTTCTGGCGGATGCGGTTTTGGATGACGCGCAGCAATTCAGCCGAGGGGCGGACGGGAGCGAATTTCGCCGCGGCTTCCAAAGATTCAATCGAGACCTGTTCGATCTCGAGAGTGACGACGTCCGAGCCGCGGGCGAGGTCCGCTGCGGCGTGGGCATCGTTCCAGGCTCCTTCAAAACAGGCATCGACCACGAAGCGCGCGGGGCAGGAGGGATCGGGATCCATGACATGGATGCGGTAGCCGAGCGAGCGCGCGGCCATGGCGACCATGCGGCCGAGTTGACCGCCGCCGAGAATGCCGATGGTGGAGCCGGGAAGGATCGCCGTCATTCGTTACAAACACCTCAGGGGCTAAAGCCCGGAATTCACTCATGCAGGATACGGCACGGCTGAAGCGGCGCCCCTTCAAACCGATGTCCGAGGACGGTGCTTATTCCGGCAAACCCTGCGCCAGGACTTCCCTGGTGCGGGCGTCGCGCCAGACGCGGAGTTTCTCGCGTAAATTCGGATCGGTGGTGGCGAGGATTTCGAGCGCGAGCAGCGCGGCGTTGGCGGCGCCCGGTTTGCCGATGGCGAGGGTCCCGACGGGCACGCCTTTGGGCATTTGCACGATGGAGAGCAGCGAATCGATGCCCTGGAGCATGGTGGCGGGGATGGGCACGCCGAGAACGGGAACCAGAGTTTTGGACGCCAGCATGCCGGGCAGATGCGCCGCGCCGCCGGCTCCGGCAATGATGACGCGGAGGCCGCGCGATTCAGCCTGAGAAGCGAACTCGAACAGCAGGTCGGGGGTGCGATGGGCGGAGACGACTCGCGCTTCGTACGGGACCTGGAACTCGCGCAGAATTTCGACGGCGGGAGCGAGCGTTTCGTAGTCGCTCTTCGAGCCCATGACGACGGCGACGAGGGGCGTGGATTTCATGGCAGGGTTGATTCTATCGTGTCTGCGGAACCAGCCCGCCGCACCGGCTCCGCAGGTTCACCTCCTGCGCAGGTAATCGATCAAAAACTGGATAAGGGTGAGCAGGGCGCCAAAGGCGATGGCAATGCCGCGCACGTTCTGAAAGCGCTCTTCATGCTGAGTCACGCGCCCTTCGATGGCGCCGATGCGGCCGGAGTTCCCGTCGCCGACGAGGACCGTCATCTGATTTTTGAGGACCGAGAGGTCGGCGAGCACCTGTGCTTCGAATTCCGTCATAGTGAGATTCCTTGTTCGAGCTGGGAGCGAGGAGCCTGGGGCCGGGAGCGAACCCGGCCGGGAGCTAGTGGCTGAGGGGCAGGTTGACGAAGACCGCCGCGGAGAAGCGCGAGTAGTTGGGCGGCGTCGATGCGTCGTACATGCGGATGTAGTACCGCTCCATGGCGGCCTGGCGCGGAATGGTGAAATTTGCAACCGGGGACCGCAGGACCAGGTCGGGTCCGGGGCCGGGCGTGAAGCTCCAATCGCTGCGGCGCACCTCGAAGCCGCCGCCGGTGGGCGGAGCGACGCCGGCACCGATCTGAATGGCGCTGCCGTTGATGGATGTCACGGCGAACGCGTTCAAATTAGCGAGCGGCGTGGTGGTTTCCGGCTGCGGCGGGAGCCATGCATCGACGGGAATCGCGGCCGAAGTCTGAATGGCGAGGTCGTTGGCCCAGTCGTTCGCAAAGCCAACGGTGTATTTCGCCAGGCCCGGCACTCCGCAGGAGAGATCGAGCTGCACGGAGCGGACGACGAGGTTGGCCGTGAGCCCGGAGGATGCGACGGCGAGAACGTCGCCGGGCCACACGTCGCCCTGCTGCTCGGCGTTCCACTCGGTGTAGCGGCCCGACCATGCAGCCGCGCGGCTGGTGGAAAGGGCGAGCAGGGCGCCGGCCGCGTTCTCGCAATCGACGGAGCTGCGCGGCGCGGGGCTGGTGACGGAGCCGATCCAGCAGGCGGTGCCTGGCAGCTTGCCGCCATTGCTCTCTGCGGCGATGCTGGCGGCGCGGGCCAGGCGCGCCACCGAACGGCGGCGGGTGCGGTAGGAAAGCGCCACCACTTCGCCGGCCTGGGGCGCGCTGGCCGGATAGAACTGCAGATGGCCGGTGCGGGAAACGGTGCAGTCCGCGCCCTGGGCCGCGGTGCCGAGGCGGCGAACGACGGCGGATCCATTGGGCGGTGTGCTGACCACCCAGACAGGTCCCTGCTGCTCCACGGTGATGCCGCCGATGCTGCACTCGAGGTCGCCGCCGTTGTAGGGAGCGAAGAGGCAGAAGGGTGGCGGCGAACCGGCGAAGGCGGCGGTGGAGAGAACGAGCGGGGTTCCGGCCACGCCGTTGGTGGTGTCCTGCACTTCGAAGACGAAGGTGGCTGCGGCGGGAAGCATCTGCGCGCCGAACAACTGCGTGCCGCCGTCTGTGCCGACCGCGTAATATGCCTGCTGGATGCGCTGGGCTTCATTCGAGTAGAAACGTAACCGCAGCGTATACAAATGTCCGGCAAGGGCGGTGAACGTGCTCCCGGAGACCGTTCCGTTGAGCAGGGGAGCGACGGTGGCGGCGCCGCTGGCCTGGCCGATCTCAAATCCGGCGACACAGTTGGCCAACAGCGTTCCTCCGGCGGAGTAGAGGCCGTTGAGGATGCCGGAGGTCGCGGATCCGAACTGAACGTTGTTCAGCTCGAGGACGAGGCCGCCGCCCAGCTCGAGATTGGAGATGGCGGACAACATGGTGGTGCCGAGGGCGCTGCCGCCTCCACCGCTGGTGAAGCCGTTGGCGGTGACGCCGAGAACGGCGCCGGGATCCTGGATCTTCCAGACCTGCGGATTGATGGCCGGGCCGCTGAAGAGATCCACGAGGGGCTTGCTCTTCGAGGGCGCTGGCGTCCATAGGTCGTCGCTGAGCTGGAAAAGCGTGGTTGTGCCGTCGCCTTCAAAGTATTCGGTAACGTAAGCGCAGGGCTCGGCTTCGCCGCAAACGGTGACGTCATTGGCGAGCGCCTTCACCATGGAGAGTTGGAGTCCACTCAACCAGAGCGTCCCCTGCGATTCGTCGAGAGCGTGGGTGGTGGTGCCGATTGGGGCGAGAGTGAGGATGCCATTCATCAGCAGATACGCGCTGCGCACTGCGCAGGCGAGTGCCCCGGCGTTAGCGGCCCAGGTGCGCGCGCTGTCGGCTTGAAATTCAGAGACAGTGGTGGTTGCCGAAGACAACGCCGTGGTGATGTTGCCGGCGTTGATGCGGGCGAGCATGGACTGGAGCGCCGAACCCGAAGACGCACCATAGACCGCGCCGCTTTGCGGCAGAGGCTGGCGGTCGAGGAGAATCTCGTCGCTGACGGCATCGACGATGGCCGCGTAGACAGCGCCCATGGTGCCCTGACCGGCCAGTTCGAGCGCAGGTTCGGTGGCGAGATAGCCGGTGAAGAGGACGATGCCGCTGTCGTCGGTAACGATCATGCGTCCGTTGCGCGCGGGGATGGCGAGGCCCCCGGAGGGAAAAACTGTAACCGCACAGGTGACGGGCTCATTGAGGCGGCGCACGATGCGGAAGGGGCGGTTGGCGACGATGGCGGCGCTGTAATCGACGGGACCTTGGCCGTCGTTATTGTCGATGGTGAGCTTCAACGGAGGTCTCCTGTCAGATCAGCGTGGCGGCGCTGGGCAAAAAGCTGCGGAAACCAACGACCGTTTCGCCGTCGTTGGCGTCGGTAACGGGTAGCGCGCGGAATGCGGCGCTGAGCGCGAGGCGTTCGAGCGGCGTCGCGAGGGTAGCAGCCGATTCCGCGGGACCCGCGATCGATTGCAGGCGCGGGTAGTGGAAGAGAATGCGCTCACCCTGCTGGCCGTCGATCACAAAAAGTCCGGACCACTCCTGAAAGAAGCTGCCGCCTTCGCGATCGACGAAGCCGAGGATGGGCTGCGCACGCATACCGGTGGCGGGTGCTCCGGCCAGAAGCGGCTGGGCGAGTTGGAGGCCGCTGGAGGAGCTGGACACAACGCGGGCAACGTTGAAGGAGACTCGGCGGATGTAGTCCGGATCGCTGTTCACCGCCGTGGCGTTCGCGACGTACGCGGCGGAGACGCCGCTGCCGACGTAGCCGGTCTGGCCGGTGTAGTCGGCGTCCACCGTGACGAGCGAACCGGCGGCGAAACTGGCGGCGTCGGTCGCGGCCATGGCCAGGAAGTTGGCCGTCGATCCGGGGGTCAGGTTGGTAGCGGGCACCCCTTTGCTGCCGGAGCCGTTGGCGGCGGCGCCGCTGGCGGGCGCGATCAGATTCATGTGCTGCGAGCCGGCGGCGAGCGCCATGGAGAGCTTGCTCCAGGTCTTGAAACGGAAGGCAACGGTGGCGTCGACGGTCTCGCGCACCTGAAACTGCGTGGTGGCAGGGCTGCCGGTGACCAAGTCGCCAAATTTGCTGGCGGATTTGCGGGCGAAGCTCTCAATCCAGCCGAGATCGATCCACGGCGCGGGGGGGAGCATCGACGGAGAAGCGCCCGCTCTGTGCCGGATCGAAAAGGGTAGGCTGCTTCTGAGCGCGGTTGACGGGCGCAAAGTAGGCGCGCACGCGGCGGCCGACGGGCGGCAACGCAGGCAGAAAGGCGGCTGTGCTCATGGTTCCCCCACTTCCTGAAAGGCAAAGACGGTAACTTTGGCGGTGCGGCTGAGGCGGTCGCGGAGGGTGACCACAGGGCCGAACTCGGGCTCGGACCAGAAGACCATGGTTTCCATCGCGACCGCCGGGTTCTGGGTGTAGTTCACCTTTTGTGCCGAGTACGGATACAAAAGCTTCAGGACTTCGTAGTCCATTTCTTCGAGGGCGCGGCCGCGATCGAGGCCGGCGTTGGCCTGGGTTCCGGCCGTGGCGTACTGGATCTCACAGGTCATTTGCGCGAGGATGGCGGGCAACTGGAAGTCGGCGGCGAAGCCGGTCCAGCTGAGGGCAAAGGCGTCCAGCGGAAGCTGCGGCATGGGAGCTTCAGCATCCTGCACGAAGATGCCGGGCCGGACGACGGAGCGCAGGGCGAGGGTCCGGGCCGGATTCAGGGCCGCGAGCCGGCTGCGCAGGGTGATGTACAAAGTGTCTTTTGCGTTTTGCATAGGTCACACTCACAGTTACAGTTGGGCTGCTCCGGTGGATTCCCGTAACAGCAGGCGATACAAATAAGCCTCGCCCTGGGATTCCGACGCGGATACAGCCTCGATGAGGAAGAGCTGGCCGGCGATCACCACTCCCGCAGCCAAAGAAAAGAGCGCCTCACCGGAAGCGAGGCTGAGTTGGGTCACCTGCGCCTCGACGGCGTCGGCGGAGACGAGCAGCTCGTACTTCGGCAGCTGGCCTTCCTGCATGGGTACGCGGGTTTTGCGGAAGACCACAGGCGAGAGGGGCAGAGAGAGGAAGCCAGGAGCGTCGATGCCGAGCTGACCGGCATTGGTGCTGTCGCCGGGCGTGGGCGCTACCTGCAGGCAGGCGGTGGTTCCGCCTCCGGCGCGCAGCAGAGAGGCGGCCACGCGCCGCGCCATGCCCGAAGGAAGCTGAGTGCTGAGATCGGCCATGGCTCACCCCATCCGGACGGAAACCCAGGGCCGGAGCAGCGCCTGGACGGTGGGGTCGATCAACGTGGCAGAGAAGTACTGCAGCTGCAGCGTGTCGATTTTGGCGGCCTTCACATTGAGGCCGGGAGTGGCCTGGGCGTTCTTTACGATCTGCGCGCAGGCTGATTTGACGGCGGCAGGAAGAGTCGCGAGGCCCGCGGTGTAGGTGACGGCAACCTCGTTGTAGGGGAGGCCGAGGATATTCCGGGGAAAGATCAGCTCGCCGGTATCGGCCACGAAGTCGATGGTGGCGGGGTCGAGCGTGGTCCACGCGCCGGGCAGGGAAAAAGCCCACAGGACTTCTTCCTGGAGAGGGTAGACGGTTTCACCGCGGCGAGGCCGGGCGTAGCGCGCCTGCATCGAAAGGAAGGGCTGTGTGGCGGGCGCGACCGCGACCAGCGGCAGATGGCTGAGGCGCGCGGTTTGCGATCCTTCGACGATGCGCAGCCGCTCCGTGTACTGCATGGGGTTGAGGCTGGTGCGGCGGCAGTGGCTGTCGATGAGGGACGAGGCGGCCGTGATCCAGGCGTCGGTCACGTCGGGAGACAGGCCGTAGGATTCGTATTCGGTGGGCTGCAAGTAGCAAGCCATGCATTCTCCTGTCAGCTAAAAAAGCGGTTGCCAAAAAAAACCGGTTCGCCGGGAACCGGTCCGCGAAAATCCGGTCAGCGAAGAACCGGGTCAGCGGCCTGCGACGGACGGCAGCGGCTGGTTTGCCTCCGCCGTCCGTCGTCTTGCCGACCGCGCTCTCGCTGTTGCGGATTACCGGTCGACCAGCACCTGGTAGTGGGCGTAGTTCGCGCCCCTGACCACCGGGGCGCCGAACTTGACGACCACGTGCTGCGAGGCGAGCGAGCCTGGAACGCCGAGCTGGAAGACTCGCGGGTTGGGATCGCTGAGCCAGTGGTACTCGATCAGGTCTTCAGTGACGATGTAGGCCGGCAGCACCGCGGTGCCGCTGCCGGGCGTGCCGGTGTAGGCCAGCGACCACTCGGGGATGAGCGGCAGCTCGCCCGCCTGGGTGGTGAGCATCTTCACCGTGAAGCCGGCCGCGATCTCCTTCGTGTTGAGGACCACGTTGAACTCCGATTTCATTTCGCGGTCGATCAGGTCGAGGAGCACGGGGTTGGCGTAGATGGCCGTGGGCCGCACCGCATAGCTGGTGTTGGCCACCATCTGCGCGATCGTGGACTTGAGGCCGTCGGTGATGCAGGCGGTGGTGCCGATGGTGGTGGTGTTGCCGCCGGCGGCGATCTGCGCGGCCGCGCCGAAGTACTGCATGGTGGTGGGCGTGGTCAGCGAAGTGTCGTTGCCGTTCCACAGCGCCACATCATGGGCGAGCATGACGCCCTCGATGGTGTCCACCAGGTCCTTGGCCTGCAGATATGCGAACTGTTTCTGCTGCGAGCCCAGTTCCATGTCGAACAGGTTGTAGTTGAGCTGGGCGACGATGGCCTTGAGGGGGACGCTGCGCTCGATGCGGGTGGGCGTAACTACCGGGGGCACGATGTTGCGCGGATCGACGAAGCCGGCGGTGGAGGGATTGGGAATCGCGGTCTGCTCGAAGTAGCGCGACGGGTGGCCGGTGGCCGGGACCTGCTTAATGCGCTGGCCGAACATGTTGCGGCGGCGAACGATGTCGAGGATCTCGGTCTGGTAGAGCGGGACCTCAATCGCGCCGGGTCCGATGTAGTCCGCCGCAGAGTGGATGTCGAGGAAATTGGCAGTCATGGCTTCCTTTCGGTGAAAAAAACGTTGAGAGACGCTCAGCAACAAAACGGTCAGCTGAGAGACGGGCAGCTAAGAAGCGGTCAGCAATAAAAACGGCCAGCGAATGTTTCCGCTGGCCCTGCTGACCGGTGTTCCGCCGGGTTTTCTAGCCGAGCACGCCTGCGCGCAGCAGCTGCGCCTTCACCGCAATGCGCTGCTCGAGGCTCAGGCCGTCGAGCGCCGCATCGAGAGCGCCGGCTTCGACGGACTCGAGGGACGAGATCCCCTGCTTCGCCAGGAACTGCGCGGTGGAAGCGGGGAGGGTCCGCCGCACCGACTTCGGCTGCGGCTGAGATCCTGCTTCGGACTTCGTTTCGATTTGGGCGCGCAGCTCGGCGATCTGCTGCTCGGCTGCCTCGAGCTTCTTCTCCAGATCCTGCTCGCGGCTGGTTTCCACGGCGGCAACCATCTTCTGCAACTCGCCGTTGCGCTCCGTTTCGCGCTCTTCGAGGAGCATCGCGGCGCGCTCCAGGGTTGCGGCCGCGGCTTGCAGCCGGGCCTCGATGCGCTCCATTCCTGCGGTCATGCCTTCACCTGCCTGCTCTTCCATGGTTGTTCCTTTCCTGACTCTTTCTGTCCTGGGTTAATTTCCGGAAGGCGAAGATTCCGTCCTTCCGAAAGGATTCGTGGGCGCGGGCGCGCACGCTCACCGGCGAGAGGGAGCGCGGCTCGAGCGAGCGGCAGCGCTCCTGCGCCAGTTCGAACGACGTGTTGCGATAGGCGGCCTTCTCGCGCAGCAGGATGGCTGCGCCGGTGAAGGTGGCCCGGGTGAGGGTCCAGACCTCGGCGCGCATGTCTTCCACGTGCGCGTCGGCCAGCTCCCACGACATGCCCATGGCGTTGGGCAGGCCATTCCGCACCTGCCGCTCGACCTCGGGGAAGTCTTTGGCGTAGAGATAGCCGGCGACGCGCAGGCGCGAGCCCTGCACGTCGGCCTCGGTGATGATGCCGCACTTGCGCCGGGCGTCGTGCCCGTCCCACGAGGGCACGTAGTCCACCGCCATTCCCAGCAGGGAAGGCAGCGCGGCCAGGGCTGCGGTGCGGGTCAGGATCACGCGATGTCCGCGCGCTCCTGAGGGCGGTTTGGTGCTCGGCTCATCCACCAGCGTGAGCACGCCGGTAAAGCGCGCCCGGTTGGGATGACCGGCGACCTCCGGCAGCACGACTGCCATTGCTTCCAGTCTCATTGCGTCTCCCCTGCCTGCTGATCTCCCGATTCCGGGGTTCCTGCTTCCTGGAGTTCATGATTGGTAACTGTGATGGTGCCGTTTTCCTCCTTGATTGAATTGGCGTGCGCCGTCGGAGCGGGCAGCGGCGATAAGCCCCGCATGGCGCGGACCTCGTTGATGGTGAGAACGCCGGCCGCCAGCAGCGCGGTCTGCATCTGGACCTCCTGCACGGCGTCGGTGGCATCGAGGTCGTTGAAAACGAACTCGAACTCCGGCCAGCCCAGGCGCTTCGCAAACAAATCCCGCGTCAGGTGCTCGGCAACCAGCCGGGCCAGCGGCACGATGGCCGAGTGGAAGGCCTCGTCGAGCAGCGACTCCGCCGTCGAGCGGTTCACGTCCTGTTCGAGGCCGAGCAGCATGGACGGCAGCGAGAATGCGTTGGCCACCATGCGGATGAGGAACTCCTGCCAGCTGAGGCGCAGATCGGCGTCGGTGCCGGCGGAAAAACGCAGCACCTCCGGCTTCTGCTCGGTGCTCAGCAGCGGCACGCGGCCGGTGCCCTCGATCTCGTCCTGCCACCAGCGGATGAGCCGCTCGTGCTGGGAGGGAGTGGTTTCGTTCAGCCACAGCGCGTACTGCACCACCGCGTTGCTGGCCAGCTTGCCGGCGAAACGGTGCGCGCTGAGAAAGGCGTTCACCGTTTCGAAGGCGACTTCCAGCGGGCCCAGCCCGAAGGGGGTGTAGCTGCGCGGATTCATGCGCACGTAGATGAGCTGGTTATCCTGCAGCGGGATCGCAGCGTCGCTGCCGACGAGGCCGGTTGCCTGAGCAAAGCGCACCGACTCCGGCTGCCCATCCCACCGCGGATCAATGCGGATGGAAGCGCCGTCTACCGGCCACAGCTCGAAGGGCCGCGCCGCGTCGCCGGTGAGCTCCATCTCGATGGCGCCGAAGCCGCCCACCAGCGCGTCCTCGATGGTTTGCTCGAGCAGGGTGCGGAAGGAGTCGGAGGGGTTGGGAAATTCCAGCGAGCGGCGCAGGGTCCGCGCGCGCTTCGCGGCAAAGGCGACGCTTTCGGCGTCCTGGTCGCGCTTGAGGCGGACCTGCCAGTCCATGCTGGCCACGCGGTCCTTGATGAGGTTGATGGCGCGCCGCACCACCGGCGTCTCCGCAAAACGGCGGAGGTTCGCCGGCGTCGGCTTGGGAAGCGCTTTGCCCGGGAAGGAATACGGCGCGAGGACCGACGGCAGCGCCACCGTCCTGCGCGGCGCGGCCGGCGCCGATTCCCCCCTGCGGCCGGCGCTGCCCGGGCTGATAGCTCCCAGCAGCGCCAGCGCATGCTTCCACTGCTCTTTGATGTTCACTTCGCTCTTGCTCCTTCCGTTGACGCCCAAAATGAAAAGGCATGGCGTTGAGCCATGCCTCGTTCGTGCAGCCTTACCTTGCTTTGTTTCTACACGCGCAGCTCCCGTTTCGCGGTCTCCGCGACGCGTTCCAGATCGTTCACGGTGAGCACGCGAATCTGCTGCGCTTCCAGAGTCTCCACCCCGAAGCGATACTGGTTGATGGCATCGGGGTCGGCCGGGAGGTCGCTGTCACGGTTACGCAGCGGCTCCACAATCGCGGTCAGTTCCAGCTCCGCGCTTTCCACCCGCGCCACCCCACTCCGCAGCGACGGGGCGCTGAAGGCCAGCACCTTGGCTAACTCCACGTCGCTGGTCAGCGAGACCGCGTGGAACATCCGCACCACGCCATTGGGCCGGTAGCCGCAGTCGATCTTCAGCGAATCGCCGGGGCGGGTGTAGTCGGAGGCCGCGATCCGCCGCCGCATCAGATCCCACACCCCGGCATGCTCGAACTGCGTCCGCATGGTGCGCACGATGGCTGTCCGGCCGCTCAGGGCGGCTCGCGCTTTTTCTTTGCGCGGCTCGACGTACAGGCGCATCAGCTGCTCTATCCCCGCGGCCATGTTCTCGGCCAGACAGGCCTTCGCTTCGGTCATTTGTAACAGCTGCGAGAACGAATCTTCGATGATCGCGAGCAGCGGTTTGGTATCGGAGGGCGTCTCGCCCAGCCGCTGCCGCATCTCCGCTTCCATGGCCTCCAGCATGGCGATGTCCGCGTCCCGGTCGAGGCAGCGGACCCGTGCCCAGTCCCGGGTGAAGCGAACTGCTGCGGTCCCCGGATGCGCGGCTTCGCGGAGCAGGATTCCGATGTTCACGAACTCGTTTTTCACCGGGTCGGGCACATAGCGGACCAGGGAAAACTCGCACTGGAGGGTGTCGTTCACATGATCCTCCCAGGAAGCCTATCGACAGAGTCGGGCGAAGGGAAGCGGTTACCGGAAGCGTAGGTGTGGGTGCTATCCCAGTTCGAAAACGGCCGGCGGGAGGATTCCCGGAAAGAGGTGATCATCTCCCGCACCCGCGAGCGCCGCTCCATCAGCTTTTCCACCAGATTCTCCAGCATCCCTGCATCTCCTTCATACCAGTCTGGCGGGACGTTCTCCGCGATCGCCCACACCCGCTGCGGATCGAGTTCCTCGATACGGGTGAGCCACGGCTCGAAGCTGTCCCATCCGGTCACCCGGCGATACACGGTGTTGCGCGCGTAGACGCCGCGCAGGGGAGCGTCGATGAAGCGCCACTCTCCGGCGTTGAAGCAAAATCCCTGGTCGATGAACGCCGCGCTGTAGCGCCGCTCCCGGCCTTTGCGATGGAACAGCGCCTGCCGCCCGTTGGCATTGCAGGTCCACTTGTCGAGCGCCAGGGCTCCGGCAAACTCGTCCAGGTTGCGCACCTCCAGCAACTGCTCCTCGGGCAGATAGTCGGCGACGTGGCCGGGCATCAGGCCGCCCACCAGCCGGGATCCAAAGTGCAGGCCGGGGCGGCAGCGCTCGCGGCGGTGGCCGAAATCCATCTCCAGCTCCGTGGTGCGCTCGATGAGCCACGGCGTCACCTCGACCACGTCGCAGGCGGGTACGGTGAGCCCGATCAATCCGCCCAGGCGCGTGGCCAGCAACTCGTTGGCGAGCACGCGCAGGTGCTGGGGGTTGTTCTGGAACTTAACCACCCAGGCCTCGCCGTCGTCCCCCAGCATGAGGTGGCTCTGTGACCCGCCGCGCATCTTTCTGATCTGCTGGACCGCCAGGATTGTCACCGAGCCTCCGGATTCTTCATGCTACCGGAGCCCTGGCCAGCCAGCAGCTGATCGTCGCGCACCACCAGCGCCAGGGCCATGGCCATCACGCAGTCGTCGTGCTCGCCTGCCTGGGCCTCGGCCCGCCCGTTCGAATGGCGCACGAAGCTGCGGCATTCGCGCAGCAGGCGTTCGCTCGAGAAGCTGCCGGGGCTTTCCACCAGCGCGGAGGCGAGCCGCCCCAGCATGCGCGGCCGGCTGATGGAGGAGGTGAGCCAGCCCTCCTGCCCGGCGCTGCGGAAGAGCGGTTCATAGCGACAAACGCTGGCGAGGTAGGCCAGCACGCCCGCGCCCTGGTTGTTGCGCTCCACGGCCAGCAGCGCGTGGTTGTACTCGCGTGCCAGAGCTGCGGCCTGCTCAGCGAGCTCCAGAGGCGGGAGGTGCGCCCGCAGCTCCGCGCACTGCAGGCCGGTATCGAGGTCGATGACCTCGAGGGCGGCAAAATCGCCTTCCGAGCCACCCCCGGCCGGGTCCGCCGCCACAATGTAGCGGCGGCCGCGAGCCGCGGGCAGCCAGATGCGCAGCGTTCCCCGGGCGCGCTCCTCGACCGGATCGGGCAGCCCCCCCAGACGAGCGTCAATGGCCGCGGTGTCGAAGATGCACTCGCCGCTGGCCAGAAAACATTCCGTGGCGCTCTCCGCATATTCCTGGCGGGCCAGGCCGCGAAAGCGCCGGCGAAGCTGGCGCCGGTAGCCGATTTGTTGCGGGCTCAAAGCATGCTCGTTCATCAGCGTTCGTTCCTCATCGGTCAGCGATGCCGGCTTGGCCGCCGGACCGGTGTAGGCGGTCTCCAGCCACCAGGGGAAAAAGTGGCACACCAGCCCGGTCGTGGCCGCCTCCTGCCATTCTTTCCAAAAGCAGCCTGAGGCGCCCATCGGCGTGGATTCCAGAACCAGCTCGCCGGAGGGCGAGAGCGCGGCACGCAGACCCTGCAGGATCTCCTCTGGATCGCCCGGCCAGCGCGCGATCTCAGAACAATGCAGGTTGCTGATGGTCAGCCCGCGTCCCGCGTTGGGCGCACCCGCCGTCTCCACCCGGTACTCGGAGTCCATGCCGGGCAGCAGGATCTGATGCGCGTTGACCCGGACGGTCTTGAGGGCTCCCTCGCACAGCGATGCCGGCAGGCAGCGCAGGAACCGGCGGACGATGCCAAAGATCGACTCCGCCGCTTCCTGAGTATGCGCCACCTGCACGGTCAGCGTTCCGGGATGGGTGATGGTTTTCATGAAGAATCGTCCTGCAATCCAGGTGGTGATGCCCAGCTGCCGAGCCTTAAGCACGATATTGCCCGGACCTCGCCGCTCCTCGTACTGCTGCTGGACCGCATTGGCGACCAGCGGCATGAGTTTTCCCGTCCGGCTCCTCACCTGCAGCAACTGCGCGGCCAGCGCGACAGGCGAAATCTCTTCGGGCTCCGGTGCCCGGTTTTGCCGCTTCTCCTCCGGCTGTTGGCCGTCCGCCTGCCGGTTCTGCGGTGGTTTGGCCTTTGCAGGCCGGTCGAGGCCGCTGCCCAGACGCACCAGTTCCTCGCGTTCGCCTTTGCCCCATTCGACTCGCATCCGGCCTCAATACGCGTACCAGTTGTAGTCCGGACCGCAGACCAGGGTTCGTTTACCCGGCGAGGCGAGGATCAACGTGGGCGCGGAGACGCCGCCGTAGTTGATGTTCTGCGAGCTGACCGTCTGCAGCGCGACGGCGTTGGCGCTGGTGTCGGACTTGACGATGGTGAACTCCATGCCGGTCGGCGCCGCCCGGTCGGCCAGCGGCGTATAGCAGCTGGGCAGGGTGAGGGTCTGGGCGCCGGCGGAGGCGTTGGCGATCACGTTCTTGTTCGCCGATGTCAGGGTGAGCGTCGCCGCGCTATTCATGACGGTGCTCAGAGCGATGCCGCCGTTCGAGCGGACGCTTCCCTGATAGGTGATGTTGAAGAAAGGGCTGACCCCGGAAAAGTGCGCCTGAAAGGCGTCGCCCTGATAGCCGGTGTAGAGCTGGGCCCCGTAGGCGGGATAACCGGCTGCGGAGGCGATGGGCGTGGACCACACCCGCGGAACCGCCCCGCTGGGATCGTTGATGTTGGCCCCGCCGCTGGAAAAGCCGGTAACTTCGGCCGGTTCCAGCGCCTGAACGTAGTTACCGCAGCCCGTCAGATGGTGCACGCTCGTATAAGTGGGCGGATTGCCGGAGCTTGCGCTCCAGGTGATCCAGTTGACCCCGCCGGCCATCTCCAGGCAATCCACATCCGCGATCAGCAGGTTATTGCTGACATTCGCCGCCACATACGCCAGGTTGGCCGCCGGGAAGCTGGTCACGTCCGGCCATTGAATGTGTCCCCCGTGGATGGCGATGCCGTTGGCGCCGATATAGAAACCCGCAATCGCGGGGCTGTCGATGTAGGTGTCGGTCCACACGCTCCCGGAGCCGCCCACGTCGTCGATGACGTAACTCGTCGCATAGGACGCGTTAGCCGCCGATCCGGAACCGGCGCTGTTGCTGCACGGCCCGGTAGTGCAGGTGTAGGGATAGCCGAAGCCGTGGATGAGATAACCGGTATTGCCTGTGCCCTCGTTATAGACGGCCGCCGTGAGGGCGTTGCGCACCGTGATGTTATCGAGATGGCTGTCGATGGCGGTCTTTGCCAGATGGATGCCGTAGGCGGGCCGGTTGGCCGGGCTGAAGGCGGCGCTGCTGGAGCTCACGGTCACGTCGCGCAGAATGAAATTAGCCTGGTGGCCGGCTGCTGTGCTTTCCTCGCCCAGCAGAATGCCCTCCGCTGTGGTGTCGTTCACGGCGACGTTGTCGATCAGCAGGCCGCGAAACCACTGCATCTCGAATCCGTGGGTGGCGTTGCCGCCGGCGAGCAGATTGAGATCCCGGAAAGTGCAGCCCTGGGCCTGGGCCGCGTTGCCGAGAAAGAAAAGGTCGCCGCCGAGCGAGGCCGGCACCGTCAGAGTGGTGGCAATCTGCGGGCTGTCGGCGTTCACGGTTGTCCCGCCCGAGCCGAGCAGGCTGACGCAGGCGCCGTTGGAGGGCTCTGCCAGGGTGGCGCTGACCGGGAAAGTGCCCGGCCCGAGCCGGATGGTCTGATTCCGGCCTGTCGCCGCCGCCTGCGCCAGCGCAGCGCTCCACGCCGCATTGAGGGTCGTATACGTCACACCGTCGACGGTGATCTCTCCATTGATCGTGGCGCCGGTGACCCCTCCTTCACCGTGGATAACTCCGGGAATGTAGAGATTGCCGGAGTTATCGAAGCGCGAGTTATACCCTTTGCAGAGGAGAGAGAAGCCGCCGGTTCCCAATGCCGCGTTGCAGGCGGAACTGGTGCCTGTGCCGCTGCTCCAGTTCCAGGTTTCCGAGGCGGGGTTATAACTCAGCGCGTCGTTCCCGCCGGCCGCGTTGCCGGCGCTCAGGAAGTTATAGGCGGGGATGGTTTGCGAACACGACCCGCAGCCAACGCTGGCCAGCGAGCCATCGCTGCCGAAAGGCGGTGCGGTGAGATGCAGGCCGAAGTTGAACGGGCCGCTGAGCGTGATGCCGGACTGGCCGCTGGCCGTGGAGTTGAGGGTGAGCGCGCCGGTAAGCGTGCCCCCGCTCAGCGGCAGCGAGGAAGCTGCGATCGCGTCGGCATAATGTTTCGTCGCAGCCTGATTCGTTGCCATCGGATCGCCGCTCAGCGTCAGCGGCCCGGTCATGACGCCGCCGGCCAGCGGCAGCAGGCCGCCCGTGGCGGAGGTAATCGCGCTCTGCACATAACTCGAGGAAACTCCGCCGGTTTGCTGCGCGGGTTGCAGATCCGATTCCACCGCGGAAAGCGCTGCCGTGGCCGACGCAGGCACAACCCAGTACTCCTGGCGCACCGTCCCGTCGGTCAGATGATAGACAACGGTGTAGTAACTCCCGGCAGGCAATGCGCCCGCATTGGGGATCAGGTTCACACTTAGCCAGCCGTCGGCGCCAATGGCCGCGCTGAGGGTGCCGGGCGCGATAGCCTGGTTCTGCGGCGTGGTAAAGGCTGTCCAGCTGATGAGCACGGTGCCGGCTGCCACGGTTCCGTTGGCCCGATAGACCGTGCCCTGCACCGACGTGGTTGTCACCTGCGCCGGCGCTCGCGAGGCCAGCAATGCGGCCAAAATTACGATCAGGCTGGCGAGCGCGCGGCCGCGTCCGTGCCGGCTGCTCCGAGGTTTGCAGCGCTCTGTTGTACAGGCTCCTGGCTTGCGGCCTTTGATCTGCATCCAAATCATTTCCTGAATCCGCCTTCCTGCGGGCTCGGAGATCGCGCCTTCTTCGACCGCGGCTCCCCGGCCCAAATAAAAAGGGCCGCCGTCAGGCGACCCCTTCTTTTTCTTTTTTTACTCTATAAGTTCAGAATATCAGTTTCATCGCTTAACACTGCCAACTTTCTTGCGAGTTACAGCGAGATAAGTGGTTTGTTTTGTGGGCTCATTACGTTCGATTTCTTCGATACCCCTTGACAAGCCTGGCTCAGGTAGCGCGAGAAGCCCGGTTTCGAGAAAAAGCCGGGTCAGGCGATCCATCGCCGCGCCATAAATGCGATGGATTGTCCGCTCGCTTTCGCGCAGAATGTCGGCTGTCTCCGCCGGCGTGTAGTCTTCCAGCGCGATGTGGGCGATTACGGCCTGAGAGGCACGGTCCAGCATTTTGAGACATTTTTCCACGTCGAAGACGAAGATCAGCAGATCCTCGAGAGTACGCAGCCGGCAGTTGGTCACCCTGCCCCGCAACACCGTCCGCCCGAGGATGCAGGGAGCGCGTCCCAGTTCCATAGAGGTGTGCAGGTAGCGAGTCAGAAGCGCCAGGGTGTGCTTGCGATAGAAGGCGAGGCCACTGTTGGGCCGCGCCCGCCAGACCGGGAGCGCAGCATGGGGAAGCGCGGAGTCGGCCACCGCTACCGCCTCCCGCAGGATGCAGGGCATCGCCAGAAGGGCGCTCATGCCGCACCTCGGCACACGGGGTGGCCGCCGCGATGGTGAGGCCGCAGCCGCGCTCGTGTCCTCCGGCCCTGCGGCAGCCCGCGCATCCGCGGCGAGCAGCACCGGCAATAGACATCGCTACAGTTCTCTGCGCGGTACCACAGGGTGCCGCACGCCTCACAAACTTTAAGATAAATCCGTAAGTACATCGTGAAATCTCCAGAGTTCTGCCGGCCGCGGATGCATCTTCCCCGATCCGCGGAGTTGGGGGAGGTAAGGGCCTGGCCGCTCGTTCCGGCAGCCTCGTGCTCTCTTTTGTCATCTTGAATGTGCATGGGTACAGGTCCTGGGATCGACGGCCTCGCGATTCCTCCAGTAACCTCGCGCGGCGCGTCTTTGTGCGTGCGCGAAAGTACTATGTCTGGCCGGCGAAAGTAGTCCGACACTAATTCCATCGGGCGGCGGGATCAATTCCCCTGGAGGTCAGTTCCGGGGTCTTCCGCAACCTGAGTACTGCTGTCTTTGTCCGCTGTCGGCGGATTGCGCATTCGCGCATTTCTTTCTGCAAACCCATGGGTAATGGTTCTATCGCTCGTTGAAAAACAGCAAAGATGAAATTCCTTGAGCTACACGAGCGCCTGCGCCTCGAAACCTGGCGGCGCATCGACCAGGGAGTCCTTTCCAGTTCACTGCTCGCTCGCCAGACGGGACTCGCCCAGGCCCATATCTCCAACTTCCTGCATCGCCGGCGGCGCCTCAGCCTGCCGGCCCTCGATCGCGTCCTCCAGGCGCAGTCGCTCAGTGTCGAAGATCTTTCCCCGGACGCCCTCTCCATCCGGGTTCCCCCAGGCCTTTCCGGCGAGGCTCGGGACGTGGTTCCGCTGGTTTCCCCGAGCGTGGCCATGACCGCGCCGGTCATCGTCGCGCGGGCGATTCTCGATTCGGTTCAGCTTCCCCTCGGCTGGCTGGCGTCCTTTCCCGTCCGGCGCGCGGTCAGCCGCCGCAGCTGGGAACGCTTCGTGGCGGTCCGCGTGAGCCATGCCCAGGCCGCGGCCATGGATCCAGTCCTGCACGCGGATTCGGTGGTCGTGCTGGACCGCCATTACAACTCGCTGGCCGCGCTCCGGCCGCCGCGCCCCAATCTGTATGGCGTGCGCCTCGGGACCCAGCTGTTGTTCCGCCATGTCGTCTTCGAATCCAGCCGCCTGATTCTGCGCCCGCGCGCACTGGAAGCGCCGCTCGACGTCATCGAGCTCGGCCCGCAGGAGTCGCCGTCCGATCTGCTGGTGGGGCGCGTCTGTCTGTGCGTCTCGCGGCTGTGAACCCGGGCTGTCGAGTCCGCGCGGGTTTGATAGCATCGCCCAGTGAGGTGCTTTCATGGATCAGGTTCCCCCCTCGGCGAACGGTGCTCGGCGCAACGAGGACATCGCGCTCGACCTGCTGAAATTTGTGGCAGCCACGGCCGGCGTGGGTCGTGCCAGTGGGCCTTCCACAGGGTTTGTCGCCGGCGGCGCCCCCAAACCTGAGGACCAGGTGACGCAGCTTCTGGAGCTCTACGCCCGCTGCCTGCACGCGGTGGAAGGAAAGCCGGCGCAGGCTCATTGACCAGCCCGTCTCAGCTCGGGATCCTCGTCTGCGGCGCCGGGGTTTTCGGCCGCAATCATCTGCGGGTGTGGCGCGCCCTCGAAAACGATGGCCAGGGAGTTCGCCTGGCCGCGGTGGTCGAGCCCGATCCGGCTCGCGCCGCCGCGGCCGGGCGCGAATGGAACGTGACGGTTTATCCCTCCGTCCAGGCGGCCCTTGCCACGCGCGCGGCCGGGGAGACGGCCTTCGCTGCCGCCTCGGTTTGCACGCCGACCTCCGCGCATTTCCATGTGGCCGAGGCTCTGCTGGAATCGGGTGTCGATACGCTCGTTGAAAAACCCATCGCTGCCAGCGTGAGCGAGGCCGGCCGGCTGATCGGCTGTGCGACCCAAAAGGGCCGCATCCTGCAGACCGGACACCTCGAGCGCTTCAACCCCGCCGTTGCCGCCGCAGAGACCATCCTGAACCACCCCATGTTCTTTGAGGCGCATCGGCTGAGCGTCTTCAGTCCGCGGTCGCTGGACGTCGATGTGGTTCTCGACCTGATGGTGCACGATCTGGACATCGTGCTGAACTTCGTGCGCTCGCCGGTGCGCTCGCTTCACGCCGTGGGTCTGCCGATCCTTTCGCGCAAGGTGGACATCGCCAATGTGCGGATCGAATTCGCCTCCGGGTGCGTGGCCAACTTCACCGCCAGCCGGGTGAGCACGGAAAGGGTCCGCAAGCTGCGTTTCTTTCAGCCCCATCAGTACGTGTCCATTGATTACGCCCGCCAGGATCTGCTGGTGATCGACGTGTCGCATGCAGCCGCGGCCGATCCGGCCGTCATGGCTGCCGCCGCTGCGGCAGGAAGTGAGGGCCTGCCGGGGCTGCACATTGAAAAGCCGCCGGTGCATCCGGGCGAGCCGCTGCGGCTGGAGATCGAGGCATTTCTGAGCGCCGTGCGGACCCGCTCGGCTCCTCGCGTTTCCGGCGAAGATGGGCGCGCCGCGCTGGCCCTGGCGCTGGAAATCAATGCTGCGATCGCGGCGCATGCCAGGCGTGCGGGGCTGGATCGCCTGACCCAGGCCTGAAGCGCTCGATCCGCGTCAGCGGGGAACCTACAGGCGGTTCGCCGCGATTTCGTCACGCACCCTGCGCATCGTGTCCAGATAAAAAGCCAGATTGTGCAGCGTGTTCAGCACGGCGGCGAGCGGCTCCTGGGCGGCAAACAGGTGGCGGAGATAGGCGCGGGTGTAGCGCCGGCAGACCAGGCAGGTGCAGGCCGGGTCGGCCGGGCCCTGGTCCTCGGCGAACCGACGGTTCCTGATGTTCAGGCGGCCTTCGGAGGTGAAGAGCAGGCCGTGGCGCGCCGCGCGGGTGGGCAGCACGCAGTCCATCATGTCGACCCCCATGCGGGCGTACTCAGCGATTTCGTCGGGATAGCCGACGCCCATGACGTAGCGGGGCTTGTCTTTGGGCAGCAGGGGCAGGGTCGTGGCGATGATCTCGCGAGTGAGCTCGCGGGGCTCCCCGACGCTGAGGCCGCCGATGGCGTAGCCGGGGAATTCCATCTCGACCAGGCGCTCGGCACATTCGCGGCGAAGGTCGGGGAACATGCCGCCCTGGACGATGCCAAAAAGGGAGGACTCGCCGTCCACGCAGCGGGCTTCGCCGCTCGTACCGAAACCGCGGTTGCGCTCCCGGTCGCTTGCGTCGGAAGGCCGAAGGCTGGACGCTTCGCCGTCGTCTTCCAGTCCCTGATCCCCAATCCCTGATCCCTGGCGCCAGGGCACGTGGTGCTTATGCTTTTCGAAATGATCCTGGCTGCGCCTGGCCCAGCGCAGCGTCATGTCGAGAGAGGCGCGCGCGCGGGTGCGGTCGGCGGGGTATTCGGTGCACTCATCGAAGGCCATGGCGATGTCAGAGCCGAGGGCAATCTGGACGTCCATGGAGTGCTCGGGCGAGAAGAAGTGGGACGAGCCATCGATGTGCGAGCGAAAAGCAACGCCGTCTTCGGTGACCTTGCGGAGGTCGCTGAGCGAGAAGACCTGGAACCCGCCGGAGTCGGTGAGAATGGCGCGCGGCCAGCTCATAAAGCGATGCAGCCCCCCCATGCGGCGGATGGCCTCGTGGCCGGGGCGGAGATAGAGGTGGTACGTGTTGCCGAGCAGGATGCGGACGTCCAGCTCTTCGAGCAGGTGCTGGGGGATGGCCTTGACCGTTCCCTGGGTGCCGACGGGCATGAAGACGGGGGTTTCGACGGCGCCGTGCGGGAGGGTCATGGTGGCACGGCGACCGGAGCCGGCGGTTTGGTGGATGTCGAAGCGGAGAGACATGCGGACTCAGGACGTTCAGGGGTGATTGTAGTGGGTGGGTTGCGAACGGGATTGCAGCCCGGTCGAGGATTTGGGCCCGTTCCGGATCGCCGCCTTTCCACCAACGTTGTCATCCTGAGGGGCAGGGGCGTTCGAGCCGGATAGACTTTCAGAATCATGGCCGTCCAGGATCATTACCCCGAAAATCTCGCGCATTGCTACGGCTGTGGCCGGCTCAATGAGCATGGCCACCACATTCGCACCGAATGGGATGGGGATGAAACCGTCTCCGTCTTCACCCCTGAGCCGTGGCACATCGCCGTGCCTAGCTTCGTCTACGGCGGCATCGTTGCATCGCTTGTGGATTGTCACTCTACCGGCACTGCAGCCGCGGCCGCCTACCGCGCTGCCGGACGCGAAGCCGGCTCCGAGCCGCCGTTTCGGTTTGTCACCGCTTCGCTGCGCGTCGATTACCTCAGACCCACGCCTTTGGGGCCGCCGCTCACCATCCGCACGCGGGTGAAGGAGATCAGGGGGCGGAAAGTGGTGGTCGCGTCCACTCTTTACGCTGCAGGAGTCGCCACCGCACGCGGTGAAGTCGTCGCCGTACAGATGCCGGACAATTTCGGTCAGCCCCGGGGCGGGTTGGGAGGGCATTCCTAATTTCTGTATGGCGGACCATGCGGGACCAATGGGATGGGACTCTCTTTCAATGCGTGGTCTTGCGCCAACCCACCCTGTCGTCGTGTACGCTTTCCGCCATGCGAACGATTCCTGCACAAGTCACCACTGTCGCCGTTGCGGTCCTGATGTGGGTGCTTCCGGCGGCCGCCCAGCAGAGTCACTGGGCTTCGCCCGACGATCCCACCGCGCGATCCATGGTCGAGAGCGAACGCAAGTGGGCCGAAGGGGCCTGCGTCAACAACGGCGTGGTCGCCGGTTTGCTGGCCGATGACTTTGAAGGCACCTCGACGCGGGGAACGCGTTTCACCAAACAGGATGAGCTCCGCGACGAGAAAGCCCCGCACATTGCCCAGGACTGCGGACTCGATGAAGCCCGGGTGCGTTTCTTCGGTGACAGCCTGGCCCTCGTCTACGGCCACGAACACGCCCTCGGCAAGGACCCCGCCCAGCCGCGTGCGATGGTTTGCCAGATCTGGACTGATACCTGGATGAAGCGCGGCGGCCAGTGGCGCATCATCGCCTCGCAGGATAATCGGATGGCCTGCCCGTAGGCCCTCGGTCGGCGGAGAAGCGGTTCGCTAAAAATCGGTCGGCGAAGAAGCGGCCAGCACAGTTCAATTGCGATCTCTTCTCTTCCTCGCTTCTCTGCTGAGAACGGCGGCCAAAAAGTTTTTCTCATTGCCGGTGCCGGCGCGCGGCCCTAGCATGTCCCCATGGAAGATCCCGTCCTCAGCGTGGTTGTCCCCTGCTACAACGAGCAGGACGGGGTCGAGGAATGCCACCGGCGGCTGCGCGGCGTGCTTGCGGCGCTGGGAATTCCCTGGGAGATCGTCTTCGTCAACGACGGCTCGAAGGACGCGACCCTGCCGGCATTGCTGGCGCTCCAGGGCGACGATCCTCATGTGGTCATCGTCGATCTGTCCCGCAATTTCGGCCACCAGCTGGCGGTGACCGCCGGGATCGAGACCGCCCGCGGCTCGGCCATCGTCATGATCGATGCGGACCTGCAGGATCCTCCCGAGCTGATCGCGGAGATGGTTCGCCTGTGGCGCGCGAACTATCAGGTGGTCTACGGCGTCCGCACGGCGCGCCGGGGAGAAACCGGATTCAAGCTGTGGTCGGCAAAGGCCTTCTACCGGATCATCAACGCGCTGGCGGATGTCGAGATCCCGCTCGACTCCGGCGATTTCCGGCTCATCGATCGCCGTGTCGCCGAGGTGGTGCTGAAGATGCGCGAGCGCCACCGCCTGCTGCGCGCCATGTACAGCTGGGTCGGCTTCCCCCAGACCGGCATTCCCTACGAGCGCGCACCGCGCTTCGCGGGCAAAACGAAATACCCCCTGCGCCGCATGATCGGTCTCGCGCTCGACGGCATCATTTCCTTCTCCACCGCGCCGCTGCGGATGTTGACGTTTACCGGCATCGCAACCGCCTTTCTGGCCTTTGCCGGAGCTATCTACGCGCTGGTCGTGCGGTTGTTCACCCACCACTGGGTTACAGGGTGGGCCACGCTCTTCATCGCGGTGACCTTCTTCAGCGGACTCCAGCTCATCTCTCTCGGGGTGATGGGCGAGTATCTGGGGCGGATCTACACCGAGGTGAAGCAGCGGCCGCTCTACGTGATTCAATCGGTTTTCCGCGGCGCATCTGCCGATTCGGCGGGCGTTCCGGTGGCGGCCGTCGGCGCCGTTGGACGTCTTCCGGGTCTCTGAGGCAGGTCGCTGAAGAAACAGCCGTTGCAGGCGGCGGCGACGGTACGCGACAGGTGACTCCGGCGCAAACGCGCAGCCCCCGGCATTGTTACGTTAATACTCCCGCCGAGCAAATAATCCTGCTGCGAATCGGTACGCCAGGCGTAGAGTCATACCGGGATTTCCCAGAGATCAATGTCAGAGGCTGCCATGTTGAAGCCTTTTCTGATTGTCCCGGCGCTGCTGCTTATGGTGCCGGCGTTTTGCCAGGAAACGCAGCCGGCCCAGAGCGCGCCGCCCGCGGCCGGACAGGGCATCTCCGCCATACCGGCGGAATACCTCACGATGGCGAATCCGGTGAGGCCGACTGAGGCGTCGCAGACGCGGGCGAAGCAAATCTATGGCTGGGACTGTGCGATGTGCCATAGCGACAACGGGGACGGTAAAGGCGACGTCGCCACGGAACAAAAGCTGTCGATGCACGATTTTCACGATTCGCTGAAGACCCTGAGCGATGGGCAGATTTTCTACATCATCCATAACGGCGAAGGCCAGCAGATGCCGTCGGAAGGCCCGCGGGCCAAGACCGATGAAGTCTGGAACCTGGTGATCTATCTCAGGAAGATGTCGGCGACGCAGACGCCCGCCGCGCAATAAGCGCGAGAAGCCGAAATCGGCTGCTAACCACCATCCCGTTTCTTCAATACAGAAGCCTCATCCGGGATTCGCTACAGGCGTGCGCCCGTGCTCACCGGCAATTCCAGCTGCTCGGTTTGCTCGTCGGTCCAGGGCTGGAAGCATGCCCGGCAGCGCGCCTCATACACGCCCGCCGCGCCCACCAGAACCAGCGACTGGCTGCTGCCCAGGCGCTGCGTGTGCACCGCCGGCGACCCGCACTGCATGCAGACAGCGGAAAGCTTGATGACCTCGTCGGCGATGGCCAGCAGGTCGGGAAGCGGCTCGAAGGGCTCGCCGGTAAAGCTGGTGTCGAGGCCGGCCAGAATCACGCGGTGGCCCATGCGCACCAACTCGTTGGCCAGGGGAACCAGGGAGGCGTCGAAGAACTGAGCCTCGTCGATGCCGACCACTTCGACCACATCCGCCATGGGCATCAGCACGGCTTTCAGCTCTTCAACGTTGGCCACCGTCAGGGCGTCCAGGGTCTGCGCGCTGTGCGAAGCGATGGCGTTGCGGTGGTAGCGGACATCCAGATCCGGCTTGAAGATGGCCACCCGCCGCCTTGCGATCTGCGCGCGCTTCAGCCTTCGAATCAGCTCTTCCGACTTGCCCGAAAACATGGGACCCGTTATGACTTCAATGCGCCCCGGATGCCGTTCTGCGTGCGCGGCCACCATTGGCTCTCCTCTCGCTGAGCTGTTAGCGAAGGATCAGTGTAAAGCGAAAACAGCGCTGCCGCGTCCTGTGAAGAATTCGTTCTGTACGTCTTTCGCGGGAGAAAGCTCTACCCATCGCTGCGGCGTCGGGAAAGGCCTTTCTGGTTGCGCACCAGGGCTGCCTGGCGACGCCGGATGATGGGAAGTGAGGACGAAAATTCCTCGCTGGCGAGCTGCCGGGAATGACCTGCCGGTTCGCGGCAGACTGCATCTTCCTTGACACTCCCCCGCCATTCCGCGATTCTATGAAGCAGGTTTCCCCGCGGAGATTGGCTGTGTGTGTGCTTTGGCGGGAAGCCGTTTCCAGGTATTCGGTCCCGGGCGCGGTCGCGCTCCTGGGGGCTCTTCCGTGGAAAATGATTCCGTCATACGCCGTAAACGGGAAGGAATCCGTCCGGCCAGAAGGACTGCGCGTTGACTTCATTTGCGTTGCTGGCACCGTTTGCCCTGCCCACGGGAATTGCGGGCATGCTGCCCTTCCTGCTGATCATTGTTGTTTTCTATTTTCTTCTGCTGCGCCCGCAGCAGAAAAAACAGCAAACATGGCAGAAGATGCTGTCCGGTCTCAAACCCGGCGATCGCGTCACCACCAGCGGCGGTATTCGCGGCGTGATCCTGTCCATTAAGGACGATGCGATCCTGCTCCGCATCCCCCCCGACAATCTGAAGATGGAAGTGGTGAAGAGCGCCATTGCCTCCGTAACTCAGGACGAGACGAAGTAAATCCATGCAGACGAATCTCAAAGCCAAGACTTTCGGCATCATCGCTATTTTGCTTCTCTTCGTGTACGGCATCTTCGGAGTCCCGCATGGGGTTTCGGGAACGGCGCTCAAGAACGGCCTGCTGAGCGAGGGCGTGTTCCGGCACGGAATCCACCTCGGCCTGGACCTGAAGGGCGGGACGCACCTGATCCTGCAGGTGATGGTGGATGAGGCGGTGGGCGCCGCGACCGACGCCGATGTGGCGCGGATCGAGACCGATCTGCAGCAGAACGGGGTCACCGGCGCAACCGTTTCCAAACCGGATCCGAAGCGCGAGGACTTCATCCAGATCACGGGCGTTTCCCCGGACAAGATGGGGGATATGCAGAGCGTGCTGAGCGCCCGGTACGGGAACCAGTACGACGTGGCGTCAGGGGTGAACAACAGCATCACGCTGACGATGAAGGGGACGGTCGAGACGGAGATGAAGCAGCGGGCGCTGGACACGGCGATCGACGTGATCCAGAACCGCGTGAACAAGCTGGGGGTGACCGAGCCGGTGGTCGAGCCGTACCAGCTGGGGAGCTATCAGATTCTGGTGGAGCTGCCGGGGGTTTCGGATCTGAGCCGGGTGCGGGACATGATCCAGTCGACGGCGCGGCTGGAAGCGCATGCGGTGCTGGGCGGGCCGTGGCCGGACAAACAGACGGCGCTGCAGGCCATCGCCGGGCCGATTCCGCCGGACGCCGAGCTGTTGCCCAGCGTGCCGGGAGCAGCCAGCGAAAGCAGCAACGGCGACTGGTATGAGCTGACGAGGGTGCCGATTTGGGGCGGAACCGATATTCGCGACGCGGAGCCAGGCCATGATCCGCAGACGAATGAGCCGGAGGTGGATTTCTACCTGACCAACGCGGCGGGCGATAAATTCGGCCGCTGGACAGCGGCGAACATCGGCAAGAACATGGCCATCGTGCTGGATAACCGGGTGCAGGAAGTCGCGGTCATCAAGGGCGAGATTCACGATCAGGGAAATATTTCCGGCGGCGGGATCACCGAGCAGCGGGTACAGGATCTGGCCATGCTGCTGCGGACCGGCGCGCTGCCGGCCTCGATCCGTTACCTGCAGGAGACCACGGTGGGGCCGTCGCTGGGCGCGGACTCCATTCACCACGGCGTGGTGGCGTCGGTCGTGGGCATGCTGGCCGTGATGATCTTCATGCTGATCTACTACCGGGGCGCGGGAATCAACGCCGATCTGGCGCTGTTTCTGAACCTGGTGATCCTGCTGGGATTCCTGGGGTTCACGGGCGCGACCCTGACGCTGCCGGGGATCGCGGGCGTGATCCTGACGATTGGCATGGGCGTGGATTCGAACGTGCTGATTTTTGAGCGCATTCGCGAAGAGACCCGCGCCGGCAAGTCGCCGGCGGCGGCGGTGGATCAGGGCTTTTCCCACGCCCTGACGACGATTATTGATACCCACGTCACGACCATCGTGTCGGCGGCGATTCTGTTTCTGTTCGGCACGGGGCCGGTGAAGGGCTTTGCCGTGACGCTCACGTTTGGTCTGGCCGCCAATTTCTTTACGGCGGTGTTTGTTTCGCGGGTCATTTTTGATGCCCTGCTCAGCCGCAAGCTGCACGGCGAACCGATCTCTATCTGAGTCCTGTGGCTTCGATCGACTCTCGTTTTCTATAGGCGGAATTCGTGGAACTGTTTCATGACGTAAAAATCGACTGGCTGGGGAAGAAGTGGTACTTCCTCGGTTTTTCTCTCATTTTCAGCGTTGCCGGGCTGCTCTCCCTCTTTTTCTGGCACGGTCTTCCGCTGGATGTGGACTTCCGCGGCGGCACGGTGGTGCGGGTCAAGTTTGCCGAGGCACCGCAGCTGAGCAAGATCCGGTCGGCAATGGACAGCGCCGGATATCACGACGCGCGCATCTCCTCGATCGGGGAAACGGCCAATCATGAGATCGTGGTGACCCTGTCGCTCAAGGAAACCAGCGAGGCGGCTCTCGATCAGGGACGAGCGACGATCGTGCGCACCCTGAATCAGAACTACTCCACGACCGGGCCGCAGAATCAGGGCAAGCTGGACCTGGATAACTCCGGCGAGAGTGCGATCGCCACGTGGCTGGAGCAGCAGGATCCGGAGCATCTGGGTAACGGGGACGCGGGCACCCGTTATGAGAACCAGGCCGGTGCGGTGGTGCATTACCGGGACGATGTGCACAGCGGGATCCTCTCTTCCATCGATGATTTGCGGGGAGTCGTCGATCCGGCGGTGCTGACGGCGTTCCAGCAGGGCGCCTATCTGTCCGGCTTTTCGGTGCGCGGCGGGGAGATCGTGGGCGCGCAGGTGGGAACCCAGCTGCAACACCAGGCAGAGCTGGCGACCCTCTATTCGCTGCTGGGTATGCTGGTTTATCTGTGGTTCCGGTTCGAGCTGATCTATGGGGTGGCGGCGGTGATCGCCTGTTTCCACGACACGCTGATCACGGTGGGGGCCTTCAGTCTGATGAAGATGGAGGTATCCCTCACGGTGATCGCGGCTATCCTGACGCTGGTCGGTTATTCGATGAACGACACGATCGTGGTCTTCGACCGGATCCGGGAGAATCTGCGGATGAGCCGGCGCGAGCCCCTCGACCAACTGGTGAACCGCAGCATCAACCAGACGCTGAGCCGGACGGTGCTGACCTCGGGGCTGACGTTCCTGACGGTATTGTCGTTGTATCTGTTCGGTGGCGAAGTGCTGCATCCCTTTTCGTTCGCGCTGGTGGTGGGCATCCTGATCGGGACGTACTCCTCGATTGCGGTGGCGTCGCCGATGCTGGTGGCCTATCAGAACTGGCGGGGAGGACGGGGCAGAGCGGCGGCGCTACCCGCTGCAAAGAAAGCCAGGGTATGATGCTGGCATCCTTTACGGGGCGCGGAAACCTGCATCCCAGTAAGGACAGGTTGGCCCGCCGGAGCGGGAGAGGCTGCGCCTGTGCCTCGGATTGTGATATAGAACGAGAGCCGGCTCTGTCCGCCGGAAACTCCCTGGGAAAACCGTTCCCGGTCCTCGATCAGCCCGATGGGCGTCGGAACGAAATGGGCTGGGAACAATTGGGGGCCCCTGCGGTGTCTATAAGAGGTGACAACTCCTGAAAGGTCCGAGGTAGGCCATGGCAATGTTTGAAGACATCCTTCTCGAGTCTGGACACAAGATCAAGACGAAGAGCAGGTACTACACCCTCGTCGGATTGATTTTGAACGGGTCCGTGCTGGCAGCCTTGATTTTGTATCCGCTGATCTACCCCGAAGCCCTGCCCAAGGCGATGATGACGACCCTGCTGGTCGCTCCGCCGCCGCCCCCGCCCCCGCCGCCTCCTCCTCCGCCGCAGGTCCATGTGGAGCATGTGGTTTCCGAACTTCTGAACAACCAGCTGACCGCCCCGACGCGCATCCCCAAAACCATCAACATGGTGAAAGAGCAGGCAGCGCCTCCGTCTGCCGGAGTGGCGGGCATGGAAGGCATGGGCAGCGCAGGTGGTGTGATGGGCGGCGTGCTCGGCAGCCTCGGCTCCGGACCGGCCCCGACCATTAAGGAAGCGCCACCCAGAAAAATCACGGTTTCATCCGGCGTGATGCAGGGTAACCGCATCGGCGGCGAGATGCCTCAGTATCCGGCCATCGCCAAGGCGGCAAGAATTCAGGGAACTGTCGTGCTGCAGGCAACGATTTCCAAGAGTGGAACGATCGAAAACCTGAAGGTTGTCGGCGGACCTCCCATGCTCCAGGCGGCCGCACAGGAAGCGGTGCGCACCTGGAGATACAAGCCCTACCTCCTGAACGGGGAACCGGTGGAGGTGGAAACTCAGGTCAATGTTGTCTTTACGCTTGGCAGCTGATCCAGCCGCTCCGGCCGGCTCTCCCGGCTCCGGAGCGGTTTTCCAACGCTTTTCCGGCCTCCCCGTTTCAACGTTTGTGGGGCAGGCATTCCACCATCGCTCTTCGGCATCGATCGCAGCATCGCCTCAGGAGGAAAGATTCAAGTGATTCTCGCTCAGATCCACCATCTCGTCGCAAACCCGGCGTCTTTCGGTTTTTTCCAGGAAGGTCAGACGGTCGGCTTCAGCCCCATTGACCTCTGGAACAATATGGGCTGGCTGGCCCGTGGCGTCTGCTTAGTCCTGTTCATCATGTCGATCTGGTCACTGGCCGTGATGATCGACCGCTGGCTCTATTTCAACGCTGCCCGCAAGCAGTCTCGCGAGTTTGCGCCGCGCGTGGCCGGAGCCCTCAAGGAAGGCAAACTGGACGAAGCCGTCAAAGTGGCCGATCGCAACAAGAAGTCGCACCTGGCCGAAGTTGTCACCGCCGGCCTGCAGGAATTCCGCAACTACGGCGGCGGCGGCGCGGTTTCGGTCGAGCAGATCGAATCCTCCAAGCGGGCTCTGGAGCGGGCTGAGGCTATCGTGCACGCGAAGCTGAAGAGGGGACTCGGCAGCCTCGCGACCATCGGCTCCACCGCTCCGTTCGTCGGATTGTTCGGGACGGTCGCCGGCATCCTCAAGGCCTTCCAGGAAATCGCCACCCAGAAGACGCCGGGTATCGGCGCCGTTGCCGGCGGTATTTCCGAGGCTCTGGTGACCACCGCGTTTGGGCTGTTCGTGGCCATCCCGGCAGTGTGGCTGTTCAATTACTTCACTAACCGCGTGGAGGCGTTCGACGTTGAAATGGACAACTCCTCCAGCGAACTGATCGACTACTTCATCAAGCAGAGCAGCCGCAGGTAGTCGGAGCAGAGCGCCTCGCCCACCCCGTTGTTGGGGCTGGCCGGGCGCAACGTGCGGGGCGCGCCAGGCCGGCGTCGGCAGGGCGCGGAAAAAGCGAGAATCTTTAGCCGGGAGCGGGCTTCCAGCTCGGCTCCCGGTTCCTGGCTGTCGCAATTTCAAAGAGAATTCCGATCTACGGAGCAAATCAAGATGTCCATCGCGGTAAGAAACGAAGGGGCGAAAGTCAACGCCAATATCAACGTCACCCCCATGGTCGATGTCATGCTGGTGCTGCTGATCATCTTCATCGTCATCACGCCCATGCTGCAGAACAAGGTAAACGTCGATCTTGCCACGAGCACGAATGCCACGCCGATGGATGATGCCAACAAAGAGGATTCAGTCGTCGTCGCGGTTACCCGCGACAGCCGCGTCTACCTGGGCCAGAACCAGACCAGCATCGCTACCCTCGGTTCGCAGGTACGCGATGAGCTGGAGAATAAAACCAACAAGATTGTCTATTTCCGCGCTGACGCCCGCGCTCACTACGGCACCGTGATGGATGCCATTGATGCCGTGCGCACCGCGGGAGTGGAGCAGGTGGCCATGCTGACCGAACAGCAGCAGGGCATCAACATGGGCGGCGGCCCGACATCTGGCGGTCAATAGAGCGGCGTAACAGAACGGCTGACGGCTGGCGAACGAGAAAAGAGGAATTGAACCATGGCAATGAATTTAGGCGGTGGCGGCGCACTCA
Organism: Acidobacteriaceae bacterium; assembly: GCA_036267095.1. Taxonomy (GTDB): domain Bacteria; phylum Acidobacteriota; class Terriglobia; order Terriglobales; family Acidobacteriaceae; genus Palsa-343. The sequence goes on from DATAWS010000017.1 coordinate 96,816, forward strand.
ATGCCGAGCCGAATGTAACGCCTCTGATCGACGTGCTGCTGGTGCTGCTGATCATCTTCATGGTCATTGTGCCGGTTACTCCGCGCGGGCTTGACGCGCTGGTGCCGCAGCCGCCCAAGCATCCTGAGCAGCAGCAGCAGAACGACCGCACCATCGTTGTGCAGATCCAGTCGGGAGGCGGGGGCGTTCCCAACTACATGATCAACGAGACTCCGGTTGCGAAGAACGATCTGGAGAGCAAGCTGAATGAGATTTTCTCGACTCGCGCCGAGAAGGTGATGTTCATCAAGGGCGATCCCAATCTGGACTTCCAGGAAGTCGCCAGCGTCATCGATATCGCCAAGGGAATCGGCGTGGACCACATCGGCATCATCACCCCTAAAATCGCGGCCGGGCAGTAAACGGGGATCCGGGGTGGTCCGCACTCCGGTGACCTTGCGCGCGGCGCCGATCGGACTACAATCGCTTTTTGCAAGGCAACCTGCCCAGGCTTACAGGCTCCTGGCGAGCTGAAGGAGAAGACAGAACAGCATGAACCGAATCGCACGTTTCCCGGTGGTCGCCGCCGCCACGATCCTCCTCGTGGCCTCTGCCACTGGCTGCAAGCGCCTCGAGGCCCGCGATCAGCTCAACAAGGGAGTTCAGGCCTACAAGCAGGCGAAGTATGAAGAGGCGATCGACCACTTCCAGCGCGCCGTCAACCTCGATCCCACCTACCCCATGACCCGTCTGTATCTGGCCACCGCCTACGCGCAACAGGTCGTGCCCAATCTCGATACGCCGGAAAACGAGAAGACTGCGCAGATGGCGATCAACGGCTTTGAAGAAGTGCTGCGTGAGCATCCTGACGATGTCACCAGCATGAAGCAGATTGCCGCTCTCAACTTCGACCTCGACAAGTTCGATCAGGCCAAAGAATGGCAACTGAAGGTCTTCACGGCGAATCCGAAGGATGCCGAAGCTGCCTACACCATCGGCGTCATTGACTGGACGCTGGCCTATAAGAATGCCATGCACGCTCTGCAGGGCGCCGGCATGCAGGACGACGGCACGGGTAATCAGAAGATGCCGAAGCCTGTTTGCAAAACTCTGCAGGACGAGAACGCCAGCCTGGTCGATGACGGCCTCAAATACCTGCAGGTCGCCGTCGATCTGCGTCCCAATTACGACGCCGCCATGCAGTACCTGAACCTCCTCTACCGCCGCAAGGCCGATCTGGATTGTGGCAACGATTCGGCTCGCAAGGCCGACCTCGCTCAGGCCGAGGATTGGGTCCATAAAGCCATGGGCGCCCGGAAGGTCAACGAACAGAAAGCCAACGAGAAAGCCACCGGCGGCGTGGTCATGCAGTAAAACCGCCGATGCTCAGCCAATAAGGCCCCCGCGGTGCGGGGGCCTTACGCTTTTAGCTGCATCTTCCACCCCGTACCCTGTAACCTGTTTTCTGTGTTCCGCAAAGTTCTCATCGCCAACCGCGGAGAAATCGCACTTCGGATTCATCGGGCCTGCCGGGAGCTGGGCATCGCGACGGTCGCTGTTTATTCCGACGCTGACCGTACTGCTCTCCACGTGCTCGAAGCGGACGAAGCCTGGCGCCTGGGCCCCGCTCCCGCTCGGGAGTCGTACCTGCTCGGCGACCTGATCCTCGAAACCGCCCGTCGCACCGGGGCAGACGCCATCCACCCGGGGTATGGCTTCCTTTCCGAGAATGCCGACTTCGCGCAGGCCTGCGAGCAGGCCGGCATCTGCTTTATCGGCCCTTCGTCCTCCGCGATGCGTATCCTCGGCTCCAAGACCAACGCCCGCCAGGCAGCCGACCAGGCGGGCATGCCCCGCACTCCGGGCTGTGTCCACGGGCTGGCGTCGCCGCAGGAAGCCTGCGATGTGGCCGCCGCCGTTGGCTACCCGGTGATGCTCAAGGCTGCCGCCGGAGGCGGGGGCAAGGGCATGCGCGCCGTCTTTTCCCCCGAAGATCTCCCCTCCGCGTTTGCCGCCGCCAGCAGCGAGGCAGAGAGGGCCTTTGGCTCCGGCGAAGTCTATCTCGAAAAGCTGATCGAGCGGCCCCGCCATATCGAGATCCAGATCCTCGCCGACGAGCACGGCAACTGCGTATCGCTGGGCGAACGCGAGTGCTCCGTACAGCGCCGCCACCAGAAAGTCATTGAGGAAGCGCCCTCCGCCGTCGTCAGCGAAGACCTCCGCCGCCGCATGGGCGAGGCTGCGGTGCGCCTGGCGAAATCGGCCGGCTACACCAACGCCGGCACCATCGAGTTTCTCGTGGACGAGCAGCAGAACTTCTACTTTCTCGAGATGAACACCCGCCTGCAGGTCGAACATCCCGTCACCGAACTGGTCACCGGGTACGACCTCGTGCATCTCCAGATCCGCATCGCCCAGGGCGAGCCGCTGCCATTCACGCAAAAGGACGTTCGGCTGCGGGGACACGCCATCGAGTGCCGCATCTACGCCGAGGACCCCTCCAACGCCTTCATGCCTTCGCCCGGGCGCATCACCCGCCTGCTTCAGCCCGGAGGGCCCGGCATCCGCGAAGACTGCGGCATCTACGAAGGCTGGGTCGTCCCCATGGATTACGACCCCATGCTCTCCAAGCTCATCGCGTTCGCGCCCACCCGCGAGCAGGCCATCGCCCGCATGCTGCGCGCTCTCGATGAATACGTCATCGGTGGCATTCGGACCAACCTCGGGCTGTTTCGCCGAATCCTCAGCGAGCCCGGCTTTCGCGCCGCCCACATCGACACCGGCTATCTCGACCGCCTGCTCGCGAACGATCCTCCGGAATCGTCCGCCACGGAAAGCGACGCGGCCGACCTGATGCCCGCCATCACCGCAGCCGCCGTTTTCGAAGCCACGAAGTCCACCAACGGCGCATCGCCCTCGGCGGTCGCGGATGCCCGCATATGGAAATCCGCCGCCCGCCGCGCGTCGGTTCACGCCTCGCGCTAAAAGAGCCGCAGCCCATGACGCTCGAACTCGATATCAACGGGCACCGATGCCAGGTCGAAATCGAGCCCGCCGAGAGTCCTAATTCCTGGGCAGTGCGCATCGACGGAAAGCCGGTGCAGGCCGACGCGCACCTCGTTCGCCCGGGCGTGCTCTCCCTGCTGATCGAAGGCAAATCGTACCGCATCGTGCTCGATCCGGGACACGCCGAACCTGCCCTTCACCTCCGCGCGCAGCGCATTCCCTTTCGCATCGAAGACACTCGCTCCCTCCGCTCCCGGCGTCGCCATGGGAATACCGACGGCCCCATGAGCCTTAAAGCCTCCATGCCCGGCCGCGTAGTGCGCGTTCTGGTGGAGGAGGGCGACGGCGTCGCCGCTCACCAGGGCATGCTGGTGATCGAAGCCATGAAGATGCAGAACGAGCTCAAGTCGCCCAAAGAAGGCCGCGTCGTGGAAATCCGCGTCTCCCCCGGCGACACCGTCGCCGCCGGCGACATTCTCGCGGTGATCGAGTAGCCGGCGCTACTGCTGTTGCTGCTGGCTTTGCTGGATCTGCAGCAGCGGCTCGGCGGGAGCCGGCGGCGCCTGCGCCTTCTCCACCAGCATCGACCAGTCTTCAGGAATCGGGAGTTCCCGGTCCAGATCCGGCGCGGCGTCGGAAGACGTCACCTGCACGGCCACGTAGAGTTCGCTGTCCGTGCGGCCGCGAAATAGTCCCCGGGTCGGCGGCACGTCGGCATAATCGCGCCCCAGCGCCGTGCGGATATGACGATCGCGAGCTACCAGCGCGTTGGTGGGATCGAAGCCCACCCATCCCAGCGCGGGCAGGAACGCCTCGATCCACGCGTGGGTTGCGCTCGATGTCGAGCGGTCATGATCCTCGCTGCCGTGGTAAAGGTAGCCGCTCACGTACCGGCAGGGAATCCCCACATGGCGCACCAGCGCGATCATGATATGCGCGAAATCCTGGCAAACCCCCTGGCGCGTCAGCAGCACTTCGTCGATCGGCGAATCCACCCGTGTGGTTTGCTTCACGTAGCTGAAAGCCTCATAGAGCCGCTGGTTCAGCTCGTGGAGCAGCTGCAGCGGATCGTCCCGCCGCACCACATCCAGCTCCTTCGCCAGATCGATGAGCTTCGGTGTCGGCCGGGCGAATTCGCTCGGCAGCAGCATTTCCCAGTAGTCACCCTCAGCCACCAGATCGTCCAGATCGTCCCACGCCCCCGGTCCCAGAGCGCCGGGAATAACCGCCAGCGGCTGATGCTCCACCACCGACTCAGCGACGACGACCAGCTGTCCGTGCCGGCCGGGTATGTCGAAATGGTGGACGTGGTTGCCCAGATGATCTCGGTAGGTGAACACCCGGCAGCGCGGGCTCACCGACAGCGAGAACGACAGGCAGCGCTGGTTGCTGTCGCTGCGCGGGTGCATGCGCACCTCCATCGTGCTCTCGCTCACCGAGTGCCCGTAGAGAAACTTCGTCAGATGGCGCACAAAATAGTAGTGCATCGCGTCACACCGCCAGTGCCGATTCCACCGAATACTGGATGTACACGGCGTAAATCAAATCGTGGATCTCACGGCATTGCTCCAGAATTCCGTGCAGGTAGCGCACCGGATCGCGGGTCAGAATCTCCTCGATCTGGGCGAAACCGAGGTTGGCCTTCAGCCGGCCCGCGACGCGCATCAACTCGCCCCCGCGCTGCGTCCGCGTATGCTGCTGGATGGCTTCCAGCGCATTGTGCAGCGCGTCCACCGAATAGCGCACCGAATGCGGAAAGTTCGGATCCAGCAGCAGGAATTCCAGGATCCTTTCGTGCGTCAGCTCCGCCGTATGCACCCGGCAGAACGCTTCGAACGCCGTGCATATGCGCAGCACTCCGATCCACTCCAGATATTCGCCGGCGTCGTTCTGGTCCTCGCCCCGAAAAACCTCGCGCTCGTAGACGTCGAGCAAAGTCGTCAGCGACCAGGCACGCTCCAGGTAGCGTCCCACGCGCAGAACGTGCCAGCCCTCGCCATGGCTCAGCGTCGTATCCGTGACTCCCTGGAAAAGGTGGACACCATCCACGATCGTGGGCAGAAACTCCGCCAGATTGCGCTCCGAGGGAGCCGCCGTCCGCAGTCGGCTGATCTCGTGGAACAGCCCATTCAACCGCTGCCACTGCTCGGTGCTGATCTCATCGCGGATCTGCCGCGCATTCTCCCGCGCCGCAAAAATGCAGGCCGTGATCGACGCATGTTTGGTGGTATCGAAACAGAGCGAATGCACCAGGGAGGTCACGCCCATCCAGCGTGCCGGCTCGCCGTTCGCGCCGTCGTTCCAGCCCAGTCCCGGAGAGGCGCCCAGCGCCGTCAGCACTCGCTGCCAGCGCCGCTCCGCGCTGACCCGCGACCGGTCGAGCATCAGGCCCATATTGATATCGATCAGCCGCGCCGTATGTTCGGCCCGCTCCAGATAGCGGCTGGTCCAGTACAAACTATCGGCCACGCGCGAAAGCATCTCTTCTCCCCTGACCCCGGCCGCCCTTCGCCGGGAGCGGTCAGCGATTAGCTGTCTCTGGCTCCCAGTACCCACGTATCCTTGCTCCCACCGCCCTGCGATGAGTTCACTACCAGCGATCCGGCCCGCAACGCCACCCGCGTCAGGCCGCCCGGCACAATCGTCACTTTGTCGCCGAACAAAATGTACGGCCGCAGATCAACATGCCGCGGACCGATCGACCCATCCTCCAGCAGGCACGGCGCCCGCGAAAAGCTCAGCGTCGGCTGCGCAATATAATTCCTGGGATCGGCATCGATCCTGCGTTTGAATTCCTCTCGCTCGGCCGCCGAGCTTTGCGGCCCCACCAGCATTCCGTAGCCGCCGGATTCGCCCACTGCCTTCACTACCAGCTTTTCCAGGTTGTCCTTCACGTGGGCGCGCTGCTTCGGATCGGTGAGCAGCCAGGTCTCCACGTTATTCAGGATGGGCTGTTCGTCGAGGTAGTAGCGGATGATGTCCGGGACATAGGCGTAGATCGCTTTGTCGTCCGCCACCCCGGTCCCAAAGGCATTCGCCAGCGTCACGTTGCCGGCGCGATAAGCGTTGAACAACCCGGCCGCTCCCAGGATTGAATCCGGGCGGAAGGCCAGGGGATCGATGAAATCGTCGTCCACGCGGCGGTAGATCACGTCCACCCGCTTCAGCCCCGCCGTCGTTCGCATGTAGACGATGTTGTCGTGGATGACCAGGTCGCGGCCCTCCACCAGTTCCACACCCATTTGCCGGGCCAGCCACGTGTGCTCGAAATAAGCCGAGTTGTATACCCCGGGTGTCAGGACGACTACGGTCGGCTCGGGCCGTCCCTCCGGCGCCAGCGAGCGCAGCGTCCCCAGCAGCGCCTGCGGATAGTGATCGATCGGGCGTACTCCGTAATCGCGAAACAGGCTCGGCAGCGTGCGCTTCATGATGCGCCGGTTGGTGAGCATGTAGCTCACGCCGCTGGGCACGCGCAAATTGTCTTCCAGCACCACGAACTCGCCGCTTTCGAGGCGCAGCAAATCGGTTCCGGCAATCGCAACGTAGACATTGCGCGGCACCCGCAGCCCGCGCATCTGCCGCCGGAACTGCTGGCAACTGTACACCACCTCGCGCGGCACCACCCCCTGGGCCAGAATCTTCTGGTCGTTGTAGACGTCATGCAGGAAGAGGTTCAGCGCCGTGATGCGCTGGGTGAGCCCCCGCTCGATCGTGTCCCACTCCTCGCCCGTCACCACGCGGGGAATCAGATCGTAGGGGAAGATGCGCTCGGTGCCTTCCTCCCGGCCGTACACCGTAAACGTGATTCCCTGCATCAGGAATGACGCGTCGGCCGACTGCTTCCTGCGCCGGATTTCCTCCGGCGGCAAAGTCGTCAGCTCATGAAACAGCGCCTGGTAGTGCGGACGGATGATCCCATCCCCATCGAACATCTCGTCGAAGGCGGCATTCATACCGTACTCGCGGAGCAGCGGGTGCTCGAAAGCTCCCCGTACAGGCGTGGTCGTCATACCCGTCCGTCACTCGGATGCAGTTTTCGGGTCGAACAGGGACTGTTTTTCGGACGGGGAAACGTTCACGCCTCGGACGAGGAAACGTACTTAGCTTGTACCACGGCCGGTAGGCCGCGGGAAAGCCGAATCGGGATCAGGACTGCAGAGCAGCGACCGCCCGGCGGAGCGGAAGTCGCAGACCTGGACTCTAGTCCCCGATTCCTGATCCCTGCTTCCTCACCACCACTCCGCCCTTCATCACAAACTGCACGTGCTCCATCGCCGTGATGTCCTCCACCGGATTCCCGGGCACGGCGACGATGTCAGCGTAATAACCCGCTTTCAGCTGGCCAACCTCGTTCTGCCAGGTCAGAATCTGCGCGCCATTCAGGTAATCGGCCTGCAGCACCGCTGCGGGGGTCATGCCGTACCGGACCATCAACTCGAATTCCTTCGCCTGCGTGCCATGCGGAAACGGCCCCACATCCGATCCCACCGCAAACGGAATCCCCGCCGCCACCTGCCGCCTGAACTCGTGAATCTTGTAGTCAAGCATCGCGTGTTCCCGCGCCGCGGCCGCGGCATTGGGAGCATGATCGGCGAAGTATTCGAAGATGGTGAAGGTGGGCACCGCGGGGATGTGCTTCTCCTTCATCAGTCGCATCGTCTCGTCGCTAAGCTGGCTCGCGTGGTCGATCGAAGCCACGCCGGCCTCCGCGGCAAACAGCGCTCCCGGCTCCCCCTGATCATGTACGCCGACGTTGGTCCCCAGCCGCGCCGCTTCGGCCACCGCCGCGGCCAGCTGCGCTTCGGTGTACTGATACGGTGTGTGGAACGACCAGAACTCCGGATCGCCGGCCTGCGGCCCCAGGTGATTCTGCGCGCACAGTGTCTCGTCGCGCTCACAAGGAGCAGCGTTCATGCCCTCCGGAGCCATCTGGTCCGCGCCGGTTTCGTAAACCTTCACGAAGCTCGAGCCTTCCTTATGCTGCTCGCGTTCCGTCTCGATGATCTGCTCGGCATCGTTGGCGTAGTCGGCATTCGACAGAACGTGCTGCGCGGGGTTGTAGTGGATCGCGTCCTCATGTCCGCCGAGAATGCTGATGGCGTTGCCGCTGATCCGCAGCCGCGGCCCTGGAATCAGTCCCTTATTGATGGCGTCGCGCACCGCCGAGTCCGCCGAGCCTGCGCCCTCAGTGCCCATATCGCGCTCCGCGGTAAAGCCCCCCATCAGATCGGCCCTGGCCGCCAGCGCCGCCAGAATCGTACGCTGCGGCACCGACTCCACGACCGTCTGCAGATCTTCCGCACCCGGATGCAGAAACAGGTGCACGTGGACGTCGATCAGCCCGGGCATCAGCGTTGTGTCGCCCAGATCGATGGTTTCCGCGCCTGGGGGATGCGGCACCGACGTCCCCGCCGCCGCGATCCTGTCGCCTTCCACGAGAACCTCGCCGGGCGTGACGACCTTGCCCGACTCCACGTCGAACAGCCGCGCCGCATGCAGCACAACCGCTGGAGCTGCGCCTTCGTTCGCTGCCGGCGCCTTTTGCGCCACTCCCGAGCCGAGCGCGCTCCCGCAAATAGCCACTGCCAGCAGCCGTCCAATCCTCATCGTTCCCTCCAGCGGCCCTCCAGAATAGCAGAGCGAACCCACCCTTCCGCCATCCCCCAACCGCTCCTGAAACTTCCCGCAGCCCGATGCTATTCTTGCCTCGCATGTCCCCGGCCATCTCCGTCCGCAACCTCACCCGCCGTTTTGGGCCGTTCACTGCGGTCGACAACCTCAGCCTCGATGTTGCCGCCGGCCAGTTCTTCGGCTTCCTCGGACCCAACGGAGCCGGCAAATCCACCACCATCAAAATGCTCACCGGGCTGCTGTCGCCCACCTCCGGGCAGATTGAAATCCTCGGACTCGACTTCGCCGCCCGTCCCCTCGACGTCAAACGCCAGATCGGCGTCGTCCCCGAAGGCCTGGCGCTCTTCGGCCGTCTCACCGCTTCGGAGTATCTGCGCTTTGTCGGCCGTATGTACGGCCTCGATCGCGACACCACCAATCACCGCACCGATGAGCTTCTCGACTTCATGAACCTTGCAGCCGAGCCGAAGAAACTGGTCACCGACTTCTCCCACGGCATGCAGAAAAAGCTGGCCCTGGCCGCCGCGGTCATTCACGGCCCGCGCATCCTCTTTCTCGATGAGCCCTTCGAAGGCGTGGATGCCCTCGCCGCCGGCACTCTCAAAGCTATGCTGCAGCGCATGACCGAGCGCGGCGCCACTATCTTCCTCACCTCCCACGTGCTGGAGATCGTCGAGCGCCTGTGCAGCCACGTCGCCATCATTCATCAGGGACGCCTGGTGGCCAACGGCTCGCTCGACGAGCTGCGCGCCGGCGTTGCCGCCACGCTCACCGGCCCCGACACCGGCCAGAAGCTCACCCTCGAGGAGATCTTCCTCAACGTAGTCGGCGGTTCCGGCGCGGCCACCAGCGAAGAGCCAGTGCAGGAGCTTTCGTGGCTGGCCTAGAACCAGCACCGTCTCCCGGGCCGGCCCGCGACGGATTCCTCTCCCGCCGCGCCCGCCAGCAATATGCAGCGCTCGCCTGGATCCAGGTTTGCATGTTCTTCAACTCGCTGCGCACCCGCCGCGGCAATTTCGAGCTGGGCGCCAGGGTGGTCACGTTCATCATCTTCACCGCTGTCGCCCTTGGCCCTTCCATTGGCCTCGGGTTTGGCGCCTGGGCGATGGCCTCTGCCGGGCATCTGCGCGCCGTTGCGTTGCTGCTGTGGGTTCTTTTTCTCTCCTGGCAGGGCTTCTCCGCCCTGGCTCCGGCGCTGGCCGGCCAGAATCCCGAGCTCAGCCAACTGCTGCGCTATCCAGTCAGCTTCGGCTCGTGGATTCTCCTCTACCTGATCTACGGCATTGCCGCTCCGTCTTCCCTCATCGGCCTGCTCTGGACCGCGGCCATCGGCATTGGCGTCAGCGTGGCGCGCCCGGCGATTGCAGGCTGGGTGGCCATCACCCTCGCGCTTTTCGCCCTCTTTAATCTCCTGCTTTCCCGCACCATCCTCGCCTGGATCGAGCGCTGGCTGGCGCAGCGGCGTACCCGCGAAATCGTCACCGGCCTTTTCCTGCTGCTCGCCCTGGCCGCCCAGGCTCTCAATCCCGCCTTTCATCAGGACTACCGCAGCCCACGCTACAGCCATCAGAAGCAGGCCGTGGTGCGGCTCTTCGACCGAGCGGCCCGGATGCAGGGAGTCTTCCCTCCCGGCCTCGCCATCGACGCTTTTGCCGAAGCCGACAGCCACCGCACCCTCGACGCTGCCGAATCGCTGCTGGCGCTGGCTTTCTATTCCTTCGCAACCGCCGGGCTGCTGGCGCTTCGCCTGCGCGCCGAAAGCCGCGGCGAAAATCTGAGCGAGGCGCCCCGTCGCTCCCCTGCTGCCAGAGCAGGCGCCGCCAAAGCGCACTGCCCCCGCGGACGCCCGCTGATCAACTTCTCCGGGCCCACCGCCGCCGTCTTCGAGAAGGACCTGCGCTACCTTCTGCGCAGCGGGCCTATGCTGTACAACCTCGCCGTCCCGCTGGTCATGGTCGTCGTTTTTGGAGGCACCATGCGCGGCGGCGGCAGCGACTTTTTGGGCATCCGCCATACCTACGCCCTGCCTCTCGCCATGATCTGGGCTTTTCTCGGGCTCACCCGGCTCATCAGCAATAACCTCGGCGCGGAAGGCCATGGCATCCAGTTTTTCTTCCTCTCGCCCACCCCCATACGCACCGTGATCCTCGGCAAGAACCTGCTCCACCTCACCCTCTTCCTGCTGGAGGCGCTGGCCATCGCGGGGCTGGTGATCTTCCGCTTCGGCGCGCCGGAGCCCAGCGTTGTCGCGGCCACCGTGGCGTGGATCCTGTTTGCCGTGCCCGCGAACTTCGCCGCCGGCAACGTGCTCTCCATCCGCATGCCGTATCGCGCGAACCTGGCGCGGATGCGCCGTGAATCCGGGGCGCTGGGCAACGGCCTCAGCAGCATGCTGGCCCAATTCAGCTTCATCGTCATCGGCGCCGTCGTGGTGGGAGGATCGGCCGCCCTCGGCCATCCCTGGGTCGCGACGCCCATCCTGCTGGCGCTCGCCGCCCTCAGCGTCCTCGTCTATGCGCGCGTGCTTTCCAGCGTGGACCGCGTGGTGGAATCGCGCCGGGATTCGCTCCTTCTCGAAATCGCGAAATAGGAAAAATTGCCTGTTCCAGGCGTTGACGGACGTTTCCCGCGGGGGCTATTCTGCGCTCCTCATGGAAATAGCCGGAAAAGTCGGCACGCTGCTGCAAAATAAACCCCGCGACATCTGGTCGCTCGAGCCTTCCTCCTCCGTCTACGAAGCCGTCCGGATCATGGCGGAAAAAGAGGTGGGCGCGCTGCTGGTGATGCGCGAACAGAAACTCGTCGGTATCGTTTCTGAGCGCGATTACGCCCGCAAAATCGTCCTGCAGGGACGCTCGTCCCACGACACCCCGGTCGCCGATATCATGACCAGCCCGGTCATCACCGTCACCCCCGCCCATACCATCGGCGAATGCATGCGCATCGTGACGGAAAGGCGCATCCGCCATCTCCCGGTGGTGGACGGCGAAAAAGTAACCGGAATTGTGTCAATTGGCGATCTCGTGAACTGGGTCGTCTCCGAGCAGCAGGCAACGATTCGCCACCTGGAAGCCTGGATCGCGGGCACAATGGCCAGTTAGACCAGTTCGCAGCCCGCGAAGAAGTAGCTGATCTCGAACTGCGCCGTCTCCTCGGCGTCCGAACCGTGAATGGCGTTCTCTTCAATCGAGCCCGCAAAGTTCTTTCGGATCGTGCCTTCTTCGGCATTTGCCGGGTTGGTCGCGCCCATCAGCTTCCGCAGATCGGCAATCGCATTGTCCTTCTCCAGCACCAGAGCAACCATCGGCCCTGAAGACATAAACGACGTGAGCGATCCGAAGAATGGCCGCTCTTGGTGAACGTGGTAGAAGCCCTCGGCCTGCTGCTTCGCGATGAACAGCTTCTTGATCGCGACAATCCTGAATCCCGCCTTCTCAATCTCGGCGAGAATCGCCCCTGCATAGCCCTTCCGGATCGCATCCGGCTTAATAATGCTGAATGTACGCTGCATGTAGTTAGCTGTTAGCCTCCAGCGCTTACCTTTTAGCCTCATTGGAGGCGGGTTGATCTGAGTCGCCCGAAAACCGGGCAACACGGCTCGGTTCACAGTTGACGAGCTAATCGCTAAAAGCTATTTTCCAATTACCCTGGCGACGGTTTCCCCAATGACCGCCGGGGTTTCGACCACGTGAATCCCCGCGGCCTTCAGCGCCTTCATCTTCTCCGCAGCCGTTCCCTGGCCGCCGGAAATGATCGCGCCCGCGTGTCCCATGCGCCGTCCGGGAGGAGCCGTCTGTCCGGCGATGAACCCGACCACCGGCTTCCTCACGTGGTCCTTCACAAACTGCGCGGCTGTTTCTTCGGCGGTTCCCCCTATCTCGCCGATCAGCACGATGGCTTCGGTTTGCGGGTCATCGTTGAGCAGCTTCAGCGCATCAACGTGGGTCGTGCCCACGATCGGATCGCCGCCAATGCCGATGGCGGTCGACTGCCCGATGCCGCGCTGCGTCAGTTGATAAACGGCCTCATAGGTCAGGGTCCCGGAGCGCGACACGATGCCGACCGGCCCTTCTTTGTGGATGCGCCCCGGCATGATGCCGACCTTGGCCTTGCCCGGCGAGATCACGCCCGGACAGTTCGGTCCGATCAGCCGCGACGGCGAGTGCTTCAGCACACTCCATACCTTCACCATGTCGTTGATCGGAATTCCTTCGGTGATGCAGATGATCAGCGGCAGGCCGGCGTCGTTGGCTTCCAGAATGGCGTCGGCGGCAAACGGCGGCGGCACAAAAATCACGGTGACGTTGGCGCCCGTCTTTTCGACGGCCTCATGCACCGTATCGAAGACCGGCCATCCCTCGTGGATGGTTCCGCCCTTGCCTGGCGTGACTCCGCCGACGACCCTGGTTCCGTATTCCGCGCAGCCTTTGGCGTGGAAGGTCCCTTCGCGCCCGGTGATGCCCTGCACGATAAGCCGAGTATTGGTATCGACCAAAACAGCCATTAGCTCTTAGCTCCTAGCTCTTAGCTCCCAGCGATGCGATGAGACCGCTCAGCATCTTGCTCACCTCCATGCTGAGATTCTGCGCATCTTTCAGGAGTTCGGAATTGCCTGTTTCGAGTTGCTTTGCTGCCAGAATCTGAGTTTGAAGTTCACAGTTCGATCCCTGTGCAAGCCCGGGAAACTGCCCGCAACTCGCCTTCGGTGATCCTTCCTCGCCCTTCGGCCATGCTGCTGGCTGCTGAAACGGCCGCTCGCCGCATTTGCGAAGTCAATCCGTACATCTCTTCACCGGGAAATGACTGCGTTAACCGATAAACCGAAACCGTCATTTCCATAGCGCGTTGCCCAACAAATCAATCTTGAAAGCTCTGGTCCATTTGAATTCAGCCAGGACTCACAACCCGATGAGCGAATCGCTAAAAGCGGGAAGCCAATAGCTGCTCCTATGCCCCTTTCGCTGCGGCCACAGTCTTTTGAGCAGCGTCCTGCATGGTTTCCCCAATGATGAAATTGAGACCCGACTTCTTCAGGATTTCCCGGCCCTGTTCGACATTGGTGCCCTCCAGCCGGAGAATGACCGGCACCTGAACATTGGTCTTCTTAGCCGCTTCAACAACGCCGCTTGCCAGCGTGTCGACACGCAAAATCCCGCCGAAGATGTTGATGAACACCGCCTGCACGCCTTTGTCTGAAAGCAAAATCTCGAAGGCGTGCTCGATCTGCTGCTGGTTCGCTCCGCCGCCCACGTCCAGGAAGTTCGCCGGCATGCCGCCCGCGTACTGGATGATATCCATGGTCGCCATGGCCAGGCCCGCGCCGTTCACCATGCAGGCGATGTTGCCGTCGAGCTTGATGTAGTTCAGCGCGTACTTCGAGGCCTCGACCTCCAGCGGGTCTTCTTCCGCGACATCCCGCAGCTCCTTCAGATCTTTGTGGCGGAACATCGCGTTGTCATCGAAGTTGATCTTGCAGTCCAGAGCGAAAAGCTTATCGTCCTTCGTCGTGATGAAAGGATTGATCTCCAGCAGCGAAGCGTCGGTCTCGATGTAGACCCTGTAGAGTCCCATCATGAATTTCACCGCTTCATTGATCTGCGCCGGTTTCAGCCCCAGGGCAAAGGCCAGCTCGCGGGCCTGATAGGCCTGGAAGCCAACCCCCGGATCGATATAGGCCTTATAGATCGCCTTCGGATCCTTCGCGGCGACCTCTTCAATCTCCATCCCGCCGGCCTGCGATGCCATGAATACCAGCTTCGCCGCCGCCCGATCGAGCACGATCCCGAGGTACAGCTCGCGATCAATGGCTGCCGTCTCTTCAATGAGCAGGCGCTGCACCTTTTGTCCCTGCGGGCCGGTCTGGTGCGTCACCAGCTGCATGCCGAGGATCTGCTTGGCATACTGCTCGGCTTCGTCCAGCGTTTTCGCCACCTTCACGCCGCCGCCCTTGCCCCGGCCACCGGCGTGGATCTGCGCCTTCACCACCACCCCTTTCGCGCCGCTGCTGAACAGCCGCTTCGCCACTTCCAGCGCTTCCTCCAGCGTATTGGCCACTTCGCCATGGGGAATCGCCACGCCGTACTTCGCCAGAATGTCTTTCGCCTGATATTCGTGAATTTTCATAGAAGACGTAAAGCCGAATGAATTTTTACAGACCCTGAGCCGAGTGATTTCTCACAACAGAAGTTGTTGCAGAAATCGTCCGCGAGCCTCGACGCCAGCCGTTGACGCTGCTGACCGCGCTGCATTCCCTGCTGAAGCCGACTGCTCAGTGTAGCGGACCGCTTCGAAGCGGGGCAAACCGCTCCCGCGCGCCGCCTTCTCCGGCCGCTGGTTTGCGCGCGGTTTGCGCTACACTGGCACCCTCCCGGAAGTGCTCGTGCCTGAGCGTTCCGGGATCTTCCGTCCCCCCCCCGGCCCGCGCAGCTCTCGCTCAATCTCTCGACTGCTCTTTTGGAGGGAATCATGAATCTCAGCAAATGTGTGGTTGCCGAATTCTTCGGCACCGCCTGGCTCGTCTTTGGCGGATGTGGCGCCGCCGTTCTGGCCGCCGGCTATCCCGGTTTGGGCATCGGCTTTCTCGGCGTTGCCCTTGCCTTCGGCCTCACCCTGCTGACCATGGCCTTCGCCATCGGCCATATTTCCGGATGCCACATCAACCCCGCGGTCTCCATTGGCCTGGTAGTGGGGCGGCGCTTTCCGCTCAGCCGCCTGCTTCCTTACATCGCGGCCCAGGTGGCGGGCGGTTTCGTCGGTGCCGCTGCCCTCTATGTGATCGCTCGCGGCAAGCCCGGATTTGTCCTCGGCAACTTTGCCGCCAACGGCTACGGCATTCACTCTCCCGGCGGCTACACCCTCGCTGCCTGCTTCGTTGCGGAGATGATCCTGACCTTCTTCTTTCTCATGGTCATCATGGGCGCCACCGACGTTCGCGCGCCGCAGGGCTTTGCTCCCATCGCCATCGGGCTCTGCCTCACCCTCATCCATCTGGTTGGGATTCCCGTCACCAATACCTCCGTGAACCCGGCCCGGAGCACCAGCCAGGCCCTCTTCGTGCGCGGATGGGCGCTCTCGCAACTATGGCTGTTCTGGGTGGCGCCCATTGCCGGCGCAATTCTCGCGGGCCTCATTTACCACGCGTTCTTCGCGGAAAAACCCTCTCCCACAGTCCAGGCAATTCCGTCGAAGCCGGCCTACCAACCATTGCCCGGCACCGCGGCAGGCGACTAACCGGCACTTCGAGGGCGATCGCCCTGCCGGGCGGTCGCCTTCGCCTGGTTCCTGTATTCGATAGCATGGAATCACTCCATGCCCGGCCTCCAGGATCTCCTCAAACCCATCGTCGACGAACACCGTACGCTCACCCGCGAAGAGGCCCGCTCCGCGCTCCGCGCCATCCTGACCGCGGAAGCCGATTCATCCGCCGACCTGGCCATCGCAGCTTTGCTCACCGCCATGGCTGCCCGCGGCGAAACCGCAGACGAGCTCACCGGCTTCGCTGAAGCCATGCGCGCGCTCTCGCTCCCGGTTCCGCTTACCGAAGAGGAGCGCGCCGCCCTGGTCGATACCTGCGGCACCGGTGGCGATGGCCGCGGGACTTTCAATATCTCCACCGGAGCCGCCCTGGTGGCTGCCGCTGCCGGGGCAAAGGTCGCCAAACACGGCAATCGCGGCGTCACCTCCCGCTGCGGCTCCGCCGACGTCCTCGAAGCCATGGGTGTCCCCGTTGCCCTCGCGCCCCAACAGTCCGCCGCCTGCCTGCGCGCGACTGGATTCACTTTCCTGTATGCGCCCGCGCTGCACCCCGCCATGAAGCGCGTCCAGCCCATTCGCCGCGCGCTCGGATTTCGCACCGTCTTCAATCTCGCCGGCCCGCTCACCAATCCCGCCGGCGCCCCCGCGCAGATCATGGGCGTCTACGCACCGGACAAGCTCGAAGTCGTCGCCGGAGCGATGGGCAAACTCGGCGTTCGTTTTGGTCGCGTGATGCACGCCCGCGACGGCATCGACGAGCTCGCTCTCTCGGCGACCGACACCATCCTGGTGCGCTCCTTCCCTGGCTCCCCGGCGCCGTACACGTTCCCCCAGCTCGTTCAACCGGAAGATGCCGGGTTGCCCCACGCCAGCCTCGGCGATCTCTCCGGAGCCGAAACACCCGAGGCGAACGCCGCAATTCTTGAGGCCATACTCTCCGGCTCGGAACGCGGGCCACGCCGCGATGTTGTGCTTCTCAACGCCGCCGCGGCTTTGGAAGCCGCCTCTCTTGTCGCCAACCTGAAAGAAGGAGCCGCGCGCGCCGCCCACGCCATCGACTCAGGCGCAGCAGCCCAACTGGTCCGCACGCTGCGCGACTTTGGCCGGTCCGTGACCTGCTGATTCAGGGGTTCGGCTGCAGCGGGTGCCAGTTGCCGGAAGGCGCATTGCTCGCGTTCACCACGTGGCCCAGTCCGTTGACCCAGTAATGCGCATTCGACCCGGTCCACACGATTCGCTGTTCGCCGGTCAGCGGATCGGTCGCAGGCGTGATGCCGTTCAGCACATTCGTGAAGCTTTCTGCCTGCGCCGCCCGAGCCGGCTGTTGTCTCTCGAACGCGCTCACCTGGCTTTGCATCGCCTGCATCTGCGCTTCGAAAGGACGGACCTGCTCGGCAATCTGTTGCCACCGTCCCTGCTGCCGCATCCGCTGGTATTGCAATCCGTCTGCATCCATCTGTTTCTGATATTCCACCCATTCGCTGTTCAGCTGGAACGATTGCGCGCATCGGAGGGCGATGGCCTTCGCCCGGCCGATATTTCCCGGAGCCGCCATCACGCTGACCAGCGTTTCCGCCTGCCAGATGCCCTGAGCCAGCGAGGTCCTCGCGTAGGTCACGACCACCTTCGGTCCATCGGGCGTTGTGCAGCGGTAGGCGATGCTTCCCGCCGAATCCTGCGCCGGCTGCGACCCCTGGGGCAGATAGTCGGGAGGCGAAAAGTTCGCATCGCCGGCGTCCGCCTGCGCGTCGCGGCACCCGTTGCCGAAGCGCGCCTGCGAATAAAGCACCGCAAACTCCGGACCGGTTCGATAGCGCGCCACGACCAGCTGTGCCTGCGCTCCCAGGTCAACCCCTTTGCCTTCCTGGGCGTGAAGCGGATTGGGCAGTGCGTACGACGGGATCGCCACATCCCCCAGCCGGATTTCCATCGATCCGTCCGGCGACTGCAAATCCACCATCGGCCGCTCGTCGGAATAGCCCAGCCGAAACAGGCCGCCGCGCACCTGCCAGCCCGCCGGCACTTCCAGAGAGAAAGCGTGCTCCAGCGGATCCTCGAACTGCATCCATGAACCGGTTGCTTCCTGCGATCCGCCCAGCGGCCAGCACACAGGAATCGCAATCGCCCAGAACAGCGTTGTCAGCACCGCTACAACCGTCAGCAACATTCTCCGCGACACGCTTGTCTCCCCTCGCATCCCCTGTTCTCCCATCAACGCCCGCTTACTTCGTTTTGAACCGGAACACCGCGCCAAACACCAGCCGCACGTTCTTTTGCCGCCCCGCAACTCCGTCTGCAAAATGCGTCTCGACCTCATCCACTTCCGCCAGCCGCACCGAAGTGTCCCGGCTGAGCACCCAGTCCAGCCCGCCACCCCACCCATCGGCGAAAGTGCCTGCCACGTTGAAGCCTGCGCCGTGAGTCGCGCCGGGCACGCTCCACGCTGATTCCGCCAGCCGCCCATGGGCATGGAATCGGGGCTCGTGCTCTCTTCAGCGAGTCCGGAGTTGCCGCTCATACTCTTGATTGCGCGAATTCCGGGGAAAACGGCTCACGGAAACGGAAACCGGCAGCAACCAGGGCAAATTTGCCGCGCCTTCCCCGCCGTTGGCTGAAAAAAGCCCTGCCGGGGAGCCGGGAATGGTCCTTATGGGATTCTGTGGTTTCCGGGCTCCAGCCCGGCTGCGGCCCTATCGCGCCGCGGGAAGCTGCGGCATCAGCAGGCCGTTCGTGCCCGCCAGCGCGCTGTCGGTATAACTGCGCGCTCCAGGCTCGCCCTCCAGCTGCTTTACAAAGCGCCGGAAACGCCGGTAGAGCCTCGCCATCCTGATTCGTTTCCAGGCCAACTCCACGGCATAGTTGGGATAGAAGCTGAGGGGGTCTTCTCGTTCGATCGAGGGCCGCCGGTCCCGGCGGTGCTTGCGCCGCCGCGAGCCGCCCAGCATCGGATCGGCCTTTTCGTAAACCACGCAGAAATGGAACCAGAGCAGGATGGCGATTAGCTCTTCGACGTCAGTCCCCGTTGCCACAGCCCGGCGCAGCACCTTCTCCATGTGCTCCAGCGTGTAGAATTCCCTCCACGCGGCGCGTGCCAGCCTTGCTCCCGCCTCCGGGTCCGGCGCAGCCGCGCAGCCGGGCTCCAGCACGTCAATCGGCAGCTCGCGCTGCAGCATGCGCACTTCCCGCGCGATATCTTCCGCCGTCTCCCCCTTGCCGCCCACCGCATACCCCGCGAAGACCACCACCCCCACTCGCTTCCATTCGAGCAGCATGGCCCGGTAGCCGCTAATCGAATCCGGGCTCGGGTGGCCCTCTGCCTGCCGTGCGCCAATTCCACTTTCGAGATCGACAAACACGCCGCGAACCCCGGCCCGCGCCGCCTTCTCAAGGAACCGCGGCAGCCGGTGGCATACGGCATCCACCTGCAGCGTGCATTCGACGTCCAGGTTTTCCTGTTCGCGCATGGTGATCAGACGATCGAAGATCTTCTCCCACTCCGGGTTGCGCGAGAAATTGCGGTCCGCCAGCAGGAAGCGCCCCGACCCATGCTGCAGTTCCCGCCGGATCTTCTCCTCCGCAGCATCCGCGCTGCTGCCCGCGACATCCACCACGGTGCAGAAGGTGCACTCGAACGGCAGCAGCCGCATCGCGCGCGCCATTCCCCCCACCAGTCGCGTCGCGGCGACCGGCGGCGTTGCTCCGCTTGCCGACGCTGACGCTTCATCGGAGTAGTGCGGTTGCAGTCGGCCCTGCCATGCGTCCCGCACCAGGTCATCGATCTGCGCCTGGATTGGGCCACCCGCCAGCAGAGAAATCCCCAGATTCATTGCCTCGCGCAGCGCCGGGGTCGATGCCGCCATACCGCCGGCGACGAACAGTCCTGCCATGCAGACATGCACTCCCGCCACCCGCAGCGGCAGAGCAATATCCATGGCCCGCGGAAACTGATTGGCCTGCACATCTGCCAGTATCACCAGACCCTGGCCGCCCTGCAGCGATTTGGCCAGCCGCTCCGGCCGCACTCGCGCGGTATTCTCATCGATCACCCGCAGCTCTGTCTCGACCTCTGTCCCCGGAATGCCGCGCCCGAGACAGTTCTCCACCAGGCTCCGCATCCCCGCCAGCCGCTCAGACGGTGCTGCCGGCCGAACCCACTGAACCACGTACCCGTCGCCGTCGTAATGAGACGGGCGGATGAGGACGATCGGGAATCGCCGCGGGCCCGCCCCACCGCCGCCGATTCCGTAGCGCGCCTTGATCTCCGCTGTCAGTTGCTCGACGCTCTTGTCCTCCACCGCGTGCCTTTCTGATCCCCCGGCGTGGCCGTATTTTAGCAGTCCGCGCTGCCTCCCCTCAGGCTCATCTCGGCTCTGGGTATCCACCTGCTTACCCGCCGCACGCCGCCACAAAATGGATTCATGGAATTCCCGAAGAGCAATCTTCCTGCGGACTTACCCGTTCATCATTTTGAAACCCAGCTCGTTCTTTGGTCCTGCAAAACCCTGACCCCCGGAACGACGGCGGACCCAACCAGGGCCTCACAACCCAATCCATCCCGGCATGACGTTTGTCATCGCGCATTGCTGACAACCCGCACTGTTTTCGCGCTGCCGCTTCGCACACTATGGCGATATTGGAAGGATTCCTTATGCGTCGCCCTGCCATCTCCTCCATTCTCGTTGTGTTCTTCCTGTTGCTCAGTGGGATTGCCGCGTCCGGGCAGTCCTGCACGGGCGGTTCCGTCGAAGGCATCATTCTCGACCCCACCGGCGCCGTCGTTCCGGGGGCAGTCCTCCATGCCGGCCCCGGGGCCACCGTCACTTCCGGCGCAACCGGCCGCTATCTGTTCCCTTGTCTCCCTTCCGGCACGCGGCGGATTACCGTCACCGCGAATGGGTTCGCGCCTTTTGACGGGCAGCTTCAGATTCACGCCGGCGCCTCTGCTCATTTCGACTTCCATCTCGCGATTGGGGTTGTAAAAACCGAAGTCCAGGTGCCCTCCGACAACGCCGTGAGCCTCGATGCCGATCAGGGCATCGGCACCCATACCCTGACCCCAAAGGAAATCACGGAGCTCTCCGACGATCCCGACGACTTCCAGCGCGAGCTGCAGATTCTCGCCGCCGCCAATGGCGGCGCTCCAGGAGCTGCGCGCATCACCGTCGACGGCTTTCAGAACAGCAGCGCGCTGCCGCCCAAGGCATCCATCGCGCGCATCGTGACCGCCCCCGACCTCTTCTCCGCCGAGTACGACACCCCGCCCTACGCCGGCGGCCGCGTGGAGATTTTCACCAAACCCGGCGCCGACTCTCTCCATGGCGCGCTCTTCCTCACCGACAGCGAAGGCCCCTTCAACGCCACCGACCCTTTCTCCGCCGTAGCCACTCCGGCCAGCCGCCGCCGTTACGGCTTCGAGCTCGGCGGACCCATTCGCAAAGGGAGAAGCGACTACTTTCTCGCCCTCGAGAAACGCGACATCAATGAATACAACATCGTCAACGCGGTCACGCTCGATCCTGCCGGGAACGCGGCCCCTCTGCACCAGACGGTTGCCGCCCCGCAGCGTCTTTGGATCGCTTCCGCCCGCAGCGACTGGCAGCTCGGCAAGTCCGACGTCTTCACCCTTTCCTTCGCCGCCAACACCAACGACCTTTCGAACCAGGGAATCGGCGGATTCGTCATCGAGCAGGCCGGCTACGGCAGCACCGTCAGCGAATACGACCTGCGCGCCACCAATACCCAGACCCTCAGCCCCACATTGCTCCACGAAACCCACGCGGCTTTCACCTGGAATGACACCGCGCAGACACCCCTCTCCACCGCGCCCGCCGTTCAGGTGGCCGGATTCTTCGAGGGCGGTGGCAGCTCCGCGCAGAACCTGAATGACCGCGAGCGCAATCTCGAAATCGACGAGGACCTTCTCTGGTCGCACCAACGCCAGACCTGGAAAATCGGCGCCCAGTCGCTGGGCATCTTCGTCCATAACGTCGATCCCAACACCTTCAACGGCGCCTTCACCTTTGCCGGCGGCGCAGCCCCCGTGCTCGATGCCAACAATCAGTCCACCGGCCAAACCACCACCATCTCCGCGCTCGAGCAATACCGCCGCGCCATGCTCAGCCTGCCTGGCGGCACACCCACCCTCTTTCAGGTCACCAGCGGCACAGCGCTCGTTCCCTTCACCCAGTGGCAGCTTGCCCTCTACGCGGAAGACACGGTGAAGATGACTCCCCGGTTGTCGCTCTCCGCGGGCCTGCGCTACGCGCTCCAGACCAGCCCGGGCAGCTATGCCAATTTCGCGCCGCGCGCCGGCATCGCCTGGGCGCTCGACAAACGCGCCAAAACCGTCCTCCATCTGCACACCGGCCTCTTCTCATCGGTCGTCCCCGAAGCCGTCATCACCGAGGCTTACCGCCTCGACGGCACCCGCCAGCTTCAATCGATGATCTACTCGCCCTCGTTCACCGCGCCGCTCACCCCCACTTCGCAGTCGCTCGACGTCACGACCGTCCGGTCGCTGCCCCGCTCGCTTCCCCAGGTGCCCTCCTTTCAGAGCGGCATCGGCGTCGAGCACGACTTCCCCCACCACTGGCATGCGCAGGCCAACGTCTACCTCGCCGAGTCCTGGAACGACCTTCGCTCCCGCGACATCAACGCGCCGCTGGTGAACACCAGCAACAACACCGTCCCTGATCTGGCTGCCGCTCTGGCCGCACCCCGCCCCATCGCTGCCAACGAAAACATCTTCCAGTTCGAAGCCACCGGCCATCTCAGCGGCAACGTCGTCTTTCTCGGCCTCGATCAGCACAGCTATAAGCGCTTCGCCTTCTTCCTCGGATACCTCAATTTCAACCTCACCAGCGATGCTCCCGCCAACGCCGGATTCGCGCAGTCCGCATACTCCAATCGCGGCGAAACCGGGCCGCCCGACTGGCAGGCCCGCCAGCGGCTCTTCTTCTTCGGCAATCTCAGCCTGCCCGGCAAACTCGACCTCTCCGCGCAAATGGATGCGCAGAGCGGCCTCCCCTACAACCTCACCACCGGCACCGACAACAACGGCGACGGCGTCTTCAACGATCGCCCCACGGATGCCTCGGCTCCCGGTTCCGGCGTCTACGCCACCCGCTTCGGCCTGCTCTCTGCCAATACGGTGAACGGCGACGTTCCCCGCGACCTCGGCACCATGCCCGCCCTCCTCCACCTCGATATGAACCTGAGCCGTGCCTGGAAGCTCTCCCCGAAATCCGACCGCCCGCGCACCCTCACGCTGAATGTGCGCAGCGCCAACCTGCTGAACCATACGAATGCCAGCGCTGTCAGCTCGATCGTTTCCTCGCCCAGCTTCGGCGATCCCATCGCAGCCGAAAGCGCCCGCCGTATCGAACTGGGAGCGCGCTTCAGTTTCTGATTCGCCCCACCGAAAGGACTTCTCTCATGCCCACCCGTCGAATCCTCATCCTCGCCGCCCTCGCTGCGTTGCCCGTGGCCCTCGCTGCCCAGGCGTCTCCGCCCCTGCTTCTCCCCGGCGTCTTTTATCGCTACTGGCCCGAGCAGATCGTCCAGTGGGTCGGCCCCGAACTGCCGTATTCGATGATCGTGCTCGACATCGACGATCGCGGCAAGCAGCCCATCTACGACGTCGAACTCGTCTCCAAAAAACCAGGCCCCCCCCTCTACTACACCAACTCCTCCGAGGAACTCGCCATCGATCAGCGCCGCGGCCTGAACGTCCATCAGGTCCCAATGCAGCTCGACGCGCCCCCTGCACCCTCCAATGGCGCGCAATATCTGCTGCGCTTCAACACCGAGACCGGCACTCCCGTCGTCTGGCAATTCATCCTCGGCACCGATGTCACCGAGCAGGGCGCCGGCACTTCACCCGTGGCTGCAGGTCCGGTCTCCATTCTGATCGATCGGGAGCAGGGCGGGCTTGCCGGCCAGGGCACCGCGCTGCGCATCGGCAACGTCACCAGCACTGCCGATCTCTGGAAAGAAATCGCCCAGCCCCCTTACTTCGTTCCCTATCGGGGCGCGCTCTCGGTGGACGTGCACGTCCTGACTTTTGCTCCCGCCGCCGCCTGGAAATCAGACGGCGCGTCTCTCACCGGGGCTCAGGGCCAGGTCCTGAACGTGACCAAAAATGGCGATACCACGGTCTACGCTGACAAAATGCTCGGAACCACGGCCACCTATACCCTTGCGAGCGGAGCTGTAAGCCATGTCACCTTCGGGCCGGCTGATAACAAGCGCGACCAGGGACTCAGCCTGCAGTTTTCCCCGGCTCTGGGCTCTGCTGGCCAAAGCAATTTCGAAGTCATCGCTGGGAAGAAGACCAGGATCGCTGCCGGAACGGTGGAGGCTCCCGCACCCGGCAAAGGCCTGCCGGATACGTGGACATTCACTTCACCGGAGGAGCTAAAGGGCCGATCGGTCCACGCGGCGACGGGATCAGCGTCTCAATAAACGGCGAGCGAGAACTGGTGGAGGCGGCGGGAGTCGAACCCGCGTCCGAAATCATTGTCAGCCAGGAGACTCCATGCTCAGTCCGTTCCAAAGTTTCGCTCCCGGCGCTCAGAGCGGACAAGAAACGCCGAAAACTAGTCCGATGATCTCGTCACCAACCCACGGACCGAGGGCTGGCAACCAGCTCCCTGTGCGACGTCCTGCCACGGCCCGGGAGCAAAGCCGTGAAGAACGGCAACCTAACTAATTAGGCTGCGTATGCCAGCTGATTGGTGTTGGCAATTATGGTTTTCCAGGCGATTACGGGTGCCCAGACCCCGGCATGCCTCCTTGCCGCAAGTGATCCCGTCGAAACCGTGACGCCCCCAAATGCAGGAGAAGATCCCTTTCCAGCAGCTTCTATTATCGCATTTTCCGGTTTCTCACTCGCGTCGGCTAACTGTTGCTGCGGACGTATTCGCGCAATTGCCGGTTGATCTCAGCCGCCTGCTGAACGCCGTTGTCCAGCATCGACCGCCACTTTTTGGCATCGTCTTCCAGCGGAACGGTGCCCAGCAGAAAACTGGTCTGCAGCACAATTTCCAGGGCGTTGCCGAGATCGTGCGCCAGCCGGCGAATCTCCTTCGCCTGCTGTTCCGGAATGGGTTTGGACGGGGCGGTCGGGTTCATCGGATGCGTTCTTCCTCCAGCTCAGAATACCGGTTGGATGCAGTCCGGCGCCCGGGTTTGACACGCGTGGGAGCCTTTGTAACACTAGCAATTGCTGCCCGTCCAGCGCTCCAGCGCCGGACTTCACTTGCCGAAGTGGCGGAATTGGCAGACGCGCATGGTTCAGGTCCATGTACCCGCAAGGGTGTGGGGGTTCGAGTCCCTTCTTCGGCACCAGCCTTTTAGAATCAATGGTTTACGATTAATTCCTAACAGAAGTCAGCGGTAAAGCTCAGTTTTCCTCATTTTTCGGTATGAGCCGAGAGGAGAACTTTGATACCCGTGGCAAGCCCAGATACAGCACCAAACCTTACTCTTAGTCAGGACGCACGGCTCTCCCGATGGAATGCTGGCGCGGCTGGTGAAGGTGAAGAAGCAGAGGCCGCAGGCTTAGCGATCCGGACACGACTTCGGCGCGGTGCCAGCTTGGTCAACTGACTGCAAATACAGGGCATTAGGGCGGCCCAAGGTCTGAAATTCCTCGTAGAAAGGTGAAATCCCCAGGCGCAAGTCCTTCGCCTGCGTTTGGCCGAAGGTCGGCCGAACCTCGCTCAATGCAGGTGGATTGTTAAATCCAAAGATCGAGGATCCGCTCGCCGCGCCGTTAGGGTTATTCGGGTGTACTATTGCGGAATTGCGGTACTTTGATTTCTCTGCTTTGGAGCACCAGAACCATGAAATTCAATCCAGACTCGGTCCGTCCGGACGATCCGGACGCGAGGCGAGACTCCGCATCAAATCCTCCTCTCACCATTGCCAAAGTGGCTGCGGTCATTGCCGCGCGCGTTGACCTTAAACCGCCATGCACCTTCACGGATCGAGTGCTCAGATTCCTGGACCGGCGCGCCGGATAGAGAGAGAGGCGTGTCGCCAATGTACGAATCGCAGCAGTTCATTCATTCACTCGTCCGCGAGGGAATCTGGATGCGGATTCGATCGGAATGTCAGCACTGCGGAGCTTCGACGATCGCGCCGTGCTCCAATGGCGCGGTTGGAGAATGGGAATCGTCGCACGCCTGCTCGTTCACCACAAAAAAGACATTGGATCGTCCCTCAGGAATCAAGACTGAATGAGGCAGCCATGGGGGAAGATTGCACGGCGGCTGTCCACCCCCCGATCAAAGCGCCGCCAGGCGGCGTCTTTATGCAGGCGAAACTCAAGCTCGGCCATCATGAGTACAATCCCGTTTTAGATCGATGAGTGCAGGGCCCTCGGGTGCCAGCATCTGGCTCGCTTCGATGCGCTCCAGCTTACGGCCGAGTGCGGCGGTGACTGCCCGTGCACTTCACATTGCCGTTGCGAGACCGGCAGGGGCGATTTTCTTTTGAATTCCAGCACCATTGCCAGGCGGCCGGGATCCAGGCACCTTCAGGAGCCGCTGTCCGAAGGCTTCGGTTCGAGGACCTGCTGCAGGTAATCGGCCTGGCCCGGCACTCGGACCAGATGCGGGTACTTCACTCCACCGTCGTAGTGGACCGTGTAGAGCTCGGTGACGCCGTCGTCCTCTGTCCTGATCTGCAGCGGGTTCCTGCTCTTCTGCGCCTGGGAGATTGCGCTCCGCAACCACGCGGCGCTGTAGGGGCGGCCGTCGATGGAGACAAGCTTCATCCCCGGTGCGAGCCCGGCCTGGAACGCCGGCCCGTTCCATAACACGTCCTTGATTTCACCCTGCCGATCGACGAACAGGCCCAGCGAGAACATTGCGTTGACACCCGTGCTGCTGAGTTCGCCTTCGCCCACATTCTCCAGCGCGTTCTGGTACCGCGAAGGCTGGTCCGTATAAACCAAACGCCAACCGCTGGCCTCGATGCCGGACAGCAGCGGTACCTGCTCGCCCACACCGTCCAGCCAGTGGTGCAGAAAGGTCGCCCAGTCATACGGCTGGACAGCATTGAGCGAGGCGACGACGTCGTTGAAGGTGTAGGTATGGGTGACGAAACTGCCGTTGTCGACACCGAAAAAGAGCCGGGCAAAATCGTCAATGGAACGTCGATCATGGCTCAATGTCCGCATCTTCATATCGACGGCGAGCCACAGCAACTGGCCTTCACGGTAGAAATCGGTTTGCCGGCGCCAGTTCGACCAGGCGCTGGGCGACCCATAAAGCAACTGCGCGGCCACGGTCGTGTCGATCAGCGGACGCCACTCGCGCCCCGTCCGGGCCGCCATCTCCGCCGCCCGATAGGCGACCGCCTCACGCCAGGTATCCGGCGACCACAAGCCGCTTCGCACCGTCAATACGTCGCCGAGATAGACCGTGAGACCCTCATACACCCACAACATCTGCGCGTGTTCGGGACTCTCGAAGTCCGGCTGCCATAGTTCGGCCGGACGCATGAATTTGCCGTTCCATGAGTGGGTGTATTCATGCGGCAGGAGGGAACCATCGAGCATGAAATGGTCAGGGTCGGCAAACATCCGGGCGCCGCCACGCGCGCGGTCGTCGCTCGACTGGTGGTGTTCCAGACCGCCTTTCGAAACGTAGTCGCTCAGCGTCAGAAGGAAATGATAGTCATCGTAGTGATGGGAGTGAAACAACGCCTGCGCCTGCTCGACCAGATGACGATAGCCGGCGATTTGCGCGTCGGAAGCATCCAGTGCTGCCGCATCATCACCCACCATATCGAGATAACGATGCACCGATGAGCCGCCCGGTGTAAGGTCAACCTCCCGAAGATATTTCCCCGCAATCACCGGAGAATCGACCAGGGTGTTGAACGGCACAGGCCTGAAGCTAACGCGTCCGCCAACCCTCTTTTCCGTGGTCAGCGCACTTGCGTAGCGCCAATCGGCGGGAATCACCAGGGTCGGCTGGTACATCTGCACCCGGGTCGGATAGCCGGCCTGGTAGAGCGCTGCGTCATTCCACTCGAGACCCATAAGACATGGGGTGACCCGGTCATCTGCCGGAAACTCAAAGCGGATTTCGATCCGGTCGGCGTTCGTCGGCACGGTCAAATGAAACGTGAACATGTCCACTTCGTCACGGTGCCATGCGATTCGTTTGCCGCCAGCCGTGACTTCCAGGCCTGTCATTGCGCCGATCGGCCCATCCGGCGCGTGATCGCCGGGGATGTATTTCGGGTAGTAGAGGGTCAGGGGCCCGGGTCTGGCCGGCATTACCTCGTCCACATACAAAATCTTCTGTTCAGGACTGGGTAATTGCACCGTTAACGCAACGGGACCAGCCGGAGCCTTCGCATCCGTCTGACCCATACAAGACGTGGATGCGACCAGAGCAACAGTGCCCACAAGCATTGACAGTCGTTTCACGCGTCAAATCCTGAAATGAAGTATGCGACAACACCACGCTACGCCACACCGCCCCCGAGCGCCATGCAGCAGGACGTCACCCTCCTGAGGACCAGAAGGCATCACGTTCTCCTCCAGGCGGATGATCATATCTCCCTGCCTCTCGTCTGAAACAGCGGCGGCCGTACCGTCCGGCTCAGGTCTTCACAGGGCCGCCAGCGCAGCAGCTCTCCAGCACAGCTCGATCCCGATCGTCAGCAGCCACACCGAAAGCGCCAGCCGCATAGTGCGTGCCGGAATTCGTGGAGCGATGGTTGTTCCCGCCACTGCGCCCACCATGCCGCCGGCAATCAGACGCAGCAGCAGCCCGGCATCGACCCCGCCGCCCGCCAGGTGCAGGCCGCCGCCCACCAGCGACAGACTCAGCCCAAACGCCAGATCCGTCCCCACCACCTGCGTCGCTTCAAGCTGCGTCAGCCCCAGCAGGGCGACGGTCCCCAGTGCGCCCGCACCCGACGACGAGAAGCCCACCTCCGCGCCTACCGGCAGCATCGCCGTCGCCAGCCACGCGGGCCGTGTCTTCCGCGCCTCCATGGCAAGGCCTGGCCGAAAGTGGCGGACGATATGCCATGCCGACGACAGCATGATCATGGCGCCCAGCGCTCCGTACAGCCAGACCTTGTCGTTCTTCAGCTCCACCGCCTCGCGGAGCAGCAGAGTTCCCAGCACGACGCCCGGAATCCCCGTGAGCAGCATCACCCCCAGCACGCGCCATACCACCTTCCGCCGCCATATCTGCACCGGCACCACCACCAGCTTCACCGCCGCCGAATACGCCAGCGCCGTACCCACCGCCAGCGAGACCGGCACCCGCAGGAAAAGGATCAGCAGCGGCGCGGTCATCGTTCCCGCGCCCACGCCAGTCAGCGAGATCAGCACGGCAATCGCGAATCCCAGCAGCACCTCCATGCGTTACTCCATCACTCGTCCTGCAGATGAATGCCGCATTCCTGTTTGCGCCCCGACCATCGCCCCGACCGCGGATCGGCCGGATCGGCCGGCAGGCTGGTGCACGGCGCGCAGCCGATGCTCGTATACCCGCGCTCGTAGAGCGGCAGCAGCGGAATCCCATGCGCTCCCGCATACTCCCACACATCCCGCGTCGTCCACTCCGCCAGCGGATTCAGCTTGCGCAGCGTCGCCCCGCCCGGCAGCCTGAAATCCTCTTCGAGCTGCAGGTGCGCGCGCGATTTCGCCTGCTGCCGCCGCAACCCCGTCACCCACACCCGATAGCCCGACAGGGCCTCGAACAGCGGCCCCACCTTGCGCAGTGCGCAGCAGCGATCCGGCGCCGTCCGGTACAGGATGCCCAGCGCCGACTCCTGCTCGGACACGGTTTGCTGCGGCGCCAGACTGATGAGCTGCAGGTCCCACTCCGCCGCTATGCGGTCCCGATAGGCCAGCGTCTCCGGAAAGTGATAGCCCGTTTCGAGGAAGAGCACCGCCACCCTGGGAAGCAGGGCTCGCACCATATGCAGCAGAACGACGTCTTCGGCCTGGAAACTGCTGGTGACGCAAACGCCATCGGCAGCCTCGAGGCGGTCGGCCAGAAACTGCCGCGCGGCAGCCCACAGCGATGACTCAGCCGCCGCGCGATTTTCGGGATGAATTGTGCCGTTCGCCGTCATGCTGTTCTTCCTCCGTCCGCTGAATTCTCGAGCCATGCCAGAACCGCCTCCACGTTGGCGACCCGGGCCGGCTCTGCATGTTTGCTTTCGTCGACCACAAGAATCGCTTCCTCATTCGCCTCGTCGGTCTCCACAATCACCACCGCTCCAGCCAGGACGAGCGGACGCAGGGCGCCGCGATCCGCAATTCGCGTCCGGACGGCCAGCGCCCCGCGCGCCAGCAGCCGCTCTTCCAGTTCCTGCGCCAGCGCCGCACGGCCGTCGAGCCGCTTTCCCAGCACGATCAGCGCGCCCCGGCTCTCCACGCCCTGAACGCCGCCCGTCTCTGCCTGGCGGATCATCCCCGCGCCCGCTGTGGCGCTGTCCGCCGGATCGATCAGGATGAAGCTGCCGGTGGTGCGGTTATCGCGATAGAGGTCCGCCAGCAGCGGCCGATCTGTCTCCACCGTCACTTCGCCGATCGCGTTCAACTCCAGGCTGTCGGCGGGGTGCGATGCGAGACGCTCCACATCGAGCCGCGAGCGGATCGCCGTCACCCGCGCTCGCACCGTCTGCGTCGTATGCTTCAGCAGCCACGCACTGCCGGCGTGGAGCGGCCGGGCCCGCATCCAAACCACCGTCGCCTTCACCCGCCTGGTCCGCGCCGGCGGAGCTTCGGCCGCCGCCAGTATGTCGCCGCGGCTGATGTCCGCTTCCTCCTCCAGCCTGAGTACGACGGATTGCGGCGCGTGTGCCTCGGAAAGCTCGCCGTCCCACGTCGTGATCGACCGCACCCGGTTCCGTACCCCCGACGGCAGCGCCACCACGGCATCGCCGGGCCGCACCCTCCCGGAAGCAATCTGCCCGGCAAACCCGCGAAATTCCTGATGCGGGCGGATGACCCGCTGCACCGCCATCCGGAAACCCGTTCGCGCCCGCTCGACCGCGGGCGGCAGCGTCTCCAGCAGCTCCAGCAGGCTGGGTCCCCGGTACCAGGGCATCCGCGCGCTAAGATGCACCACATTATCTCCATCCAGTGCGCTTACCGGGACTGCCGTGAGCTCCGGCAATTCAAGCGCTTCCCCCAGTGCCAGCAGACTCTCCCTGTGCTCCACGAAAACCTGCTCCGAAAAGTCCACCAGGTCCATTTTGTTCACGGCCGCAATCACCTGCGGAATGCCCAGCAGCGCCGCGATGCACGCGTGCCGGCGCGTCTGCTCGAGGATTCCCTTGCGCGCATCCACCAGCACCACCGCCACGTCCGCCGTCGAGGAGCCGGTTGCCATGTTGCGCGTGTACTCCTCATGCCCCGGCGTGTCGGCGATGATGAACTTCCTCCTGGCTGTCGAGAAAAAGCGGTACGCCACGTCGATCGTGATGCCCTGCTCGCGCTCCGCTCGCAGACCGTCGGTGAGCTGCGCGAAATCAATCGCCGCACCGCGCGTCACCGACGCCACATGGTCGTCGTAGACGTTATGCGAGTCGTACAGCAGCCGTCCGATCAGCGTCGATTTGCCATCGTCCACGCTGCCTGCCGTGCTGAAGCGCAACAGGTCCTTGCGCCGCTCGGCTGCCAGCAGCGCCTCCACCTCCGCATCCGCCTGTGCGCTCACGTCTTCCACCATCCATGCGCTTTCCTGCGCGCTCATCAGAAATAGCCCTCCCGCTTTTTCATCTCCATCGAGCCGTCCTGGTCGTGATCGATCACCCGGTTAGCCCGCTCCGAGTTCCGCATCGCCATCAGCTCGGCGATGATCCGCGGCACCGTGTCCGCGTCCGACCGGATCGCCCCCGTGCACGGGCTGCAGCCCAGCGATCGCAGCCGGCAGCGCACCCACTGCTCCTCGCCGGGCAAACCACGCACAAAATCCTGCTCGACCGGGATCAGGCTCTCGCCGCGCACCAGCATCCGCCGCTCCCTGGCGAGGTAAAGAGGAACAATCGGGATCTTCTCGATGTGGATGTAGTGCCAGACATCCAGCTCCGTCCAGTTCGAGAGCGGAAAGACGCGGATGCTCTCACCCGGATGAATATTGCCGTTGAACAGGTTCCATAACTCCGGCCGCTGGTTCTTCGGATCCCACTGCCCCGCGCTGTCGCGAAAGGAGAAGATGCGTTCCTTCGCCCGCGATTTCTCCTCATCCCGCCGCGCCCCGCCGAAGGCCGCGTCGAACCCGTGCGTCCGCAGCCCGTCCAGCAACGCCTGCGTCTTCAGCAGACCGCAGCACCGCCGCGTGCCCAGAGCCACCGGATTCGCCCCGGCCGCGAGTGCCTCTTCATTCCGCCACACAAGCAGCTTCAACCCCAGCTCGGCCGTGACGCGATCGCGAAATTCGAGCATCTCGCGGAACTTGTACCCGGTATCGATATGCAGCAGGGGAAACGGAATCGGTCCCGGGAAAAAGGCCTTTTGCGCCAGCCGCAGCATCACCGACGAGTCCTTGCCGATGGAATACAGCATTACCGGCTTCTGGAACTCCGCCGCTACTTCGCGGAAGATGTGAATGCTCTCGGCCTCCAGCTGCTGCAGGTGGCTCAGCGGTCGGTGATCACGGATCGCGGTGGATTCAGCGATGTATCTGTCTGCCATTCAGTCTCTCGTTTGTTTGGGGCAAAAGAGAAAGCCCGCGTCAGCAGGGGCTGAAGCGCGGGCTTAATGGGTAGAAAAGCTTTAGACGAAACTACCCACAAGTCCGGCGCGCCGTGCAACAACATGCACAAACGGTCGCGGGACTGGGGCGGAATCTCATTTCTCCCACCTTATCACGAAGCCGCTCCCCAGGAAGGCGCGGCCCAGGGAGCCGCGGCCCGACCGACCGCGCCATGTCGCTGAGAGAGCGGTCCTGTCAGGAACCCGCCGGAGATATTGAATGGTCGAGCCGTCGAATGACGCAAGCTCGCAGGCTCGCTGCCCTACACTGAAATCCATGCCCAAACACCGGGACATTGTTTATGGCAAAGGCCATTTCCACCTCATCTCCTGCTCCTGCTGTCAGCACCAGCCAAAGCTCGGACAAGAGAAGCATCGCGACGTTTTCCTTCGCCTCCTCGAAGAAGTGCGCGTCAAGTTCCGGTTTGCTGTGGTTGGCTATGTTGCGATGCCTGATCACTTCCGGCTGCTCATAGCTGAACCTGAGATCGATACCACCGCCAACGCGGTTGAAGTGCTGCAGGCTCGCTACCGCCGCCGCTACAACAATTCGGCCCGCAGCGATGAGCAGGTTTGGGAGAGCCGGTTCTCCGACACGCACGTTGTGGGAGCGGAGGCCGTCGCCGCCCGCCTCAGTTCCATGCACCAGGAACCGGTAAAGGCAGGGCTCGTCCTCGCCCCCGAGGAGTGGCCCTGGAGCAGCGCTCGCGCCTATGCCGGCCTGCCCGAAGGCGTGGTTACGGTGAAACAGTTGGCTGCTGTCTCCCGCCGGCCTTCCAGCGTCGGGACGAAAGACGAGCAAACGCCGTTGGGCTAGCGCATCACGGATACAAACCGGCCCGGCCCGGACCTCCGGGACTCCGGTGAGAACGAAGCCACGGGCGCCGCTGCCTGAACCGACCAGCAGCATGCGCCGGAACGGTCGTCAGAATTTGCCGGGAGAACACTGCCGGACCATCTCCACAAGCACTTTCCGCGCCTCCTGCGGCGTGTGGACTTCGCAGGGGAGATTAATGCGGGCGCCCTTCATGCCTTCTGCGGTCTTCAGACGCAGCGTAAAGCCAAGGCGGTCGATGGAAGTCATCGCCGCTTCCGTGGCCTCGAGTCCCGCATGTGCGCGCGCCAGCAGAATCATCGAGTCGGCGTGATCGGCATTCATATGTGCGATCATGCCCGGCGCGGATGCGGCAAGAGGGTCAGGGGAAGCGGCTTCATACTCCCCGGCGTCGACCCAGCCCATCACGCCGAATCCGCCGACATAGTAGAGGCCGGCGGCCTGCAGGCGATAGAAGCTGAAATCGGGGAAATCGACCCAGTAGCGGCTGTTAGGATGACGCGCTTCGTAGACTTCGCGCACCACAGCCAGATCGGTCGCGGGAACCGGCGCCGCCTCGCCGACCAGAGTAGCGCGGGCGGATCCCAGAGGATCGCCGTCGGGACTCGGCTGGGCCACAAACAGGCTGCATCTCGGATCGCTGCTGAGGTTCTGGGTGTGCATGGCCATACTGCTGATGAGGAAGATGGGACGACCCGCGGGATCGAGGGCAAAGGGCATCAGCGAACCGAAGGGAAATCCCGGATGCCGGCGCGACATGGTCGACAGCGTTCCGAGGGAAACGAGCGAGGCCAGGGTGCGCGTGCGCTCCGCATGACTCGGCTCAGGCAGCTGCGGCCCTGCCGCGCCGGTGGATGCATGACGCCCAGTGGCGGCGGATTCCTGTTCAGACATGGAACTCCTCCTGATCAGGGTACGATCAACATTGCCCCGATGCCCCCGTTATTGTTAACGTGTCTTGGGTCGGAAAAACGCCCGTCTGCTCCTCGGCAGCGATTTGCTTCCAGCGCTGCCCCCCAATTTCCCCATTTATGGAGGTCATCGTCGTGACTCGTAATCGCCGGCTTGTCGCTGTTCGGTTCTCGGGGCTCGTTCGCCGCATTCTTGCTCCGTCCGGCATGGTTGCCGCCTTTGCGATCGCAGCACTCTCGTGTGGCGCGCAAACCTCGGCGCCCCTGTCCCCCAGCCAGCTTGCCAGTGCCGTGCAGTGGCGCAGCGTTGGCCCTTATACGGGCGGCCGCGTCACTGCCGTGGCCGGCATCGCCGCCCAACCCAATCTCTTTTACATGGGGACAGCGGGCGGCGGCGTCTGGCAGACCGATGATTACGGCCAGAACTGGAAGAACATCTCCGACAAGGACTTCAGGAACGGCAATATCGGCGCGATGGCCATTGCGCCCTCCAATTCGAAGATCATCTACGTGGGCACGGGCGATTCCGCTCCCCGCAATACGGTCCTGACCGGGGAGGGAATGTATAAGTCCACCGATGGCGGAAAGACCTGGACCTGCATCGGGCTGGGCGAGACCCACATCATCAGCAGGATCCTGGTGGATCCCCAAAATCCCGATGTGGTGTACGCTGCGGCGCTGGGCCATTTGTTCGCGCCCAATCCGGACCGCGGAGTCTTCAAGAGCACCGACGGCGGCAAGACCTGGCAGAAGATTCTGTACGTGAACGACGACACCGGCGCGATCAGCATGGCGATGGATCCCTCCAATCCCAGCGTGGTGTACGCCGCTATGTGGCAGATGTCCCGAAGGCACTGGACGTTTTCGAGCGGGGGGCCGGGCAGCGGTCTCTACAAGACGACCGACGGTGGGGCCAACTGGACCAACATCTCGCATAATCAGGGACTGCCGGCCGGGATCTTCGGAAGGGTGGGCATCGCGGTGTCGCCCAGCAGTCCTAACGTGGTCTACGCGCTGGTTCAGGCGGATTACAAGGGTCAGGCGGGCGGCTTATTCCGCTCCGACGATGCCGGCCAGACCTGGAAGCTGACCAACAACAGCATGGACATCACGCAGCGCGCCTTCTACTACATGGAGGTGTATGTCGATCCCAAAGACCCCAATACGATCTACCTGCCCAATGTCGGCCTATACGTTTCGCATAACTCGGGCGAGAAGCTGACCGCCCTGCATCCGCCGCATGGCGATAATCACGAGTTATGGATCAATCCGAATAACTCGCAAATTTTCATCGAAGGCAACGATGGCGGCGCGACCGTTACCCTGAACGGCGGCCAGGCCTGGAGTTCCGAGGATAACCAGCCAACCGGGCAGTTCTATCACGCCAATCTCGACAATCAGTTTCCGTTCCATATTTACGGCGCGCAGCAGGATCGGAGTTCGGTGGAAGGGCCGAGCGCGGTGGCTGGCGGGGTGATTCCCCCGGTTTGGACCAACCGAACCGGCGGAGAAATGAGCTGGGTTGTGCCCACGCCCGACCGTCCCTGGGTGACCTACGGCAGCGGGTATTACAGCATGGAGTGGAAGGAGGACAGCAGGGCCGGCCTGAGCACCAATGTGAGCCCCTGGCCCTCCTACAAGTTCGGCCTTGCGGGGTCGGAAATCAAGTATCGCTACGGCTGGATTCATCATCCCGTCCTGTTTGCCCCCGGCAATCCCAAAGAGCTTTTGATGGGCGCGAACGTCCTGTTCGAGTCGATGGACGAAGGCATTCACTGGAAAGTAATCAGTCCGGATCTGACCCGCAACGACAAAACCAGGCAGGAGCGGCCGGGCGGCCCGATCAGCGCCGACGTGACGGGTGAGGAGATGTTCGACACCATTTCCTCGATTGCCGTTTCACCCCACACCGACAATGTCATCTGGACGGGTTCCGACGACGGGTTGGTGCATGTAACTACCGATGCGGGCGCTCACTGGAGCCAGGTCCGCCCCCCGGCGCTGCCGGACTGGTCCACCATCACCTGCATCGATCCCTCGCACACCGACCCGGGTGCCGCCTGGGTATCGGCGAGCCGGTTCCAATGGGATGACTTCCGGCCATACGTCTACAAGACCACCGATTACGGCAAGCACTGGACCGAGATCACCACCGGGCTGCCCCAGGATCAGTACATCGAGAGCGTGCGGCAGGATCCGAACGACTCCAGTCTTTTATTCGTGGCCACCAGCACGACCGTCTACTTCAGTCTGGACGGCGGACAGCAGTGGCAACCGTTGAAGCTCAATCTGCCCGCGGTACGGGTGGACGATGTGCAGATTCAGCCGGAGCAGCACGCCGTTGTGCTGGCCACATTCGGACGTGGTTTCTGGGTGCTGGACAACCTGCAACTGCTCGAGCAGCTGAGCGCCGCGAAGGTGCAGAGTGACGCGCCCTATCTGTTCAAACCGCAGCAGGCGTGGCTGGGCACGCGCGGCGGCGGCGGCTTTGGCCCGCGGGGAACCGGAGGCGAGAACCTGGCGGCCGGAGCCACGGTAATTTTCCACTTGCCGGATAGCTACAACGGCAGCACGCCGGTGACCCTCAGCTTTAGCACCGCAGAGGGCAAGTTGATCCGCAGCTTCACCCTGCACCTGAAGCCGAAAGGCAATCCCCAGCCGGAGCCGCCTTCGACCAACCCCTCGGTGGCGCGGAAGCAAATGCAGGAACGGTTGACCGCGGTCGAGCCCGGCATGAACCACTTCCAGTGGGATCTGAATTACCCGGAAGCCGTCGAGGTGAAGGGCATCTATAACTCAGGCTTTTCGGCCAGCGTGCCGACAGGTCCGGACGTGGTGCCGGGTACTTACTCGGTGACGCTGAGCTACGGCCAATCCACGCAGAAGCAGCCGTTCGTGGTCAAACTGGATCCGCGGTTGCAAACCACGCAGGCGGAACTGGAGCAGCGCTTCGACTTGCTGATGCGGCTTCACGACGCGGTGAACCAGCTCGACACCAACCTCAACCAGGCCATCGACGCACGCGATGCGCTCGCGAAGGCGGCAGCCGGCAACAGCGGATCCGCCAATCAGGCGCAACCGGCGCTCGACCGCCTGAACCATGACATCAACGATCTGGTGGATCTCAGGATCCAGTCCGGCGAAGGCGCGCTGGTGTATCCACCTCGGCTGCGCTCCTGGCTCAGCGCCATTACCGGCCAGATCACCATGGCACTGGTGCCGCCGACGCCCGCCATGGTGCAGGTGGCAGACGAATACATCCAGGATGCGGGGTCGGGTGTCTCTCGTCTTCAAGCCGACGTTGCCGCTGCCAACAAAGTAACGAACCCATGAGGTGTGTTCACCTGTTCAGGCTGCGATGACGTAGTCGTGCGTAGTGTCCGCAGCCTCGTGCTGCACTTGCCCGATCCTCGCCGCGCGGGAAGCCGTCCCGATGCGCCACGCGCGGCGAGGACACCCGGCTCCCAGCACCTGCTGTTTCGCGACGGCCATCTCATGCCGTTGTCCCCCAGGGCAATCGAAGCAGCCCATCACTGCGTGGGCGCATTGGCGACGCTGCACACCTCTGACGAGGGCGTGGACGTCTCCGCCTTCGCCACCCACCCCATCGCATCCCTGACCGACTGGTCCGTTGCGGCTGACCGGTCCCCATGCACTACCGATGAGATGTAAGCGAGCTGGCTCGCTGTCAACTTCCAGCTCAGCGGAGCGGGCTTCGGCTTTTGCTGATCGTCGAGTTGCTGTGGAATCGCGAACACCACGTGATGGATGACCAACTGGTCCCGATACGCCGTCTCCAGGACGCACAGCTCGCGGCGATTGCGGCGCGTCACGCTCACGTGGCCGGCGTTCCACAGCCCCTCCAGCGGCCCCAGCAATTGATCCAGCGTCCACCACGCGGCAGGCGGCGGGTTACCGTCGGACTGGTGCTGTAAGTCATCCGGGTCGACGTGTGGGTCCAGATCATTGCCATCGCGGATCTCCACCAGCAGCACCTTGAGCGGCTTCGCAGTGAGCGGAGGCTGGTGCCCGGACTCCCCCTGGGGTTGGTCCGCGACTCGCTTCTCCATCACCGAATATAAGAATTCGATCGCCGATCCCGTGCCGTCGTTGTCGAAATAACCGCCATCCAGAAAGTGCGACGCAGCCTTCGCGTACTGCCGCGGAATCCGCGTTGCCGACGAGACAACCGGAAACGTCGCGCTCAGCCGGGATGCTGTGGAAAGCGGAAGGTCGGCATATAGCTTTTCGCCGTGCGGACCGTTGGCGCAGCAGGGATCCTGCGCATACGCCTGCAGAAACGATTCGGCGGGCAGGAACTCCGTGTTGCTCGGAACCGTCGTCGTCGCGGAAGGCACCATGTAATTCGACAACAGAAACCGTCCACCACTCTCGGCCACAGTGGTGTTGAGCGTGAACGCCGGCATCGTACCGTTGATCAGCCTCTTCGCTGCCTGGGCGAGCGTAATCTGCTCGCCGTCCGGTACCTTCGGCGTCCCCGGTGAAACCCCGCATTGTGGGTCGTTCAGGTTGCGGTTCAACGCCCGGCTCAGCGCCCACGTTCGGTCCGGCGCAACAATTGTGCCCATGTCCTCGGGTGAGTCCTGTGCCGACTGCAGAACCGGAAAGCGGAATGTCAGCGCCAGCCGCTGTAGATCGTAGTATTCCAACCCCCACGCCACTGCCTCCAGGCTGGAACAACCGGGCCCAATCGTCAGCCTGTTGCGCAAGTCTTCGTTCGCGGAGAACGCAGTACCCTGCGGCGCCGTGTATTCCAACAGATAGGGCACCAGCCCCACACTGCCGCCCGAGACCCCGCTCGCCAGCAGCACGTGGTTATGCAGCAGATAGCCGTTGAGTTGCTTCTTCCGGTCTATGCGAAATTCCTTTTCCAGGCGCGCCATCACCTGTGCCGTCCACTCCGCGGCCTGGATGCCTCCGCCCGTGGCCGTGACCACCACCAGCGGCTCGTCCCCGGTGCTCAGGGGTTCGACGCCCTTCAGGCGCGCGGACGTGTCATCTACCGCGTCGGTCGGCGTAGGCAGCACCGTCACCTGCGGAATCGTCCGGGCCTCGAAATAGTGGTCTGCATCCCAATCGACGATGTGTGTCTCTACCCACTGTGTCAGGGAACCGCCATACGACGGCGACACGTAACTAAGCGCCAGCTTAGGCAGAAAAATGATTGCAACCGCAGACGTCAATACAGGTACTCGGTATCGGTCGAAAAAGAAGCTCGCTCCGTTAATCCCCCACTGCAGGAAGATCAGGATGACGGTCACCGACGCCAGCACTGGAAAGCTTCTTTCCAGTCTCACGTTCTGATGAAGGATGTCGCTGATCAGCAAATAAACGAAGGACCCCAGCAACGCCAGGAACAATAAAGAAAAGAAGACGCCCGTCTTCTCCATCTTCCAGTAGCTTCCCGTCTTCCTCGCTCCCAGCAGGACGAAGGCGCAGATCGCCGCAGCAAAGACGATCTCCGCAACCGGGTGGTTTGTCGTCACCACCGGGGCCACAATCGGGTACAGAAACAGATACAGCAACACGAACGCGATCAGCGAAACCGTAGCAAGAAAGTGCAGCTCCCACAGCGGTCCTTTTTTGTCCGGCGCATAGCCGATATAGGTGAACCGGAGCGGCCAGCGCAGCGCGCCTTCCAGCCATCCGGCCAACTGCGGCTTGCCCGCTTCCTGCATGGCCTCCTCCAGCCTGGGCAGAAGGGAAGGAAAGATCAGCGCCCGCGGGCCATCGCCCTGAATCCACTCGTGCGTCCACAGATAAAACAGCGTGACCAGGTACCAGAACGCAAAGGCCGCCACCAGACCGCCGGCGTACCAACCCCACAGGCTCAGGTGCCATCCCGCATACGGCCACGTACGCGCATCGCTGCCCTTGAACCCCACTTGTTCGTGGATGGTCGTGCAGGCCACATACCACAGCGTGATGACGGCCGGTATCTGAGCCACCGCGAGCACTATCCAGAGTGTGCGCGTCTCGCATGAGGTCATCCACCGATAGAGCCGGACCGGCGGCTGGCTGGAAAAGCGAAAGTCGCCGTTCATCACAATGTTGCGCGCGCACACCAGCGTGGTCGTGGCGAGAGTCGTGATAAAGAACGTTGCATGGAAGGCCTGCCATCCGGTACTGAGCGTCATGATGCCGCGGCTGAGCGCGCTCACGCCGGTCCACTTATCCAGCACGCAGACAAACGGCAGGAGCACCCAGGCGGCTACGCAGAAGCGCAGAAAGTACAGATATTGAAACCAACGCGACCAAATCTGCCTGCCGGTAGAGGACGCGTCCGGATGATATTCCTGCTTTGGGCTTACATACATTCGCTGTTTCCTCAGCAAGATTGATTGAAAGGCCCTGCACTCAGTCTTTTAAAATAGCCTGGAAAAGTTATAGCCGAAGGTGGGGCCGTGTCCTGCTCCCATGGCGAGGTAACCCTCAGCAGCAATATGGCCCGCGAGTGACAAGGCTACGCCGATGCCCGCATCCTGGCGAAGACCTCCGGCGGAGAGGCTCGAGAAGCTCGGGCCGACTGTCCCGGCGTCGTAGAACACAAGGATGTTATAGAGGGGCAGGATGTAGTTAGTCTGAAAGAAGAGAGCGTCGGGGCCACGGAAGCGGTAGTCGGGCCACGCGCGCAGGCTAAGCCGGGAGTCAATGTCCGAGCCGCCGACCGTGGGTTGCAGGTAAAACGGAACCGTCGAATCGGACCCGGTTCTGGAAGCCACGATATGGGAAACAAGGTCAAGGTCTCCAAAGCCGCAGGGCTGGCGCACTTTCAGCACGTAGTTGCCTGGCTTGGACCAGTCGATATTTTTGTCGCCGCAGGTCTTGGCAAGGATGGAATCCCAAAAATGCTCGGCGCCGGTTTTTGCGTCGCCAACCTCCACGTAGTGGCGGACCCGGGTGCCCAGCTGAATGTTTTCGTCCGAATCTTCGACAAGCTGCTGGAACGAGGAGGCTGAGTTCCCCGGCGCGGAGTACCAATGGTATTCAACACTGTTGTTGAAGGTGAACTGGACATACGGCTTCATCAGGGGCCCGCTGTGGTTATCGTCCTGGTCGTCGGTTCGGGGCGACAGGATCGCGATGGGACTGGTGCGCAGCGCCAGGTGATAATGACCAAAGCCAGGCTGGGATGAGAGACCGGGAGCTGTCGCGTCGGTGAAGTTCGTGCTGACCGAGTTGGATACCGTGGTCCGGGGAACATCGGTCAGCCGGAACTCCGCGCCCAACTCGAAGGTGAACCAGTCGGCAAGGGGAAGCGCAGCGCGGATGGATGCGAACGTGTCGTTCTCGTGAAAGACGTACTTGACCGCAGGCGAGTCAGGTCCAACGCCATAGAACGAGAGGGTCTGGAGACTGCGATGCGAGGCATCGAAGTGCAGACCGAAGATCTGTTTGGTACACAGAGGTCCGAGCTTGTTGCAACTGATCTGAACACCCGCATGATCGGTGCGATGGCCGTCCTTGTAGCCCTTCGGCATGACGGTCAGTGCGCCCATGGTCGCCCAGCTCCCGTTGGTCGAGAAGGTCGCGGCGAGACGTCCATCCGCGCTCCACAATGAGCCCTCCGCAACCGAAGGAAGTTTGCCGGTAGTGAAATCGGGCGGCTGCGGATTCATCAGGCCGGGTAGGTTGCCAGGTCCCGCGGGCAACGAGAACGGCGAAACATAGTGGTTGTTCTGTTCCAGCACGCCGCCCAACGCCATGCCGTTCCCAGGCGGCATGCCGGAAAACGTGAGGTGGGCGGGGTCTTCAGAAAACCACGCCTCCAGGCAGTCGATTTTGGCATGCAGATTATTTTTGGCGAGAGCTTCGGAGAATCCCCGGCAACTGGCATAAGTTTGCCCATACCCGATCCCTGCGGCAGAGAGGAGAAAGCCAACGGCCAGGAAACAGCAGAGAACGTGACCGCGAGGGAGCAGCGTCATTGTCCACCCCCTGCCCGGTTTTGCAGGATCTGCCGGGCCTGTTTCAGGTAATTGGACACTTGCGTGGAGTTCGTGAGCGTTGCGGGGTCGCCGGGCGGCTGAAGGCCCTGCTGCTGGAGCGAGTAGTGCATGGCACCGGCCATCAGGACGGTGAGATCGGTAGCAGCGCGGGGAATGGGCACGGCCGCAGAGGCGCTCATGTCGATGCCGGCGGAGATAACCGGCTCGGGCAGGTTGACCACGTCGTTCCGGATGTTGCCTCCGGTGAGAGTGAGGACGTTTTCAAAGGTCGCGGCCTGGGCTTCGCGCCAGTTCAGCGGCTTGCTGGCTGGACTGCAGAAGAGTTTGCGGACGGTGGAGACCACGGAGCAGTGGTCATAGTCCCGATCGTTGATCACGGTGTTCGGCGGAATGCATGGGGAGACGAACACCGCGGGGACCCGCACGCCAAGACGGGTGAAGTCGAAAGCTTCGGGGGGCCCGGAGGGCTGGACGTCGGGAAGGCTGGCGTTCGCGGGGTTGCGCTTCACGACGGGCGGCGCGACGTGGTCGAAGATTCCGCCGTGTTCGTCGTACAGGATGAGGAAGAGCGTGCTCTTCCAGTCCGGGCTCCTGGTGAGCGCGGAGTAGATCTCGCGGATCAAACCTTCGCCGCGATCGACGGGAAAGTCGGGGTGCTGGCTGTTGGCAAACATGCCCTCCCCGTCGTCGTCATAGGCGGGCTCAATGAAGGTGTAAGCGGGAAGATTACCGCTTGTAGCATCGACAACGAAGTTCGCGTAGTTATGGAACTTACCCATGTTCTGGATCAGGTACTTATTGGCGTAGAGAACCGAGGAGCCCGCCGTGTAAATAGCGAAGTCGTAGGGCGTGGTGTCGTCGAAGCTCTCAAAAATAGTGTGCAGAGCGAAGGGCGCAGCCGCGACATCCTGCGTGAGGGAGCCGGCCGAACTGGCGCCGTGAACGAACAGGCGGTTGGGGATCGTGGAACCGGGCACGGAGGAAAACCAGCGATCGCAGACAGCGTATTGCGTGGCCAGGGTGGAAAGAATCGGCAGCGTCTGCGGAGTGAAGCATTTCATGATTCCGGCGGCATGAACCGGGTCTGCGCGTTGCTTGAAGTAGTCGAGCACGAAGCCCTTCATGTCAGGATTGCCGACCGGGTCCCCAGTCGAAGAAATCTGCATCGTGACGTGCGCGAATTCGTGGTTCGGGTCCGGGTTGAGGTCTTCAACGTCACCCGCATCGTCTCCGACGATAACGTTCGGAGCATTATCTTCCGCCGCGTAGTTCCATTCGTTGCCATTCAGGCCGTTGATGGCGGGATTGGTTTTCTTCAGGAACCCGAGCATATGGTCAAAGGAACGGTTCTCGAGCATCAGCACAACCAGGCGAGTGATTTGAGTCGGCATTGCGACGTCACCTCCCCTCTGTGTCCTGCCGGAAATGGAAACAGGAATTTGCTGGCTTGGAACGGGGAATAAAGAGACTCAGCGCTCGTGGCTTGCATGCGTCAAGCGTGCCGCACGAGTACGGGCGAATCTCTGGGAAGCGCAATTCGCCCACCGACCCCTCATAAGGAACAAGGATGAACCTGGCGTCGGGTAGGCAGATTATTGGGGAACGTAAGAGCGAAGTCAAGGAAAAGCACCAGCTCTCTCAAAGATTTGTCCTCCAGGAGTCCCTGCGGCGGACCCGCCAGTATGTCTTCGGTGTGCTGGCACTCGAAAGCAAGCCGCGGCGAACGTCACCCCGCCCCCATAAACTAAAAGAATGCCGCCGATCGTCAACGCGCAAAGCATCTCCAAACGCTTCGGCGCCACGCCGCTTTTCCAGAACATCGGCTTCGCCGTCCATGACGGCGACCGCATCGGCCTCATCGGCCCCAACGGAGCCGGCAAATCCACTCTTCTCGCGATCCTCGGCGGCGAACAGGCGCCGGACTCCGGCGAAATCGCTTTCCGCAAGCGCGTCCGGGTGGGCTACGTTCATCAGATCTCCGACTTTGCCCCCCAAGCCTCAGTCCGCGCCGTCATGGAATCGGCTCTGGTTCGTGCCGGCGTGCCGGAGAACGACCGCGAACAGCGGCTGCGCGAAACCCTGGGCCGCGCCGGCTTTGTCGAATCGGGCGCCTCAGCCATTTCCTTCTCCGCCGCCGCGGCCACGCTCAGCGGCGGCTGGCGCAAGCGCCTCGCCATAGCCGAAGGGCTCGTCACCGAACCCGACGTCCTCCTCCTCGACGAGCCCACCAATCACCTCGATATCGACGGCATTGAATGGCTCGAAGGCCTGCTCCAGTCCGCTCCCTTCGCCTGGGTTGTGGTCTCCCACGATCGCCGCTTCCT
Organism: Acidobacteriaceae bacterium; assembly: GCA_036267095.1. Lineage (GTDB taxonomy): Bacteria > Acidobacteriota > Terriglobia > Terriglobales > Acidobacteriaceae > Palsa-343. The sequence goes on from DATAWS010000017.1 coordinate 141,467, forward strand.
TGAAAACACCGCGTCGGTGATCGTCGAGCTCAACCGCATCTACTCCGGCGGCCTGCTGCGCGTGAAAGGCAGCTATTCAAAATTCCTCGAAGACCGCGAAGCCTGGCTTGAATCCGAGCAGCGCGCGCAGGAAAGCCTGCGCAACCGCGTCCGCACAGAAATCGAGTGGCTTCGCCGCGGACCCAAAGCTCGCGCGACCAAAGCCAAAGCCAGGATTGACAACGCCAATGCTCTGATTGCTCAGCTTCAGGACTCCGAATCCCGCAGTCTTTCTCTCACCGCCGACATTGCCTTCGACGCTACCGAGCGCCAGACAAAACGCCTCATCGAAATGGAAGATGCCGCCGTTCGCCTGGGCGATCGCGAGATCCTCCGCGGCATCACCTTCAGCCTCACCGCCGGGCTGCGTCTCGGCCTCGTCGGCCCCAATGGATCGGGCAAAACCACGCTGCTCCGCGCCATCACCGGCGAACTGCCGGTCTCGGCCGGTCGGGTTCGCCGCGCTGACGCGCTCCGCATCCTCTACTTTTCCCAGCTCCGCGAGCTCGATGACTCCCTCACCCTCCGCCGCGCGCTCGCGCCTGACTCCGATTCGGTCGTCTGGCAGGATCGCGTTGTCCACGTCGCCAGCTACGCCTCCCGCTTTCTCTTTACCGGCGAGCAGCTCAATCAGCCGGTTTCCCGGCTCAGCGGAGGCGAGCGCGCCCGGGTCCTCATCGCCCGCCTCATGCTGCAGCCCGCCGACGTCCTCATCCTCGACGAACCCACCAACGACCTCGACATTCCCACTCTCGAAATCCTCGAGGAGGCTCTGCTCGACTTTCCCGGCGCGGTCGTCCTCGTCACCCACGACCGCTATCTGCTCGACCGCGTCACCAACACCGTTCTCGGACTCGACGGCCGCGGCAACTCCGCTCGGTTCGCGGATTACGTTCAATGGGAAGAATGGCGCGCTCAGCTCTCCGCCCCGGCAGAATCCCAGGCGCCCGAGTTGCGGCTTCCATCGCCGGCTTCTCCCCCTCCAGCTTTGAAGAAGAAGCTCTCCTACCTGGAGCAGCGCGAATACGACGCCATCGAGGCCCGCATCGAGACCGCCGACCAGCGCCTCCTCGAGGCCCACGCCCGCGTCGACCACCCCGACGTCGCCATCAACGCCCCCGCGCTTACCCAAGCGCTCGCTGAACTCGGCGCCGCTCAGTCCGAACACGACGCCGTGCTGGAGCGCTGGCTGGAACTGACCGAAAAGGTCGGCGGGCAAAACTGATGGGATCAGCCGGGCAGGGCAAGGTCTTTTTCGGTATCGACTTTGGAACGACGAACAGCGCGGTCGCGATGCTGCGGCCTGGACGGGAACTTGAGCTCGCCCGCTTTTCCTTTCGCGGTGAAGAGACTTCCGCCTGCCGGTCCGTACTCTACTTCGAACCGTCGAAGTCCCCTGCCGGCCTGCGCCGCGTGCATGGCTGTTCCGGCCCTGAAGCCATCGAGCGCTATCTCGATGCAGAAGAGAAGGGCCGCCTCATCCAGTCACTGAAATCGCACCTGTCCAGCCACTCCCTGACGGGAACGGAAGTGTTCGGCCGCCGGCATCGGCTGGAAGAGCTGGTTAGTCGTATCGTCGGCGATCTGCGCAAACGGGCCGAAGAACAATTCGGGCAGCCCGTGAGGCGAGCCACCGTGGGACGGCCGGTACGCTTTGTCGGCGCCGAATCGGAGGAGGAAGACGATTGCGCCGTCTCTCGGCTGCGCGAGGCATTCCTGGCGGCCGGATTTGAAGAGGTCGATTTTGAGCTGGAGCCGGTGGGCGCGGCCTTTGCCTATGAGGCCGGACTGGACCATGACGAGCTGATCCTGATTGGCGATTTCGGCGGCGGCACCAGCGATTTTTCCCTGCTGCGCGTGGGCCCGGAGGTCCGCCGGCGCGGCCCGCGGGAGCTGCTCGGCAGCAGCGGCGTGGGGCTGGCCGGAGACACGTTCGACGCACGGATCGTCCGCAAACTGGTCTCCCCCGCGCTGGGTTCGAATTCCGAGGCGCGCTCGCTCAACAAGATTCTCCCGGCGGTGCCTGCGTGGATCTACGCACATCTCGAGCATTGGCACCATCTTTCGTTCCTGCGCACCAATAATGTCCGCGAAATTCTCAAAAGCGCGCGATTACGCGCACTCGAGCCGGAGAAAATTGAGGCTCTGATCGCGGTCATCGAAGGCGACCTCGGGTACCAACTCCACCAGGCCGTGCAGAAGGTCAAATACGAACTATCGCAGAGGGATTCCGCGGAGTTCGCTTTCCGCGATGGTGCGCCCGGTGCATCGACGGTCGAGTTGCGTATTCCGATCACCCGAGCCCAGTTCGAGAGCTGGATCGCGGAAGACCTTGCCGCGATTGAACACAGCGTGGACGCCTTGCTCAGGAACACGGGAGTCGGGCCGCGTCAGGTGGATCGGGTCTTCCTCACAGGCGGCACCTCCTTTGTGCCCGCCGTGCGGCGTATCTTTATCGCGCGCTTCGGCCAGGACCGGATCCGGGGCGGCAACGAGTTCACCTCGGTAGCCCAGGGACTGGCGCTGTGTCGAGCGGCCGGCGGCGGCTAAGAGAAGAAGGATTTCGAACCCTGCGCACGCAGGCCTTCGCTTGGATTAAACTTGTCGCACGTGTCTCCAGCCCCGATGATGTTGCCCGGCAGCGGACCGGATCGAAAATTGGGTTGGCGCCTGGTTATCCCGATCGCTGTCCTGGCGCTCGTGATCGGGACGACCCTGGGTGAAGTCTGGCATCGGCACGCCAATACGTCTCCTGACAACTGTCCCATCTGTCATCTCAGCCATCAGGCCGCGGCCCCGGCGGTGGCCAGTGCTCGCGCCGAGATCCTTGTTCCCGAAGGTCCGGGTCCGGAACCGCTGGTAGCCGCGTTCGTTCCCCGCCTGGTCGCTCACCAGATGCCCGCGCGCGCCCCGCCGGCCTAGCTCCCCGTCCCATCTTCGCGCCGCCCGCGGCGTGCCCATTTCGTCTTCGTCCTGCCCCAAAAAGGCTGACTGCCCATGCGTTTACAACGTTGGTGTATTCCCTTCGCGCTACCCGCAACTCTTTTGCCGGTATTCGCCGCCGCGCAATCGCCCCCCACCCAAACTGCGCCTGCACCGTCCGCGCAAACCCTGGCGCAAAAGCCAGGCAGCGTCATCGTCTCCCTCGACGACGCCATTCACCTGGCCCTCCAGCACAATCACAGCCTGCTCGCTGCCCGAACCACCATCCAGCAGAGCCAGGCCGAAGAGGTAACCGCCAATCTTCGGCCCGATCCGGTGCTGCTGGGCGATTCGCAGTTCCTGCCGATCTTCCAGCCCGATCAGTTCAGCTCTACCTATATGGATGACACCGCGCAGTTCGACCTGGGTGTGAGCTATCTCTTCGAGCGGGGCAGGAAGCGGCAGCATCGCCTGCAGGCTGCGAAGGACGCCACCGCGGTCACCCGCTCCCAGGTCGCGGATACCGAGCGGGGACTGACCTACAACGTCGCCTCCCTGTACATCAACGTGGAGCTGGCCGAATCGACCCTGGCGCTGGCCCAGCAGGACCTGAAGAGCTTCCAGGATACCGTCGACATCGCCCAATCCCGCTACCAGGACGGCGATATCAGCGAAGACGACCTGCTCAAGATCAAGCTCCAGCTCCTCCAGTTTCAGTCGGACGTTTCGGCCGCGCAGCTGGCCCGCGCTCAGGGACTCTCCGATCTGCGGCAGCTTCTTGGATACGAGTCGGTGCCCGCCGACTACGATGTGGCGCCGAACTTCGCATATCAGCCGGTTCCCGGCAATCTCGAGGATTTCGAGGCCAAAGCATTGCAGAACCGGCCCGACCTGCAGGCCGCGCAACAGGGCATCACCGCCGCTGACAGCCAGTACCAGTTACAGAAGGCGATCGCGAAACGCGACGTTACCGGACAGGTGAGTTACACCCACATCGAGTACAACGATATCTCCCTCTTCGGCCAGATCCAGCTGCCCATCTTCGATCGCAATCAGGGAGAAATCGCACGCGCCGGCTACGCGGTTACCCAGGCCCAGGAGCAGGAGAAGTTCGCCCAGGGACAGGTGCTCACCGACGTCCGGGATGCCTTCGAGAATCTGCGCAGCAACGACGGAATCGTTGCGCTCTATCGCACCGGCTACCTCGATGAGGCGCAGCAGGATCGCGACATCAGCGAGTACGCCTATCACCGCGGCGCTGCCAGTCTGCTCGATTTTCTCGACGCGGAGCGCAGTTATCGCTCCGTTCAACTTGGATACCGCCAGGCGCTGGCCACGTATCTGCTCGCTGTCGAGCAGCTGCGCGAAGCGGCAGGAACCAGGAGCTTACCATGACCATCCGGACTGTTCTTCTCCGCCGGAGTGCCGCTGCTGCAGCCCTGAGCTGCATGCTCGTAACCGCAGGTTGCAGTTCGGGAGACCGCGAACGCGCCGGCCAGATGACTTCCTATGCCTCCCGGGCGTCATCATCGGAGACGCCTCGTCTCTTCAATATCCCCGCAGATCAGATGTCGCATGTTCAGGTGGTCACGGTGCAGCCCACCACCCTGGTCCGCACCCTTCGCCTCACCGGAGCGGTGGCTTACAACGCCTTTAATACCACGCCGGTCATCACCCAGGTCGGCGGCCCGGTCACCCGGATTCTGGTTGTCCCCGGACAACAGGTTCGCCAGGGAGAACCGATGCTCGAAGTCAGCAGCCCGGATTACTCCCAACTCCTCGACACCTATCTGAAGGCCGCGGACTCATCGCGGCTCGCGGACACGAACTACGCTCGCGCCCAGGACCTGTACCAGCACCACGCCATCGCGCAGCGTGACCTGCAACAGGCCGAGTCGGATCGTAATCAGGCGCGCGCCGATCTCGACGCCGCCGAACAGGGAATGAAGATTCTCGGTATCCGAAATCCCGCGCAGCTTGCCGGCGGTCCAGCCTCCGCGCAGATTCCGGTGCTGGCGCCGATCAGCGGCGAAGTCGTCGAGCGCCTGGTTTCACCCGGTCAGGTGGTGCAGGCCGGCCAAACCCAGGCCTTTACCATTTCCAACCTCAGCACGGTCTGGGTTCTCGCCAATGTCTACCAGGCCGACCTTGCCTATGTGCGCAGCGGCCAGGACGTCTCGGTGCAGACGGACGCCTGGCCCGGAACCTTTCACGGCCGCATCTCCTATGTCTCGCCGGCCCTCGACCCGAATACCCGCACACTGCAGGCCCGCATCGTCGTTGACAACCCGGGCGAGAAGCTGAAACGCGATATGTATTGCACCGTCACGGTGACTGCGGGCAAAGTCGCCAACGCCATCGCCGTGCCCAATGCTTCCGTGCTGCGCGATGACAACAATCAGCCCTTCGTCTATGTCGCCAGCGGTGCCGATCAGTTCGGCCGGCGCGATGTCGAAACCGGACAAAGCGAGGACGGCCTGACGCAAATCCTGAAAGGCATCGGCCCCGGAGACAAAGTCGTGGGCGACGGCAGCCTGTTCCTGCAGTTTGCCAATTCGCTGCAGCACTGAGGAGACCGCTTTTCATGATCAACCGCATCGTTCAGTTCGCGCTCCGGCAGCGATTCCTCATCCTGATGATGGTGCTGTTCCTCGCCATCGGCGGAGCCATCTCCTTCTCTCACATGCCCGTCGATGCCTACCCGGATCTCTCGCCGCCCATGGTGGAGATCATCACCCAATGGCCGGGTCACGCCGCGGAAGAAGTCGAGCGGCTGGTTACGGTGCCCACCGAAGTGGAGATGAACGGCGTCCCGAAGATGATCGTGATGCGCTCCATCTCCCTCTACGGGCTCTCCGACATCATCCTGACCTTTCAGGACAGTACCGACGACTACTGGGCGCGCGAGGTGGTCTTTCAGCGGTTGAGCGAAGTCACCTATCCCTCGGGCGTAACGCCCACCCTGGCGCCGCTCGCCAGCCCCTCGGGCCTCGTCTATCGCTACGTTATTCAGAGCCCCGACCGCACCCCGCAGGAGCTGAAGGTCTACGAAGACTGGGTTATCGAGCGGCAGTACAAGCAGGTCCCCGGCGTCGCCGACGACTCGGGATTCGGCGGCACGGTCATGCAGTATCAGGTGCTGCTCGATCCGGCAAAACTCTACGCCTATCACATCACCGTGCCGGCCGTGGTCCAGCAGCTGTCGGTGAACAATTCCAACGCCGGCGGCGGCTTCTATTCCCAGGGCGGCCAGTTCTACTACGTGCGCGGGCTGGGCCTGATCCGCGACACGAAAGACATCAGCGATGTCATCGTCGGCTCCCAGAACGGCGTGCCGGTCCGGATCGGCGACATCGGCGACGTGACCATCGGACATGCCCCGCGACTGGGAGAATTTGGCTTCAATAAGACGAATGATGCCGTCGAAGGCGTCATCATGATGCGCCGCGGCGAGCAGACCCAGAATGTCCTCAAGGGCGTGGAGGCCAAGACCCGCCAGCTCAACGAGCAGATCCTGCCGCCCGACGTCCGCGTCCACCCCTACTACGATCGCAGCGACCTGGTGCAGCTCACCATCGACACCGTCGAGCACAACATGGTCATGGGGATGATCCTCGTCCTCATTGTGCTGATGTGCTTCCTCGTCAGCCTGCGTGCCGCCATCATCGTGGCGCTCACCATCCCCCTCTCCCTGCTGTTCTCTTTCATCTTCCTGCACGCTCAGGGAGTAGCCGCCAACCTGCTCTCCATCGGGGCCATCGACTTCGGAATCCTCATCGACGGAACCCTGGTGATGGTGGAGAACATCTTCCGCGAACTGGGCCAGCGCGAAGGAACCTCCTACGACCTGATGGACGTGATTGTGGCGGCGGCGAAGGATGTCGATCGCCCCATCTTCTACTCGGTGGCCGTCATCATCGCCGGATACCTGCCTATTTATGCGCTCAGCGGCCCCTCCGGCAAGCTCTTCCGCCCGATGGCCGACACCGTCTCCATCGCATTAGTGGGTGCGCTCATCCTCACGCTGACCTTTGTGCCGGTCATGTGCTGGTACTGGTTCAGGAAGGGCGTGCATGAGCGCGTCAACAAACCCTTCGAATGGGTGCGGCGGAAATATGCAGGTGAGCTGGAATGGTGCCTCAACCATCCGAAGATCACCATGGTTGTGGCGACCGCGATTTTCGGCGCAACCCTCATTCTCGTGCCCTTCATCGGCGGCGAGTTCATGCCTCATCTCGACGAAGGCGCGCTGTGGATCCGCGCCACGCTGCCCTACACCATCTCCTTCGACGAAGCCAGCCGCTTCTCTCCCCAGGTGCGCGACATCCTGATGCGGTATCCGATGGTCACCGACGTCGGCTCGGAGCTGGGCCGCCCCGACGACGGTACCGACCCAACCGGCTTCTTCAACGATGAGTTCTATGTCGGCCTCAAACCCTACGACGACGCTTCCTGGAAGTCGGGGCCGATTCACAACAAGAAGGAACTCCAGGAAGACATCCAGAAAAAGCTGCAGTCCTTCCCCGGCGTAATCTTCAACTACACCCAGCCGGCGGAAGACGCCGTTGACGAGGCCCTCACCGGCCTCAAGAGCGCTCTCGCGGTCAAAATCTATGGCCCCGATCTGAACGTGCTGCAAAGCAAGGCCCTCGAAATCAAGCGCCGTCTGGAGCAGGTTCCCGGGTTTACGGAGCTTACCGCCGTCCGCGAGCTGGGCCAGCCCAGCCTCATCATCAACGTCGATCGCGACAAGATTGCCCGCTACGGCATCAACGTCGCGGATGTGGAAGCCATCGTCCAGGCCGCCGTCGGCGGACAGGCCGCGACTCAGGTGATTCAGGGCGAGAAACTCTTTGACCTCGTCGTCCGCATGGAACCGCAGTTCCGTCAGAACGCGCGCGAGATCGGGAATCTCCTTGTCGGAACCCCGGCCGGACAGCAGATCCCGCTCAGCGAACTGGCTGATATCCACGAGGCCAGTGGCGCATCGTTCATCTACCGCGAGAACAACTCGCGCTACATCGGCGTGCAATACAGCGTCGAGGGCCGCGACCTGCAGAGTGCGGTCAACGCCGGCCAGCGTGCCATTGCCGACATCACCCGCACTCTGCCCCCCGGCTACAGCATCGCCTGGGGCGGCGAGTATGGCGAACTCCTGCAGGCGAAGCACCAGATGGAAATCATCGGCCCCCTGGCTCTGCTGATCATCTTCATGATCCTGTTCGCCCTCTACGACAACTTCAAATTCCCCATCACCATTGCTATCGGCGTGATCCTCACCGAGCCGGTGGGCGCCCTGATCGCACTCAAGCTCACCCACACGCCTTTCAGCGTCTCATCCGCTCTGGGCCTGCTGGCCCTGATGGGCGTATCCGTGGAAACCGCCGTCATTCTCGTCTCCTATATCAACAAGCTGCGGCTGGAAAACAAGGACATCCGCACCGCGACCATGGAAGCGTCCCTCCTGCGCCTGCGGCCTATCATGATGACCGCCCTCGTCGCCTGCCTAGGCCTGTTGCCGGCAGCCTTGTCCACCGGCATCGGCTCCGATACCCAGAAGCCCTTTGCCATCGTGATCGTCGCCGGTCTCATCTCCCGCCTCTTCCTCGGATTCTTCGTCAATCCGGTGCTGTACGAGATGGTCGCGCGCGAGGGCGACGTGCTGCAGGTGTAAGCAAATATCGGGGACAAAACGCGGCTGATTGTAATTTAATTTTCTCCTGGAAAAAGCTATTTTCCTTGAACAGTGCGCTGGAATTCGCTTTGCGATTCCCTGCTACAATGTTCCGGGAGATGGTCTGCGACGCAGGTGGCGTTGCGAAAGCCTATATGAACCAACACTGGATCCCAGGGTGCCCCCGTCGTCCTGCCCTTGTGCACGTTCCGGGCCGCTCACGCGGTCGGGAAAAGCCTGAAAGCAGGCGCAGGGCGCCCACCTATTTTGGTGGGGTTCAGGGCC
>DATAWS010000018.1:0-52799 GCA_036267095.1 Acidobacteriaceae bacterium
CTGCCACGCTTCCCTATGCCCAAAACCACCTCATTCCAACTCCCCTCCCTGCCACCACCACCTTGTCTCCCCTCCATCCCCGCCCCTCCCCTAAAGACTCAAACATCCACTCCCCTCTGTCAAACTTACCCTCCATCGCGCGAATTCCCTCGGCCAGCGATCCGTCCAGAGTTCCCGACTGCCCTCTTTCATAACCGATTCCCCATGGCATAATGACTTGAAAACAAAGGCACACCTGACCGTGCGGTTCCGGATTGTGTGGAAGGACCGGCCTGTGGGGCAAAAAATGGAATGGTTCCTGCATCTCCCTTACGCTGAAGCCCTTGTGCATCCGTCGTTCCGTAGCCATCAGTCTTGCTTTACCTGGAGTCTTTCAACATGCCCAAATCTGTAAGCTTCCTGCTCCTGCTGGCCCTCTCCGCCGCCACCGCCTGGGGGCAAAGTCCCCGCTCGGCCATCGGTGGTGAAGGCGGCCTTTGGGTGGGTGGGGAAATGTCCTCGTTCAATCCTGACTACAGCTGCAGCAGTAACATCCCCTTCCACTGCAGCAGCCAACTGCTCGGCCCCGCGGTCTTCTTCAACCTCAATCTGCGTCCACGCTGGGGTGCCGAGGGAGAAGCCCGCTGGATGAACTGGCACGGCCCGGGCGGCCAGAGCGAGTCGAACTACCTCCTCGGCCCCCGCTACCGCGTCTTTCAATATCACCGGCTCAGCGGCTGGACCAAAATCCTGTTCGGCGGCGGCTGGACCACCACTCCCTATTACCCCCAGGCGGGCAGCCTGAGAGGCAGCTATTTCGTCTACGCGCCGGGCGGCACGCTTTCCTACCACCTGACCCAACATCTGGCCATCCGCGGCGACTATGAGTACCAGTTCTGGCCCTCCTTTGCTGGTCCCTCCACCTTCAACGGCAGCACCGTGGTCGACCATAACCATGGCCTCACTCCCAACGGATTCAGCCTGGGGGTCGCCTGGCGCTTCCTCGGCCAGTAATCGCTGCCCCACGGCGAGTGACGGCACCAACACGGCTGGAGGCGCTGCTCCGTCTCCAACGAAACCGGCTGGACTTGCAGGAGTGCGCCCATCCTGTCGCCACGCGCGGCCTCTCTTTCGCGACCCCGCTCCTTCCATCCAAAAACAGCGACGCCGCCCGCAGGCGGCGTCTCGAGTTCCGTAATTCCAGCCGAATTAGAGTGTCGACTCGATCTCGAAGCCCCATGCTTCCAGCAGCGACTCAGGGATGTACTTCGAGTTGCGGTTCCGGCGAGCCCACTCCCGCAGACGCGTGGAGCGGACATACTGATCCGGAGTCAGCTTAAACTCCTTGACCACCTGTTCGAAGGAAGTCACGGTCGGAACGACCGGGCCGATCGGCTCCGGTTTGCCCCAATTAGGATTGCCACGACGCTTTGCCATGTATGTTTTACCCTCTGCTAGGTTGGTGACGTTCAAAAATCCGGGCCTCGTACAGCGATCACCGGGAGGTCACAAACCTTTCTATTCTAGGTATTTTTTCTATGAAAATCAAGAGAAAAATACCGCCCGGCGCCTCGGATTCATCAATCTATTCAATTAGATGACTCTTCCGTACCTCCGGCTGCAATGCCTTTTGGGCGCCCCGCCGCCTCAGGCGCCCTGGGAGAGCTCTTCCCCTCCCGGCCGGCTCCCTCTTTTGGACGCACCCCGCCCTTGGCCGTTTCGGTCACCGACGTAATCTCCAGTACCCCCGCAGCGAGCCCCGAGGGCTCCCAGCCCGGCCCTTCAGTGCCGATGCCTCGGCCCATCCTCATTTCGATGGCTGTGCGCATGTCCGGGCGCCCCGCGCTTCAGTTCCTTCCCCGAGCTTGTCAGCACCAGCTTCCCCAGCTCCACGCCGCGCAGGGCCCGCAGCCGGTCCGCCACTTCCTGGATCTCCCGGCTCCGCCCCTTCATGATGATCACTTCCAGACAATAGTTGTGGTCCAGGTGCACGTGCGTCGCGGCCAGCACCATGGCGCCGGCCCCGTGTTGCGCTGCCGTCAGCTTTTCCGACAAATCCGGCACATGATGGTCATAAACCAGCGTCAGCGTCCCCACCATGGGCTGGTTCGTGTCCACCGACTCCTCGAGCAGCGCTTCGCGTATCAGGTCCCGGATTGCCTCCGACCGGTTCTGATAACCGCGCCGCCCAATTAGCTGGTCAAATTCCCGCAACAGGTCATCATCCAGCGATACGCCTGTACGGCTTAGCTGCGCCATCCCTGATCTCCGCCCCGATTCTATCGCCGCCCTTCTGCGTCTTCCCAAAATGGAACCCACCACCTCGCGGTGGGCGCGAAATTAATTGACTCCCGCCTCGGGTTGTTCCGATGATGCCTGTCAGGGAGCGGAATTGTGACGCAGATCACAATTTCGGTCCCCATCGACCCTCTCTACTCCAACCAGCGTTCAGGAGCCTAACCATGACTTATCCGCCTTTCGACTCCGCCGAACCCCCGTCTTCCGGTATGGCAGAGCCGCCCCCTTTTCCTCTTAACGCCTTTTCCTCCGGCAGCACGCTGTCCGTGCGCTCGCTCTGCGGAGCCCTGCGGGGCAGCGGCGGCTTCGTTCTTTCCACCCGCCTCGAACCGGATGGGTCCGCGGAACTGGACGTGGAGTTCACGCGCGCCTCCACCCTGGATCTTTACTGCGTCCTCGTTGCCGCCGCTCTCGAGCTCGACCGCGCCTCCCACCTGCGCCTGACGAGCCTTTGTCAGTGCGCGCGAGACCGCCACGCCTTCGCTTCTCCGCAGACCCACGCGTTCACGCTCCGCATCATCCCCCAAATTCCTCGGCCGGAAGATGAGCGGTTCGGAAACTGGCTGCGCGCCAACCGTCGCGACTCTCCCTGCCGGGCCTGACGGCCAGGTTTCCTGCGTTCCTCATAACGCCGCCTCTTCCAAGCGGATTACGACAGTCCCCGGATGTCTCCGTCCGTCCTGAGCTCGGACTCAGCCGCCAAAGTCGGCCGCATCGATCACCGTTCCCCGCTTCAAAAACAGCTTGTCCAGCAGCGCCGCCTGCAGACCCAGTTCCGTGTCCGCACAGCAGTCTCGGATCACCACCACCTGGAATCCTCGTCGAACGCCTCCAGCAATGTCGACAGCACCACTCCGCTCGCCGACCGCAACAACCCGGCCGCCCGTTCTGACTCCTGCCCGATACGGGCTGCCTGAGCGAGGTTACGCGAACCAGGCTACCCGATCCAGGCTACAGTCTTTCCGTCTTCCTCGCGCCCTGGCCCGGCCTTGACTGTGTATTTATCTCCACAGTATTGCCGTTTTAAGCAACTCCGCAGAACCCGCTCCCATCGCATCACTCATTGCCTGTTGGGAGGTCTTCGGTGGGCTCTCGGCTGCGTTTTCTGATTCCCCTCTTCACTTCACTCTGCGTCTTCGCGTTCTTCAGCTTTGTCACCGGATGCGGCAACAACAACTCCTCTTCGAATCAAACCACCGCCGGCAGCGGATCGGGCACCGGTTCTCCCAGTGGAACAGGATCCGGCTCAGGCAGTGGATCCGGTTCGGGCTCCGGCTCAGGCAGTGGATCCGGTTCGGGCTCCGGTTCCGGTTCCGGATCAGGCTCGGGCTCAGGCTCGGGCTCCTCCACCAGTGCCGGCGCCTACGTCTACGTTGCCAATCCAACCGCCAATGAGATCTATGAATTTTCCGCCGCGTCCGATGGCACGTTGACCGCCCTCTCCGGCTCGCCTTACTCAGCAACCAACATCGAGGCTCTCGCCACGAACAGCTCATACCTCTTCGCAGTCCAGGAGACCTCCAACACCATCGTGTCCTACTCCATCGGTTCCAGCGGCGCGCTCACTCAGGTCTCGTCCGTGACCGATGCGAATGGACCTGCGTCGGCATTCATGGACGCCACCGGGCAGTCCGTTTATACCGAAGTGCTGGGCGTGGCCAATTACACCTATGACGCTTTTGCGGTAGGAAGCAATGGCGGCCTGACGGATGAAGGCTCCGCGAATAGCGGCGGCCTGACCACCGACGGGCAGCTCTCCTTCACCAGCAACGATTCCTATGCTTATGGCGGAGGCTGCTATCGCGGAACGCCCTCCATCTACTCCTATACCCGCGCTGCCAATGGGGTCCTGACTTACTTCAATGCCGACGCGACCCTGCCCTCTTCTACCCAATACAACTACTGTCCCGCAGGGGCTGCGGTTTCGAGCAATAACTATGTGGTTATTCCACTCGAAGAAGAAACCAGCAACGGCATGCAGGATGCCGGGGCTGGCCAGCTGGCGCTGTTCGCGATCGGCAGCAACGGCACGCTCACCACCTCCAGCACCTCGTCCAACATGCTCACTCCGCCGGTCGGCGCCCTCAACTTCCAGGCGGAATTCGATCCCACTGGGGCGTACCTGGCCGTCCCCGGCGCCACCGGAGTTGCACTCTACAGCCTGAGCGATGGCACGCTGACTCTGACCGGGACCGAAACCGTCCCGAACGGCGTGCAGCAGGTCGCATGGGACAAGTCCGGTAATCTGTACGCCATCGACTGGACCTCGGGCGACGTGTACGTGTATCACGTGACCAACGGCGTCCCGGCCGCAGCGAGCGGTTCACCCCTACAAAACCTCCTCCGGCAACAATGGCAGCGAATCCATCACGGTGGCGCCCATCACCAGCCAGTGACCTGTTGCGGCGGCGGAGTCCTCTCTTCGCCGCCGCTTCTTCGCAGCCTGGTTGCCCCGGAACCCGCTCTGCCGTCTCTCGACAACCAGAGCTCGCGAACTGTGCTTGCGCCCTCTCACCTGGCTGAAGTTACCGGGCCCACAGTAACAAGTTACCCGCCTGATCTTAAGTGGTATAGCGCAGAAACACTTCCTCGCGGATGATTTTCTCTCACACGCCATACGTGGGAGACGTTGCGGATGCTGGTGACTTCGGTCATCGTGCGCTCAGCCAAATAGTTAGAGTTGACTAACCAGGCCGGGGCTGCATACGCAGGGGGAGTGGCACCACAATTGGCGCAAAACTTATGCTCGCTGGAAATGCGCGACCCGGCGCGCAAACGCGCCGTACCGATCACGAACGGGCCTCTGGACTGCCTCCGGCAGGCGAGCGCAACGGCGTGCCTTCACGATCCCGGACTCTGCTGGCTCTTCTCTTCTTCGGCACCCTGTTCGCTGCTCTGACCGCGATTGGTTCTGCCGCCGAACGGCCGGATGCGGCCAATTCGCTCCGCCGCTTTTGGCTGGTCGGCTCGGCTCGAACCGCAAGCGCCCATTCTGCCCGCACCGAGACAGCCACCTCCCAATTTCATTCGCTGATCGAGCAGGTGCGATTCAATCAAACGCCGCTCCCTTTTGAACAGGGCGTGACCGCGGGACCAGGCGCAGGCAGTCTCGACATTCAATTCGCGGCACCGGCCTCGGCTGCCGATCATCTGCGCTACCGACTCCTTGGTTTCGATGCGCAGTGGAAAGAAGCGGGGAAAGAGCGCCAGGTCTCCTATAACCGCCTCGAACCCGGCCACTATGAATTTGAATTTGAACAGGTTGCGAACGCTGGACGGAGGGGCATCGTCGAGCAGAGCATCCCGATCACGGTGATCGAGACCTACTGGCAAACCAAATGGTTGCGCAGCCTCTCCGCGATGCTCCTGCTGCTGCTGGTCCTGGCTCTGCACAAACTGCGGGTTCGTTACCTCGTGCGGCACGCTCAAAGACTCCAGGACACCGTGAACCTGACGAGGGCCGAGCTGACTCTCGCCGGCAAGATCGCGGATGACGCCCAGGCCGCACTAAAAGAGCAGGCGCTGAAGGACGGCCTGACCGGCCTGTGGAATCGCAGAGCGATCTCCACCATGCTGGAGAGCGAGGTTTGCCGGGCGTTGCGCGACCGCTTCCCCATCACCCTGGTCATGATCGACCTCGACAATTTCAAGAGCATCAATGACACCTACGGCCATCTCACCGGCGACGACGTGCTCCGCGAGGTGGCCGGCCGCCTGCTCGAAGTGATGCGGCCATATGACTTCGCCGGACGCTATGGCGGCGAGGAGTTCCTGCTGATTCTGCCCAGCTGTTCGCCGCACAACGGCGTCCGGCGCGCGGAGGACTTTCGCCGCGCGGTCGCCGAAAGACCAGTTCCGACCGCGGCCGGCCCGCTCGCGGTGACCTGCAGTCTGGGCGTCGCCGTCTATGACTATGTCATGCCGCCTGAGGCCCTCATCCATCGTGCCGACGAAGCTCTCTATCGCGCCAAGCGGCTGGGCCGGAACTGCGTCTGCGCCGGAAGTTAGCGGGCGCGGATCGGCGCCCGCGAAAACCCTTGCCCAGAGGCCGGAGACTCGCAAACCTCAAAAGTGGCATTCCTCCCAGCGTCCTGAGAGCTACGATTTCCCTGGAGCGACGAGAGATGTTCCCGCTGCAATTTCTGCTCATCCTGCTGGCCGCAACCACGATCCCTGCTGCAGCCCAAACGCCCGCCCAGACAGCGGCAGTACCCCGTGTCGTGCCTCCTCCCTTCTCCACCGTGCAACCACTGCCGCTCGGCCCCGCGCTCGATCCCGCCGGGCCGACCCAAATTTCGCCTCTTCCCGTCGATTACGGCGTCGAACACCCACTGCTTCTCCAAATCACGGTCTTCAGGGAAGAGCCCGCCCCTGAGAAAGAGAGGCGCAGCTACGATCCTTCCACTTCGCGCTTTTTCGAGTGGAGCACGCGCGTTTCCACAGACGGCACCCGATCAGGTTCGGCCTCCTGGGGTTATCTTTCCGGGGGCGCCGAATTTGCAGGACCAGGCGGCGCGACTCCTGTACCCAAAGACGTGTTCGCGAAAATCAAATCCCTCCTTGCCGCGCTCCCCGACGTTCACGGCCGCCTCCCTCCCCGCAATCACAAAGTGCAGGTGGAGATCGCAACACCGGCCGGCACGGAGACGCGGATGTACGACGCCGCCAATCTTCCCGAACCACTCCTCGAAATATTCCGTCTGACAGAATCGAACTTCACGCCGCTCGTCCCGGAATTTGCGCCCGAGGCTGGGGCGTCGGCTCCCGCGCCCCAGGCAGCGGTTTCCCGTACCATCCTCGCGGTCAGTCACGACCGGCGGTTCACTGTTGTGCTGCACGGAAACATCGACAACTGGGTCGGGCAGATTCATCCTCAGGATGCGCAGGAGATTGCCTCAGGCCGTCAGCACGCCGAGCCGGGCGCTGACTGGGCCCCGCGGCCTCAGGTGCTCGACCAAAGCGGCCAACTTCTGTATACGCTGCCTCCCCTTCCCCATTTCACCGGAAGCTCCACGCGCTACACGGATTTTCGCGCCGCGTGGTTTACCCCCAACAACCGTTCCCTGGTCCTCTCGACGGACGTTCCCGACATTCGCATCTACAACACACGAAGCTGGCAGCCAATCGAGAGTCTGCGCGCCATTCCCGCCGGAGCCCTCGACTTCGAGCCTTCGCCCGATTGGAAACGCGCGATCGTGGTCCTCCCCTCGGGCGAGATCGATCTGTGGGACGTGCATCGCCGGCGGAGCGTGGCGCGCATCGATCGCGGCGGCGAGCTGAGCAGCGCCGTCTGGGCGCCGGACAGCCGGCAGGTCGCGGTTTCAACGGTCGGGGAGCACGCACCCGGAGGCCATCTGCGCGTCTGGCAGGCGCAGACCGGGCAGCTCGAGCATGAGTTGCTGGCCTTCGAACAGGCGCTCACGTGGACGGATACTCCGCTCTGGTGGCCGGACGGGAAGTATCTGCTGGCCCATACCAAAGCCATGTTCGGTCCGCCGGTAATCGGCATCTGGGACGTCAGGTCAGGCCGCTACCATGGTTCCTTCACCCACGCCGACTGCAATGCAGGGCATCCTCTTCTGAGTCTCGATGACGGTCGCCTGACCATGGAATGCGAGAACCAGGGTCCGGTCACATGGGACGCGAGCGCCGCAATCCAGAAAATCGTCGCCTTCGAGGATTCTCTCCACCAGGAGAGATAGAAAAAGAGCAAAATCCGAGCCCCATACGAGGACTTTGGCCTGGCGATTGCACTCGTTTACCGGCAGCGCACTACCCGCGGCCATGCCGGCGCCTTTTCCGCGCAGGAAGCCTCGGGAGCCCACGACTGCCCTGAGGTCGATCCATGCACGTCCATGGCCCGCACTTCAATCCGGATTACCAGCTCAACGCGCTCTACGCGGCCGCCAGGACCGAGGCGCGGCGGGAAGCCGAACGCACTCGAAGGAAGCTTTTGTCAGCTGCGTCATCGCTGGCCGGAGAAGCGGCGGAAGGCCAGGACTACGTGGTCACTCTGCGAGGCCGGGGAGACAACGAGGAGGAAACAGGGCAGCAGGACCAACGCGGTCAGAAGAGGGAGCCTTCACCCAACGGAACCGGCGACGACGCCTTTTCCGACTACGCGTAACCGCCCTCTTCCACCCCCGAACGATTCAGCCATCCAGCCCGCCCCACCCGGCAAACCCTGCCGCATTCCCCGGCAAAAGCTGCCGGGTCCTGTCTGCAGCTCAGTGCGCCGGCGCTCCGTCCATCGCAAACTGGTACTCGATGATCTTCTTCAGGTCGTCGTAGGGAACCGCCAGCATTGGCACCGCCCGCCCGTCGATGAACAGCGTCGGCGTCTCGTTCACGTTCAGATCCTCGGCCAGCCGCTCCGACGCGTCCACCGTTGCCTTCGCCGTCGGCGAGGCCACGCAGGCCGTCACCTT
This sequence comes from Acidobacteriaceae bacterium, assembly GCA_036267095.1. Classification (GTDB taxonomy): domain Bacteria; phylum Acidobacteriota; class Terriglobia; order Terriglobales; family Acidobacteriaceae; genus Palsa-343. Next base: position 8,706 of record DATAWS010000018.1, read on the forward strand.
GTCCGGATCCTGTCCCGCCGCCGTCGCTGCATTGCGCAGCGCCTGCGTGGGATCCTGCCCGGCCAGCTCCGCCTGCCCCTCGAAGATCGCACCGGCAAACTTGAAGAACGCCGCATTGCCCCCCATCTGATCGACACACACGCTGTACGCCGCCGCCGTGTACGCCTGCGGGTGCACGTGAATCAGCGGAAAGTTCTCGAAGACATACCGCGCCTGGGGAAAATCCTGCACCAGATGCTCGGCCGTCGCCTGCGCCTCGCGGCAATGGGGGCACTCGAAATCGGCAAACTCCACCAGCTCGAACTGCTTCGCCGCCGCACCCCGGTACGGCCCCGTCGCCCGCTGCTGCAGAATCCGATAGTTGTTTTCGTAGGGACGAGCGCCAAAGTCGAGCACCGAATCCTGCGTGATCAAATGCTTTCCGTCCGGCGTCACGAAGAATGTCAGGCTGGCGATCTGCGGATTGTGCTTCTGCGCCAGCAGCACCGTCACTTTGCTCACGCCCGGCGCGATCGTCTTCTCGATCGAGTACACCTCCCAGATGCGGTTGGTGTCATACCCCCACGAGGTCTTCAGGAAGCCCTCGACATCCGCCCGCGTTGGGGCCGCCGCCGTGAAGTTCGCCTCGCTCACCGGCGGAAACTTCGCCTCCTCAGGCGCGTGCGGAGCCGCTTGCTGCTGCGGAGCCGGCGCGGAAGGCGGCTCCGTCTGAGCGAAGGAAACATTCACCAGTAGCGCGAGCACCGCGCTCGAGATAAAACGAAGCTGCATGGAGATCCTCTCGAGAAAAGTTCTAAACCTGTACTTTAACGGCTATTGGGAATCGCCGTCCCATGCCGAAGGCCTTGGGCGTCACTTTCAGCACCAGAGCCGCCTGCTGCCGCTTGTATTCGCTGCGCTCCACCATCTTTACTACCTCCCGCACGGTTTCCACATCGATACCCCGGTCCGCGGCGATCGCTTCGGGGGTTTCGTACCGCTCCACATACGCCTCGAGGATGGGATCGAGCACTTCGTACGGCAGCAGCGAGTCGGTATCCTTCTGTCCCGGCCGTAACTCCGCCGACGGCGGCTTTTCAAGAATCGCCCGCGGAATGATTTCCCCCTGCCGGTTCACGCACTGGCACAAATCGTAAACCCGCGTCTTGTACACGTCGCCAATCACCGCCAGCGCGCCCACCATGTCGCCGTACAGCGTACAGTATCCCGTCGCCATCTCGCTCTTGTTGCCCGTCGTCAGCACCAGCGCGTTGAACTTGTTGGAGAACGCCATCACCAGCGTCCCGCGAATCCGCGACTGCAGGTTCTCCTCGGTGATGTCCGGCCTCGTCCCGGCGAAAATTCCCTTGAGCGCATGATTGAAGCCGCCGAAGATCTCGTCGATCGCGATCACCTCGTAGCGAACGCCCAGGTTCGCGGCCAGCTGCCGGCTGTCCTCGATCGATCCCGGCGAGGAGTAGGGGCTGGGCAGGCCCAGCGTCGTCACGTTCTCCGCGCCCAGCGCCCGCACCGCAATGGCCGCCACCAGCGCCGAATCGATGCCCCCGCTCAGCGCCACCACCACTCTCTGAAAACCGCACTTGCGCACGTAATCGCGCGTCCCCAGCGTCAGCGCCTCCAGCATCGCCCGATCTTCCGAGTCCGAGCCTTCATCACCTGCTTGTTCATGTCGCTCGCCCGTCAGCGCGGTTAGATCGGCGAAGACCAGGTCTTCTTCGAAGCTCTTCGCCTGAGCGATTACTTCGCCGTCCGGCCCAATCACCAGGCTCGACCCGTCGAACACCAGGCTGTCGTTGCCGCCTGCCTGATTCACCATCACCACCGGCACCCGATGCCGCTTTGCTATGGTCGCCAACATTTCAGCCCGCAACGCCCGCTTGTCGCGCCACCACGGCGATGCCGAAATGTTCAGCACCAGCCGCGCACCCTGCTTCATCAGCTCTTCCACCGGATCGACCGAGTACAGCCGGTTCTCCCAGAAGCTCTTGTCGTTCCACGCGTCTTCGCAGATGGTCAGCGCCAGTGGCTCGCCGTTCCAATGGCACAGCCGCTGCCGCTCCGCCGGCGCGAAGTACCGCTGCTCGTCGAAAACATCGTAGAACGGCAGCAGCATCTTTGACTGCACGAACTCCACATGCCCGTGTCGCACCAGCGCCGCCGAATTGCGCACATGCTTCCCCGCGCCGTGCTCGGCCGCCGTCACATAGCCGGTCACCACCCCAATCGGACCGCCCGCCGTCGCCCGCGCAATTTCGCACAGCGCCTCGCCGCAGCGCCGTACAAACGCCGGCTTCTCCAGCAAATCCGCCGGAGGATATCCACAGATGGCCAGCTCCGGAAACAGCACCAGATCGGCGCCGCCCTGCTGCGCACGCCGCGTGAAATCCAGGATTTTTGCGGTATTCCCGCTGAAATCGCCCACCGTGGGATTGATCTGGGCCAGCGCGATCTTCACAGCTTCAGTGTAGCAACGCGGCTTGCCCCCCGCCTACACGTCCGGAAGCACCAGCGCGTCCAGCTCCAGAAACTGCCGCAGCACCTCGTCCTCCGACCGCTTCATCTCCTCCATCGTCCCGAAGAACTCCGCGCGCCCCTGGTGCAGAAACAGCACCCGGTCCGCCAGCCGCTCGGCAAACCGCATATCGTGCGTTACCACGATGCTGGTCAGGTGCAGCTGCTTCTGCAGCTTCTCGATCAGGCCGCCCAGCAGCCGCGCGATCAGCGGATCCACCATCGTAGTCGGCTCGTCGTACAAAATCGCCTGCGGCTCGGCTGCCAGCGCCCGCGCAATTGCCACCGACCGCTTCATGCCGGTCGATAAATCCGACGGCAGCAGATCCACCATCTCCGCCACCCCCACCATCTCCAGCAGCCCGCGCACAATCTGCTCGATCTGGTCGTCGGAGAGCCCGCCACGCTCCCGCAGCGGGAACGCCACATTCTCCCCCACCGTCAGCGAGTCGAACAGCGCCCCATTCTGGAAAACCATCGTCACCTTGCGCCGCACCATCTGCAGCTGCTCTTCGCTGAAATGCGTGATGTCTTCCCCGGCCACCAGCACCCGGCCTTCATCCGGCTTGAGAAACCCCATGATGGTCTGCAACGAAACCGACTTGCCCACTCCCGATCGCCCCAGAATGCACAGCGTCTCACCCGGCATCACGTAGAAGCTGATGTCGTCCAGCACGTGCAGACTGCCGAACGACTTCGACACCTGCTCGAAGGCGATGTACGGCTGGCGCTCGCCATGCCCATTCGACTCCGCCTTCACTTCAATCGGGATGTCCGGAGAGATACCCACCTGGCTCGCTTACCTCGTCCTCGCCTGCCTCGTCCCTTTCAGCTTATTGGATGACGCTCGTTGGCTCCAGTCGCCCGCTCATCATTCGCCAGCAGCCCTTCGTATTCCGCCGGCGTATTCACGTTGCGGAACCAGATCCGCAGCGGCGGCTCGGTCGGCCATCTGCCCGCGGGCAGCGCAGCCATCACCGCCTCTGTCGCAAACCTGTCCACCCGTTCCCCCAGCGCCTCAGCCGCCCTTTCAATCGCTGTCATGACCTTGAACTCTCCAGCTTCGAGCGCTTGCCGCAACCCGTCCCGTAACCCGCGGCTGTAAACCGCGCACAACGGCTCCGGCCGTCCGCCCAGCGTGGGAATCGTCGCCACCGCGCCGCTGGTCTCCGCACGCGACCTCAGCCAGCGCAGAAATTCCTCCGGGAGCAACGGTGCATCCACCGGCACAAACAGGTTCAACTCTGCATCGGAAACCGCCAACCCCGCTTCGATCCCGCCCATCGGCCCGCATCCGGCAACCTTGTCCGCCACCACCGGCGCGAAACGCTTCAGCTCCCGGCTCGCATCCCCGCCGCAAATCCTCGCTTCCAGCCCCATGCGGCGCAGACGCTCGACGGCAAGCTCCACCAGCGGCCGCCCGCCCAGCTCCAGCAGGGCCTTGTCGCGACCCATCCGCCTGCTCCTGCCACCCGCCAGCACAAAGCCATTCACGCGCCCTGCCTCGCCCCCTCGACCAGCGCCACCGCCGCCGCCGGATCCGCCACCTCGACGATCAGCTCGTTGTACCGCTCGTCATGCAGCTCGATCACCACCGTGTTCTCCGGGTGGTGCACATCCCAGAACACCCGCTTCCCATGCTGGTAAAATGTCCCTGCCGTGATCACCCCGGGAATCTGCGTCCCCGGCATCCGCACGCCGTGCCACCAGCCCTGCGCCACACTGGGATCGGCGCGCATCCCCGCCACGTGCTCCAGCGATATCTCCAGCGAGCTCTTCAGCGCCCACAACTGATCCGCGCCTCTCACCTGCAGCACCAGCTTGCCGCCCGCCACCGTTAAATCGACCATCCCTCACCTCGCATTCGCCGCAAACGGCCACTCCCGCCTTCCCCGCGCCCGCACACAATAAAGGATGCACCCCACCACCGCAATGGCCGCGGCAACCCCCAGCTCGCGCAACCCCTGAGTCCGCGAGAACAGGATGAACAGAAATCCCGCCAGCGCCAGAACCGGCGGCAGCGGATAGAGCCAGATGCGGAACGGCCGAGCCATCTCCGGCCTCTTCACCCGCAGCACCATCACCCCCACCTGCTGCAGCAGATACTGCAGCACGATCCGGATCACCACCAGCGCCGCAATCACTTCCCCCAGCCGCAGGAAACAAAACAGCATCGCCACTCCGCCCATGGCCAGCAGCGAGTAATCGGGAAAATTCCGCCGGGGATGCAGATGCGCGAAGATCCGGAAGTAGTTCCCATCCAGCGCCGCCGCATACGGCACCCGCGAGTATCCCATCAGCAGCGCGAACACCGAGGAGAACGCCGTCCACATGATGAGGCACGTCACCACCACCGCCGTCGCCGGTCCCAGGGTCTGCGCCACCATCTGCGAGACCACCGTTTCCGCCGCGATGGCGTGCCCCATCTGTTGCGCCGGGATCACCCCCAGCACGCTCAGGTTCATGCCGAGATAAAGCACCGCGACCACCGCAATCGACAGCAGCACCGCACGCGGGATCGTCTTCCCCGGGTTCTTCACTTCACCGCCCAGGAAGCACACGTTGTAGTAGCCCCAGTAGTCGTACGTAGCAATCAGAGTCGCCGATCCCAGCCCCGCAAAGAAGCCTGGCGAGAAGCGGAACGCGCCCGGCGGAATATGCAACAGGGCCGGATGGAAATGCGTAAGCCCCGCCACGATCACCAGCCCCATGGCCGCCATCACGCCCGCCCACAGCACCCACGCCGTTCGCAGAATCGCCTGCATATCGCGATAGAGCATGCCCACGATCAGGACGCAGGCTCCCGCCGCCAGCAGGCTCGTCCAGTGCACCCCATGCGGCCACGCCGCAAACACCGGCCGCTGCAGTTGCGGAAACAGAAATGAGGCGAAGTCCGCAAACCCGATGCACCCAGTCGCCATCGACAGCGGCGCGCTGAAGCCCAGCTGAAAAATGTAGAGGAATGAAACCAGTCGCCCCGCGCCGTCGCGTCCGTAAATCTCCCGCAGAAACGCGTAGGAGCCGCCCGCCTCCGGCATCGCTGCGCCTAACTCCGCCCACACCAGCCCGTCGCACACCCCGATGAACGCGCCCAGTACCCAGCCCAGCAGCGCCTGCGGCCCGCCCATCGCGCTCACGATCAGCGCCAGGGTGATGAACGGCCCCACGCCGATCATGTACATCATGTTCAGCGTCACCGCGCTCGCGAGCCCAATGCGCCGCTCCAGGTGCGGCGCCGCCGCTCCAGAGCTCTCCGTTGCGCGAGGCGCCACCCGTTCGGGAACCATCTTCAGCCCTTTCTGTCAGATCGCTTCACGATACACTGGCAGTTCAGCCTCATGATTCCCCGCACTCTTCCGGATCACCGCCCCGCTCGACGCCCCGCCTGCCGCATCGCTGCCGGCGCGCTTGTTGGTCTGTTCACCCTCGCCTCTGCCGCCCAGGTCGTTCCCTGGCGCACCCAGATTGCTGCTTCGCCCGATGCCCAGCCGCTCGCCGTCGATCGCGGCGCCGACGGCCTCGCTCAGACCCTCCGCAAGCTCAACACCTGGGGCAGCCTGCTCTTCATCGTCGCCCACCCCGACGACGAAGACGGCGGCATGCTTGCCTACGAGTCTCGCGGCATGGGCGACCGCACCGCAATTCTTACCCTCACTCGCGGCGAAGGCGGCCAGAACGCCATGTCCGATGAGAGCTACGACGCCCTCGGCCTCATCCGCACCAACGAGCTGCTTCTCGCCGACCGGTATTCCGGCTCCGAACAATACTTCTCCACCGTCATCGATTACGGCTTCTCCAAAACAATCGATGAAGCGCATCAGCAGTGGGGCCGCGACCGCGTTCTCTGCGACGTCGTCCGGGTCGTCCGCGAAGACCGCCCCCTAGTCACCGCCTCCACCTTCACCGGCAACATCACCGACGGCCATGGCCACCACCAGGTCTCCGGCGAAATGAACCAGGAAGTCTTCACCGCCGCCGGCGATCCCAAAGTCTGCCCCGATCAGATTGCCGAAGGTCTCCGCCCCTGGTCACCGCTCAAGGTCTATGCGCGCGCCCCCTTCTTCGCCCAGAGCAGCCGCGGCATCTTCGACTACGCCACCAATAAGTGGTCGCCCGTGCGCTTTTACGACTACATCACGAAGCAGTGGAGCAACAGCTTCCCCGCTCCCACGCTCGAGATTCCCGAAGGCACCTACGATCCCATCCTCGGCGAATCCTACTTTCAGATTGCCCGCACCGGCTGGAGCATGCAGAAGTCGCAGAACGGCGGCGGCACGCTGCCCCTCTCCGGCCCGGTCAGCGTTTCCTACCATCGCTATGCCTCGACGGTGAAAACCACCGCTCAGGAGAACTCCTTCTTCGACGGCATCGACACCTCACTGGCCGGCATCGCCTCGCTCGTCCATTCCGGCGATACCTCCACCCTCATCGCCACCCTCAAAGACATCCAGCACCACGTCGATACCGCGCTCTACACCGATCTGCCTGGGCACCCGGAGAAAATCGCACCCGAGCTGGCCACCGGCGACAAGGTGACCCGGCAGCTCATCGACTGGGTGAATCAAAGTTCCTTCAGCGCCGACGACAAGGCCAACGTCACCCACGAGCTCGATATCAAGCTCGCCCAGTTCAACACCGCTCTCGCTGAAGCTCTCGGGCTGCAGGTCAATGCGCTGGTGATGCCGCGCACCGCGACCGGCCAGAACCCCGCGCCGTCCATCGTTCCGGAAGAGACGCCACCCACCGTCACGCCCGGATCGGAACTCGATGTCCGCGTGCATGTCACCGCCGCACCCTTCTGGGGACCCTCGCCCCAGGGCCTCCAGCTCGCTCGCACCTCGCTGGAAACCCAGGGGCCCGAAAGTCAGGGAACGGATAACAACAGCTCCTGGCAGATCACCCGCATCGGCGCTCCCGGCCTCGATGCAGTCAACAGCAACGCCGGCGATGCCATCTTCCGCGTGTACATCCCCCGCAACTCGCCCCTGACCCGTCCCTACTTCACTCGCCCCAACACCGAGCAGCCGTACTACAACGTCACCGACAAACGCTGGCTCGGCCGTCCCTTCGCCCCCTATCCGCTCGCGGGCTGGGCGGAGTTTCACTACATGGGCGTGACCATCCGCGTCGGCCAGGTCGTGCAGACCGTCCATCGCGTCCACGGCATCGGTGGTGTCTACCAGCCGCTGGCCGTCGTGCCTCAGATTTCCGTGAATCTGCCGTCGGCCGCGGACGTCGTCCCCCTCGGCACCGCTACCGTTCCCTTCCCGGTCACCATCAGCAATCAGCAGCAAAGCGACGCCGACGGCACCCTCCACCTCCAGCTCCCCTCCGGCTGGACGACTTCGCCCCAGGAGTTCAAATTCCATCTCACTCCGGAGAGCAAAACCGACGTCGTCTTCACCCTCAAACCCGCCGCCCTCACCGCCGGCCAGAGCGACGAGATTCACGCCATCGCCCAGAGCGGCAACGATACCTTCACCGAAGGCTTCACCACCGTCGGCTATCCCGGACTTCGTCCCTACTATCTTTACCAGCCGTCCACCTGCCGGCTCCGCGCCGCCGATATCAAAGTCCCGCCGCATCTGAACATCGGCTACATCATGGGCACCGGCGACGATGTCCCCGATGACCTCGCCGAAATCGGCATCCATCCCCACCTCATCGGGGCATCGGAACTCGCCAATGGCGATCTCTCCGCGTACGACACCATCGTCATCGGCATCCGCGCCTACTCCTCGCGCCCCGATCTCCAGGCCGCCACCCAGCGCCTCTTCGATTACGTTCAGAAGGGCGGTACGCTCATCGTTCAGTACCAGAGCGTCCAGTTCCCCGCTCCCTACCCGGTCTCCCTCGGCCGCAATCCCGAGAAGGTCGTCGAGGAGCAGGACCCCGTCACCCTCCTCGCTCCCAATAACCCTCTGTTGACCTGGCCCAACCGCATCACCTCCGCCGACTTCGACGGCTGGGTCGAAGAGCGCGGCCACTCCTTCCTCGGTTCCTGGTCCTCGCAGTACACCCCCCTCACCGAAGTCCACGACCCCGGCCAGGATCCCCAGCAGGGCGGCCTGCTCTACGCCCGCTACGGCAAGGGCAACTACATATACCTGGCGTACGCGGTCTACCGCCAGCTCCCCGAGGCGGTCCCCGGCGCCTTCCGCCTGCTCGACAATCTCCTCGCCGCGCCCCAAAATCCGTCTTTGAAAGCCCCCCGGCAGCCGTAATCTCCTGAATTCTCAGTAGATTTCCCACAGATTTGCCGGGCTGCGCCCCGCCCCTTTTCCCCGAACATTCACCGCAGATTCTCCGAGCATTCACAATCCCCTGCAACCATGCCGATGGGTAGAGTGTGGCTCCTCGGGCAAAATCCAGGCGATCCCCCGCCTCAAGTCCGATGCGGCCCCTCGCCCGTTGTCCTTGTCAACGCACTTCCAACCGAGAGAGGCTCAATGACGAAGAATCTTAAGGTGCTCGCCACCCTCGCGCTGACCATGACGGTGACCGTCGGGTACGCGCAGACCCAGGCCGGCTCCACAGATGCTCCAAAGAAAACCGTTCACCACCGGAAACCCGTGGAAAAGGGACCCTCGATCCAGTCGCAGATCGAAGAGCTGCGGCAGCAGGAACAGATGGATCGCGGCCAGATCGACACGCTGAAACAACAGCTTTCCGACCGCGATGCCCAGCTCCAGCAGGCCCAGCAGGCCGCCCAGTCCGCCCAGCAAGCCGCCGAGGCCGCGCAGAAGGCTGCCAACGACGAGCAGCAGACCCTGTCCACCAACAGCCAGGCCGTATCCACTCTGCAGTCTTCGGTCACCGACCTCAAAGCCAACAGCACCTCCTTCCAGGCCAACATCCAGAAGCAAACCGAAGAGGTCAAAAAGGCTGTCGAGAATAATGATGGCGTCCATTACCACGGCATTCTCATCAGCCCCCACGGCTCCTTCGTCGCGGCTGAAACCGTGTGGCGTCAGGGAGCCACCGGCGGCGGCCTCAACACTCCCTTCACCGGCGTGCCGCTCGACAGTTCTCCGGCCGCACAGATCAGCGAGTTCTACGGTTCCGGCCGCCAGTCCCGTATCGCCATCAAAGCTTCCGGCAAGGATGGCGGTCTGGCCATGACCGGCTACTACGAAGCCGACTGGCTCAGCTCCGGAACCACCTCCAATAACAACCAGTCCAACAGCTACACCATGCGCCAGCGCCAGATCTGGGGCCAGGCCGCTCTCGACAGCGGCTGGAAATTTACCGGCGGTCAGATGTGGTCTCTGACAACCGAAACCAGCAGCCTCCTCAATAACGGCAGCGAAATCCTCCCCTCCAGCATCGACCCCCAGTACATGGCCGGCTTTGTCTGGAACCGTCAGTACGGCTTCCGCACCTCGAAGGACTTCGGCAAAAAGTTCGCATTCGGCGCGTCGGCGGAAAACGACCAGATGCTCGTCGGCGGCAGCAGCCTGCCTGCCAACGAACTGATCGGTTCCAGCGGCACCGGCGGCGGCCTCTATGACAATCAGGCCACCTATTCCTTCAACCTCGCTCCTGAAATGGTCGCCAAGATCGCCATTCAGCCCGGCTGGGGACACTGGGAGGTCTTCGGCGTCGGCCGCTTCTTCCACGACCGCGTCTATCCGACCGGAAGCACTCCCTACAACGACTCCACCGTCGGAGGAGGCATCGGCGCCGGCTTCCGCGCACCCCTCGGCACTAAAAACCTCACCATCGGCCTCAAAGGCCTCTATGGCGACGGCACCGGCCGCATGGGCTCCTCCACCATTGGCGACGCCACTCTGCAGCCCGATGGCCAGCTCTCTCTCCTTCACACCTTCTCCAGCATCAGCACCGTGGAAGCCAACCTCGGCAAGCGCCTCATGATCTACCTGAACTACGGCGGCGACTACGTCGGCCGCGATTACTTCGGGACCAAGGGCGAAGGCTATGGCTCTCCCTACGCCACCATGACCGGCTGCAATACCGAATCCGTCCCCAGCGGACCGAATGCCAGCAGCGCACCGGTTGCCCCCTCCAACTGCAGCGGTAATACCAAGGACGTCCAGGAGTTCAGCGCCGGCGACTGGTACAACCTCTACAACGGTCCCATGGGCCGCATGCGCTTCGGCCTCCAGTACGCTCGCTTCGAACGCGACCTCTGGTCCGGTCTTGGTGGAACCACCAACCCCGGCGGCGGCGCGAAGGGTGTCGATAACATGTTCTGGACATCCTTCCGCTACTACGTCCCGTAGAGCGCTTCCAACCCCAAAATCAAAGGACCCGCCTCGGCGGGTCCTTTGATTTTGATCGCTCAGCCTTGTGCCGGCTTTCGCTTCCTGCCACCCGCTTCTCAGCGAACCGGATCTTAGCCACCCGCTTTTCAGCTAGACCGTCGTCTCCTCTTCCACCAGCGGCCCGTGCGTGGCCGCCGTCGGAACCACCGGCTCCGGCGCATCCCCAATCCGCTCCGAGAAGCCGCACTCGATGGCGGTCGGCACATCCTCCACCTTTTGCCCCTTCCGCGGACGACGCTTCGGCATCATCTCTTTATTGTTCGGGCACACCAGATACAGCCCGCCGTCCACCACCCGCTCCACCACGTAGGGCGAACCGCACTGGGCGCACTTCTGCGCCACCGGCTTCAGATTCGACGTGAAGTCGCACTTCGGATAACGTGTGCACCCCCAGAACGTATTCCCGGTCCGCGCCTTGCGCTCCGCGATATCGCCTTCCCCGCACTTCGGGCACTTCAGCCCTTCAATCAGGTTCTGCTTAATGTATTTGCACTTGGGATAGCCCGAGCACGACACAAACTCTCCATACGTCCCCGTGCGCAGCACCAGCTGCTTCCCGCACTTCGGACACTTCTCGTCCAGCGGCACCGCCGGCTTTTGCTGCTGCTTCTGGCTCAGCCGCCGAACCGTCTTGCAGGGCGGATCGGCGTTGTAGTCCGGGCACGCCATATACGCACCAAACGGCCCCCGCCGCAGCACCATCACCTTCCCGCAGGCCTCGCAATACTCCTCCGCCGCGCCGCCGTTATGCCCGTCGGCCGACTGCAGATCCGGCTTTGCCTCGTAGTGCTCCTTGGTGAAGCCGCAGCTAACCTGCTCCACCGTCACCTTGCGTCCCGATCCCAGCGCGCCTTCGATGCCCGCCTTCAGCTCGCTCTTGTCCTTCACCTCGGCAGCCGTACTCGTCTCGTCGCCTTCGGTCACCTTCACCAGCATCGGATACTTCAGCTTGCCTTCAATCTTCGTGACGATCTTCTTCGGCTCTTTCTTCCAGCCCGCGACCGAAACCGCAATCGGCTTCTCCTTCGCGTACGCACTGCACGCGTAGAACGAACCGAACTTGCCCCACTTCAGCACCAGCGGCGAGCCGCACAGATCGCACTTCTCCTCCGTCGGCTTCTCCATCCGCTTCACGTTTTCCATGTGCTTCTCGGCGAGCTTCAGCTCTTCCTCAAAGTGCCCATAGAATCCCTTCAGCAGATCGGTCCACTTCTCCTTGCCCTCTTCGATCTCGTCCAGCTCTTCTTCCAGCTTCGCCGTGTACTGCGTGTCGAAGATGTAGGGGAAGTTCGCCACCAGCAGATTCGTCACCACCGTCCCAATCTCGGTGGGATAGAACCGCCCGCCCCGTCCCGTGGCCGGCACCTTGGTGACGTACTCGCGATCCTGGATGGTCGTGATGATCGACGCGTAGGTCGACGGCCGCCCAATCCCGCGCTCTTCCAGCTCCTTCACCAGCGACGCCTCGTTGTAGCGCGGCGGCGGCTCGGTGGAGTGCTGCTCCGGAAGCGTGCGCACCAGCCGCAGCGGATCACGATCGTTCACCGACGGCAGCGCGTTCTTCAGCGCTTCGTCGTCTTCATCCGCAACATCGGTCTCTTCGTGATAAACCTTCAGGAATCCGTCGAACTTCAGCACCGATCCGGTCGCCCGGAAGTCGTAGCCGCGATCCGCCCGCGCTTCCACGCTGATGGTCGTTTGATCGAAGACCGCCGGCACCATCTGCGACGCCACGAACCGCTGCCAGATCAGCTTGTACATCCGGTGCTGCTCGTCGCTCAGATAGCGCCGAATCTCGTCCGGGTGCAGTTCGGGATTCGTCGGCCGAATCGCTTCGTGCGCGTCCTGCGCGTCCTTCTTCGAGCGGTAAAAATTCGCCTGCTCCGGCATATAATCCCTGCCGAGTTTGCCGCCGATATAGTCCCGCACTGCGGTGATCGCTTCCGGCGATACCCGCGTCGAATCGGTACGCATGTAGGTGATCAGGCCAACCGATCCCTCCGCGCCCAGATCCACCCCTTCGTACAGCCGCTGCGCCACGCCCATCGTGCGCTTCACGCTGAAACCCAGCTGCCGCGACGCATCCTGCTGCAGCTTGCTGGTCGTAAACGGCGGAGCCGGGCTTCTGCGCCGCTCCTTCCGCTCCACACTGCGCACGCTCCAGCGCGCCTTCTCGAGCGCCGCCAGCACCGCATCCGCCGATTTCTGATCCGGCAGACTCGGCGCGCTCACCGTCGCCACCTCCGCCTTCACCCCGTCGATGCCGATAAACCGCGCCGTGAACTCCGCGCCGTTCGGCTCCGGAGCCAGTACCGCATCCAGCGTCCAGTACTCCACTGCTTTGAACTTCTGGATCTCCTGCTCGCGCTCCACGATCAGCCGCACCGCGACCGTCTGCACCCGTCCAGCCGAAAGCCCGCGCCGCACCTTGTCCCACAGCAGCGGCGAAATCTGATAGCCCACAATCCGGTCCAGCACGCGCCGCGTCTGCTGCGCGTCCACCAGATTCTCATCCACGTCCCGCGCATGCTCGAAGGCCGCACGTACCGCCTTCTGCGTGATCTCGTTGAAGGTCACCCGTCGGATCCGGCTGCCCTCTTTCACCACCGGCTGCAGTTGCCTCGCCAGATGGGCCGCGATCGCCTCCCCTTCGCGATCCGGGTCGGGCGCCAGATACACCGCGTCCGCGCTGGCTGCCATCTTGCGCAGCCGGGCCACGATCTTCTCTTTGTCGGGCGCCACAATCAGCGTCGGCTCGAACGTCCGATGCTTCAACTCCACGCCAATGTCCCGCTTCGGCAAGTCCATGATGTGGCCGAAGGAGGCCTCTACGTTATAACCTTTGCCGAGATATTTATTGATCGTCTTCGCCTTGGCCGGCGATTCGACGATAACCAGCGATTGACTCATCGTTTCCCTTTACTGCCTGCTCGGCCTGCGCTTTCGCTGAAGGCGAATGCGCACCGCCGTCCTGGGGTCGTCCTTTCGGAAGCTACCACGTCCGTCTTGTTGAATCTACAACCTCCGGGAAGAACGCGTTCGCTGCAAACCAGCGCAACGCGCAAGCCTTCAGAAACTCCTGACGTAATTCTTTCCCGGAAGTTGTCGTATCCTGCCCGCCAGTTCCAGCTCGAACAACGCGGTGAAAATCTCTGAAGAACTCAGTTCCTGCTCGAGCTTCTCCAGGATCTCATCCATCTGCAGCGCTTCATCAGGCCGAAGCACGCTGAACACGCGCGCCTCCGAGGGCGGCAGGGGCGATTCCTCGAATAACGATGCCTCAGAGGTGGCCTCGGATGCAAATCCCTCACTTTGCTCAAGCGCCGCCCGGATCGACGTCGGCAGCTCCTCCCACACGTCCTCCCAGCACGAAGTCAGCTTTGCACCCTGCTTTATCAGCAGGTTAGGCCCCCACGCGTTCTTCGTCGTTACGTTACCCGGCACCGCAAAGACCTCCCGGTTCTGCTCCAGAGCGCACCGCGCCGTCACCCGCGTCCCGCTGTATTCTCCCGCCTCGATCACCAGCACGCCCACGCTCATTCCACTCAGAATCCGGTTCCTCCTGGGGAAATTCTGCGGCGCCGGAAACGTCCCCAGCGGATATTCAGAGAGAATCGCTCCCCCTTCGCGCACAATCTGCTCGGCCAGCGACTTATTCTCCTTTGGATAAATCACATCCACGCCCGTGCCCCATACCGCAATCGTCGGCCGCTTCGCTTCGAGGGCTCCTTTGTGCGCCGCCGTATCCACTCCGCGCGCCATGCCGCTCAGGATTGTCAGCCCGCGCTGCGCCAGATCGCGCGACAGCCGTCCCGCCATTCCCGTTCCATACGGCGTCGGATGCCGCGTCCCCACCACTGCCAGCGCCGGCCGCGCCAGCAACGTGGCATCCCCGCGCAACCACAGCAGCGCCGGCGGATCGAAAATCTCCCGCAGCCGCTCCGGATACGCTTCATCCCCATACGTCACCACCGCCGCCCCGGTTCCCGCCGCCTTCTCCAGTTCCTGATCCGCCGCATGCGCCGCTTCTCCCGAAGCAAGGAATTGCGCCGACTGCGCCGGCATCCCCAAACCCTCCAGCTCCGTCAGCGGCAGATGCAGCACCCGCGCCGCGCGCCCGCACCGCTCCACCGCCCGCAGAATGCGCCGCGGCCCCATCCCCGGCGTCATCGCCAGCGCCACCCACGCATGCTTTTCCTCAAACGAAGTTGTCATCCCAACCGCAGCCGAGGGGGCAGCTATCGTCATCGCGCGCTTCGACCGTCGCGCATCCGCCGCGTCCTCTGCTGTCTCTTTTCCATGGGATCTGCCCGGAGATTAGCCGCCGCTTTCCCAACCGGTCAAGATTACCGACGGAGTTCGCGCCTCGCCGCAGGAAGTCCTCCCCCTGTTGCTACACTGGCACGTGGCCCAGGACCGTCTGCGCGTTTCCGCAATCCGCTTCCTCAATCCCGCGCCCCTGATGTGGAGCTTCGAGCACGACCCCGACCGCTCCCGCCTCCTCGACCGCTACGCCGTCTCCTACGACACGCCCGCCGAATGCGCCACCAAACTCGCCGCCGGTGAAGCCGACATCGGCCTCGTGCCCGTCGCTTCCTATGCCACCAACCCGTCGCTCACCGTGATTCCCGGCTGCACCATTGCCGCGCGCGATCGCGTGCGTTCCATCATCCTCGTCGTGCGCCATCCCGACGGCGTCGAAGGCGTCGCCCGCGTCGCTCTCGATACCGCCTCCCGCACCTCCGCTACCTACACTCGCATCCTCTTCTCCCGCTTCTGGCAGATTCAGCCTGGCTTCCTCGCTCACCCGCCCGATCTCGACGCCATGCTGCGCTCCGCCGACGCCGCTCTGCTCATTGGCGACCCCGCGCTCTTCGCCCTCGAAGATCGCGAAGCCCGCCAGCGTCGCACCGGCGAGCGCCTCCTCTACCTCGACCTCGCCCACGAGTGGCACAACTTCACCGGAACCACCTGGGTCTCCGCCTTCTGGGCCGTCCGCCCTGAATCCCTCGCCTCCCCGCCCATCCGCGCCGCCCAGCTCATCGATGACTTCCAGCGCTCCCGCGACGCCGGCCTCGCCCACATCGACTTCCTCGCCGACGAGTGGTCCGCTCGCCTCCACCTGCCGCGCGTCATCGTCCACGCCTACCTCTCCCAGAACATCTGGTACCTTCTCGACGACGCCTGCCTCGCCGGCCTTGAGCTCTTCTACCGCTACGGCGTCGAATGCGGCGCCCTTCCCATGGCTCCTAAACTCCGTTTTCTCTGAATTTTCCCCGCCCTTCACAACCCTGTCCGCCAATCCCGCGTCCAGCCATCCGTGTATCTGGCAAAGGCCGCGGCCCGCTCGAATCACCACCGTCTCATCCCCGCCTGGGTTCTCCATTTCGGCGTCGCCGGCGTCTTTGCGATCGCCCTCATCGACGCATCGCCCATCCCCCTGCCCATTCCCGGCAGCACCGATATCCTTATCCTCATCCTCGGCTCCCGCGGCGAGTGGCCCTGGCTGCTGGCCCTCGCCGGCGTCTCCGGCAGCTTGATCGGCGGCTTTGCCACCTGGGAAACCGGCAAAAGGGGCGGCGAAGCCATGCTCGACCGCTACGTCAGCCAGCGCTATCGTTCCCGTATTAAAGGATGGATCAAAGGTCACGGCCTCCGCAGCGTCGCCCTCGCCGCGCTGCTCCCTCCGCCCATCCCCCTGCTCCCGTTTCTCCTCGGCGCCGGAGCCCTCGGCGTCACCCGCCGCCAGCTCTTCATCGCCCTGGCCGTCGCCCGCTCCCTGCGCTACGGCGCCGAAGCCGCCCTCGCCACGATCTACGGCCGTCAGATCCTCCGCCTGGCCAATCACTATCTCGCCGGATGGTCGAACGTCATCCTCTATACCTTCCTCGGCCTCGTCGCCGCCGGCGTCCTCTTCGGCTTCTGGAAATACCGCCACGACCAGCACAGCAGCGGCTCCCACGATACCCAGCGCGCCCGCCCAGCCTAGACGCGAACTCCGAGCTGCTCCTCTCGCACCCCCCTACACCCCGCCCCCTGCACCCTGTAACCTGTCTTTGTATGCCCGCAATCGCCTTCCTCGAGTGCTCCCGCTGCCATTTCCACGTTTCCGCTGCCACTCCCCAAACCGTCTGCCCCGCCTGCGCCGGATCGCTCTACGTCCGCTATGACCTCGAAGCCCTGAAACACACCGCGACACGCCCCGCCTGTTCCGCCACGCCTTCCATGTGGCGCTACGCCTCGGTTCTCCCCGACGCCGACCCCGTCACCCTCGGCGAAGGCTGGACCCCCATGCTCCCCAGCCGGCGCCACCCTGGCCTGCTCATCAAGGAAGAGGCTGATAACCCCACCGGCAGCTTCAAGGCCCGCGGCATGTCTGCCGCCGTCACCATGGCCCGCCATTATGGACTGAAAAAACTCGCCGCGCCCTCCGCCGGTAACGCCGCCAGCGCGCTTGCCGCCTACGCCGCCGCGGCCGGAATCGAAGCCCACATCTTCATGCCTCGCGACGTCCCCATGGCCAACTACCTCGAAGGCGTCGCCTACGGAGCCCACGTCACCCTCGTTGACGGACTCATCTCCGACTGCGGACGCCTCGTCGCCGAAGGCGCCAGGCGTGAAGGCTGGTTCGACATCTCCACCCTCAGGGAGCCCTTCCGCGTCGAAGGCAAAAAGACCATGGGTTACGAGCTCGTCGAGCAGCTCGGCTGGCGCTACCCCGATGCCGTTTTCTACCCCACCGGCGGCGGAGTCGGCCTCATCGGCATGTGGAAGGCCTTCGAGGAAATGGAGCAGCTCGGCTGGGTCTCCGGCCGCCGCCCCAAAATGATCGCTGTCCAGGCCTCCGGCTGCGCCCCCGTCGCCCGCGCCTTCAAAGAAGGCGCCGATACCTCCACCATGTTCGAAAACGCCGCCACCTTCGCAGCCGGCCTGCGCGTCCCCAAACCCTACGGCGACTCGCTCATCCTCGAAATCGTCCGCGAATCCGGCGGCACCGTCGTCGATCTCCCCGACCAGCAAATCCTCGCCTCCCTCCTCGACTGGACCCGCAACGAAGGCCTCCTCCTCTGCCCCGAAGGCGCCACCGCCACCGCCGCCTACGACCACCTGCTCGCCACCGGATTCCTCCATCCCACCGACCGCGTCGTCCTCTTCAACACCGGCTCCGGCCTGAAATATACCGACGCCATCGCTGAAGCCATGCACCTCCAGCGCCCCGGCCAGAAGAAGTACCCCGAGCGCACTCCCATCGGCGGCATCATCACGCCGCAATAAGCCGGCGCCCAATAGCTGGATCCTTCACTCGCAGCGCAGCGCCTCCATCGGATCGGCGCCCATCGCCGACCGCGCCGGAATCACGCAGGCCAGCAGCAGCGTCAGCCCAGTCCCCGCGCACAACGCCGGATAGAGAACCGCTCCGGTCCGCAGCAGAGTCAAAATCATCGACTCCTGCACCGTGCGCGTCAGCAACTCAATCGTCGGCCAGGCCAGCGCCACTCCCACCGCAATGCCGATCAGGCTCATCCGCATCGCCTGCCGCAGAACAAGCGCCAGGATCCGATGCGGCGGCGAGCCCAGCGCCAGGCGAATGCCAAACTCACGCCTGCGCTGGCTGATCGCCCACGCCATGACCGCGTAAATTCCGATCAGCGCGAGCAGCAGCGCCATCACCGCGAATACCGATAACAGGAGCGTGTAAAAACGGAAGAATGCATTCTCGTTCGCAACCACTTCCTCGAGGCTGCGAACGTTATAGACCGGTTGATCCGCGTCGATCCTCCCCAGCCGGCTGCGAATCTCCGCCACCACCCCTTCCGGCTTCCCCGGCGTCTTCACCAGCAGCACCATCGACGCTTCCGGATCCTGATCCATCGAAACGTAGATCATCTGCGGCGTGGTCCGGAAAAGACCGTACTCTTTGATATCGCGCACCACCCCGACAATCTCCAGCGGCGGCCCCGTCGTTCCCGCTGCGGCCGACTCGTTCACATCCCCGTCGAGGAAAATCCTTCTGCCGACAGGGTTGGCATCCCCGAACTGCGTGCGGGCAAACGTCTCATTCACCACCGCAACCGCCGGCTTGCCCTCCGTATCCGAAGCCAGCAGCCCGCGGCCACGCAGCACTTCGATCCCGGTCACACGAAAATAACCCGCCGTGATGCCCAGAGATTCCGTAATCGATCGCTCATCGAAACTGACCTTCGCCGCGCGCCCCGCGGTGTGGAAACGCAGAACCGAACCGTATCCATCCATCGGCGCACCGCTCCCGGCAGCTGCCCCCGTCACCCCCGGAATCGTGCCGATCTCCTCCACCGCCCGGCTGAAGTAGGTCCTCCACTCCCCCGGACTGCTGTACTTCTGCTTCGGCAGCGTCACCCGCATCGTCATCACATGGCTCGCGTCAAAGCCGGTATCGACCCTCATATAGCGGTAGAAACTGTTCAGGATATCGCCGGCACACAACAGCAGAGCCAGCGTGAGCGCCACTTCGCCCGTCACCAAAGCCGCCTTCAGCCGGCCGGCGCGGCGGCTTCCCGAAGAGGCGCGCCCCGTCTCCTGAAGCGTCCCCTGCGGCGACGCCCGCGATAGCGTCAGCGCCGGCAGCACGCTGAAAAGCACACCCGTCAGCAGGCACAGCCCCAGCGCCACCAGCAACACCGGCATGTCCACCCCCGCATGTTTCATCTCCGGCATCTCGCGCGCCGGTGCCAGCCAGGCCAGCAGCCGCGTTCCCCACCAGCCCACCCCAATCCCCGGCAGCCCTCCGCACAACGACAATAAAATCCCTTCCCCCATCAGTTGCCGGATCAGCCGGCTCCGCTTAGCCCCCAGCGCGGCGCGCACCGTCAGCTCCTTCTGGCGCTCCAGGCCGCGAGCCAGCAGCAGATTCGCCACGTTCGCGCAGGCGATCAGCAGCACCAGCCCCACCGCCACCGAAAGCAGACCGAAAAGTCCGCGAAATTCTCCCACCCCGCGGTCGGCCAGCGGCATGATGTTCACGCCCCAGTCCCGATTCGTCTCCGGATAAGCCCGCGCCAGCCGAGCCGCTACCGCACTCAGACTCCCCTGCGCCTGAGCCAGGCTCACCCCAGGCCGCAGCCGCGCCAATACTTCAAGGATGATGTCTTTCCGGCTCGCTTTCTGCACATTCGTAAGAACCAGCGGCGTCCAGATCTCCACCTCGCTCGACAGATAGCCGATGGGAAATCGAAATCCCTCCGGCATCACCCCGACGATGGTGTAGGTCTGGCCATTCGCCCGCATCGTGGCTCCCGCAACATCGCGGCGGCCGGCAAAGCGCCGCTGCCACATCCCGTAACTCAGAATCGCCACCGACCCGCGCCCGGGCGTATCCTCGCCGGCCTGAAATCCCCGCCCCAGCACCGGTTCCACGCCGAGCACCGTCAGCAGATTCGTCGAGACCGCCGCCCCCAGCACCCGCTCCGGAGCCTCGTCCCCGCCCAGACTCCCCGTGGTGAGGTTCACAGTGGCAAGGTTCAGGGTCGTGACCTTCCACGCGGCAAATGCCTCGAAAACCTGACCATCGATCTTCCAGTCCAGGTAGTTGGCCGGCGCCACCGTCATCCTGTCGACCGACGGATCGGAAAGCCCCTTCTGCCAGATCTCCACCAGCCGCCCTGGCTCGTTGTAAGGCAGCCGGTGAAAAAGCAGCGCGCGGTCTGCGCTGAGGATCGCAGTGTTCGCTCCAATCCCCAGCGCCAGCATCAGCAGTGCGGCCGCCGTCAGGCCGCGCTCCCGCCGCATCATCCGCATGCCATACACCAGATCGCGCCCCAGGTCGTCGATCCAGTGAACCCTGCGCTCTTCCCGGCACTGCTGCTTCCGCTGCTCGAGGCCGCCCATCGCGATCAGTGCCGCCCGCCGCCCTTCCTCCGGCTGCATGCCCCGCGCCACATTCTCTTCCGTTTGTCTCTCGATATGGCCGCGCAACTCCTCCTCCAGCTCCGCGTCCACCCGCCCGCGGCGGAACAGCGAGCGCACCCGCAGCGGAATCGTGTAAAACCAGTGCTCCATCCCCATCGCTCACACCTCCTTCAGCCGCATCACGCTCGCAATCGCCGCCGCCAGACGATCCCAGTTCGCCGCCTCCTGCTCCAGATGCCGGCGGCCGGGCCGCGTCAGCGTATAGAACTTAGCGCGCCGATTGTTTTCCGACGGCTTCCATTCCGCCTCAATCCATCCCTCCTGCTCCAGCTTGTGCAGGGCAGGATAGAGCGACCCGTCGCTCACCTGGAGGACGTCGCCGGAAACCTGTTTGAGCCTCTGGCTCAGCGCCCAGCCATGCAGCGGCTGAAGCGCCAGGATTTTCAGAATCAGCAGGTCCAGAGTCCCCTGCACCAAATCGGGCGGCTTGCTCACACGCGCTCCCCTCGGTTACCGAGTGACCATACCGCAGCTTCCCCTCGGAAAGCAAGAGGAGAGTCCGGCATCGGCGCCGCCGAGCGCCAGGCGGGCCGCGGACGGTATCGGGCATTGGAGGGGGGATATCAAGCTTGATAACACCCGGCGACCCAACAGAATCAGGCGCTTGCCGGCGACCCACCAAGGGGGGGCCCCCCGGCAGGGCACCCAGCGACAGGATTCCCGGCTATCTCTCCTGACACCACGCTGTCAGCAGCCCCTGGCTATGCTGCTTTTCGTAGTCGAGTCCACGACTGAAAGGAAACTGCCATGACCACCGCCGTTCAGACCGCCGCATCCACCATCACCTGGTTCGAAATCCCCGCGTCGGACTTCGCCCGCGCCGTCCGTTTTTACGAGACGCTCTTCGGTGCGCCGCTCGTCCACAACTCCGCCTGGCCGAACATGGGGATCTTCCCTTATGAGCGTCCCGGCATCTCCGGCTGCGTCGCCTTCGGCGAAGGCCATCGCCCCTGTGCCGACGGCACCGTGGTTTACCTCAACTGCGAGGGCCGCATCGACGAGCTGCTCGGTCGCCTCGAAGCCGCCGGCGGCAAGGTCGTCGATCCCAAATCCTACCTCCCCAACATCGGATGGGTCGCCCAGATTCGCGACTCCGAAGGCAACCGCATCGGCCTCCACGACCCAGCCGTTTAAATGAGGGGCCTCTACAATTGCAGGCATGCGCCGCGCCGACCGCCTCTTCCGCATCGTGCAGCTGCTCCGCGGCGGCCGCCTCCAAACCGCGCGCAGCCTCGCCGAAAAGCTGCAGGTCTCCCATCGCACCATCTACCGCGATGTTCAGGACCTGCAGCTCTCCGGCATGCCCATCACCGGAGAAGCCGGCGTCGGCTACACCCTGCGCCGCGACCTCGATATCCCGCCTCTCATGTTCGATCGTGAAGAAATCGCTGCCCTCGTCCTCGGTGCCCGCATGGTCGAGGCCTGGGGTGGCACCGAGCTCACCGAAGCCGCCAACCGCGCCCTGCGCAAGATCGAAGCCGTCCTGCCCCCCGCCCTGCGCGAGAACATCGACGACGTCCTGCTCTACGCCCCCGCCCTGCGCGCGCCCGCGGACCTGCGCCGCAAGCTCGATGCGCTCCACACCGCCGCCCAGCAGCGCCGCATCCTGCTCCTCGCCTACAGCCGCGAAGACGGGCAGCCCAGCGTCCGCCGCGTCCATCCGCTCGCTCTCTATTTTTGGGGAGGCACCTGGACCCTCGCCGCCTGGTGCGAGCTACGTATTGACTTCCGCAGCTTCCGTGTCGATCGCATCGAACACGTCGACACCCTCGAAGAACACTTCACCCCGAGGCCAGGCCAAACCCTCGCCGACTTCCTCAGGAAGGTCCGAAGTCAGCTTGCATCAGAATCTCAAAACCAGGCTCAATAGCCATTTGCCAGCAAATATTCAAGTGTCACTTCAAATGAGGCAGCCTGGCGCTTCTGCTCCAGCGCCAGCTTGATCATCACATCGGCTTCCACGTTCACCGGATCGCCCGGCCGCAGTACCCGCAGGTTCGTCACCTTCCGCGTATGTGGCAGGATCGCCATCCCAACGATCTCTCCGTCCCATGTCGCGATCGTCAGACTGATCCCTTCAATCGCGATGGACCCCTTCTCCACCATGGTGCGCGCGGTGTTCTCCGGAACCCGCACCCGCAGCCACCAGTCCGTCGCATCGGCATCAGCGTCGGCATGGACAGGATCGAAGGAAATCAGCTCGCCTCGTCCGTCCACATGCCCCTGCACCACGTGGCCGCCCAGCGGAGCACCGGCCGCAGTCGGCAGCTCCAGATTGACGACCGATCCCGGCCGCAGCATGCCCATCGTCGTACGCGCCAGCGTCTCGCTCGCCAATTCCGCATGGAACAGCGGCGGCCGCATCTCCAGAGCCGTCAGGCACGTCCCATTCACCGCGATGCTGTCCCCCACCCGCAGCCGCTCGGCGAATCCCGGCGCGGCAATTGCGATGCGAGTCGTCCCCGCAGATGGCTCAACCCTTTCCACCGTGCCGGTAGCTTCAATGATTCCTGTAAACATCTCTCAGTTCTCTCCCCACGGATTGCGCAGCCATGCATCCACGCGCACATCCTGTCCCAGGCAGGCAATCGTCGGCTCCATCGGCAGCGCCGCTCCCGGAACAGCCTCCTGCAGCAACGGGACCGCATTCGGTCCTAAAAACAGCGGCGCATAGAACAGCGTGATCTTGTCCACATGTCCGCCCTTCAGCGCCGAGCTGTTCACCTGACCGCCAGCCTCCAGCATAGCGGACACCATCTCCATCTCTCCCAACCGCCGCAGTACCGCTGCCAGGGAAACGCCGCCGCACCGCGCGCCTTTGCCGCCTCCGCTCGACCCCGCCGCAGCCGGCACTCCTTCCACTCGCTCCACCCGCACCCCCAGCGCTTCCAGCGTTCGCTGCCGCTGCGTCGGAGCAACCGCGCAAAAGATCAACAGATCCTCCTGCGCGGTTCTCACCAGCTTCGAATCCAGCGGGATTCGCAAACCCGAATCCAGCACCACCCGCAACAGTGGTCTCCGCCGCGGAAGGCCCGAGCGGTCGGTCAGCATGGGATCATCCTCGAGCACCGTGTTGATGCCCGTAACGACCGCATCCACATCGTGCCGCATCCGCTGCACTTCCGCCCGGGCCGTCTCGCCGGTGAGATAGACCGGCGCGCCCCGCGGCGCGCTTCCCGGAGCCGGCGCAATCCGCCCATCCAGCGACAATGCAGCCTTCAGGGTGACAAACGGCAGCTTCGTCCGGATATACCGTGCAAACCCGTCGTTCAGCTTCCGCGCCTCGGGTTCTCCCATCCCGGTGTCCACGCCGATTCCCGCCGAGCGCAGCCGGGCCACCCCTTTGCCGTGCACCGCTGGATTCGGATCCTCGGCAGCCACCACGACGCGCACGATTCCCGCTGCCTCGAGCGCGTCCGTGCACGGACCGGTGCGCCCCGTCGTACAGCACGGTTCCAGCGTCACGTAGGCGGTGGCCCCGTGCGCTTTCTCGCCCGCCCTCTTCAGAGCAGCAATTTCCGCATGGTCCCTGCGGTCGTATTCGTGCAGGCCTTCGCCGACCACGTTGCCATCCCGCACCAGCACGCAGCCGACCGCGGGATTCGGAGAGGCCAGACCCAGCGACTGCTCTGCCAGCTCCAGAGCCCGCCGCATCCATCGTTCGTCCTGCGCCCCAACTTCGTTCCCTTGCAGCACAGATTCCCTTCGACTTACAACTGGCTGCCCGGCCTAAGCGGCCAGCAGCGAATTCACAAATGTGGCGCTGTCAAACGGCAACAGATCCTCCAGCGCCTCGCCTACGCCGACAAACCGCACCGGCAGCTTCATCTCGCGCGCAATCGCCACCGCAATCCCGCCTTTGGCCGTGCCGTCCAGCTTGGTCAGCACAATCCCCGTCACGCCGGCGGATTCCGTGAACAGCCGCGCCTGCTGCAGCCCGTTCTGTCCCGTGGTCGCGTCCAGCACCAGCAGAACCTCATGGGGCGCATCGGGAATCAGCCTCTGCGCGGTCCGGCGCATTTTGTCCAACTCCGCCATCAGACCCGTCTTGGTGTGCAGCCGGCCAGCCGTGTCCACGATCACTACATCGTTCCGCCGCGTCTTCGCTGCCTGCAGCGCGTCGAACAGCACCGCCGCCGGATCGCCCCCCTGCTTCGTACGGATCATCTCTACCCCGCTGCGCTCGCCCCAAACTTCCAGCTGCTCGATCGCGGCCGCGCGAAACGTATCCGCCGCGCACAGCAGCGCGGTTTTCCCCTGCGCTCGGTAGAACGCTGCCAGCTTCCCGCTGGTCGTGGTCTTGCCGGTCCCGTTTACGCCCACCATCATGATCACTTCCGGCGGAGTTGCAATTTGCTTCACCGGCCGCGCGCTTTCGTCCAGCACCGCCCGCAGCTGCTCCTTCAGCAGATCCCGCAGTTCGGCTCCGTCCCGAATCTGCTGCCGCTTCGCTCGCTCGCGCAGGTTGCCGGTGATCTCGGCTGCCGTGGTTACGCCGATATCCGACGCGATCAGGCTCATCTCCAACTCTTCCAGCGCCGCTTCGTCCACGCTGCGGCCCATGGCCAGCACGCCGTCGATGCGTTCTCCCAGGCTGTCGCGGGTGCGCGACACCGCCTGCCGCATTCGCTCGAAGAGACCCTGCTTTTCCGGTTCCTGCTCGTCCTTCAGGCTGCCAAATAACGTCTGGATCATTCGAACCGCGACCTCAACACGCCTGAATTCGAGTGTAGCGAACCGCAGAAATGTGCGCTTGTGGGATTCAACCCCGTCAGACCACTTCGGCGACCGCGCTTCTCATGCGGAAGGAGACCGGAGTCCTGACATTTCTCACCTCGACGGCGCCGCTGGTCACCAGCTCCGCCAGAGCAGCAACCACCTGCCCGTCATAGCGCGTTCCCGCCAGCCGCTTCAGAATGTCGAGGACATAATCCGCGTTCATCGCCGCCTGGTAGGGCCGCGGCGTCGTCATCGCGTCGAACGAATCGGCCACCGCAACGATTCTCGCCATCAGCGGGATCTGCTCCCCCTTCAGGCCATACGGATACCCCAGTCCATCCAGGGATTCGTGGTGCAGTTCCACGCCCGGCACGAGATCCTGCAGCATCGAAATGGGACGCAGGATCGCCGCGCCCTTCACCGTGTGCGCCTTTACAATCTCGAATTCCTCGGCGGTCAGCGGAGTCTCCTTCAACGCCACCGCATCGGCAACGCCCAGACAACCGATATCGTGCAGCAGGCCCGCCAGGCGCATCCGCTCCATCTGCTCCGCATCGAGGCCGAGCTTCTTCGCGATCTCCGCCGAATATCCAGCAACTCGCTCAGAGTGGCCCCGCAGATAAGCGGTCCTCTCGTCCACCGCCTTCGCCACCATCCGCATCAGCTCGGTCAGCGTTTCGTAGTGAAGCCGCGCTTCGTCGTGTTTCTCCTCTCGCGTCTCGCGCAGCACCTGCAGAGCCGTTTGCCAGGAAGGAATCAGTTCCTCGAAGAGGTCGTCGTCCGGATCGCCCGCCAGTTCCTCGTCGTGGAGCCCGACGCCGACTTCCACCGTACGAATCAGCCGCTGAATCCTGAGCTCGAGCCACTGGCTCAGCAGCAGGGCCGCCGTCGCGCATCCGGCGATCTCTATGACAATCGCTGCCCATCCGGCCGATTCCCGCGACAGCGTTCGCTGCGCCAGCAGGATGGCGATCAGCGTCATGGTCGTGGTCCCCGCAAAGACCGCAAGAAAGCGCGCAAATACACGCCAGCGAAGGCGCGGGACCGTCGGCGCATTCATGCGCCGCACCGCGGACAGGGGGAGGTTTTGCATTCTGGCCCTTTCTTCGTCAGTCTACGAAGATCGGGCAGTGAACGGCTTCCCCCGAAGGTGGTAAGTGCCCTACCGTGCGGGTCAATAAGGACTTACCACCGTAATGCGGGAGCAAAAACGGGAAGAATCCCGCCCTTTCCCACAACCTCTGCCTATTCGTCGCGCCCCGGTCGCAGCATCAGCTCTTCAATCGCGCGCTCCGGCGCTTTGCGGCGCATCAGAATCTCCTCAATCTTTTCGGCGATTGGCATTTCCACGCCGTGCCGCCGCGCCAGTCCCAAAGCCGCCGACGTCGTCCGTACTCCTTCGGCCACCTGGCCTTCGAGGCCAGCGAGAATCTCGCCCAGCTCGCGCCCCTGCCCCAGACCGACGCCCACCGTCCGATTCCGCGACAGCGATCCCGTGCAGGTCAGCACCAGATCGCCCACGCCCGACAACCCCGCCAGCGTCTCGCGCCGGCCGCCGCACGCTACTGCCAACCGCGTGATTTCCGCAATCCCCCGCGTGATCAGTGCTGCGTTGCTGTTGAATCCCAGCCCCAGTCCCGAAACGATCCCAGCAGCGATGGCAATCACGTTCTTTAGCGATCCGCCCAGTTCCACGCCCACCACGTCGTCGTTGGTGTAGAGGCGCAGCGTTCCGCTGGAAAACTCCCTTTGTACGAGTGCCGCAAGATTCGCATCCGCCGAAGCGATGGTCACCGCCGTGGGCGCTCCCGCCGCCACCTCCTGCGCGAACGAGGGCCCGCTCAGAACGCCGATCGGCAGCTCGAGCCCGCGCCCTGCCAGCACTTCTCCTATCACTTCGCTCATCCGCCGGCAGGTCTCGTCTTCGATGCCCTTGGTTGCGCTCACCAACATCTGTCCCGGCCGCAGATGCGGAGCAAACTGTTCGTAGGAAGAACGCACAAACTGAGAGGGCGTCACGCTGACGACGATCTCCGCGCCCTCCAGCGCCGGGCCCGCCTCCTCGAAAATAGTCACCGCTGCGGGAATGCGGAATCCCGCCAGGAACTGCGCATTCTCGCGCTGCTCCCGCATCATAGCCGCAACTTCCCTGGCCCACGACCAGAGCCGGATGTCATGGCCGCCGCGCCGTCCCAGACTAATCGCCAGCGCCGTGCCCCAGGCGCCGCTGCCCATCACCGCAATCCGGCTCATGAGGCCGCTGCTCCCGTCCTGCCGAAGCGGTATTCCGTGCCACGCATCAGCCGCGCAATATTGGCATGATGTTTCAGGATCACGATCAGCGGCACCAGAAACAGGACCGCGATCGACCACGCGGTGCGCAGCCCATGCGGCAGCAGCAGCGCAAAGACTGGAAAAGCCGCCGCCGAGAGAATCGATCCCAGCGAAACATAGCGCGACAGCGCGAAGACGATCGCAAACACGCCCAGCGCCGCCAGCGCGGCCCAGGGCGCCAGCGCCAGAAAGACTCCAAACGCCGTCGCCACCCCTTTGCCGCCTTTAAAGCCCAGCCAAACCGTGTAAATGTGCCCGAGAATCGCGAACAGAGCCGCCAACGCGCATGCATTGACGCGTAGGTCCCAGCGCGAGCCCATCTGGCCGGCGGCCATGGCGCACAGAGCGACGGCCGCGTAGCCCTTGAGAACATCCAGCAGAAACGTGACTGCGCCCAGCCCCTTCGCGCCTGACCGGATCACGTTCGTCGCGCCGATATTCCCGCTGCCTTTTTCCCGGATGTCTTGCTTGCGAAAGAAACGAACCAGCAGGTAACCGAACGGAATCGACCCGAGCAGGTAAGCCCCTGTCGCCACCACTGCATAGAAGAAGAGCGGCATTGCGCTTACGAGTCTATCAGTTGCGCCAGGCTGCCGAGCGGATGCGAGTCCCTCGCGGATTCGCCTGGATGGACCAGCCCGGCACCCCGTCGTTTTATTTCAGCTGCATGGCTTTGCCGTTCTGCAGACTTTGCTGGATGATGTTCTGCACCTGCTGTTCGGCCTGTTCCGCCAGCTTCTTTTCTTGTTCCCCGAGTTGACGCTGCTGCTCGCCCAACTGCCGCTGCTGATCGCCCAGCGCGCGCATCCGCTGCCCAAAATTGCTCTCCATTGCACCGTTGGCTTCCAGCGATCCCAGCCGCGCTTCCATCTCGGCCAGTTTGGATTGCATATCGGCCAGCTTCTGCTCGCTCAGCATCTGGCCCTGTTCCGACTGCAGGCTGTCGAGCGCCGCCTTGGCGTCTGCCATCTCCTTCGACAGGTCCGGAACGCGTACGTTGGCCTGCTCTCGCTGCGACCGCGCCAACTCCGCTTCTATTTTGCCCAGAACCCTCTGCTGAACCGCCAACGCCTCTTCCCGGGGACCCACACCTTTCATCGGTGCGTACAGCGCCTGGATGCGCGCCACGATCGCCGGATCATCCACCATGTACGACTTGCCGTCGTGCGAGAACCACAAGAACGGCCCCTTCGCCATCCGCTGCGCCAGATCCAGCTGATCCTTCGTCGCTCCATCCCCAACCGAAAAGTGCTTGCCGGGCCCATCGACAAGCGCCCAGGAATCGCCGTTCGACGAGAAGTAGTAGGCGTATCCATGAATGCCGCCGTTGGGCGTCAGATAGAAGCTCTCGTTGGGGCCGGTCAGGCTGAGGTTGTTCCCCCACCCTCC
Organism: Acidobacteriaceae bacterium; assembly: GCA_036267095.1. Lineage (GTDB taxonomy): Bacteria > Acidobacteriota > Terriglobia > Terriglobales > Acidobacteriaceae > Palsa-343. Next base: position 37,889 of record DATAWS010000018.1, read on the forward strand.
CGCCATCATGTTCAGCATCCTCGTGCCGACCGGAACGTCCGGTATTTTCGGCATCACGAGTTTCATGTCCGGCATCTTCCGGACCTTCATCCACACTTCCGGCGTGGGCCCGACGTCCAGCGTGACTGGACCCTCAGCGTCGTGGAAAGCTTCCGGCGCCGGCTCTCCCGGATTTACCGGCGGCGGAGCGGGGGCCGCTTGCGGCGCCACTGCAGGCTGAGGCATCTGCATCCCGTCCTGAGAAGCCTCCGCTGCCGGAGGGGCCTGCGGCGCAGGAGGCGCTGCAGGATTCTGCCCCTCATCCGCACCGGTCGCCGACACCTGATTCTCCGGCGGGTTGGATTGTCCCGTCACCGGCGGCGCACTCTGGTCCTGGAGCGGCGTTGTGGCCGCCCCCGTTGTGTTCGGTGGGGTCGCGTTCTGTGACGCTGGGTTCTGCGCCACCGTGGTCTGCGGCGGAGGCCCCGTCTGCGCCGCGGCATTCGGCACTCGTACCAGCGCCGTCACCGCAAACAAAGCCGCAGGCACCAGAAGAAGCGAAATCGCCGCCCGCCGCCGTCCCTCCGCAAATGCTCTCCGGAAAAGATTCTCATTCAGCAAGCCTTCTACCCTCCTCGAGAGATTCCCCGACCGCGCCATCGCTACGCCCGGCAACGCCCGGCGCGGCATCGCCGCAAACTCCAGCAGAACTCCTGCGTACTCCGACCGGCTGGGCGCCACTTCCATCCCCGCGCGATCGCTGATTGACTCGCTCAGAGCCGACAAGGTGCGCTTCAGCCACCACCCCAGCGGGCTGAACCAGAAGAAAGCGGCATAAACCCCCGTCAGCAGCTGCCAATAAAAATCCATCTGTCGCACATGCGACCGCTCGTGAGCCAGCACTACGCGCAGCTTGGCCCGTCCCCACTCCGCATAATTGGCCGGCAGCACGATAGCGCTCCCAATTGTCACCGGCGACGGAACCTTCCGGCTCACGCGTACGTTGGGTTCCGGTGCCACCAGCGGCGAAACTTCTTCGGCCCGCGCCCAAATCCACCACGCCGCACCCAGCCCCCACAGCAGCCGCAACAACAGAACCCCGCACACCGCCAGATAGACCATCCGTATCAGCCGCTCTACTGGCGGCCACTCCCACGTCCGGCGCGGGGCCAGCGGTTCTGTTGGACCAGGGCTCAACGTGATGACCGGATTCAGCGCCACAACTGGACTCGATATGGCGGCGGGACTCGGTGCCCGATCCGTCTTCGGCGCGCTGGCCGCCGTCGGCGTGGGCGCAACCGTATCCAGCGAGCCCGCCCGCTCGACGGGCGCAGGTGACATCACCACCGGCGCGGGCAAGACAGCCGGCCGCACCGCCGCCGCTTCACTCCGATGGATCGGCACCCCCCAGCCGAAGCGCGCCGCCAACCCCGTCACCCTGGACCACTGCATCAGGAATGGCATCGCCGTGGAGGCGACCAGCACCAGCGTCCACGCCGCCTTGCGCACCGGCACATTGGTCACACGCAGCAGGCGCAGCCCCGCGCCGACCATCGCCGCCAGCACCAGCCCCCGCAGCGCCGCATCGATCATCATCGCCGTCATCCCTTGCCTCCTTCCTCCCCTTTGGCCGTCGCAATCCGCCGCGCCAGCCGCTCCAACTCCCCCCGGCTCACTACCTTCGAATCCACCATGCCCACCAGCAACTCCTCGACCGACCCGGCACAGAACCAGTCGACAATCCTCTGGACCGCGCGCCCCGCCACCTTGTGCTGAGACTCCGCCGGTCGGAAGAGAAAAGTTCGATTGTCAACTGAGTGGGCGACGTAGCCCTTCTCCTCCAGCCGCCGCAGCACGGTTCGGATGGTCGAATCCTTCAGCGGCCGGGCCAGCTCCTCCCGGACTCGCTCAGCGGTCGCCTCGCCCAGTCTCCAAACGAGACCTAAAATTTCCCGCTCCAGCTCTCCCAGCTCGGCGGGATCATGTTTGCTCGGTACGTTACGCGCCATAATGTTACTCACTGTAACACATAAGAGGTGAGAGGCCGCAAGAGGGTGAGCAAGATTTTTTCTGGGGATTTGCAGCCGATGAAAAGAGGCGTGCACTCGCCCCCAGCGCGCCACCGGTTACCAGCTGCAGGCCCCTGCTCCGGGCTGTCTGCCTCACATTAGCCGGCGCCGCACCAGATCGAGCCCCTGCTGGCTGGCGTAGAAGCGCACGCCCGCGCGATCCCCGGAGAAGCGCTTCTCCACCGCCTCGGTCCCATCCGCATCGCTGACGGCCACATACACCAGCCCCACCGGCTTCTCTTCGGTGCCACCGCCGGGCCCGGCAATGCCGGTGATGCCCAGCCCCAGCGTGGTACTGCAGCGCTCCCGAATCCCCTCCGCCAGCGCGACCGCCGCTTCCCGGCTCACCGCCCCATGCTCAGCGATCAGGTGCGGATCCACACCCGCCAGTTCCGTCTTGAGCCGATTGCTGTACACCACCGCCCCGCCCGCAAACGACCGCGAACTTCCGCTCACGCTGGTGAGCCGCTCGGCCACCATGCCGCCGGTGCAGCTCTCGGCCGTTGCCAGCGTCGCCCCGCGCAGCTCCAGGTAGTACAGAACAATCTGCTCCAGCGTTTCGCCCTGCGACGAATAGACGAAATCCTCCAGCTCCACCTCGATCTTCCCTGCCAACTCATCCACGCGCGCCTGCGCCAAATCCGCGATTGGCTTCGAGCAGCTCAGCCGCAGCTCGATATCCCCCAGATGCGCCAGGATGGTCGTGTCCACATCCTTATACTGCGTGTAGATGGGAGCAATCCTCGCGTCGGCCGCCGACTCCCCGATCATCGCCGCCTTCAACACCCGGGTCGCGATATGCCGCTTCGGCAGAATCTCCCGCAACCGCGGCAAGCACTGTTCTTCGAACATGGCTTTCAGCTCATGCGGAGGCCCCGGCAGCAGCATGGTCAGCTTGCGATGCGTCCCGAAAACCGCGTCCAGCCATTGCCCCGGGGCCGATCCCATCTTGTTGGTCAGAATCGTCGCGCCCTCGATCACGTCCGCCTGCTTCTCGTTGTTGCGGGTCATCGCCCAGCGGCGCGCTGCCGCGCGCTTGTACAGGTGCGCGATGATCTCCGGATCACGCTTGATTTCCACGCCCATGGCCTGCGCCACTGCTTCCCTCGTCAGGTCGTCTTCCGTTGGCCCCAGTCCACCCGAAATCACCACGATGTCCACGCGCCCCAGTGCATGGCGCACCGCATCCACCAGATGCTTCAGCTTGTCGCCGGCGATCGTTTTGAAATCGACCGCGACTCCCAGCTCATTCAGTTTTTCGGTGATGTAGAGCGAGTTGGTGTCCTGGCGATGCGGCGTGAGCATTTCCGACCCAATCGCGATAATCTCCGCGTTCATCGATCTCCGGGATTTCCTCGCGTGGAGTCAGCCGCCCCTGCAGCCGGATACCCGTCGCGAGCGCTCAAAGAATCCGCCAGCCTTCGACGCCCAGCGACACATGATAAAGCGACGTGTTCGTCGCCAGCAGTGCGCCGCCACCCGGCACAAATGTGAACCCAACCAGCCCCGTCCCCGCAACCGCGAGGGAAGCCTCTCCCTTGGACGTGATCATCACCACGCCACGCCGCCCGTGCAGCGACGCAGCCACATATACATTCCCTGCGATATCCACCGCCACGCCCTGCGGCCGCCCCAGCCCGCGGTGCAGCACGCCGATATCGCCTTCGCGGTTGATCGCGTACACCACGTCGTAGCTCGAAGTCGTCGGCCCGGTCACATACAGCGTCCCGTCAGGGCCAAACGCCAGGTGATAGGCCGCCACGCTCGGCTCCAGCGTCGCAAACACAAAGATCTGCCGGTCGGGCGCAATCTTGAAGATCGTCCCGCTGCGGTCGCCCACGTAGAGATTCTGGTCCGCGTCGAACGCCAGGCCCGTCGCCACGCCCATGCCTTCCGCGTAGACGGCGGATGCTCCGTTCTTCGCCACGCGATATACCTTGCCCTCGTGGCGCGACGAAACGTACAGGTTCTCCTCGTAATCGACCGCCAGCCCGGTCGCATTCATGATGCCGCGCGCAAACGGCCGCATCTCTCCGTCCCGCTCGATCCGAAAGACCGAGACCGGCGTCTCTTGCCCACGCTGTCCGGAGAACGTCACGAAGACATTCCCCGAATGATCGCTCGCAGGATTAGAGACGATATGCGCGCCCGTGGCCAGCAGGGTCGCGATGCGCAGCTCCACGGCGTTGCTCTGCGCCCCGTTCTGCAGAATTCGCAGCCGCCCCGATTCCGCCTCTTCCGGAACCCGCAGCACCATCCGCCCACCCCGGCTCAACAGGACCGGCGCCGCCAACTCACCCAGCATCGCGATCGGCCGCCGCCATTCCGGTCCGCCCGGCTTGGGTCCCGCCTGTCCCACCGCTATCGCGCCCAGGTTCGACCCGCGCACTTCCACATCGCCGCCCGGCAGGGCCGCGACCGGCGATATCGCATCGATCCTCGGCGTCGTGCTCGGCTCGGATTTAAGAATGCGCACCATGGCCCCGATCAACGCCCCCGTTCACCACCATATCCGAATCACCAGCATCACCAGCAACCCGTAAACCCCTGCCGCCACATCGTCCAGCATGATACCCGTTCCGCCGTGCAGCCGTTCCAGCCGCCGCGCCGGCCAGGGCTTGGTGATGTCAAAGAGGCGAAACAGGACCAGTCCCAACAACGCGTGCCATGGTTCCACCGGCGCCACCGCCAGCGTCAGCCATTGCCCGGCCACTTCGTCGATCACCACAAACCCCGGATCGGTGCGCCCGCTCTCCCGTTCCACCGCGGTCGCCGCCGGTATCCCAATTGCCAGCACCGCGGCAACGCCGGCCAGCGACGCCAGCGTCGCCGCCCCGTCCGTAAGATGCATCGCGCTCAGCGCAAAATACCAAATCGCCGTCGCGGCCAGCGATCCCCAGGTTCCCGGCCCCGGCTTCAGCCGCCCCGCGCCGAAAAACGTCGCAGCCCACCATGCCCATCGCGTTCGCGAAGCCGGCAGCGGCTCCCCCGCTTCGCGAATCCGCACGCCCGGCGGCCGCAGCTCATTCCTCGTCGCCATTCTCTCCACGCGTTCGCAGCTCGCCACCCAGTCCTTTCAGGTCCAGGCCCTCCAGAACCTCCGGATCCAGCACAGGCGATGAAATGCGATACGCCCCGCTCGCCCATTTCCCCAGATCGATCACCCGGCAGCGGTCGCTGCAAAACGGAAAACTCTCGTCCTGCTCCGTCACCACCGTCTGGCAGCTCGGGCACCGCAAAATTGTGTTCTTCCCGCTCACAGCTCTGCTCCCACGGCCGCCAGTTCCTGCTGCGCGTTCAGCGGCGATTCGGTCACCACCCGCGCCACCAGGTCGTAATCGTGCGCCTCAGTTACCTCGCAGCGATAGAACCGGCCCGGCGTCACGCCCTCCAGCGGCCCGAAGTCGTTGATATACACCGTCCCGTCGATCTCCGGCGCATGCAACTGCGTCCGCCCTTCCCACAGTAGCGGGGTCTCGACCGATTCACCTTCCACCAGGACGTCGAACTCCTGTCCGACCCGCGCCCGCATCATGGGGCGGCTGATTCCCTTCTGCAACTTCATCAGCGCGCGCCGCCGCTGCTCGATCACCCGCTTCGGCACCTTCTTCTCCAGCCCAAACGCGCCCGATCCCTCCTCGTCCGAGTAGGCGAACACGCCCATCCAGTCGAAGCGCGCTTCCGCCACGAAGTCGCACAACGCCTCGAAATCCCCGTCCGTCTCGCCCGGAAATCCTACGATGAACGACGTCCGCAGTGCGATTCCCGGTACCGCTCGGCGAACCTTCTCCAGCATCTTCAGGAAAATCTCTGCCCCGCCGCCGCGCTTCATCGTCTTTAGCACCGGCGCCGAAGCGTGTTGGAGCGGCACGTCCAGATACCGGCAGATGGCCTCATGCCGCGCGATCGTCTCCAGCAGCCGCCCAGTAATCCGGTTGGGATACGCGTACAGGAACCGCAGCCACGTGAGGCCCTCCACCTGCGCCAGCCGCTCCAGCAGCGATGCCAGTCCGTCCTTCAGGCCAAAATCCTCGCCGTAGCAGGTCGTATCCTGCCCGATCAGCGTGATCTCGCGGACCCCATCGGCCACCAGCGCCTCGGCCTCCGCCACGACCGACTCGAACCGCCGCGACCGGAACTTCCCCCGCAGGTTTGGAATCACGCAGAAGCTGCAGGGATGATCGCAGCCCTCTGCAATCTTGACGTAGGCCGACGCCGCTCGGGTCGCTCGCAGCCGCGGCGTGGTGTGGTCGTAGAGATATTGCGGCAGCTTCGCTCCAGCTCCATCCCAGGCCTGTCGCGAGAAACGTCCCTGTTCCTCCCGTCGCTCCCCTTCCGCGCGAAAAGCCACCTCAGCAGCCCTCTTATGCGTTCCGGCCCGCGACTCGCTGCCGGGCCGAACCTCACCCGCGCCCTGACTCGGAACATTCCCTGAGAGAATCGTGAACGGCGATGCCGCCGCCGGCTCCAGCCACGGCCGGTCAATGCCGGCCGCAGCCAGAATTCCTTCCAGCTCGCCAGTCCCCACCACCGCGTCCACTTCGGGAATGTTCTTACGGATCTCGTCCCGGTACCGCTCTACCAGGCACCCCGCCACAATCAGCTTTTTCGCAGATCCCTCGGTCTTCAGCTTCGCCATCTCCAGGATCGCATCGACGGACTCCTGCTTCGCCTTGTCGATGAACGAGCAGGTGTTCACCACCAGAATCTCCGCCGAGCCGGCGTCTGCCGTGATCTCCGCCCCAGCGCGATCCAGCAGCCCCATCATCACTTCGCTGTCAACCAGGTTCTTGGGGCATCCCAGCGAGACAAACCCCACCCTGGGTCGGGCCTTCTGCACAGAACCCGGCTTCTCTTCCGTCCAAAATTCGCTCACATCTTTATTTTACCGGCGATTAAAGAAACCAGGCTCTCCCCCATTTCGGCGCGTTCCTGCAACCCGCGCCCTGTGACCTCTCACCGGCCTTCTGCGTCCATCTTTCCAGTCTTGCTTTTTCCCCGGCAGGCTGGACAATATCTGCAACGTTCGTGCGCCGCTCGCTCTCATTTCTGACCCGCACTTCCTTCCGGCTCGCCGCGCTGGCGGTCTTGGCGTTGGTTGTCGTTGCGTCCCTTGCCCCGGCGCAGGACAACGCCCCCGCCTCCGGCTTTACCGTCCGCGGCACCGTCCTTGACGCTGTTTCCGGGCAGCCCCTCGGCCGGGCCCTCGTCGAGCTCAGCGAGCAATACGCACAGCTCACTGACGGCAACGGCCAGTTCTCCTTCGACAACGTGCCTCTGGGAACGTACATGGTCAGCATCCGCAAGCCCGGATACCGCGGCCTTGGCCAGTTTGTCGGTGGCGTGCGTTCCGGCACCGGCGCTCCCGTCCGCCCGGTTCCTGCCCGTCCCATCCAGGCCGGGCCGGACATGCAGCCCCTTGCCTTTCGACTCACGCCTCTGGCCGTCATTGCCGGCCACGTCACTCTTTCCACCTCCGATCCCTCCGACGGCATCCAGGTCATGGCTTACAGCCGCCAGCTCCAGAACGGCCATGATCGCTGGACCGTGGCTGGCTCGGCCCAAACCCGCAGCGACGGCTCCTTCCGCATCGACGAGCTCGCTCCCGGCAGCTACATGATCTATACCCAGCCCTCCATCGAGCCCGGTCGCCCGACGAGCGATCGCGGCCCCGTCTGGGGCTATCCCGCGGTTTACTATCCCGGTGTCACCGATCCCTCCGCGGCGGGCACCCTGGCGCTCAAACCCGGCCAACAGGCCGACGCGGAAATCAGCCTCGTTCGCCAGCAGTTCTTTCGCGTGACCGCCGTGGTCCGCAGCTCCAACCCAGACCAGCCCGCCGGCTATCAGATTCTCGACAGCGGCGGACGCCCCACACGCCTCATCGCCATGTACGATCGGCGCGACCAGCTCGTCCGTGCCAGCGTTCCCAGCGGCTCCTGGTCGCTCGCTGCCCACGGCTACGGTCGCGAGACGCTCTGGGGACGCACCGATTTCCAGGTCGCCGGCGCACCCGTCGGCCTCGCCATCAGCCTTCTGCCCATCCCCCGCATCCCGGTCAACATCCGCCGCGACTTCGTGGCTTCCGCCGACGTTTCGCCGCCGCAATTCTCGGGTCCCGGCATGAACCTGCTCCTCCTCTCGGCCGACGATTTCTCCATTTCTCCCTACGGCGGCGGAATCAATTCCATCCAGGGCAGCAACGGCCAGCAGTGGGAACTACGCATCCAGGAGCCAGGTCGCTACTGGGTTGAAGCGCAGCCGTTCCCGCCCGCCTATGTCAGCTCCATCACCAGCGGCGGCGTCGATCTCGCTGCGAATCCTCTCATCATTGTTCCCGGCAGCAATCCAGCCCCCCTCGATATCACCCTTCGCAATGACGGAGGTTCCATCACAGGCGATATCTCCGGCGCGTCACTGACATCCACCGGAGGCGTCTCCTCCGGCATCCAGGAGCCCCGCGTCTGGATCTACGCCATCCCTCTCTTCCCCACGCCCGCCAGTATTCCCACTGGATTCGTTCGCCCCGACGGTCAGTTCACCATCTCCGGCCTCGCTCCCGGCTCCTACCGCGTCGTCGCGTGCGACACGCCTCAGGAGATCGACTTCCACACCCCCGAGGGCCTCTCCACCTGGGCCGGAAAGGGCGAGACCGTCAGCGTCGATGCCGGCGGCAGCGCCCATGTCGAGCTCAGTGTCATCTCCACCGGGACTGAACCATGATCCGCGCGGTCCACTCTCTCTGTGCCGCGCTTCTGTTCGCCGGCTTCGCGACCCTCCTTGCCCAGTCCATCCCCGCCCCTAACCTCGGACAGCCTATTCCCCCGCCAACATCCGCCGGCCCATATTCCATCAGCGGCACCGTCGTCGAAGCCACCGCCGGAACTCCGCTGGACCGCGCCGAGGTCACTCTGTCTGCCGCTGGACAGCAGCGCATACAGCTGGCCGCCGTCGTCACGTCCGACACCGGCGCCTTCCGCTTCGACCACCTCGCCGCCGGCAAGTACACGCTGGATGCCTCCCGCCGCGGCTACATGGCCAGCGGGTATCAGGAACACGATGGATTTGTCACCGCCATCGTGACAGGTCCGGATCTCGATACGCAGAAGCTCCGCATCGAGCTTTTCCCCGAGGCCGTCCTCTCCGGCACTGTCAGCGACGATGCAGGCGAGCCCATCGGCGGCGCTCAAGTCAGCCTCTATCGCCAGCTGCAGCAGGACGGCATCGGCCACATCGTCACCGCGAACTCCACGATCACCGACGACACCGGCACCTATGAATTCTCCCGCCTCCGCCCCGGCGATTATTACCTCTCCGTCGCCGCCACGCCCTGGTATGCCTTCCATCCCGGTCTCAAAATGGACAGCAGCGGCAATCCGCTGCCCTCTGGCGAGCAGGTTCGCTCGTCCCTCGACGTCGCCTACGCCACCACCTTCTACCCCAACGCTACTGACTCCGCCTCCGCCGCACCCATCACTCTGAATGCCGGCGACCGGGTCCAGGCGAACGTCTCTCTCCACGCGGTGCCCGCCATCCATCTTCGGATCCGCATGCCCGATTCCGGTCCCAACCGCAGCTTCAGCATTCCCCAGCTCAGCACCAGTGCCTTTGGCACCGAGATCTACCGCCCCCCTGGTTCGTTCTCGGTCTCCGGAAACCCCGACAACAGATTCGCCGACATCGGCGGCATCGCTCCTGGCCAGTACACTCTGCGCCGCTTCGAAGCCGGTGGCCAGGAGAGCGGTGGCGGGGTCGACCTCACCACCGATCAGACCGTCGACTTCAACCCGGGCGCCGGTGCCGCCGATGTCTCCGGCAAACTCGCCATGGCCTCCGGGCAGAGGCTGCCGGACGGCCTCAGCGCCGTCCTCATTCCTTCCGGAAATCAGGGGCGCCGGCTCGCCGTCCGCGTTTCCGCCGACGGCGCTTTCGATTTTCCTTCCGTCACCTCCGGCAGCTATGAGTTCCAGGCGCATGCCTTCAGCCGCTCTCTCGCTGTCGCGCAAATGGCCGCTTCCACCGGTCAGGCCCAGGGCAGCCACATCACGGTCGGCGCAGATCCGATCCTGCTCGCCGCTACCCTGGTCACCGGATCGGTCACCGTCAGCGGCTACGCACAAAGCGATGGCAAAGGCGTGGGCGGCGTCATGATCCTCCTCGTCCCGCGGCAGCCGGGAGCCAGCCACGAACTCTACCGGCGCGATCAGAGTGACACCGACGGCAGCTTTGCCCTGAACCGCGTCATCCCCGGCGACTACACCCTCGTCGCCATCGAGAACGGCTGGACGCTGGACTGGGGCCGTCCCGAAGTCATCGCACCCTATCTCGCGCACGGCATCGCGCTCCATATCCCCAATCAGGAAGCGCCCCTCAACCTCCCCAACCCCCTCCCCATTCAGCCAAGATAGCGGGGCGCGCCGGTCCTTCGGCGGCCGTTGGTTTCTGGCTCGCCTTACGCTGACTTTTCGCTGGTTTTCGGCTGATTGTTCGCTCGCTCTTGGCTGCCTTTGACGAGCTTTTCCATGGTCTTACGCTGGCGTTTGGCTCAATTCCTCCCGGCACACCACAATCAGCGAAGCCTCGTCCTGCAGCCTGCCGCCGCAAAACTCGGTGACCGCCGACAGAACCTCGTCTCCGACCGCATCCGCGCCGCCGTCGCGGCCTTTCTTCGCGGCGGCAATCAGGCGCTGGTAGCCAAACTCCTCCTGGCGACGGTTCTCCGCCAGCAGGATGCCATCCGTGATCAGCAGCAGACAGTCCCCCGGGCCAAGCTCCACTTCCTGATTCTGATACAGCCAGTGCGAGAAGAGGCCGATCACCCCGCTGAAGCTTGCTGGAAATTCCACTCCGCCGTCGCCGCGCAACAGCAGAGGCAGGCAATGGCCCGCGCTTTCGTAGCGCAGCCGCCCCGGGCGGTCCAGGTTGCCATAAAACATCGTCGCGTACCGCGTTTGCGAACCGGGCCGGCACAGTGCCTGATTCACCTGCGCGCACAGATCGGCCGGCGACTCGGCCTCAGGCGCGAACTTTCGCACCGCCTCGTGCAGTTCCCCCATCAGCGCCGCGGCTGCCGCTCCCTTACCCGAAACATCCGCTATGCACAGCGCCAGCCGCTCGCCTTCCACCGCGAAAACATCGAAGTAGTCGCCACTCACCTCATCAGAGGGCCGCCAGGCGCAGGCGATCCGAAACCCATCCAGCTGGGGCGTCTCTCGCGGCAGCCATTGCAACTGGAGCGAGCGTGCCTGCTCCCGCTCGGCTTCGAGTGCTTCTTTTTTTGCGGCGCGGGAGCGTCCAAAGCGGCGTAACCCAGCCCGAGCGCCCTCCTCTTTGCCTGGCATCCAGCAAGCCTACCAGCCTGGCGCTCCGGCGCCCCAAAATCTTTCCGCCTCTTCACGCAAAAGGAAGAAGGGCGCATCCCCAGGATGCGCCCTTCCGTTTGCTTTCCGCCAACCGCTTCCTGGCTGACCGGCTCTCGGCGTATTACTCGCCCTTGGCTTCGCCGCCCTCGGCCTTTTCGCTCTCGGCCATGGCCTTTTGCATCTCTTCGCGCTTCTTTGCCCGAGCTTCGGCACGCTTCTGGCGCTTCTCATCCAGCACCTGCTCGGCATCCACCAGTTCGATGTACACCTTCTCCGCGCCGTCCCCGCGCTGGAAGCCTGCGCGAATGATCCGCAGATAGCCACCGTTGCGGTCGCCGTACCGTGGCGCCACCGTGTCGAACAGCCGCGTGACTGCCTCGCGCGTCTGCAAATACGAGAGCGCCTGCCGCCGGGCATGCAGATCGCCCTTCTTGCCCAGGGTGATCAGCTTCTCCACGTGAGGCCGCGCGGCCTTCGCCTTGGCCACCGTCGTCTCCACGCGGTCCTCCAGAAGAATGGACGTCACCAGATTCCGCAGCAGTGCGCGGCGATGGCTGGTGTTCCGTCCCAGTTTGTATCCAGCATTGCGATGACGCATCGTGATCTCTCTGTCTTTGTAGTTCTTCTTAAATCGGTTCGCAGCCGGATTCAGGGGTCAGGTTTTTCTAATCCCTGACCCCTGATCCCTGCTGTTAGAAGTTCTCGGTCTCGGGCTGAATCGGCAGATCCGAATCCAGGCCTTCGTCCTCGTCTTCGTCGTAGCGGCTGTAGCTTGCCGCCAGCTGCGCGGCCGGCAGAACGCTGGTCGGTCCAGGCACCGCGTTCCCCTGCTCGTCGATCCGCATGCCCAGCGATAAACCCATCTGCGCCAGGATTTCCTTGATTTCGTTCAGTGACTTCCGCCCGAAATTCTTGGTCTTCAGCATCTCGGCTTCGGTCTTCTGGACCAGCTCCCCGATGGTCTGAATGTTCGCGTTCTTCAGGCAGTTGTAGCTGCGCACGCTCAGCTCCAGCTCTTCGACCGAGCGGTTCAGATTCTCGTTCTTCAGCTGAACCCGACCCTCTTCCGCATGCCCTTCGGCTTCGATCTCTTCCTCGAAGTTGATGAAGATGCTCATGTGATCCTTGAGCAGCTTCGCCGCCAGGCCGATCGCGTCCGCCGGCAGCACCGAGCGGTTGGTCCACACTTCCAGCGTCAGCTTGTCATAGTCGGTGATCTGTCCCAGACGAGCCGCATCCACCGCGAAGTTGACCTTGCGCACCGGCGAGTGCACCGAATCCACCGGAATGAACCCGATCCCCAGATCGGAATCGAAGTTCTTGTCGGCGGAAACATAGCCGCGGCCCCGCTTCAGCCGCATCTCCATGTTCAGCCGTCCGCCTTCGCTCACGGTTGCGATATAGACATCCTTGTCGAGAATTTCCACGTCCCCGTCGGCTTCGATCATGCCCGCCGTCACCACGCCCGGTTGCTCGGCATTCAGGTACAGCGCCTTCGGTCCGTCCCCATTCAGCTTGAACGGAATCTGCTTCAGGTTCAGCAGAATGTCCGTCGCGTCTTCCACTACGCCGGTAATCGACTGGAATTCGTGCAGAACTCCCTCGATCCGCACCGCGGTCACCGCCGCGCCTTCGATCGACGACAGCAGCGTGCGCCGCAGCGCATTGCCGATCGTCGTTCCGAAGCCGCGCTCAAACGGCTGCGCGCTGAACTTGCCGTATTTGTCGGTCAGCGTCTCGGTATCCACCGCCAGACGCTTCGGTTTTTGAAATCCTCTCCAAAGCATGTCGTATCACCTCGCACAGCGAGCGCCGCGATGCATTTTGCAGCGACTGTGCCGTTTCACTCCGTGATTGAAATCCGCCTTTGCGGCGTCCTGCTGTACCAGGGATTAGGTTTTCCAGAGCCTAATCTCTGCCTTATTTCGAATAAAGTTCCACGATCAGCTGCTCGTTGACCGGCAGGGCGATGTCTTCGCGCCTGGGCAGCGCCAGCACCTTGCCGCTCAAACTATTCTGATCGGTCGACAGCCACGAAGGAGCCGGCTGATGGCTGGCAAACTCCCGCGAGCTCTCCACCACCGTCAGCTTCTCGCTGTTGGGACGAATCTTGATCTCGTCGCCCACACCCACCTGGAAGGAAGGAATGTTCACCTTGCGCCCGTTGACCTCGACGTGCCCATGCCGCACCAGCTGCCGTGCCTGGCGCCGAGAGCTGGCGAAACCGAGCCGAAAAGTCACGTTGTCGAGACGCCGCTCCAGTTGCTGCAACAGCAGTTCGCCGGTAACGCCGGGCGTGCGCGCTGCCTTCTCGTAGTAAGCGCGGAACTGCCCTTCAAGGGCAAAGTAAATGCGGCGCGCCTTCTGCTTCTCGCGCAGCTGCAGACCATAGCCCACGATCTTCGCCTTGCGGTCACGGCCGTGCTGGCCGGGAGCAAAATTGCGCTTCTCGATCGGGCACTTGTCGGTGAAACACTTCGCGCCCTTCAGGAACAGCTTCATGCCTTCTCGCCGGCACAACCGGCAGACGGCTCCCGTATAACGTGCCAATGCATTCTCCTTAGTTCAGAGGCCGACCGGTTTACAGGCGTCGCCCTTCGTCCCGGTCCATCCACTAGTTTAACTCAGCGCACAGCGTCGAGCGGTCGGCGTACAGAAAAACCCCGACCTGGGTCGCCAAACGCGGTCCGCAATTCGCCGTTTCTCAGACTCTGCGGCGCTTCGGCGGCCGGCATCCGTTATGCGGAATCGGGGTGACGTCGCGAATCGACCGGACCTCGATCCCTGCCGCTGCCAGCGCGCGCACCGCGCTCTCGCGGCCGGAACCCGGACCCGCCACCCGCACATCCACCGAGCGCACTCCATGATCCCGCGCCATGTTGGCCGCGTTCATCGCCGCCTGCTGGGCCGCAAACGGAGTCCCTTTGCGCGATCCCCGGAACCCCAGGGAGCCTGAACTCTTCCACGAGAGCGTATTCCCCTGCTGGTCCGTGATAGTCACAATCGTGTTGTTGAATGACGCCTGAATGTGCACCACGCCGAACGGCACATTCTTGCGCTCCCGCTTCTTGAACTTCTTGTTGCGCGCCGCTTTGCCCGTCGCGCCCTTTGCCGGTTTATTGTCCGCCATTAGGTCTTCGCGCTCGCTTTCTTCTTGTTCGCCACCGTGCCCTTGCGGGGTCCCTTGCGGGTGCGTGCGTTGGTGTGGGTCCGCTGTCCCCGGACCGGCAGGCTGCGCCGGTGCCGCTGGCCGCGGTACGACTGGATGTCGACCAGCCGCTTGATGTGCATGGTGACATCCTTGCGGAGATCGCCTTCCACATCGCCCTGCTCTTCGATGACCTGACGAATCCGGTTGACCTCGTCTTCGCCGAGATCCTGGATTTTCTTGAACGGATCGACCTTCGCCGCGGCCAGAATCTTCAGCGCCCGCGGATTCCCGATCCCGTAGATGTACGTCAGCCCGATCCTTGCCTGCTTGTTGCGCGGCAGATCGACGCC
>DATAWS010000019.1:0-128611 GCA_036267095.1 Acidobacteriaceae bacterium
TGCGGCACCATCGCCGGGCGGCGGCCAAGAAGGCTCAGTAACCCTGAACCTGAACCCTGAACCTGAACCCTGAACCAGGGGCTGACCGGTTGCCGGTCAGCCCCTTTTCCTTTATGGGCAGCAGCAGGCGGCTGAGCGCGATTCGGATTTAAGACCAGGAGGCTCGCTGTTCCGCTTACCCGCGTCTTAGTGAACCCAGCCTCCCATGCGGTCCAGTTCTTCGCGAACGCGCTTAAGGCCGTCCATGCAGCGTTCGAAGTCGCCGGAGAGGCGGGCGAAGAGGGGGGCTTCGTCGCGATATTCGAAGAGATCGAACTGAGAGACGATGTAGTAGCTCTCCTTGCCGGTCTTGACCATTTCGACGAAGCCCGAGTCGCCGGTATGGCGCCATAACTGGGTGGATTCCGGATACATGCCGGTGGCGAAGAGGGTGTAGTCGCCAATGTGACGGCGGGCTTCGCGCTCCTGATCGAAGGAGGCTGCGGGACCGAAGACGGGATCGGACGCGGCGACCATTTCGCGCAGGTTTTTCACCGGATTTCCATCGCCATCGCGAATGCGGTAAAGGTTCTCCGCGGCGGTGAACTCGGTGAGCAGGTCGCCGATGTAGGACGTGAGCTCAGTGTCGTCGATGCCGCTGTGCCGGTGGTAACAGCCGGCCACAACCTCATGAAAAAGCTGGCGCAACGGATGGCGTTCGGAAATCATTCTCCCTCCGTGGTTCTTCGCCGGCCGGGATTCGGGAGAAAGGGGGAAGCTCCTCCGGCACCCGGCTGAAGAAGCTTGCTGTGTGTATGAATCGTTACTGTAGGGCATTTGTTGCGCCAGACAAGACGCTTTCGTGGTACATCGGGCGATTTTTCTGGCAGTCGAGCAGCCAAACTGCGAAACTGCGCGCCGGTTGTTGATGGGGAGATCACTGGCTGGCCTTATGCTCAATCGGAAGGAGCCGATATGCCGAAGACGCGAAAGGTCGCGCAGATGAAGAGGGCGAAGCAGCAGAAGAGTCCGTCGAAGTCCGGCAAAACAGGCAGGAGCACGGGGGACCAGCCGGTGTTTGCCCAGCCGTCACCGTCGCCCGATCCCACGGGGTTTCGCGACCCGGTCACGGACCAGAGCGACAAGGAGATCGCCGAGGTGGAGGTCGTGCCGCAGCCACGGGGGAGTGCCGCCGAGCCGGTGCTGACCTTGCAGGCGGTGTTCGGCAGCGCGGGCGCGGCGAAGATGCAGGCGATCGCCGCATCGGGGCAGATCGTCTTCCACTGCGTGGGGGACACAGGCAGCCCCAAGGGGCCGACGACACAGAATCTGGTTTCCGACAAGATGGTCACGGACTTCAGCGAGGCGAACGCGGCGGATGTGCCGACGTTCCTCTACCACCTGGGAGATGTGGTTTATTACTTCGGCGAGGCGACCTACTACTACGACCAGTTCTACGAGCCGTTCCGCAGTTATCCGGCGCCGATCGTCGCGATCCCGGGGAATCATGACGGCGTGGTGTGGGCGGGCGATCCGGAGACGACACTGGAGGCGTTCGTGCGGAACTTCTGCGCCGCGACGGCGACACAGTCGCCGGATGCAGGTGGGCTGATACGGACGACGATGATCGAGCCGGGCGTGTACTTCACGCTGGAGGCTCCCTTTGTATGGATCCTGGGGGTATACAGCAACGTGCTCGAGGATCCAGGCGTGATCTCTGACCAGACGGGGAAGTATCCGACACTGGATCAGAGGCAGATCGCGTTCCTGACCGCGGCGCTTAAGCGGGTGAAGAGCGAGAAGTTCGCCGGCGCGGTCATTCTGGCCGTGCATCATCCTCCGTTCACGGGCGGATCGACGCACGGGGGCAGTCCACAGATGCTGGCGGACATGGACTCGGCCTGCACCGCGGCGGGCGTGTGGCCGCATGCGGTGCTGGCCGGGCATGCACACAACTACCAGCGCTTCACGCGCACGGTCAACGGGGCTTCGATTCCGTACATCGTGGCGGGATGCGGCGGGCACGCGCCGCTGGAAGCGATCCGGGGAACATACCGGACGCCGTATCCGATCGACAGCAACCTGACGCTGGAGAGCTACGACTCGACGGATTACGGGTATCTGCGGGTCATTGTGAACGCGGAGACAATGCGGATCGAGTTTCATCCCCAGCACGACGGCGGGACGACGAAGACGCCGGACGACGTAGTGACCGTGACGCTGGCGACGCACGCGGTGAGCTGAGAGCATCGCAGGAAAGAGAAAGGCAGCCGCGAGGGCTGCCTTTCAGGTTGCGTTCGGGCCAGCTTTAGTGGGCGCCCACGGGTTTAGGAGAACCGGCTTCCAGTTCGGCGAGGCGCTTCGAGAGCAGCTGTTCGAGCTGCACAAGGGCCTTGCTGAAGCCTTCGATGCCCTCGCTGAGCTTGTCGTGGGCCATGCGATCGGCGGCGTGCATCTTTTCGAAAGTGGCTTCGTCCATCGGGATCTTTTCTATGTTCATCGACTTCGCCTTCTCGGGGTCGAGCTTGCGATCAAGCGTACCCTCAGTCGAGTGGAGCTCCTCGAGCAGATGCGGGGAGATGGTGAGGAGGTCGCAGCCGGCCAGTTCGACGATCTCACCTGTGTTGCGGAAGCTGGCGCCCATGACCTGTGTCTTGTAGCCGAATCTCTTGAAGTAGTTGTAGATGCGG
The DNA here is from genome assembly GCA_036267095.1 of Acidobacteriaceae bacterium. GTDB lineage: Bacteria > Acidobacteriota > Terriglobia > Terriglobales > Acidobacteriaceae > Palsa-343. The sequence continues at coordinate 2,670 of DATAWS010000019.1, forward strand.
GTAACGGACTGCACGCCGGGATCGTCGGCGCCCTGGTAGTCCTTGCCCGTGTCCTTCCTGTACCAGTCGAGGATGCGGCCGACGAAGGGTGAGACGAGGGTGACGCCGGCTTCGGCGCAGGCGACGGCCTGATGAATCCCGAAGAGCAGGGTGAGGTTGCAGTGAATGCCTTCCTTCTCGAGCTTTTCGGCGGCGCGAATCCCCGCCCAGGTGGAGGCGATCTTGATGAGGATGCGCTCGCGGGAGACGCCGGCACTTTCGTATTTCTTAATGATGGAGCGCGCCTGCTCCATAGTCTTTTCGGTGTCGTAGCTGAGGCGGGCATCGACTTCAGTGGAGACGCGGCCGGGGATGATAGCGAGGATCTTTTTGCCGAAGGCAACGGCGAGGTTCTCGAAGGCGAGCTTCGTGATTTTAGCGTCGTCGGCGTTGTCGCCGAGCTGCTTCTTCGCGTCGAGGAGGACGTCGTCGACGATCTTGCTGTAGGTCGGCATCTGCGCCGCGGTGGTGAGCAACGACGGGTTGGTGGTCGCATCCTGGGGTTTGACCTTCTCGATCGCGTCGATATCGCCGGTATCGCCCACCACGGTCGTCATCTTTCGGAGCTGTGCAAGTAGGGTCGCCATCGATTTCTCCTGTCTGTTTCGATTATCGGGCATTTGGGGCGCGAGCGGAAATCAGGGGGGCGCCAAGGGAAGAAAATCCGGTAAAAGACCGTTCTGTTCTTTGGATGCGGGGCGAGGGTTATGGTCTCGGGACCGGAGCAAATCGAAGGGAACTGAAAGTGGCTTGCGGGTGGGAGAGGGAAGGAAATGGTCAGGCCCCATCACCACCATTGCGCGCGTATGGGCAGGGATCTGCCGGATAAGCATCCAGATGGTTTGTCTCGGCATCTGATTTGCCGGGCCAAACTACTTTGGTTCTTTTGTGACTCCTGACCGGGTGAGGCTTCGCCGATGGGTTTAATCATCATCCTGATTATCATTCTGCTGCTCGTTGGAGGCGGCGGATACTACATAGGGCCGGGCATCGGTTACTACGGTGGCGGCGGCCTCAGCCTCATTCTGCTGATTGTGATCCTGTTCCTGTTCTATGGCAGAGGTCGGCGCGTCTAGGTTTGCAGGGAAAGCGGCAGAAGCCGAAGCCCTCTCACCGCGCGTGTCGGGTGGGGTCACTTCCGGCGCGTCGGACCCTGCGGTTTATCCTCTCGCAGCTTCCGAGCGCCAACGTAACAAGGTGTGCTTAAAGTCCCCACCCAGGGAGATGGTTTTCGCGCCTGAGGTCGGAGCGCACCGGGATGGGGTGCTTTTATGCCTTGGGGGAAGGTAAGAACCGGAATGGTCGGGGCGGAGGGATTCGAACCCCCGACCCTCTGCTCCCAAAGCAGATGCGCTACCAGACTGCGCTACGCCCCGATGCTGCGATTGTATCGCAGGGGGATTGCGCTTCGCCTGCAGTGACGCGGGTTCGGCGGGCTAGGTGAGGGCGCGGTCGAGATGGGTGTAACCGCCGTCGACGACGATGTTCTGGCCGGTGGTGTGGCCGCTCTGCGTGGGCGAGAGCAGGAAGACGGACATGGCGGCGATCTCGGCGGCCTCCGTCATGCGATGGCCCAGCGGGATGCGGCGGGTGATTTCTGCCAGGGCCTGCTGCGGGTCGGGGTAGCTGGAGATCCAGCGCTGGTAGAGGGGCGTCATGACTTCCGCGGGGAGGACGGCGTTCGCCCGCACGCCGAAGGGAGCAAGCTCGGCGGCCCATTCGCGGGTGAGAGCGAGTTGGGCGCCCTTGGCGGCGGCGTAGGCGGAGGTTCCTCCCTGGCCGGTGAGTGCCACTTTGGAGCTGATGTTGACGATGGAGCCGCGCGCGGCCTTGAGCATAGGCAGGGCGTAGTGGGCCAGCGCGTAATAGTGCAGGAGATTCTGTTTGAGACTTTCGAGGAAGCGGTCGGGCGAGCCGGATTCGAGGCCGACGCCATCATTGGCGCCGGCGTTGTTGACGAGGCCGAGGAGGGTGCCGTATTTGGATCGCACATAGTCGATCGCGAGGCGGCATTGCTCGGAGTCAGCGAGCTGAGCCTCAAAAAAATCGCAGGCCCGGCGGGCGTCGCGCATCTCGGCGAGGAAGTGGTGGACGTTGTCCGAGGCGCGGCTGAGGACGACGACGGTAGCGCCTTCGTCGAGGCATGCGCGGGAAATGGCTGCGCCGATGCCGGCGCCTCCGCCGCTGACGGCGATGACGCTGTTCCTGAGTCCGAGATCCATGTCGAAAGGATACCGGAATGGTCTGGGCGAAACGGGGCCGGCGCGATGGCTTAGTCTGGGCGTATGAAGATTGCCGTTCGATGGTTTCTTGGCGGAGTTCTCTCGTCGATCCTCCTGAATCCCTGCCTCTTCGCTCAGAAAAATGACCGCGCAGCGTGGGTGAATCCGATGATCGGAACCGCGAACGGCGGGAATGTTTTTCCCGGGGCGACCATGCCGTTCGGGATGGTGCAGTTCAGTCCCGAAGCGACGCCGGTGAACAAGAGGCGGCCGATTGCGGCGCCGGGCGGTTATGCATACTCGGCGACAAAGATTCGGGGATTCAGCCTGACGAATGTGGAGGGATGGGGCTGCGCCGGCGGTTCGGGTGACGTGCCGGTGATGCCGGTGACGGAAGCGATCGGGATTTCGCCGTCAAGCAACTTTCGCGAGGCGTATGCCGCAGGCTTCAGCCATGCGGATGAGACAGCAGAACCGGGCTCGTATCGCGTGAAGCTGAGCAACGGAGTGGACGTGGAACTGGCCGCCGCATTGCGCATGGGCGTGGCGACCTTTCGCTTTCCTGACGGTGCGCCGGTGCGTCTGCTGATCCGGACATCGGACTCGGAGGCGGGATCGACGGCGGCCGCGACGCGGGTGGATGCCAGGACCGGCACGGTTACGGGCTGGGTGACGAGTGGGAATTTCTGCGGGTACATCGGCACGGAAGATCGGCGGCCGTATTACACGCTGCACTTCGTGATGGGTTTCGACCGGCCGGTGACGGAAACGGGGGCGTGGGAGGACGAGAGGGTGACGGCGGGGGCGGCGAGTTCGTCGGGCGGCACGGGTTTTGGGTCGAATGGTTTTGCTGACCGGGGGCACGGATCGGGTGTTTGGCTCGATTTTGGAAGGGGCGGCGTGGTGCGGCTGCGGGTGGGGATTTCATATGTGAGCGAGGCGAACGCGCGGGCCAATCTGGAGGCCGAGAGCCGGGCGGTCGCGACCTACGAAGAGGTCGCGGCTCGGGCGCGGGCGGCGTGGAACCGGCGGCTGAACCTGATCGAGACCGAAGGCGGGACGGATGAGCAGCGGACGATGTTCACAACGGCGCTCTACCATGCCTCGATGACGCCGACGGTCTACAGCGATGCGAACGGCGAGTACATGGGAATGGATGGCCAGTTGCATCGCGTCGGCGCGAGGCAGAAGGTGCAGTACGCGAATTTCTCCGGGTGGGATGTGTATCGGTCACAGTTCCAGTTACTCACATGGCTCGATCCGGAACAGGGAAGCGATCTTGCGCGCAGCCTCTACAACCAGTCGGCAGAAGACGGCGGACGATGGGACCGGTGGACGCACCAGAGCGGGGCGACGCACGTCATGAACGGCGATCCGGCGGCGCCGGCGGTGGCGGACATCTGGGCGTTTGGCGGCCGCGGATTCGACGGGCGCTCCGCGCTGGCCTCGCTGGTGCGGGCGGCGGAGGTTCCGACAAAAGCCGATCTGAGCCACGACGGATGTCCGGTGGAATGCGTGGGGGAGCGGCCGGGGCTGGATGCCTGGCTGAAACTGCACTACATTCCGGTGGGCGCGCCGGCGTGGGGTCCGGCGGCCGACACGCTGGAAGACGTGACCGCGGAATTCTCCATCGCGGCGCTGGCCGGACATCTGGGCGACCAGGCGACGGAGAGGAAGTTTCTGGAGCGGGCGCAGTACTGGAAGAACATTTGGAATCCGCGGGCCGCGCCGGAGGGCGGCTATTTCGAAAACCGCAATGCGGACGGCAGCTGGGCGCTGGTGGAGGACGACCACGATTCCTCGCCCCGGCCGTTTACCCCTTCCACGGAGGATGGTTTTGTGGAGGGGAGCGCGGCGCAATACGTTTGGATGGTTCCGTTCAATGAAGCTGGATTATTTGCAGCGATGGGCGGGCGCGAGAAGGCGGTGGAACGGCTGGACAGATTCTTTTACGAGAATGGCAAGCCGGCGGTTACGAATGCAGGACCGCTGCACGCGGAGCTGAATAATGAGCCGTCGATTGAGACGCCGTGGCTCTACGATTTTGCCGGGCAGCCGTGGAAGACCCAGCAACTGGTGCGGCAGGTACTGGACACGGTGTGGAAGAACGCGCCGGACGGGATTCCCGGGAACGACGATTTGGGCGAAATGTCGTCGTGGGCGGTGTTCGCGGCGATGGGGATGTACCCGGAGATTCCGGGGCGGGCGGAGCTGGTTCTGGGCAGCCCGCTGTTTTCCAGGATCACGCTGCACCGGAAGGGCGGCGACGTGGTGATTGTTCGGAGGGGGCCGGATTCGCCCTATGTGCACGGGGTGAAGGTGAACGGGCGGCCCACATCGAAAACATGGGTGGCGGAGAGCTTTGCCGCGCATGGCGGACGGGTGGAGTTCGAGATGAGTGCGACTCCGGACGAGAGCTGGGGCACCGGAGCGGGCGACGAGCCGCCTTCCTTTGGGGCGCCGGAGTAATCGGCTGATCGGAAGATGAGCGAGGCGAAGGATCGCGAAACCGGCGGCCGGGCGAGTCGCGATCCTCTGCAGCCGCGGGATTACTTTTGCAGGGTGCGAATATAGGCGACCACGGCTTTGATCTGGCCAGCCGAGAGGGTGCTTTTGTAGGCCGGCATCTTGGCCTTGCCGTTGGTGGTCACATCGATCAGCTGCGAATCCGGAGCCTTGACCAAGGTTGGGTCCTTAAACGAGGGAATTTTCAGCATCTTTCCCATCTGTGTGGCGGCCAGCCCGTCGGCGCCGTGGCACATGGCGCACTTCGACTTGTAGGTGTCCGCGCCGCTCTGAGCCAGAACCGGAACGGACAGCGACGCAACCACCAGACTGAGGGCCCAGGTTCTCATTCGAGAATTCATGCTGTTTCTCCTTATGCGCAGAGCGACGGTTTCAGTACTCCAACACTGTACCCTCGGAGCTCTCGAAATTCGCAGGAATATGAAGATTAAGGCGAAAGCCACGTGAATTCGTCACTGCGGCTCATTACGGCGAGCTCGGAACTCCGCTCCCATCTCGCGGATGGCGCTGCTGTCGAGCAGGCGAGCCGCGTGGGGAAAAATTGTAGTTTCCTCGAGCCGAATGTGCTCCGCGTAGAGGTCCTGCAGCCTGCGGGTTGCGGATGCGAGAGTTTGGTGGTCGTTCGCGGCGATCGCTCCGGAGGCGATCCAGGCAGAGAAGAGCCGGTTCACCACGGTGTGATCTTCCCCTGCGCTGCGATGATCGGTTTCCAGCCGATCGATGGACTCGAAGCCCTGAACACCTGCGGTACGCAGGCGCGGAAACAGCGAATCCTCCTCGTCCTGATTGTGCCGTTGGCCGCCCACGCGGAAGTATTCGAGCGCTCTGCGGACGGCATCCGCTTGCTCAGAAGGAAGGGCCGTATTGGGGGTGCGACCGGCCACGCGGACGAGCACCTGGAGAAAAGTCTCGATGCGGCGATGGCAATCCTGCAGCATGCCAAGCGGATTGTCGAAGCCGCTGTCGGGTTGGGCGCCAATTTGAACGGGCGTGTCTGCCCTCCTTCGGTTCGTGGGTGTGGCTTCCATTGTCGCGGGCAAAGGAAGATTCGCACAACTCCCCCGGGGGCGGAAATGTGACCGGCAAGTGTGTTAATTTGGGGGACCAAGTGCGCCCCGGGTCCGGAGGCGTATACTCCGTTGTCTTCTGGAGGCTCGGGTTGAGGTTGCAGCGTTTTTGCGTGTGGGGTGGTGTGTTGTCGCTGCTGGCGGCCGGTGCAGTGGCTGGCCAGGAACAAAAAGGTAACGTTGCCACACCGCCGGAACCGGCGCTGTATCGGGCGATGGAGTTTCGCTACATCGGGCCGCCGGGGAACCGGGTGACAACCGTGTTGGGCGTGCCAGGCGACGACAACGTTTATTACGCGGGTGCGGCCTCGGGCGGCGTTTGGAAATCCTGGGATGGCGGGACTGACTGGTACCCGATCTTCGACGCGGAGGACGCGCAGTCGATTGGGTCGATCGCGATTGCTCCGTCGGCGCACAACGTGGTGTGGGTGGGGACGGGCGAGCCGTTCATCCGCAGCGATGTGTCGCTGGGGGATGGGATCTACAAATCGATTGACAGCGGGAAGACGTGGCAGCACATGGGCCTCGAAAAGACGGGCCGCATTGGGCGCATCCTGATCGATCCGAAGAATCCGGACATTGTTTATGCGGCGGCGCTGGGGACCTGCTATGGGCCGCAGCAGGAGCGCGGCGTCTATCGCACCACGGACGGCGGCAAGACATGGAAGAGGGTGTTGTTCGTAGATGAGAACACGGGCGCCTACGACCTGACGATGGACCCGAGCGATCCCCAGAAGATCATCGCGGCGACGTGGCAAATCGATATCAAGACCTGGGGGAGGAAGAGCGGGGGTCCAGGCAGCGGACTGTTTATGACGACGGACGGGGGGGACAACTGGGCGCGGCTGACGGGGCATGGACTGCCGCCTTCGCCGCTGGGGAAGATTGCGGTGAGTTTTGCGCCCAGTGACGCGCGCCGGGTGTACGCGCTGATTGAGACGGGGCAGGGGGGAACGCTGTGGCGGTCCGATGACGGCGGGGCGGACTGGATGGTGGTGAACTACAGTCGCCTGCTGAACGAGCGGCCGCACTATTACACGCGCATGCTGGTGATGCCAGACAACGAGAACGAGGTGTATTTCCCCTCCAACGGGATCAGCGCGACGTTTGACGGCGGCCAGACGACGGATCACATGCATTGTCCGGGATTCGATCCGACGGCGAAGACCGGGCCGGGGCGCGGAGGGTGCGGGGGCGATAACCACGACATGTGGTCCGATCCCGACAATCCGTCGCGCATGATGATCGGCAGTGACGGCGGCGTGCTCATCTCCACCACCCGCGGCCGGGCCTTCCGCTACATTCGGCTGCCGATCGCGCAGATGTATCACGTGGCGGTGGACAACCGGGTTCCCTACGACGTGTACGGGCAGATGCAGGATGGGATGCCGCTGCGCGGGCCGAGCCAGGTCCCGGGCGAGGGCGCGATCAGCGCCAGCCAGTGGACCACGACGGCCGGTTGCGAGACGGGATGGAATATCCCCGACCCGGTGGACAACAACATTGTGTGGGGGGGCTGTTACGCGGGGGTGACGGAGCGCTTCGACGCTAAGTCCGGCTTCGCGCGCTCAGTGAGCGTTTGGCCGGACCGCACGATGGGCGCGAATGCCGGCGAAGTCAAGGTCCGGATGAACTGGACCTATCCGATTGCCATCGCGCCATGGGACCACAACGAAGTGTACGTGGGCGCTCAGTTTGTGGAACGCACGAAGGACGGCGGTCAGACCTGGCAGCAAATCAGCCCGGACCTGACGCTGAACGATCCCTCGATGCACGGCGATTCGGGTGGGCTCACGGTTGATAACCTGAGTGTCGAATACGCGGGCGTGGTGTACGCGATCGGCGCGTCGCCGGTGGAGAAGGGGCAAATCTGGGCGGGAACGAATGACGGGCAGGTGCAGATGACGCGGGACGACGGCGCGCACTGGACGAATCTGACGCCGAATATCCCGGGGCTGCCGGCGAAGATGACGGTGGACAGCATCGAGCCCTCGAAGTACGCCGCGGGGACATGTTACGTAGCGTTCGACGGCCATCAGGTCGATGTGTTCGACCCGTACCTTTACAAGACGACGGATTACGGGAAGACGTGGACAAAGATCACCGATGGGATTCCATCGTCGCCGCTGAGCTTTACGCATGTGCTGCGAGAGGACCCGGTGCGGCGGGGGCTGCTGTATGCGGGTACGGAGAATGGGCTTTACGTTTCGATGGACGACGGTGCCCACTGGCAGTCGTTCCAGCTGAATCTGCCGCACACGCCGGTTTACTGGCTGGTGGTGCAGCCAGAGTTCGACGATCTGGTGATCGGAACCTACGGGCGCGGCTTCTGGATCCTCGACGACATCTCGCCGCTGCAGAGGATGAAGGCAGAAGGCGAGCGGGCGGCTGTGGAGCTGTTTCCGGTGCGACATGCGTATCGGTTGCGCGCGGCGTCGCGGCGGGAGTTGGCGGGGCAGACCGTGTCGGTGGGGGCGGATCCGCCGCCGGGGGTGCCGATTAACTATTTGCTGAAGGCACAGAGCAAAGACGTGAAGCTGGCGGTTTTCGACAGCGCGGGCAAAGAGGTCCAGCATCTGCACGCCACGGGTAAGCCGGGTGTGAACCGGGTGTGGTGGGATCTGCGCTACAACCCCACCGATCGGGTGGCGCTGCGGACGACGCCTCCCGGGAATCCGCACATCTGGGAGGAGAAACGATTCGCGGGCAAGCTGACGCGTCCAATCTTCTACTACGGCGTAGGGCGGGGGAACGATTCGCCGCTGGTGGCGCCAGGAACTTACACGGTGAAGCTGACCGTGGATGGTCAGACCGAGAGCCAGCCTGTTGTGGTGATCAAAGATCCGAATACGCCGGCGACGCTGGAGGACGCGATGGTTTCCTCGGCACTGTCGTACAAGATTTATGAGGACACCGAACGATCGGCGCAGCTGATAAATCAGATTGAATGGAGCCGCAAGCAGCTCGAGGATACGCGGCGGCTGCTGGCGGCCAATGGCGCGGAGAAGAGCCTGATTGCGGCGACCGATGGGGTGAACCAGAAATATCTGGAGCAGGAAGACCAGCTCATGCACCCGACGATTGCCGAGGGAGACGAGAAGTCGTTCCGCGGGCCGCTGGGGTTGTATCTGAAGTTCGTGTGGCTGCAGGCGGAGGTGGGAACCGGGGCTGCGGACGTGGCGGGCAATTCGGACTGGCCGCCGACGGAGCCGGAGAAGCAGGTCTTTGCCGAGCTGGATGGGCAGCTGCAGCATGTGGATGCGGCGTTGAAGCAGATCGATGGCAAAGAGCTGGATGGCTACAACGCGCTGCTGGCGAAGAGCCACATTGGGCGCATCGCAGTGGTCCCGAACGGGGGCGCTGCGGCGCAGGCGAGTTCGGCCCAGAGCGAGGAGCCAGCCGGCGGGGACGACGATCCGGGCGGCGACCCGGATGGGGATTAGAGCCGGCCAATCCCGAAGTAACCTCGGCGGATAACGCCGCCGGGGAAGGGCATTGCCTCGGTTGGGGTATACCGAAGCGGAGAGGAACGGCTCTACGCTTCGGTATGGCGCGGGTGTCGGAAAACAATCAGGTGGATCGCCGGGTGGGGAAGCTGTGGTGGCCCCGGCAGGCCCCGCGCATGGCGCGGGTTCTGCGCCGGGACGGCACCTGGAAGGATGTGCGGTTCGCGCTGAGCGGGGAGCCGAAGGGTGACGCGTCGGCCGCCGGAAGCCTGGACAGGGAATCGTGACCCGCGGAGAGTGCCTGCCCTCGATCCCCTGCCCCCTATCCCCCAATCGCTTCTTTCCGGGCCGGTGCCTGGTTTTGTTCGGGTTGGCTGTCCTATCGAAACGGATAACAGGCTTATTGATTCGTCGCAGTTCAGTTGCGGGACGGCCGCCGTTGCGTCAAACTTGGCTGCAGTTACGTCATGCGCGTGCATAAGCGGTGCAGGTGATTGACCGCCCGTCAGATTAGCAAGGGACGCATCTGACTCAGGCTCGGCCGCAGATGACGGGGCGACGGTCGCGATGGATGCAAGCGCGGACGAGATTGATGCAAGATGGGCCGAGAGGGAGAAAGAGTGGCTGCATGCACGGCTCGTCCTGACCGGCGGCCGGCCGCTGGCAGCCGACAGCTGCTTCGCCCACTTAAGCCGATACCGGGCTTGCAGGGGGCATCCACCGGCGTTCCAGCGTTTGTCGCTTTTGGGTTTGCTTGGCGTCATCAGGGTCTCCGCAAATAGGAAAGGCTGCCTCCGATGGCAGCCTTTCTTCTTGATTTCTATCTATAAGTTCAGGATATGAGGTTCGGCGTTTATTCCTGCCAACTTTGTTGGCTGTGGAGGCCTTTGGAAACAGCAACAACACGAAAGGAAGGGATTGACAAAAGTGCAGAGGGCAGGGAGTAGGGGTAGAAAGGGGCGACCTGGCCGAAGCCAGGTCGCCCCTTTCTGTTTAGTAGCGATAGGTCAGCGAGAGCTGCAGCTGACGGGCCGGGGAGTTGGTGCTGTCGATCAGTCCTTCCAGCGACTTGCTGGGGAAGTTCGCCGCCGAGACGCCGTTCGCGGCCGAAACATAGGCGGGCGGCGCATAGCTGGCGATGTTCCCCACGTTGAAGGCATCGACGCGGAACTGCACGTTCTGTTCTCGCCAGGTGGGGAAGGACTTGAAGAGGGACATGTCGATGATGCTGTAGCCGGGGGCGCGGGGCCCGTTATTAACCTTTGCGGTACCGAACTCGCCGTTCAACTCCTCGCCGTAGGCGCAGGTGCCGTTATCCGCGCCGGTGCAGGGGTTGGCGGAGGGATCGGTGCCGAACCAGTGCTGGATGCTGCGGTTTTTGACCTGCAGTTTCCGGTACTGATTGGCGCGGCCCGAGCCGGCGTGGAAGTTGGCGTTGTTGGGACTGCTCATGGTGATGGGGAAGCCGGAATAGAGGATGGTGTCGCCGGAGAGCTGCCAACCGCCGAGGGCTTCATCCATGCCGCGATTCCAGCCGCTGCCGAATTTCCGGCCGCGCCCGAAGGGCAGCTGCCAGACGGCGGTGCCGTTGAGGGCGTTGCGGGTGTCATAGCCCGAGGGACCGTAGTCCGCATGCGGATTGAAGCGGTTCTCCCAATAGACGCTGTTATTGTCGGTGTCCGGCACTCCGTAGAAGCCGGGGTTGTTGGTCATGGACTTCGACCAGGTGTAATTGAGGGTGTACTCGAGGCCGCCCTTCTGCTGATGCCGCACCACAGCCTGCAGAGCGTTGTAGTTTTCGACGCCCTCGGTGGAGGTCAGAACCACGGTGCCGCCGGAACCCACCAGAGCATAGAAGGGTGCCGAAGTGGCGACGCCGGCGGTGAGCCACTGATTGGCGGCGACCGGGACGATGAGGCGCTGTCCGAGTTCACCCACGTAGCCTACCTGGGCGGTGGTCGCGTTGTTGAGCATGAACTGGGTGGTCAGGTTGAATTGCGATACGGCTGTCGGCCGGAGGTTCTTATCCCAGGCCCGGTAGGTGGTCTGGGCGGATGCGCCAGCGGAGGTAAATCCGCCCTCCACCTGGAGCGGATTGCCGGGGGTGGTACTGGTGGGAGTCGCCGGGGAGTTAGCGAACTGGGGCAGGAAGGGGGCATTCTGGGTAAGCCGCAGATTGGCGCCGGTTCCTTCCAGATAATCGGTGATGCCGAAGCCGCCGCGGACGACAACCCGAGGCATGAACTGCCAGGCAAAGCCGATGCGCGGCATCCACTCGTCGTAATACGGGTTGTAGAGCGCGCGGCTGTTGCCGTTGACGCCGGCAAACTGCAGGCAAGGATTGGAAGAATTGTCCGCACCGGTGCAGGTGGAGGCGGCGGCGATGTTGACGTTCAGTTCTTTATTGTTCACTTCATAGATGGGCTGATCGTAGCCATAGCGGACGCCGAGGTTGACGGTGAGGGTGGGAAGGACCTTCCAGTCATCCTGCACGTAATAGGCGTCGCGATACTGGCGCTGGCCGGAGGGGCCGGCCACGCCGCCGAGGTTCACGCCATCGGCTTCGTCGAGGACAAAGTCGGCGAATCCGTAGCCGGGTCCAGAGCCTGCCACCGGTGCGGTTGGGTTAGCGGTGTAGTAGTTGTTGTAGATGAACTGTCCCATGGCGCCGTCGTTGCCGGCGTAGAAGCTGTTCTGCTGGTAGCGGGCGATCTGGACGCCGAATTTGGTGATGTGTTTACCGTGCTGCCAGATGAGATCGTCGCCGTAGTCGAAGTCATTGTCGGTAAACAGAGTGCCGATGCCGGCGTTGCCGATGTTGCTCTCGCTGGTGGCAAAGTTCATCAGGCTGAAGCCGGGGTAGGGCTGGTTGGCCAGGGGAATGCCGACTGTGGTATCGCCGGTCTTGCCGAACAAGCCAGTGTTATCGGTGGGGATTCCCTGGGCCCACTGGATGCGCGAATAGCCTGCCCGGGCCTGGTTGACCATGGAAGGCGAGAAAGTGTGGACCCAGTTCACGACGCCGCTGTGGAAGGGGTAGTCGTCGTTGGCCGGGAAGGTGATGGGCAGAACCGCTTTGGTGGTGATGTCGTAAGCGTCGCCGTCGGAGTAGCGGAACATGAGCGCGTCCTGCGGCCGGACCGCATAATCCACGCGAATGTCGCCCTGGTTGTTGTTGTGGACACTGGCCGTTGATCCGAAATAGTTGCTGGAATCGACCGTATTTGCGACCGGAGCGTGATTCGGCAGCGGGTAGGCCGTGGGGTGGCTGAAGATGAAGGCCGCCACCGGGTTGTTAACCGGGATCTGGTTGTTGGTATAGGGCGTCGCGGCAGCCGTGCCGCCGGTGGGGTTGGTGCCGGAGGCGGCCGGATTGTAGAGCTGGATGCCACGGATGGTCATCAGCTCAGAGAAGTCGCCGGTGCGCATTTTGACGGTGGCGACGCTGGCCGAACCCGTGCCGGCCGCGTTGTTGCGGGCGCCTTCGTAGTCCGCAAAGAAGAAGAGCTTGTTTTTGAAAATTGGACCGCCGCCGGTGATGCCGAACATGTTCTGGTGAAAGACGCCTTTGGGAATAGCTGAATAGTTGTTGCTCCACAGGTTGGCGGTCAGGTCCTGGTTCTCGAAGTACTCGTATGCGGCGCCGTGGAAGTGATTGGTGCCGCCCTTGGTGACGAGCAGGATTTCGCCGCCGTTGACGTCGCCGTATTCGGCGTCGGCATTGGCGGTGACGGTGCGCATTTCCTGGATGGCTTCAGGGGCGGGGTTGTAGCCGACGAGGTTGTTGAGGGTCTCGTTGATCTCCACGCCGTCCATGATGTAGTTGTTGCCCTGCTGGCGGTTGCCGTTGAAGGAGGGAACCGCTCCGCCGCTGGTGTCGCGCTCGTAGCCGGATGTGCCACCCATCAAGGCATAGCTGGGATTGACGGCGCCGGGGACGAACATGCCCGCGGTCTGGAAATTAAGACCGCTGAGGGGAAGATTCTCGATGGTATTGGAGCTGACCGTCGTGCCCAGCGTCGGATTCTGGGTTTGCAGGGCCGCGCCCGACTCGGACGAGACGCTGATGGTGGTTGCCACTGAGCCGACCTGGAGCTTGAAGTCGAGGCGGACGATCTGGTCGATTTCCAGCATCACGGAACTGACCGCGGAGGTCTGAAATCCGGATGCGGTGGTGCTCACGGAGTACGAACCGATGGGCAGGAACTGGATGTTATAGGCACCGCTCGCGTCGGATTTGGTCGTGGTGGCGACGCCGGTGGAGAGGTTGGTGGCGGTGATGGTGGCGCTCGCCACAACTGCGCCGCTCTGATCGGTAATCGATCCGCGGATGCTGCCGGTGATGGTTTGGGCTAGTGTGCAGCCGGCGGAAAGAAGCATACCGGTGACGACGAACAGGGTCAGGACAGGCTTCATGAACGAACGAGATTGCATAGGTACGGCCCTCCGAAGAATGTGTTGCAGCAATGAACTCCCGGCGGGGTGCGGCTATCCTCGCAATGGATCGGCGGGACAATCCGCCCCGGTCTTTTGGGATTTAGCGGGCCATGGCTCGCAGCGAAGTCGAGCCTTGGGGGGACCCTGAGAGACTGGATGACAGCAGCGTTAAATTCCTCAGCATGGATACAAAGCTATATAGCAATTCCGGGGGGCAGTCAAGGAGAAGTAACGGGGTCGGGCAGCCGTGGGCCGGCGAAGTTTGAGCGGGAGGGCACGAATCGTAAGATGAAGGGGTTCTGTGGGGGATGGAGAGGGATGCCGGCACGAGGCGCAATGTTCGAGGAAATTCAGGTGGTGGATTCGCACACCGCGGGTGAGCCTACGCGGGTGGTGATTGCAGGAGCTCCCGATTTGGGCAGCGGTTCGCTGGCGGATCGGCGGCAGCGCTTTGCGCGGCAGCACGACGATTTTCGTTCGGCGGTGGTGAATGAGCCGCGCGGATCGGATGTGCTGGTGGGAGCGCTGCTGGTGGAGCCGGTGGATTCGGAATGCGCGGCAGGGGTGATCTTCTTTAACAATGTTGGGACTTTGGGGATGTGCGGCCACGGGACGATCGGCCTGGTTGCGACTCTGGGGTGGCTCGGACGGCTGGAGCCGGGAGCGCACCGGATCGAGACACCCGTGGGGGTGGTGGGCGTGGCGTTGCGCGCCGATGGAAGGGTGACCGTCGAGAACGTGCGCAGCTATCGCCACCTGCACAAGGTCACGGTGGATGTGCCTGGATATGGCGCGGTAAGCGGCGACGTGGCATGGGGTGGAAACTGGTTTTTTCTGGCGGATGCGGGCGGGAGGAGTTTGGCCGTGGAGCATCGGGAAAGCCTGACGCGGTTTGCGGTGGCGGTGCGTGCGGCGCTGGCGGCGAACGGCATCGCCGGAGCCGATGGGCAGGAGATCGATCATATAGAGCTGTTCGGGCCTTCGCCGGCTGGCGCGGACAGCCGGAATTTTGTGCTGTGCCCGGGCCTCGCGTACGACCGCTCGCCCTGCGGCACGGGAACAAGCGCCAAGCTTGCGTGTCTGGCAGCGGATGGAAAGCTGGCGCCAGGCGTGGCGTGGCGACAGGAAGGAATCCTGGGAACGGTTTTTGAGGGGAGCTATCGACACGGGGCGCGCGGCGAGGTGATTCCCAGCATTACCGGGTCGGCCTACATCACGGGCGAGAGCCGGCTGCTGCTGACCGGGGACGATCCTTTCCGGATGGGGATTCCTGTGCGACCAACGTCGGCGGCAGAATGAGCACTGCGTACGACGTGGCGATTCTGGGCGCTGGCATTGTGGGCGCGGCGTGCGCGCTGGAGTGCGCGAGCCGCGGGCTGCGCACCGTGGTGACAGAGGGACGCGGCGTGGGCAGCGGGGCGACTGCGGCGGGCATGGGGCACATCGTGGTGATGGATGACTCGGAGGCGCAGCTGGCGCTCACCCGTTATTCGCAGACTTTGTGGCATGCTCTGGCGGCGCGGCTGCCGGATGAGGTGGAGTTCGACAGGTGCGGCACGCTGTGGGTGGCCGCGGATGAAGAGGAGATGCAGGAGGTTCGGCGGAAGCAGGCCGTGTATGTGGCGGCGGGCGTGGCGGCGGAGATTCTGGGCGCGCGGGGGCTCGAGGAGGCGGAGCCGCATTTGAGGCGTCCCATGGCGGGAGCGCTCCTGGTGCCCGGCGATGCGGTGTTGTATCCACCGTGTACGGCGGCATGGCTGTTGCAAGAAGCTCGACGGATGGGGGCGGAGTTTGTGGCGGAGAGCGCGGTGGGTGCGGTTGCCGGGGGGGTTCTGCTGAGTGGCGGGAGCGAATTGCAGGCGGCGCACATCGTCATTGCGTGCGGAGCCGACTCGACGGACCTGCTGCCGGCGCTGCCGATCCGGAAACGCAAAGGGCATCTGGTGATCACGGATCGGTATCCGGGGATGGTGCGGCATCAGTTGGTGGAGTTGGGGTATTTGAAGAGCGCACATTCGCTCACGGCGGATTCGGTGGCCTTCAATGTGCAGCCGCGGAGGACGGGGCAGCTGCTGATCGGGTCGTCGCGGCAATTTGGCGATGAGAGCCGCGAAGTGGATCACGGCATTCTGGCGCGCATGCTGCAGCGGGCCGAGGAGTATCTGCCGGAGATTGGTGGGTGCTCGGCGATCCGGGTATGGACCGGGTTTCGCGCGGCGACGCCGGACAAGCTGCCGCTGATCGGGCCATGGCCGGACGACGAGAGTCTGATGCTGGCGACGGGGCATGAGGGGCTGGGCATCACGACCTCGTTGGGCACGGGAAGGCTGGTGGCCGATTTGCTGACCGGGACGGTGCCGGAGATTGCAGCGGATGCATATCGGCCGGGACGGTTCCTCTCGGGAGCCGGGACGGAACCTGAGGTGGCGCGGGGAGGAATGGGTGCCTGAGGTTGTGACGATTTCGGTGAATGGGCAACCGTTCGTCGTGCCGGCGGGGACCACGGTGGCTGCGGCGATGTTGCGAGCTGGCGGGACGACGCGGACTTCCGTAAGCGGCGAGATGCGCGCGCCGCTGTGCGGCATGGGCATCTGCTTTGAATGCCGTGCCGTGATTGGCGGCAAGCCGCATGAGCGCACGTGCCAGATTGTGTGCGAGCCGGGGATGGACGTGTGGTCCACGTGATGGAACGCGCCTTCGATGTTGTGGTGGTGGGAGCCGGCCCGGCGGGCATGGCGGCGGCGGTGTCCGCAGCGGAAGCAGGGCGAAGCGTTGCGGTGGTGGATGACAATCCTGCGGCGGGAGGACAGATCTGGCGGCGCGGGGAAACGCTGCCGGGAGCGGCGCGCGCGTGGCTGGGGCGATTCGAGCGGGCGGCGATTACACGGCTGCCGGGATCGCGGGTGTTCGACGGCACCGTGGACCGCGTGTGTGTGGATGGGGGCGGCGAAGGATTCGAGCTGCGGTATCAGGCGCTGGTGCTGGCAACCGGCGCGCGGGAGAGGTTTCTGCCGTTTCCAGGGTGGACGCTGCCGGGCGTCTTCGGGGCAGGAGGGTTGGATGCGATGGCGCGGGGCGGACTGCCGGTCGCAGGGAAGCGGGTGGTGGTGGCCGGAACGGGGCCGCTGTTGCTGGCCGTCGCAGCGCACCTGGCGAGGCGGGGGGCGAAAATTGTCGCCATCTGCGAACAAGCGCCGCTGGGCTCAGTAGCGAGATTCGCGGTGCGGATGGCGACGGAGCCGGCGAAGGTGATGCAGGGGATTGAATATCGATGGGCGGCGCGTCGCGCGAAAATGCATTTCGGCTGCTGGCCGGTTGCGGCGCACGGAGCAGGCGCACTGGACAGCGTGACCCTGCGCCAAAGCAGGCGTCGGTGGCGGGTGGGCTGCGATTTTCTGGCGTGCGGATTTCATCTTGTGCCGAACGTGGAGCTGACTGCGTTGCTGGGATGCCGGCTGGAGAACGGATTTGTCGCGGCCGATGCGGTCCAGCAGACGTCGGTGGCGGGTGTGTTTTGCGCAGGGGAGCCTTGCGGGATCGGCGGCGTGGAGGCAGCGCTGCTGGAAGGGCAAATTGCCGGACTGGCCGCGGCGGGCAGGATCGACGAGGCGCGTGCGTTGGCGCCGCGGCGGCGCAAACTCGATGGGTTTGTTCGCGCGTTGCAGGAGGCGTACGCGCTTCGTCCGGAACTGCGAGCGATGGCGGACGAGGGAACGATCCTTTGCCGGTGCGAGGATGTGCGTTACGGGACTCTGCGAGGCCGCGAATCCTGGCGCGAGGCAAAACTGCAGACGCGCTGCGGGATGGGTTCGTGCCAGGGACGGGTTTGCGGCGCGGCAGCGGAGTTTCTGTTTGGATGGAGGGTGGATGCAGTGCGGCCGCCGATTTTTCCGGCGCCGGTGTCGAGCCTGACGAGTTGCAACCTGGCTGAGAACGAAAGGGAGGCACGATGAAGTGGTATGGAGTAATGCCCGCGATGACGACCTGCTTCGACGAAGGGATGCAGGTGGATCACGTTTTTATGACGCGGCATGCGCGATGGATGCTGGAGAACGGCTGCACGGGGATCGTCTCGCTCGGGTCGCTGGGCGAGGCGGCGACGCTGACGTTTGCGGAGAAAGACGCGATTCTGCGGAACGCGGTGAAAGCCGCGGGCTCAGCGCCGGTGGTGGGGGCGATTTCGGCGCTTTCCACGGACGAGGCAGTGAGCCTGGCGAAGGTCGCGGAACAAGCGGGTTGCCAGGGGCTGATGGTGTTGCCGCCGTACGTCTATCTGGGCGACGGACCCGAGATGAAGGCGCATGTAGCGGCCATCTTCCGGGCGACGAAGCTCTCGTGCATGCTCTACAACAATCCCGTGTCGTACGGGACGGATTTTGTTCCTGAGCAGATTGCGGAGCTGGCCGGGGAGCATGAGAATTTGGCCGCGGTGAAGGAATCGAGCACGGATGTGCGGCGAGTGACGGCCATTCGCGCGCTGCTCGAAGACCGGTTGCAGATTTTTGTCGGTGTGGACGATGCGATCGTAGAGGGCATCGCAGCGGGCGCGCAGGGATGGGTAGCGGGGCTGGTGAACGCATTTCCGGCCGAGTCGGTGGCGCTGTTCGATGCGGCGAGGGCAAGCGACCGAGAGAAGACGGCGGAGTTGTATCGGTGGTTTCTGCCGCTGCTGCGGATGGACACGGTTCCGAAGTTCGTGCAGCTGATCAAGCAGGTGCAGGAGGAGACGGGGACCGGGTGTGCGCGGGTGCGAGCGCCGCGCATGCAAGTTGTTGGCGCGGAGCTGGAGGCGACGCAAGGCGCGGTGCAGCGGGCGCTGCGCACACGGCCAGCGGTCCCGAGCAGCGCGTTTCCGGGCTGAGGCGGCTATTTGGCGGTTGGGGCTGGCGCGGCAGAGGGTTCGGGGGCGGGGCCGTCGAGGATCGGTTTCGCCAGGCCGGCGAGGTGGGGTGTGGCGACTCCGTTCAGGTCGAAGACGACGACTTCGTTCCAGCCGGGATGCAGCCATGGACCGGGGACATAGAGCGTGTCCTGGGGGCCGATGTTCCAATAGCGGCCGATGGGGTGGCCGTCGATCCAGACAGCGCCTTTGGTGAGAGCGCGAACGTCGAGGAAGGTGTCTGCGGGGTGGTCGACGTGAAAGCGGCCGCGATAGAAGACGGGGCCCGTGGACCGGATGCCGCGATGGAAGCGCAGCTTGTGCAGGTCCGTTATGGGCAGTGTGTAGACCTGCCAGCCGGTGAGGGGTTGGCCATCCAGGGTGGCGCCCTGAGGCAAGCCCTTGGCGGCTCGGCGCATCATGCGCGTTGAGTTCACGCGGCCGTCGTTCTCCACCAGGATGTCGAGGGTGGCGCCGCGGCTCGGGCTATCCAGTTGCAGGGAACCCTGTTTGAGGCGTCGGTCGAGGGTGCCGATGAGCTTGCCATCGAGGTAAATCTTCGCGTAATCATTCAGGCCGGGCAGCGCGAGGGTTGGGTGGTCCGGATTCTGCAATACCGAGTTCAGTAACTTCGTCCGATACAGAATGAAGCCGTAGTTCTGGCCGTATGTTTCCATGGCCTGGGCTTTCCGGGAGCTGATGGGCGCGGGAAGATTCTTCCATAAGGACGCGCTTTCCGTGAGGGCGAAGTCTGCGACGGCCAGAACCGGGGGCGGCTGAGGAACAGGCGGCAATGGGTGGCCTGCGTATTTCGCGAGGACTTCGCGGTAGGCTTCGTACTTCGGGGTGGGATGGCCGGCTTCGTCGATCGGAGCGTCGTAGTCGTAACTGGTGACGTCGGGGAGATATTGGTTGTTGGTCCAGCTGGCGCCGCTCATGAAGCCGAAGCTGGTACCTCCGTGGAACATATAGATGTTGACGGAGGCGCCGCGGCTGAGGATGGTGTTGAGGTCGGCGATTTGCGGGGCGATGGGGCGCGTTTGATGCGGCTCGCCCCAGTGATCGAACCAGCCGGGCCAGTATTCGGCGGCGAAGAGGGGCTGGCCGGGGCGCATGTTCGCGAGGAAGTCGAGGCCGGAAGCGGCGTGGCCTATGCCGAAGTTGACGGCGGCGTAGGTGCCGTCGAGGGAGCCGTTCTTTTCGCCGCGAGTGGGATTGGTGGTGAAGAGCAGGGCGTCGGTGAACCCGGCTTTCTCGAAGATTGAGCGGAGATGCTTCAGGTATTCCTGATCGCTGCCAAAGTCGCCGTACTCGTTTTCCATCTGCACGGCGATGATGGGACCGCCGCGGCCGATTTGGAAAGGCGCCACTTCCTGGCCGAGCTTCATGAGCCAGCGTTCGGCGGGAATCATGAAGGCGGGATCGTTGGAGCGGAGGGTGGTATCCATTTTCGGATCGGCGAGGAGCCAGGCGGGGAATCCGCCAAATTCCCACTCGGCGCAGGAGTAGGGGCCGGCGCGGAGGATCACGTAGAGGCCCTCCTGCTGCGCTTCGCGAAGGAACTCGGGGAGGTCCGCGTTGCCGCCGAAATCGAAGTGGCCGGGCTCAGGCTCGTGCACGTTCCAGAAGACGTAGGTGGCGATGGTGTTGAGTCCCATCGCCCTGGCCATCTCCATGCGAGCCCGCCAGTAAGCGCGGGGAATGCGCGCGTAATGCATCTCGCCGGAGAGGATTTCAAAAGGCTTGCCGTTGAGGAGAAACTGATTGCCGCTGATGGTGAACGATTGCTTCGGCTGCGCGTGAAGCGATGGCGCGATGAGCGTGGCTGCGACGAGTAAGGCTGGGGCGCATCCGCGCAGGAGAGTTCGCCGGAGCGCAAGGTTCATGGTTTTACTCGGCTGCATGGACCAGCGCAGGATCCACGATGAAGACTACAGCGTCGCCGTCGGGATCGTGAATGACGAGAGCGCCGCGGTGTTTTTCTGCCGGCAGGCCGAGCTGATGCAGGCGCCGCGCCGTGGAGCGAAGGTCGCTGACGGCGAAGACGATGCGGAAGGGCAGGGCGTTGGGTTGCGCGGTATCGGGCGGCAGCAGTTCAATGCGCTGGTTGGGCGTGGCGGGCAGCGCCAGGGTTGTTTTTCCCGGCTCGAGCGGGCTCGCCGCCGGCGTGAAGGAGAGCTTCTGTTCGTAGAAAGCCTGCGCGGCGGCGAGATCGGAGAAGGGAATACCCGCGCCGGCGATCGCGTCGGCGATGCGTTCGAGCCCGAGGTGCTGGCCGCGATCGAGGGTGTGCTTCGAGCCGGGCATGTACTGCGTGTACTCGATGTTCTGCGACGCGTGCGAGCGGAGGTCGGAGGGTGGGCCGGGCTCGTCGGGGCCCTGGAGAGTGAAGAGGAGGTTGCCGGCTCCGGCGCGGCGAACCGCGATGGGCGTGAGGCCGTGGGCGACATAGTCGTCGTGAACGGCGTTGATGTCGGCGGCTTCGAAGCAGACGTGCATAAAGCCGACGGATTCGGACGGATCCTTGCGGGGATAGAGCTCGATGAACTGACGGTTGTTGATTTTGAAGAAGGCCTCGGTGGGCGTGCCTCCGTTGTTCATGGCGAAGGCTTCTTCGAATCCGAGCTTGTGGAAGAAGGCGCGCGAGGCTTCGAGGTTGGAGACGCGAATGGCGACGTGGGCGATGCCGGTGAGGTTGGCGGTTTGCGCGGCGGCCTGTGTGGAAGGGATCAGGGGCAGGCAGGCCGCGACGGCGATAGCGGCGAGGAACACGGATGATCGGCCCGTCTTCATTGGCTCTGATCCTCAGAGGCTTTGGCGACTTCGACGGCAAAGACATACGTTGGGCCGAACATGTTCGAGCGGAAGATGATCCATTTTTGATCCGGGGTAAAGCTCACGTTGGGCTCCAGCCGGTAATTATGCCTCGACATGTTGACCAGGTGCTCGGAGTGAAAGACGCCAGGCTGCACGTAGGACGGTTGGTTGATGCCGTCGCCGGTGATGAGTTGGGGATGGAGCAGTTCGATCCACTCGCCGTCCCTGGCGCGGGCCACCTGGCCGGGATCGCCGCCGTCGTCGCAGAAGAGCGAGCCGTCGCGAGTGACGTTGAAGTGGATGCCCCACTCGTCGCGCAGCATGTGGTATGCGGTGGTGCGGCCGGTGGCCACGTCGTAGCCAGCGAGCCAGAAATCCTGGCCTTTGGGGACTTGCCAGTCGTACCAGAGGGTCTTGCCGTCGGGCGCCCAGAATTCGTGGCCGGCGATTTCCATAAACATGGTGCGTTTGTGGATGAGCGTGTTGTGGGTGCCGTCGGTGTGGATGGTCCAGATGCGATCGACCTTTTGCCACGGTCCCTCATGGCAGTACATCAGCAGCCGTGGATCAGTGGGGGAGAAGAGCAGGTGGTTGATCCAGTCGCGGCTGTGCAGGAGGGGGCGCAGCTTGCCGGTGCGCAGGTCGATGACGAAGAGGACGAGCGGCAGTCGCGCGGCCAGGCGGCGCTGCATCATCTCGCCCTTGTTCAGCGGCTGGAGCAAGTTGATGGTCTGGCTATTGTGCTGATCCCCGCCGTGTGCTCCGGGCGGCGGCTGGTTGTAGTCCTGCCCGGCGGTGCCTTCGATGTAGGTGCCGGCGGCCAGGGTTTCATCTGCATTGACGGAGTCGACCGAGCCGCGCGGCGGCAGGGTCGCCAGCTTGCGGGTGGCGCCGGTGTCCACGTTCGTGACCCACAGCGTGTGCTCTTCGGGCTTGATGTAGAAGACGCTGGGCGTTTTGTGGCCCGCGACGATGGTGCGCACATGGCCCTGCACGACCGAGCGCGTCTTCCAGGTGGTCAGGTCGAGCACGGAGATACCGTCGGGCGTGGTGTAGACCATCTCCTTGCCGTTGGGGGTGTAGGCATTGACGTTGAAGTAGAAGCTGGCGGAGTCGGGCTCGTCGGTGAGGCGAACCACGCGATGGCCGGTGGCGGGATCGATCCACGATTTTGGCGGCGGCTGGCCCGGCTGCCAGGAAGGATCGGAACCGACGGCGCCGGGCTGGACCGTGGATGCGGGGTGCTGCTGGGCGCAGGCGGGCAGACTGGTCAGCAACGGCACGCAAAGGGCGCAAGCGCTGAAGGACCGGAGTCTCAGGCGGAGAGAACTCATGAGCGACCTCCTGGGGTGAGGTTCATCGGCTGACGATGTCCGGCAGCGGACGATGGACAGGGTTCAGCTTGCATGAATCGCCGTCAGCACAGTGGCTGCCGTCCGGGCCATCACCGGTGCGATCCTGCGTGATGATGGGATTCGTCGAGGGCGATGATTTCGGAGCCGGCAAGCAGGAAGCCTCCTACGCCGTAGTCGAAGCTGGATGAGGGCAGATAATGCGCGGGGGCCGCGCCGGTCTGCTGGATGTTGCCGAGGCGGCCGTCGGCGTAGATTTGGCCAACAAGGCCAGCCCAGGCCTTGCGCAGAACGGGCATGTAGGTGGCACGATCGAGCACGCCGTGATCGATCCCCCACGCCAGCCCGAAAGTGATTAGTGCCGAGCCGGAGACCTCCGGCTGGGGATAGTCGGTGGGGTCGAGCATGTCGGCGTGCCACAGCCCGTCCTTGGGATCCTGCAGCTTGGCGACAGCCGCAGCCATTTCCCGCAACTGGGTCTCATACTTCGCGCGATCGGGGTAATCCTTCGGCATGTAGTCGAGCGTGCGCGCGATACCGCCCATCACCCAGCCGTTGCCGCGCGACCAGAAGACAGGATTGCCGCGTTCGTCGGTCTTGTGCAGATAAGTGACGTCGCGGAAATAGAGATGGCGCTGCGGGTCATAGAGCAGGTTTGAGGTTTCCCACCAATGCTGGTCGAGATAGTCGAGATATTTGGTGTCGTGGGTGATGGCGTACATCCGCGACCACACTGGCGGCGCCATGAAGAGGGCATCGCACCACCACCAGGGGATTTTCGCCTGCAGGGCGGGGACAGGCGGGGCCGCGCCCGCGAGCAGGCCGTCCAGTGCCTTGCGCGTGGGGTCGATTTTTGTGGGGGAGGGTTCGAGTAGATCCAGTTCGAGATAGGTCTGGCCTACGCTCTGATCGTCGGCATTGGGAACTTCCGATCGCAACTGCCAGTCGAATTTCTCCGCCATCGCCTGCATCGCGTGGCGATACTTTGCATCGTGCAGCGCAGTAGACGCCGCCATGAACCCGGTGTAGAGAACGCTGGAGGTCCAGATGCGGTCGAAGTAGGGCTGCCCGGCGTTCAGTTCCCAATCTGCAACCTTGCGGACGGCAGCGCGGATGTTGGCGGGCTTCATCGACGGCGAGAGCTTCGCCCTGGGGCCGGGATCTGCCGGCGCGTCGCCAAAGTGGCGGGCAATATCGCGGTCGATGGTCTTCTGCTCGTCCGGAGGGATGGCCTGCGCCCGGGCACTGGCGGCGGTGAAGAGCACGCCAAGCAGCAGCGCGAGAAGGGAGGGCAACGACAAATACGATTTGCCGGGGAAGGGGAGGAGGAATCGCTGTTCGCGCGTATCGGTCACCAGGAGCGCTGCTTTCGAGGGGCCCATGGAGGTGAGGCCGGAGTGAGGGCCAGATGCAAACGATAAGGAACCGGCGGAACGGGTGTCAATAGGCATGATATTTGTCCATTGGAAACAATAGCCGCAAGTTGCGGTGGTCCCCTAGGCTAGGGGGGTGACATGGTCATGCGATCGGCTTCCTGCCGGGAGACGAGACGGAGCGGTCCGAGGATTCCCGAGGGCAATGGCTCGAGGTGATCCATGTCCTGCGGCGCGAAGCGCTTGCCGTAGCGCGCCCATAGCAGGCGGTAGTCGGGAGCCGCGCGGCCGGCCAGCTCATTGATGGCGGTGTTGGCCACCACAATCTTCAGCTCATTCGATCCCGGATGCAGCCAGTGCGCGATGTCGAGGGTGAAAGGCGGGTGCCAGACGGAGCCTGCGAGCGTTCCGTTGACGTAGACTTGGGCGGCATCGCGGAGAGGCGCATCGAGCCACGTCTGCATTCCGGGGAAGTTCATGCTTCCGCGCTCGACCGGCGTTCCCACGCCGAAGTCGAGCATCACGACGCCCGCGTCGGCGACGTTCCGGGGAACGTCCAGGGTACGGGCGTAGGTGGCGGTGCCGGAGTAGTACTTGCCGGCGGGGTCACTGGTCCAGGAATGCAGCGTCTGCATCGTCTCGGTTGCGCCGGTCTTGTCGAGGCGGACAGCCCATCCATGACTGAGATCGACCGGCGCGAAGTCGGCTGCCCTGAGCGCGGGTTTCTCCGGCAGCGGCCGGTCGGAGAAGACGATGACCCGCGATTCGTAGGGCGCGAGATTCATGTGGATTGCCGGGCTGTTGCCGGCCTCGGAGGTCGTTCCGGTGAAGGGATTCCACCACGCTGCGTTACTGTAGTTTGTGTGGAACGTCGCCGTGAAGACATGAGGGTGGTTGTCGGTGTTCGCTACAAAATAGAGATCCGCGTCGGTAAGGCGGCGATGGATGAATCCGACCGCCGGAGTCGTAGGGTCGAGGGCCATGTCGGCTGGCAGAGCCGCGCGCAGGGCTGCTCCGAGATCGGCGGTGTTCTCTGCCCGCTTTGCGTTCTTTGATTCCGGCGTGAAGAGCTCGCGGGAAATCTGCTCGACCGCGGCGGTGTTGCGCGGCGATTCCAGAAATCCAGGCGCGCGGGACGGCAGGCTCCCGGTGGCGATCACGATGCCGCCGTTTTTCGCGTACTCCTGAATTTTGCGATAGGTTGCGAGCGGCAGACGGGTCAAGTTGGGGATGACGAGGATTGGATAGTGGATGCCGACGCGGTCGATGGCTTCGGAGTCGATGTAGTCGAAGTTATAGCCGGCATCGAGGATCTGAGGCTCGAGGTCCGGGCCGAGGAGCTTGCCCATCTGGTCGCTGACGGAATCTTCGCGGAGGCTAAAGTTGGCCTGTGCATCCGCCTCGGGGAGAAGAACGGCAACCTGGTTGGCCGGTCTTCCCTGGCGTAGCAGCCAGCTCATCCGGGTAAGATAGCCGGTCACGTCGGGCATCACGATCCACCAGGGGTTGTGGTTGTTGAAGACGGCGGCGGCGTAGAAGTTCCATCCGGGATCGCCGGCGGAGGCTGGCGAGTAGGGCCACCCATGGCCCATGAGCTGGTTGATGCCTTGCAGGAAAAAGCTGTCGGCTTCGGCTTTCATGTCGAGAGGAGTGGCGCGGAAGGCGGGAGAATGCAGCCATGTCCAGGTTTCCGATGAGGTGATGGGGCGCCCGTACAGGTGGCTGCCCGAAGTGGCCCAGCGCGTGAAGGAAAAGGGGCCGTGCCACTGGGAGCCTTCGCCTTCGGGCAAGTCGACGCGGGCGTTGCTGGAGAGAGTGACGGCCGGAATGCCGTAGCTCTGCGAACGGAAGTGAGTGCCGTGCGCACGCGCCCAGGTATTGATGGCGGCGAGGTAGTTCTGATCGATCAACTCCGCCTGGGTGCGGGCCCAGTCGTAGCGGAGGTCCGCGGCTTCGGGCGTAGTGCTCTCGATCATTTCCGGCAGGTGAGGGGTGAGATCGTAACCGCGGCGGTGGCGAAATTCAGTAAGGAAGTCAGGGGTCCAGTCGGCTCCGTAGACTTCGAGACTGTCGCTGAAGACGGAGTAGGGAGGATGATCGCCGAAGGCCTGCATCAGCGGCGTCGCTACGTTCCTGAGGTGATCCTGGACGGCCTGGGCGCTGAGGTGGTCGATAACGAAGCCGTCGGCGCCGTCGGCGGGCCGCTTGACCTGTTGGCCGGTGCAGCTGGAGATGAAGAAGAGAGCGACGGTGCTTCGGCAGGGACCCGCGCGGCTCGCGCAAACGCTGGCGGCGGGGGGCAGGCTCAGCCGGCCATCCCGGACCGCATCGATCTGCACGGCATGCTCGGCGTCGTACTGGTCCGGGGTGCCTGCTGCGAGAAACGAAGCCAGAAGCTTTTCGCCATTGCCGATCGAAGGAACGGCGACGGAGGTTTCTCCCTCCTGGAGGGGCACGCGCACGACGCGCAGCATCCCTGATGCTTCGCTGATGGGGACCCATGCGCCGCCATAAGGCCAGCCGCTGCCCAGGGTGATGCTCATGCGCAAGCCCAGGTCCTGGCCGGTGTGCGCGGCAAAGGTGACCATTTTGAGGAAATCCGGCGAGAGGAAGGGCAGGTTGCGGAAGCCGGTCTGGGGATCGTTCAGTTCGAGGGGGTAGACGGGCTGGATTTCTGCGCCACCAATGCCGCCGGCTTTCATGGTTTTGAGCTCGCGGGCCAGTTCGTCCGGCTGCACGGCAGGTCCGAACCACCACCACCGCATCATGGGGCGGGCATCTATCGGGGGTGAGGCAAATCCCTGACGCATGGCGGCGAGGGTGTCGCCGGGGGCATGAGATGGCGTGGGTGCCTGGGGCTGGGCCGACGTACACAGAAAGAAGGGAAGAGCTGCAACCAGGGCGAGTCCTGGATGAAGACCGGATGAGGGCACCGCGAATCCTCCTGACCGCGGTCCATCCTACCCTGGCGCAGGGCGGCATGGAGGGGCGGTTAACTTCCATAGTGAAAAAAGCTGCCTATTGACAAACATCAAGTGGGTTCGTTACTGTCCCCGAGGTCGGAAAAAAACCACGAGATCCCCTACCCCTGTTCGTCTTTGGAGGCTTCTATGCAGAAACGTCATTGCCGGATCCGGTATACCGGTTTCCGGTTTGTGTTCACTGCGCTGATCGCAGGGTGTGCGCTGCTGTCGGCTCCGTTGCTGCGTGCGCAGACCGCCGGTGAGGGCACAATTCAGGGCACGGTGACCGATCCGAGCGGCGCGGTTGTGCCGCATGCCACGGTTACGGCGACCAACAACGCGTCTGGCGTAGCCACGACGCGGGTGACGACCAACGACGGTCTTTATCTGATCTCTCCGCTGCTTCCCGGGGCGTACACCGTGACGGCTGCGGCCTCCGGGTTCCGGGACTTCCGCCAGGAAAACCTGGTGGTGACGGCCATGAATACGGCCACGCTCAACGTACAACTCACCGTCGGGGCCGCGACTCAGCAGATTACGGTCAGCTCCGCGCCGCCCGCTTTGGACACCACCGATGCGACGCTGGGAGCGACGATCAGCAGCAGCGTCTATCTGGATCTGCCCATCCTGGTGAATAACCAGCAGCGCGACATCACGGCGATGTCGAATTTGCTGCCTGGAGCGCAGCCGGGGGCGCGCTCTTCGCTGTTTTCAGGAACGGCGAGCCGCGTTGAAGAGGTCTACCTCGATGGCATTCCGCTGACGACCATCAGCCAGATCGGCGACAACCGGCCGATTCTGAATATCGTGCCGGCCGAGGCGATCGATCAGATCAACGTGGTGACCAGCGGCGCTTCAGCCGAATACCAGGGCGCGGGCATGGTGAACTACACCACCAAGTCGGGCGGCAACCAGTATCACGGCACAGTGGCGGACTACGTTCGCAACACGCTTTTTGATACGTGGGGATTCACGGCAGCGACGGTGACCAAGAAGGAGCTGATCAACGGGGTTGTGACGACCGTGCCAGCGGGCAAACCGGAGGATCACCAGAACGAACTCACGTTCTCGGTGGGTGGCCCGATTTCGATTCCGCATCTGTTCAGCGGCCACGACAAGCTGTTCTTCTTCGGTTCCTATGACAAGTTCCAATCGCGTTCCGCGCCCAATCCCGGGCAGGTGACGATTCCCACGGCGGCATTCCGGACCGGCGACTTCTCGGGGCTTTTGAGCAGCGCGCAGAGCGGCGGGGCGGACAACGGGCCAGGTTACATACTGTACGACCCGACCACGATCACCGACTGCTCTTCGCACAGCACGAACGGTCCCTGCCGCTATGCCTTCGGGCAGAGCTACTCGGGAACTCCGGGGCCAGGGGGCGGACCGACGGGCACGCCGACGAACATTATTCCGGCCGGCGAGATCTCCCCGATCGCGCAATACATGCAGAAATTCCTGCCGGATCCGACGACGTCGGCCATCACGGGCAATTATCTTTACGGGCCGCCGAGTGGTTACAACAACTGGCTCTATTCGGGACGCGTGGACTGGGACATTTCGCCGAAGCAGCGGATTTCCGGTATCGTGACGGGCGGAAACCGCCAGGCATATCCGTTCACGGCGGCCTCGGCGTACAACGGCAGCAGCATCGACTTGCCCATGCCCTATACGGGATCGGACTACTCGATCGTTGCGGGGCACTGGGTGGATGTCGAACACGCGTACACGTTCACGCCAAACCTGGTGAATCAGTTCCGCTTCGGCTGGAGTAATTTCGGCGGGCCGCCGCTGAAGAACCTGACGCAGGGAGTCAAGGATTACGAAGCCACCTCGACCGGGATGACCTTCACCGGTGTTCCGGCCGCTGGCCAGGCGGTCACGGAGTTCCCGACCATCCAGTTCAACGGCAGCAATGTGCCCAACACCTGGGGTTTTGGCAGCGACGGCGTGACGGCGACCACGGTTAGCCAGAACTACACGACGCTGGACAACCTGCTGTGGGTGCACGGCAAGCACGCGATGACGTTCGGCTTCCAGATGCAGCGCCTGGAGGAAAATGCATCGTCGTACGACGGTCCCACCTCGGCGCTGACCATGTCCTTCAGCACGCCGGAAACGGCATCCGTGGTTCCCAGCGGCTCGAGCTCCATCTATGGCGGAAATACCGGCTATGCATATGCCAGCTTCCTGCTGGGGGCGGTGAACGGCTCGGGTATCACGCTGCAGCCGTTCTCGGTTCTGGGCGGGCGCTATCACACTTATGCTCCGTACTTCCAGGACAACTGGAAGGTGACATCGAAACTGACTCTGGATCTGGGAGTCCGCTGGGATTACCTGCCTCCCTACCACGAAGTGCTGAACCGGTATTCCTTCCTGAATCCCAACCTCACCAATCCGGTAACCGGCAACAAGGGTGCGCTGCAGTTCGCCGGCAACTATGGCGGGTCGGGGGTCTCCTGCGATTGCGAGAGTCCGGTTCACACGTACTGGAAGAACTGGCAGCCGCGGTTCGGCATCGCCTATGCGATGAACGACAAAACGGTGATCAGCGCAGGGTTTGCGACGGTGTACTCGCACGCGGGCGGCACCGGCGGCGCCGGCGGGACCTACAGCGGCAGCGGCCAGCTGGGATTTACCAGTTCTCCCAGCTACCCCGACAACGGAGCGGGAGTGAACGCAGGACCGGCGTTTTACCTGAACAACAGCGCTGACTTCCAGACGCTGGGGCTGGCGAATACTAATTTCGGCGGTCCGGGCTACACGGTGCCGCCGATCACGGCGCCGGGCGCGGTCAGCCAGACGCTCAACGTCGGGAATACGGTCAATGGCGGCAAGTTTGTGACGGCCAGCAGCTCTCCCGGCTACATTGATCCCTATCTGTCGGATCGCGCGCCGCAGTTCAACTTCTGGAATCTCTCGGTGCAGCGAGCGATCACCAACAGCATCACGCTGATGGCAGCTTACGCGGGATCGGAGAGCCACTTCATCGCCGGAGCGAGCAACATGCGCGGTCTGTATGCAAACCAGATCAACCCGACGTACTGGGCTCTGGGGACGCAACTGAACTCGGCCGCGACGGCTGCCAATGTTGCCACGGCGCAGGGGACCCTGGCCAGCATCCAGCCGCCGTATGCCAGCTATGAGCAGGCAGCGGTTCTCGGGCCGACTCAGGCGACGATCGGCCACATGCTGACGTGGATGCCGCAATTCTCCAGCGTGAGCGATGTATGGGGCAGCTCGAGCGCGAATGCGTCGTACCACTCGCTGCAGGTTTCGGCGAACAAACGCATGTCGAATGGGATGTCTCTGACGATCAATTACACCTACTCGAAGAACATCGATGATGCAGGAACGCAGCGCAGCGGCTTTGCTATTCCGGCGGCGTACATTCTGACCGGCAAGTCGTATCCGCAGAATCGCATCGACCGCTCCATCAGCGGCAACAGCGTTCCGCAGGACCTGAACATCTTCGGCGTATATCACCTGCCGTTCGGGAGAGAAGGCCTGGGAGGGTCGAACTTCTTTGTCCGCTCGATGGTCGAAGGGTGGAATCTGTCGGGGCTTTTCCAGTACAGCTCCGGCACTCCGCTGCTCATCACTTCGGGGGCCTGCAACGGGACCACGCACCCGGGCGCTGGCACCTGCATGCCGGACTTGAACCCTGCCTACAGTTCCAAAGCGGTTCGAGAGAACGGGAGCTGGGGCACGGGAACCAACGCGGGCAACTTCACGAAGATTTCATACCTGAAGGGCTATATTCCGAGCGCCAACGATGGAACCGGCGTCTCCAGCACCGGGACCGCCACCACCACCTGCACGGGCAGCGTGGGGCCGTTCTGCAATCCGCAAGCCTTTATGTTTGGGGATTCCGCGCGTGCCATGCCGTTCGATGGCATGCGGAACCCGAGCACCTACGGGTTGAGTGGCAGTCTGTCGCGGACGTTCGACATCACGGAGCGCTGGAAGTTCATCTTCCGCGCCGATTGCCAGAACATTCCCAACAAGGTCTTTTTCAGCGGGATCGACGCCAAAGTGACGGATGCCGCCTTCGGCACGGTCAGCGGAGCGACCGGCAATACAGGGAGCCGCGACTTCCAGTTCTCCGGCCGCATCAACTTCTAACCATTTGGTCGCCACGCCGGGGAAGCGCGGTGTGGCTCTCCATCTCCTGAATGCCCTCCCGAGTGCCGTTGCCCACGGCACTCGTTTTTTTGTTTTTGCCGACGGCGGATGGGGGATTCGGGTGGGGTGAAAGGGATCGTCTTTATTCCGGCGGGGTGGCGGGAAGCGAGAGGTCGAGCGCACCGGTGAGATCGGCGACGCGCGCTACGTGGTGGCGGGCGCACCACTGTTCCAGGTCCTGAGCGATGCGCTCGGTGGCGCGGGGATCGGCGTAGCTGGCGGTGCCAACCTCCACGGCGGCGGCGCCGGCAAGGAGAAACTCGACGGCGTCTTCGGCGGTGGTGATGCCGCCCAACCCGATCACGGGAATGGTAACGGCCTTAGCCGCTTCCCAGACCATGCGCACGGCGATCGGCCGGATGGCAGGGCCGGAGAGGCCCCCGGTGATGTTCCACAGGCGCGGACGGCGGGTTTCCACATCGATGGAAAGCGAGAGAAAGGTATTGACGAGGGAAACGGCGTCGGCGCCGGCTTCCTGAGCGGCGCGCGCCATGGAGGCGATGGAGGTGACGTTGGGCGAGAGCTTGACGATCAGGGGGCGGGTGGAGCTTTCCTTTGCGCGGGAGACCAGGTCGAAGAGCATGCCGGTGTCGGCACCAAAGGCGATGCCTCCATGGCGCGTGTTGGGGCAGGAGGCGTTCAGCTCGTACGCGGCGATGCCCTCTGCCTCGTTCAGGCGCTGGATGACGGCGATATAGTCTTCGATGGCATAGCCGAAGACGTTCACGATGACGGCACAGCCGGGGTAGTGGCGCATGGGCGGAAGCTTGTCGGAGAGGAACTTCTCGACGCCGACATTCTGCAGGCCGATGGCGTTGATCATGCCCGCGGCGGTTTCGATGAGGCGGGGCGCCAGGTTGCCGGCCATCGGCTCGCGCGAAATGCCTTTGGTGACGAAGCCGCCGATGCGGCGGAAAGAAACGATCTCCTCGAACTCGATGCCGTAGCCGAAAGTGCCGCTGGCGGCGATGACTGGATTCGCCAGCTCGATGCCGGCGAGTTGCACGTGCATGTCAGGCTTCATTGGGGCGGGGCCGCTTTCGGACGGGTCGTGGTTTTCGGCCGCGGCGCCGCCTTCGGCTGGGTCTCCGTGGAGTGGTGGGTGACTGTGTGGCGCAGGCGCGGAGGCGGCGGAGGTTTGGGGTAGACGACATCGGCCGCCGGCTTCAGCGCCTCGGTGAGGATATGACCGACGGACGCGGAGGGCTGATTGATGCGCAACAGGGCCGCGAAGGTGGCGGCCAGATCCACCGGTTGCACGAAGTTGTTGTAGGTGCCCGGCGCGAAAGGCGCTCCATAGAACCCCAGCGGCACATGGCGGTCATAAGAATACGGACTGAAGTGAGTGGTGCCCTGGGCAACGGCCATCTGATACGCCTCGGGAATGACCATGACGTACCAGCCGCCGTTGGGCGAATAGCTGTGGGCGATGAGCTGGCCCCATGGGGTGGGCGGCAGAGGGCCGTCGGCCAGCTGCTCGCGGGTGTAGCTGCGGACCAGCACCGGACGGGGCGGCAGGCGCGTATCCGAGGGCTGCAGGGTGGGCTGGTTGGCAGGTGGATTGGCGGCGACGGGCGTATCGCTGGGGGGCGGCTCCGGCGCAGACGGCTCAAGAGAAGCAAAGGCGCCGGGCAGCAGTTGCTGCACTGCCAGCTCAGCTTCCTGCTCGATAATGCCGGCCTTCAGGAACTCGCTCTGGTTCAGAGAAATGTAAGGCAGGTCCTGATGCGGGAGGATGTACTCGACTTTCTCGCCGGGGGAGAACTTCATATTGATGGCGTAATTGAGAGCCGCGACGAGCTTTTTCATGTCGATAGTGGCGGCGTTCAGGCCGTACTGTGCGGCAGTGGCCGGAATCGGAGCGACCCCGTGGTCGGCGGTGAGAGCGATCCAGACATTGCCGAGGCCGCCGGGAATATTCTTGTCCAGCCAAGTGAAGAAGCCGTCCAGCTGGGTGTCGAGCGAGTCGACCATGTGCTCTTCGTCGGGCGAATCCGGGCCTTTGGCATGGCCCAGAATGTCATTGGCGGAAAGGCTGAGGGTGAGCAGGTCGGTGACGTTGTCCTGGCCGAGATGCTCGCCCTGGATGAGAGCCTCGGCGAACTGGAGCTCGTAAGCATTGGCGGCGGGCGTGCTGCCCACCTGCTCATAAAAGTTGGTAACGGTGGAGAGGCCAGCATCCTGTTCGGCCTGGGCGATGGCTCCGCTGCTGTTGAAGGCGGTGGCCCAGTCCGGCAGCTGCGGCATGTAAAAGCTGGAAGTGACGAAGTCGCCGGAGGCGGGATCGATCCAGAACGCGCCGTTGGCAGCCGCGCCGGCCGGGAGGATAGCGGCGCGATCCTTGAGAGAGACGCCGAAGACTTTGGCCTGTCCCTGGGTAGCAAGGCGCAGCTCATCGCCCACGGTGGAGGCGAGCAGATTGCGCGGCGAGCTGCCGGTCATGTACTTGACGTTCGGCGGCATGCTGCCTGCAGGAACACCGACCATGCGATAGCGCTCGTCTTCGACGGAGGTGACCGGACGCTGCTGGTTGCGGCTCAGGTCCCACCAGGAGTTGCTGGCGATGCCGTTGCCATCGGTGTAGGCTCCGGTGCCGATGGCGGCGTGTCCCGGGGCGGTCTTGGTATTCGCGTAGTCGTAGTAGCACTCGGGGAAGTACGCGCCGTGGTCGAGGAAGAGGTCGAAGCCGCGGTCTTTGAAGTCGGCGCGCCAGCGGTCGAGGTAGTCACCCCGGAACTGATCGATAACCAGAATGATGGCAAGTTTGGGGTGGTCGTTGTAGGCGCTGGGTGGCGGGGGCAGGGGAACCTCGTGGCGCTCCGGTGCACGCCGGGTGTGCGTGGCGTCGGGCTTCCTGTCGGGAGGCGCGGTTTGGGCGGAGACCAGGGAAGCGGCGACGAGGGCGCAAAGCAGCAGAGGCAAACGAAGGCGAGTCATAGCAGGCACTCTCCACGTTAGCAAGGAATAGGGGACGGGGACCAGGAGGGGCGCGGGACTCCCCGGAAAGCGAAGGGTGGGGGGCGCGATCTCCGTCGGGACAACCGGGCCATCCGGGGGGCCATCTGCCCATGTGAGAGCCCGAGGTTCGGTTGTGGGAATTCCTTATCGCCTCTTTGGGGCAAAGACCCACCGTCACGCGGCGGAGGTGATCGTGTTTGCGCTGATCGCGCTCGCGCTGGTGGGCGTCGACCTGATGTTCTATTTCTGGCCGTTCCGCTATCGCCAGGTGCAGCCGCTGCTTGAGCACGTGTTCCGCAGCCGTGTGGACGTGCAGAAGTACCACCGGACTTATTTTCCTTATCCGGGATTCGTGGCGGAAGGGGTGACGTTCTACCGGCATGGGGACACGGCGATTCCGCCGCTGGCCACGGTGAGGAGGATGCAGGTGATTGGTACGTGGACCACGCTGCTTTTCCATCCGCACCTGCTCTACCAGATCCGCCTCGAGGGGTTGCACGTGC
This sequence comes from Acidobacteriaceae bacterium, assembly GCA_036267095.1. Lineage (GTDB taxonomy): Bacteria > Acidobacteriota > Terriglobia > Terriglobales > Acidobacteriaceae > Palsa-343. Next base: position 37,434 of record DATAWS010000019.1, read on the forward strand.
GGATTCCGCCGCCGGGAACGAAAGCACGGGGCATGGATTTCGACCAGGGCGTGATCGATACATCACAGGCGAAATTACAGATTGAGATGATCATGGCTGACGGAACGACGCTGGATCTCCTGGGCGGGCGAGGGAATCCTCCGCTGCGGTTCCGCTTCGCGACGCTGGCGATCCATAACGTGCAGCAGGGCCAGCCGTTCCAGTTCGTGACCAGGATCATGATTCCCGGGCCGCAGGGTACGGTGGATTCGAGCGGTTCGCTGGGACCGGTGCGCACGAACGACTACGGATCGACGCCGCTCTCCGGAACCTATGCCCTGGCGGGCGCCGATCTGAGCCGGGTGGATCACGTTGCCGGGCACGTGGCTGCGCGCGGGCGCTTCAGCGGCACATTTTCCGCGGTGGGTATCGCGGGCGAGGCGGACATCCCCGATTTCCAGGCCGGATCGGCGCAGCGCGTGCGGCTGGATGCGAGCTACAGAGTCAGGGTAAACGGCACGAATGGCGACGTGCAGATCGAGAAGGCCGCGGTGAAGAGCGGGGACAGCACCATCTCGGCGAGTGGATCGGTAAGCGGCTCGACGAAGAAGGTTGCGGTGACCATCGTCACGAGCAAGAGCCAGGTGGCCGATCTGTTGCGGATGGTGGAGCAGAGCGAACCGCAGGTACAAGGCGAGGTTAGTTTTCAAGCCGCAGTGCAATTTGAGCCTGGGCCACAGCGGTTTCTCGAGCGCCTGCAGTTGCAGGGGACCGTCGCGCTGGACCGCGTGCATTTTACGAAGGCGAAGACGGAGAAGACGCTGGATGCTTTCAGCGCGAGGGTGCGCCTCGATCCGCCGGACGATCCAGACAAGGGTGCAAATGCGGATCCGCCGGAAGTCAGCGCCGATGCGCACTCGGACACGCGGTTTACGAAGGGCATGGCGTATTTCCCGGATCTGCGGGTGACCTTTCCTGGCGCGCAGGCACGGCTGCATGGCACCTTCAATCTGCTGAGCACGCAGATTCATCTGACCGGGCAGATCGCCTTGCAGCAGGGGATTTCGCACGCCACGACGGGATGGAAGGCATTGCTGCTGAAGCCGCTGACGCCGTTCTTCCGGCACAAGCGGGCCGGGGCGGTGGTGCAGATTGCGGTAACCGGAACCGCGCAGCATCCGCAGGCAGGGGCGAATTTACTGCACGACAAATAGAGAGAGGCGGCCGCGGGCTTGACCGGTCCGACGGAGCACCCTAGACTGAAGGAGATGATGCTTTGTTCCACTCCGGCGTGTTGTTGCGCTTGTTGTTGCGCGCTGCGCCGGGCGTGTGGATGAGCTTCTAATCCCAATTCATCCTCAACGATCCCGCGCTATCAGCTTTCGCTGACGCGGTTTTTTTATTTTCGCCAGATTTGCCAGTCATCCCCAGGAGACCCCCATGGCCGACAGCGGCACGCAGCAGGAAATGACCCAGAAGGAAACCAAGGCGCAGAAGGCCGAGCGGCTGAAGCGAGAGAAGAATCCGTGGGACGCGGTGGAGGAGATTCGCGCGTTTGCGCGCAACGGCCGGGGCTCGGTCCCGGAGAGCTGGAACCTCTACTTCAAGTGGTGGGGGATTTATACCCAGGGAGATGGCGTGGGGGTGACCGGCGGCCGCGGCGGCGAGGGCAAAGCGACCGAGTACTTCATGATGCGAGTGGGCGTTCCCAACGGTATTCTGCGGCCAGACCAGGCGCGGACGCTGGCGGATATTGCGCGGAGCCATGGACGCAATCTGGTGGACATCACGGTGCGCCAGAACCTGCAGTTCCACTGGCTGACGGTGGAGTCGCTGCCGGAGGTGATGGAGGCGCTGGACGCGGTGGGGTTGTCGCCGAAGGGCGCTTGCGGCGATGTCGTGCGCAACGTGACCGGCTGCCCGCTGGCGGGGATTGCGGCGGATGAGTTGGTGGACGCATCGCCGCTGGCGGTGAAGCTTGCGCTGGAGCTGCAGGCGAACAGTGCGTTTTACAATTTGCCTCGCAAATTCAAGATCTCGGTGACGGGTTGCCCGGTGTGGTGCTCGTATCCGGAGATCAACGACATTGGGCTGACGGCGGTGCGGCGCGGGACGGAGGTTGGCTACTCGGTGCGAGTGGGCGGCGGGCTGTCGAACGAGCCGCACCTGGCGATCCGACTGAATGGGTTTGTGCGGGAGGAGCAGGCCGAGGCGGTGGTGCGGGCGATCACCGAGATCTTCCGCGACCAGCAGGGGCTCCGCGAAAGCCGTGAGCGGGCGCGGCTGAAGTATCTGTTTATGAAGGAAGGGTGGACGGCAGAGCGATTCCTCGCGGAGATTGAGTCGCGCATCGGAACCAAATTAGACCCGGCCGTGGAGGAAGACGTTCCCGAGGATGTTCTGCGGGATCACGCGGGGGTTCACCGGCAGAAGCAGCCGGGGCTAAGCTACGTGGGCGCGAGCGTGCTGCGGGGGCGGCTGACCGGCGATCAGCTGGCCGCAGCTGCCGAACTGGCGGCGCGCTTCGGGGCGCCGGGCGATCTGCGGCTGACGGTGATGCAGAATCTGCTGTTCCTGAACATTCCCGACGCGGAGGCGGCCGTGCTGGCGCAGGAGCTCGAGCAGATTGGGCTGCGCGTGGAGGGGACGCCATTCTTCCGGGGCGGCATCGCGTGCACGGGGACGGAGTTCTGCAAGCTGGCCATCACGGAGACGAAGGGATTTCTCCGCTGGCTGGTGGAGGAGATGGAGGAGCGGCTGCCGCAGTTCGACCAGGCGCTGCGGCTGCACGTGACCGGCTGCCCCAACAGCTGCGGGCAGCACTGGATTGCGGACATCGGCCTTGAAGGGAAGAAGATCAAACACGAAGGGCGGCTGACGGACGCGTACTACTTCTGCGTGGGCGGGTCGGTAGGAAAACAAGCGGCGACGGCGCGGCCGGTGGGCTTCCGCACGCCCGCGGCGCTGGTGCCGGAGGCGATTGAGCGGCTGCTGCGGAGGTATCTGGCAGAGCGCGGCGAGGGCGAGAATCTGCGCGCGTACTTCGGGCGGAGGACGGACGCGGATCTGCGCGGGGCGCTGGCCGGGGAAACGCTCGAGCCGGTGGAGCGCGATCTGCCGCAAGGCCGCGTGCCGGCCGGAGTGGCGGGGTAGGCGATGACGCTGCTGCCTGTATTCCTTCGGCTGGAAGGCCGGCCGGTGCTGGTGGTGGGCGCGGGAACGGTCGGGCTCGCGAAGATCCGAAGCCTGCACGCCACGGGTGCGCGGCTGAGCGTGGTGGCGCCAAAAGCGGTGGCGGAGGTTCAGGCGCTGGCGGCGGAGGACGCGCTCGAGTGGCATCCGCGGCGGTTTGCGGCGAGCGATCTGGAAGGAGTGTTTCTGGTGATCGCGGCGACGAACGATTCGGTTGTGAATCGGGGGATCTATGAAGAGGCGCGGCGTCGCAACGTGCTGTGCAACGCGGTCGACGATCCGCCGAACTGCGATTTTTATTTTGGATCGGTGGTGAATCGCGGGGATGTGCAGATTGCGGTTTCGACGGGCGGACGCAGTCCGGCTCTGGCCCAACGGCTGCGGCGGGAGATCGATGCGCAACTGCCGGAGGATCTGGGGCGGTGGCTCGCGGAGTTGGGCAAGCTGCGGGAGGAGATTCGGGCGGCGGTTCCAGCGGGCGAGTCGCGGACGCAGCTGTTACACGCGCTGGCGGAGCGGCAGGTGTGCAGCGCGGCGGATTGTCCGGCGCGGCGGTTTGCGGAGGAGCGGGCGGAGGCGATCCGGAACGAGGAGGCAAAGAAAGTGAAGGCGACAGCATGAAGACAGTTTCTGAAACAAATGCCCTTCGGGGACGGGTGGCGCTGGTGGGCGCGGGGCCGGGCGATCCGGAGCTGCTGACGCTGAAGGCGGTGCGGCTGCTCGCTGAGGCCGATGTGGTGCTCCACGACGATCTGGTGCCGCCGCCGGTGCTGGCGTATGCGGAGCGCGCGCTGATGGTCAACGTGGGGAAGCGCTGCGGGCGAAAGGGAATTACGCAGGTGGAAATCGAAGCGCGGATGATCGAGTATGCGCGCCGCGGGATGGCGGTGGTGCGGCTGAAGTGCGGCGATCCGCTGGTGTTTGGGCGGGCGGGCGAAGAGATGGACGCGTTGCGGACGGCGGGTGTGGTCTTCGACGTGGTGCCGGGAATCACGGCTGCATTTGCGGCGGCGGCGGCGATTCGCAGGCCGCTGACGGATCGGCGCACCGCCTCCAGTGTGAGCCTGTCGACCGGCTATCACGCGGGGGATCCCACGGGGGCATCGGCGGTAGGCCCGGGATCGCTGACGGGAGCGACGCGAGTGGTCTACATGCCCGGGCGCGACCTGCGTCCGCTGGCGACGCAGCTGCGCAGCGAAAGTTTGCCGCCTGAGTTGCCCTGCGTGGTGGTGTCGCGGGCGAGCCAGCCGGACGAGGCTATCGAGCGCACGACACTGGCGGAGCTGGGTTCCCTGACGCCGGGGGCCGCGCCGGCAATTGTGCTGGTGGGCGCATGCTTTGGAGAGTCCTCCGTGGATGAGCTGGAGCGGTTCGCGGCGGCGGCGGTGAACGAGCAGGCGGCGGAGACCTTATCTCTGGAAGGGTGAGCGGCGTCCCGGAATTTCCCGAGCGAATTTCAGGAACCGCGCGTCTGCGAATTGCGTAGATCGACCTGGAGCAGTGTGCTCCATTCTTCCTGTCGCGAAACGTCCAAGCTGGAACGAGACGGCTCAAGGGCCCCGGTGACGTGTCGTGCCGGCGACGCGGACTCTGCAAGGGGGTGGTGGTATGCAGGCGTTGAAGCAGAACCTCCGGTTCGCCCTGCGGATGCTGGGGCGAAATCCTGGGCTGACGGCAACCGTGCTGCTGACGCTGGCGCTGGGCATTGGCGCGAACACAGCGATTTTCACGGTGGACTATGCGACGCTGCTGGCGCCGCTGCCGTTTCCCCACCCGAATCAGCTGGTGATGGTCTGGTCGAAGATTCAGACCTACCACAACGCGGTGGCGGCGGGAGATTTCCTCGACTGGAAGCGGCAGAGCACGGCGTTTGCCGATCTGAACGCGTGGTCGGGCCAGAGCTTCAACGTGGCGACCAAAGATCAGCCGGAGTATATCCAGGCTACAGCGACAACTCCCGGCCTGTTGCAGATGGAAGGCGAGTCCCTGTTTCTGGGACGCTATTTCCTGCCGGAAGAGGGAACGGATGGGCATCAGCATGTGGCGATCCTGACCCACAAGCTGTGGCTGAAGCTGGGAGGGAGCCGGGAGATCGTGGGCACGAACATCCGGCTCGACGGCGAGCCCTACACGGTGGTGGGTGTGCAGCAGGCGGGCGATCAGGATCGCGGACAGAATCAGCTGACCGTGCCTCTGGTCTTCAAGCCGGACCAGATCAATCACGATTTTCACTGGCTGCTGGTGATGGGGCGGCTGAAGCCGGGAGTGACGCTGGCCGCGGCGCAGGAGAACATGAACGCGGTGACGGCGCACATCGCGAACGTGTACCCGAAGAGCGACAAGGGGTGGGGCTCCTACGTGGAGCAGCTGAAGGACGATTTCCTGCCCAAAGAGCGGATTCAGATGCTGTGGATGCTGATGGGCGCGGTGGGCTTCGTGCTGCTGATCGCGTGCGTGAACGTGGCGAATCTGCTGCTGGCGCGAGGCATGGCGCGGCAGAAAGAGCTGGCGGTGCGCAGTGCGGTGGGCGCCGGACGGGGGACGATCTTTGGGCAGCTGATCACCGAGAGCCTGCTGCTGGCGCTGGCCGGCGGCGCTCTGGGCGTCGGTGTGGGCTATGGAATGCTGCAGGGGCTGATCGCGGTCATGCCGCAGGGCACGCTTCCCAACGAGGCGAATCTGACGCTGAATGTGCCCATCCTGCTGTTCACGCTGGGGGTGACGACATTGGCGGGCGTGCTCGCAGGCAGCGCACCGGCGTGGTATGCCTCGCGGGTGGATCCCGCAGAGTCGCTGAAGGAAGGTGGGCGCACCGGCACGAGCGCGGGCAAGCACCGGCTGCGGCGGATTCTGGTGGTGGGGGAATTTACCCTGGCGCTGGTGCTGCTGGCCGGGGCGGGATTGGCGATCCACAGCTTCTGGAATCTGACCCGCGTGGATCTGGGCGTGAAGACCGACCACGTGCTGACGTTTTTCCTGCCGGTACCGGATTCACGGTCGAAGGATCCGGCGCAGATCACGGCTTACTATCGGGACATTTTGGCGCGGGTTGATGCGGTTCCGGGAGTGGAGCATGCGTCGGCGTCGACCGGATTGCCGTTGTACGGGGCGGGGTTTGGAATGCCGTTCACGCTCGTGGGCGGGCCCACGTACGCCGATCCTTCGCAGCGGCCTGGCACGGGATTCGGGATGGTGACGCCGGACTTCTTTTCGACCTACGGTGTCCGTCTGGTGAAGGGTCGCGAGTTGAACGATCAGGACACGGCGAGCAGCGTGAAGGTCGCGGTGGTGAACGAAGATTTTGTGAAGAAGTATCTGCAGGGCAAGGATCCGCTGCGGCAGCAGATTTCGGTGGAACAACTGACGCCGGGGTTAGCAAAGCTGGGGCCGCCGCAGGATTGGCAGATCGTGGGCGTATTCCACAACGTGCGAGCGGCGGACCAGCGGGACGAAAACCCGCAGATGCTGATTCCGTTCTGGCAGATTCCATGGCCGCAGGCGGCGTTTGGGGTACGGACGGCGGAGAGTCCGCTGGCGATGGAGAGGAGCATCGCGGCGGCGGTGCATTCGGTCGATCCCGAGATTGCGCTGGCCGAGCCGAAGACGCTGGATCAGGTGCGGGACGAAACCATGGCCAACGAATGGTTCACGCTGATCCTGTTTGCGACATTTGCGGTGGTGGCTCTGTTGTTGGCGGCGCTGGGGATCTACGGCGTGATGGCGTTCAGCGTGGCGCAGCGCTCGCACGAGATCGCGCTGCGCATGGCGCTGGGGGCGACGCGCCACCGCGTGGTGGCACTGGTGGTCCGGGAAGGAGCGTTGCTGGCGGCGATTGGTCTGGGGCTGGGCCTGGTGGCGGCGTTCTTTGTCGGACGCGCGATGCAGAGTATGCTGTTCGGCGTCAAGGCAATGGATGTTCCCGCGTTCGCTTCGGTGGGCGCCATTCTGCTGGTGACGGCGCTGCTGGCCTGCTGGGTACCGGCACAGCGCGCCGCGGGGACGGAACCGATGAAGGTGCTGCGGACCGAGTAACCGGTTGCCGGAATCAGCTTCCGCGGCCGTGGGCCGGGGCAAGTGCACCCACGTACGGGCAATTTTCGCGCGCAAGCCTTGCGGCGGTCGGATTCAGAAGTTGAAAAATTTCTCCCGCAGGGCGTCCTCATATTCCTTCTTTGCGGATTTGGCGCGGGTTCTGGCCTGGTCTTCAGCCATGGCTGCCTGCTCCCAGGCATCCACCTCCGCGACGCTGTGATTCACCGACGCCAGCGCTTCCTCGTGCCGGATCGCCGCGACCCATTCGTCTACCGCGGCTTTGTAAACCTGCTGCAGTTGGTCGAGATGGGAAACTTTTTCGGACATGGGGTGAACCCTCCTCCGACAATTTAGGACGGGATTGTAAAGGAATGATGTAGAAGTCGCGCCCGATTCCATCGCGGGAACCGGGGGAACGAATTCCCGGCAGCGACGGAGAATTGTCTGGCCTGTCACGGGGCGGCTGAAATACACTCTCGATGATTTCGAGGCGGCCTGGATGCGTCCGGACGAGCGGCTGTTTCTTTATTTGAGGGGGAAGACCGGTATGCCGAAGTTTGTTATTGAGAGAGAAATTCCGGGCGTGGGGAAACTCTCGTCGCAGGAAATGCAGGCGATCTCGCAGAAATCCTGCGGCGTTCTGCAGACGATGGGGCCGCAGATCCAGTGGGTCGAGAGCTTCGTGACCGACGACAAGATCTATTGCGTGTATATTGCGCCCGACGAAGCGGCGGTGCGCCGGCACGCGGAGATGGGCGGGTTCCCCGCCAACCGGGTTTCCCAGGTGCGGCGAATGATCGACCCGACGACCGCGGAGGGTTAGTCGCGAACGCAGCGCCGGATCATTGCGTATTCTGGTCGCAGGAACATGTGCGACAGGAAAAACAGCATGCGCGCCGGCGGTGCGGGGAGCGGGTTGCGATGACAGGGCTAGGTGGGCGAACCGAGGGCAAGCGGCCCGGGCGGTTCTGGGCGCGCGTGACGGAAGGCATGCAGGTCAGTGAGTTGTGGACGCAGTTCCGCACGGACGCGCGCACCAGTTATCGGCTGTATTCGCGGGAAGTGGATGCGGCGCGCGGGCCGGGAGTGCCTCCGGGCCGCCACATCCTGCAGGTGGCGCGGCAATTTTTCTGGGCATTTCTTGAGAAGCTCACACCGGCGCGGCGGGTTCTGTTGCTGGCGGCGGTGGTGATGCTGTTCTTTCCCGGCAACGAATTGCGCTGGAAGATCGGATCGGGCGAAGTAGGCGGATACACGCCGGATTTTCGCCTGTACGGTTCGCTGCTGCTGTTGGCCCTGCTGTTGATGGAAGTGGGCGACCGGGTAGTGATGAAGCGCGATCTGCAGATCGCCAAAGAGATTCAGGCATGGCTGCTGCCGGCGCAGCCTCCGAATGTGCCGGGGCTGGCGATTGCGTTTGCGACCCGGCCGGCGAATACCGTAGCCGGCGATTATTACGACGTTTTTCCGCGGCCGGGGTCGGAGGCAGGGACGTTTCTCATCGCCATTGCCGATGTTGCCGGAAAGAGCGTGCCTGCTGCGATGCTGATGGCCACCTTCCAGGCGAGTTTGAAGACACTGAGCGATACTCCGGGACCGCTGACCGAGCTGGTGGCGCGCATTAACCGCTACGCGTGCACCAACAGCCAGAACGGGCGGCGGTTTACGACGGCCTTCATTGCCGAATATGATCCGGCGACGCGGAAACTGAACTATGTGAATGCGGGGCACAACAATCCGCTCGTGCTGCGGAAGTCCGGGGCGATCGAGCCGCTGGGCGTGGGAGGCATGCCGCTCGGAGTCATGGAGGCGGCTCCGTACGCTTCGGCTGAGGTGACGCTGGAGCCTGGAGACTGGCTGGCGGCGTTCACCGACGGCGTGGTGGAGGCAGAGAATCCGGCGCAGCAGCAGTACGGGGAGCCGCGCCTGCTGACGATGCTGCGCTGGGGCGCGAATCAGACTCCGGGGATGCTACTCCAGTACCTGCTGGCGGATATCGACCGCTTCGCGGCGAATGCTCCGCAGCACGACGACATCACCTGCATGCTGATCAAGGCAGGGGACACGGCTTAGCGGGCAAGGCGGACCCGGAGACGGAAGTTTTCAGGCGAAAGCCATGTTGATGTTCTCGATGGCCTCGTCGATCTCGGCGTTGTTTTTATAGCCGACGGTGACCGCGTCCACTTTGGCGTCGCGGAAGGCGAAGCGCATCGCCTTCTTCCGGTCTTCACGACCGAAGACGCCTTCGCCGATCAGCTTCATGCTGACGACGCCGATGCCGGCGGCCCGGGTCTGGTGGATGCGCTCTACGACTTCGGGAACGTTGCCCGGTTCGGGAGAGTCGGCGACGGGCGTGTCCATGCGCGTGCCGTTGTGGTTGCAGCGAATCATGGCCACCTGCAGCCAGTCGAAGGTGGGCACCTGGGCAAGCGCGGGCAGGCCGTGAACGGAGGCGCCCCGGGCGCGGACGGCGCCGCGATGCTGCGCCTGGGCGATGGCATCCTGCCAGCCGGTGGTTTCGTGGGGCCACTGGGTGCCGCGCTGCCAGTGGAGCAGCATGACGTCGAAGTAGTCGCTGCGAATCTGGTGCCGCAAGTCGTCGATGCGCTGGTGCGGGTCGCCGCCGTCGAAGGTGGTCACCTTCGTCATGAGGGCGTAGGTTTCCCGGGGGATTCCATGGAGCGCGATGCCGAGCATAGTGTGCATGTCGGCGTAGGAGTCGGAGGTCTCGAAGAAGCGGATGCCGTTGTCATAGGCATGGCGGACGAGGCGGTTGAAGCCTTCCTGGCCCAGATCGCGCTGGACCGATCCGCTGAAGCTGCCGGTGCCGAAGGCAAGGCGCGTGACTTTGACGCCGGACTTGCCCAGCGGCACCCAATCAGTCGCCTTGGGTGTTTCTGCGGAGAGGGAAACATCGCCGAGGGCGGCGACGGCTCCGGCGGCGGCCGAGGCCTTGAGGAAATCACGGCGGGAGTAGCGGGACATGAAGCTCCTCCAATTCCGCCAGCGTAGCACGACTCCGGTTGCAGGTTACAGAACGGCGCTCGGCATTTCTGGTCAGCGTTCAGGACCCGTTGGCAGCGTCGCGAGCGATCCACCACAGAACTTCGCCGAAGATCTTCCACCGGAAGGCGTTGCTGACGTCCAGAGGCAGCACCTTGCGGTTGGCGGACACCATGAGGTCGGTGCCCTGCAAACGCTGGAAACGGGCTACCTTAAATCCCTGATCGCGATGCATCACGACGGCGAGCTTCTGGTGCAGACGATCGCGGTCGTTGATCGCCGAGTCGACGAAGATGATCGATCCGGCGGGGATGACGGGGTCCATGGAGTCGCCGGCGAGGTGCATGGCGATCATGTGTTCGGGGTGGGGGCACCAGTCGAGCGGAGCCACCAGGATGTTCTCGACTTCGGCCTGGGAGAGGCTGACGTTTTGTTGAGGCGCGATCCGATCTCCCCAGGCGGTGACGCTGAGCAGGGGGATGGCGACGGCGCTGGCGGAGGCGGTGAGACGCTGCGAGGTCCGGGCAGAAGCAATGAGATGAAAATCCGTGAGATTAATACGCAGCGAGGATGCGGTGCGACCGATGCTGGCAACCGGCAGTCCGGAAGGATCCATGCCGGCGCGCTCCCAGAAATAGACGCCGTCGGGAGGGCGAGCGAGGTTGCCGAGGGCGACGTAGGTCTGGGCGGTGGGTTCGATCCTGCCCTGAATCCAGCGGGAGACCGTGGCTGGGGAAACGCCGAGCCGCTCGGCGAGCCCTGCCTGGGTCAGTTTCAGATCTCGAAGGAGCCGCTGGATTCGGTCAGGCCAGTCTGGGGAATTGTGAGACTTTTGCGCCATGTTTTTACGATTCCTGCTTTCATCGCTTTCATCGGCGCAATTACACCAATGAAATCAATGATTTAGCGAACCTGGCAGGTATGCTAACAGGAACCTTCGCGCATCGTAAGAGAGCGATAACCAGCAGGGAGGCACGCGGAAGGTCCGGGAGCGCGACAGCTGGCCGGGAGCGGCACGAGCAGAAGGGAGAACGCTGTCAGGCCGGGAAACGGGAAGGAACTCCGAAGAAAGCGTTTCCAGGGGATCAGGCCAGGTTTGCCGGCTTCCCCGCAACCAGGGTACCACTACGGCTCCTGGGCCGGAACATTTTCGAGCGACCTGAAGCGCGTCGAGGAGGCGAGGTGGAGGTCAATGCTGGCAGGACGAAGGTACTGATTGTCGATGACGAACCCCCGGTAGCCGATACGTTGGCCATGGTCTTCCGCATCAATCGATACGAAGTGCAGGTGGCGTATTCCGCGGAGCAGGCCATCGAAACCATTGCCGTTTGGGAGCCGCGACTGGCTCTCGTCGATGTGATGCTTCCGGGGATGAACGGAATCGATTTTGCGGTCGTGCTCAGGGACAATCGCCCTGACTGCCAGACGCTGCTGTTCTCCGGTTCCGAGAGCACCGGCGCGCTTCTCGAAGAGGCGGCGAAGAGGGGTCACCGGTTCGATATTCTGGCGAAACCGGTCCATCCGGTGGAGATGCTGGAGGCGGTGAGGAACCTGCTGACGCCCGGTCCGCGGCGGGTGCCGGACCTCGAGTAAGGCGAGGGAAGTCTCAGGTGGGCCGCAGGTTCACGATACTTCGAAGATGTTCTCGGTCTTGTCGGCCTGAGCCTGGGCGCGCTCCGCGAGCTGGCGCGCGATTGCGTAGAAGGGAGCGGCGATGGCAGACCCCGGACCGGCCAGAGCCACGGGCATGCCGGTGTCGCCACCCTGCCGGATCTCCGAAGTAAGTTCGATGGAGCCCAAAAAAGGCAGGTTGAATTGCTTCGCGGTACGCTCTGCGCCGCCTTTCGAGAAAATGTCGATCTCCTGATGGCAGTGCGGGCAGGTGAAGTGGCTCATGTTCTCCACGATGCCGAGCACTTCGACGTTGACCTGGTGAAACATCTCGAGAGCCTTGCGGGCATCCTGCAGAGAAACATCAGAAGGAGTCGAAACGACTACAGCGCCGGTGAGGGGCACGGTCTGAACGAGCGAGATGACGACGTCGCCCGTGCCCGGGGGCAGGTCGATGAGCATGATGTCGAGTTCGCCCCACTCCACCTGCTGCAGAAACTGACGAATGATCTGGTGGAGCATGGGGCCGCGCATCACCAGGGGCTTGTCGCCTGGAGAGATAAAGCCGACGGAAATGACTTTAATGCCGTGCGCGACGTTGGGCTCGATCTGATTGTTGGCCCGCACGCTGGGCTGGCGGGTGGTACCGAGCATCAGCGGCACGTTGGGGCCGTAGATATCCGCATCGATGAGGCCGACGCGATGGCCTGTCTGGGCGAGCGCGATGGCGAGATTGACGGCCAGCGTGGTTTTGCCGACGCCGCCTTTGCCGGATCCGATGGCGACGATGGACTTGACTCCGGGGAGCGCGGTGGGGGGAGGCGGGGTCGGAGGATGAGCCATAGATACAGGTTACAGGTTTCAGGGCACAGGTTTCAGCGGGGAGTGAGGAGGCTGCGCAGCGCTCGATTCCCATGTCCCAACGGCAGGGACATGAGGCACCCGTGAATGTGGATTTCGATGCCCATGTCCCAACACCAGGGACAAGGGGCACCCGGAATGTGGATTCTCGATTCCCACGTCCCAACAGCAGGGACATGGGGCACCCGGAATGTGGATTTCGATGCCCACGTCCCAACAGCAGGGACGTGGGGCACCCGGAATGTGGATTTCGATTCCCATGTCCCAACGGCAGGGACATGGGGCACCCGTGAATTTAGGCTTTGACGGGAGTGGCGGGCTCGAATTTGGGGATGCGGCGGCGGCGGGCTTCGGCTTCGCGAATTTCGCGGCGGCGGCCGGCATCGTCGTAGCGGCGTTTCTCTTCGTCCGTTTCCACCTGCAGAGGCGGCACCGGCACGCGGCGTCCCTGGGTATCGATGGCGACAAAAGTGAGATAGGCCGAGGCTACGTGGTGGTAAATGCCGGCCATCGTATTTTCCACCCAGACTTTCACGCCAACTTCCATGGACGTGCGGAAGGCGCGGTTGAGGGAAGACTTCAGCACCAGCAGATCGCCGACGTGGACCGGGGCGATGAAGTCGATGTGCTCCATGGAGGCGGTGACGACGTGGCTGCGCGCGTGCCGGTAGGCGGCCATCGCGCCCACCAGGTCGATGAAGTTCATGAGGCGGCCGCCGAGCAGGTTGCCCAGGGTGTTGGTGTCGTTGGGCAGGATCAACTCGGTCATCTCCGACTGCGACTGGGCCACGGTGCGCGGCGGCAGTGCGGGGCCGTTCATCTCCATGCGGTCACTCTCCTTTTCTTACGTTAAACGCGGAGAGCGTTGAGCGCAAAGAGCGGAGAGCCGCCGGGCTTCAGTTTTCCGAGACGGTTTTGAGCTGCGTGCCCTGGAGAACGCGGATCTGCGAGCCGAAGCGGCGGTAGTCGCGGAACTCGAATTCGTTGAGCACGGCGCGGCTCTTATCCTCCTGCAGGCCGACCGCACCGCGAATGGGCAGGAGAAAGTCGTGGTTGTTGATCGAAATCCACGAATAGTCGACGGAGATGCTGGAAGCGCGAATCATCAGGGAGGGGGCGATATCGTCGGCTTCGACGGTGATGCGGCGCACGCCGAGGGTGGCTGGATCGAGATAGAGCAGGCCGTGAAAGCCGACCGCGCCCACATGGTTGTTGTGGTCGAAGAGATCGAAGCTGGAATTGCTGCGGGCGACTTTGAAGGAGAAGACCTGGACGGGCTGGCCGTCGAGAACAGCGGACTCCTTCCAGACAAAATCAGTTTTGGCTCCGGGGTCGAAGATGATGTGGAACATAGCGCCGAATTCGCCGGCGGAGTGGGCGAACTGGAGCTGATCGGGCTGCACGTTGCTGGGTCCGTTGTTCAGGAGCAGGGTGGTGCGGGACTCCCGGTGGTCGACGTAGCGCATCAGCTCGACGAGGGTGTCCTTGTGTTTCCAGTCACCGCGGCCGGTGGCGTCGATGGAGTGATTGGTGATCTCGACACAGAAGAAATTCTGGAGAGTATCGGACCAGGCCAGCGCGCGCTTGCGGGCGCCTTCGAGCATAGCCTGGATTGCGGCGGCGCTGGGCGGCGGGATGGGATTAGCGGGGCTGGCGATGACGAAGGTGCTGTCGGCGGTGGAGGCTTCCGCGATGAGATGCCGGCTGGCCGCGGAACCGGCCGTGTCGTCGGCAGCGCTGAAGGTGGGATTCGGCGCGTTGGATGCGGCGATGGTGCCTTCGACGCTGAAGGAAGTGGAGGAGGAGGCGGTTTGGCCGTCCTGGGTGAGAAGTGCTTTGACCTCGTAATTGCCGGCGGGGAAGACGTGCCCCTGGATGGTGCCGAGGTAAGGAATGGCAGCGCCGGTTCCGGAGACCTCGTGCAGCTCCATGGGCATTTCGGTCAGCAGCTGATGGTTGCGCAGAATCTGCATGCGAAGCGTGGGCTGCGCGGAGCTGCCAGCGACAGGGTGGACCAGAAAAAACAGGGAGAGGCTGCGGGTATTCTCAGGCAGTTCGGCGGCGAGGCCGGGAACGACGCGGCCATTGAGATAGCGCATGGGCTCGAAGTCTTCCGTCGTTGGCTGGAAGGGATCGACGCTGCGCACCAGGGCGATGTCGCTGAGCGCGGGACCGTGCGCCGGCGGCAGCAGGGTGAAGGTTGTGCGCTGTGCGCCGGCCTTGTTGCCGAGGCGGTCGAGCACCGCGGTTTCCAGGGTGTAGACGCCGGGGTCGGCGGAGAAATGCCGGTCGAGAGAGATGACCTGGCCGGGATCGAGTTGGAACTGGTCAGGCGCCTCATGGAGAGGGAGGTCATCGCCGAAGCGCTGCAGCACGTCGCCCTTGCTGTCGCGAATGACGGCGAGGATGGCGGCGTGGACCGAAGAGATGTGGGTGTTGGCGTCCTCGTGGATTTGCAGTTGCCTAACCGGGACTTCGACGGCGAGCTCGCCGGAAATGCCGTCGGGCAGCTCGCCGAGGTGGAGCACGGCGGTGCGGAAGGCGATGTCCGTGGGGAAGGCAGTGGCGGCCAGGATATGCAGCAGGGGCACCTCAAAGGGGCGGATGCCGGAAGCTTCGGTGGGCGGAACGGCGAAGTACCCGGTGCGGGAGCGAACGATCAGGCCCTTGCGCAGTGGACGAACTTCGATGGGGCGAAACTCACCGTTGTAATCCCTGATGGGCGATACCCAGGTGGCCTGGTAATAGCTGGTGAGGTCGTCATGGAGCTGCTGCAGCTGATGTTTGGACCCGCCGGAGGCGCGGATGTAGATACCGCCGGTGCCGGCAGCGAGCGGGATGAGCGGGCTCTGGTCGTCGTTCGAGCCGCCGAACTCATATTCGGTTGTGTTGCGGGCGGACGCGGTGTTGAGTTCTGCTCCGGGCGTAAATCCGCCCGAACCCGGGGGAGCCTTGCCGTTGGTCATGGCGATCTGGCTGCTCGTCCCGATGGCGCCGCCGGTGCCGAGGGTGGAAATGGCCATGGCGGCCTGCATGCTCGCGCCGATCTGCTGGTTAAGCGGGTTCGTATCGACGGCGCACAGGGTGACACCGGCGCGATTGGCGAGCGCGACGACTGATCGAATGGAGTCGCGCGCGTCGGAGTCGGCAGCAATGCCCTGGGAGAAGTAAAGGATGAATTTGCGGCCGGAGAGGTGGCTCTGGCTGCTAATCAGGCCCTGAATCGCAGCCAGTGATGGATGCCCATGGCGGTCCTCGAGGATGCGCTGCGACTGCTCGAGGGCCGCCAGCAGAAGCCTGGCGTCGGCGTGGTTAGAGGAAAGAGAGTCGCTGTGGGCATCGGCGATCAGGCTCTTCTCCGTGTCGGAGAGCTCGGCGGAGGGCGGTGCGGCCACGGGCGGCGTTGCTGCGTCGATGGCCGCGGTGACCCGCTGGCGGTTGGCTGTGTACGGCTGGAGGAGCCGGAGGCGGCCGTTCACCTGGAAAACCGCAAACGAGTAGTCCGCATTGGGGATGACCTTCAGGATCCTGCCGGCAAGATTGCGGGCGGTCTTTGCTGCGCCGGGATCGAGGCGATCGAAGACCAGGGTGACGAGGTGCAGCGATTCCGCGCTGCCGGCGACCAGACGCAGCGAAGAGAGACGAACGGGCGTGCCATCGTCGGTAACGGCGAGATCGGAGGGCTCGAGGTTCAGGACCGGCTTATTGCGTTTCGTGCGAACGATGAGGTCGACGGAAATTGCGTCGGCGGGCGCGTCGGGGGACGCTGCGGAGTGGGAATCCTGCGGCACAGCGAGAGGCCTGGAGGCTGGGGAAGCTGGCGGCGGGGGAAGAGACTGCGCGAAGGATGGCCAGGAGCAGGAGAGGAGGACGAAGGCAATCAAGCAGGCAAATCGGCGGCGGATGAAGATCGAGCAGGCCCGCGACGCTGACATAACGAAAACTCCTCCGGAACCGGACAGAATGAATTTCGGATGAATTGTGACGAGGCTCCAGTCGGCATCCTCACAATAGCGCGCAAGGCATGGCAGGACAAGAGGGAACCGGCCTTCCGGGGGAAGGCTGCGGCGGACGACCCGAGGATGCTTCATCATAAGGAGAGCAGGGAAAAGCATTCGTTGACGGGAGGAGCATGGACAAGGTTGCGACGCTGAGCGGGATCCTGGAACAGGATCCGCAGAACGCCTTCGCTCGCTATGGGTTGGCGATGGAATATGTGGGGCGTGGCGAGACGGCAGAAGCGCTGCGCGAGTTCGACCGGCTGCTCGCGGATCATCCCGAGTACACCGCGGGCTACTTTATGGCCGCGCAGGCTCTGGCCAGAGCGGGACGAGCCGGGGAGGCGAAGCAGCGGCTGGTGGACGGGATGGCCTGCGCGCGGAAGGCCGGGAATCAGCACGCGCTGAGCGAAATACAGGCCATGCTGGATGAGCTGGAGATTCCGGAGTAGCGGCGGAAGATGTCGCTGGGAGGGTGTGGAAAAACCATCGAAAATGAGAAGAATTCGCGGAGAACGGTCCCCTGAGGAATGGGACGCGAGGATAATGTCTCAATCATGAGAATCCCCCTGTTTCCGCTCAATCTGGTGCTTTTTCCGGGAACGGCGCTGCCGCTGCACATCTTCGAGGAGCGCTACCGGGAGATGGTGGGGGAGTGCCTGAGCGAGTCCCGGGAGTTTGGGGTGGTGCGCGCGGAACGCGACCAGATGGCGCTGGTGGGATGCATGGCGCGAATTGTGCGGGTGCTGGAACGCTACAACGACGGGCGCATGGACATTCTGTGCGAGGGCGCGCAGCGCTTCGAAATCGAAGGCCTGGACGAGTCGCGGCCGTTCCTGCAGGCGGATGTGGGACTTTTCGAGGACGATGGGGAGCGATCGACGCGCGCGGAGCGGGAAGACTGCGCGGCGCTGCACTACGCGACCATGCATCTGGCGGGCTTTGAGTGCCCCACCATGCATCTGGACCTGAATGCGCCGGTGGCATTCCAGCTGGCGGACGTGCTGCCCTCGGATTTGGGCTTCAAGCAGCAGCTGCTGGCCAGCCGGTCCGACGCGGAACGGACGACGCGGCTGCGGGACTTCTACAATGATATGTTGCCGCGGCTGCAGGCAAACAGAGTCGACGAAACCCCAGGCGAGCAGACGATGCACTGATGTTCTGAGACCGCCGGCACGGCTGCCGCGTCCAACAGACGAACCACAGAGACGAACAGGACAGGAGTTTTCATGGCCAATCGACAGCCCACCGCCGCTGCTCCCGCCAGGCATGCCGGAAACGCGCACGCTTTGCCGCAAACTCTGGGCGAACTGCGCACGCGCGAGGAATACGGCGAGACGCGGCTGCGCACGCGGACGGTCAAGGACGAGATGCGGGAGAACCTGATCGCCCGGCTGAAGGCGAAGGAGCCCGTGTTCCCGGGGATCATCGGATACGAGGACACAGTAGTGCCGCAGATCGTGAACGCGGTGCTGTCGCGACAGAACTTTATCCTGCTGGGATTGCGCGGGCAGGCGAAGAGCCGCATCCTGCGGGCGCTGACGGCGCTGCTGGACGAGCAATTGCCCTACGTGGCCGGCTGCGAAATTCGCGACAATCCCTATGTGCCGCTGTGCCGGCGCTGCCGCGACCTGATCGTGGAGCAGGGGGACGCCACCCCGCTGGGCTGGCTGAGCCGCGACGAGCGCTACGTGGAGAAGCTGGCCACGCCCGACGTGACCGTCGCGGACCTGATCGGCGATCTGGACCCCATCAAGGCCGCGCGCGGCGGACACGACCTGGCCAGCGAGATGACCATGCACTACGGCCTGCTGCCGCGGGCGAATCGCGGCATCTTCTCAGTGAACGAACTGCCCGACCTGGCCGGGAAGATTCAGGTGGCGCTGTTCAACATCATGCAGGAAGGCGATGTGCAGATAAAGGGCTATCCGGTGCGCCTGGAGCTGGATGTGGCGCTGGTCTTCAGCGCGAATCCCGAGGACTACACAGCACGCGGGAAGATTGTGACCCCGCTCAAAGACCGCATCGGGTCCGAGATACGCACCCATTATCCCGAGACGCTGGAGGAGGGAATCGCCATCACCACGCAGGAAGCGTGGACAGAACGCGAGACCGGCGACGCGGAGATTCCCCACTACCTGCGGGAAGTGATCGAGCAGGTCGCCTTCACCGCGCGTGAAGACAAGAAGGTAGACAAGCGCAGCGGAGTGAGCCAGCGGCTGCCGATTGCCACGCTGGAGCTGGCGGTGAGCAACGCCGAGCGGCGGGCGCTGATCCATGGCGAGACGCGCGTGGTGCCTCGGGTCGGCGACCTGTACACGGCGCTGCCGGGCATCACCGGCAAGCTCGAACTCGAGTACGAAGGCGAGATGAAGGGCGCCGACACCGTGGTGCGCGACATCGTGCGCGGGGCCATGGGCAAGATCTTCGATCGCTACTTCGGTGACGTGAACACGCAGCAGATCGAACAGTGGTTCAACCTGGGTGGAACGGTGAAGATCAGCGATGCACAATCCGCGAAGGCTACGCTCGAGGAGCTGAAGCAGATTCAGGGTCTGGTGGAGAAGCTGGCACCGCTGGGCGTGAAAACCACCGATGCTCCGGAGGTCGTCACCGCGGCCGCGGAGTTTCTGCTCGAAGGGATGTGCGCGCACCGGCGCATCAGCCGCAATGAGGAGCGCAGTTTCGGAGCGCAGAAGCGGCCGCAGGAAAAGGCAGAACGGGCGGAGCGCGTCGAGCGCAACGAGGAGCGGGAATACGAGCAGTGGCAGACGAGACGGTCGAGGCGAGGAAGCTTTAACTGAGGCAGCCGACAGCCGTTAGCCGGGAAACGCAAAGACTGCGATGAAAACTGTCCGTTACACGAAGTTCACCGGAGATTTGGCCAGCGAAGTGAGCATGGACGACCTGCTCAAGGCGCTGTCGGATTATCTGCTGGACTCGGGATTTCAGAATCCGTTTGCGGAATTTCAGGACCTCGACCAGACGATGGACGATCTGCACGAGGCGCTGCGCCGCGCCCTCGAGCAGGGTGACGGGTTTGACGAAAGCCTGCAGCAGAAGATCGATCAGATGGCGGCCGAGGGCAAGCTCGATGAGCTGATCGACAAGCTGATCCAGCGCATGGAGCGCGAGAACTACATCTCCCGGACGTCACCGCAGGACGCGCAGGTTACACAGGCCGGCCAGCCGGGGCAAGCGACCGAAGCGCGTTTTGAGGTGACGGACAAGAGCCTTGATTTTCTGGGATACAAAACGCTCCGCGATCTCCTCGGCTCTCTGGGCAAGGCCAACTTCGGCCGGCACGACACCCGCCACTGGGCAACCGGCGTCGAGACCAGCGGCGGATCGCAGCCCTACGAGTTTGGCGACACGCTCAACCTGGATGCGCCGGCAACGCTGAAGTCAGCGATTGCGCGCGAGGGGCTCACGCTCCCGCTCAATCTCGAATACAGGGACCTTCAGGTGCACCAGTCCGAGTATCAAAGCTCGTGCGCCACGGTGGTGATGCTCGACTGTTCGCACTCCATGATCCTCTACGGCGAAGACCGCTTCACGCCCGCGAAGAAGGTGGCGATGGCCATGGCGCATCTCATCCGGACGCAGTATCCAGGAGACACGCTGTCGCTGGTGCTCTTCCACGACTCCGCGGAGGAGCTGCCGGTGTCGCAACTGGCGCGGGTGAAGGTCGGCCCCTGGTACACGAATACGCGCGAAGGGCTGCGGCTGTCGCAGCGCATCCTGGCGCGGCAGCGAAAAGACATGAAGCAGATCGTGATGATCACGGATGGGAAGCCGTCGGCGCTGACCCTCGAGGACGGGCGCATTTACAAAAACGCCTTCGGGCTCGATCCGCTGGTGGTGAGCGAAACCCTCGAGGAAGTGTCGCGCTGCAAACGGCAGAACATCATGATCAATACCTTCATGCTGGCCTCGGACTTCGGGCTGATGCAGTTCGTGCAGAAGGTGACGCAGATGTGCAAGGGCAGGGCCTACTTCACCACGCCCGAGACGCTGGGTGAATACCTCCTGATGGATTATCTGCAGCGGCGGATGAAGACCATCCATTGAGGATTCGCCGTCCAGGCGGATGCGCTTCGCGCCTTTCGGATCACATTGAGGCGGGAACATAGCGGACGTGGTAGCCCCTCGGCGATGGATGGAAGCCGGCTTGGGTGAGGAAACTGGCCAAAAAATGCTGGCAGGCGGGCTGGCCGCCGATGGTGTCGATCAGCAGTCCGCCGTGGTGGCGGGTTTCCGGAGTCTGTAACAGTTCCTGAGCATAATGGGCAAGGAAGGCGGCGACATCGCTCGCGGCGGCCGAACGGTCCGGCTCATCCTGCGGCAGGAAAACCTGGATCGCGGGATTGTTGCGGCGCAGGCAGGCAGCGAGATCTCCGTTGCGCAGGATAACGCTCGCGCCCGCGCTGCGGGTGAGGGAAACGACGTTGTGCGCAGCGGCCGAGTCAGGATCCGGCCAGCGCAGGATGCTGCCCCACGGGTTGGCCGGATCGGTGGCGGCGAGGATCACCATCTCAGGCTTTCTGGCAGGCTGCCCGCCGGGCTGGGTGCTGCGCAGCGACCGGAGCAGTTCGACGGCGGCGGGCTGGGCAAACTGTGTGCCTCCCAGGCCGGCGACGAAATAACCGCGGCGGATGCGGCCCGCCGCTTCGAGGGCCTTCAGCACTTCATAGACGGCCGAGAATCCGCCCGCGAGATTTTCCTGGGCCGCCGTTTCACGGGTGACAATGCCGTGGCGAAGAAGCAGTTGCTGGGCGAGAGCGTGCGACCACGCCGTCTGCGAGGTGGGCGTGGTGCGATCGGGCGCGGCGACCAGCGTCCAGCGACCCTGAGCGTTGGGTGGCGTGGTGCGGCGCGAGCGAAAGGCGGGCTGGTTGTGAACGCGCTTTGAGGAGCGCGTCGTGTCGGGCTTCGCAGTCCAGGCGCGCAGGGCATGCAGCGTGTCGTTGGTAACCAGCCCGCGCCACACCAGCGACCAGAGCGCGTCAATCGTCTCGCCAGGGTAGCCGTCACCGATGGCCTCATGCAGGTCGGCGAAGAACATCGCCCCGCCACTGGTGAGCGCCGGCAAAATGGCTTCTTCGCGGGGAGTGAGCGGCTCGGCAAGCGGGGTGCGCGGCGGAAGCAAGTTGGGCAGCTTGTCGGCAAGGTAGAGAGCGATGCGGCCATCGCGTTCGCCCAGCGGATCAACGCCGCACCAGGCGATTTCGCCAGCGGCGATCAGGGTGTCGAGATGGGCGGAAGAATAGCGCGCGATGCGACCGGCGAGAATCTGCGTTTCGAGCAGCGACGCGGGCAGAGGCGCTCCCTGCAGTGATTCGATGGTGTCGAGCAGCGCGTCGAGGCCGCGGCGCTTCGACAGCACGCCGTGCCAGTGGGTTGCAAAGCGGGCGAAGAGACGCGGCTCGGCCGGCTCGATCTCTTTTCGTAACCGTGCCAGCGACTTATGGCGAATGAGGCGGAGAGATTCGGCGTCGCACCATTCGCGATGGGCGCCGCCCGGGCGAAATCCACCTTCGAGGATGCGTCCGTCGAGTACGAGCTGGCGAAGGACGGGCTCAATGCGGTCCGGGGCGAGGCCGAAGCGCGCGGAAACTTCGAACACCGTGAAAGGCCCGTGGCTGCGCGCATAGCGGCGAACCAGTTCAAGAACCGGCGCTGTGACCGGCGCGAGTAATGCCTTCGGCAGGCCGCCGGGGAGCCGGATACCAGGCGCATCGCGGTAGCGGGCGGCATCTTCGACGGCGATGAAGCGGGACTCTCCGGCGATGGTGATTTGCAGAATGCGCTGGGCCTTGGCGAGTCGAGGCAGCTGTTGCAGCAGGTCGACTGACGCGACGCGCCGAGCGATTTCCTCGCGCGAGAGATCGCCGAGGCGGAGGAGCAAGTCGTGCAGGCCATCGGCGGAGCGGACGCGCTGGTTCTCGCCGAGCAGCTGGAGCAGGGCTTCGACTTCGGCGATGGCGACGGGGTCGAGGATTTCGCGAAGGTCGGCTTCGCCGAGCAGATCGCTGAGCTGCGCCTGGTCGATCGAAAGCGCGGCGGCACGGCGTTCGGCCAGCGGCGCATCGCCGTCATAAATGAAGTTGCCGACGTAGCCGAACAGAAGCGAAGCGGCAAAGGGTGAGGCTTTAGGAGTATCGACAACGTGCACCCGCAGGTCGCCGTCGCGGATGGAGCGCAGCACCTCGAGCAGGGCGGGCATGTCGAAGGTGTCGCGGAGGCACTCGCGGCAGGCCTCCAGCAGCATGGGGAAATCGGGATAGTGGTTCGCAACGGCGAGCAGATCGGCGGCGCGCTTACGCTGCTGCCACAGGGGGGCCCGCGTTTGGGCGCGGCGTCGCGGCAGAAGCAGCGCTCGGGCGGAGGCTTCGCGGAATTTCGCGGCAAACAAAGCCGTGGACCCAAGCTGGCGCACCACCAACTCCTGCGCCGCGGCGGGATCGGGCAGCAAAAGCGCCGGATCGGGTGGGGCATCGGTGTCGGGGAAGCGGAGGACAAATCCGTCGTCGGTGGACATACTCTCGACGTGGGGACCGCCCGCGGCCTGGATTTGGGCGGCGGCAGCCATCGCCCATGGCGTGTGGACGCGGTTGCCGAACGGCGTCAGAACGCACACGCGCCAGTCGCCGAGCTCGTCGCGAATGCGCTCGATGATAACGGTACGATCGTCGGGCACCGCAGCCGTCACCGCGGCCTGATCGGACAGGAACTGGAGCAGATTCTCCGCGGCCTGCGCGTCGAGGTCGTGCTCGCATACCAGCCGGCTGATGGCCGCATTCGGCGGCAGGGTGCGCAGCTCGCGGACCAGTGCGCCGATGCGGCGGCCGAATTCAAGCGGGCGACCGGCCTGGTCGCCGTGCCAGAAGGGCATTTTGCCCGGCTGCCCCGGCGCCGGCGATACCAGCACGCGGTCGTGGCTAATCTCATCGATGTGCCACGTGGAGGCGCCGAGGAGGAAGACCTCGCCTACGCGCGATTCGAAGGCCATCTCCTCATCGAGTTCGCCGACGCGCACCGGTTTCTTATGTTCCCCGGAGAGAAAAACGCCGAAGAGGCCGCGATCGGGAATGGTGCCCGCGTTCAGGATGGCGAGGCCCTTCGCACTCTCGCGCGGCGTCAGCAGGTTCGCGGTCCGGTTCCACGTGATGCGTGGGCGCAGCTCGGCAAATTCGTCGGAGGGGTACTTGCCGGCCAGCAGGTCGAGGACGTTGTCAAAGGTGGAACGCGTGAGGGTAGCGAAGGGCGCGGCGCGGCGAACGAGGGAGTAAAGGTCGTCGGCGGAGATTTGCGGTTCGCGGGGCGGCTGACCCTTGAGGCGCGGCACCGCCAGCGCAGGCGGGTGGGCCACGGTGGCAACGATCTGCTGCGCGAGCACGTCGAGCGGGTTGTGGAGGATCGCGGTCGATTCGACCAGGCCTTCGTGCATGGCGCGGGTAACGGCGGCACAGGCCAGCAGGTCGGCGCGGTACTTGGGGAAAATGAGGCCCTCGCTGACGACGCCGACCTTGTGACCGGCGCGGCCGATGCGCTGCATGCCGCTGGCGACCGACGGCGGCGATTCGATCTGGATGACGAGGTCGATGGCTCCCATGTCGATGCCCAGTTCGAGCGAAGAGGTGGCGACAACGGCGCGAATCTGACCGGCCTTCAGTTGCGCTTCCACTTCGGCGCGCTGCGCGGGGGCGAGCGAGCCGTGGTGGGCGCGCGCGAGCGGCTCCTGCGCAAGATCGTTGATAAGTCCGGCGAGGCGCTCGGCGCTGCGGCGGTTGTTCACGAAGATGAGCGTCGACCTGCGCCCGCGGAGGATGGCGAGCAGCCGGGGCGGAATCGTGGACCAGATAGAAGCGCGTTTTGCCGGACTGCTGGTCTCCGGTTCAGGCGGCTTTAAATCTTCAACTGGAACTTCAACTTTTAGCTCCAGCCGCTTGGGTTCACGAGCATCAACAATCGTCACAGGGCGTGCCGTCGGCGAGCCACCCGCGTCCGTCTCGGACGTGTTCCCTCCCAGGAACCGGGCAACTTCTTCGAGGGGCCGCTGGGTGGCGGAGAGGCCGATGCGCTGGATCGGTTGCCGCGTGATGGCCTCGAGGCGCTCGAGCGACAGCGCCAGGTGTGCGCCGCGTTTCGTGGGCACGAGGGCGTGAATCTCGTCGAGGATCACGGTGTCGATGGTGCGCAGGGCAGTGGCGGATTCGGAGGTGAGCAGCAGGTAGAGCGACTCCGGCGTGGTGATGAGGATGTCGGCGGGATGGCGGCGGAAGCGGGCGCGCTCGGACTGCGGAGTGTCGCCAGTGCGCACGGCGACCCTGGGGATGCGGAAGGAGACGCCGGCGTCGCGGGCGAGAGGCTCGATCGCCCGAAGGGGGGTTTGTAGATTGCGTTCAACATCGACAGCCAGCGCTTTGAGCGGGCTGATGTATAGAACGCGGCAGCCCGGCTCCTGAGTCGACGGGGCACCGCTGAAAAGCAGGCGATTGAGGCACCAGAGAAAGGCGGTGAGGGTTTTGCCGGTCCCGGTGGGCGCGAGGATCAGCGTGCTTTCGCCGTGGGCGACCGGCGGCCAACCCAGGCGCTGTGGAGTGGTTGGCGTGCCCAGCGCGGAGCGGAACCAGGAGGCGGTGACGGGATGAAAGAGGGCGAGCGGATCGGATGCATTTGCATCGGGTGCATCGGCGTCAGCCGGCGTCGCGGCGGAATTGGACTTCCGTGGCCTCGGTTTGGATGGCGGTGCGGCCATGCTCTTCGAAGAAGAGGATACCGCGCTGGCCGGGGATGTCCGCGGCCAAGACCGGCGTCAGCGGATGGGGCGGTACCAGACGGCTTTCTGGGTGAGCATGGTTTCCCAGTGCGAGTCCATGCGGGGCTGCTCGCTCAGGCCGAGGAAGAGCGCGCCGTCCGGGACGAGCGCGCGGTGCATAGTCAGGAGTACCTGATGGCGCGTCTCATGAGGGAAGTAAATCATGACGTTACGCAGGAAGATGAAATCAAAACTTTCATTTGTGATTGCAGGGTGGCAGAGGTTGCGCTGCTGGAAGCGACACAGGCGCTTGATGTCGGGCGAGACTTCCCATTCATCACCGGTGCGGACGAAATACCGAAGCAGCATACGGGCGGCGAGGCCGCGGTTGATTTCGATGCGCTGGAAGCGGCCGGCGGAGGCGCGCTCGACCATTTCTGCCGAGAGATCGGTACCGGCGATGTCGATCTTCCAGCCGGCCAGCAGAGGGAAATGTTCGCGCAGCAGGATGGCGATGGAATAGGCTTCCTGTCCGCTGGAGCTGGCGGCCGACCAGAAGCGCAGGGTGCGGGAAGCGCGGCGGCGTTCGATCAGCGCTGGGAGCAATTCGGTGCGCAGCAGGTCGAAGGTGGGGGTGTCGCGAAAGAAGCTGGTCTCGTTGATGGTCATGGCCTCGGCGACCGAGCGCTCGAGGGCCGGACCGGAATTGGACCGAAGGGCGGAGATCAGCTGATCGAGAGAGTGCAGGCCGCGCTGGCGCAGCAGCGGCTGGAGGCGCGACTCGAAGAGGTAGTTGCGCGAGACATCGACCTGATTGCCGGAGTTGCGCATGACGACGGCGCGCAGGTATTCGAAATCGATGGCGGGCGAAGTCATCGTGCCGGGACCTCCGCGGGCGCGCCGGGACTCGAGACCGAGCGGAGGATTTCGGCCGGCAAAGCGTCCAGGCTGAGTACCCGGTCAGCCAGGCCGGCATGGACCACCGCGCCCGGCATGCCCCAGATGACGCTGGTGGCGCTGTCCTGTGCGAACACCTGGCCGCCGGCGGCGCGGATAGCGCGGCAGCCGGCAAGGCCGTCGGAACCCATCCCGGTAAGGATGACACCGAGCAGATGGCCGCCCGAGGCCTGCGCGGCGCTGCGAAAGAGGACATCGACCGACGGACGGCAGAAATTTTCGGGTGGATTCTGGTTGAGGCGCAGGCGGAAATCGGGAGCGAGATCCAGGTGGAAATCGCCGCGTGCGATGTCGACCACGCCTGGCTCCGGGCGAAGGCCGTTGTCGGCTTCGCGCACCCGCAGGGCGCAGAGGTTGTCGAGCCGTTCGGCCAGCAGGCTGGTAAAGAGGCGCGGCATGTGCTGCACGATGAGGATCGGCAGCGAAAAGGACGCCGGCATTTTTGGCAGCATAGCTTCAAGGGCGGCGGGTCCTCCGGTGGAGACGCCGATGACCACGATTTTCGGGCGGAGCGCGAGTCCGGCGCAACCCATGCGGTGCTCGGATCCCCGCAGCGCAAAGGGGACGGCCGGCGGCGTGGCGGGGCGCGTTTTTTCGGCGGGGAAGAGCGCCAGAATTTTCGGCAGAAGCTCGCGGGTGAGCGTGGCCACACCCTCGCGCAGACTGTGCTGGGCTCCGGGCTTGGCCACGTAGTCGGTGGCGCCGCGGGTCAGCGCTTCGATGGTGATACGGGCCCCGCGCATCGTCAGGGTGCTGCACATGATGACGGGAACGCGGCGATCGCGGCGGCGCAGGCCGGAGAGAACGTCCAGGCCGTTCATGCCCGGCATTTCGATGTCCAGCAGGACGAGGTCGGGGTGCAGCGCGTCGAAGGCGGCAAGCGCTTCCTCGCCATTGGTGGCGGTCCCGGCAATTTCGAGCGAGCGCTCGTTTTCGAGCACCATGCGCAGCAGGCTGCGCATAACCGCGGAGTCGTCGACCAGGAGCACACGGATGCGGCGGGCGGTCTGGCCCGAAGGGTTCACAGGTCCTCCACGCCGGCCAGGCGGAGCTTATCGAACAGGCCCTCCTGGTCGAAGGGCTTCACCAGATACTCGTCGGCTCCGGCCTCAAGAGCGGCCTCGATGTGATCGCTTTCGGCTTCGGTGGTTACCATCACGATCTTCGTGTCGTTGAAGCTCGGGTCCGCGCGGGCTTCCTGCAAAAGATCGAAGCCGGACTTGACCGGCATGTTCCAGTCCACCAGGGCGACCGAGAAGGGCCCGTTGTTGTGCAGGCAGTCGAGGCCCTGCTGGCCGTCGGCCGCTTCCATGCACTCCACGCCCCGCTCGGCAAAGAGGGAATGCAAATAATGGCGGATGAACCGTGAATCGTCGACCACCAGAGCGCGCATGACTCTCCTTTCTGCCGGTGCTTTCAGGCGGGGAAGGCGCCGGCCAGGCGCATGGGCTCGAGGCGTTCCGGGTCGAGGGTGACGAGCAAACGGTCCTTCAGCTTCCAGGCGCCATTGAACAGCGCCTGGCGGCGGGCTTCGAGGGTTGCGGGGTTGGGCTCGTGCGCGGCCGCCGAAACGCGCAGAACCTCGCCGACCGAGTCGACGAACAGGCCGAATAGTCCCTCGGAAGACTCGAAGACCAGAACGTCTTCGGGAGCTTTGGGGGGATCCATCGCCAGCAGCCGGCGCAGAGAGACGGCGGTCAGCACTTCGCCGCGGTAATGGACCAGGCCGCCGACAAAATACGGCGCCAGGGGCACGGGCTGGGTGGCGGGCTTGCCGAGGATTTCGAGCACGTGCGCGATGGGCACGCCGTACAGTGTGTCGCCCACGCGGACCGAGCAAACTTCCTGGGCCTCACTGGTTTCGTTCATCGGGGTTCCTCGTTCGGGGGTTCGCCGCGCTCGTTCACCGAGTCGAGCGAGGGAATGGCGGAAAGGCTGACCACGCCGGTGACGCGGTCGTGGAGCAGCGTGATGCCGTTGGCCAGAGCGCCGGTGCCGGCTTCCTCCAACTGCTGGCCTCCGGTCACATCCAGCACCTGAGAAACGGTCATGCCGATCTGGCGGCGTCCGTCGCGGCACACCACCACCGTGGTCTGCGCCTCGGGATCGGCGCCGGCCAGGCCCGCAGCCTCATCGTCCAGAGGCAGAAGCGTGCCGTCGAAGCGGAGCACCGGGCGAGAGCCGGCCATCTCGATCCGCGAGCGCGGGATGCGCTCGATGCGAACGACCGTTTCCAGCGGCAGAGCCGCGGGCCGCCCATTGGCTTCCACCAGCAGAAAGTCTTCCAGTCCGGCGTGCCTCTGCCCGACGCTGTCATCGGTTTCCGCGCTCAGGCTGACGCCCGCATTCTGGGCGATGGCGCCGGGATTGAGAATGAGCGCCATCTCGCCGTTACCGAGGATGGTGGCGCCGGCGTAGTAGCCGATCTCGCGCAGCACCGCGGCCAGCGGCTTCACCACAATCTCTTCCGGATCGGCGAGGCCGTCGACCACCAGGCCGAAGCGGCGCCCGTCGGCGTTGAGAATGGCGATATCGCAGGCCGCGCCGCGCTCGCGGGCGGACTGCTGCAGCAGATGATCGAGAAAAACCAGCGGCAGCAGACGGCCGCGGAGACGATAGAGAGCCGCGTTTTCCAGCCACTCGATGCGGCTGCCGTCTTCGCCGGGGCGCAGGTGCACCAGCTCGGTGAGCGACGCCTGGGGCACGGCGAAATTCTGTCCGCGGCTGTGGACGATCAGCGCGGGAATAATGGCGAGGGTGAGAGGGATGCGCAGACGAAGGATCGTGCCCTGACCCTCCCGGCTTTCCACCACCACCTTGCCGCCAATCTTTTCCACATTGGTGCGGACCACATCCATGCCTACGCCGCGCCCGGAAACGCTGGTGACCGCGGCCGCGGTTGAGAAACCAGGGAGGAAGATGAGCTGCAGGATTTCGCGCTCGCTCATCTGCTCGGCGCGCTGGAGTGTCACCAGCTGGCGCTCCACAGCCTTTTGCCGAACTTTCCCGATGTTGATGCCGGCTCCGTCGTCGTGGACTTCGACCACGACGTGGCTGCCTTCGTGACAGGCGCGCAGCCGCACCAGGCCCTCGGCGGGTTTGCCAGCTGCCGCGCGCGCCTCGGGCATCTCGATCCCATGGTCGATGGCGTTGCGAATGGAGTGGGTGAGCGGATCGCGGATGGCTTCGAGCAGGCTCTTGTCCAGCTCCGTCTCCTGGCCTTCCATTTCGAGGTGGACCCGCTTGTTGAGGCCCAGCGCGAGATCGCGTACCAGCCGGGGAAAGCGCGAGAAGACGTGACTCACCGGCTGCATGCGCGCCTTCATCACCGATTCGCGCAGATCGGCGGTGACCATGTCCAGCCGGCGGCCCAGCAGCGCAAAGCCGGCGTCGGAACTGGTGGCCTGCAGGATCTGGTTGCGGGTGAGCACCAACTCGCCGACCAGATTCATCATGCGATTGAGCAGCTCGACATCGACCCGCAGGGTGGAGTCGGCGGTGCCGCCGGAAGCGGCCGGCGTCTCGGGGACGGCGGGCGCATCGGGCGCATGGATCGCGGGCCGCGCGGACTCCGAAGAACTGGCCGCGGGCCGGGGTTCCGGCGCGGCTTCTTCGGGATTGCCCGGCGGCCCTGCCTCTTCCGGTCGAGGCGGAGGAGGCGCACCTTGTAAAGCGCGGGGGGCGCGGGCAGCGCGACGCCTGCGGGGCGCGCTGTGGACCGTCTCTTGCACAACCGCAACCAGAGCCGGCTGCGCGGTGGCTTCGCCGTGCTGCAGCGCTTCGAGCGAGGCAATCATGGCGGCATCCCCGGCAACGCTGGCCCCCTCGGCGCCGCTGGATTCGATGGAGCGCAGAATGCCGCGCAGCTTGTCCATCAGCCCCAGCAGGCCGGTGATGATCGCGGGCGTGGCGGCCAGCTGGCCTTCCCGCAGCAGGCCGAGCAGGTTTTCTCCCGCGTGGGAGAGCGCCTCCAGCCGGCCGAATCCGAGAAAACCGGTGGTTCCCTTGATGGTGTGCACCGCGCGGAAGATCTCCGCCAGCAGTTCAGCATCGCCGGGGCTGGTCTCCAGGTCGGTGAGGCACCGCTCCATGCGGTCCAGGCCTTCCTGGCTTTCAAGCAGGAATTCGCGTGTCAGGTCGTCCACGATCTGGTTATCGGAAGTAACGGTGCGAACTTGAATGCCGGTTGCCTCGGCACTGCGAAAGTTAGTAGCCTCAAAGGCAATGTCGAATGTGGATACTCTGGATCGGCTGTTCGCGGCCGCTACCGAAGCCGCTGGCCATGCCTACGCCCCTTACTCGAAGTTTTATGTCGGCGCGGCGCTGCTGTTCGATGACGGGGCCGTCGTTACCGGCTGCAATGTCGAGAACGTCTCCTACGGCCTGACCAGCTGCGCGGAACGGAATGCTCTGTTTCGGGCCATCAGCGAACACGGGCCGGGGCGGAAGATTGTCGCCATCGCGGTAACCAATCGCAATCGCGCGCCCAGCCCTCCCTGCGGTGCCTGCCGCCAGGTGATGAGCGAATTCGTCACGCAGGACGCGGTGGTGCGCTTCGCCGGCGAACACGGACCCGAGACCATGCGCTTCACCGACTTATTTCCGTGCGGCTTCACTCTCGATCCGCAGGAAGGCGGGGTCCGATGAGCCTGCATGCAGTCGATCTGATCCGAAAGAAGCGCGACGGGGAAGAGCTGAACGAGGAAGAGATACGCTTTCTCGTCGAGGGCGCGGCCCGCGAAACCATTCCTGAGGAGCAGCTGTCGGCCTGGCTGATGGCGGTCTTTCTCCGCGGCCTCACGCTGGCCGAGCTGGCTACGCTGACCACGGCGATGCGTTGTTCCGGTGAAGTGCTCGATTACTCCAGTCTCGGCCGCGCCATCGTCGATAAGCATTCGACCGGCGGCGTAGGGGACAAGACGTCGTTTCTGGTTGCGCCGCTGGCCGCAGCGGCAGGCCTTGCCGATCCGATGATCAGCGGCCGCGCGCTGGGCCACACCGGCGGCACGCTCGACAAGCTGGAATCGATACCCGGCTACCGCACCGATCTTTCCGCAACCGAAATGCGTGTGGTGCTGGAGAAGTGCGGCGCCTCCATCGTGGGGCAGACGAAGAACCTGGTACCGGCCGACCGGAAGCTCTACAGCCTGCGCGACCGCACAGCCACCGTCGAGAATCCATATCTCATTTGCGCATCGATCATGAGCAAGAAGCTGGCAGCGGGTCTCAACGCGCTGACCATCGACGTCAAGACCGGCTCCGGCGCCTTCCTCCGCGACGAGGACGACGCACGCTATCTCGCCGCCCTGATGGTCGAGACCGGGGAGCGCGCGGGCACCCGCACCGTCGCGGTGCTCACTGACATGAGCCAGCCGCTGGGCCGCATGGCGGGCAACTGGATCGAGATTGCCGAGTCGGTTGAGCTGCTGCGTGGCGAGCGCAACCCGCTGAGCGAGGATTTGCGGGAGCTGTCGCTGATCCTGGCCGGCTGGATGATCTTCCTTGGCGGCAAGGCAAAGACCGCGGACGAAGGCCGCGGTATCGCGGAGGAGAAGCTGAAGGACGGATCGGCGCTGCGCATCTTTCGCACCATGGTCGCGGCCCAGGGCGGCGATCCTGCCGCCATCGACTTAGGCATGGCCTTCCACCAGCCTCGCTTCCAGCGGGAATTCACTGCGGACAAGGCCGGCTTCTTCACTACGGCCGACTGCACGAAGGTGGGATGGGCGGTCCAGCGGCTGGGGGCAGGACGCGAAAAGGCCAGCGAGCCGGTGGAAGCCCACGCCGGGCTCGCCATGCACGTCAAGCTGGGCGCCCGCGTAAAGACGGGCCAGCCGCTGGCAACGCTCTTCACCATGGACGAAGCGCGCTTTGCCGAGCCGGGACAGCTGCTGCGCGAGGCGCTGGTGATCGGCTCGCGGCCGCCCGCGCCGGTGCCGCTGGTCCGGCAAATTCTTTCGGTGGACAACAAAGATAAGTACCTCCAACCGCCGCAACGCACATAGAATGCGAACAAACACACAGGGAGAAGAGATTGGGGCGATTTACCGGGGTGCTGGGACTGCTGACCATGCTGACGCTGGCATGGATTTTCTCCACCAACCGCCGCGCTATCCGCTGGCGCACGGTCTTTTGGGGCCTCGGCCTGCAGATTCTCTTCGCCTTCCTGGTGATTGAGTGGACGGTCGGCCAGCGGGTGCTGCAGAGTGCCGGCAACGCGGTGAACACCCTGCTGGCGTATGCATTTGCCGGATCGACGTTCCTGTTTGGCGATCTCGGGGCGCAGCACTCGAACATCGCCGCGAAGTTCGGCACCAGCTTCTTCGCGTTCCAGGTGTTGCCCACCATCATCTTCATCTCCGCGTTTTTCGCGGTCCTCTACTACCTCGGCATCATGCAGCTGATCATCCGCGGCTTCGCCAAAGCCATGTTATGGACGATGAAAGTCTCGGGCGCGGAGAGCCTGAACGTGGCCGCCAGCATCTTCATGGGCCAGACCGAAGCCCCGCTGACCATCCGCCCCTTCCTGCCTGACGCCACCCGCTCCGAGCTGATGACCATCATGACCAGCGGCATGGCTCACGTCTCGGGCGGCATCATGGCGGCTTATATTCTTTACGGCATCAAGGCGAGCAGCTTGCTGGCCGCGGTCATTATGACGGCTCCGGGCACTATCCTCATCTCGAAGATGCTGGTGCCGGAAACAGAGAAGCCGGCCACGGAGGGCGTCGTCCGCATTCCCGAGAGCGCCGAGTATAAGGACGAGAATCTGATCGGCTCGGTCGCCCGCGGCACCATCGACGGGGGACGGCTGGCCTTCAACGTGGGCATCATGCTGATTTCGTTTCTGGCGCTGATCGCGCTGTGCAACGGGATTCTCGGCGGCATGCACAACTGGCTCGGCTACCACCACATTCCGTTTCCTCACTCGCTCGACGCCATCCTCGGATTCTTCTTCGCGCCCATCGCCTGGCTTATCGGCATTCCCTGGCACGACGCACCGACAGTGGGCAATCTGCTCGGCACGCGCATGGTGCTGAACGAGCTGGTGGCCTACACCTATCTGGGCAGTCTGGCGAAAGCCGGCGCCCTGGCCGCACGCTCGGTCACCATTGCCACCTTCGCGCTGTGCGGCTTTGCCAACCTCAGCTCCATCGGCATTCAGATTGGCGGCATCGGCGCGCTCGCGCCCAACCGGCGGACGGAACTGGCGAAGTTGGGCCTGCGAGCCATGCTGGCCGGGACGATGGCCAACCTGATGTCGGCTTCGATTGTGGGCATTCTGATTCACTAATCCGGTTCTGTAACCATGGCAGACACACTTTTCGAAAAAGCCACCCGGGCGGCGGAGTTCGTCCTCGCGCGTACCCCCGTCCGTCCACTCATCGGCATCGTTCTCGGCTCCGGCCTTGGAGCGTTTGCCGAGCAGATCGAGAACGCAGTCGCGATCTCGTTCGCCGACATTCCCCATTTTCCGCAATCGACGGTCCCGGGGCACAGCGGCCGCCTTGTGATCGGAACCCTCTCGGGGATGGCAGTTGCGGTGATGCAGGGCCGCGTCCACGCCTACGAAGGGTACAGCTCCGAGCAGGTCACATTTCCCATCCGCGTGCTTGGCCGGATGGGCGTGCAGAGGCTGGTGCTGACGAATGCTGCCGGTGGAATCAACCCCGCGCTTCATCAGGGGCAGCTGGTGCTCCTTTCCGACCACATCAATCTGTCCGGACGGAATCCCGCAGCCGGCGCCAACGACGACCGCTTCGGCCCCCGCTTCTTCGATATGAGCGAGGCTTACTCGGTGCGATTGCGGAAAGTGGCGCACGAGGCGGCGCACGAGATGGATTTTCGGCTGGACGAGGGAGTCTACCTCAGCGTGCTCGGCCCGAGCTTCGAGACGCCGGCCGAGATTCGCGGCTTTAGCGCCCTCGGCGCCGACCTGATTGGCATGTCCACCGTCCAGGAAACGATCGCGGCCCGGCAAATGGGGATGGAAGTGCTCGGCATCAGCTGCGTCACGAACATGGCCGCCGGCATCCAGAAGGAGCCGCTGAGCCATGAAGAGGTGATCGCAACGGGGCGCGCCGTGGAAGCGCAGCTGGCGGGACTACTGACGCGTGTGGTGGGAATGTTGGCCAGGTGAAGAGGGCCCCGTTGGCGGGACCCTCGCGCGGTGTCCCGGACTATTCGCTGGCCGCCACTCCGGCATGCTGTTCGTGCCAGTCTGGCACCGGCTCGGCGGATTTAACCCAGGCGGCGACGATGAGATCGCGGAACATCGACGCCCCCGCTGCCAGCCGCTGGGCGGTGAATTGCCTGGCCTCCGGCGTTCCTGCTCCATTGAAGCCGTGGTTCTTGTCGAGCTGGTAGACCTTCTCGACGCAGGTCGCGGTGTGGCGCAGGTAGGCCAGGTAGTCGGTCCACTCGTCGCCGATCGGATGCAGGGGCGTTATCAGCGGCTGCACGTCCGCCGGCTGAATGTTGGCGGAGACGAACGCGCTCTCGAACTGGCTGTGGATGGTGTGCTCGGTGGTGTAGCCGTTGGGATTGGGCCCGGTCCAGCCGTTGTACTGAATCGTCACGTGGAGCGGCTGCGAGCCGTCGCCGACGTAGTGGCCGAGCCATCCGGTGTAGAAGATGATCGCTGCCTCGACCGGTTTGGTGTCCTGGTGCTCAGCGCTGAGCTGGCGGTAGTCGCGCATTGCCGACTTCAGCCGCTCCCACACTTCCTCAGTGATGTACGGCTGGAAGCCGACGCGATCCGGCTGCAGCTCCTGCGCCATCTTCGGATGGGTCAGCCCGGCGGCATAGAGGTCGGCGATGTACTCGTAGCGATAGCGAGGCAGGGTACCGATCACGTCGGCCAACTCGAGGTCGATGAAGTGGTCGGGAGCCTGGGCGGCCACCAGCTCCGGCTCGGCGCGGGAGCGCCAGCGGTCGGGCTCGGGCCCAAGGTACTCGATTTCGTTGATGGCATCGGGGGTGCGCAGAAAGGCGGGCACATCGGAGGGAAGACTTTGCGCTGCGAGGCGATTGATGATTTTGTGGCCGTCGCTGCCCCACCCAAACGAGGCGGGAACGGCGAGGAGAGACAGAAGCAAGAGAGCAGACAGAGAGCGCAAAACGAGCCGGGAACGCATGCGGCGAGTATACCTGGGACGCGCGAATCTCAGGCTGGGTTTGCAGAGAGAATGTATCAGCCGGTGGTGCAGTCCTTCACACCCCCACAGGAAAGGGTTTCGGCGAAGTCTCATCCAGATTCGCGCCGGAACGCCAGCGCTCGAACCGTCCCTGCAGCAGCGACAACAGCCCTGTGTACCAGTAGCCCACCACAAACAGCAGGAGGAACGGCACCGTGAAGTAGTTCTCGTTGACCACGGCGTACCAGATGCATAGCGCGAAGTAGCAGCCGATCAGCAGCTCGACAAACGGAATGATGCCCAGCCGCTTGCGGTACTTCGACGCTCCCTGTGACTTCTCGCCCTTTTTCTGCACCCGGTACTTCGGCGTGCGCTTGAACGCGCTCTGGATGCCGAAGATGGCTTCCATCACGGCGATCGAGTTGGTGATGGTCAGCCCAATCCCCAGCGACATCAGAAACGGCAGATAGAGAAACGTCTTGTACCAGCGCCGCGGGTACAGCTCTTTCTGCGACACCAGGTAGAACGACGAAATCGAAAACGTCGAGGCCAGGAACAGCGGGAAGTCGATGTACAACATCTCCCACCAGCCCTGGTAGAAGCGAATAATCATGGCCGGCATCAGCAGCACCGACAGCACGATCATCAGCGGATAGCTGATATTCGCCGTCAGGTGATACCACGCCTCGATCTTAGTCCGCAGCGGCACGTCGCTGCGGAAGACGCGGGGCAGGATCTTCTTCGAGGTCTGGATCAGCCCCTTCGCCCAGCGCTGCTGCTGGGTCTTAAAGGCCGTCATCTCGATCGGCACTTCCGCCGGGCACTCCACATCCTGCAGGTACTTGAATCGCCAGCCGAGGATTTGCGCACGATAGCTCAGGTCGGTGTCTTCGGTGAGCGTGTCGTGCTGCCAGCCGCCCGCTTCTCCGATCACGCAGCGGCGCCACATGCCGGCCGTCCCGTTGAAATTGAAAAACAGCTGCGACCGGGCGCGCGCGCCGTGCTCGAGCACGAAATGCCCGTCGAGCAGGATGGCCTCCACCTGCGTGAGGAAGCTGTAGTCTCGGTTCAGGTGCGTCCAGCGTGTTTGCACCATGCCCACGTCGGGCTCGGCGAAGTGGTGGATCACGCGCATCAGCCAGTCCGGCGGCGGGACGAAGTCGGCATCGAAGATGCAGACAAACTCGCCCGTGGCCGCTTTGAGGCCTTCCTGCAGCGCGCCGGCCTTGAACCCAGTCCGATCGGTGCGATGCAGGTAGACGATCGGGTGCCCCAGGGCGCGATAGCGGGCCACGATTCCCTGCGCCACCTGCTGGGTCTCGTCGGTGGAATCGTCGAGCACCTGGATGTCCAGCAGTTCGCGCGGATACTCGATCCCGCAGGTGGCCTCGATGAGGCGGTCGATCACGAACTGCTCGTTGAAAATCGGCAGTTGAATCGTCACCCGCGGCAGCTGCTCGAAGCTCTGCGGCGGATCGTGCGTGGCGTTCCTGCGATGGTGGTAGTACTGCCACACCAGCTTGTAGCGGTGCAGGCCGTAGATCGAAAGCACGATCATCACCAGGAAGTAGGGCGTCAGCAGCAGGGTGTCGAAGGAAAAAAGCTGCCAGTGGTACAGGTTCTGAAAGGTGTGATCGCCGTAGTGGGTGCGCAGATAGTGGCGCAGATCATTCTTCACGAACAGCAGCAGACAAAGCGTCTGCGCCCAGCCCGAGAGCAGGCGAACGGCCGAAGCTGCGAGGAGCAGGGAACTGGGCATGCGGCTTGCGTCAAAGGAACGGCGAGAGCGTATTCACCCTGGGTGTAAAAGTGAAAACGCTCTAACTTCAAGCCCATTGTAACGGCACCGCAAAGAAGCCAGCGAAGAACCGGCTCGCGAAGAACCGGCCAGCCGAGAACCGGTCTGCGAAACAGCGGTCAGGGACGGGAGGAGAGCCCGCTACTTCCTCCCGAAGCGATAGACGATGCCCATGTTCCCGCCACGGTTCTCCTTGAAGCCGCTGTAGTCGGTAAGCACGTCGTTGGCCGACCAGCGGATCGCGATCGCGGGACCCAGGTTGTAATCCACCGAGACTCCCGGTGAGACGTAGAGCACGTTGCTGGCGGTAAACAGGCCAACGTACTGCGCCGGCAGGCCGTTCGTCCCGGTGCCGAAATTGCCGTGGCCGATCCCGGCCAGCACCTCGCCGGTCCATCCCCAGTGCTGTCCCTTGTAGAAGCGGTAGCGCGGGCCGGCCATGAAGGTGTACTGGCTGATGCCGGGGTTGTAGACCGAATAGGGATTCGTCCCCGTATACGCCGTCCCGTAGTAGCCGCGGAAATCCGCCGCAACCCCCAGGTCGCCATGCAGGTAGTCGGTGAGGTCGATCTGCCAGCCCGGCTCGTTGACGCGCTGCAGGTCGTTGCCGGGAACGAAGCGGAGATAGGCTGCGCCGAAATCCAGTTCGTATTTATGGCTGTAGGTGTCCTGAATGATCTGGCGGACGCGCAGCTTGCGCCGCGCATTGACCCGCTCCTGCGCCTCACGGAGCACCTCACTGCGCTGCTGCTGCGACGGCGGCTGGTTCTGGTCGACCTGCGAGGACGAACCGCCGGGAGCCGTCTGGGAAGACCCGTCCTGCGCGCGCAGGACGGAGGGAGCAAGAAGAAGAGCAACAAGCGGATACACGGCGTATCCGAGAAACAAGCGAAAGCGCATGAACCTGACTGCCTCCACGACTCTCAAGAGCAGGGATTTTCTCTGCTTTGTATTAAATCATCTGCGGCGTCCCGCTGCCTGCTTTTCCCGCAGATTGCGGCCCGGTCATGTTCACGTTTGCGCAATTATCGCGATCATGCAACGATGCCGGGAAGGCCGCCGTTCCTTTCTGCGGCAGTCATTTCTCCTCATGAGGCAAGGCGCATGAAATTCTTTCTGGGCCTGTTGATCGGGTTCCTGATCGTCCCGGTCGGGGTCGCTGTTTATCTCAAATTCGGACATCCTCCGGTCGCGGTTGCGGACCATCCCTTTCCTTTCGAGCGGCAGATCGTGCACGTTCCCCTGAACGCGCGGATCAAAAGCGAAATGCCGGCGAGCGGGCCCCTCGATGCCAGTGCGCCCAACCTGGCTGCAGGCGCGCAAATCTATCGCGAAAGCTGCGCCGCCTGCCACGGGGTTCAGGGGCATGGGTCGGACTTCGGAGCGCGCATGTATCCCCGTGCCCCCCAGTTGTGGTCGAAGCATCGCAACGGAGTGATCGGCGTCAGCGACGATCCGGTGGGCGAGACGTACTGGAAAGTCGCCAACGGTATTCGCCTTTCCGGCATGCCCTCCTTCGACAAAATTCTCAGCCAGGCGCAGATGTGGCAGGTTTCCGAGCTGCTGAAGAATGCCGACCAACCGCTGCCCGCCGGCGCGGCGGCCCTGGTCTCCACCCCGCTCGACTTCAGCGTGCCTAACACCAGTCCCCCAGCGTCGCACTAAATCGCGCTCAGTACTTTGACTTGATCGCGTACGTCAGCCCCGTGGTCAGCTGGAACGAGTTCCGCTTTGTCGGCGGCGAAGCCGCCGGCGGGTCGTTCAGGTAGCTGTCGTCCGAGCCCAGCGAAAACGCCAGCCGTTTGAAAAACGGCATGGAGAGCGAATCCGTCTCCCCCGCCGAATACGCGTAGGGATTGTTGTACGCGGGAATCCACGAGACCTGCTGCTTGAACAGCACCTTGTGGGGCAGCTTCGCCGCCCAGGTGCCGTTCAGGGTGGACCCGATGAGGTTCTGGTTTTCCCCGCTCGTGCCTGCGATGAACGTCTGTCCTTCGTACTGCAGCGTCGATTTCACGTCCAGCTCCAGGATCGGGTTCTTAATCGCCGTCCACCCAATCCCCGCTCCGTAGATTTGCTGCAGGTCCAGATCCTGCGCGAAGTTGTGGTCGAACGAGGTCTGCCCCAGCACGTAGAAACGCGGCGAGAAGTATCCGTCGCGCTCGGCGTCGGCGTGATAGATGCTGCTTTTTGAGGTGCTGGCCGGCGTCATCACCCCATCGTTCGCATACGCCGGCTGAATAATCTTCCCGAATGACCCGCTGAAATCCACCAGGGTGCGGGAATCGGTGTTCAGCCACGTCACCGTCGGCGCAAGGCGGGTCAGGCTGACGGAGCCGGCGAAGGTGTACTGATCCTGCGAGGCCTGCACGATCGTCGCGCCGCCGGTGATCGCACCGTTCCAGCCGGCGAAGACGCCTGGATGCCCGGCGATCTGCCTCTTCAGCGTGGTTTCGTCCACCACGTATTCAGCCGATTTGAGCGGGATCGGAGCGATCATGGCGCCGCTGGCCGGGTGCACCGTGATGAGCTGATCGGCCACCGTGAGCGAGCCTTCGGGAATCCCCGCGGGCAGGTGGCGGTGGTGCATCAGCACGCTGCGCTCGATCACCGCCAGCTGGGTCCCGGTCTGGAGGTCGCGGATTTGGCTCCACTTGATGGTCAGGTCGCCCAGGATGTCGCTGTGGAAGACGACCTCATCGCCGACGGCTCGGACCAGCTTCCCGGAGAGGTGGTCGCCGTTGGTGAAGGTGAGGCTGTCCGGAGCGGGCTGGGCAGGCTTCCTGGCGGCGCCGGCTGCCGCCATGGGGGCAGCCACGGTCGAGGAGACGGCCGCTCGCAATGGGACCGGAGAAAAGGCGGTCAGAATGAGCAGGGTAGACAAAGGAAAAACCGGCGCCACGCGGGGCCGGAACAGCGACAGCAAACGAACCATGCGAACATCGACTCCACACAGAAATGTTGCAAATAAACGACAAAGGGACCGTGGGCAGGGGAACAGAGGGAACTATTCTAATGGTACAGGAACCCGGCAGCCTCCCCTGGAGTCACTGCGGAACAGGTTCCTTGGTGGGCACTGGCGCCGTTTTCCGGGTGCGACCTGTGACATCAATCACGGCGGTATTCGCAGGAGCGACCGTATGCTTCCCAATATAGGAGCGAAATGGTCGCAATTGCGCTATTATCGGGAATTGGTGCCGAAACTGCGGACGAAGTTGAACTGTCCGGAGCATGGAAGTTGAGTCTGCTGAGCGAATTGCCTATTGGGACCATCGGCGTGGTTGAGTCTCTCGAGTTGCCGGGGGAAATCCAGCATCACCTGATGCACATGGGCTTCGTTCCGGAGGCTCGGGTCATAGTCGTGCGGCGGGCTCCGGCTGGTGATCCCACCGTGTATTCGATTGACGGCTTCGAAGTGGCGCTGCGACGCGACACCGCGAAGGCGATTCGGGTTCGGGAGTACGAAGCGCCGAATACGAGATAGCCCTGATGATGCGGGATACGAGACAGCCATGAGCGACTGCTGCAGCACGGCGACCATCGACGTCCCCAACGAACCCCGTGTGGAAGGCAAAATTCGCACCGTGGCCCTGGTGGGTCCGCCCAACTCGGGCAAGTCGACGTTGTTTAACCGGCTGACGGGTCTGCGGCAAAAGGTTGCGAACTATCCGGGGGTCACCGTAGAGCAGCGGGTCGGGCGGCTGAACGGCATCGGGCGCGGCGACCTGACTCTGATCGACCTCCCCGGCATTTACGGGCTCGACCGTTATTCGGAAGACGCGCGGGTGGCCGTCGAGGTGCTTCACGGCAACATGCCTGGGACGCCGGCTCCCGACGCCATCCTTCTGGTTCTCGATTCCCTCCATCTCCGCCGGCAGCTGATGCTGGCCGCGCCCGTTCTGGCGCTGGGCCTGCCCACCCTGGTGCTGCTGAACATGAGCG
Source organism: Acidobacteriaceae bacterium (assembly GCA_036267095.1). Lineage (GTDB taxonomy): Bacteria > Acidobacteriota > Terriglobia > Terriglobales > Acidobacteriaceae > Palsa-343. The sequence continues at coordinate 78,705 of DATAWS010000019.1, forward strand.
ACCTGATGGAGGCGCGGGGCGGCCGCGTGGACACCCTGGCGCTGGCCCAGGAAATGGGCGTGCCGGTGGCCAAGATTTCCGCGACCCGCGGGGCCGGGCTCGACTCCATCACCCACTTTCTCAACCGCAAGGCCGAGCCGCCGGTACCGATGACCGGCTCGCTTAATGGCTCGAAGATCGAGCTGCCCGTCCTCGGCAATCCGCGCTCGTACCGCCAGTGGGCGACGGGCATCAGCACGCGAACGAAGTACAAAGCGCCCATTTCCTCCGAGTGGACGAAGCGGATCGACGGTGTGCTGCTGCACAAGATTTGGGGGCCGCTGGTCTTCCTCGCGGTGGTATTTGGCGTCTTCCAGGTGGTGTTCTCCATCGGCCAGCCGCTGAGCGACGGCCTGGGCAACGTGCTGAATGCGGCGGGCGACAAGGTGGCTCCATTTCTGGGCCACGGCTGGCTGGAATCCCTGGCCATCGACGGTGTGTGGCGCGGCGTCGCTTCGGTGCTCGTCTTTTTGCCACAGATTCTGTTACTTTTTCTGTTCATCGGCGTGCTCGAGGACTCGGGTTACCTGGCCCGCGCGGCGCTGATTGCCGACCGGGTGATGCGCTCCATCGGGCTCAACGGCAAAGCTTTCATTCCTCTCCTTTCTGCTTACGCGTGCGCGGTGCCGGCGATCATGGCCACGCGCACCATCGAGAACAAGCGCGACCGCTTTGCCACCATACTGGTGGCGCCTTTCATGACCTGTTCGGCGCGGCTGCCCATTTACATGCTGATGATCGCGGCCTTCATTCCCAACAAGCCGCTGCTCGGCGATCTGTTCGGGCTGCGCGCGGCGGTGATGCTGTCGCTTTACCTGCTTGGATTCCTGGCAGCGCTGGCGACGGCGCGTTTGCTGAAGTCGTCGATTCTGAGGGCGTCGTCGGCGCCGTTCATACTGGAACTGCCGCAGTACCGGCTGCCCACGGTGCGCTCGCTGAGTTTGCGTCTGCTGGACCGGGGCAAGGTTTTCCTGCGCCAGGCAGGCACCGTGATTCTCGCTGTGACCATGGTGCTGTGGTTGCTGAGCCACGTGCCCGCGGGCGCGGCGCTGGGCGAGAGCGCCATCGGCCGGCTCGGACATCTGATCGAGCCGCTGATCCGCCCGCTTGGCTTCAACTGGAAGATCGGCATCGGGCTGCTGACCTCGGTGATGGCTCGGGAAGTGATTGTGGGGACGCTGGGCACGCTTTACGGAGCGGATCCGGCAACCCAGTCGCTGGGGCTGCAGGCGGCGCTGCGCCACGATCTGACGCTGGGCGGAGCGATGGCTCTGGTGGTGTTCTTCGCGTTTGCGCTGCAGTGCACCTCGACGCTGGCCATTGTGCGGCGGGAGATGAACAGCTGGAAATGGCCGGCGCTGCAGTTCGTGTACATGGGTGTGCTGGCGTATCTGGCGGCGCTGGCGACCAATCAGGCGTTCCTGTACTTCCTGCGCTGAGAGAAGCGAAGCGCCAGCAAAGGGCCGGTCGGCAAACTGCCTGCGCGAATACCCCTTTCTCCCCCCTCCCCCCTGGCCTGTGCCTTGTTTTCAGCAGGTTAGCTGGGGCGCTTCTGTCGACACTCCGGCTGGCGCCACATAAGAAGTCAGTTGCGTCGCGCGCTCCAGTGCCGCAGTGACACTCGTGAGTGCCGCATTCACGAGCGTCATGGGTGTGGATGATTGGGGCGGAGGCACTTAGGTTGCGAGCGCGAGTGCGGCATTGACGCGTGTGGGTGCCGGGGCTGACGAGCGTCAATGCGGCACTGGCGATCGTGAGTGCCGCATTCGCATGTGTGAGGCTGGGCATCGGGGGCATGGCGGAAGGGGCTTCCCTCCTTTCGGGAAAGATGAAAAAAGCCTCGCGCGGGGCGAGGCTTCTTCTGAATTTCACTCTATATATTCAGGATAGCAGGTTGAGCGGTGTTTTCCGCCAACTTTGATTGGCTATAATGTTTTTAGGATCAGCGAGATGCACTTTGGTAAGGGTTGACACGGCGTTGAGTGCCAAAACGGGAATTATGGGGCGCGGCCTTCGGTCCTTCGTGGGGCAGTAATATATTTGGCGCACCACGGGATCAGAGAAGGGTTTTGGAGATGGCCGTTTCGATCCGGCGTACTCTCTCTTCCACCTCGCCTATCAGGTCTTCAGCCTCGCGCCGTTCTGTAATGGACAGGCCATCAGGGGGAGCGCGGAGCAGTTCGATTTCGCCACGCAGTTCCCGGATCGCCTTGAGCGTGTGGGTCGCCCGCGTGATCTGCGCGTCACGGACTTCGCTCTCAGCTATGGAGCACAGCGAATAGCTGACCATCAATCGGCTGTGCAGGGACCTTGCCACGAAAGCGTCAAGCTTTTTCGCGGTACTCATCACCTACCTCCAGTGACCGCTTACAAAAATGCCCGCTGCCTTGCTGAGTACAGCGGGTCGGAAGCCCCGTGTCAATGGAATTGAGGATGACGGGCCGCGAGGGGGATGAGATGTGATGAATGTCACGGATCAATTAGGGTCCGCGTGACCCCGCACCCTTGCACAAAGTAGTCCTGCTGCGCTTCTCCATCCTTCCTTGAAACGGCTCGCCAGGCGAACTTGCTGAAAATAAGGCAGATGGAAGGGCAATAATATACTTGGCAAAATAGGAAAGATGGGCCAGACTGGAGGGGGGGCCGTGACAGGGCTTTATGTGGGTTTTTTCTTTCGTTCGAGTCTGTACAGGACGCCGCTCTCAAGCAGACGTTTAGGGTCCGGCTTTCCGCTTGCCGCTATAGAGTCGTCTGGCCGGACGAATTGGTGAACACGAGCGACTTCATGGTCTGATGCGTCTCTATATGAAACGGATTGGCTACGGATTGGCCCGGGCTCTCTATCGCTGAGCAGCTCTGAAAAGCATTGTTCTAAAATGACTTGCGTCAATTCTCCAGATTGAGCCTTGTGCCAATACCCACCTTCGTTAAAGCGTTTACACAATTCTTCCGATGTGACACGCTGGATAGTGGGTGTAGGATTATCGGTCATGATTACCGCCAACGAAATCTCGGCAAGGGTGCAACAGCTCAGCTCATTTAAAAGCTCGCTCGATCAGTTCGACGAATGGCTGACCAAGACTTCATGGAATATGCATCTGGATTCCGACCCAAATGTGGTGAAGATGGTTGGCTGCATTGAACGCTACTTGGGCGAGTTCGATTCTGGCCTCATTTCGGAGCCCAAGTTGCTTAGTGAATTGGAGCGAATGGCTGGCATTGTAGATGTGCGAGCGGGAGATCATCCCAACGTGCGCATCGTTTCTTCCGGTAGCGTTGACATACAGCCGGTCAATATCCGCTTTGGACAGTCGGTTGACGCTGGTAAACAATTCGGACTGGAATTCTCGACCGCTCCTCCCCTGCCAGCTTGACGATGATCCAATAGAGTCCAGGCTCAGTTACATTCAACGTGATATTGCCCATCATGTTGGCCGATCTTTCAGCTGGAGCCTCAAAAAGCATAGGCACGGTAACTTCTGGCATCGGCGATGCAATTTGGGATTGGGACTCCATCGTGAGGTTCAGGTCTAGTGGACCCAGGTATTCTCCTGCGCGAAAGCTAACGATGAGCTTGAAGGGTACTTGGGTCGGCGGCATTACTGGAGTGGAACCGGAAACAGTAAATCTGTCGATGATCCGAAACAAAGTGATGCCCCCATTCGCATCTTGGCTGAACCCTTCGCAAATGGCGGCGATATTCAGGTGCGGTCCCATGCCAGTCAACATCGGTTGTTCGCTCATTTCACCCTCGCATCGAAATTGTAGAACTATGTGACCACCGCTCACCGATTGACTCTGGACGCGCAATCGCCTACCCTCTCTCTATCGAGAGAAGGTGGAGATGGCGAATGGTCCCACAACCCCGGCCAAGGACGTAGTGGGGACAAAAGCCGCACTCGATGAGTTCACACGCCGCATACTCGCTGTGCCACATAGCAAAATCCAAGCGGCGCTCGATGCTGAGAAGGCAGCGAAGCGAACATCTAAGGCCGCTTCGCGCCGCGTTTCCCGCGTTTCGGGGCACTCGCCCAAGCGGGCAACTTAGAACGCTTCTCCCGTTTCTCCCACCTTGCCGGTCAGTTCTGCATAGGTAAGCCTCTTACCTGGAATCTGCGATACTGCCAGCGCGAATCGATCCGCGTCATTCAGCGGATTGTCTTTGGCGGTGCGGTTATTGTAGCGAAAAACCTGCTCGGAAACGTATCCGTCAAGGTGGAACGGCTCCACGGCCACATAGGTTCCGCGCAGGGTCCGCTTTAACAGGCTCCAGAAGTTCTCCAGGCCGTTGGTGTGGACTTCCCCGCGAACGTATTCCTGTACATGGGTCACGGTTTCGTGAACGTATTGCTGTGCGGCCAGATTGAGGTAGCCGCCAGCCTGATCGGTGTAGACCTTCGATCCGCGCTCCACCTGATCCAGAATCTCGTTTTGCAGGGTTTCCCGCTTCACGTTCGGCACCACCTTGGCGCGTACCTGACGGCTCTCTCGGTCCAGCATCCCCATAACGGGAATCTTCTCGGAATGCTTGTGCGAGGCTTTCCAGTCCGCCACTTCGCTGCGCTTGCGCTGGATCGCCAGGCGACGGCTCTTGTGCATGTTCTTTGGGTTGCCGCCGATGAAGGTTTCGTCTGATTCGACAGCGCCGCCATTGGGTCCGCCCATCTTCACGCCTGATTCCATGCGCATGGCCAGACGGATGCGATGGAGCATGAACCAAGCCGATTTCTGAGTCACGCCCAGCGCCCGATGCAGCTCATAGGAACTGATCCCGTTTTTGCAGTTCGCCAGAAGCCAGAAGCCGGGAAGCCACTTCTCCAGGCCGATGGCGGAGTCTTCCATCACGGTCCCGGTCTTCAGGGTGAACTGAGGAGACGGATGCTTCTCGCGGCAGTGCCAGCGGTTATATTTCTCCAGGAACAGGACATTGGCCGAGCCACAGCGGGGGCACTCAACACCATCGGGCCAGCGCAGCGCGATCATGTATTCGCGGCAACGGCCCGGATCGGAGAAGTAGAGGATTGCGTCTCTCAGGGTGTCGAGCTTCATGGTTCAATCATGCGCCCTCTCCGTCGTTTTGTCAAGTATATTATTGCCGATGGAAGAGCGGGAGGGCCAAGGAGTGGCCGGGGGTGCTGGTGGCGCAACTTGGCGTTTCAATGTTTTCCCCGTTGCGTCCACCATGGGGCGATGGTGCCGCAACGGTCGTTTACCCGGGTTCTGCGGCAAGAGGGCAAGCGGCTTCTGATCCTTTCGACCTGCGACGGGTGTGGCGTCTCCCAACTGGCATCGGCGCAGGACGGCTCGATGCAGGAGTGGGAAGACGGTCACGCCTGCGAGACGAGGCTGAAGAGGCAGCCCGAAGCGTCGGAGCCGGACGGGGCACGCCCGAACCGGATGCACAGCGGATGAGAGCAGGGCCGGCGACCTCCCCAGCACGCAGGGCGTGACCAACGTCACAGCCTGCGCCGCCACCGCCTGCGATGCTGGGTCAACCATATTGCTTTCTGATTGCTTTCCCGATCATGCCGGGGGGAGCTTGCAGTGGCGGCTCCCTTCGAGGCTCAGGTGTCCAGCGACAACGAACAGTCCATGGCAGTGACGGCGCTGATGGCAGATGCCGAGCGAACGCTGGCGCTGACTCATTTTGAGGACGTGCGCGGCAACCGCGAGATCGTGCGGCAGACGGTCGCGCACGCACGGCGAAACTACGACGACCTGCTGCGCCGCGGCGGCCGGATGGCGATGAGCGGCGAGGAGCGGGAGGCCTTCCAGAGCGTGGTAGACCGGCTGCGGGCGTCGCTGCGGTTTTTTGGGGAGATGGTTTAACGGCAGCGGGGTGGAGAAGGCCGATTCTCGGGGTGCAAACCCAGGCGGAACCGGGGCCGGATGGCACGGTGGTGACTGTGGTCTTTCATCGGGCGTGATCGCTGTCACATCCCCTGCGGAGCGATCCCGGGCACTATCCCATTAACGCGCGTCCTTGCGGAAAGGCTGGTTTCGGATGAATGCCGCAGATTTAATTGTGAGATTGTTACAAATTGAACGGGCTCTGGGGAAAGCCCATTCCCTGGAGGTTCGCGCCATGGTGCTGGAAGCGCAGGATTGCGTGCTGCGGGTGGAGCAGCAAATGATCGAAGTGCTGCAGGAGAATGGGCGGCTGCGGGAGCGCATGGAGAATTGCGAGCGCGGCCGGATGGCGCAGGGCGTCTCGGTGCAGACGCTTTTGCCGGCGGACGGAGTGGCGGCCGGCTTTCTCCAGGGAGCGGACTGAGGGTTCGCGTGACGAAGCCTGGAGCCTGTAGCCGGGAGCCTGGATCGCCGATGGCCTGAGGCGCGGCTGGTTCTATTGCCGGCTGACCACGACGATCTCGAAGGAGCCGGGTTTAGGCTGCGGGCGCTTGCCGGGCGCGGCCGGCTCCATTTCTGCGGTAGGCAGGAAGATGCGGGGCGGGCGAGGGTCGAGGCCCATGGTGCGGGCGCCGTCGGCGGTTTTGACGGTTTGTTCGACGACAAACTGGCCGTTGTTTTCGCCGATGACGGTGAGCGAGCCATCGCGGCAACTGGCAAAAACCTGGGGATAGAAATAGCGGACGGCATCGTTGCCGGAGCCGATGGGCAGAGCGGCTTCGATCTTGCCGGTTTCGGAATTCATGACGATGAGCTTTTGCGGATTGCGGCAGCCGATGAAGAGGCGGTGATGCACGAGGTCGAAGGCCATGCCGGTAGGATGGCCGCCGGGAGCGACGGGCCAGCGATCGATGACTTTGCCCGCGGCGAGGTCGACGACGGCGATGAGGTCTTTGTCGGCGAGGTTGATGTAGACGCGGTTGCCGTCGGGAGCAAGGAACTCAGGCGCGCCGCCGAGGGGGATGGTCTCGACGTGGCCGGTTTTGGGATCGATGTCGGGATTGAAGACCATCAGGGCGTTGCCGTCGCCGGAAACGGCGAGAACCCGGTTGGCAGTGCGGTCGTAGACGATGCCGTCGGAGTCGGGCATGGTGGGAATGCTGCCGAGGACGGCGTAGGTCTTCAGATCAAAGACGAGGATGGCGCCCTTGCCTCCGCCGTCGGTGATGAAGCCGCGGTTCAGCTGCGGCACGAGCGCGACGCCGTGGGAGCGGATCTGGCCGGGGATGTCGGCGAGGAGCTTGCCGGTGGTGGTGTCGATGGCCTGGGTATGGGTGGCGCGGGTGACGAAGAGACGATGGTTGGGCGCGTCGACGGTGACGTAGTCCCAGCCGCCTTCACCGCCGGGGTGGAAGGTATTGGTCACCTGCCATTGCGACTGAGCGGCGAGGGGCAGCGTGCAGGCGAGCGATGCGAAGACGAGAGCCAACAGGCAGAAACGGCAGCGGCGCACGGATCTTTCTCCGGGAGTGGGATTGCGGTTCGCGCAACGAATCCACTCTACGCGCGTTCTCTGAATTGTTTCTGAACAGCAGATGACGGAAAAGAGGGCGGTGGGAGAAGAAAGGAGGCCCATGCCGATTGGGGATCGGCATGGGCCTCCTGAGACGCGCGATTAACGAGCCGCGCGGTTGACGTCGTGGTTGATGGTCTGCACGAAGGCGTGGGCTGCACCGGCGTCGGGCATGTGAACCTGGCCGTCGAGGATGGAGGAGAAGGGGACCTCGTGTCCGTAGAGGTCGCGGGTTTCGCCGTGGTCCTGGTTCAGCTCAGCACCGTTGAGGGTGGCTCCCCCATAAATGCCCTTTGCTTTGGCGTAGACGAGGATGGCGGCGTTGTTGCCGGCGGAGGCATCGCCTTCGCGGCCGACGGGACCGGCAGCGGCGTTGAGTCCTGCTCCGACCTTAAAGTGGCCGGAGTTGAGGGCGGCCATGCCTTCATGATTCATGATCATCATGACGTAGCCTTCGACTTCGCCTCCAATCTGGAGGCCGAAGCTGGCGCCGGAGAGATCGAAGGGAGCGGGCGGGCTCCAGCGGCCGTCAGAAAGGCGGCAGGTGGCAACGCCGGCGCCGTGCTGGCCGCCGACGACGAAGCCGGCCTTCACCATTTTGGGAATGACGGCGACGCATTTGGCATTGCGCAGGACGGAGTCGGGAATGCCGCCCTGGGCCTGGGGGCCGGTGAGATCGTGCATGATGTTCGTGGCCTGGTTGAGTTCGGTGTCGGCGCGATTCTGGGCGAACGCGGGGACACACGCGGCGGCGGCAAACATGCCGGCGGTGAGTAGGGCGACGGAGCGTTTCATGGAGATGGATCCCTCCCTGCATGAGATGAACTGCGTGGAAAGCGAGGCGGCGCGTCCCAGCCGGACGGCCCGGGTGGATTACGCAGAGGACAGATGCCCAGTGGGTAGGAACTCCGGGACCGGGTTGGGGTTGTTCGGGAAATTGGGTTCTCCAGTGGCGGGGAATGGCGGAGCCAGGGTGGACGGGGGTTGCCTGAAGGCGCGAGTGGGAGTAACCTGGGCGGCGTGAAAACTTTACTGGCAGGCAAAACGTTTGTCTGGGGAGCGGCGCTGGCGCTGGGAGCGGTGGGGCTGCAGGCGCAGGCGGGACCGCATGGATTTGTCCACACGCAGGGCGAGCAACTGGTGGACGGCAGCGGGCAGCCGCTGCTGCTGAAGGGGATCAACCTGGGGAACTGGTTCGAGGTGGAAGGGTACATGTTCCAGTTCGACGGGGGCCCGCAGGCGCCGAGGGAGATCGAAGACCTGACGAATGAGCTGCTGGGGCCGGCGAAGGCCGAGGCGTTCTGGAAGGAGTGGCGGGCGAACTACATCACGGCAGCGGACCTCGATCGGATCAAGAGGATGGGGTTCAACTCGGTGCGGGTGCCGCTGCACTGGAAGTTCTTCCAGAGCGATGATGCGGAGGGGTTCCGGCTGCTGGACGAGCTGGTGGGATGGGCGCGGAAGGATGGGATCTACGTGATCCTCGACATGCACTGCGCGCCGGGGGGGCAGACGGGAGCGAACATCGACGACAGCTGGGGTTATCCGTGGCTGTATGCGAGCCCGGAAGCGCAGGCGACTTTGGTGGCGACGTGGCAGCGGATTGCGCGGCGGTACCGGGACAATCCCACGGTGCTGGGGTACGACATGCTGAACGAGCCGATTCCGAACTGGCCGTCGCTGGAGAAGCTGAATCCGGAGCTGGAGCCGGTGTACAAGAAGGTGGCGGCGGGGATTCGGGCGGTGGATAAGAAGCATGTGCTGATTGCGGGCGGCGCGCAGTGGGACATGAACTTCAGCGTGTTCGGGGCGCCGTTCGATAAGAACCTGGTGTACCAGCTGCATAAGTACTGGACGCCGACCACGGACGTGAGCGTGATCCAGCCGTATCTGGATTTCCGGGCGAAGTGGGATGTGCCGATTTGGGCGGGCGAGACGGGGGAGAACAACGACACCTGGGTGGAGGGCTTCCGCAAGACGCTGGAGGCGAACAATGTGGGCTGGGCGTACTGGACGTACAAGCGGATGGACGCGACGCCGTGCGTGGTGACGTTCGACCGACCAGCGCACTGGGATGAGATTGTGGCGTTTGCGAAGCTGCCGCGGGATATGGGGAACGCGGAGAAGCGCAATGCGGCGCGGCCTCCGCAGGCGGATATCGATGCAGCGTTTGCGGATCTGCTGACGAAGGTCAAATTCGCGAACGAGCGGGTGAATGGGGGGTATGTGGAGGCGCTGGGGCTGAAAAGCAGGTGACAGGGCAGAGGTTGCAGGGAAGAGGAAGAGCGCGGGCGCGGGATCGCGAAGGCGCTGTCCGGTTCTGAACAGGGCGGGGCGATTGCGGACATGGGGCGGCTGTCTGTGAATCCCTAAGGGGCTGTATTTTCAGGTGTTTTGCGCGGCGGGGGACTGGCGCGCGAGATGCAGGGTTTGTGCTGTGGAACCGGTCCACGGCGAGGAAGAACCATGCTCAGCGATGTGAAACAGGCCCTGCGGCAGCTGCTCAGGGCGCCGGGATTCACGGCGACGGCGGTGATCACGCTGGCGCTGGGGATCGGCGCGAACACCGCGATCTTCAGTGTGGTGAATGCGGTGCTGCGGCATCCGGCGGGGGTGGACCATCCCGAGCAGGTAGCGGTGCTGCACACGAGGTACCGGCAATTCACGCTGGATGTTCCGGATGTGTCGGTGCCGATGGAGGCGCTGGCGGCGGGCATGCACGATCAGGTGGCGGGGGCGGCGCTGGGGCAGCTTGGGAGCTTCAACATCTTTCATGATGGGCGGGCGGAGCATCTGACGGCGGCGCGGGTGGGCTGGCAGTGGTTCCAGGTATTTGGGGCGCGGCCGATTGTGGGGCGGACGTTCACCTCGGAAGAAGACCAGGCGAACGCCGGGCCGGTGGCGGTGATCAGCTACGAGCTGTGGCAGCGGGTGTTCGGCGGGCAGGCGGAGGTGGCTGGGAAGACGATTCTGCTGAACAACACGCCGTATCGGGTGGTGGGCGTGATGCGCAGCGATTTTGCGTGGCCGCGGGGCGCGGAGTTGTGGGTGCCGATGGCGCTGCCGCCGAGCGCGTGGAATCCGACCAACGCCTTCAACGAGACCTACCACGCGGTGGCGCGGTTGCAGCCGGGGGTTGCGGTGACGCAGTTCAGCGCGGCGTGGGGAACGCAGGCGTGGGCGGCGCTGCGGCGCGGGGAGGGAAGCAAGTTCGCGGCCAGCGCGGGGTGGGGTGTGTATGCGGCGCCGCTGACGGAATATGCGGCGGGCCCGTTGCGGACACCGCTGTTCGTGTTGTCGGGACTGGTGGGGCTGGTGCTGCTGATTGCCGCGGCGAACGTGGCCGGGCTGCTGCTGGCGCGCTCCTCGGCGCGCAGCCGGGAGTTTGCGATTCGCACGGCGCTGGGGGCGAGCGCAGGCCGGGTGGTGCGGCAGCTGTTAGTGGAGACGCTGCTGTTGGCGGGGGGCGCGGCGGTGGTGGGGGTATTGGCAGGGCCGCTGCTGGGGCGGGTGCTGCTGCGTCTGGTGCCGCACGATCTGGCGCGTGGATATGCGGTGGGTTTCGATCCCGGGGTGATGGCGTTTACGGCGGGGGCGGCGGTGCTGGCGGCGCTGGTGGCGGGCATGGGTCCGGCGATCACGATGCTGCGGCGGCGGAAGCGGCTGGATCTGCATGAAGGCGGACGGAGCGGGACGGCCTCGGCGGAGAAGCAGCGGATGCGGGGAGCGTTTGTGGTGGGAGAAGTGGCGGCGGCGTTCTTCCTGCTGGCGGGTGCGGGGCTGTTCCTGGCGAGCCTGGCGAAGCTGCAGAAGGTAGATCCGGGCTTCAATCCGCACGGCGTGGAAGCGGCCAACGTGCAGTATGCGGGACAGGATTTAGAGAAGAATCAGGCGCGGCAGGCGACGTTTGTGGGCGGGGTGATCGCGAATCTGGCGGCGCAGCCGGGGGTGAGCGCGGCGGCGGCGGTAAATCCGCTGCCCTTCGATCCTGAGGGTGGAGGGTCGTGCTCGTTCGGCATCATCGGGCGGCCGCAGGCGCCGAACGATCCCGGGCCGCACAGCCAGCTGACGCTGGCGACGCCGGATTATCTGCAGGTGATGCAGATTCCGCTGCTGGCGGGGCGGTGGTTCAACCCGAGCGACGGGCCGACGAGCGAGCACGTGACAGTGATCGACGAGCGACTGGCGAAGAAGTACTGGCCGGGGGAGAGCCCGATCGGACAGCACATTTCGTTTCAGTGCGGGGATCGCGCCAATCCCGCGGTGATCGTAGGGGTGGTAGCGACGGTTCGCCTGAGCTCGCTCGAAGAGGACACCAGCGACGGGATGCGGTACTACCCGTTTGCCCAGGGGACGGGAGACTCGGCGAATTTTCTGGTACGGACGGGCGGCGATCCGGCGCAGATGGCGGCGATGCTGAAGCGCGCGGTGGTTTCAGTGGATGGCGCGCAGGCGGTCGCGACCGAGGTGCCGGTGGAGAGGCTGGTGGAGGATTCGCTCGCCGGGCGCAGGCTGATTGTGGAGATGCTGGAGGCGTTTGCCGGGCTGGCGCTGCTGCTGGCGGTGGTGGGGATCTACGGGCTCATCAGTTATGTAACAGCGCAGCGCACCAATGAAGTGGGTGTGAGGATGGCGCTGGGTGCGCGGCGGGTGGATGTGGTGAAGCTGATCCTGAAACAGGCGCTGCTGCTGGTGGCGCTGGGGCTGGCGATTGGGGCAGTGCTGGCGGCCGCGGCGGCTGCATTGCTGCGACACGCGTTTGCCGGGTTTGGCGGCGGGGTGGCTTCTTCTCTGGTGATGGCGGCAGCGGTAATGCTGGCGGTGGGAGTGCTGGCGGGAGCGATCCCGGCATTGCGGGCGGCGAGCATCGATCCCATGCAGGCGCTGCGAATGGAGTGAGGACTGGCCCCGACGCTCAGGTCGGGGTCCAGGCGGGGACGCTGCAAGCGGCGGGAAGAGTGGTTTTCGGTTTTTGGTTGCAGGACAAGTAACAGCGGCGGTGACTCTCTATGCTCAACGATTTGAGACAGGCGTTACGGCAGTTGCGGCGGGCGCCGGGATTTACGGCGACGGCGGTGATTACCCTGGCGCTGGGGATTGGTGCGACGACGGCGATCTTCACGCTGATCGATCAGGTGATGCTGCGGTCGCTGCCGGTGACCAATCCGGGACAGTTATGGCGGGTGGGGAAGAAAATCCATTGCTGCGGGTGGGGGGGATGGACGCAGCAGGACGAGTTCTCCATCTTCTCCTACGACCTGTACAAGCTGTTCCGCGACCACACGCCTGGGTTTGAGGAACTGGCAGCGTTCGAAGGCGGGAACACCCCGCTGGGGGTGAGGGCGGCGGGCAGCAATGACGCGGCGCAGACGCGCAATGGAGAGTTTGTTTCGGGGAATTTCTTCGCCACCTTTGGGGTTGGCGCCTGGACAGGGCGGACGCTCGAGCCGGCGGACGATCATGTGGGCGCGCCGCCGGTGGCGGTGATGAGCTATCACGCCTGGGAGCAGCAGTACGGGAAAGATGCCGGGGTGGTGGGGCGGACGTATCAGGTCGACGGGCATCCGTTCACGGTGGTGGGGGTGGGGGCGCCGGGATTTTATGGAGCCAGGCTGTCGGGTTGGGGTATGCCGGATTTCTGGCTGCCGGTGACCACGGAGCCGCTGATCACGGGAACGACATCGCGGCTGAATAGTCCCAACGAGCATTTTTTGGATCTGGTGGGGCGGGTACGGCCGGGGACGAATCCAAAGGCGCTGGAAGCGGAGTTGCGGGCCGAGCTGCATGCATGGCAGGCGAGCCACGTACCGGACATGGTTCCGCAGGAGAAGGAAGTTTGGCAAAAGCAGCACCTGTATCTGACGCCGGGCGGCGCGGGTGTGGACGACATGCGCGAGCAGTACGAAGATGCGCTGCGGCTGTTATTTGGGGCGGCGGCGTGTGTGCTGCTGGTGGCTTGCGCGAATTTGGCCAATCTGATGCTGGGGCGCGGGCTGAAGAACCGGCAGCAAACGGCGGTGCGGGTAGCGCTGGGCGCTTCGCGAACGCGGCTGGTGCGGCGGGCGCTGGCGGAGAGCGTGACGCTGGGAGTGATTGGAGGCGCGCTGGGCATTGGGGTCGCGTATGGGGGAGCGCGGCTGGTGCTGCACCTGGCCTTCCGGCAGGGTGGATCGTCGAACTGGGTTCCGGTGAGCGCGAATCCATCGTGGGGGGTGCTGCTGTTCACGCTGGGCATTGCGGTGGGGACGGGAATCGTGTTCGGGATCGCGCCGGCGTGGATGACCTCGCATGCGGATCCGATTGAGGCGCTGCGTGGCGCGCGGGGATCGACGGGGACTCGGGCCCGCTGGCCGCAGAAAGTGCTGGTGATTGCGCAGGCGGCGATGTCACTGGTGCTGTTGAGCGCGGCGGCCATGCTGGGGCAGAGTCTGCGGAACCTGGAGCACCAGGATTTCGGCTTCGCAACGCAGGGGCGGTCCATCGTGTGGACGAATACGCAGCTGACCGGGTACAAGGCGGACCAGCTGGAGCCGCTGTTCCGGCGGCTGGATGAGCGGCTGGCGGCGATTCCCGGAGTGCGGGGCGTGTCGGCGGCGACCTACGCGCCGATGAGCGGGGACAGCTGGAATGAGGGAATCCTGGTGGAAGGGCGGCCGGAGCCGTCGGCGAAAGAGGAGAGGGGCGCAAACTGGACGCGGGTGATGCCGGAATTCTTCCAGACGCTGGGGGCGCGAATGCTGGAGGGGCGGCCGATTACCGAGGAAGACACCGCGACGACGCGGCCGGTGGCAGTCATCAACCAGGCGTTTGCGAAGAAGTTTTTCGGAAACAAGAGCCCGATCGGGCAGCACTTCGGCATCGACAAGATGGAGTATGCGGGGACCTACGAGATTGTCGGAGTGGTTCAGGACATACGGTACCTGACATACGACCTGAAGAAGCCGGTGGGGCCGACCTTCTTTGTACCGGAAGCGCAGACGTTCCAGTATCGCGATGCAGATATGAACACGACGGAAAACTGGTCGCACTACATGTACAACGTGGTGCTGTGGGCGCCGGGGAATCCGCCGGGGCTGGAAGCGCAGGTGCGGAAGGCGATGACCGAGGTGGATCCGAACCTGGTGCTGCAGGGGGTGAGCACGTATTCCGACGTGCTGGCGACGGATTTCGAGCAGCAGGAAATGATCTCGACGCTGACGCTGTTGTTTGGCGGGCTGGCGCTGGTGCTGGCGGCGGTGGGGCTGTACGGCGTGACGGCCTATACGGTGGAGCAGCGGACGAGCGAGATTGGAGTGCGCATGGCGCTGGGCGCGGACCGCGGCAGCGTGGTGAAGATGGTGCTGCGCGGGGCGTTTCTGCAGGTGGGGATCGGACTGGCGCTGGGCATTCCAGCGGCAATTGGGGCGGGATATCTGATTGCCGAGCAACTGTACGGGGTGCGGCCATGGAATCCGGCGGTGCTGGGCGTGGCGACGGTGCTGCTGGCCGGGGCGGCGTTTCTGGCGGCGATGATTCCGGCGCGGAGAGCGGCGGGGCTGGATCCGATGGAGGCGCTGCGGGTGGAGTGAGGACCGGCAACTGCGACTACGCTCGGGCGGGCGCGCTGCGCGCGACTCGAGGCGCGAGCAGAGATCTATTTGTAGCAGTTAGAGTTACCGATTATGCTGAGCGATTGGGAATATGCATTGCGGCAGTTACGTAAGTCGCCGGGCTTTACCCTGACGGCGGGGTCGACGCTGGCTCGGGGGATTGGGGCGAACACGGCGATCTCTTCGCGCTGATCGATTCGATCCTGCTGCGGCCGCTGCCCTTTCCCCGGCAGGACCGGCTGATGCGGATCGACTATTCCGGTCAGGGCAATCCCCTCAACGCTCAGTTTCCCAGGGGCTGGGTGCGCGCATTGAACGGGCGGTGCACGACGTTTAGCGCGATCAGCGGCTTTGGACTGGATACAGAATCGAACGTCGGGCGTTGGTGGGGTGTGCGCGAGTTCCTTCGGTGCGCCCTTTGCAATTGCAGAAAACCTGGAGCGGATCGGGACAGGCGGCGCCGAAAATCGGTTTGGCGAGAACCGATGCGGGCGGACGTGCGTATAGAGGAGCAGACGCCGGGCATCAATCGAAAGACAGGGCTGGATGGTCGCGGATCAACGGGGATGCGTTCCGCAAGGGGAAGGGAACGAAGATGCTCGCCGATTTCAAATATGCGCTGCGGCGGTTAGGGAAGACGCCGGGATTTGCGCTGACAGCTCTGCTGACTCCGGCCGTGGAGATTGGGGTCAATGCGGCGGTCTTCAGCGCGGCAATCGCCCTGGGCTCGAGCCGGCTGCCGGCGCGGCAGGCGGCGGGTGGGGATCCGATGGAAGCGCTGCGGGAGCAGTAAGGACTGGCTGCTTCGACCACGTCTTCGGGGCAGGCTCCGGGCGGAGGCGCTTCGCGCCACGGGAAGGAGCGCAAGGAGAACGCCGCAGGGCGATGAAGAATTTGCAACCGCCGGGGACCAGAGCTGGTCGTACCGGGTGAGAAGCGAAGGGCACCGGAAGCAGCTGAGATTTTTCAACGCAGAGAGGCCAAAATGCTGGGCGATGTGAAATATGCACTGCGGCAGTTACGGAAGTCGCCGGGTTTCACGGTGACCGCCATTTTGACCCTGGCGCTGGGAATCGGGGCGAACGCTGTGGTTTTCAGCGTGCTGAACGCCGTCGTGCTGCGGCCGCTGAACGTTCCGCATGCGCAAAACCTGTATATGGTGCAGCGGTTGCAGTATCCCTCGCAGTCGTATCAGGACTATGTGGATTTGCGCGACCGCAACCGCAGCTTCGAGAGCCTGTACGAGTTCAACATCATCGGGGCGGTGGGGATGGCGACCGGCGGGGGGACGCCGAGCACGACGTGGCCGTATCTGGCGAGCGGAAACTATTTCGACGCGCTGGGGATTCAACCTTACCTGGGGCGCTTTTTTCACGCCAACGATGAGCATGGGACCAACAGCGCACCCTATGTCGTGCTGAGTTATGCGACGTGGCAAAGCAAGTTTGCCGGGGATCGCGGGGTGGTGGGACGGGCTGTCGAAATCAACGGGCATCCCTACACGATCATCGGAGTGGCGCCGCCTGCGTTTCGGGGGACGGAGCTGTTTTTCGCGCCGGGGATGTGGATTCCGATGGTGCAGGGACCGCAGATCGAGGGCTTCGATTTTCTCAGGGAGCGCGGCGATCATTCGGGATTTGTGGAGGGGCGGTTGAAGGCGGGGGTGACGCCGGCGCAGGCGACGGCGGATGCGAATGCGATAGGGGCATGGCTGGCGAAGGCCTATCCGCACGACGACGACGGGGTGAATTTTACTTTGGTGCGGCCGGGGCTGCTGGGGGACATGCTGGGGCGGCCGGCGCGGGCGTTCATCGCGGGCCTGATGCTGCTGGCGGGGCTGATTCTGCTGGCGGCCTGCGCGAACCTGGGCAGTCTGTTTGCGGCGCGGGCGGCGGATCGGGCGAAGGAGATTGCGTTGCGTATGGCGCTGGGGTCGCGGCGGGGACTGATCCTGCGGCAGCTGCTGACCGAGGCGATGGTGGTGTCGGCGGCCGGTGGGTTTGTGGGTCTGGCGAGCGGGATCGTAATTCTGCGCTGGATGAGTGCGTGGCAGCCGATCCCGGACATTCCCATCAACGTGCCGGTCAATCCGGATGTGTGGACCTATCTGGTGGCGCTGCTGCTGGCGGTGGTGAGCGGGCTGCTGTTCGGGATGGTGCCGGTGCGGCAGGTGCTGAAGTCCGATCCGTGGCAGGTGATTCGCGCGGGCGGACTGGGGAGCGACCATCTGCGGCGGTTCTCGCTGCGCGATCTGCTGCTGGTGGGGCAGATTGCGATCTGTGCGGTGCTGGTGACGTCGTCGCTGGTAGCAGTGCGGGGGCTGGCGCGCTCGCTGCACAGCGATTTCGGATTCCAGCCGGAGAATACGGTGCTGGCCAGCACCGATCTGAAGTGGGCGGGCTATGCAACGGACAAGGTTCCGGAGATGCAGCGGCGGATGCTGGACACGGCGGCAGCGATTCCGGGAGTGAGCGCGGCGGGTCTGATCGACAATATCCCTCTGAGCCTGGGGTCGAGCGATTCGTTTGTGTACAAAGACAGCATCACGGATTTCCGGCCGACGAATTTTGCGGCGGATGCCATGAACTACGACGTATCGCCGGGATATTTTGCGGCGGCGGGCACACGGCTGCTGGCGGGGCGCGATCTCACCTGGCATGACGCCGACAAGCAGCCGGTGGTGGCGGTGGTGAATCAGGAGTTCGCGCGCAAGGTTTTCGGGTCGGCGGATCGGGCAATCGGTGGGTACTTCAAATTCTGGGGTGGCCAGCGGGCGCAGGTGGTGGGGATCGTGGAGAACGGCAAGTATCGAACGCTGACGGAAGATCAGCAGCCGGCGATGTTCTTCCCGATCCTGCAGCATGCATCGAGCAGCACGGTTATGGTGGTGCGGTCGCGGTCGGACGCGGCAGGGATGGCAGAAGGGCTGGAGAAGAGGCTGCGGGGCCTGGATCCGACGATGCCGATGACGATTGCGACGTGGAATCGGGAACTGGGCGCGGCGCTGTTCGCTGCGAGGGTGGCGACGGTCGCGCTGGGTGTGCTGGGGCTGCTGGGCGGGATGTTGGCGGTGACTGGAATTTTTGGTATGGCGTCGTACTCGGTGAGCAAGCGCCTGCGGGAGCTGGGGATTCGCGTGGCTCTGGGCGCGGGACAGAAGGAAGTTCTGCGGGCGGCGCTGGGGCGAGCGTTTGTGGTGATGGCCGCGGGGTCGGTGGCCGGACTGGTGCTGGGGATTCTGGCGACGAAGGTGCTGTCGTACATCGTGTATCAGGCGACGCCGAAGGATCCGGTGGTGCTGGGCGGGGTGGTGGTGTCGATGCTGGTGCTGGGGCTGCTGGCGGCTTGGATTCCGGCGCAGCGGGCGCTGGGGGTGGACCCGATGATTTTGCTGCGGGACGAGTGATGACTGGCCGCGCAGGCGCTTCGGGCGGAGAAAAATCTGACCGTAATTGTGGGTTTTGCCTGGGTCCGCAGGGAATCAGCGCGACTTTTCAGGGGTTGCGCGGGTTGGTACGACGAGGACAGACTGTCCTGAGGGACGTCCCCATGCCCACGAATGATTTTGTCGCCGGAACGCAGCGGCTTTTTGTCGCTGTTCTGATCGCATTGCTGGTGCTGCCGCCGACGGACGCGTTTGCCTTCGGCCACAAAAAGAAGAAGCCGAAGACGGTGACGGCGGCGGGCGATTCGCCGTTGAGCCAGGATCAGCGCGTGTTGTTGGCGCTGAACCGGCTGACCTTTGGACCGCGGCCCGGCGATGCGGCGGCGGTAAACGCGATGGGGCTGGACAAGTGGATCGACGAGCAGCTGAATCCGGAGGGGATCGACGATTCGGCTCTGGAGGCGCGGCTGGCGGAGTATCCGGCGATGCAGCTGAGCCTGGGCGAGCTGACGAAGCGGTTTCCCTCCCCGGCGATGATCCGGCAGGCAGAGATGGGGAGGCGGGGTCTGCCGGGGGATCCGGTGGAGCGAGCGATTTATCGGGATCAGATTGCGGTGCTGGAGCAGCGGCAGCAGAAGAAACAGGGAGCAGGACAGGGGACCAAAAGCGGCGAGCAGGGAGCAGGGGTCAGGGATCAGAACAGCGCGGCTGGCCCGGCGATGAAGCAGGATGATATGGCGCCGCCTCCTCCTCCGGACATGATGACGCCTGCGCCGGCGGGGGACGGGGCGAAGGCACCGGATGGATCCCCGGCGAATGGGGCAGCCAATGGGCCGGTGACTGCGCCCTCGGCGGGGCCGTCGACGGAGCAGGTGGAGAACAAGCTCTATGCGGACCTGGGCGCGACCAGGGTGGTGCAGCTGCCGCCGGAGGAGCGGGTGCAGAAGCTGATCGCGATGGCGCCGGAGGAGTTCCGGGATTTTCTCGCGCATATGAGCCGGCCGGACCGAATCGCGCTGTTTGCCGGGCTGACGCCGGAGCAGAAGGAGACGGTGTTTGCGCTGATCAATCCGCAGCTGGTGGTGGGCGGTGAGGTGCTGATCACGCGAGTGCTGCGGGACATCTACAGCGAGCGGCAGCTGGAAGCGGTGATGACGGACTTCTGGCTGAACCACTTCAACGTTTATCTGCGCAAGGGACCGTTTGCGCCGTGGTATCTGGCGGAGTATCAGGACCGGGTGGTGCGGCCGCATGCGCTGGGCAAGTTCGAAGACCTGCTGGTGGCTACGGCGCAAAGCCCGGCGATGCTGTTCTATCTGGACCAGACGGAGAGCGTGGGGCCGCATTCGATGGCCGCGATGCGGGTGGCGATGGGACTGAACGGGGCGAGACTGAACGCTCCGAGACGGAATGGGGCGGCGGGGAAGCAGCGGCAGTTGGGCATCAACGAGAACTATGCGCGCGAGCTGATGGAGCTGCACACCCTGGGCGTGGACGGCGGCTACACACAGCAGGATGTGATCGAAGTGGCGAAGGCGTTTACGGGATGGGAGATCGATCGCCCGGATCAGGGCGGGGCGTTCGAGTTCAACCCGCGGCGGCATGAGCCGGGGCCAAAGTTTGTACTGGGGTACAGGATTCCCGAGGGCGGGGAGCGGGAGGGACTGGAGATCCTGCACATGCTGGCGGTGAGTCCGGCGACGGCGCATCACGTGTCGTACGAAATGGCGCAGCGATTCGTGAGCGACAACCCGCCGGCGGCGGTGGTGGACGCGATGGCGGCGACATGGGTGAAGACGGGGGGCGATATCCGCGAGGTGCTGCGGACGATGCTGGAGTCGCCGGAATTCTGGTCGCGGCAGACGTACCGGGCGAAGGTGAAGACGCCGGAGGAGTATGTGATATCGGCGGTGCGCGCGACGGGGGGCGAAGTGGCGCATCCGGCGGCGCTGGTGGAGGCGATCAGCCAGCTGGGCATGCCGCTGTATGGGTGCCAGACGCCGAACGGCTATGCGTGGACGGCGGATGCGTGGCTGAACAGCGGCGAGCTGCTGGACCGCATGAACTTCAGCCTGGCGCTGGCGGACAACAACGGGGGCGTGGCGATGCGCTGGGATGAGCTGATGGGAATCGCAGGGCAGCCGGACGCGACGGCGGAGACCAGGGAAGGCAAACTGGAAGGGTTGCTGCTGGACGGGGTCGTATCGCCGCAGACGCGGGCGGCGGCGTTGTCAGAACTGGCGCAGCAGCAGAACGAAGCGCCGGACAGCAAGGGCCGGCCGAAAAGGCCGCGGCCGGTGAACTTCGTGCGACCGCGCGAGTTTGGGCAACTGCTGCTGGCGGCGCCTGCGCTGCCTCCGCCGGCGGATCAGCAGGCGGCGCTGCTGGCAGGACTGCTGCTGGGGTCGCCGGACTTTCAGCGGCGGTAGGTCAGCGAGTGAGCCCGGCGACGGAGGTCCGTCGCTGGGAACCCGGTTTTAGTCTGCGGAGATGGAGTGCGGGGCGGGGTTGCGGTGGAAGAGGCCGAGCAGCGACTCCAGCATGACGTAGAGCACGGGGATAAAGAACAGGTTGAGCAGGGTGGAGACGAGCATGCCGCCGATGATGGTGGTGCCGACGGAGCGGCGTCCGGCGGAGCCCGCGCCGGAAGCGATGGCCAGAGGAATGACGCCGAGGATGAAGGCGAAGGAAGTCATCAAAATGGGGCGGAGGCGGAGCTCAGCGGCTTCGATGGCGGCGTCGATGATGGAGCTGCCCTTTCTGCGGAGCTGCTCGGCAAACTCAACGATGAGGATGGAGTTTTTGGCGGCCAGTCCGATGAGCATGACGAGGCCGATCTGGCAGTAGATATCGTCGGCATAGCCGCGCAGGGACTGGGCGAGCAGAGCGCCGAAGACCGCCATGGGGACGGCCAGCAGGATGATGAAGGGGAGGGCGAAGCTTTCGTAGAGAGCGGCGAGAGTGAGGTAGACGACGAGGATGCCGAGGGAGAAGATGACGATGATTTTGCCGGCGGATTCGATTTCCTCGAGGGAGAGGCCGGTCCACTCGTAGGCCATGCCGTGCATCATGTTGTGGCTGGCCACATCTTCCATGGTGTGGAGTGCGACGCTGGTGCTGACGCCGGGCGCGGCGGAGCCGTCGATTTCTGCGGAGCGAAAGAGATTGTAGTGGCTGATGACCTGCGGACCTGAGGTGTTCTCGAGGGTGACGAGGTTATCGAGGGGAATCATCTGGCCGGTATTGGAGCGGACGTAGTACTGGCGGATGTCGGCGGCGCTGTCGCGGAACTGCTGGGCGGCCTGGATGTAGACGCGGTAGCTGCGATTGTTGAAGTCGAAGTTGTTGACGTACTCGGAGCCCATGTAGACCTGGAGGGCGTCGGAGATCTGGCTGAAGGGAACGCCGAGGGCCTGAGCCTTCTCGCGATCGATGCGGACGAGGACCTGAGGATCGTTGGAGGTAAAGCTGGTAAACATGCCGGTCAGGTTTCTATTCTGGCTGGCGCGGGCGACGATCGTGTGAGCGGTGCGGTCGAGGTCGGTGAGAGTATTGCTGCCGCGGTCCTCGAGCTCAAACTGGAAGCCTCCGAAGCTGCCGATGCCCTGGATGGCGGGGGGCTGGAGGGGAATGATGAGGGCTCCGGGGATCATGAAGAATTTGGGGCGGAGGCGATTGACGATGGCTTCAGCGGAATGCTCAGGGCCGCGCCGCTGTTCGTAGGGAGCGAGGGCGCAGAACATCATGCCGTAATTGGGGGCGTTGCCGCTGAAGCTGAAGCCGCCGACGGCGAAGGAACCGGCAACATCCTTGTCCTGATTGAGGAGGGCGCTGACCTCGGCCTCGATGTGAGTGGTATAGGCGAGAGACGCGCCCTGCGGGGCCTGGACGAGGATCATCATGAAGCCCTGATCTTCTTCGGGGACGAAGGCGGTGGGGACGTGGGTGTACTCCCATGCGGCGGCGGCGAGCCCGATGATGAAGAGCAGAAGCATGGCCCAGCGGATGCGGAGGACGCGGTGGATGGCGCGTGCATAGCCGCGGCCGAGGGCTTTCACGCCGCGCTCGGCCAGGTGGAGCACGGTGTGTTTGCCTTCATCGCGGCGCAGCAGCAGCGCGGCCAGGGCGGGCGATAAGGTAAGGGCGTTGAAGGCGGAAATGGCGATGGAGAATGCGATGGTGAGCGAGAACTGGCGGTAGAGGATGCCGGTGGTTCCGGGAAAGAAGGAGACGGGAACGAAGACGGCGATGAGGACCAGCGAGGTGGCGACGACGGCGCCGGTGACTTCGCGCATGGCGGCGGAGGTGGCATGGTGGGGCTCGCGGTCGCCTTCTGCGATATGGCGCTGCACGTTTTCGATGACCACGATGGCATCGTCGACCACGAGGCCGGTGGCCAGAGTGATGCCGAAGAGGGTGAGCGAGTTAATGGAGAAGCCGAAGACGCTGATGAAGGCGAAGGTGCCGACCAGCGAAACCGGGATGGTGACGGCGGGGATGAGGGTGGCGCGCCAGTCCTGCAGGAAGAAGAAGATGACGAGGATGACGATGATGATGGCTTCGATGAGGGTCTTGACGACCTCATGAATGGAGGCGCCGACGACGGTGGTGGTGTCGAAGGCGACGGCGTACTTCATGCCCGGCGGGAAGGATTTGGAGAGCAGATCGAGCTCGGCTTTGGCGTCGCGATCGACCTGCAGGGCATTGGCGTCGCTGAGCTGCTGGACGCCGAAGCCGACGGCGGGAATGCCGTCGAAGGTGAGGGTGCTGGCATAGTTCGAGGAGCCGAGTTCGGCATGGCCGACATCCTTGATCTGGACGATGCCGTTGGGGGTGTTCTTAATAATGATGTTGTCGAACTGCTCGGGGGTGGAGAGGCGGCCGAGGACGTTGACGGAAATCTGGAAGGACTGTTGATTGTCGGAGGGCGGGGCGCCGAGCTGGCCGGAGGGAACTTCGACGTTCTGTTGCTGGAGGGCGGTGACCACGTCGGTGGCGGTGAGCTGGCGGGCGGCGAGCTTGACGGGGTCGAGCCAGATACGCATGGCGTACTGTCCGACGCCGAAAATCTGGACATCCCCGACGCCTTTGACGCGCTTGATGGCGTCCTTGATATAGACGTCGAGGTAGTTGCTCATGAACAGGTTGCTGTACTGGCCGTGTTCGGCGTAGATGCCGGCGCCGAAGACGAAATTGCTGTTTGCTTTGCTGACGGTAATGCCGGTCTGATTGACCTCGGCGGGCAGCAGGCCGGAGGCGGAGGAGACGCGGTTCTGCACGTCGACGGCGGCGATGTCGAGGGGGTAGCCGGTGTTGAAGGTAGTGGTGATGGCGCTGGAACCGTCGTTGGCGCTGGTGGACTGGATGTAGCGCATGCCGGGGACGCCGTTGATGGCTTCCTCGAGCGGGCGGGTAACGGCGGATTCGACCTGGCTGGAATTAGCGCCGATGTAGGCGCTGCTGACGATCACCTGGGGGGGGGCGAGCTGCGGATAGAGAGAAATTGGCAGCGAGGGAATGACAACGGCGCCGGCGAGGATGATGAGGAGCGCGCAGACGGTGGCAAAAACCGGGCGATGGATAAAGAAGTCAACCAAGCTGAGCCTCGCAGTTCATCCGTGAAAGTCGAAGCGCTTTACGCGCCATGCGCGGGTGGGCCCGGGGGCGGCGGCCCTGCAGGCAGCGGGATGACGGGCATTCCGTCGATGAGGATCTGCGTGCCGGAAACGATCACTTTTTCGCCATTGTCCAGGCCGCTGAGGACAGCGTAGTTGTTGCCGACAGTTTGGCCGAGATCGATAGCCTGCTGGTGGGCAACGAACTTGCCGGGTGCGACACTTTTGGCGACATAAACGAACGCCTGGCCGCCCAGGCGGGTGACAGCGAGCACCGGGACGATGGGTTTGGCGGTCATGTTCCAGATGACGCTCGCTTTGACGAGCTGGCCGTTGCGCAGCAGGCTGGAGTGCACCGGCGCCTTGACGAGAATGCCCTGGAGCTGGTCGTCGACCTGGGGCGAGATGAAGTCGATGGCGGAATTTTCGACAGGTTTGCCGCTGTTATCGAGGATCTGGACGCCGAGGCCGGGGCGAATCTGCGCGGCGCGTTCGGTGGGAATGTAGATATAGGCTTCGAGGTCCCGGTTCTCATCGACGGTGGTCAGCATGGTGGTAGGCGTGGCGTAGTCGCCGATGTGGACGGGGATATCGCCCACCACTCCGTCGAAGGGAGCGGTGATGCGGTAATAGCCGAGCTGCTGCTGCTGCATCTTCAGGGTAGCGAGCGCAGAGTCGTAATTGGCTTTGGCGCTGGCGTAGGCCTGCTCAGACTGGTCGATTGCGTCTTTGCTGATGATGCCGTCGGTAAAGAGCTGACGCTGGCGCGCGATCTGGGACTGGTTGTACTTATAGACCGCCAGCAGCTGTTGATCGGTCGCCTCCTGGGAGGCGACGGTGGCCTCCTGCCTGGTGGGGTCGATCTCCATCAGAAGCTGGCCGGTTTTGACGTGGTCGCCGGAGTGGACCGGAATGCGGGTGATGTTGCCGCTGACCTGGGGGTTGATGGTGGCCGAGCGGCGCGACTTGATGGTGGCGACGTAGGTATCCGATTGCGGCACGGGAGTGGCGGCGACGGTGATGGTCTGAACCGGGATGGCCGGCATGGCGGCGCCGGCCGGCTGCCCCTGCGGCTGGGCCTTGTTGCAGCCGGCAATCCCGGCGGCGACAAGGGGCAAAATCGAAAGCGAAAGAAGCGACAGCTTTTTCACAACTGGACCTCAGGTCTCGGCCTCAGAGGGAGCCACATTTTTCTGAAAAAAGTTGAGTACAGACAACACAGGATACAGGAGGGCCCGCAGTCTGACTTGCTGAAAAAACGATTGATGGCGGATGAGGCGTTACTTGGATTCGAGAGCTGAGGCTCAGGCTTCAGGAAAATCAGGTTTCGTCATGAGGAGGGTACGCAGGCGGGAGCGCTGCGGTTCGCGGGGCGGCTCACTGGTCAAGGAGATCGGAGCGGCGCAGGGGCGCAGTGGCGCGGGAAAAGGACGGAAGACACGACGGGCTGTCCGTTTCCGAACAGCCCGTCACGAATTCGCCCCGATTTTTAAACGCTCTGCCGGATTCGGTCAATTCTGAGAATTTCCGCGCTAAGCGGATCTCACGCCCGCTTATGCGGGCTGCCGACCGAGGAAAGCATTCTCTTCGGGTCAGGATGTGCGTTGCTTCCGCGGGAGTCCGGCAGAGCTCCAGGCAGCGATCCTGTGGAGGGACCGGGCCGGTCATCTGCAGGGGAGTGAATCACCGGGAAGCTGACTCGCCCGCTGTGGTCTCGCCTCCATAGAAGAGGCTCGGCCATTTGAGGATGCCCTCCGTGGGACGCCTGTATTCGAGCATGGGCCCCATGGGAAGACGCTCGGCTCGAGTCGATCTGCCTTCCCGGATATGGCGCGTTGTTGCCGATTCAGTGGTTTTTGTCCGTACTCTGGACATCCATCCTCCTTCTTCGGGATTCAAGCGTTACCGCCATCTATCTGGTTCGATACCAGGAAGGCGGATGGCGTTGCCAATTTTCGAATCGAGGTTGTGGAGAACCGGGGCGAGCGCAGTGGAGCTAGGCGGACTGTTTGGCCGGATTGCGGGCGCGGACTTTGAACCAAATTGGTGATCCTTCGAAGTCAAAGGCAGCACGAATCTGGTTTTCGAGGAAGCGCTCGAAAGAGAAGTGCAGTTTCACGTCGCGGTCGGTGAAGAGGACGAAGGTGGGCGGAGCAACGGCGGCCTGGGTCATGTAATAGATGCGGACGCGTTTGGCCATGGGCACGCTGGCGCGCTGAAAGTCGATGCGGTCGAGGAAACGGTTCATCTGGCCGGTGGAGACGCGTTTGCGGCGTTCGGCGGCGACGCGCAGCACGGTATCGAGCACGCGCGGGATGTTGCGGCCCTGGACGGCGGAGATGAACAGGACGGGTGCGTAGCTGAGATATTTGAGGACGGTGCGGAGCTGGCGCTCGAAGATGGCGGCGTCGGCTGGAGGCTTTCCGTCGGTGCGAGCGGTGGTGACGAGGTCCCACTTATTGACGATGATGATGACGCTGCGGCCGCTTTCGTGGGCGTAGCCGCCGATGGTGGCGTCGGACGCGGTGACGCCTTCGGTGGCGTCGAGGACCAGCAGGGCGACGTCGGCGGCTTCGAGATGGCGGCGCGCCATGACGACGGACAGCTTCTCGGCCATAAGGCGGGTTTTGCCTTTGCGGCGGATGCCGGCGGTGTCGATGAGGCGGAGGTCGTGATCTTTGTAGCGCAGGACCTCGTCGACGGCGTCGCGGGTGGTGCCGGCGACGGGGGAAACGATGGCGCGGGAACTGCCGGTGAGGGCGTTCAGCAGGGTGGATTTGCCGACGTTGGGGCGACCGATGATGGCCACGGCGGTTTCGCGCTGTTCGAACTCACCATGCGTGCGATGGGGACTGGCCCCCTCGGGCACATCGGGCACTGCAGGGGCATCTTGGCCATCGGCTGGCGAAGGAGATTGCGTATCAGGAAGAGCGACTTCCGGGGTTTGCTCGGCAGGCAGGACTGCGAAGACGTCATCGAGGAGGTCGCCGATATTGTTGCCGTGTTCGGCGGAGATGGGGACGACGTTGCGGATGCCGAGGCGGCGGAAGTTCTGGGCGGCGGCGTCCATCGACTGAGTGTCGATTTTGTTGACGGCGAGGAAGAGCGGCTTGCCGGTTTTCTGAAGGAGGCGGGCGAGATCGATGTCGGGGGCGGCGAGCTCGGAACGGCCGTCGACGACCATGATGATGGCGTCGGCCTCGTCGAGGGCGGTGCGTGCCTGGCGAAAGATTTCGGCGGGAATGAGCGCCTGATCGTCCGGGACGATGCCGCCGGTGTCGACGACGCGAGCGGTGCGGCCGATCCACTCGACTTCGCCGTAGATGCGGTCGCGGGTGATGCCGGGCTCGTCGCCGACAATCGAACGGCGGCTTCCGGTGAGGCGGTTGAACAAGGTGGATTTGCCGACGTTGGGACGCCCGACGATCGCAAGGACTGCGGCGCGGAGGGCGGGACGCGGCCTGGGCGCAGAGCGGCTCTCAGGGAAGTTGTTCCGGGGCAAGGTCGCTGCAGGCTTTTTGGGCGAGGGGGCTTGCGGAGGCACGATCTTCCAGTCGTCCTGCACATAGGCTGGAGGCCGGGCGGCTGGGGGTGAAGGGCGCGCGGCGATGTTGGAGCCGCGGGCGGCGCGGGGACGTTTGCGGTCGTTGCGACGGGGCTGGGCCTGTCCTTCAGGAGCGGGAGCGTGGCCGCGGAGGATGGCTTTGCGCTTCGCCACGATTTTGCGGCGGGTCTTTTTTGCTCCGTCGCGATTTCTCTTTACGGGTTTCAAGTGGGCTCACCTATCCAGATGCGGCGGATGCCGGACGCAGGGAGCCGGGCGGGGCACGCATGTTCATTATAGGGAGAAGCGGCGAGGGACTGGAGAGGGGGTGAACCGGTGCACACGATTGCCGGTCGATGGAGGGTCATTCCATAGAGAACATGGGGACGAGCGGCTGCTCGACCGGGGAGTGGCCGGGGTTGGTTTCCATGATGTCGGACATCATGGCCCACCAGCGTCGGACAACGTCGGTCTGGGGCAGACGGTCCATGGAGTGGTCGCGGCGGCGTTTCAGGATCGCGAAGAGGCAGAGGGTTTCTTCGTCGAGGAAGATGCGGTAGTCGGAGACACCGGCCTGGTGGAGGGCCTGGACCAGTTCGGGCCAGATGAGGTCGTGGCGGCGGCGGTACTCGGCGGCTTTACCGGGGAAGAGTTTCATGCGGAAGGCGACAGTTTCGAGGGATTCGGGCGATTGTTCAGGCATGGCAGTTGGACACTATATCCGGGAATCGAAAGTGCTGCTCGAGTGCAGGTTCTGCTCCGCAATTGTCGACGCAAAGACGGTGGGGTTGTATGACGAACCCGGGCCGATCCGCGCTGCCTTTGAGGAAGTGGTGTCGTGTTTCAAGGCGAAGGCGAACAACGCCAGCGCGATCATGTGCCGAAAGGCGCTCGAGGGCTTGTGTGCAGAGCACGGCATTGAAAGAAAGAAGAAATTCAAGGATACCGGGGTAATTGAGGCACGACTGCTTGAATGGGCGGAGGCGCTCAGAAATTTGGGGAACGAAGCGGCTCATGGAGTCTCTCTGAGCATTTCCTGAGAGGATGCAAAAGACATCCTCGAATTCACCGAAGCTTTAGCTCAGTACGTCTTTACTTACCGAGATCAATGCGAGCGGTTCAGGAAACGTCGGGTTGCAAAGAGTAAGAGTGAGAAGCCCTAAAGGGCAAATTACTACGATACGGTTTCGGCGGAGTAGCGGGCGATGAGGCCGGTCCGGACCGCGTGGCGGTAGACGCCGGTAAAGGCGCGCGCCATTCCCACCAGGTAGAGCACCGCGAGGACGCTGCCGATGGCCAGCGGCAGGGCGGAGACGGCCTGGGCGTGGCCTCCCTGGCGGGTCAGGGTCTGATTGGCCAACACCTGGCGCATGCCTTCGAAGACGTAGCTCGCAGGGATGAGGCGCGCGAGGTATTGCATCCAGTGAGGCAGGGTGGCCAGCGGATAGAAGACGCAGGCCAGCGGCGAGATGAAGGCGGGGATGGGCCAGATGAACCACTCCGAAGACGACGGTAGCGAGCAGGACCATCACAGCGAGGCCGACCATGCTGGTGGCGATGGAGGAGAGCACCAGTCCGCCGAGAAATTCGGAAACAGACAGGGGGGAAGCGAAGAGGTTGAGGAAGTTGCGGGACCAGACGTCTTCGAGGAAGGCGGTAGTGATGCCCTGCATGACGCGGGCCATGAAGTCCCAGAGCAGGACGGCGCCGAGCATAGCGGGGACGAAGTTGAAGCGCGCGCCGGAAACGGAGTTGAGGTAGCGGGTGATGAATCCCCAGAGGATGATGTCGATGGCGACCCATGAAAAGAGCGGGACGATGCGGGCGGGCGAGCCGCGCAGCAGATAGAACTGGCGGAGGAGCAGAGCGGCGATGCGACGCGGGGACATGGCAAAGTACAGCGTATAGCGTACCGGGCGGAGGTTGGGCGAGGGCGGCTGCTCTGGCGAATCCCAGGGAGCAGGCTGGTCGGGAATGCCGACGCTCGGGAGGTGCTTCGACCGGGTTTGGCTCAGGGAGCCACACTTCGCTCAGGATGACAGATCGCGAATGGTGAGGGGTTCGCGAGCGACGGCGACGAAGAGGTCTTCGAGGGTGTTGTGGCCGTGGCTGGCGGGCAGGGCGCGGGGATCGCCTTCGAGCAGGATGTGGCCGCGGGAGAGGAACAGGACGCGGTGGCAGACTTCGGCGACTTCGATCATGTTGTGCGAGGTCCAGAGGACGCCGACGTTGATGCGCTCGGCAAACTGGCGGATAGTGGCGCGGATATCGCGGGCGACGGCCGGATCGAGCGAGGCGGTGGGCTCGTCGAGGAGCAGCAGGCGGGGGCGGTTGAGCATGGCCTTGGCGAGAGCCACGCGGGTCTGCTCGCCGGAGGAGAGCAGGCCGCATTTGGTATCGCGAAAGTGGAGAAGGTCGAACTCGGTCAGCACCTCTTCCACGCGGGCGGCGAGGCTGGGCACGCAGTAGAGCATGCCGAAGACACGGAGGTTCTGCGCGACCGTGAGATTGCCGGGCAGAGGGGCGTAGACAGCGGCAAAGTTGGTGCGCTCCAGTGCCTGGCGGCGGCGCCTGGCGAGGTCGCAGCCGTCGATGACGATGCGGCCGGCGGTGGGCTGGAGAACGCCGAGGATCATGTTGATGGTGGTGGTTTTTCCGGCGCCGTTGGGGCCGAGGAGGCCGAGGATTTCATGCTGGGCGACGGCGAAGGAAATGGCGTCGACGGCGACCGTGGCGCCGAACTGCCTGGACAGGCCGGAGACGGACAGGATGGGGACGGCGGGGGGCATCTGTCCTTCAGTCGCAGCAGCGAGAGGCGGGGACAACGCGCGGCGGATGGGCGATTGTCCCCGGAGATGCGAGGCCGGTCAGGCGCCGAGATACATCACGTGCACCCAGATGCCGAGGCGCACGTTGTAGGCGAGATACCAGCCGGGATTGTCGGGATCGGGATAGAGGAGGACATCGTCCGAATCCCAGAGCCAGCCGGAGCAATAGGCAAGATCGCCCGGCGCAACGCTGAAGTAATAGCCATGGAACCAGAAGCGCGAAGGACCACCGCCGCGGAGGCGCCAGATCTGATTGGCGCCGGTGGAGCCGGGGAAGTGTCCATGCTGCCAGGGGTTGTCGAGGTGCAGCGCAGGATTGGGGGTAGCGCCGACCCAGTGGCCGGAGCCGCGATCCACATGAGGCGCAGTCGGATGGCCCGTCTGGTCGGGCTGGCCGTGAGGCGGCAGGGGTGTTTTCTGCTGCGGCCCGTGTTGGGGAATGTAGCCGCCGCCCACCTCCGGTGGTCCGGAACTGCGGGAGTGGCCGGTAGGTGCATGGCCGGTCTGGCCATGACCTTTATTCTTATCCTGCGCGAAGGCTACAACCGTAAAGACCAGAAGGACGGCGAGAGGACCGACGAGACGTTTCATGCTTTCCTCCAACACTGCAGATCGACCAGCAGTTGCGGCGGGGGAGCAGACGGGAGATGCGGAGCCGACAGCCGCGGCTGAGGGCACGCCCATCATACAACGGCCGGGCCAGGGGTCAGGAATCGGCGCTGGTTTCGAGATAATCCCACGAGACGGCGACCTCGGCGCCCAGCGACTCGGCGTTGCGGACTGCAGCTTCTTCGAGCTGCTGCATGAGGCCGGAGAGGTAGTCGCGGGAGGCGGAGATGGCGGCGATGCCAAGGGTGGCCGATTGCCAGGTGACCGCTTCATCCATTTCCGCGATGGAGATGTTGAAGCCGTGGGCGAGCTTGTGCTTCAGGCTGCGCACCACCTGGCGGCGGTCCTTGAGGGAGTGGGCGTGGGGGATGCGCAACTCGAGGAACATGGCGGCAACAGGCATCGGGACTTCATGTTAGCGCTGCCGGCCGGGTCGGGATGGGGGCGAGCTAAAAGAAGCACGTGGGGTGCCAGCGGAGTGAGGCCGGATCGGCCATCTTGTGTTGCATGGGAGGGCATCCCAGGGAACGGCGAAAGAAATCGCTCCCGGCGCTGGCCGGGGCACGCCGGAAGCAGGAGATCAACAGAAAAATGAAACGATATTGGGCTTTGGCATTCATGCTGGCGAGTTGTGGCTGCCTTGCGGCACAGGAATCGAACCCCACCACGACCAATCACTGGCCGCAACAGGGGCAGCAGCCGGAGGGCCGGAATGAGCAGGGGATTCCGGTTTATAAGGTCACGGTGGTGGGGCGGGATATTCCCGCGGTCAACTACTTTCACCGCAGCGGTGCGACGAAGATCGGGCTTCGGGGAACCAGCCTTTTGCCCATGGCAAAAGGGTCGGCGCAGGTAAACAGCCTGAACGGGCGCACGGAAATCAAGGCGCATTTCGAGGGGTTGGGGCCGGCGAACGGATTCGGGATCGAATATCTGACCTATGTGCTGTGGGCGATTACGCCGGAGGGGCGGCCAGTGAATCTGGGCGAAGTGCTGTGGACGCATGGCCATGCGGATACGACCGTGACGACGAGCCTGCAGTCGTTCGGGTTGATCCTGACAGCGGAGCCGTATTTTGCGGTGACGATGCCGAGCGATCTGGTGGTGATGCAGAACTATGTTCTGCCGGATAAGACGGCGGGGGTGCTGGAGACGGTGGACGCACACTACAGCCTGCTGCCGCGCGGCGCATACACGCAGACCACCGACGGACAGCACACGATTCTGCACCCGATTAGCCGGGATGACCGATCGCCGCTGGAACTGTATGAGGCGACCAACGCGGTGCAGATCGCGGAGGCGGAAGGGGCCGATCAATACGCGGCCGACAGCATGGCCTCGGCGAAGCAGGACCTTTTTAACGCGCGGCAGATGGATATCCATCAGAAGGACATGAAAGAAGAAATCACCTATGCGCGGGAAGCGGTGCAGACGGCGGAGGACGCGCGCATCGTGACCATCCGCAAGAAGAAGGCGGAGGAGGACGCAGCGGCGAAAGCGAAGATTCTGGCTGCCCAACAGGCGGCGCAGCAGGCGGCAGTAACGGCGCAACAGCAGCAGGAACAGGCTCAGGCGGAGGCCGCTGCCGCTGCTCAGCAGCAACGACAGGCGGAAGCGCAGGCGGCGGCAGCCCAGCAGGCCGCGGAGGACGCGCGGGCACGGCAGCAGGCTGCCGAACAGGCTGCAGCCGCGGCGCAACAGCAGACGGAGCAGATGCGGGAGAAGCTGCGGGACCAACTGAATCAGGTGCTGAACACGCAGGAGACGGCACGCGGGCTGATCGTGAATATGTCGGACGTGCTCTTCGGGTTCAACCAGGCGACTCTCAAGACCGACGCGCAGATCAAACTGGCCAGGGTTTCGGGGATCCTGCTGACCTATCCGAGCCTGAAGCTGCAGGTGGAAGGGTATACGGACAACATCGGTTCGGATCCCTACAACCTGAAGCTCTCGCAGCAGCGGGCGACGGCGGTGCAGGCGTTTCTGATCTCGCAGGGTGTCGCCCCGGAGAACATTACGGCAGAAGGCTATGGCGCAGCTGATCCGGTCGCGGATAACGCAACCGGATCCGGCCGCGCGGAGAACCGGCGAGTGGATCTGGTGATCTCGGGACAGTCGATCGGGGTGCGGGAGCAGGCTCCGACGACGTCGAACCAGCAGCCCCCTCCGATGCCAAATCAGCAGCCCATTCGTCCGGCGCCGGTGACGGGAGTGTCGAACCCGCAGCCGCAGTAGAGCTCGCTGTTGGCAGCAATTTAAAGGAATGAAAAAGGTCACCCTGGGGGGGTGGCCTTTCTTCTGTGGGCAGATTTCAACAGATTTCTCCGATAATCACTTGCAAAACGCAAGCGATATTTGTTAGTTTGACCAACATGCCGCGGAACACCACTTCCGATCATCGATCCGGATGTCCGGTGAACATCTCGCTGGAGGTGTTTGGGGACCGCTGGTCGCTGCTGATCGTGCGGGATCTGATGGTGCGCGGGTTCAGGAGCTTTCAGGACTTCATGGATTCGGGTGAGGGGATTGCGACGAATATTCTGGCGCACCGGCTGCGGCGGCTGCAGAGGGCGGACATCGTGGAAGCAGAGCGGGATGCGAGCGACGGGCGGCGGGTGAATTACCGGCTGACGAAGAAGGGAATCGATCTGGCTGCGGTGATGCTGGAGCTGCTGATTTGGGGAGCGCAGCACGAGGACACGGGGGCGCCGCAATCGCTGGTGGCGGAGATGGCGCGGAACCGGGAAGCGGTGCTGGCGGAGACGCAGCGGCGGTGGCGGGAGCGGGATCCGCGGCCGATGCTGCCGTGGCTGGGGGGTCCCAGGGGTGCGGCGAGCGGTTCGGGCAAAGGCGTCGCGGGTGATTCAACGAACGGGCGCAAGCCGGAAGCTGGCCGCAGCAAGCGGTAAGGGGTACTGGACGCAATCGAGTGGTCGTCAGGCAGGGCATTCGTGGGCGGAAACTGGCAATGGAGGTGAACGGCAATGGCATCGACGATGGGAGCGGGAATGATAAGCAACAGCAGGCCGGAAGTGTCATCGGGACCGCTGTGGACGGGCAGGATCATCAGCGGACTGATTGCCGCGTTCATGTTGCTCGATGCGGCAATGAAGTTTGCGAAACCGGTGCAGGTGGCGGAGGCGTTCGTGCGGACGGGATGGCCGCTGGAACTGTCGGTGCCACTGGGCGCCGTTTTGGTCGCCTGTCTGGCGTTGTATCTGATTCCGCGGACGGCGATCCTGGGAGCGATTCTGCTGACCGGGTATCGGGGCGGGGCGGTAGCAACGAATCTGCGGCTGGAGAACCCGCTGTTCAGCCACACGCTGTTCCCGCTATATTTCGGCATCCTGCTTTGGGGCGCATTATGGCTGCGCGATTCTCGGTTGCGCACGATGGTGCCGCTCCGGATGAGCCGATAGCCTCCGCCTGCAGGGGCAGTCGGGCTCTAGGAACCTTACCCAGAGGAGAAACAAAGCAATGAAAATTCAGCCCTATCTGAACTTCAACGGACAATGCGACGAGGCTTTTCGCCTGTACGAGCGGGCGCTGGGCGGCACGATCGTCGGCCAGTTTACCTTCGGCAACAGCCCCATGGCAGGACACTATCCCGGCTGGAACGAAAAAATCATGCACATCGCCATGCGGGTCGGCGATCAGATGCTGCTGGGCTGTGACGCGCCGCCGCCGCATTTCAGCCAGCCGCAGGGACTGCGGGTGTGCCTCGAATTTGAGGACGTCGCCGAAGCGGAGCGGGTTTATAAGGCGCTCTCGGAGGGCGGCCAGATCGGCATGCCCCTGCAGGAGACCTTCTGGGCGAAGCGCTTCGCCATGTTTGCGGACTGCTTCGGGACGCCATGGATGATTAACGTATCGAAGCCGATGTAAGCTGTTCGGACGATCAGCATTCTTCAGGGAAAAAGCACAGGAGCAGGCATGAGTAAAGTACGAGTGCTGGTAGGGACGAAGAAGGGCGCGTTCATCCTGACCGCGGACGGCAAGCGGGAGAACTGGGATGTGAGCGGACCGTTCTTCGCGGGGTGGGAGATTTACCACATGAAGGGATCGCCGGTGAATCCTGAGCGGATCTATGTTTCGCAGACCAGCAGCTGGTCCGGGCAGGTGATCCAGCGGTCGGATGACGGCGGGAAGAGGTGGGCCGCGCCGGGTGGAGGGGTGCAGAAATCGCCGCAGGGATTTCCGATGGGCGAGGCGAACCGCTTCGTATACGACACCTCGGATGCGACCGGCGCGCCGCTGACGACGCACCAGTTCTACGACGGGACACAGCATCCGTGGGAATTCAAGCGGGTGTGGCATCTGGAGCCGTCGCTGAGGGATGCGGAGGGCGTATATGCGGGGGTAGAGGATGCGGCGCTGTTTCAATCGAAGGATGGCGCTCATTCGTGGCAGGAGCTGTCCGGTCTGCGCGGGCACGGCACGGGGCCGAAGTGGCAGCCGGGCGCGGGCGGCATGTGCCTGCACACGGTCATCCTCGACCCGGCCGATCCGAACCGCATCTATATTGCGATTTCGGCGGCTGGGGCGTTCCGCAGCGACGATGGCGGCAAGAGCTGGAAACCGATCAACCAGGGGCTGCGTTCGCAGTTCATTCCCGATCCGAACGCCGAGGTGGGACACTGCGTGCACCACATCGCGATGAATCCGAAGCGCTCGGGCGTGCTGTTCATGCAGAAGCACTGGGACGTGATGCGCAGCGACGATGCGGGCGATTCGTGGCGGGAGGTAAGCGGAAATCTGCCGACGGATTTCGGGTTCGCGATCGACGTGCACGCGCACGAGCCGGAGACGATCTACGTAGCGCCGATCAAGAGCGACTCAGAGCACTATCCGCTGGACGGCAAGCTGCAGGTGTGGCGCAGCCGGTGGGGGGGCAATGACTGGGAGGCAATGACGGATGGCCTGCCGCAGCAGAACTGCTACGTGAACGTGCTGCGGGATGCGATGTCGGTGGACACGCTGGACGAGTGCGGCGTGTATTTCGGCACCACCGGCGGCCAGGTTTATGTTTCGCCGGATGCAGGCGATCACTGGAAGCCGATCGTGCGGGATCTGCCGGCGGTGCTGTCGGTGGAAGTGCAGACCATCCCGGGAAACTAGCCGGCGGAGATTGGGGAGACGGTCGCGTGATTCGTGTGGAGTTGCCGCATCATTTGCGGGTGCTGGCGCAGGTGGACGGGGAAGTGATGCTGGAGGTTGCGGAGCCGGTGACCGTGCGGCGAGTGCTGGATGCTCTCGAGGCGCGCTATCCGGTGCTGCGGGGAACGATCCGCGACCACGACACGCTGAAGCGGAGGCCGTTTCTGCGATTCTTCGCGTGTCAGGAGGATCTGTCTCACGATTCACCCGACGATCCGCTGCCGGCGCCGGTGGCGGCGGGACAAGAGCCGCTGCTGGTGATTGGAGCGATTGCGGGAGGGGGACCTGCCTCTGCGGCTTCGCTCAGGGCAGGTTTTCAGACGAGGCGATTGGGTAAGAGCAGCCAACGATAAGGAGAGGGCGATGCAGGCGATTCAGCCATTTCTATGGTTCAGCGAGAATGCGGAAGAGGCGGCGCGGTTTTATGTCTCAGTGTTTCCGAATGCGCGGATGGGGACGATCCTGCGGGCTCCCGAAGGAGGGCCAACCCCGGCGGGATCGGTGCTGACGGTGACTTTTTTCATCGGCAGCCAGCAGTTCGTCGCGCTGAACGGCGGACCCCACCAGAGCTTTACCGATGCACTGTCACTGGTGGCGCCGTGCGACAGCCAGGCGGAGATCGACGCTATATGGGAGAAGCTGACCATGGGCGGCGGGCAGGAAGTGGCATGCGGATGGCTGCGGGATAAGTTCGGTGTTTCGTGGCAGGTGGTGCCGGTCAACATCGGGGAATTGATTCACGGGAAGACGCCCGCAGGCGGGAAGCGGGCTATGGAAGCCATGATGCAGATGAAGAAACTGGATGTGGAAGCGCTGCGGCAGGCGGGAGGCTTCGCCTAAGCCCATTCCTTTGAATGGCCTGTAGGGAAGAGGGAGCGGCGCGCCGGGGCCGCTCCCTTTTTGTGTCCCGGCGAAGGGGCAGGCGCCGGAGGGAAGCAGCTGCGCGGGCGCTGTGGCATGCAGGACTCCGCTGCGTGCGCCGGGCGGATAAAAATCTGTAGTTTTCATTCAACGTTTTGGACCCTGCGGACACTACTAGAAAGGGCCGGGCGCGCCTGAGCTAAGCGGGCGCGGAATTCCGCAACTTCACACGCAGGCGCGGGTCGAGAGCCCATAAGCGAACGTCGTTCGGCAGATTAAAAAGCGGGCGGCGCGCAAGAAAAAGCGTGACCGATGATGGGTGGTTATTGCTATGATGGGGGCCTCCCGAGCGCTGCCCAGCACGACGGCGGGTTCCCTGCGAGCAAGTGGCTGGTCCACCTGCAGGTCCGGCAGCTGGAGAAGAGGAAGACCGGAGGCTGTCCAGCAGCAGGCGGTAAGAAAGAGAAATCCCCAGCAGTCTGAGCGCCGTCTCTCCCCCAGCGGCCCGAGGAGTTGACCATGAAATCGCGCGCTATTGGGATCGCGGCAGCCGTTTCCGCGTTGATCGCCCTGGCAGCAGTGCCGGTCTTCGGCCAGGGTTTTGGGATGGACAAGGACAAGGTGGTTTTGCATCGCAAGCTGCCGGCTCTGATCCAGCTGCCCGGCAACCGGATCACGGTCAAGGTCGTGACGGTGCATCCCGGCCAGGTGGACGAGGCCGCGGACCTGCAGAGCCAGCTGATGACGGAGCTGATGAAGAACGATTCGAATCTGCAGGAAGACGATGTTCATCCGCAGGTGACGGTCAGCTGCCAGATCACGGAGTTTGCGCATCCGCCACCGATCGTGACGGCGGAGGCGGTGGCCGGGCAGTCGCGGCCGCAGACCTTCACGCGCATCACGGGAACGATGGCGGTGGCGTTTCAGGTGAAGACGGCAAGCGGGCGAACACTGACGTCGGACAACGTGCGGGTGAATTACGACCAGCAGTTCGATGCGTCGGGGAACAACACTTCGCATGGCGTCCTCGGCAACATGGCGGACGGGTTCCACAAGCTGAAAGGCAGCAAGGGGACCGATGCCTCGGGTCAATACCCGCCGACCGATCCGGAACTGCGGCAGAAGCTGGTCACGATGGC
This sequence comes from Acidobacteriaceae bacterium, assembly GCA_036267095.1. Lineage (GTDB taxonomy): Bacteria > Acidobacteriota > Terriglobia > Terriglobales > Acidobacteriaceae > Palsa-343. Next base: position 116,894 of record DATAWS010000019.1, read on the forward strand.
CATCCAGGATATGGCGGAACAGATTGTGAACACGGATGAGGCCATCGAGGTGGATCTGGCGAAAGACAGGGGCGCGCTCGACCAGGGGGACAAGGAAGCGCAGCAGAATCTTTGGGAGCGGGCGCTGGAGACTTATATGACGGCGACGCCCAAGGCGAAGCTGGATCAGGATTCGTACCGGCTGTACGACATCGGAGTGGCGGACGAGGCGCTGGCCTATCAGGCGGCGGATCCCAAAGCGGCGATGAAGTTTCTGGACGACGCGGCGATCAATTACGGCAAGGCGGTGGATGCGAAATCGAGCGAGAAGTATTTCCTCGAGCCGCAGAAGCGGATTGAGACGGCGATCGCGCACTATCGCAAGCTGGAGATGGAGAAGAATGCGCCGCCGGTGAAAGAGGAAGCCGAGGCTCGGCCGGTAACCAAAGCGGTGAACGTGTCTGCACCCGCCGAACACAAACCCGAGCATGCGGGCGGCAAGTCGCTGACCAACAGCCAGGTGGTGGCCATGGTGCGGGCGGGCATGGATGACGGGACGGTGGAGCAGACGGTGAAGAATGCCGGAGCGGTGGACTTCGATCTAACGCTTGCGGGGCGGCGCCGGCTGGCGACCGATGGTGTGAGCGCGGCGGTGATCAGCGCCATGCGGGCGCGGGCGCTCGAGGAGCTGGCGAAGGAAAAATGAACGGTCGAGCACGAACCTGGGGAGCGATGCTGGCGCTGGCGGCGGTGTGGGGATGCGAGAGCGCCCGGGCCGACCAGATGATGTGCGGCGGCGGCCAGGATCTGATGGTGCAGGCGCTGGAGCGGGTGACGCCGACCAGCAGCAACAGTGACTACGAGGATGCGCTGGAGCTGCTGAAGCACGCGGTTTCCAGCTGCGCGGAGCTGGGCGATGCCTGGTATTACCGCAGTCTGATGGAGCAGCGGCTGGGCATGACCAGAGCGGCGTCGTTATCGCAGACGATGGCCACGCACTTCGGCTCCGAAGCGATGAACCAGGGGCAGAATCCCTTCGTGCTGTCGACCCCGATCGGGTCGCGCGCGATTGCCGCGAACAACGCAGAGCAGCAGGGAGAGCCGCCCGCAAGCACGCCTTCGGTGGCCGGCCCGGTGCAGCAGAAGTGGGCGCTGGTGGTGGGTATCGGCCATTTTCAGGACCCGCTGATCAAGGCGCTGAACTATACGGCAGACGATGCGAAAAGCTTCGCGACGGAGCTGGCCGATCCCAGCGTGGGGCGATTCCCGGCGGACCATGTCACGCTGCTGCTTGATTCGGCGGCAACGACGGTGGGCATCAAGGAAGCTCTGAACAGGATCGCGCGCGAAGCGAACCCGAACGACGAGGTTGTGATTTATGTGGCGACGCACGGGTCGCCGCGCTCCATGGATGTGGTGGGCGCCAACTATGTGGTGACCTACGACACGAAATTCGAGACCAACGGCCAGGTGGACGAGGACGCATTATATGCGACCGCGCTGCCCATGGTCCAGCTGGCCAACGCCGTGGCCACGCGGGTGAAGGCGCTGCGGACGGTGGTGATCCTCGATACCTGCTTCAGCGGCGGCGCCATCGCCAGCGAGTCGAAGGAGATTGCGGGCGGCATCGGCAACGCATCGGTGTCGGAAAAGACGATGAATCGCATGGCCGAGGGAACCGGGCGCATCGTTCTGGCGGCGGCCAGCGAGAAGGAAGAGTCGCTGGAGAGCTCGAAGCTGCAGCACGGATACTTCACCTATTTTCTGCTGCAGGCGCTGAAGGCCAATCGGGGACTGACGCCGCTGACGGACGTCTACGCGACGGTCGCAAAAGAAGTGAGCCAGCGGGTAGCGGCCGACGCCGCGGCGGATCACCAGGAGCTGGGACAGCATCCGGTGATGAGCCGCAGCTCGGCGCAGGCGAATTTCGCGCTGGGCATTCCGCCGGGCGGCGGCGGGGCGGCGGCAGCCAGCGGGCGGTAGGGCGGATCCCTGGCCGCCAAAATCTGAGGCCAATCAAGTCCGAGGCCAACAAAATCTGAAAATTCTGTGGATTTTGCATCATCCGGCGCCCCGCTTTGCGTATATGCGGGTACAGCGATCGAGGGCTCTCTGCCTGGACCCGTCAACGCAGAATTTCCGGAAGCTCGTGGAACGCCATCAGGCGCGGGTCTTCTCCATTGCATTCCGCATCCTGGGCGAAAGCGGGACGGCGGAAGAGGTGGCGCAGGATGTGTTCCTCGAGCTGCACCGGGTTTTGCCGCGGCTGGAGAGCGATGAGCATGTGACAGCCTGGCTGCGGCGGGTGGCGTGTCATCGGGCTACGGATGCGCTGCGGCGGCGGGCGGCGCGCGGTGATGCGGCGGCGGAAGAGTACCAGGACGGGATGCAGCTGCGGCCGGCGATGCGCGATTTTCTGCCGCTGATGAATCGGGTGGAGCAACTGTTGCTGACCCTGCCGCCGGCGCAGCGGGCCGTGATGCTGCTGCGCTACCAGGAAGACCTGGAGCCGGAAGATATTGCCATCGAGCTGGGCATGCCCCAGGCGACGGTGAGGAGCTATCTGCAGCGGGCCGTGAAAATGCTGCGCGCCAAAGCGGAACGAACCCTGAAGGAGTACAGCCGTGGTTGAGCCGATCGATCGATTCGAAGCGGAACTGAAAGAGCAGTTGCAGCTGCGCGAGGCTCCCGCCGGGTTTGCGGATCGCGTGATGGCCCGGATACCGGCGCGCAGGGAAGGGCGCCATCCGTGGGCGCCGGTGGTTCGATGGGCGACGGCGGCGGTGCTGGTGGGCGCGGTGGTGGCCGGCGGCGTGGAGCACGATCGCCGGCAACGAATCGAAGGCGAGCGGGCGCGGGCCGAGGTTCTGCTGGCGCTGCACATTACCGGAACGACGCTGAATGCGGTCGAGCGGAGGATTCAGGCCGATGGGGCAAGCGAGAGATCGCAGCAAAACGCAGAGGGTACCGATGAGCAGCAGTAGCAGGGCAAAAACCGAAGGGGTGCATCCATGAAAAAGAACCGGGCAGAACGAATGTTTCTCATTGCGGCGGTGCTGGCGGTATCAGCGTTGCCGGCTGCGGCGCAGACGGGAGCGGGGCCGTTTCCGGTGACGCTGGGCAAGGAGCTGGCAGCGCGAGCTTCGAATTACACCGAGGTCTCGCTCGATCGCAGGATGCTGGATTTCGCGTCGCGCTTCATGAACGATCGCGACGATGCGGAGGGCAAGCGCATCGTCGCGAAGCTTAACGGCGTGTACGTCCGGACGTATGAGTTCGACAAGCCGGGACAATATACGCCTGCCGATCTGGAATCGATCCGCCGTCAATTCGAAACGCCGGAGTGGTCGGCGCTGGTGAAGGAGCGGTCGAGAGAGGCGAGCGACGACGCCGATATCTACATGAAGCTGGTGAACGGCGAAGTGCAGGGGATGTTCATCCTGAGCGCCGAGCCTCGGGAACTGGATTTCGTGTACATCTCCGGGCCGATTCGCCCTGAGGACCTGAAGGATCTGAGCGGCAACTTCGGGATTCCGTCGGATGCCTACAAGCTGAGCGACAAGGGGCGGGACAAGGCGCAGAAGGACGCGACGAAGAAGGCGGAGCAGCCATGAAACTGGTCTTTTTGGCAGTGCCCGCCATGGCGGCGTTAGCGGCGGTTCCGCTGGCGATGAATGCCGCTGGGAGCCACGACTTCAACGCGGTTGTCTCGGCGGTCGAACAACGCTATTCGTCCCATGCGGAGCGGGTTCCGCTGATGGGGCTGGTGAGCTTCTGCGCCTGGGCGGCCAGCGGAGGCGGGGTAAAGGGAATGCGGGTGGCGGAGTTCGAGCATCTGCCGGCGGCGGAATCGGGAGATTTGGAAGGCCTGGTGCGGAACTCGCTGGGGCAGGACTGGCAGCTGTTTGTCGCGGATCGCAGCCGCAACGGAGATGTCAGCCTGATTTATGTTCAGCCGGAAGGTGGCTCCATGCGCATGCTGGTGGCCGATTACGAGCATGGCGAGCTGGATGTGGTGCGGCTGGAGGTGAACGGCGATCGCCTGCAACGCTGGATGCATGACCCGGAAGGCAGTGCCCGCAAACACGATTACGCCGGACGCACGCCGGATTAGGCACTTTCGCAGCCTGAACATGGCCGGACGGCGGAGGGCCGGGGTTCGGGCACATGCCTGTCGGCGTAATTTCGGGAACCACGGGAATCCAGTGGCTGCCGGGGCGTGCGATACTTTTTGAGGCATGTACAAACGCGTCGTACTCAAGCTTTCAGGCGAGGCGCTGGCCGCGGGCCGGGGTTTCGGGGTCGATCCCATTCGCATTCACGAAATCGCGGGTGAGCTGGCGGAAGTACACGCCATGGGCGTAGAGCTTGCGGTTGTCGTGGGCGGCGGAAACTTCTTTCGCGGTGTGGCCGAGCAGGCGCGGGAGATGGACCGGGTAAGCGCCGATAACATGGGCATGCTGGCGACGGTCATCAACGCTCTGGCGATGCAGGACGCGCTGGAGAAGCGCGACGTATTTTGCCGGGTGATGTCGGCCATCGAAATGAATCAGGTCTGCGAGCCGTATATTCGGCGGCGGGCGATTCGGCATCTGGAAAAAGGACGGGTGGTAATTTTCGCCGCAGGGACGGGAAATCCTTATTTTTCCACGGATACGGCGGCGTCGCTGCGGGCCATGGAGATGAAGGCCGACGTGTTACTGAAAGGGACGAAAGTAGAAGGCATCTACGACGCGGATCCGGTCATCAGAACGGACGCGGTGAAGTTCGAACAGATCACGTACATGGAAATTTTGCGGCTGGGGTTAAAGGTGATGGATACCACAGCGGTGAGTCTCTGCAAGGACAATAATCTGCCTATGATCATCTTCAACCTCAATCAGCCGGGCAATATCCGCCGTGTCGTTTCCGGGGAGAAGGTCGGCAGTCTGGTGACGGCATAAGCGCACAGGTCCAAATCGTCCCACGGCCGTGGCAGGAAGAGCAGCCGAAGCAAGCGGCGGAAGTCAGGCCGATCGCGAAGAAAGGCAGCAAGGAGCGTCTCCCGGCGCTTTCCGGGCTGCGCGCGTTTGCGGCTCTGAACATTGTTTTTTTCCATTTCTCCAACCCAAAATGGTTTGGTCCGCTGGCGCCGGTTGTTGATAACGGCTACACGTCGGTCAGTCTGTTTCTGCTGCTGTCCGGATTTGTGCTGGCCTATAACTACTCCGACCGGGCGCAAAGGGGGCAGTTAAGCACCCGGGATTTCTGGGTTGCGCGGATATCGCGGCTCTATCCGGTGTATCTGTTCGCGTTGCTCATCTCGGTGGGCATGCTGATGGACGAGTGGCATGCGCGGTCGCACGGACAGTTCGCGTGGGGCCTGATTCTGACGCCGTTGCTGATGCAGGGGTGGAGCCCGTCGCTCTCGACGTTCTGGAACACGCCGGCATGGACGATGTGCACCGAGGCGTTCTTCTATCTGATCTTTCCGCTGGTGATTTTGTGGAGGCGGCCGAAGAGGATAGGGGCGCTGTGCGGGATCCTGCTGGGGCTGTGGTGTCTGGGGATGGTGCTGCCCTCCTTATATATGGGGCTGCATCCGGACGGTGATCTGCATCCCGGGCGCTACACTGACGGTTTCTGGATGCGGGCGCTGAAATTCTCGCCGCCGCCGCACCTTCCTTCTTTCCTGTTCGGGATTGTGCTGGCGGATCTGGATTCGCTGATCCCGCGAGCGGCGCGCAAGCGGCTGCTCTTCGGACTGATGGGGATGGTGGGCATCTACGCGATGCTTTACTACGGGGAACACTTCCCTTATCCCATGATGCACGACGGCCTGATGATGCCGCTATTCGCGCTGGCGGTGCTGGGGCTGGCCGGTCACAACCTGATCGCCCGCTTTTTCGGATTCTTCCCGTTCGTGGCGGTGGGGCAGGCGAGTTATTGTCTTTATATTCTGCACTTCAATCTGTGGAATCTGATTCACGAGTCGGGATTATTGGGGAAGACAGGGCTGGCGCGCTTCGATCCGTGGCTGAGCTACACGCTGCTGGTGCTGGCGGCGGTAGCGGCGATGAAGTGGATCGAGCGGCCGGCGCAGCGCTGGATCAAAGCAAAATTTCTCACCCCCTGACGGCCAGCGAGGCCGAGGGGGCTTCCCGCGAGATGCAGACTAAGGTGCGATTGCGCCCCTCGCTTTTGGCCTGATACAGGACGGAGTCGGCGAGGTTGAGCATCTCCGTCTCGGAGGCGCCGGGTCGCGCGACGGTTGCACCAATGCTGACGGTGAGCGCAATTTCCGCGCCGCGAACGCAAAGGGGTGTCGAACTGACGGTGGCGCGGATACGCTCGGCGCTGGCCAGAGTCTCATCGCTGTTGCACCCCGGGAGGAGGATGAGAAACTCCTCGCCTCCGTAGCGGCCGATCGCGTCGTAGGGGCGGGTTGCATGGAGCAGGCGGCAGGCGACATCGCGCAGGACCGCGTCGCCAGTGAAATGGCCGTAGGTATCGTTGACCAGCTTGAAGTGGTCGACATCGAGCATGAGCATGCCCATGGAGATGTGCATGCGCTGGACGCGCTCCATTTCCCGATGCAGCAGATCGAGCAGGGCGGCACGGTTCCAGAGCCCGGTGAGGGCATCGTGGGTGGCCTGGAAGCGCAGCTTTTCCTGGGCGGCGAGCAGGTCGCGCTGCAGGGAAAGCGAATTGGCGAGCGAGATGCTCTTTTCCCGATGCGCGGCCTCGGCCTGGTCGCGCAGCGCGTGGGCTTCATGCAACTGAGCGCGGATGACGCGGGTTTGCGCGTGCACGCGGCGGCGGAGAATCACGTTCCACGCGACCACCACGAAAACCGCGGTGGAGAGAACGCCGGAGAAGATGAGCGCGCGCCGGGGACTCCACCAGCTGGGCCGGTGCAGGACGACGATGTCGGCCGGGGAGCGGAGCAGGATCCTGAAGGCCCGGGGCGCCTTGTCGGGCAGAACTTCGATGAGGCAGATGCCGGTGACGCGCAGGCGCATGCCGGGTTCGAGGCCGGGCGGGAAGACATCGGCATTGCCGGGCAGGACGGCGGTGAAGGGGGTGCCGTTCTCGCTCAGCACCACATCCTGCTCTCCGGGACTGCGGGATTCGTAGAGCAGCTGTCCGTCCACCCGGATCGGCTCGGCATCGTGGGTACCGGTAAGAGCTTCGGCAGCACTGAGAACCGCGGGCAGGGGCGGCGTCGCGGTGCCCGTCCGGCGATAGAGAGCCTGTTCGAGGACGAGGGTATACGCGCCGGCCGAGGGGAACCCGACCACATCGACGGCATCGCCAACCCGCAGATCGGGCGGACTGCCGGTGCGCACGAAAATGCCATGGGGCTCACCCATGATGGAGAACTGCGAGCCCTCGATCGAGGTCACTGCACCGCGCACATGGACGCGGTGTCCCGGCTCGCGCAATCCATAAATCACCAGGGCCGAGGTATCCGTCAGGGGGAGCGAGAAGGGATCGGCGGGCGGGGGCTCCTCGATGCGCACAAAAGCGAGGTCAGGCATAAAGAGCCGAACCCCCAGAAGCTGTCTTCTCCGGTTGAATCGGCTGCCGGCAGTGGCTCGCAAGCGCACACGCGCATCGATGAGGGATCGGTAATCCTGGCCAGCAGGACCGAAGGTGAGGACCTCCAGGCGATCGGCTCCGGAAGCCAGTTCAAGGATCAGCTCGGAGGGGTCCGGCTGGTTGGGTTCAGGCGCATCGTCGCCTGGCCGAGGCCTGGAGACGGAGCGGACGATGCCTTCCACGGCAACCCACCGGGCGTCATACGCACCGGTGGACAGCCGATCGAAACTGATCAGCGGAGCGCCGGGGAGGGGCGCGTGGCCGAGCAGCCGGAAGCGGGGGTGCAGGAGGAAGGGAGCGATCTTACCGGGGCTGGTGACGCCGTCGACCGACACGATGTCGCCGGTACGCAGCGCGGGCGCATCGTCGCGAATGCTGACAAAGATGCTGTCGGTCGCGTCGGTGAGAAAGAGCCGATCGGCCGAGGGCTGGTAGAAGGTGACCTGGGCACGGCTCAGATGAACCGGATATTCGCGGGCAGCTTCAGAAGACGAGAGAAGGCGCGCCTGGCGGGCGGTCCGCAGCACCGGCAGAGGGAGTTCCGCCGCTCGGGCGCGGATCGGAGTTGGAGCAGCTGCAAGGAGTACGAGGAGCCAGAGGACCGCGGATCGGCGCGGAATTCTTTGCCCTGCACAGAAACTGGAGGCACTGGGACGGGATTGGCCATGACCCTGTTCCCGGCGATCGATCCGTTCCCGCTCCGTCATGGGCTGTCCCTGCACGCGGCACCTCCGGCGTGGGGCCGTGCGCTGCCTGATCTATCGGCAGATCGGCACGCGACGATAAACCGGGAAACCGCCAAAGCTCTGTCACTTCGGAGGATCCCTGGAACGTGCGGACTGAATCGAACAAGCGCTCAGGGCCGCCGAGTGCGATATCCCATTCCGGCCAGCACGCCGCGCATATAGGCGTAGCTTTTCGTGACGCCGGGGAGCGGGTCGTCGGGATGGATCTCGTACTCGAGGTCGACAAAGCCCGGATAGCGGATGGCGATGAGCGCTTCGAAAATGGCCCGCACCGGCATTTTGCCATCGCCCACCGCAACCTGGCTGCCTTTGTCGTGAAAGTCTGTCAGATCCTTCATGTGCATGTTGAAGAGGCGCGGTCCAACCGCGTGAATGGCCTCGACGACATCGGTGCCGGCGCGGACCGTGTGTCCCACGTCGATACAGCAGCCCAGGCGGGGGTCCATGCTGTGGACGGCTTTGAGGACGGTGAGCGGCGAGGGCCAGACTTTGTCCTCCGGGCCGTGATTATGAATCGCCACACGAATGTCGTATTCCCTGATGAACTTTTCCACCCGGGGCAGAGCTTCGGGCGCGGGATCGCCGGCCACCATAACGGAAATGCCGGCGCGCTTCAGGTATTCGAACTTGGCGCGCATGTCCTCGTCGGTGTCGGTCGCGAGCGAGATGGTGCCGGCGGCGTGCAGGCGGATGCCGGCAGCTTTATAGTCGGCCAGCGCCTGCGCCTCGGCGGTGGGATCCATGGGGAGGTGGTCCTTCGCGTCCTTGGCGTTCAGGTCGGTGAGGTCGAGGTCCTTCATGAAGCCGAGGAGCTGGGTGCGGCTGAAGTTGCGGAAGGTATAGCTGGCGAGCCCGAGCCGGACCGGGGACGGAGAGCCGCCGGCGGCGCGCGGTTCGAGCGCGGCCGCGGAAGAGGGGAGAAGCGATGCGCCTGCGGCCAGAGCGCTGGAAGCGAGAAAGCAGCGACGGGAAAAGGGGGTGTTCATCGAAGGACCCTCGATAAAGTAAGACTTCAAAAACAGCCTGCGAAACGGCAAGGTGAGCGGCCGGGGCAGCGACTAAAGGTGCGGCTCCCAGCCTTTTTGGTATTCGCGGCCCCAGCCTTTCATGGCTTCGGCGTCGCCGACGATTTTGCCGCCGTCGGCGGGATCGAGCTTCAGCTCGCGCTGGACTTCCCAGGCGACGTTGGAGAGCTGGAGCATGGTGACGGCAACGTTGCCGACCTCAATCGGGGCGTGCAGCGCCTCGCCTTTGGTGATGCCGGCGATGAAGTTGGCGAAGTGCAGGTTGGTCATGGAATCGGCGCCGATGAGGTCGGCGGACGAGGTGGCGGCTTCGCGCGGAACGCGGTATTCGCTGGTCTTGCGGCCGTTGAGGTCGTAGACCTCGTACCCATCGCGATCCACCAGCACGCTGCCGGTGGTGCCGAGGATGGTCGATCCGCGATCGCGGTTATAGAGCTTCATGCCGTTACAAGAGCGCCCGTCCCAGCCGATCATCTTGTCGTCGTATTCGAAATTGGTGACGAGGGTATCGTAGAACTGCCAGTCGTCTTTGAACTGGTAGCGGCCGCCCGATGCGGTGATGCGGTTGGGATAATCGACGCCCAGCGCCCAGCGGCAGACGTCGACTTCGTGGGTGCCGTTGTTGAGGGTTTCGCCCGTACCCCAGAGGCGGAACCAGTGCCAGTTATAAGGCTGCACATTGCTTTTGTAGGGACGTCGCGGCGCGGGTCCCTGCCACAGGTCCCAGTTGAGCGTGGCGGGCACCGGGGCGTCGTGGCCGAAGCCGATGGACTTGCGGGTGTTGGCATACCAGGCGAGGCCGTAGTAAGCGCGGCCGATGAGCCCGTCGTGAATCTTTCCGACAATCTCGATGGTATGGGGCGACGAGCGCTGCTGGGTTCCCATCTGTACCAGCTTGCCGTACTTCTTTTGTGCGGCGATCAGCAGCGCGCCCTCGGCGGGATTGTGGCTGCAGGGCTTCTCCACGTAAACGTGCTTGTCCGCTTCAAGGCCGGCGATGGCCATGGGCGCGTGCCAGTGGTCGGGCGTGGCAATGGAGATGGCGTCGACGTCTTTGCGCTCGAGGACTTTGCGGAAGTCGCCCTCGGTCTGCGGAGCAGAGCCGAGCATGTGCTGCGCGGCAGCGGCAAACTTCGCGAGGAAGGTGCTCTCGACATCGCACACCCAGGCGAGTTGGGCGGTCGCGCGGTTAGCGGCCAGCGCGGAAAGATGCGCGTAGCCGCGGCCGTGCAGGCCGATGGTGGCAAAGCGGACGCGGTCGTTCGCGCCCAGGATCTGCGCGTAGCTTTTGGCGGTGGTCCCAACCGCCAGACCGGCTGCGCCCACGGCCAGGGTGTCAAGAAATTCACGTCGCGTGATCGTCATACTCGCTCCATCGTGAGGGTGTTGGATTTCGGGATCAGCAGGCGGCGCCGGAGTCAGCCAGCGCCTTTTTCAGATCGGCCATGCTGATGCGCGACGAGGCTTCGGGCGTTCCGGCGCCGCGCCAGTGGGTTTCGAGGCTGACGGCGTAGTGGTAGCCATCGCGGCGCAGCGCGCGGAGCTGGCCCACCCAGTCGACGACGCCCGTGCCCACCGGCTCCCAGTCATACTTGCCATCCGGTTCGCGCTTCACGTTTTTGGCGTGGCAATGACCGATGCGGTCTTTGGGGAGCAAATCGTATCCGTCGGGATAGGGCACGTCGCCAGGGAAGGTGCCGGCGTTGCCGGGATCCCAGTTGAGCATGAAGTTGTGATTCGGGATGGCGGCGAGCGTGGCCGCGGCCTCCTCGCCGGTAGCGGTGTTGCAGTCCATTTCGTTCTCGAGGATGAGGATGAGGTTGTGCTGCGCGCACTTCTCGGCGGCCTCGGCGAGTTTGCGATTCATGGCTTCGCGGTAGGGCTTCACGTCCTGGAGGCGCCAGAAGTCGAAGCAGCGGATACGGTCGGTGGAGAAGGTGCGGGCGAGGTCGATGCAGTGATCGAGCAGCGCGTCCTGTTGATGGAAGCCGAAGTCGGCGTGGAATTCGTCGCGCTGTTTGGTTTTGGTGGGAGCGCCGGGCCAGTCGACTTTGAAGAGGGGGCTGGCGATGTCGGTGACGCGGAGGTCGTACTTTTTCAGGATGCGCTGGGATTCGGCGAGCTGGTTGGCGTCGAGGTCGGTGATGTTTTTGTTCCACATGCCGCGGAGTTCGATCCAGCGAAGGCCGAAGTCGTTGGCGGCGACGGAAGCGGCGTGGTCGAAGTCCTGGGAGATCTCGTCGTTGATCACGGAGAGGCGGAAGGGGCAGGTGGCGGCGGTGCGGGCAATGGCTGCGGATGAGGGGGCGGGGAGGGCGGAAAGCGCTCCGGCGGCGCCGAGCCCGCTGAGAAAAGTGCGACGAGAGACGGGCATCAAGTCTCCTGAT
>DATAWS010000020.1:0-118637 GCA_036267095.1 Acidobacteriaceae bacterium
TGGGCCCTCACCGTACGACTCTTTCATTCGCTACATCCTGCCGGCTTGCCCGGTGCGGTCTGCATCGCGCTCCTTGAAGGTGGGTTGCTACTGCCCTCAAAGAACACGGTGCTTACGCACCGGATGTTGGCGCTGCGACACGTACGCCCCATTGAGTGCGCGTGCCGGCGGAGGCGATGGCCCTGGCCGATTCTTCTCTGTTGTGCTCGACCGGTCTCGAGGATAGTCAGCGTGACTCCGACGGTTCGCGCCCGGGGCACGCTCTTCTCAGACTGCCAGCTTCGCATTTATGCACCTACGCCTACATGACGCCATAGCGGTGGCGTCTCATTTTCGCTTATCCCATCTTTGCGTGCGGTTATCCCGAAAACATCATGGTTGGGCCCAACGGTCTTTGGACCGTCGATTGCTCTTGATCTCGCCACCGGAGCGGAGAGCGAAGTTGCCGGCGCCGCTCTGCAGGATGTCCCCCAAACCTTGTACTGGCTGGCTTAGATCCTGACAGTTTTCGTCTTTTTAGATAGCTGACCGAAATAGGTCCTCTCCCCACGGGTGGGTCTGTTTCCTCGTCCTTACCGGGCGGCAAGTGACTCGCCCGGACGGTAGTGGAGACGCACAACCAGCACCTTACGGAGGGGCTCAAATGACACAACTCAGGCTACGGTGGATCATGGCCACGGTCGCGGTTGTCCTGTGGACGTGGGCAGGCGCGAGCTGGGGCCATGGCCAGGCAACGAACACGGGCACCGTGGTCGGCCAGATAACCGACCCAACCAGCGCTTTGATACCGGAAGCGAAAATCACGCTGACCGATGCCAGTGCCGGCATAACGCTGTACAGCATGAGCAACGATCAGGGCAAATACATTTTCGCGAACGTGCCCCCCGGCACCTATACGATCACAGCAGCGAAGTTGGGCTTTTCAGCAGCGAAGTCGACCGGGCTGACGGTGAACATCAGCACGCAGCTCACGGCGAACCTGACGCTGAAGGTGGGCAGCAGTGCGGAGACGGTGGAAGTCCAGGCCATCGGCACCGAACTGCAGACGCTCAACTCCACCGTGGGGCAGAGTATTCCGCAGGAAGCGATCAACGCGCTGCCCAGCCTGAACCACGACGTGAACACCTTCACCTCGATGCAGCCCGCGGTAGCGCCGAACGGGAGCGTGGCAGGCGCTTCCAACGACGAGAACACGTTTCTGCTGGATGGCGGCAACATTACCAGCGACATGGACGGCAACACATCCGTTTACACCAACAGCTTCGCAGGGGACCCGACGGGGGGTCTGGCCAATGCGGACGCCATGATGTACAGCCAGCCGACGGGGGTGATGCCGACGCCCCAGGACAGCGTGAGCGAACTGAACGTGAACACGGCGAACCAGACGGCGGACTTCGACAACTCGTCGGGCTCGCAGATCGAGTTCGTGACACCCCGGGGCACCAACCGGTGGCACGGCGGCGCGTACGAATACTACCTGGACAACGGCTTCGACGCGAACACCTGGAACAACAATCAGATTGGGACTCCGCTGACGCAATACCACTACAGCCGTTTTGGCGCCAAGGCGGGCGGGTGGATTCTGCCGTCCCACTGGGGCGGCCGGACCTACCTGTTCGGATGGTTCGAAGGTTTCCATTTCCCGCAGTCGGAAACGTACGCGAGGGCGGTACCGTCACCGAGCCTGATGGCCGGGACCATCTACGAGCCCGACGCGAACGGCAATGAGGTTGCGTACAACCTGAAGTCGATCGACCCGCGGGGCATCGGCCTGAATCCTGATGTCTCGGCGATGTGGAGCAAGTACGAGCCGAGGGGCACGATCTCCGGTTCGCCGGGCCCGGCGCTGTGCGGAAGCATCACCAACACGGTGTGCGACGGCTACAACGCGGTCGCCTTCATCGCCAACATGTCGATACCGGAGACCAGCAATGATATGGCGTTCCGCGTCGACCATGCGTTCAACCCGAAGTGGAACTGGTTTGCCAGCTATCGTTACTACAAGCTGAGCCAGTTGGCCGACGACCAGGTGGATATCGGCGGGTTCTTCGCCGGCGACAAGCTGGGTGTTCCCACGGCTTTGGCGACGCGGCCGCAGCAGCCATGGTATTTCGTCACCGGCCTGACCACGAACATCACCACCAACCTGACCAACGACTTCCACTACAGCTTCCTGCGCAACTTCTGGAGCTGGGCCGACGACAATGCCCCGCCCCAGCTGCCCGGACTGGGCGGGGCGCTGGAGCCGACGGGGGAAAACGCGACGTATGCGTTGATTCCCTACAACGTCAACTCCCAGAACATCCGCACTCGTTTCTGGGATGGGCAGGACAACTTCTTCAGCGACAACCTCTCGCTGCTGAAAGGCAACCACCTGCTGCAGTTCGGCGGGCAGTACCAGCGCAACTACAACTACCACGAGCGCAGCGACAACGGCGGCAACATCAACTTCACGCCGACGTATCAACTGGGCGATGAGGAGGGCGCGGGCAACGTGGACATGAGCGACCTGGGCGGCGGTTATGCGAGCAATCTCAACGCCAACTCAGCTCGCCTCGCCGCGGCGGCTATGGGCATCGTGACGGATGCGCAGGTGGCCTACACCCGGAGCGGCCCCAATCTGGCTCTGAACCCACCCTTGACGCCCGCCTTCGATCAGATGACCATTCCCTTCTACAACGCGTATTTCAACGATTCCTGGCACATGAAACCGAGCTTCACCCTCACCTATGGGCTGGGATGGACGCTGGAAATGCCGCCGGTGGAAAAGAACGGCAAAGCCACGGTGCTGGTGGATACCGCGGACGAGCCGGTGGCGACGCAAGACTTTCTGACCCAGCGAAAGAATGAGGCTTTGCAGGGACAGGTGTACAACCCGATCCTTGGGTTCGCGCTGGTCGGCAACGTGGGCGCGGGGCAGAAATACCCCTACGATCCGTTTTATGGATCGTTCAGCCCACGGGTTGGCTTCGCGTGGAACCCGAGCTTCTCCAAAGCGACGGTCGTTCGCGGGGGGTACGGGCGCATTTACGGTCGGCTGAACGGCGTGGATCTGGTGCTGGTGCCGCTGCTGGGCGTCGGCCTCATCCAGCCGGTGCTGTGCAAAGACAACTTCATGAATGACACCTGCGGTTCGACCAATCCGACGGGGGCCAATGCGTTTCGCGTCGGGGTGGACGGCAACAACGCTCCGCTGCAGGCAGCGGCACCAACGCTTCCCCAGCCGGCCTTCACCGGGGTGAACCTGGTGGGCGGATCCGCGAACGAAGCCATGGATCCGCACTTCCGGCCTGACGTCATGGATTCGTTCGACTTGACGATCCAGCGGCAAATCGGGCAGAAGTCGCTGCTGGAAGTGGGGTACATCGGGCGTCTGGATAACCACGAATACCAGCCGGTTAACCTGAACGCGGTGCCGTACATGATGTCCGTAGGCGGCCAGCAGTTCCAGCAGGCCTACGCCAACATGGAAAGAACGCTGGGCTGCGCCACCTCGGCCGCAGCCTGCGGGGCCAGCGTTCCCAGCGCAACCTTGTCCGGCGGCACACCCAACCCGGCCTACACCTCGTTTATCAACTCGGTGGCGGCGCAACCCTTCTTCGAGGCTGCACTGCATGGGTCGGGGTATTGCACCGGCGCTATGTCGAACGGATCGGGCACGCCCTACGCAAGCTGTACGGCGGCGGTTCTCGACCACGAACTGGGCAACCTGGAATTGCAGAGTGTCTGGAGCCTGTGGTCAGATCTGGACAACGGCGGGTTCAACACGAGCCAGGTTCCGCGCTCGATGCAGAACACGCCCATTCCGAACGATGCTTACGGAGCGAACGGACAGCAGAGCAGCGGCATCGCCGAAAACAGCAGCGTGGGTTACGGCAACTACAACGCCCTGTTTATCACCTATGGCACGCGGAACTGGCACGGACTGACGACCCAGCAGAACTTCACTTACAGCAAGGCGCTGGGCACAGGGAACGACGTGCAGGCAACCAGCGAATACACCCCGAACGATCCGTTCGATCTTGGCAAGATGTACGGCCTGCAACCGTTCCAGCGGAAATTCGTCTACAACACCTATATCGTCGCGCCGGAGCCGTGGTTCAAGGGCCAGAACGGCTTGCTCGGGCGGGTCGCGGGGGGCTGGCAGTTCGCTCCTATCTTCACCGCTGGATCCGGACCGCCGCTGAACTGCGTCACCGCATCGGGTGCGCAGGCGCAGGCGTTCGGCGCCGGGGACGGTGACGAATACCTCGACAA
Organism: Acidobacteriaceae bacterium; assembly: GCA_036267095.1. Taxonomy (GTDB): domain Bacteria; phylum Acidobacteriota; class Terriglobia; order Terriglobales; family Acidobacteriaceae; genus Palsa-343. The sequence goes on from DATAWS010000020.1 coordinate 4,258, forward strand.
CGAACAGTGCGTGTTCACCAGCCCGTACCACGGGGGACACTCGGCTCATTTCGGGGTCGCAGGCAGCAACGGCATCGGAACGGCAACCTCCAATACGCCGGTGAATTACTTCGCTAATCCGGCGGCGGTCTGGGCGCAGGTCCGCGCTCCCATACTGGGCATCGACAAGAAAAATCCCGGGGTGGGGCCGATCACCGGGATGCCGTACTGGAACCTGGATGGGCAGATTCTCAAGGATGTCAGGATCGCAGAATCCACAACCTTCCAGTTCTCGTTCATGGCGACCAATATGCTGAACCACCGGCAGTTCGGCGATCCGATCAATCAGGGTGGGCTGTGCCTGTGCAATCCCTCCGGCTGGGGCGTGCTGAACACGCAGGCTAACAACCCCCGCCAGATGGAGTTCGGCGGACGGATCACCTTCTGACCCGCAGCATTCAGGGTCGAAACGCGTAACTGGCAGTTCGATTCAATCGAGCGATGAGTGGGCGGGGTCTTCGGATTCCGCCCCTTCCTTTTCCCGGCTCAGGTGGTGTTTTTTGCGCGCGGAGCGAGACCCGGAGGTCAATCGCGCTTGCCAGCTTCAGAATGTCTGGTCCGTAACCTCCTGGACCGTGCGATCCGGAATTCCGCGACTTCCGAGAATGCTCACGTTGCCGCAGTGTTTAAGAACAAAGGCCGGCTTGCCGGCTCCCACGGGAACCTTGAGACGAAAGAAATCGGCTTGCTGCACATCCTCCAGCCACATTGCCGGACGGGCATCGGCCTCCTCGACCGCGACTTCAACACAGGTCAGCTCGATGTTCTTTACATGGCGCAAAAAGAAGCCATGGGCCGGCAACGGGCCGAACATCCTCGGCTCCGGATAGACTGCGGCTTTCTCCGGGGGCAGAAGGCTGGCCATCGCTGTGGTGCCTCCTCCGAGATGCTGCAGGTAAACGTTGCTGATTTTGACGTCCTCGATCGCATGTCCGGGAATGCCGCTGACGATCGCGGCGTATTCCGATACGCAGTTGTGGCTCACGATGTCACTCAGGATCACCCTCTTCAGGGTCCCCACCGCCGTGCCTGGAGGTGCGCTGAGACGGCTGCCGAGACGGAGAAACAGCGGCGTGTCCGTCAGGTTGCGCATGGTGATGCCGGTACAGGTCAGGTCCTCAAGCGCACCACCATCAACACACTCAAGAGCGAGCCCCCGGCAGGTGTCGAAGACGCAGTTGGCGATGGCGATGTTCCGGAAGCCGCCGGCGGATGACGTTCCACACTTGATGCGTCCTGTGGGAATGCCGTTCTTTCCTCCCGGCTGCAGCTTCTTCCATTCGCCGCTCAGCATGGTTCCCAGTTCGTATCCGCCGGTCAAATAACATCCGCTGATCGTCACATTTTCGGTGGAGCGTGGATAGCCGAGGGAATACGAGCTCTTCAGACAAATACCGTCGTCCCACGGGGAGTTAACGCTGCAGTTGGTAATGCGAACGTTCCGGCAGCAATCGACATCCATGGCATCGCGATTGGTATCGATGCGCAGATTGTCGATGGTCAGGTTATCGACCGCGGTGGTGAGGATGCCCATGTGTCCGCCCTGGAGGATGGCGAAATCCCGCAGGAGCACATTGCGGCAGTTCTTCAGAGCGATCGCCTTGTTGGCAACGCCGGGCAGCTCCGCGCGCGGCAGGCCCTGATCGCGTGGGCTCAGACCCTTGCCGCCGCGGCTGAGGTGTTTGCCCCAGATAAGTCCCGGGCCACAGATAGTTACATCCTCGAGGCCCTCTCCCCAGATCAGGCTGTTGTGCCAGTGGTTGTGGCCGTAATCCTGGTAGGCTTCCCACGGAGCGTTGGACTCGGCCGCGTCGTACCCACCGTGCAGGGTTCCTTCGAGAGGCACTTCGCCCGACAGGATCACGGCGCCCGGATCGAGATAAAGGGTGATGTGGCTCTTCAAACGGATCGAATAGGAAACGTAGGTTCCGGCGGGAAAGCGGACGACACCACCGCCCGCGGCGGCAGCAGCATCGATGGCGCGCTGGATGGCAGGCGTGTCGACGCTGGTTCCGTCGCCCGCCGCCCCATAATCCCTGACGGAGGAGACGGCGGCCGGGTGCCGGGGCAAGCCGGAGTGAGGCTCTGCGGCCGCTGTGCCAAGCGGGCCGGCAGCCGCGGCGCTCATCGCCCCAACGGCTGATCGGATGAACTCTCTGCGAATCACTGCGTGGAAACCTTTCTCTGTCTCATGGGATCCCGACCGGGTGAAAGCCTAGTCTTCCGAACCGTTATCCTTCTTATTCTTTTTGACAATCTCCCAGGGAACAACGCCGACCTCGTCGGCCCATTGCTGCCAGCCGGCGGTCATGCGTTTTGCGCGCTCGGGCTCCTCAGCCGACCGATCGCGAAGTTCGGTGCGGTCCTCGGCGAGGTTATACAGCGACCATGGCTGGTTGAACTCCGCCACCAGCTTCCAATCCCCTTCGCGCAAGGCACGGCCTCCGGTGTGCTCCCAGGCGAAGCGCCGTTCCGTTTCCCTGGAATGGCCCTGGATTACAGGCCAGATGTCCTGGCCGGCCAGAGGGAGCCGCGCACTCCCCTTGTAATGGCTCGGATAACTTGCCCCGGCCAGCCGCAGCAGGGTCGGATGAAGGTCGGAGACGTGCGCCGGGGTATGCTCCAGAGCGTTCCGGCGCGGGAGCAGATCCGGCGACCACGCGATGAACGGCGTGGCGATGCCCCCTTCGTGAACATAGTGCTTGAAGAGCCGGAACGGCGTATCGGATACATTCGCCCATGGCGGCCGGTAGCTGGCGAAAGAATCCGGACCCCCGGGAACCGGGTCTTTCGGCTCCCGCTCCGCTGGGCCTTTGCCGATCCGCTCCTCGGCACATCCGCCATTGTCGGAAAGGAAGAACACAACCGTGTCGTTAAGCTGGCCGGTTTTCTTCAGGTTGTTCAGCAGTCTGCCGATCCCCTGATCCATGCGGTCGATTTGCGCCGCATAAACAGCCATGCGGCGCGCCCAGTCTTGCTGATCCGCGGGGCTCAGCGAATCCCAGGCGGGCACCTTTTCGTAGCGCGGCGAAAGCTGCCATCGCTGGTCGATGATCCCCAGCGACACCTGGCGCTGGTACCGCTCCTGGCGAATGGCATCCCACCCCCGGCGATAGGTGTCACGATATTTTTCGATGTCCTCCGCCAGGGCTTGCAGCGGCCAGTGCGGGGCCGTATACGCCACATAAAGACAAAAAGGGCTGGAATGCCGCAGTGATTCCTGCATCATGGCGACCGCGTGATCCGTGATCGCATCGGTCATGTAAAACCCGTTTGCCGGAGGAACATACGGATCGTTGTCCACGGCCATCATGCGGCCCGGGTCGAGCCGGAAATAGTTGCAGGCCCCGCTGATGAGCCCGAAGTAGCGCTGAAATCCGCGATCCAGAGGCCAGTGAGGCCGCTGCTCACCCACATGCCACTTGCCCGACAGGTATGTCTGGTAACCAGCCAGGCCCAGGGACTCAGCGAAAGTCACGCACCGGTCGTTCAGGTAACCGACATACCCGGGATAGCCCAGGTTGTCGATCATATGGCCGACACCTGCCTGGTGAGGGTCCAGCCCGGTCAGCAGCGATGCTCGCGTCGGGCAACAGCGCGCGCAGTTGTAGAACTGGGTGTGGCGGACGCCCTCCCCCGCCATGCGATCGAGATTCGGCGTGGCAATCTCGCCGCCATAACAGCCAATGTCTGAGAAGCCCATGTCGTCCGCCATGATGACGACAAAATTGGGCCTTCTTTTTGCAGCGCAGAGCGCCAGAGGGCTGGCTGCCATCAGTTGGGTAAATTCCCTGCGGTTCAGCGTCACAGCTCCTCCGGCGCTCGGCCGACGTCATTCTGGGGAACGGGGCGACGTCGGCCAGCCCATCAAAACGTCATCTTCAGGCCAAATTGAATTTCGCGGCCGGCTCCCGCACTGGTAATCGTACCGGCGTTGGGCAGATCAACTTCCGCATTCGGCGCTTCGAACGAGGGAGTATTCAGGGCGTTGAAGAACTCGGCCCGGAATTCCGTATGCACATTTTCGGTGATGGCAAAGATCTTTCCGATTTTCACATCCAGGTCTTTGGTTCCCGGACCCGCCAGAATATCTCTTCCCGAGTCGCCGTAGGTGTAGTTAGCCGGAATCGTGAAATCAGACACGTCGAACCAGTGCTGGACATTCCGCTGCCCGCCGGACAGGACGCCGCTGCCGATGCGATTGGGACGAATCGTGGTTCCCGTCTCCGCCACGTCGGTGCTCAGGTAGGGAGTGAAGGGAGGACCGCTGTGAAGCGACACGATCCCGCCCAGCGTCCATCCTCCCAGCGCCGAATTCATCCACCCGGAGGTATTCATCCAGCGGCGTCCCTGCCCAAAGGGAAGATCGTATTGAGCGCTGGCAACAAAGTACTGGCGCATGTCGAAAATGGAGTTACCACGCTCCGCGTCCAGGTCGTAATTGTTCTGGATCCCTTCCCCCGCCGCGCTGTTCAGGTCCTCCACGTCATTATCGATCGCGTGCGACCAGGTATAGGATCCCAGCACCATGAAGCCATTGTGGAATCGCCGATCGAACTTCGCCGTCAGCGCATCGTAAGAGGCGCTGGAAACCGGAGCCTCGAGGTAAATGCTGTCGAAAGTCGGCCGCGGTTCGCGGCTGTTGACGCTGCCCGCGCCTGGCGGCGGCTGGTTCGTATCCAGCTGGGTGATCAGATGGCGAGTTCCCGACCCCAGGTAAGACAGCGTAAAGACCGCATTCGCTCCGATCTGCTGCTGGACATCGGCGAACCACTGCATCGAGTACTGGGTCGGCAGATAGGCCTCAGCCAGATCCACATTGACATCGGCGGGCACCGTGCCTGAGTTGTAATTCTCAGCCGGGAATCCGCTGGCCAGCTGACCGGCGGGCTTTTTCAGCTCGTTACCTTTAATGGAGATGGCGTCGTAGTTCGGCGACTGGTTGTAATATCCGGCTGCCGTATCCGACATCCCGTCGGGCTCGCCGTAAACGATCGCAAACCCGGAACGCACCACGGTGTTGGGCCGCACCTGCCAGGCAAACCCCACGCGCGGCGCGAAATTCTTCCAGTCCTCGCTGCAGCCACAATCCCGCAGCCCGCTCGGATAGACGATCTGGTAGTTCTGCGAGCCCGGGGCGAACACAAAATTGTTCACCCGTGAGTGGCCAAAGGTTGGGCGGCCGAACAGATCCCAGCGCACTCCCAGGTTCAGAGTCAGCGCCGAAGTTGCATGCCAGTCGTCCTGCGCAAACGCGGAGTAATTCAGGCTGGTGACGGTCTCGCCTGCCAGGTTACTCAGCGCAAGCGTCTGGATATCGCCCAGCAGGAAATCGGCGATCGCGCTGCCGGTCGTGGCCCGATTCGCCGGATCCTCTGTATAAGCTCCCGTAAATCCAACTTTCCCGCGTGCATTTTTGGCCGTCAGCCTGGCCACCTGCTGGCCCAGAAACGCGCCTCCCACGGTGATGGAGTGACGCCCCCGCGAGAGAAAGAGCCGGTCCGAAGCCTGAACAACACTCAGATCGTTGCGATTCGGGTTGGAGAGTTTGCTTCCAATATCGGAATAGCCGGTGAACTGAAGATCCGCCAGTCCGGTCTGATTGTAGATTCCGAACGAAGGCAGCCCGTTCAGACCATACGCAGCGTTCTCATTCTGGGTAGCCGGGGTCCCCAGCAGCGTCGTCAGATCAGAAAAACTCACCACCGCATCGTTGTAAGTCATGGGCGAGATGGCGGTATTCAAATCCGCCACGGCGCTGTTGGCCGTCATCCCCAGCGACGTCCACGCTCCCCCATCGGCGGGAAGAGGCAGTGGACCGCCGTTGGTCGAGTTGTCGCTGCGGTGGCTGTAGCGCACAAACCCCCGGTAGCGATTGTTGAAGGTCTCGTCCACCCGGGCATCGACTTCGGCAGGGTTGTCCGTGGAGGGACTGTCGAAGTAATAGTTATTGGCAATGCCAGGGAGATTCGGCGCGGGGATGAGACTCACCAGCCTGGTGGCAACCGAGTCGAAGCTCCCGGGAAGAATCTGATTGTTCGCGAACTGGGTCCTTGTTCCCGCCGGCGTGGTGGTCGCCGGATCGTAAATCGGCGGCAGACCGGAGAAATTCCCCTGCAGCATTGCCGGCAGAGGCACGGTGGTGATGGAGGGCTCCCGTTCGCTGATCCGCGTCCCGTCATAACTGGCGAAGAAGAATATCTTGTCCCGCCGAATCGGACCGCCCAGCACCCCGCCAAATTCATTGCGATGATAGGGCGGCTCGGACTGACCGCCGGAAAAATAATTTGCCGCATCCAGCACATTGTTGCGGAAGAATTCATAGGCCGTGCCATGAAAGGAATTCGTTCCGGATTTCGTCGAGACGATCACCGTCCCGCCCATGCGGAATCCGTATTCCGACGAGCTGTTATCCGTGATCACCTTGAATTCCTGCACCGCGTCCACCGAAGGAGTCACAATCTGCGACTGGTATCCGAGCTCTCCGCCCGACAGGGTTGAGCTGTTATCCGCGCCGTCGAGAATGACTCGCATTTGAAATCCATGTTGTCCCAGCGCGCTGAAGCCGCCGGTTCCCGCGACCCGGCTGCCGCTGGCCGGCGCCACCCCGACCGTCAGCAGGGAGAGTTGCAGGTAATTGCGGCCGTTCAGCGGCAATCCCACGACGCTGCGGTTCTGAATCACCTGCCCCACCGTGGAATCGTCGGTGTTGAGAGCGACGCTGGATCCCGCAACCTGCACGGTGGCGGTCACGCTGCCCGGCTGCAGCGTAAAGTCCTGGCGTGCCACCTGACCCACTTCAATCGGGATATTCGATGCCAGCGCACTGCTGAAGTTCGACGCTTCCACCTGAACCTGATAGACGCCAGGCTGCAAACCGGGCACCGAGTACGCGCCTGCGTAGTTGGTCACCGTCGCATAGTGGGTCCCCTGCCGTACGTCGGTGATCGTCACCCGCGCTCCGCTGATCACCGCTCCGGACGAGTCATAAACATTTCCGGTGAGCGTAGCTCCGATGCTCTGCGCGCGAAGCGGAGCGGCGATCGCAACAAGCATCAACAGGAGAAATGCTCCGGCGAAGATTGCGGCCAGCCCTCCGGACGCGGGCCCGCGGTTGCAATGGATCGTTCCTTTCATCTCCCGTTCACTCCTCCACTCATATAGATGACAATATCTATGGTTGACTAGTGATACGGCGGCAGTCATGGAACTGTCAAGGGCTTTTTGCCTTTTTGTCCCCGGGCTGCCCCCCCTTCCCGGCTAAAGAATCGCGCAGCGCGCCCACTCGTCCGGCGCGACGAAACCAGGATGCCGTTCCGAAGAGAGACCGATGTCCCCCGGCGGATGCAGAGCGCACCAGTTGCGGATGCGGGCGGTCAAATCGGCCACTACATCCACATGCGCATCGGCCAGATCGTTTTTCTCGTAAGGGTCCTCAGCAATGCGAAACAACATTGCCTTTTCAGGCGGGTCGGGCGGGTTCAGGCGGAAGTCCGCCTGCTTCTTTTCGAGCACCAGCTTCCACGGACCGTGGAAAACCGCATGTTGCCACACGTCCCGTTCCCCAATGGCAAAGAACAAGTCCTCTCGTTCGGTGACCTCCCCGGCCGTGAGCGCGCTCCACAGATTGCGTCCGTCGAAGGGTTGCTGGTTGCCGGGTTCCACCGCCGCCGCGGCCGCCAGCGTGGGGAACATATCGAGATTCGTCAGCACCTGCTGCGACTTTCTGCCTCCGGCCAGCAGGCCCGGAGCATGCAGGAACCCCGGAACGCGAATGCCGCCCTCGAACACGGTGCTCTTCCCTGCCCGCAGCGGGTGGTTCACCGCGCCCTTCTTCGTCTGGCCGCCGTTGTCGCTGTGGAACAGGATCAGCGTGTTGCTGCCGGCACCCGATCGATCGAGCGCTTCCTTCACCCGCCCGATTCCCGCATCGAGCGAGGTCACCATCGCCGCATAGGTCCGGCGCTGACGGTCCTCGATACCGGCATAGCTGCGGATCAGATCGTCAGGAGCCATCAGCGGCTGGTGCGGAGCGTTGAAGGGCAGATAAAGAAAGAAGGGCTTCGAGCGATCGCGCTGCTCGATGAGCCGTGCGGCTTCGGCGGCCAGCAGATCGGTGGAGTAGCCGGTCTCGCGCTCGCTCGTTCCATTTCGCTGCCAGTCCAGGCCGCCCTCGCGCGTGTGCTGGAAATAGTCGATTTCTCCGGTGAGAAATCCGTAGAAGTGATCGAAGCCGCGCCCGTTAGGGATGAGCTTCCGGTTCCACAGGCCAAGGTGCCACTTGCCCACCGCCCAGGTCTGATAGCCCGCGTCCCGGAAAGCTTCCGAGATCACCCTTTCATCCTGCGGGATACCATGCGTCTGCCAGGGGCGCACCACTTCGTAGATCATCCCGTAGCGCATGGGCGAGCGTCCCGTCAGCAGGCACGCGCGCGACGGCGAGCAGACCGGGCAGCCATAAAAGCGGTCCAGTTCGACTCCTTCGCCAACCAGCTTGTCGATGTGCGGCGTGCGAATTTCGGAAGGCTGGTGATAGCCGACATCGGCCCAGCCCAGATCGTCGGCCACGATGTACACCACGTTGAGCTTTGCCGCACCGGGGCCGGATGGCATCATGCCTGCGGGCTTCGCCGCCGCGCCAACGCCTGCGGCTTCCGCCCCCATTGCCCGCGGCGCCAGCATGGAGATACCCGCGGCCGCCGCGCCTGCCAGCCATTCCCGGCGCGTGATTCCCGCTGCCAGATTCCCCTCTTCGCTCCTCTTGCCCATTCCTGCTCCTCTTCCTCGCGTCCGCCACAGAGCGGCGCTCGCTACGGGTAGAGTTGCGCCGGCGTAATCTCCGGTGCCGGCTCGCCGGAGGCCACAATCGCCTCGATCAGTTGCTGCCGCAGCCCTGCCGCGGCGTCGTGGAACGGCGCCCTCCCCGCGAGGTTCACCAGCTGCGCCGGGTCGCCAAAGTCGTTGTACATCTGGTACTCGTCGTAGCGGCCGCTCCGTTCCACAGTTTTTCCGTCCAGTTCCCGGGACGCCACGCAATACGTCCACTCACGAGTGCGCAGCGCCCGGCCAACCATGGATTCGCTGATCTGAATCAGCGCCTGGTTCTTCCAGTTCCTTCTCGCCTCCGGATTGCGCAGCAGAGGCAGCACGCTTTCGCCTTTCATGGAAGCAGGCGGCTGAAAGCCAGCCGCATCCAGCAGCGTGGGCGTCATGCAGATGTTGCCGAAAATCTCCGGCAGCGCCATGGACTGGTCCAGCCCCGGCCCCTGCATCACCCAGGGCACCCGGATGGAGCTGTCATGAGGGCTGCGCTTGTATTCCGCGTTGCGCGTTCTGAACTGGCAGCCGTGATCGCTGCTGAACAGAAAGATGGTGTTGTCCAGCTGGTTTTGCTTCTCCAGGGTTGCGAGGATCCGGCCGACCGATTCATCGATTTTCTCGACGCAGCCGTAGTAGTCAGGAAGCTGCGCCTGCCAATCCCCCGGCAGCGGCAGCAAATCCGGCGGCACATAAGGATTCTGATAACGCTCGGCATAGCCCTTCGGGGCCACAAAGCGCATCTCGTCATTCTGAAAGTGCGGCTCGAGCTGCGAGATAAACAGGAGGAACGGCTTCTCCTGCGGCCGCTCGAGAAATGCCACGGCGCGATCCGTCAGGAAGTCGACGCGGTACTGATCCTGGAAATGAATGGGATTGCCCGCCCCATCCCAGATTGTTCCTTCGTAGGGATGGGTGGTTTTTTCCAGCTCGTTCGATCCTTCCCAGAAGTCGAGAAAGCCGCCCCGGTATTGCGGTTCGACGAAACCGTGGCCCCGATTCGCCTGGCGATCGACAGGAGCCAGGTGCCACTTGCCGATAAAGTTCGCGGAATAGCCGTGGCTGCGCAGCTCCGTCGCCAGGGTGGGCAGATCCTGCGCCATTTCAAGATCGAGCCGCCACATGCCTGTCTCCGTCGCGTAGCGGCCGGTCATCATGCAGGCGCGCGACGGCGAGCATAAAGGCTGATTGGTGACAGCCCCGGTAAAGGCGACCCCTCGGCTCACGATGCTGTCCAGGTTCGGCGTCTTCACGGAGGGATTCAACCCGTAAGCGGCGACAAAATCCCACCGCATCTGATCGGCCACATACAGAACCACGTTCGGACGCCGCGCAGACTCGCGCTCCGGGTTCGCGGCCGCCGCGAGGGCCGATGCGCTGCCAGCTCCGCTCAGCATCGATGCCGCGGTCGCTCCCTTGAGGAATGAGCGCCGGGATGGCCCGGCCGTCACTCCCGTTCCTCTTCCAGCCCCGTCATGATCCGCCATCAGCGCCCCCTTCCCTTATCTATACCCCGGTCCGCAGCAGAAGCCTCCCCCATGCGGACCTCTACCGGCACAGTGAGCCCGCGTCGCGCATGAATGGTTAGAAAGGCGAGATGATTCTGTTGGTCGTAGCTGGCCTGCACATCGCCCCCACTCGATTCCGCGCGCGGCTTGCGAGGACTGTAGAGCGCCACCGTGCGCGACGATTCGCCTGGAGCGAACGCAACCGTGAAATGCAGAGTGCCGTCATCGCGCAGAGCCGCAATGCGCATGCGGCCCGCGGTGGCAAACTGCTCCGGGTCTCCAATCAGCGCCATGCCGGAGGGGCCGACCGGAGAAACTACCGCATAACCCCATCCATCCTGAAAAGGCAGCTCTCCCGCGCCTCCCGGCGCAATCGTCTGTCCGCTGCCCGCCTTCCAGTCGTAAAAATAGGTCTCTCCGGCAAGGCCCAGATCCGCCGGACGCACCTCGGCCGCAGTTCCCTCGTGCCGGGGGTAAGCGAACACATAAGCAATCCTGGTGTTCCCGAAGTCCGTCCAGGATTCCGCCACCATCGGACCGGAAGCGCCACGGGCATCCTGCACATAGATTGAGTCGAGCGGACGAATGGTTACGTCCGGCTTCACGATCGCACCGTCTCCGCGAATGGCGTGCAGTAAATCGGCAGCGTCGATTTGGGCGAGCGAATCTCCCACTCCCACCGGACCGGCAGAGAGTGTGGAGATCGCCAGGTTCGCCTCCTCTGAACTGAGGAAGACATCGGTCCACGGCCAGATTCCCAGCGCGGTTGCCAGCCGCGAATCGTAGAGAAACATATCCCAGTCGCTGCGCTGAAAGCGATCGTGGCTGGTTCTTATTGTCGTCAGATTGTTATAGCGCGCGCCCTCAAGAAAATCGGCCGGAGCCGCCATGCAGTATTGCATCGTCAGCCCATAGCGCTGCATGGCACGGGCCATGTCGTCGTGGAACGCCTCAGGATCGGTGAGATTCGTTTCCGCCTTCGCGTATCGCCCCAGCCAGTCCTGCTCATAGACGGCCACCCCGGACGACCGCAGCCAAGCCGCGGTGCGATCCCAGTAACGCGGGTCCACAATGACATCGCCCGACATCCGATACTCTTCGCGATAAGGGCTGGAGCGGTCGATCCACCGTGAATGAGTGATGAGCGGCAGGCCCAGTTTTCCCGAGAAACCGCTCAGCCCATCCGGAAAGAGAAAATGGTCCGCCTCGTAGCGGTAGATTCCGCCAACTGCGTTCGTCCATTTTGTACGATGCCAGTCCGCCCAGGGGCCTTTCGGATAGAACCAGCTGTCGAGCTGCAAACTTCCGAAGGGCACGTGCAGCTCGTCGAACTCTTTCCGCACCGCAAGCAGCGTGCCTCGATAGCCCAGTTGCGGATCGAACGTATAGAAGTAGGACGCGCCGTGATCGGTCCAATAGCTGAGCTTGCGCAGCAATATGTCGGCTTGGGAAGAGGGCGCGCGCCGCCCGGCGCCTTTCTGCATGGTTGCGCCCCATACATCCACGGTCGCGTTAATCCCCGTTCCCGCAACCAGGATGGTGCCGTGCGAGAACCCGGCAGGAAGCTGATGGATGGTGCTCGTGATGGCGCTCGCCAGTTTCGCGTCCGACTGCATGTCGGATACAAAGAAATGGTCGGCCGCGGAAAGCATCAGCGTGTGCCGCTCACCGTCGAACAGAACCCATGGACCCTCACTTCCCAGCGAGCCAAATTCGTAGAGTGCATGCGGCACCGGCTGAAATCCGAGCCGGTAAAGGTTCTCCGGATAGGACCGGAAATCCGGGAAGGCTCCCTGGTTGGCGCCGGCGCTCAGCATCCGCATGCTGCATTCCGCAACCGGCTGATCCTCATAAAGGCGCAGCGCTCCCTCGCGCCGGCCACTCGATGAATAGGTGAAGCGGATTTCGCGGTAGGCGCCGCGCGCATCGCGGCCGGACAGCGAGCGCAGATCGGAAACTGCCGTCCCCATCGTGCCGCGAAACACCCAGCCCCACGCGGTGACCTGCAGGGAGTAGTCCCCGGACGGAGCAACCTCCGCTCGGAAGACGTGACTGCTGACCGTCACGGGGACGGAGGCAAAGGCGCAGTGCGCGCCCCCCGCTAACAGCAAACAAAATAAAGAAAGCCTGCGCGCCAATCCCAGGAATCCGGAAGCTCTGCCCGAACCTGCCACGACACTCCCTGGTACTGCTTGCGCCACACAATCCCGCCTGAGGCGCGGTGTGCGGGGACTGGAGTTTGGGATGAACTGCTTCTCCCGGGGACGGATCGTTCCTTGCCGAAGAATCTCGAAATAATTCTCAGGAAACTCTACCTTTAGACATATGGATGTGTCAATATCTATACGACTGGAGGGGTTCAATGCTCAACACCGACCCACGGCTGCTGCGTTATCAGAAGCTGCGCGATGAATTTGTCGTCAAAATCGCCCGGCAGGTGTGGCGCGCCGGCGAGGCAATTCCTGGACAGGAAGAGCTCGCTAAATCCTACGGCATTGCGGTCGGCACGGTTCGCAAGGCCGTCGATCTCCTCGTCGCAGAAGGCCTGCTGGAGCGCATGCAGGGTCGCGGAACCTTCGTGAGAAGGGCCAGTTTCGACGGGTCGCTGTTTCGGTTCTTCCGCTTCCAGGAGAAGAGCGGCGAACGCCGCATCCCCATCAGTAAAATTCTGCTGCGCGAAGTTGTCGAGGCGGCTTCGCCGGTGGCGGCAACGCTGCAGATGCGCAATCGAAGCAAAGCCATTCACCTGCTGCGCCTCCGCTCGATTGATGACGAGCCGGTCCTCGTCGAGGACATCTGGCTTCCGTGGGATAAATTCCGAAACTTCGCCACCCTCGAAATCGACCGCATCGGCGATCTGCTCTATCCGGCCTATGAAGAATACTGTGGTCAGATCGTCGCTTCGGCCAGCGAGACACTGACCGTGGCCACGGTCAGCTGCGAAGATGCCGGCCACCTCCAGCTCAAGGCAGAAACGCCGGTGGTAGTTATCGAGAGAGTTGCCTTCGGTTACGATCGCACTCCGCTCGAATGGCGTTTATCACGGGGTCCGGCAACCCACTTCTCCTACCACGTGGACATCCGCTAACCGGGAACCAGCCAGGCGCAACTCTCTATGCTCGACTGGTATCGCGATCTGGAACGTACTGGGCGGCGCACCTTCCTCGCCTGCTTTGCAGGCTGGACGCTCGACGCCTTCGATGCCCAGATGTATTCCCTGGTCATTCCCGCGCTGCTGGCCACCTGGCACATTTCGAAAGCCGCTGCCGGGTCGGTCGCCGGCGCATCGCTCGCTGCGTCCGCCCTGGGTGGCTGGTTCGCCGGAGTTCTCGCAGACAGGTATGGCCGCGTCCGCATGCTGCAGGTCACCATTGCCTGGTTCGCGGTGTTTAGTCTGGGGTCAGCCCTGACTCACAATGTTCGGCAACTCATCCTCATGCGCGCGCTGCAGGGATTCGGCTTTGGCGGCGAATGGACGGTCGGCACAGTGCTGCTCGCGGAAGCTGTGCCCGCGGCGCTGCGAGGCAGAGCTCTCGGCACGCTGCAGAGCGGATGGGCCGTTGGCTGGGGCGCCGCGGTGGTCTGCTCCATGGCCGCGTTCCTTTGCCTGCCTCAGCATCTCGCATGGCGCGTCCTCTTCGCCGTCGGCTTTCTGCCCGCACTGCTGTTGCTCTACATTCAGACATCTCTCCAGGACCAGCACCACGCGCGTCCCGAAACGCCCGGACCTCGTCTTCGCATCTCCTCGCTGATGGACATCTTCGCCCCGACGATGCTCCGTACAACGCTGCTCGCAGCGCTGCTGGGCCTGGGAGCGCACGGAGGATATTACGCACTCACGGTGTGGCTGCCTACGTGGCTGATGCAGAATCGCCATCTTTCCGTTTCCCATATGAGCGCCTGGCTTGGAATTCTCATTGTGTTCTTTGGATTCGGCTGCCTTACGGCATCGTGGTTGCTCGATCTTCTGGGCCGGCGCCGCACGATCGTAATCTTCTCTCTCTGTTGCGCCGCCATGGTCGTGGCCTATCTCATCCTGCCTGTCGGCAACCTCGCGATGTTTTGCCTCGGCGCGCCACTCGGATTTTTTTCTGCCGGCATTCCTGCCAGTATGGGCGCGCTGTTCAGCGAGCTGTTTCCTTCAGGCATGCGCGGCACCGGAGTCGGCTTCTGTTACAACTTTGGGCGGGTTGCCTCGGCCGGAGTTCCTGTGCTCGTCGGGTCCCTCAGCACCGTCATCCCTCTGAACCTGGCCATTGGGCTCACCGCTGCAACCGCCTATCTGCTCGTGACCCTGGCTGTTCTTTGCCTGCCGGAGACTCATCGGCAGGTGCTTCAAACATGAGTTATCCTGGCCCGTCGATCCCATCGATCGAGGGCGCATCTTCAGGAGTTCGGTCGATGACCATCAGCCGCAGAAACTTCATTCGTACATCGGGCGGGGCATTCACAAGCATGATTCTTCCCAGCATCCCGGCACTTGCAGCGAGCGAAAAGAAGCTCGTGATCGACGCACATGCGCACGTGTTCACGAATCATCTTCGCCTGGCTCCCCTGCATCGCTATATTCCCCACGAAAGTGCGCCCATCGATGAATATCTCGCTCTCCTCCGCAGGTTCGGGTTCACCGGCGGTGTGATCATTCAGCCCAGCTTTCTCGGAACCGACAACAGCTATCTTCTGTCCTGCCTCCGCCAGCACCCCGGGATTCTTCGCGGCGTCATCGTCATCGATCCGCGCATTGGCATTCACACCATCGAGGATCTTCACCATTCCGGATGCACCGGCATACGCCTCAACCTGTTTGGCCTGCCCGATCCCCCGTTGCAGGACTCCGACTGGAAGAGGATTCTGGCGCGCATGCACACTCTCGGCTGGCACGTTGAACTCCATGTCGAGGCGGAGCGCATCCATGAAATTGCTCCGCCGATCCTCGCTGAGGGGGTTCGTCTGGTTATCGATCACTTCGGTCGCCCCAGCCCGTCCCTCGGAATCGACGACCCCGGCTTCCGCTACCTCCTGTCTCTTGGTCCAACGCGTCAGGTTTGGGTCAAGATCTCCGCCGCTTACCGCAACGGTAACGCAGGCCGTGGCCAGCAGATCGCGCTCGCGGCCATCCCGCTGCTCAAGCGTAGCTTTGGGCTCGATCACCTGCTGTGGGGCAGTGACTGGCCCCACACCCAGTTCGAAACCGTCATGAATTATCAGACGGCGTACGACTTTCTTTTGAAAATGCTTCCTGATCCCCAGGAGCGGCAGGTCGTTCTGGGCCAGACCCCAGGAGATCTTTACTTCTTCTCCTGAAGCCGGCAGGCAAAGTCGGTCCAGTGCGGAGCGGTGAATCCGCGTCAGCCGCGGTCCGACTGTTCTGTTAGTCCCAGCCCCCGCCGAGCGCGCCATAGAGCTGCACCAGGGAGAGCGCTTCTGCCTCCTGCGCATTGACGAGGTTCAGTTGCGCGGTGAAGAGGTCGGAGTCGGTGGTGAGCACTTCGAGATAACTGGTGGAGCCTCCCTGATAGCGCATTCTTGCCAGACGGGTCGCATCCTGAGCTGCGGCGACGAGCAGGGTTTGCTGTTCGCGGGTAGCCCGTGTTTTGTCGAGGGCGATGAGCGCGTTGGAAACATCGCGGAAGGCGCCGGCGATGGTCTTCTGATAGTTCAGAACCATCTCTTCTTTCTCATCTTGGGAGAACTGGAGCTGGCCGCGGAGCTTACCGCCTTCAAAGAGGGGCTGGGTCAGCGAGGCGAGAGCGTAGATGGTGTGGCCGCTGGGATCGAAGAGATTCGACCACTGATCGCCGCCGACTCCGCCCGATGCGCTGATGGAAAGCTGGGGAAAGAACTGGGCGCGGGCTACGCCGATTTGGGCGTTCGCAGCGATCAGCTGCTGTTCGGCCTCGAGGATGTCGGGGCGGCGCTCCAGCAGGCGCGAGGGCAAGCCGACGGGGAGGTCCTGCGGAGGGGGCGCAAGGGCGTTGTCATGGGAGTGAGCGACGGCGCCCGGATTCTCGCCGAGCAGGAGGCGGAGCGCGTTTTCCTGCTGCTGGATCTGCTCTTCGAGCTGCGGAATCTGAGAGGTGGCGGTGTACTCCAGCTCCTCGGCCTGGCGGAGGTCGGAGAGTGGCGCCGATCCGCCGTCGGCGAGGCGGCGGGTAAGATCGACGGACTGGCGGCGAATCTCGAGGGTTTGCTTCGCGATGGCCAGCTGGCGATCGAGCGCGCGCAGCTGGATGTACCCCGAGGCGACTTGCTCCACGAGAGTCATGCGGACGGCGCGCTGGGCCCAGACCTGAGCCAGCAGCTGGGCTCGCGCGGCTTCGGTCTGGCGGCGATAGAGGCCCCAGAAGTCGGGCGTCCACGCAGCCGAGAGATTGAAGCTGCCGGCATAGATCGAGGAGCCGATGCTTTTGCTGAGCGAGTCAGGCAGTTCCGCACCAATGCCGGTGCCGCCCACGGAGAGCGTGGGGAACTGCTGCGAGTGGGTGATTCTGAGCTGGGCTTCCTGCTCGAGAACGCGCTGCGCGGCGATGCGGACGTCGTAGTTATTGGTGAGCGCGGTGCGGATGAGGTCCTGCAGCTCAGGCTGGCGAAAGACCTGGGCCCAGTTCTCATCGGCGAAAGAGGCCTTGTCGGCGGTAGCAACCTCGGCGTTGTCGGCGGCGCGGAAGGCGGTGGCGACGGGTGCCTGGGGGCGCTTGTAATTGGGACCGACGGTGCAGCCCGCGAGAAGGATCAGCAACAGCGCGGCAGCGGCAAGCCGGCCGATGGGGATGATGGGATTCGATACGCGGTTCATGCAGCGTCTCCCTCCGCCTCGGCAACCGCAGGCTCGGGGCGCTGCGGACCGTGGGTTGAATCCATGGTGGTTCCTTTGCCGCCGCGTGCGAAGCGGTGGGACAGGAACTCGACGACGGAGAAGGTGGTGGGAACCATTAGGATGCCGATGACGGTGGCCAGGCTCATACCGCCGATGACGACGGTGCCGAGGATGCGGCGGGAAACCGCGCCGGCGCCGCTGGCGGTCCAGAGCGGAATGCAGCCGACGATGAAGGCCAGCGCGGTCATGATGATGGGGCGGAAGCGAATGCGGGCCGCATGGAGTGCGGACTCCGCGATGCTTTGGCCGGAGCGGTAGTTTTGCACGGCGAATTCAACAATGAGGATGGCATTCTTCGCCGACAGGCCGATGAGCATGACGAGGCCGACGGTGGCGAAGATGTCGTTCTCCAGCGAACGCGCGGAGAGAGCGAGGTATGCCCCGAGGATGGCGACCGGGGTGCTCAGCAGGACGCTGAAGGGGAGGGTCCAGCTCTCATAGAGAGCGGCGAGGATCAGAAAGACGAACAGCAGCGAGAGCGCGAAAACCACCCAGGCGGGCGTGCCCTGGGCGGCGCGCTCTTCCTGGAAGCTCATGCCGGAGTACGAATATCCCATGCCGGCGGGCATGGTCTGGTGGAAGACTTCCTCGAGCGCCGCGCGCACCTGGCCGGAACTGTAGCCGGGGGCTCCGGTGATGTTGAGCTGCGCGGCGTTGTACTCGTTGAAGCGCAGGATGAATTCCGGGCCGGTGATCTGACGGACGTGGACCAGCGAGCCGAGCGGCACCTGGGAGCCATTGGCGCTGCGCACGTAAAACTGGTTGATGTTGCGGATGTTGCTGCGGGTGTCGCCTTCCGCTTCCACATAGGTCTGCCACTGGCGGCCGAAGCGGTTGAAGTAGTTCACCAGATATCCGCCCATGAAGGTCTGCATGGTGGTGTAGATATTGCTGAGGTCGACCTGCTGCTGTTCGGCCTTCTCCTGGTCCACGTCGGCGTAAAGCTGGGGCACGGAGGGAAGATAGGAGGGAATGGCGGCGGCTATCTCGGGACGCTTGTGGAGCGCGCCCAGAAAGGCGAACAGGTTATTGGTGAGATAGCTGGGATCGTCGTTGCCGGAGCGGTCCTGCAGGATCATGGTGACGCCGCCGGAGGTGCCGACGCCGGGGATCTGGGGCGGCGGGAAAGAAAACGCGATGCCGTCGCTGACGCCCATGAGCTGGCCCTGCACGCTGGCCTGAATGGCCTGGATTTGTTCCTGCTTCGATTTCCGCACCGCCCAGGGCTTGAGAGAAACGAAGAAGAACGCGGTATTGGTGCTCTGGGTCTGGGAAAGCAGACTGAAGCCGTCGACGCCGACCACACCGGAGATTCCGGGGGTGTGCAGCAGGGCGGTGGTCACTTTCTGCACGGCCGCATCGGTTCGCTGCAGGGAGGAGGCGTCGGGCAGCTGCAGGGCGACGAAGAGATAGCCCTGGTCTTCCTGAGGAAGGAAGCCGGTGGGCAGACGGCTTCCCATGAAAACCGCCACGATTGCGATCGCGGCCAGAGCCAGCATGGTATAGAGCGATTTGTGAATCAGACGGCCGGAGGTGGAAACGTACCGATCGGTGGTGCGGTGGAAGAAATAATTGAAGCGATCGAAAAAGAACTGAAGCGGGCTGCGGCGAATCTTGTGCTCGCGGGGCTTGAGCAGCATGGCGGCCAGAGCGGGACTGAGGGTGAGGGCGTTGAAGGCCGAGATGAGCACCGAGATCGCAATGGTGACGGCGAACTGCTGATAGAGCCGGCCGGTAATTCCGGGAATGAAGGCGGTGGGAATGAACACGGCGGCGAGGATGAGGGCGATGGCGACGACCGGGGAGCCGACCTCTTCCATGGCGCGGATGGTGGCGTCGCGGGGGGTCATGCCTTCCTCGATGTGGTGCTCGACGGCTTCGACGACGACGATGGCGTCGTCAACCACCAGGCCGATGGCGAGGACCAGACCGAAGAGAGACAAAGTATTGATGGAGAAACCGAGGAGGGGGAAGACGCTGAAGGTGCCGATGAGGGAGACGGGCACCGCCATGAGCGGGATCAGCGTGGCGCGCCAGCTCTGCAAAAAAAGATAGACGACGAGCACGACCAGCAGCAGCGCGATGCCAAGGGTGACGACGATATCGTGAATGCCGGCGGTGACGGCTTTGGTGGTATCGAGGGGAATGTCATAGCGCATGCCGGCGGGGAAGTTCGCCGACAGCTCGCGGATGCGTTTGGTGACCAGGCGCGCGGTTTCGACGGCATTGGAGCCAGGCAGCTGGTAGACCGCCATGATGCCGGCGGGGGCATTGTTGTAGCGGGCCGAGAGGCTGTAACTCTGCGAGCCGAGCTCGACGCGGGCCACATCCCGCAGGTGGAGCACGGAGCCGTCGGGATTAGCGCGAATAATAATGTTGCCGAATTGTTGGGGGGTTACGAGGCGGCCCTGGGTCCGGACGGTGTAGGTAAACTGCTGGCCGGAGGGAACCGGCTCGCCGCCGATCTGGCCGGCCGGATTCACGTTGTTCTGCGTCTGGATGGCCTGGATGACATCGGTAGCGGTGACGCCGAGTTTGGCGAGCAGGTCGGGATTGACCCAGACGCGGAGCGCATACTGGCCGCCGAATACCTGGATGCGGGAGACGCCCGGAACCCGGGTCAGCTCGTCCTGCAGGTTGATGATGGCGTAATTGGTGAGGAACTCCTGGCTGTAACGGTTGCCGGGAGAGGAGAGGCCGATGAGCATCAGCGGCGAGGTGAGCGACTTGAGCACGGTCACGCCGGCGGTGTTCACCTGCGGCGGCAGCTGCGACTGGGCCTGCGATACGCGCAACTGGGAAAGAACCTGGTCGGTATCAGGGTTGGTTTTGACGTCGAAGTCGACGTAGACGGTGGACTGCCCATTGTTGCCGTTGACCGAATACATGTAGAGCATGTTGTCGACGCCGTTCATCTGCTGCTCGAGGGGGGTGGCGACGGCTTCGGTGAGCGTTTTTGCATCGGCGCCGGGATAGGTGGCCTGCACCTGAATCTCCGGCGGGGCGATATCGGGATACTGCGAAGTTGGAAGGACCAGCATCGACACGGTGCCGATGATCACGGTGAGGATCGCAATGACGATGGCAACGATGGGGCGTCTGATGAAGAACTTCGACATGGATCAGCTCCCAGCCGCGGGGTTATTGGCCGGAGGAAGCTGGGCTGCATGCGGCGCGACCGGGGCTCCTTCTCTCAGCTTTTGCAGGTTGTCGGTAATGACCTGAGCTCCGGGCTGGAGACCGCTCTCGACGATCCAGTCGCTGCCGTACTGCGGACCGAGCTTCACATTCACGACGTGGACATGGTTGCCCGGCGCCACCGTAGCAATCTGCTCGATTCCCTGCAACTCCTGAACCGCGATCTGGGGGACGAGCAGCGCGTGGCGGAGGATCTCCGTCTCCGCTGTAACGCGGCCAAACTGGCCGGGACGCAGGACGTCGCCGGGGTTCGGAAACGCAGCGGCGATGCGGATGGCGCCGGTCTGCTGATTCATCTGGCGATCGACGAAGATGATGTGGCCTTTGCAGGGGTAGGGCTCGCCGTTGGCGAGGGTGAGGGTGAGCGGCAGGTTCGATCCGCCACGGAGGAGATCGCCGCCGGACTGTTTTGCGCGATCGATCAGCGCCAGGTATTCGGTGTCGCTGATGGAGAAGTAGACCTTAATGGGGTCGAGCTGCGAGACCGCGGTGAGGACCGACTGCGGGCTGACGAGATTACCGACCTGGGTGGTGGCCTGACCGGCGACGCCGCCGATGAGGGAACGGACGCGGGTGAAGCCGAGGTTGAGCTGCGCGGTTTGGAGCGCCGCCTGGGCAGCGCTGACGGCGGCCTCACCCGTGGCCACCGAGGCCTGAGCCTGAGCCTGCTGCTGGGTTTCATTATCGAGCTGGCTTTGGGCGATGGCGCGGGCCTGAGCCAGCGGGGTATCGCGTTTCACGTTGATCTGGGCGAGCGCCAGCTGGGCCCGCGCCTGGGCGAGCTGACCTTTGGCCTGTTCGACCTGAGCCTGCGCCTGATCGACAACCGCCTGGAAGGGGCGCGGGTCGATCTGGAACAACACTTCGCCCCGGGCGACGGGCCCACCTTCGCGATACTCCTGCTTCACCAGATAGCCGCTGACCTGGGGCTGGATCTGGGCATTGACATAACCATCGAGCGTCCCGACCCAGGAGCCGCTGATGGGAACATCGGTCTGGGTCACGCGAATCACCGAGACCGGCATGGGGCCCATCGCCGGCAACGGTCCGGTAGCCGCACGGCTGCTCTGGCAACCAGTGAGCATGGTGGCGCACAGAGCAAGGGCGAAAACGAGAGCGATCATGCGGGGGGCTTCAACCTGGCTGAACCATCCGTTGTGCTGCGCCGTCATGGGTTACTCCTCTATGAAAAGGGTTGCGAAAAACATACACGGATGTATATTGACTTCAGATTCGAAGAGTCCTCCCCCCGATGCAAAATTGTAGTGATGGACTCGGCAACAAATGATCACGAAACCCACAGGACGCCGGCGCATCCCAACCAGGGTGAGAACCACCGGGCAACAGGACCGGGCGATTTCCACGCGCCGCGATCTGATGAAGGCAGCACGCGAGGTGTTTGCGCGGGACGGGTTTGAAATGGCCCGCATCGAGGACATCGCCGCGGCCGCGGGCAAAACGCGGGGCGCCTTTTATGCGAATTTCCACGACAAGGAAGACGCGTTCTTCGCCTTGTTCGAGGACAATCTGAGACGTGAAAAACGCCAGATGGGCGACCAGCTCAGCGAGGCCGGCTCCGAGGACGAGCGGATCGAGGTTCTGGCCAGGCACATGCTTTCGCTGATCGGGAACCGGAGGCGCATGCTGCTGGCAGTGGAGTTCAAGCTATACGCGATCCGTCATCCCAGGAGAACCAGGAGGCTGGCAGATCTGCATGCAGCCTTGTGTTTGAGCTGCGTGGAAGCGAACGTCGAAAAGCTGATCCCCGGGTTCAGCTGTCTGACTCCCAGACAAAAGCGCATGCAAACGGCGCAGGTGGGAGCGCTGCTCGATGGTATTTCCCTGAATCTGATGTTCGATTCGCGAGGTCTGCCGAGAGAGGTGCTCCTGCGGCATCTGCGAGCGGCGCTGCGGATTGCTCTCGATCAGCGATGAACCGGGATCGCTCTCGCGCACCCACGAATTGCGGAAGAATAGTTGCATTGCCGGCGTTTGGCGCCTGGGTGATGCTGCCGGGATATAGTTGACATAGCAACTATTGGCTAGTAATCTAGTTTGGTGAAAGACACAGGAATCTCTGCGCCGCGGGTCAGCGATCTGAAGAAACACACAGGATTCTGGCTGCGCTTCGTCTCCAATCACGTTTCCCACGCCTTTGCGCGGAAGCTTGCGACCAGCGGCGTCACCGTCGCGGAGTGGGTGGTGATGCGGGAGATGTTCGACGATGAGGGAACTTCGCCCGGGGTGGTGGCGGAGCGCATCGGGATGACCCGCGGAGGCGTCTCGAAGCTGGTGGACCGGCTGGTTGGCAAGCGGCTTATTACCCGGCGCGCGCGGAGCGACGATCGCCGCTTCCAGTCCATTGCCCTGACGGCGGAGGCGCGGCGGCTGATTCCGCAGCTGGCCGCCCTGGCCGACCAGAATGACGAGGAGTTCTTTCACCCACTGTCGGCCCGGGAGCGCAACGCCCTCATCGCCGCCATGAAAAAACTGGTGCAGGCCCACGGCCTCCGGACAATGCCAACCGAATAATGGAGAGAACTATGAAACAGCAGGCGATTCACGAAGCAGCGGTGGAAGCAGAGCAGGGGATGCTGACGTTTCCTCAGGTCGTTCAAAAACTGCTGGCAATCGGAGTGGAGTCCTATTTCGTGGACTTTGCAGCGGGGCAAAAGACGCATCACCTGGTCGACGGAACGGTCGCGGTCGTGCCGATGATCCTCGACGCCGGCTCAATTGCGGTGGAATTCGATCAGGCGGCGCTGGTAGCGGCCATTCGTGGCGCTCAGGCCGGCACGGTACGCTATCCGGAGTTTGTGAAGCGCGCAACGGACGCGGGGGTCATCGGATACTGGGCATTTCTGACCGGCAAACGGGTGATTTACTTCGGCCGCAAGGGCGAGCAGCACGTTGAGGAGTTTCCGCGGGCATAGGCGAGCGGTGCACGTGGCCTCAGAATCGATCCACGCCCGCCGATTGGCAGGGTTGCTGTGCGCGCTTCGATGCTGTCCTGTCCTGTCGTTCATGATTTAGTATGGGTCCCGGAATAAATCCCTGTTTCAATGCCGCCACAACGGTTCGAGGAGGGTCGATTGCGCCTCTGTTTCAGGTTGGTTTCCGGGATTCTGTGTGCCGGTCTCGCCGGCGCGGTTCAGCCCGTGGCCTTTGCCCAGAACTCTTCTTCTGCGGCGCTGCCGCCGCCAGTCACTTTCAGCGCCGACCAGGACCACCAGAACATGATGGATCAGCTTGGGATTCAGGCGTTGCGCCCGGGACCGAGCGGAGATGAGTCGGCGCCCAATCACGCCAACTACGACGAGTCGAAAGCTAACCCTTACCCTGACCTTCCCGATCCTCTGACCCTGAACGACGGCCAAAAAGTGACGACAGGCGCGATGTGGTGGGAGGAGCGCCGTCCTGAAATCGTGGACATGTATGAGAAGTACGTTTACGGCCGGGTTCCGAAAGACGTGCCGCATGTGACCTGGACGGTGGGCATCGTCGACCACGAAAGGATTGGATTCACGCCGGTCATCGCGAAGGAACTGATCGGGCACGTCGATAACTCGTCTTATCCGGCGATCAGCGTCAACATCCACATGATTCTGGTGACGCCGGCGGAGGCGAAGGGCCCGGTGCCCGTGCTGATGATGTTTGGCCGCGCGGCGTTTCCCGATCCCAGCGAGCCCTCCAGTGAGGAACTGGACCGCGTGAATCAGGACTGGAAGACGCTTCTGGTCCGCCAGGATCCGTCGCTGCAAACGGTGTTCGAGCAGCATCCGGCGTGGCAACTGGTGAAGGGTACGCCGTTTCAGTTCCCGCAGCTGAACGCCGACGGAGGCCCGCCCAACGCGTGGCAACTGGTTGCGGACGGGTGGGGATTCGCGCTGCTCGATCCGGCCAGCGTGCAGGCCGACAACGGAGCCGGCCTTACGCGCGGCATCATCGGGCTGGTGAACCAAGGCCAGCCGCGCACGCCGGAAGAGTGGGGAGCGCTGCGCGCCTGGGGATGGGGCGCCGGCCGCGCGCTCGATTACCTGGAAACCGATCCCGCGGTGGACGCGAAACACGTGGGCATCGAGGGCGTCTCGCGCTATGGAAAAGCCGCGCTGGTGACCATGGCGTTCGATCAGCGCTTCGCTATGGTACTGGTGGGCTCCTCCGGCAAAGGCGGAGCGACGCCGCTGCGCCGCAATTTTGGCGAAGCCGTCGAGAGCCTGACGGGCGGCGAATATTACTGGATGGTCGGCAATTTCATTAAATACGGCGCCTCACAGGCGAGCTTCGGCAGCATGAATCCTGGCGAGATTCCGGTGGACTCGAACGAGCTGATTGCGCTGTGCGCGCCCCGGCTCACCTTTATCAGCTACGGCGTGCCTGCGAAGGGGGATGCGCGCTGGCTCGATCATGAGGGCAGTTTTATGGCGACGGTGGATGCCGGCCGGGTCTTCGATTTGCTGGGCGCGAAGGGGCTGGATGTGGAGGGAGACTACCACACAGCGAAAATGCCTCCCGTCAATGACGGGTTGCTGAGCGGCCAGCTTGCCTGGCGGCAACATGACGGCGGACATACCGACGCGCCTAATATGAAGTACTTTATCCAGTGGGCCGACCACTTCATCGGTCATCAACCGCCTCAGTAGGAGCCTTGTTTGGCTGCAAATGGAATTGCCGGGCGGGCCGCGGTGTTGCATTTCCTCGAGAAGTGCAGCGGCCTGCTGACCGTTCCGTTGCTGGCCGCCGCGAGCCTGCATGGCCAGGGGATGGGACACGCCCCGGTAACGCCTCCTCCCCAGGGAGCGCGCACCGCGGTGTGCAGGAATCGGCCTGTCCCCCAACTGGAGGACGTAACGGCCCGGGCCGGAGTCACCTTCTCTCATACGTCCGCGACTGAGAAGAAGTACATCTTCGAGTCGATGACGGGCGGCGTTGCGGTCTTCGATTACGATCGCGATGGCTGGCCCGATATCTACTTCACGAATGCTCCGACGGTCGATATGGCCCTTCACGGCAAGACCGTTCCCGGGGTCCTGTATCGCAATAATCATGATGGCACGTTCACCGATGTTACGGAGAAAGCCCATTTGACGAAGCCGTGTCTGGCGATGGGCGTGGCGGTGGGCGATTATGACAATGACGGATGGCCGGACTTATACGTCACCTGTCTCGGCGGTAACATCCTCTATCATAACAACGGAGACGGAACCTTCAGCGACGTAACCGCGCAGGCGGGCGTGAGTGATGGACGGTGGTCGGCCGGGGCAGCCTTCGGGGACTACGACAACGACGGCTTTGTCGACCTGATGGTGGCCAACTATGTGGACTTCCACCTCAGCGACCTTCCCCGGTTCGGCAGCACATCGTATTGCAAATATCGCGGCGTCGATGTGCAATGCGGTCCGCGCGGCCTGAAGGGGGCGGGCGATTCGCTCTTCCACAACAACGGCAACGGCACCTTTACGGACGTCTCCAAGGCCGCCGGAGTCAGCGATCCGGAGGGTTACTACGGGTTGGGCGTCGTCTGGGGAGACTTCGGCGGGATGGGCCATCCGGATATCTACATGGCCAACGATGCGACCCCCAACTATTTCTATCGCAACATGGGGAACGGTAAGTTCCAGGAGATCGGCTTCGAATCCGGGACCGCCCTCAGCGCCAACGGCGCCGAACAGGCTTCCATGGGTATCGCCGTTGGCGATTACAACCACAGCGGCCGGTCTTCCCTTTTCGTAACCAACTTCGAGAACGAGAACGATGACTTATTCAGAAACGAGGGTGGCTATAACTTCGACGAAGTATCGTATGCGGCGGGTCTGGGATTGTCCGGTCTCCCATTGGTGAAGTGGGGCACGGCATTCGTCGATCTGGATAACGATGGATGGCAGGACCTGATCACGGTGGCGGGCCATGTTTATCCGCAGGTAGATCAGATCCCGGGCGAGATCGGTTATCGGGAAGCGAAGCTGCTCAATCTGAATCAGAAGGACGGCACGTTCTGCGACGCCAGCAATGAGGCCGGCCCGGCGCTTGAGGAGAAGAGTGTGTCGCGGGGACTCGCGGTTGGCGATCTGTTCAATGACGGCAACATGGATGTGGTCATCAACGATCTGGATGGGCGGCCACTGATCCTGAGGAATCACGGGGTAACGGGGCGCCACTGGGTAAGTTTCGAACTGGCCGGTACGAAGAGCAATCGCCTCGCGCTGAACGCACGGGTTAAAGTAACTGCCGGCGGAATGGTACAGACCGGCGAGATCCACAGCGGCGGAAGCTATCTCTCGCAGAACGATCTGCGGCTGCACTTTGGCTTGGGTACGGCAAGCACGATCGACAGCGTGGAAGTTGACTGGCCTTCGGGAACGGTCGATAAGATCGGGCACCTCGAGGCAGACCACTTTTACTCGATTTTGGAAGGTCACGGAATCGTGCCGCGAGAGCGCATTGTGCCGGCGGGTCCCAGCCGGCTGCCGCCGGTTGCGCGATAGCAGAAGACTGCTCGCTTTACGGCCGTGCGCCGTCGGGGACATGGGGGAGACTGCTTTGCGTATGGGCCCGGAGCGCCTGGCTGGCTTCGGTTTCCTTCTGCGCGTCGGCTGGACGGGACGCAGCCCGATACGCTTTGGCCAGTTCCTCGTGAAATTTCGCGGTGCCGGGAGCCAGCCGCACAGCCGTTTCCACATCTGTAACCGCGGCGGTTACGTCACCGTCCTCCAGTTCCACGCAGCCCAGGTCATAACGAGCATCCGCATCGCGCGGGTTGAGGCGA
This sequence comes from Acidobacteriaceae bacterium, assembly GCA_036267095.1. Taxonomy (GTDB): domain Bacteria; phylum Acidobacteriota; class Terriglobia; order Terriglobales; family Acidobacteriaceae; genus Palsa-343. Next base: position 31,463 of record DATAWS010000020.1, read on the forward strand.
ATCGCGGTTCGCAGCTCCCCGGCGGCCTGCGCCTTCTTGCCCTCGAGCGCCAGCGCTTCCCCCGCGGCGCGATGGACGTCGGAAATTTCCGGGTGCGCCTTTTCGAGCGCGGCCAGGCGTTCGGCGCCGGCCGTTACCTGGCCTGTCTTCACCAGCGCCTGCGCGTAAGTGTACTCAACCTGCGGAGCAAGATCCGACCCGCCAATGATCGGCTGCAGGGTCTGGATGCACCCACGATCATCGCCCGTCATGAACTGGCTGATGCCGAGCACGCTGCGCGCCCCGGGGTCGTTCAGGTGGGCGTTCACATAGCGCGAGAGAGGCGGAACGGCATCGGCAAAACGCGAGCCGGCAAAGGCGGCTCGACCCCAGTTGTAGTCGAGGCCCGGGAGGGACGGGTTCCAGAGAGCAGCCTGTCCAAAGAAATTCATCGCATCGGAATAATTGCTCCTGGTCGCAGCGATAACTGCGAGGTTACTGTAGCTGTCGGCGATCGCGTCGGTTGCGTCGTGACGCATGGCTTCCACACGATGCTCGGCTACTGGATCGATGCCGGCGCGATCCGCGGTTGCCGTGTTGGCCGAGGCCGGTGCGGGGCCGGAAACATTCGCCTGGCCCGATGGATCCATGAGCGCCGCGAGTTTGCTCTTGTCCACCGCCAGCGCGCGGTTGGCCAGGTCGCGAGCCGTCGCCATTTCAGCGTGGGCGGCGTCCTGCTGGCCCTTCTGCATCAGGATTCTGCCCAGAAGGAAATGGGCCTTCTGCACCTGATAGCGATTGCGGGAGACGTCCGCGGTTAACTGAATACTGCGGCGCAGCGCGGTCTCGGCATCCGCTGCGCGATGGGTATCGAAATCGATTTGTCCCAGATACAGCCATGCATCCGGATCGCGGGGGTCGAGCGCCACGGCCTTCTTCAGACAGGTTTCTCCCTCGGGATCGTTGCCCTGGTTAGCCGCGATCTTACCGAGCGCCGCATAACTCATGGCGTCGCGGGGAGAAATCGCCAGCTCTTTCTTCAGCTCCTCTTCCGCCGCAGTTACGTGGGCTTGATCGTCGCCGGTAGCCAGCAGGATGGCAGCCAGCAGATAGTGCACACCCGGCAGGCGCGGGTCTTCCGCAATCGCGCGGCGGAATTCCGGAATGGCCTGCGGTTGAAAGTCCGATTCGCCATAGGCGCGGCCGAACATGAGATGGATTTGCGGAGTATCTCCAAAGGACTTTTCCATCTCGCTGAAAAGCTGGGTCGCACATTTTTGGTCGCCCAGGTCGAGACACGCGACTGCCAAATCGTAGCCATTGGGAAAGGTGGGATCGAGGTCTACGGCGGCTTCGAGCTCCTTCCGCGCCGGCTGATCCTGATTCAGGAGCAGAAGCGCGCGTCCGAGCACCTGATGGGCCTCGGCCAGCTGCGAGCGGGTCGCGGAAGAGCTTCGAATCAGCCGCGCGGCCAGCGTCTTCGCATGCGCGGGGTCGCCCAGGGCTACCGCGGAGCGCGCATACGCGAGCAGCAACGAAGGGGAATCCGGTTCAAAGCTCAGAGCTGCGTCGAACAGCGGCGCGGCATGGGGGTAGTCGCGGGCCACGCTGTAACCAACGGCCAACTCGCCAAGGATGTCGCTGAGGAACCCATGATATTGCCGGGCAGCGTCGTCGATCTTGCCCTGGCGTTGCAGGGTCTGGGCAGCGCCGTAATGCTGTTGCAGCGGATCGGGGGCGCCGGGGGTGCGGCTGCCGCTCTGCGCCGACGCCATGCCGCAGGAAACCCCGGCGAGGAGAAGGGCGAGAACCGGGTATCTGGACCGGATGGGCATGACAAAAGCGCGCGCCAGTGGGAGAACCACTGTCGATTTCAAATCGTACCACCGGGATTCAGGTCGAGATTGCGCTGCCGGCCGGGGAACATTGCGGACGGTGGCCGACATTCGGCACCGTAAGAGAGGGAGTGAGCGTCACAAAAAAAGAAGCGGAAGGCGAACACAGCTTCGCCTTCCGCTTGTGTGGAGGCCAACTAGAAGTAGTACTTCACATTCAGATCGATGATGCGCTGGTACGGCGCGTTGGTCTTGGCGTTCATCACGCCGAATGTGGTCTGGTTGTAATTGGGCGTAATGGCTTTGCTGTTGTAGTCAACGGTGTAGCCGACAGTGTATGGCGCGGACGAGGCGAAGTCCGGCAACGCATGGTTCAGCCAGTCAAAGGCACTGGCCCGGAACCGGATCGATTGGCTTTCGTGGATCTGAAACGTCCTTTCGATCGCCAGGTCATTGTCGAAGTACGGTGCGGCGCTCATGTAGGGGTATTTCTGCCCACCCTGAGCTCCGATGGCGGGCGCCGTGAAGCACTTCCCATTGAGGACCTGATAGTGCCCCAGGCCCGAAGTTGGATTGCAGGTGAGTACCGGCAAAATGGGGATGGATGCATCGGTGCCGTAGTACGTAGCGGCGCCGAAGCCTGAGCCAATTCCCTGGGCGTTCGCGTTCGCCGGCAGACCGGTGTAGCTCTGACCCAGGCCGAAGTTGGGAACATTGTTGCCCAGCGCAGCGGGAATGTAGCCGCCCTTTTGCCAGGTGGAGATGCCGGAGATCGTCCAGTTCCCCAACAGGTGGTTCAGCGCCGGATTGAAGGCATGAACGCCACCGCTCTGATAGGTGTACGACGAATTGAAGACGATCGGGCGGTCAATCGAAGTGGGACCGTAATTCAGATTCACATTGAACGGATTCTCCTGCAAGCCGGTCCCGAGAGCCTTCGACCAGGTTCCGTTGAGGTCAAAGGTGAGCCGGCCGGCCGTCTTAATCCACGACACCTGCAGCCCGTTGTAATTGGTGTAATCGGTACCCTGGATCATGTACGCGCTGTTGGTACCGTAAATCGTCATTTTGTTGGCCAGGTCCACGCCGTAGGGGTGGTAATCCGCGGCGTTGTTGCCGGTGGGTGTGTAACAGTTCGTGGTGCAGCTGGCATTTCCGTTCGGATTCTCCTGCAGATCTTCAGGGTTGGTGGAAAGAATGCCGGTCACAGGATCGGGCTTGAAGAAGGAGCCGACCGGGGTTTTATTCTGATCGGCGACGGCTGAGTAGTTGCTGCCCTGAATTCCTTCGCTGTCGTCGGAAAGCTGGCTGGTGCTGCTGCCGACATAGGCGACATCCAGGACCGAATTCCACTTCAGGCGCTGGTCAATGGTCAGGTTGTAGGCAAAGGTCAGCGGCTGGCTGTAGTCGGTGGGATCGAATCCGGCCTGTGAACTGCTGCTGCAATCCGCGAAGCACGGCGAATAGGCAAGTTGGCTGAGCTGTTTCAGCTCAACCGAGTGCCCGCCCGGCAAGCTATAGCCGAGTACGTGCTGCGCCGTCACCAGCGGGGAAGAGACGTCGTTGACCTGAGTCACGAAACGATAGGCGCCCCAACCGCCGCGGACCACGGTGTTGCCGTTGCCGAAGACGTCATAGGACAATCCGAAGCGTGGATCGAAGTACGCGAACCGGTTCGGCTGGCCGCTCAGCGGAACGCCGGAATCGATGGCATGCCAGTAATACCCAGGGGCATATTTCCCGGCGTTGAAGTCGGGGACCACGCGCTGAGGGTAAAAGACCGCCATACCGATGCGGTCACGATCGTACCAGTGGCCTACATGCTCGACGCGCGCTCCCAGTTCAAGCGTCAGACGCCGCGATGCTTTCCAGGTATCGTCCACAAAGCCGGAGGTTGCCTGGTAGGCGGTATCGGCAATGGGAGACGAGTTGTTTTCGCTGTAGCCGGTGACGACCCCCATCAGGAAGCCGGCCGTTTTATTGTTGGAGCCCATCTGGGTATTGGTGAGGATGTTGTTCGACACGCCAAAACCGCTGAGGTCGCCGTCCTGGTAGGTGCTGAAGGTGCTCTGGAAATTGTCGGTCGTCTGGGTATAGCCGCCGAACTTGATGGTATGGGAGCCCCACACTTTTGTGATGTCCAGGTTAAACTGCGGAGCTTCCTTGCGGACCGCATACTGCCCGGGAGGGTTATCGAAAATCGAGTTCTGCGAGAAGTCGGGGAACGACTGTCCGCCAGGGCTGTTGTAAGAGGGGATATTCAAAGACGAGGTCTGAAAGACCTTGCCGTAGGGATAGCTCAGCGTGCTTCTGTAAGCTGCACTTGGATTGGGTTCGGTGAAGGGGAAGCTGCCAAAGGCCCACGCTGCCATGAAGTCCATGGTGGTGGTGGCATTAAAGTTGTGCACGAAGTGGCCGGCCATCGATTTGCCATGGAACACTTCCGGTTCGCCGCCGCCCGGATAGGGGATGGCGTTGCCTGGAGTCCAGTACAGGTGAGCACCGTTGCCCTGCGCCAGCTGGGCATCGGAGGCTTGCTGGTAGGAGCCGTAGATTGTGGTGTTGTCACCCAGGTGATAATCGACACGGAAGCGATAGATCCAGCCGTCGTTGATATTCACAATCGGCTGATAGTAGTTGAATCCGCCCGTTGTCTGCGGATTCGCGTTCGCCTTGGGCCAGATCTTTGCCAGCGCCGCAGCCCCCGGATCCAGGAACTGTGAGGGGATCTTGTTGCCTGAGTTGCTAGCAGTCGAGCTGTTCGCCGGAATGCTGCTGCCGTCCGGGAAGAACGTTCCGGAAAGATCGTTGCACCAGTTGCCCTGAGGGTACGGCGTGGCTGGACTTGCGTAGAAGCCCTGAGGACAGAGCGTATTGTTGTCGGCATTATCGGTGGTGAAGTCGCCCGCCATCATCTCGGGAGAAGGAATGGTCGACTTCAATACGTTGGAATTCCCCTGGTTCTGCAGCCAGCGCTCGTAGCCGCCCCAGAAGAAGACTTTGTGCTGCAGCCCCGGCACCGGGCCGCCGAAGTTACCGCCCGGATAGTAATAATGCTGTGGCCCCTGGGGGACCTTGTTGTGGTTGTCCTCCCAGTCATTGGCGTTCAGGATGCTGTTGCGCGCATCGAAATACCCTTCTCCGTGGTAATGGTCGCCACCCGACTTGCTGATGGTGCTGATGACAACCGGGCCAAACGGCACATCGGCGCTGAAGTTGGAAGCCTGCACCGTCACTTCGGCCGTCATGTCGGGGTTGATGATCGAAACCGAAGAGGCCATGTTGCCCGGATCGATGACGTTGGCCCCGTCGGCGAGCAGCGCAGTGCCACCGCGATTCACTGCACCGTTAATATCGATGCCGTTGCCGACCGCGCTTTGCTGGACGGTCACGTTCAGGTCGGAATACATCGGAGCATTCTGCGTCAGACCCGATGACTCGGTCGTCGCTCCCGGCAGGACTTTCAGCAGTTCGGTGACGTCCCGGCCTTCCAGTGCCATGTTTTCGATCTGCTTCGAGTCGATGACATCGTTTCTCTGCCCGTTTTCGGTCGGGATCATCTCGGCCGCCGCATTGACGGTGACCGTGGTGGTTTCCGACCCGATGGACAGAGTCAACGCAGGAACCGTACGCGCATCGCCGGCATGCAGAACGATGCCAGTAATCTGTCTGAGCTGGAAGCCTTTGGACGCAACTTTCAGCGTGTAAGAGCCAGGCACCAGCGCCGGAAACGCATACAGGCCGTCGCTGTTGGTCTGAACGACCCGCGGGACACCAGTCGCTTCATCGATCAACGTGATCTGGGCTCCGGGAATGACGCCTCCCGAAGAGTCCTGGACGGTTCCGGTCAACTGAGCAGTGGTTTGGGCATGGCTCGCAGGGCTCGAGAACAGCGCCAGTGCCAGCGTGAGGAGTGGAAGGATCCACCAGGCTCCCCCGTAGCGTTGACGTGCACTAAGCCGCGCAGAAACGCCTCTCGTGATTTTCATTTCCGAATCGCCTCCCTGAATAGTCCGCTAACACGTGAGCCGCACGGTGCAAGCCAGGTGCGCTTTCGCGAGTCAGAAATCTGACTTTTGTTAGCGCCCGAAACTATAGTGAGCGGATATAGGGCTGTCAAGCAAAATACGCCACGGTTTTTGCTGCCAGGCAGGTACGTCTGCTGCACGGCAGATTTTTCATACCCGGCCCAACTTCCTGATAAATCCTTATGAATAATCGATTTAGTGATTTTCTGAAAAGCGTTTCACGAGAAGGAAAAAGTTCCCGGAAAGCGATGCGGCAGGGTCGCGCGAGTTCTCCGGTTCAGGGTTTCTGACCGGTCCCGAACTATCTTCCAATCGGGGATTTCATTCCAGGTAGAAACGAATGTGATTCGGGGGCACAGCTTTCGCTCCGGAAAAGCGAGCGGCAGATGATATGCTTCCCTTTTCCGAGCTATTACCTCCGCCACCCCCGGGCGATTTGGATCGGCTCACGCGACCGTGAGCAGAGGATGCAGGACATTGCGTAACGACAGAAATGGCATCAAACGCGTCGACCTCACGGAAATGCAGCTGGCTTCCAGCGAGACCGCGCGGATTATCAACCGGGACATCGTCCTCGAACTGATTCGGACCAGTCAGCCGATTTCGCGCGCTGATCTGGCCCGCCGCTCGGGATTGGGACGAAGCACCATTTCGCAAATCGTGGAACAACTGATCGAAGAGAACTGGGTGCGTGAAGGCGCCATGGCGTCGCCGCCGCGCGGCCGCCGGCCCACTCTGATTGGGCTCAATGAGGATCTGGTGGCGATTGCGGTGGATATTCATCCGCGACAGGCCAGCGTCGCCCTGGTGGATCTGAATGGGCGGCTGCTCTCGCGCTGGCCGGTGCCGCTCACGTCCGATCCCGCCGCGTCGATGCACCTCATCATCGACTGCATGCAGCGCATCCTTCACACCGCGCCGCGCAAGTCGATCGAAGGCATCGGCATCAGCCTTCCAGGAAGAATCAATCCAGCCAACCAGCGGCTCATCTTCGCTCCCAATCTCAAGTGGCCTCCTTTCGACATCAAGAAAATGGTGGAAACGAAAATGGGGCTACCGGTCATGATGGAGAACGACGCCACCGCCTGTCTTCTGGCGGAGCTGATATTCGCTCGCATGGATGGCGTGCGGGATGCCGTGCTGGTGGCGGTCGGCGAAGGCGTTGGAACCTGCATCCTTAATAATGGTCAACTGGTGCCTGGACATAACGGCATGGCCGGGGAATTCGGCCACGTGCCCATCGATCCTTCCGGCCCCCGCTGCGGATGCGGCAAGCGCGGATGCTGGGAGGTCTTCGGTTCCTGCCGGGCTGCTCTGCGCTATTATCGGGAGCTTCGGCCGAAGGCTCCGGTGGTCTCCTTCCAGGATCTGCTCAATCTGGCCGAGGAAGGCGATACCGCCGCAGCCCAGGCGCTCACCATGCAGGCCCAGGGCATCGGCCGCGGCTTGCGGACCATTATCGCGGGCCTGTCTCCCAGCACCATTCTGATTGCGGGGGATGTCACTTCGGCGTGGCACCGCTTTGGCCCGGTGATCGAGAGAGAAGCGGCGGATCTGACGCTGGCCGGCAACCCGCCGGTGATTCGACCGACTCCTGAGGGTGAGATCGCACGGCTGCGGGGTGCGGCTGCCCTGGTGTTCCAGCGCGGATCACGCCGGGCGACGCCGGCGCCGGCGAACGCAGCGCGGCCGGCCTGAACCGCCAGGCACCTGGCCTCGTCGCCTCGAGTACAACGACTCTTATTCGCTGCGCAAACCCGAAAGTGGCGTCCCGCCGCGTTTGTCTCATGAAAGAAGGTGCGCGCGAAGGCTTGGTTGACCACGGCGGCCAGCCGCTGCGGTTCCGGATAAGGCGGCTGACGGAGCAGAAAGCCGTCGAGCATGGTGAACACCGCCGTGTTGACCCCGATGGCCAGGGTCAGCGTCACCACCACTGAGGCGGCGAATCCCGGGGACTTCCTGATCTGCCGCACGGCATAGCGCAGATCGCGCGCCAGCCCGTCCAGACGCACCGCCACGTCGGCCTCATCAACGCGCTCCCGCATGGCTGCGGGATTGCCAAACCGCAGCCGCGCCTGGCGCCGTGCTGCTTGCTCCGTCAGGCCGGCGCGCATCCCGTCCTCGATCGCCATCTCGATGTGCGACTGCAGTTCCGCCTCAATCTCGGCGTCGACGCGTTGCCGCCGGAACAGGTTCCCGATCCGCCTGGCCCATGCCACAGTCGCACCTCCTTTCCCGGTTGTAAGCTGCTCGTCGGACTGACGCGGGCGGGCTCGACCGCCGGATCTTCAGGCGTAGCGCAGCATTGCCCGCACGCCCTTGACCAGCTGCTCGAAGCTCTGCTCGGCCTGTTGCAACTCCTTCCGGCCGGCCGCGGTCAGGCGATAGTATTTCGCTTTGCGGCCGGTTTCCGTGAGCGCCCAATCGGAGCGGATCCACCCGCTCTGCTGCATACGATGGAGCGCCGGATAGAGCGAACCTTCCTCGACCTGCAGCAACGCGTCGGACGCGCGCTGGATGTGCTGCACGATCCCATAGCCGTGCAGCCGTTCGCGCTGGGCCAGCGTTTTCAGAACCAAAAGATCGAGACTTCCCTGCAGATCGTTGCGCGCCATTCAACCCCTAGACTTCTCAGGGTGCGCCACGCGAGCCCCAGAAGTCAAGGGGTGGGAGGAAAGCGAATGTTGCAGCGAAGTTGCGCCGGCATGCTCAGCAGAAATCTTCCGCTCGAGGGACGTGATCCGGGCGCGAATTGCCGCTCCGTCCGCGTATAGTGCAGGCAGAGCCGGCAAGCAGGTCTGCCGGCGATCCAAGCTCTTCGCCGAGGCCATCGCGCGTGATCCGAACCGCTGCTTTTCTGTCCCTGGCCGTGCTTTTGACCGCACCCCTGCTCTCCGCCGAAACTCCCGGCACCATCCCGGACGGAATTCCCCGCGCGCTCGCGCAGGAGCGCGCCGCCCGGGTCTCCGATCTGCACTACCAGCTGGCCTACACTCTGGTTGCGCACGCGCCGTCGAGCGAAGCGACTGAGCAGATCCGTTTCCAACTCAGCGACATTTCTACGCCGCTGCTGCTCGATTTTCGTGACGGCCATCTGGCTGAGATTCGCCTCAACGGCAGCCTCGTCGGCCCGGCAATCCAGCACGGCCATGTGGTTCTTCCCGCCGCCGGTCTGCGCAAAGGCGAGAACACCATCGATGCGAAGTTCACCGCCAACATCGGCGTGGCCGGCAAAGCCATTACCCGCTACGACGACCGCGACGACGGCAGCGAATATCTCTACACGCTGTTCGTTCCCATGGATGCGAGCATGGCGTTCCCGTGCTTCGATCAGCCTGATCTCAAAGGACGCTTCCAGCTGAGTGTCACCGCTCCAGAATCCTGGTCCATCATTTCCAATACCGCGCCAGCCCTTACCGCTTCGATGGGCACCGGGAAGCAAACCCGGTTCGCGGAAACCGAGCCTTTGCCCACTTACCTGTTCGCCTTTGCCGCCGGCCCCTTCGTCAGCGTCCATCCCACGCCGGGCCTGCCCAGTGTCTGGGTGCGTAAATCGCAGGTGGCGAAAGCGCAGGACGCTGTCCCCTCCGTGCAGCAAACCGCCGCGGACGGAATCAAATTCCTCTCGAACTACTTCGCGCAGCCGTTTCCGTTTCCTAAATACGAAATGGTGCTGATCCCGGGCTTCGCGTACGGCGGCATGGAGCACGCCGGGTGCACCTTCCTGCGCGAAGAGTCGGTTCTGTTCCGCAGCGCGCCCACCGCGGATAATCTGCTCGGCCGCCAGGTGCTGGTCCTCCACGAGCTCACCCACCAGTGGTTCGGCGACTTCACCACGATGCGCTGGTTCGACGACCTGTGGCTGAAGGAAGGGTTCGCGCAGTACATGGCGTACAAGAGCCTCGCCGCCCTGCGCCCGAACGACGACATCTGGCAGCACTTCTATCAATCGATCAAGCCGGCGGCGTACGGGATCGACGAGACGCTGGGAACCACGCCGATCTATCAGGACATTCCCAACCTGGACGACGCGAAATCGGCCTACGGCGCGATCGTTTACTCCAAAGCGCCGGGGGTTCTGAGGCAGCTCAACTACGTGATTGGCGACGACGCCTTCCGCCGCGGACTCCAGCTCTATCTTGCGGGACACAAGTACGGCAACGCGACGTGGAGCGATCTGATCCACGCCTTCGAGTCCGCTTCCCGGCAGAACCTCGAGCCCTGGGCGGAGATGTGGATCCGGCACGCCGGCATGCCGCGCGTCGATACTGCCTGGTCCTGCGCCGGCGGCCGCCTCGCTGCCCTGCGGCTTTCGCAGCATGCACTGCACGGTTCCAGTGAAATCTGGCCTGTCGCCACCGAGGTTGCGCTGGGCTACGCCGACGGCAACGTCCGCACGCTGCGCGCCGATCTTTCCAGCGCCTCCGCCAATGTCGCGCTGCCCGCCGGCGGCGAGGCCTGCCCTGCCTGGATTTTCGCCAACAACAACGACCACGCCTACGGCCTCTTCCTGCTGGACGCGAAAAGCCGTACCGCGGTCATGCATGATCTTCCGCACATGCCGGATCTTTTCCGCCGTACTTTGCTGTGGGGCTCGCTGTGGGACTCGGTGCGCACGGTCGAACTGAATCCCGCGGATTACGTCCGTCTGGCGTTTGACGCGCTGCCCACGGAGCGCAACGAATCCCTGGCTGCGTCGCTGCTCGCGCGCACGGAAACTGCGATTCACCGCTACGTCCCTTCGTCCGATCAACCGGCTCTGCTGGCGCGCGGCGAAGCGCTCGCCGCCGAGCGCATGATGAACGATCCCGACCACGATCTGCGCATTGTTTGGTTCCGGTCGCTGGCCGGCTTCGCCGCCCAGCCTGCAGGTCGAGAGGTCATGAAGAACCTGCTCGCCCGCAAAGTCTCCATCCCCGGCGTCGATCTCCGCCAGCAGGACCGCTGGTCGCTGGTCACTGCGCTCGTCGCGTATGACGATCCCGACGCGCAGGCAGTCTTCGCGGCCGAGCAACGGTCCGACTCCACCGGAGACGGCCGCAAATTCGCGTACGTTGCCCAGGCGGCTCAGCCTGACGCCTCGACCAAGCAGCGATACTTCAACGACTACCTGCATAACCCGCAGGTCTCCGAAGACTGGATCTCATCTTCTCTGGGCGCCTTCAATTTCTGGAACCAGTCCGCGCTCACCGCGCCTTATCTGCAGCCGTCGCTCGAAGCCCTCGACCAGATCAAGCGCGAGCGCAAAATCTTCTTCCTCGTTGGCTGGCTCGACGCGTTCATGGACGGCCAGCAGTCGCAGCCTTCTCTGGAGGTCGTCCAGCATTACCTGGCCAGCGCGCATCCCGATCCTGACCTGCGCCTCAAAATCCTTCAGGCCATGGACGAGCTCGACCGCACGGTGCGGATCCGCGCAGCGTTCGCCCGCTGAGCGATCCGCGTCCGCCAAATTCAATCCACCCTGCCGGCTGCGGCATCTCATCAGGAAAAGGAGATTTCCGATGCAAAAGCGCAAGCTGGGCCGCTCCGGGCCGGAAGTGCCTCCCATTGCTCTCGGCAGCAATGTTTATGGCTGGACCGTCGATGAAGCCGCTGCGTTCCATCAGCTTGACAGGGCTGTTGCCGCCGGCCTTAACTTCATCGATACCGCCGATGTTTACTCGCGCTGGGTGCCGGGACACCAGGGTGGTGAGTCGGAGGCCATCATCGGCAAATGGCTGGCGAAGAGCGGCCGCCGCAAGGATGTCCTGATCGCCACCAAAGTGGGCATGGACATGGGCGACGGCAAAAAAGGCCTCCGCCCCGAATACATCGAGCAGGCGGTCGAAGCCTCGCTGTGCCGCCTGCAGACCGACACCATCGATCTCTATCAGGCGCACACCGACGACCAGAGCACGCTGCTCGAAGTGACGCTGACCGCCTTCGACAAGCTCATCCGGCAGGGTAAGGTTCGATTTATCGGCGCATCGAATTACTCCGGCTCACGCCTCGCCCAGGCGATGGAAGCCAGCAAAAAGCTGGGCGTCCCCAGCTATGTTTCTCTGCAGCCGCACTACAACCTGGTTCATCGCGGCGACTTCGAGACCGATCTGCTGCCGGTGGTGCAGAAGTATCAGTTCGGCGTGATCCCGTACTTCTCGCTGGCTGCGGGATTCCTGACCGGCAAGTACCGCCGCGGCTCCGACCCGGAGGGCGCGGCGCGCGGTTCGATGGTCAGGAAGTATTTCAACGATCAGGGATTCGCCATTGTGGACGCGCTCTCTGACGTCGCCGCCCAACACCATGCCACGCCTGCTCAGGTCGCTCTCGCGTGGCTCCTGGCGCAGCCGGGCGTGACCGCGCCCATCGCCAGCGCCACCAGCGACAAGCACCTGGACGATCTGATCGCTGCCGCTGAGCTCCAACTCGACGAGGCGTCCCTCCGGCTGCTCACCGACATCAGCGCGCCGGTGGCCGCCTGAGCGCAGCAAAAGGGGATGCCGGCGCTCCTTCCGGCATCCCCCGTCACCTCAGGCAGAAGCGGTAAGCGGCCCTAGTCGCCGCTTTTTTCCGGCAATTGTTTCGTGGCCTGCTTCAGCAGATCCGCCTCCCGCTCCAGCGCGGCGGAGACACGCCCGATCTGCTCATCGGCCTCGCTCCACTGCTTTTGCTCGATCGCTTCCCGGACTCCGGGAATGGTCTTCACGCCATAGCCGGTGTAGAAGCCCGGCGCGTAGAGCAGATGCTGGAACCAGGGCCGATTGGGCAGGCCGCGCGAATCCGTCAGCAGCCGCTCGCTGCGCAGGATGTCGGCGTTGACTCCCTCCGGAGCATTCCCGTCCGCGGCATTGAAGGCCGCATCGAATTTCTTCGCCGCGTCGGTCAGGTCGTCGGAAGCCTGCTCGAGCGGCGCAAAATTCAGGTACGGCGGAATCTCCTCGGCCGGCGGCGGGACCATTTGCGGCTTCTTGGGATCGTAAAGCGCTTTGTACACGCCCTCATTGAGCTCCAGATCTCTTTCCCTGGCCTCCGCGCGAGTCTCGGTCGCCAGGGTTTGTAACTGGTTCAGATACATATGCACGGTGTCGGCCAGGTCCGAATACTGGAAGGGCAGGATGTCGGCGTCCGCCATCCGCATCACCATCGTCCCTGCGGTCTGGGCCAGCGCCCGCTCGTAGTGGAAGGTGGTATCCATGAAATGGGTGTAGTAGTAGAAGTCGTCGTAGACGGAGTGATACTGGCCGCCCTCATCCTCCCCGCCGTAGCCCAGGTTCACGCTCGCGACGCCCAGGTGATCGATGAAGACCGTGTAGTCCGACCCCGAGCCCAGCGCGGGAATCCGCAGGTCGGCCCGCGAACGGATCTCCGCCTTCATCGCTGCCGGCGCCCGCGAGATATCCGCCAGCCGCACTCGCTTCCAGACCGACATGCCGGTTTCCGGATCGGTGATGTCCTTCGCTACGTCGTTGACAAAGTTCTCCAGCGATTGCGAGCCTTCGGCGCGAAAATAGCCGCGCCCGTTGCCGTCGGAGTTGAAATACGCCACCGCGTGCTGCTTGAGTTCGTCGGCATGAAATTCCGCCCACTCGGTCGAACCGAGCAGCGCCGGCTCTTCACCGTCCCAGAAGCAATAGATGATCGTCCGGGCCGGCTTCCAGCCCTCTTTGAGCAGTTCGCCCAGCGCCCGCGCTTCTTCCAGCTCCGGACTGGAGCCGGACAGCGGATCCTCCGCGCCGTTCACCCACGCGTCGTGATGGTTGCCGCGAATGACCCACTGGTCCGGATCCTTCGCCCCGGGAATGCGCGCGACCACGTCGTACAGCGGCTTGCGATCCCAGTTGAACGCTACCGCGAGGTGCACCCTGGCCGTGCTCGGGCCAAAGTGATAGGTGAAGGGCAACGCCCCGCGCCACGCTTCCGGCACCGTCGCTCCGTTCAGGGCTTTCAGCAGCGGGGTCGCGTCGGCGTAGGAAATCGGCAGCGTGGGAATTTTCGTGATCGTCTTGACCTGATCCAGCGGGATCAGCTTGACGCCCGGCACCGCACCAACGCCCGGCGTCTGCGGATCGCCCGGATACACCGGCATGTCCATCACACTGCCGCGCTGCGCGCCTTCCGGCGGCCGCATCGGACCTTCGGGATAGGTATCGCCCTGGAAGTAGCCATCGTCGCGCGGATCGGAGTAGATCAGGCAGCCGACGGCTCCGTGCTCAGCCGCGACCTTCGGTTTGATCCCGCGCCAGCTCATACCGTAGCGCGCGATCACGATGGCCCCTTTGACGGAAATGCCGTTGCGATCCAGAACGTCGTAGTCCTCGGGGCGCCCATAGTTCACATACACCAGCGGCGCGGTTACATCTCCATCCCGCGAATACGCGTTGTAGGTGGGCAGTTGCTCACTCTGCTGGTTCGACGTGGGATCGACGCTGACCACCGGCTCCTGCAGCGTCGCCTTGAACGGGTGAGGCCCTTCCAGCTCCAGCAGCCGCGACTTCGGCGTGGGAAAGAGCGCGGAAAATTCCTCGATCTTCGCGTCCAGTCCGTACGACTGCAGCTGCGCCACCAGCCACTGCGCGTTGTCGTGGTCATAAGGAGAACCAACGTGATGCGGACGCGCCGACAGCCGCTGCATGTCCGCGCGGATCCGTTCCGGCTCCGGTATCGCTCGAAACTTCGTCTCCCACTGGGTTTCTGTGGCGGAGTCCTGGGACGTATAACCGCGCAAGCCGTGTCCGGTATCGACGGCGTGGGCGGTGAGAGCGACCAGACATACTGCGGCAATCGACAGACGCATCGCGTTCGACCTCACGAGGGATTGGAGTTAGCTGCGGAGACGGCTAAAGAAGATGGACAACACTATAGCCCATTCCGTGCCGCATGCGCCGCCTTGCCGGGCCTGCTCTTGCTTTTCTTCTCCGGGGGTCCGCAACGCGCGGCTCTTGCGTCCTTCGCTCCCGGCCCGCATCCTTAGGTCTATGGCCGATTCTGTGGAAACGCCGGTTCCCGCCGCCGCTCCGCCTGTACGCGAGCACTTCCGCAACGGCCGATTTTTCAATCCTGGCGTTCCCGACCAAACCTTCCGCCAGGTTCTCCACTGGATGCGCCACCGCCAGCCCGGTGCCTGGCGCAAGTGGACGGCCTCGACGCCCGGCCCCAGGCCGCCCGCGCAGGTGGAAGGCTCCGCGCTGCGCGTCACGTTCGTCAACCACTCCACCGTTCTTCTGCAGACCGAAGGCCTCAATATCCTCACCGACCCGGTGTGGTCGTATCGCGTGAGCCCGTTCCGGCTGTTCGGTCCGGAACGCCACCGCGACCCCGGCATCCGCCTTGAGGACCTCCCGGCGCTGCACGCGATTCTGATCAGCCACAACCACTACGACCATCTCGACATGCGCACGCTGCGCCGTCTCGCCGCCGCCCATCGCCCTGCGATTTTCTGCCCGCTGGGCGTCGCACCTTTGTTGCGCCGCGCGGGCTTCCGCGAGATTGTCGAGCTGGACTGGGGAAGTTCGCAGCCCTGGAAAGGCCTTCAGGTGCATTGCGTTCAGGCGCAGCACTTCGCAGCGCGCTGGCCCTGGGACCGCAATCGGACACTGTGGTGCGGATGGGTGGTGGAAACGCCGCACGGCAACATTTATTTTGCCGGCGACACCGGCTTCAGCGACTTCTTCTCCGGCCTGCGCGACCGGTTTGCGCCGGTTCGGCTCGCGCTTCTTCCCATCGGGGCGTACGAACCGGAATGGTTTATGGGCCCCATCCACATGACCCCGGAACAGGCTGTGGAGGTGCGCGCGAGGGTGCAGGCCGCGACCGCCATCGGCGTCCACTTCGGCACCTTTGCTCTCGCCGACGACGGCGAGACGGCCCCCGTCGAGCGTCTGCGCCATGCTCTCGAGGGCCTTCCGGATGCCAGCCGATTCTGGATTCTCGGCGAAGGCGAGAGCCGCATCGTTCCGTAACAATCCCTGTTACGTTTCCGTCTTACTCCACTACTGCCTGCAGCACGCGCGGCAACCGCTCCTCACGAACGTTGTCGTAGCACTGCAGCGCCGTGAAGCGGGCAATCGACGTAGGAAGGCCGACCGCCGTGAATCCCGGGTGGCCGGTCGCGGGGTAGGGACCGCCATGGTTCATCGCCGGGCTCACGGCCACGCCGGTCGGCATCTTGTCGTTCAGCATGCGACCCGACCTGCGTCGCAGCACGGGCGCCACCTGTTTGTAGAGCTCTTCGTCGCCGCCATCCGCGGCCGAATAGACGCTGGCGGTGAGATTTCCCTCCAGATGCTCGAGCACCCGCAGCAGCTCGTCGCCGGTCTCTACGGTGACGGCCAGGACCTCGTTGCCAAAGGCCTCCCGCTGAAATTCCGCGGGGTGCCTGAGGAAGGTTTCGCCCGATACGCGCAGCAGCGTGTTCGCGTAACGGCAGGCGGCGCCGGGGAGGCTCTTGCCGCCGGTCACCACTGCTGCTCCCGCTTTGCGCAGCGCACCAATCGACTCATCCAGCCGGTCCCTTGTCGCGAACGAGAGCAGCGCGTGGGGCTCTTTCTTTTCGAAGGCCGCACGCACATCCCTGAGGAATCCCTCGGTGGCCTCGCCCCCCGGCACAAACACCAGGTTCGGTCGCGTGCAGAACTGGCCGGAGCCCGCCGTGCAGCTGTCCGCCAGCTCCCGGGCCCAGGGGCTCGCGTTTTCCTTCATCCCATTTGGCAGGAAGACCACGGGATTCAGGCTGGACATCTCGAGATAAATCGGGCGGCCCGCGCCGTCCGCCGCCCGCTTGAGCGCGAGACCGCCGCCTTTGCTGCCGGTGAAGGCGACCGCTCCCACCCGTGAGTCGCTCACCAGTTTCAGCCCGGTGTCGGAGTCGACGTGGTAGAGCATCTGCACCGCCGCCTCGGGCAGCCCCGACCCGGCCAGCGCTCGCGCGGCTTCCTCCGCCAGCAATTGCGAAGTGTGGGGGTGCAGCGGATGCGCCTTGGCAATCACCGGATTGCCGGCCGCCATGGCCGCCGCAAAATCGCCGCCGCTGACCGCGTTATACGCAAACGGAAAATTGTTCGGCCCGAAGATTACCACCGGTCCGATTGGCGCCAGGCAGGAGCGGAGATTGCGCTGGCGATCGATGATCACCCTCCGCCACGTGCCTTCGCGCGCTGCCTTCGCCGCCTGGCGCAGCTGGTCGATGGTCCGCGGCAGCTCCACGTCCCTGAGCCGCGGCGTGAAGGGCAACCCGGTCTCTTCCTGCGCTGTGCCGGCCAGCCTATCGGCTCCCGCGGCAATGCCGAGCGCATACGCTTCAAGAAACGCCGCGATTCTCTCCGGCGCCGCTTCTTCCATTGCGTGCGCCGCATCGGCCGCCGCGGCCAGCGCTTTCTCGCAGTCGCTCCAGCGGCTCACCGGAAAAGCGGGCGCGAGTTTCTCCCCGGTCGACGGATTCTCCGCATGGAATATGGACGCGGCGTCTGCGTCCTGCCATTCTCCACCTATCCAAACCTTCGCCATCTCCATTGCAACCCCTCTCATCCGTGATGCCGGCCCGGTCCGACTCGATTCACCAGCACGCCGATTCCTTCGATGCCGATGCGAATCGTGTCGCCTCTCTCCAGCGTAAAGGAATCCGGCGGCACGATCCCGGTCCCGGTGAACAGCAGGCAGCCCGCGCGGAACGATTGGTCGCGATACAAGTACTCCACCAGCTCTTCCGGACGCCGTTTCATCTCCGAGAGCCCGGTTTCTCCGGTAAAGGCGGTGGCATCGCCGCGCTCGATGGTCAGCGTGATCCGCGTGCTCGCTGGCAGCAGTTCACGCTGCACCAGAATTCCGGGCCCGATGGCGCAGCTGCCGTCATAAATCTTGGCCTGCGGCAGATAGAGCGGATTTTCTCCTTCAATATCCCGCGAGCTCATGTCGTTGCCGATGGTGAATCCCACGATGCGGCCCCGCGGATCGACGACCAGCACCAGCTCGGGCTCCGGGACCGTCCAGTTCGCATCCTGCCGAATCTCGACCGGCGCGCCCGGTCCCACGACCTTCCACGGCAGACATTTCATGAACAGCTCCGGCCGCTCTGCCGTGTACACCCGGTCGTAGAAATTTCCTCCCTGCTCCGACTCTTCCATCCGCGCCACGCGGCTGCGGAAATACGTCACGCCCGCCGCCCATACCTCCTGGCTGCCCACGGGAGCCAGCAGGGTCGCGGGATCCACTGCACCCGCCGTGGCTGCCGGGGTCTTCATCGCGGACTCGAGAGATCGGTGCAGATCCTCCTGCGCCAGCAATTCGTCCAGCGATTTCCCGGGCAGCGGAGCGACGCGTCCCTCGTGTTCCACCACCCAGCCGTTTTTCGTCCGATAGAGAATCACCAGATCTCCTTCGCCGCGGAACGAGTCGCTTCCGACTCGCTCAGCCGCTTCGTAATCGCCTCCACATCGTAAACGCATCCACCCCAGGCTCCGCCGCTGGCCTCGACCAGCGCGGCCCACAAGCGCGTATCGTCGGGCAGCGCCGGATGCGGCTGCAAATCCGCGCGCGATCCACGCTTTTCGAGTCGCCGAGCGCCTTCTTCGGGACCGAACCTCTCCGTTCCCTCGCCCACTAACTCCACCGAGGCGCTGAGCGTGCCGCGGTCGATGCGAATCTCGATGAGATCACCCTCGCGCACCTTGCCCACCGGCCCTCCAGCCAGCGCCTCCGGCGAAACGTGCCCGATGCACGGCCCGGTTGAAACGCCGCTGAAGCGGCCGTCGGTCAGCAGCGCCACATGCCGGCAGTGGGGCAGAGCCCTGAGCGCCGCCGTAATCTGATAGATTTCCTGCATTCCGGCGCCGCGCGGTCCACAGCACACCAGCACCATCACATCGCCCGCCGCGATGCGGTCTTCCTTAATCGCCGCGATGGCGTCCGCTTCCGCCGTGAATACGCGCGCCGGCCCGCGATGAAAGAAGACGCCGTCCGCCCCGATCAGCGAAGCATCGATGGCTGTGCTCTTCACGACAGATCCGAGAGGCGCCAGATTCCCCACTGGAAAGCACACCGTCGACGTCAAGCCTGCGGCCCGCGCCCGATCCGGCGAGAAAATGACGTCGTCTGCCTCGATCCCGTCCCGTTCGCGCAACGTCTTTTTTAGCGCGTGCCGGCGTTCGCTGTGCTTCCACCAGTCGAGGCACTCGCCCAGCGTGACACCGGCCGCGGTCATCGCTTTGGTGTCCAGCAGCCCCGCCGCACGCAAATGCAGCATCACCTCCGGGACTCCGCCGGCGAGAAACAGCTGGACGGTCGCAAAGCCGCGCGGCCCATTTGGCAATGCGTCCACCAGGCGCGGAACTTCGCGATTGACGCGCATCCAGTCGTCGACGCCTGGCCGTTTGAGCCCCGCCGCATGGGCAATCGCCGGCACATGCAGCAACAGATTCGTCGATCCCCCAAAGGCCGCGTGCGCCACCATCGCGTTTGCGATCGCCGCGTCCGTCACGATGGCGCGGGTTCCAACGCCGAGCTGCCGCAGCCGCAGCAGGGCCACTGCCGCGCGCCGCGCCGCGTCCAGCCACACCAGCTGTCCTGACGGAGCCAGCGCCGTATGCGGCAGAGCCAGCCCCAGCGCCTCCGCCACCACCTGCGACGTCGCTGCCGTTCCCAGGAACTGGCAGCCGCCGCCCGGCGACGCGCACGCCCGGCATCCTGCTTCCGCCGCGTACTCGAGGGTGATCTGCTGCTGCGCGTAGCGCGCGCCAATCGACTGCACTTTCCCGGCATCTTCGCCGTTCTCGGGCAGCAGGGTCACGCCGCCGGGCACCAGCATCGACGGCAAATCGCCGGACGACGCCAGCGCCATCAGCATGGCCGGCAGTCCCTTGTCGCACGTGGCCACGCCGATCACGCCCGCCCGCGTGGGCAGCGAGCGCATCAGGCGCCGCAGCACCATCGCCGCATCATTTCTGTAAGGCAGCGAATCGAGCATTCCGGTGGTGCCCTGGGTTCGTCCGTCGCACGGATCGGTGCACGCTCCCGCAAAGGGCACAGCGTCCTGTTCTTTCAGGGCCCGCGCCGCTTCGGCCACCAGCAGTCCCACTTCCCAGTGGCCGGTGTGAAATCCCAGCGCAATCGGCGTCCCGTCTTCCGCGCGCAAGCCGCCGTGCGTGCTCAGGATGAGCACTTCCGGGCCACCGAGCCGCGCCGGATCCCAGCCCATCCCCGCGCTCTGCGTCAGCCCAAACAGGTTCCCTGAAGGCTGGGTCAGCAGCATCTCCGGGGTCAGCAGGAGCGAGCCTGCCGGACCGCGCGCGTGGGTTGTCACGCCGCTGAGGTCGAGGTCCTGCGACTCCAACACGTCGGCCGCCGCAATGATTCGGGTCGTCTTCACCACTCTCCCCAGCTATTCCCCTGCTCGCTCAGGTTGACGACGATTGACGGGCGCGAAGCGCGTCCGCCGGGACGGCGGGTTCCATCTTCAACAGCAGTCCCCCCGCCAGAATAAGCGACAGCGACATCAGCAGAAACCCCGCGGCCGGTCCCCCGGTGTAGGTCTGCAGCAGGCCCACAAAATACACGCCAAAGAATCCTCCCAGAGCCCCGCAGCAGTTGATGAGCGCCATGGTCTCGCCGGCAACGTTGCGCGGCAGCAGTTCCGGCACCATCGCCCAAAACGGCCCGTAGGGCGCATACATGCAGCTTCCCGCCACGATCAGGCAGCCGTAGGCCACGGCGAACGAGTGGGCCACGCTCACATACGACCCGGCCAGGGCCACGCCGCCCAGCACCAGCAGCGGCCATACAAATCCGCGCCGCCTGCCGCTCCTGTCGGAAAGATGGGCCACTGCCAGCATCAGAATCACGCCGGCCAGGTAAGGCGCCGCCGCCAGCAGACCGGTCTTGCCGATTGCAACCCTGGTTGCGTCCCGGATCACGACCGGCAGCCACAGCACGAACCCATAAACTCCGACGCTCCAGAAAAAGTAGTTGGCGCACAGCCGCACCACGTTCCGCTGGCGAAAGGCGAGCGCCAGTTTCTCCATCCGCGGCAAATGCCCCTGCTCCTGTGCCAGCGCGCCTTCCAGCAGCTGGCGCGCTTCCTCACTCATCCACCTGGTTTCGTGCGGCCAGTCGCGCATCACCGCCAGCCACACGGCGCCCCACACCATGGCTGCCGCGCCCTCGAGAATGAAGGCTCGCTGCCATCCCCAGGCCTGAATCAGAAAGCCGGTCACCGCCGACATCCACAACACCGTCAGCGGATTGCCGAGCATCAGCAGCGAGTTCGCCCGCGATCGCTCCTCTTTCGTGAACCATCGCGTCAGCAGGATCAGCAGCGCCGGAAAAACAAAGCTCTCGGCCACGCCCAGCAGAAAGCGGTCCAGCACCAGCATCCAGTACACGCGGATCACGCCGGTCAGCGCGGCAAATCCGCCCCACGCCACCAGCGCGGCGAAGATCATCCAGCGCGCGCTGGTGCGCTGCAGCAGCATGATGGCCGGGACCTGGGGCAGGAAATATCCGAGGAAAAACAGCGCTCCCAGCAGCGCGGACTGATAGCCGCTGATATGCAGCGTGGCCGCGAGGCCCGCCGCCGCTCCGAATCCGTAGTTCGCGCGATCCAGATACGCCAGGCTGTAGGTGACAAAGACCGCCGGCAGGATCAGCGTCCATCGCCGCCGCAGATCGCGTTCGCTTCGATTCGTCTCCATGAGCCGGGCGCCGCGCGGACCCCAGCCCTGATGCTGAGCCGACGGCAATTCAGTAGATCACATCAACCGGCCGGCGTTGCTGCGGGTGCGATGGGAGTTCGACGGTCGGCTCCCTCCGCACCCGCTCCATCTCAACGGGTCAGTCCTCGTCGCCTCCGCCCGGCATGTTCCCCGGCGCCTTGTGCAGGTCGATCGCCGGCTTCCCGGCTTTGGTCAGGACTCCGTTCAGCGCCGGAAGTTGCGTGGTCCTGAAATCCTCCCACGCCGGTGTCGCCTCTTTAACTTCCGCCTCCACGTCCTGGGCCGCCTTCAGCAACGCTTCCGTCGGCGGATTGTCCGACTGTTCAAGCCCGCCGTAGACCTGGCCAATTTCTCCGGTCACCTCGTCGATGCCGGGACGATGGGTCGCCTCGCCACCCGATGCCTCGCCTCGGCCGCGCCCGCTTCCCTGCAGCACGGTTCGGAGAGCCTCACGGTACGGCGTCAACTGGGATTGCAGGCCGGCATCCGCTGTCCCCAGGCCATCCAGCTGTTCTTCCACCGCGTGGGCCGACAAATCGGCCTTCGCCGCGGAATCGAGCGCATCGGCTGCCGCCATCTGCGCGGCATGTAATGCGACGAGGTCTTCCTGCGACGTGTGGATGCGCGGATCCATCTTCACCGTCAGCGGCTGGGTCTCGCTCTGGCCATCCACCGTCAGCCGGACGGTATAGGTCCCCGCCACCACCAGCGGTCCCTGCGGCTGCAGGGGCGTGCGGTGCGGTACCGCCGAGATCGGATACCCGTACCGCGTCGAGGTCGGCGTAGTCGAACGCAGATTCCAAACCCAGCGGTGCATTCCCTCCGTCGCCGGCATCGGGCCAACCATCTGCACCCAATAGGACGGGATCAGCTGCGTACGCAGAGTCTCTGCCGTTGGCTCCACAGGGTCGTGGTTGGAGTATGTCCGCAACACCTTGCCATCGCTGTCCAGCACCTGCAGGGTCACGTCGTGCGCACTCTGTGCCAGGTCGTAGTCGATCATCGCGCCGTCCGGCGGATTCGTGCCCATGGGCTCGTCCGGGGGAACCGGCGTGTCGGTGTAGCCGCTCCTGCGCACGCGCCATGCGTCCGCCGGCTTGAGCAGCATCGGCATCTTGCCACCCGCGCTGGCCGCGATCTCCCGCAGCGGAGCTACGTCGTCCAGCACCCAGAACGACCGCCCGTGGGTCGCCACAATCAAATCGTCGTCGTGGATGGTCAGATCCCGCATCGAGGTGGGCGGCAGGTTATATTGCAGCGGTTGCCAGCGCCCTCCATCGTCGAAGGACACCCATACCCCGTGCTCCGTCGCCGCGTAGAGCAGCCCGGCCTGCACCGGATCGGCCCGCACCGCATTCACCGGCGCATCGTCCGGCAAGCCCGCGCTGATCGACTGCCACGTCTTGCCGGCGTCGTGCGTGCGGAAGGCGTAGGGCTTCATATCGTCGATGCGCTCCCGGTTCACCGCGACATAGGCGGTGTCATCGTCGAAGCGCGATGCGTCGATCTGGGCAATCTTGCTCCAGGGCGTCAACCCCGGGGGGGTAATGTCGGTCCAGTTCGCACCGCCGTCGCGCGTGATCCATACCAGCCCGTCATCGGTGCCCGCCCAAAGGGTTTCGAGGGTCTTATAGGAAGCGGCAAGCGCGTAGATCGCGCCCCGACGCTGGTCCTGCTGCGCCTGCGGCAGTTCCGGCAGCGAGGGCGGCTGGCCGCTGTGCTCCCGGCTCAGATCCGGACTGATCATCTGCCACGTGTGCCCGTAATCCGTCGTCTTGAAGAGATGGTTGGCCGCGTAGTACAGGGTATGCGGGTCGACCGGCGAAAACAGGATGGGCTCGGTCCGGTCTCCGCGGAATCCGCGTCCACGCCCGGGCACCGGGGATACATTCTGCGTCTCACCCGTCACCATGTCGTAGCGCGATACGGACGTCCGCCCGGCTCCGTAAATAATGTCCGGGTGCAGCGGATCCGGCGCCGCGTAGCCATACTCGATGATGCCCACCGGATGCCAGTCGCGATAGGTGACCTCGCCGTCGTTGCCGCGCGTCAGGGTACACACGGAACCGCTCTCCTGCTGCCCCGCGCACACCGAATAGGGGAAAGTGTTGGTGGCGGCAACGTGATACAGCTGCGCTGTCGGCTGGTTGTACCACGAACTCCACGTCTCGCCGCGGTTCACGCTGATCACCGCGCCCTGGTCGCTCACCAGCAGAATGATCTGCGGATCGCGCGGGTTGATCCACATGTTCTGATAATCGTCGCCGCCCGGCGCGCCGCGCAGATCGCTCCACGTCTTTCCGCCGTCGGTCGAACGAACGGTAACAATGCTGGTGACATAAACGGTGTCCGGATCTTTTGGATCCACCACCGGCACCGATAAATCGCCGCCGCCGATCTTCATTTCCGGGCGCGGATCGTCGGTGATCTTCACCCAGCTTTCGCCGGCGTCATCCGAGCGGTACACATACAGCCCGCGCGGCATGGTGTAGCCGCCGCCTTCCGATTTCGCCTGCATCGTCGCGTACAGCCGGTCCGGATGGCTGGGCGCCACCGCCACGTTGATCTGCTCGATGTTGGCGGGCAGGCCTTTCGTCAGCGGCTTCCAGGTATTGCCGCCGTCGGTGGACTTGAACAGTCCGCCATGCGTGCCATCGTAGGTGTTCGCGTCCTCCCACGGTCCCAGCGTCTCTTCCCACAGCGACGCATACACGATCTTCGGGTTCTTCGGATCGATCACCACATCCGATCCGCCGGTCCGGTCATCCTTATAGAGAACTTTCTTCCAGGTTTTCCCGCCGTCGTCCGTGCGGAAAATCCCCCGCTCCTCGTTGGGCCCGTAGGGGTGGCCGAGGACAGCCGCGAAAACGATGTTCGGATTGTCGGGGTTGATGGCGATAGCCGGAATCTGTTCGCCGTCGTGCAGCCCGAGATGAACCCAGGTCTTGCCCGCATCGTCGGAGCGGTAAATTCCGTCGCCCACCGACAAATCGGGCCGGTGCAGGCCTTCGCCGCTGGCCACGTAGACAATATTGTCGCTGGAGGGCGCCACCGCGATCGCTCCGATGGACTGCGTGTCCTCATGATCGAAGATCGGGCGCCAGGTCCGCCCATAGTCGTTCGACTTCCACACGCCGCCGTCCACCTGACCGATGTAGAAGACGTTGGGCTGGTCCGGCACGCCCGCGGCTGCGCGCGTGCGTCCGCCGCGGAAGGGTCCAATCATGCGCCAGTGCATCGCGGGCAGAGGGGTGGTTTGCGCCATCAGCGGCACAAACGATGCGGTTAGCGCCAGCGCCATCAGGAACCGGGGAACAAAATGCCTTGGGTTGCGAATCGCGATTATCACTCGCTGTTTCCTTTCGATTTGGGGAACAGCCATTGTAAACGCGGAGAGGCACGGGCGTGCGTTCCCCGCCCGCCGTGCTCTCCGGAAATGGCCTTACTGTTCCCCCGCGGGGACCCGCGTCAGAACTCGAAGCCGGCGGAGAACTGCAGGTCGCGCGCCGGCAGCTGGTTGGTGATGCCGGCCAGCGGCTGCCCGAAGGTGGAACCGGACGGCAGTGTCGCTGCATTGCCCCAGGTCCCGTTGAAGCCGACTACGTTGCGATGGTTGAGTACATTGAATGCTTCGGCCCGCAGGTTGGCGGAGAGGCGTTCCGGAAGGATCGTGATCCGCTTGGCCACAAACGGCTGGACGTCGTAGATCGGCGTTCCCCGCCCGCCGTTGCGTCCCACCACGAAGCCGTTGATGAACGGCCGGTCGGTCGTGGCCCCGGTGTCTCCGCTGTTGGTGACGCCGGTGGTGTAGTTATAGGGCAGCCCGCCGCCCAGCGTCGCAATACCGCCGGCCGAGATTCCCCACGGCGCCGCATACACCCCGCTCAGCACCAGCCGGCTGCGCTGATCGAAGATCGCGTTGCCGCGCTCCGCCGCAACCGGGTTACGCGGATCGTTCGGATTCTGACTGGGCAGGTCGGGATCGACGGTATCGATCGCGTGGGACCATGTGTAGCTGGCCAGCAGCGCCGAGCCGCCGCGCGCGTGGTGGCTCAGGTTCACATCCAGCGCGTCATAGTAAGCCACGCCGTCGTTCACATCGCTCTGAATCACGGAATAAGGAGGAGTGGCCACGCTGGTCGACTGTCCCTGTTTGGTTGACGTATCGCAGGTCAGCCCCTGCTGCGCATACCACGCCACCCAGTAGGGACGGGTGCAGTTGGCCTGCTGCGCGGTGCGCGTCATGCCCGCAGCCGTCCGCACATAGGACGTCGGCGCATCCACATCCAGCGGCCGCTGGATGCCCAGCGTGTGCGACCCGACGTAATCCGTCGCCAGCACCCAGGTCGAGGCCAGCTGCCGTTCGAGACCCAGCGTCCATTGCTCGTTGTAAGGATTTTTCAAGCCGCTCGGATAGCCCAGCAGGTCGCTGGTGGGGAAGAACTGGTTGTAGTAGCTCGCCCGTCCCGGCCGAATGAAGAGGCTGCGGATGGGCGCCACCGCCCCCGGCGCAAGCGCCGGCAGCGGCACATCGCTCACGCTGGCCGGAAACCCGGGCTGTCCCGGCGTCGCCTGGTAATTGAAGACCCCCGTCGGTCCGGTCAGCGCGTAATTCGCCTCCGAGTTATCGACAATCTGCGAGTAATAAATGCCGAAGCCGCCGCGGAAGGTCGTGGTTCCCTTCCCGTTCAGGTTGTAAGCAAAGCCCACCCGGGGTGCGAAGTTTTTCCGCGCGTCGGTGAAGGTCTGCAGCTCGTACCGGAGCCCCGCATTCAGGGTCAGATCGCTGGTCGGATGCACGTCCCACTGCCCGAACACCCCGGCCAGCGTATCGTCCACCACGTAGTCGGCGTTCCCGTAGCTCTGCGTATAACTCGCTACGTTGCCGATGTTATTGAGATAGGCCGAGCTTTCGCAGTACGCCGTGGTCCCGGTGCAGGCCTTGTAAATCAGCTCGCCATCATAGATCGGTCCGCCGAACTCCTTGCTGTTCCCCCCGTTGCGCGCGTGGATCACGTCGAAGCCCACTCGCAGCTCGCTCTTCTCGAGCGTCTTTGCCAGGCTGTCCACCGCCTCGAACTGCCGGTTCATCAGCAGCGCCGCCTGCGAGGTGCCCGAGGTGAAGGTTCCCCCCGACGTAATCGGCACGGAAAACTCTGTCCCGTAAATCACCGGCACAAACTGCGTAATCGGTGACGCCAGCTGGAACTGCACCCTCGCCTCGTTGACCATCGTCGGACTCAGCACGGCGGTGTCGCCCAGCTCCGCCGTGTAGGTCTTGCGATGGAAGACGCGCGCCACGCTGGGCAAGGTGTTTCCGCCGACGATCCCATTCGGATTCGTGTCGAAAAATCCGTCCGCCCCCAAATGCAGGAACACACGCTGCGACTGGCTGATGGAGTGATCCAGCCGCAGGAATCCCATCCAGTCGCGATAGTGCCCTGTGTAGTTGCCCGGCGCCAGCGGCGAAATCACCGGAGAGGCGCGGTCCTGGTAGCTGTATTCCCCCGATCCCAGGAAGAACGTCTTCTGTCCCAGCGGACCGCCAAAGGTCGCTGCTCCCTGGTCCAGGGTGTCATTCGAGATGTCGTTCCCGCTGGTCGCGGTGGTCGAAGAGAATCCTGAGAGCTTCGCTTCCGGCGCCGACGGCCGCCACAGGCCCAGCACGTCTCCGTGGAATTGCGGGCCGCCGCTGCGCGTCACGATGTTCACGACGGCGCCTTCGCCGAATCCATAATCGGCGGCAAATGCATTCTCCAGCACGGTCATCGTGCTGACCGCGTCGAGCGGCACATTCGTGAAGATCGTTTGCCGGCCCCACAGGTCGTCGCCGTTCGCCCCGTCCACCTCGAACCACGTCTGCCGGCGCCCGGTCCCGTTGGCGGTGAACATATCCTGATTCATGAACACGTCGCCCTGGTTGATCGCCTGGCGGTTGGCCGCATTCAGCAGCGGCAGATAGGTAATCCTCCGATTAGGCAGCGGCGTCGCCTGCATCTGCGCCGCGGTCAGCCGATCGCCCAGCTGCGGCTCATCCGTGCGCACCTCGCCCGCCGCGCCGGTAACCACCACTTCCGCGTGGACTGTCGGCACATGCAGTTGCAGCACGACGTTTGCCATCGCCCCCGCTGCGAGCGTGATCTGCCCCGACGTTGCAGTCAGCCCCGAAACCTGTGCGCGCACAACCACGGCCTCAGCTCGCAGGCCCTCCGCCGCAAAGGACCCGCCCGGCCCGGTGGTGACATCCCGCAGCACCTGATGCTGCGCATCTTCGATGACCACATGCGTCCCGGCCACCGCGGCGCCGTTCGGCCCGGTCACGGTACCCCGCAAGGCCGCGGTGTCCGGCGTTTGTGCGTACACACAGCCCATCGATACAACCAGCAGCAACGCTCCACAGAATTTCGCCATGTCTCTCCAGGATTCGAATCGGGGAA
Organism: Acidobacteriaceae bacterium; assembly: GCA_036267095.1. Lineage (GTDB taxonomy): Bacteria > Acidobacteriota > Terriglobia > Terriglobales > Acidobacteriaceae > Palsa-343. The sequence goes on from DATAWS010000020.1 coordinate 59,422, forward strand.
TGAAGGGAGGGAAAAGACCTTCAGCATAGGAGTACGGGAATGCGGCGACTACTACCATAGGTAGTAGCATCTTCCGGCACCCACATCGCCTCTGCCTCAACCGGCGCACAACCCCGCGCGGCGCGGCGTGCCGGTTTCGGGCTATGATCAAAAGCGCCCCGTGGACCCTCGCATGATGGAACCGAAAGCCTCTTCCAACGCGCGCGCTCAGCACGGCCGCGCCGATCATCCGATCGCCGGCGATCCCTCGGTCGGCATCCTTGGCCGCCGCGAGCGCGAGGTCCTGACCGTGCTCCGCGAGCTGGGCACGGCCACCGTCCAGCAGGTCGCCGATCGGCTCAGCGCCAGCCTGGCCTACACCACCGTGATGACGACGCTCGATCGGCTCTTTCGCAAGGGCCTGCTGCAGCGCGAAAAACAAAATCGGGCCTTCCTTTATTCCGCAACCCTCTCCGCCCGCGATCTCGAAGGGCAGCGCGCCGCGCATCTGATCCGCCGCTTCTTTTCCGAATCCGACATGCGGCCCGAGGTCCTGATCTCCTGCCTGGTCGACGCCGTGCATCACTACGACACCGAGCTCCTCGATCAGCTCGAGTCCAGCATCCAGCAGGCCCGCGCTCAGCCGGATCCGTCCCCGACTCAGCCGGAGAAGTCCGGGAAGGAGCCCACTCGATGAGCCTCTCCTACACGCTGCGCCTGCTCTGCCTTCTCGCGGTGGTTGGCGGCATGGTCACCGCCGCTCTCCAGATTCTGCTCGCGCTCAACGCCCGCGCACTTCTGCGCCGTCTCGACGCGGCTGCCGCTCGCCGCCGGGAGCGCATCCTTTGCCTGGCTCAGATCGCGCCCTGGTTCGTCGCCCTCCTGATCGCCGGCGCTCTCTGCCTGCCGGAGTACCTGCGTTATGAGCCGAACCGCGAATCGGAGCCGGTTGGCTGGCTGTGCCTTCTGCTCGCGGCCGCGGTCGGCCTTTGGTTTGGATCCGCGCTGCTGCGCGGCCTCCGCATCACCTTCCGAACCCTCCGCTTTGCCAGGGCCTGCCGCCGCTCGGGGCGAATCGTGCAGGATACGAGCCGGTCTACTCCGATCCTTGCTCTCGAGCATGCCGGCCACCCCATCGGCCTGCTTGGATTTTTCCGTCCCTTCGTCCTCATCTCAGCGGAGTGGCTCGAGGCCGGTGATCTGAAAGCCGGCGCTCTTGAGGTTGCGATTGATCACGAGCGCTCCCACGCGGCGCACGGCGATAACTGGAAGCTTCTCGCCCTCAGCTTTCTGCCTCGTCTCCATCGCCGGTTTCCGGGGGGCGATCGGTTGCGTCAGCAGTGGCAGATGGCCGTCGACTGGGCTGCGGACGATGATGCCTCGCGCGGCGATTCCTCGCGTTCCATCCTGCTCGCGGAAGCCCTCGTTTGCGCGGCGCGGGCCGCTGGCTCGAGAGCCGCTTCCCGCGCTCCGGTGATTTGCAGCGCCCTCACTTCGGCAGAGGCGGGACTCGCCGTGCGCGTCGATCGCCTTCTCCATCCGCGCCTCGCGGCCACTTCCGCAGGCGCGCCGCTGCCGCTGGGACTGGCCGTCCTGGCACTCCTTGCCGCGCTCGCTGCCGCCCTGGCCTCGCCCGCCGTTTACAGCCTCTCCGAGCATCTCCTGCATCTCGGCGGCTACTGAGCCCTGGACTCTCATCCTTCATCACTGCACGTCTGCGGACCGGTCTCCCTCGTAGCGCATGATGTGGTAGTAGGCTTCCCATCCGTTCCACAGAATCGGCGGCGCGATGTCGGTCAGCGGATCCTTCAGAAACGCTGCATAGGCCTCCACGGTTTGTTGCGTCCGGTAGACGCCCGTGAGCCAGTCGCCGCGGTACCAGTTCTTCCACTTGCCGTACTCGGCGGCGGCTTGCGCCCTGCGCACTTCACCCACCGCTTGCCGGGCGTCACTGGCTTCCTGCTGCGCCTGCGGCAGATTTCCTTTTTGCGCGTCGATGATCGATTTCGAGATATCCAGCAGCATGCGGTTGCTTTCCCGGTTAATCGTAACCATCGTCAGCACAGATTCCTGATAGAAGTCCTTTCGGTCCGCCGGAATCAGCGCCTCGGCCGCCACCGCCTGCTTCCACACCGCATCCCACCGCGGCTGCGCCGCACTGCACTGCTCGATTTCCCGCTGCGCCGTCGTCGTCATCCACTGCTTGCCGCCGAGCGGAAACCGGCGGTCTCCCTGCCCCACCAGCCGCGGCATCTCCCACTTTGGCGACTGGCTGGGAATCGCATACAGTGGCGCGTCCACCATGTATGTCTGCATCAGCTGGCGCCCCTCGGTGTGATAGAGCTGATCGCCGTATTCGCGCGATGGATCGCCCGGGTGCGCCGGCTCCAGCCGCGCCGGCGCCGCGAAATACGCTTTATACACGGCTTCGAGTGCCGGAGCCGCTTTTTTCCCGAACTCCGCCGCCGCCCACCACCGGTAGTAGTCCGCCGGAGCCGCCTCAGCGCCGGGCAGATGCCCCAGCCACGCCATATCCATCACCGCCCGAATGGTCAGCGTGTACGGGCGGATATCGCTGGTGTTCACCAGGAAGTAATTTGTCGCCATGGCTGTGACAAATCGCCCCAGCTCGCTGTTGATCCGCTCGATCGGCACCATCTCCGTCAGCTGATTGGTGCGGTTGTTCATCATGGCCACGTGATAATAGGTTCCCTCGCCCGCCTTCACCTCGCCCTGGTCCTGGATGTATCCGTATCCTTCGTCCGCCCAGACCGTCATCACTTCCGGCGGAATCTTCAGGTAGCCTTCCTGCTCCAGCCGCGCCCCTTCCTGCCACAGATCGGTGTCGAACTGCGCCTCCGGATAAACCGCCCGCACGATCCCCATCTGGTCCCGGATCGCCTTGCTGATGAGCTCGCCCAGCCGCTGGTCGTTCCCCTGCACGCTCGGATCCATCGAGGCATAGCTCACGTCGGAAAGCCCGCGCAGGCCCACATCCCACAAAATCTCCATGTTCTTCGGATACTCCGCGACCGCGTCTTTCCACGCGCGTTCCAGGATTTCCGGGTGGGTCGAGTAGTTATAGGGCATATCCTTCGGCCAGCGCGCGACATTCAGCCCCAGAGGGATGGCGTGATGCTGGGTCACGATCAGCCCGCGTTTCGACGCAAATTCAATCTGCGGGTCGTTGGGGAAGATCCAGGTCCCCGGCACCACCATGTTTCCCCTGAGCCGCAGAATCGTCTCGTCGATCTTGTTCCATGCGGCCAGCGAAATGCCGGTGCGATCCTTATCGCCAGGCGCCCAGCCGGTCAGCAAATCTTCGTCATTGATAAAGAAGCCGCGATATTTGAACACCGGCGGCGGGAAGAACTTCCTGAAATTCGCAGGAATCTCGACCCGCGCCCGCCGCGCCGGCTCATGATCCGTCCAATAGTAGAGCGGATCAACGCCGAGGAATTCCTGCGAAAACTGATAAATCGCGTAGATCGTGCCGCGCATATCTGCGCCGGCCAGCACCACCGTATGCGCATTGCGGGCGGCAATCGAAAATGACTCCGCCGCGGTTACATTCTCGGGCCGCAGGTCTTCCCGCAGCCTGGACGCTTCGCCAATCAGGATCGTCGTGCCGGCCTCCCCGGTATGATCCGCGATCGTGGGCCGCGTGCCGAATACCTTCGCGCAATCATTCGCCAGATCCTCCGCCGCCGTTTTGACGGGCTGCGGCTCATCGGCACCCACGACCAGCGTTACCTGCCCGTCCACCACCACCGCGCCCCGCGGAGGAGTCTGCCCCGACGCCCCGAGCGCCAGCCCCAGCACCGCCGGGAAACAGGCGATCGTCCACCCGCCCACAGTTCGTTTTGCCGTCATAATGACCTTCGCTTCCCCCTAAAAAGGATGATTGATTGAAGACCCAGCCAGCCTGCGTACGCGACACGAACTTTATCCTTCGCCCCGGGCAGTGTCAACGCGCCGTCCCGCTCCCGGAACCGCTGCCTCGGTGTCGCATCCTCGTGCGCATGCTTTGACAGCCGCTCGTCGGCGGCGATATTGTTGCTGTCGAAAATCAATGACTGCATTGCGCCGCTTTCTGTGGCCGCGCACCATGTTTTCGCTGTCCGAATTTGTCTGAGGAGCCTCCGTGAAGATCACTCGCCGCGACCTCGTCATTGCCGCTGTCTCCATCGTCGCCACCTGCTGCGCCTTCGCCGCCGCGGCGCCCAAAACGCCTGCCCTTGGCTGGGCGGTGTACAACTGGAACTCCATTCCCGTGGTGAAGACCCCGGTGGGCGAAACCCGCCAGTTCGTGCGCGCGCCTACGGCCACTCTCAACCAGCTGGAGATCCACGCCACCACTCTGAATCCCGGCCTGCAGTCGCATCCGCCGCATCGCCACGCCAACGAAGAAGTCATCATCGTCGATCAGGGTACAGTCGAAGCCTATGGCGAAGGCAAGTGGACTCGCGTCGGCCCCGGCTCCGTCATCTTTAACGCCGCGAACACGCTGCACGCCATTCGCAACGCAGGCGACACGCCGGCGACGTACCACGTGGTGAGCTTTACCACCCCGGCGACTCTCGCTCTCGAGCATCCGTCGAAACCCTGATCGCTGTTCTCTGTAACCAGCTCCCTGTACCCTGTTCTGTCATGACTGATCCCGTTCGCATCGGTATCGCCGGCGCAGGATTTGCAGCGAAATTCCACCTCAAAAATATGCGGCGGGTCTACCGTGTCCCGGTCGAGGTCACCGGCGTCACCGCGCGCTCCGCATCCACCCGCGACAGCTTCGCCCAGCAATTCGGCGTCCGGGCCTTCGAATCGTTCTCGGCGCTCTGCGATGCCTCCGATGTCATCAGCCTGTGCACGCCGCCCTCCACCCACGAGGAACTGGCCATCGAAGCGCTTCGCCGTGGCAAGCACCTCATCATCGAGAAGCCGCTCACCGGCTTCTTCGGACCGCCCGGAGCCGATCCCGCTTCCTTCCGCGGCAATGCGTACCCCAAAGAGGAAATGCTCCGCGCGGCCGTCGCCAGCTGCAGTCGCATTGCGGAAGCCGCCCAGGCCGCCGGCCGCCTGATCGGCTACGCCGAAAACTGGATTTACGCGCCCGCCATCCAAAAAGAAACCGAGCTGGTGACAAAATCCGGCGCCCAGATCCTGTGGATGCTGGGCAACCAGTCGCACTCCGGCTCGCACTCACCGTACTACGGCCAGTGGCGCTTTTCCGGAGGCGGCTCGCTGGTGGGGAAATCCTGCCACCCGCTCAGCGCCACGCTTTACCTGAAGCGCGCGGAGGGTACTGCCGCGGGCGGGCGCGCGATTCGGCCGGTCACCGTCAGCGCCCGGACCCATGAAATCACCCGTCTGCCCGCCTTCCGCGATCTCGGCTTCCTGCGCACCGGCTACCAGGACATCGAGGACTACGGCCAGTTGCACATCACGTTTTCCGACGGGACCGTCGCCGACATCTTCGCGTCCGAGCTCATGCTGGGCGGCGTCAGCAACTGGCTGGAGGTAATTGGCAACAACCACCGCACCCGTTGCAACCTGAACCCCATCGACGCGCTCGACACGTTTATCGCCCAGGAGGATGCGTTCCGCGATGTGTATCTCGTCGAGAAGCTCGGCACGAATCAGGGCTGGAGCCATCCCGCCCCCGACGAAGCCTGGCAACACGGCTACCCGCAGGAGTTTCAGGACTTCGTCGAATCGTTTGCTCAGGGACGCGAACCGGCCTCGGGCCTCGAACTCGCCCGCGACACCATGGCCACAATCTACGCGGGCTATCTCTCCGCCGAACGCAAGGGCGCCGAAGTGGAGATCCCCAAACTCTGAACTTATCTTTGCCGGGCCAGCACCAGGGTGATGTCGTCGGGCTGTTCCTGCGCGCCGATCCACGAGCGCAGCGTCTGCATCACCTGCTCGGAGATGGCCTCGAGGCTCAGGTGCCGGTGGCGCCGCACCTCTTCGAGCAGCCGCTCTTCGCCAAACTCCCCGAAGTCGTTCTCCGGCTCGGTCACACCGTCGCTGTAGGCAATCAGAATGTCGCCTGTGCCCAGGTGTTCGGTCCCCTGCTCCCAGCTCAGCTCATCGAGCAGCCCCACCACGGACCCGCCGCGGTCCAGCCGGGTGACTGTGTCGTCGGCCCGCAGCAGGAGCGGCGGCAGATGCCCGCCATTCGCGTACACCAGCCGCCGGCTCAGCCCGTCGTAGTGCGCCAGGAACAACGTCGCGTATTTCTCCGGCTGGGTGCTGCGGTACAGGTGCCGGTTCAGCAGCGACAAAATCTTCGCGGGCTGCTCAAACAGCTCGGCGCATTCCACTTCCTGTTCGCCCACCCGGCGGGTGCGCAGATTCGCCAGCGCCGCCGTGCCCGCGGTCACCAGCTCCTCACCGGCAAAGCGGTAGGCGCGCACGGCCGAGTGCAGGGTGGCCATCAGCAGCGCCGCGGAAATGCCCTTCCCGCTGATGTCGCCCAGCGCCATACCCAGGCCGGTGTTTCCAAAGAGCAGGAAGTCATAGTAATCGCCGCTGACCGTGCGCGCCGGCAGGCAGACGCCGTGCAGCTCCAGCATAGGCAGAGCGATGCGCCCTCGGGGGAACAGGTTCGCCTGCACCTCCTGGGCAATTGCCAGCTCGTTCTGCAGCCGCTCTTTTTCGCGCTGTTCCTGCAGCAGCCGTTCCAGCGACGCGGTCATGCTGTTGAACGATCGGCTCAGCGCTCCCAGCTGGTCCCGGCGTTTCACCTGAATGCGGTGCGCCAGGTCTCCTCCATCGATGGCCAGGGTCGCCTCATACAGATCGTGCACCGACTTGGTGATCGTGCGGTTGAGGCGGACCGCGGCCAGAAATGCCAGCAGCTCGAGCACCCCAAACGTCACCGCAGTCACGATCAGCAGATCGCGCACCATGTTGGCCACGATGAGCGAGGTAATGAAGAGCCGGTTGTAGAGCAGCGAGGGCCGCGAGGTTACATCGGCGGCCGTTGAAACGCTTTTACCGGTCGCCCAGTCCACCGCCGCCAGCGGCGCGCCAAAGCGCACCGGCACATCGTAGAAATGCTGGGGCGGCGGCAGCTCCCCGCCAACGATCGCGTTCCTGCGAGCTCGCTCGATGTCGCCACGCCCAATCTCGACGCGGATCGGTGGGTTGCTGCCCTGCGGCTCCACCTGGAATTTCGAGGGGTCGGTGTTCTGCAGCCCTTCCGTGCCGAAGTCCAGGCTGGGGAAGATGCTCACCCGGCCCAGTCCCTGAGCGATGGCCTCCACGTTCTCCTTCTCCAGAGGCACGCTCGAGATCACCACCGTCCGATGGCCGCCGAGGTTCTGCTCATCGGCCGCCCTCAGCCACAGCCTCCCCTGATCGAAGGTCAGGCTGCTGAAGCTGCCGTGCAGCCACGCCGGCACCACCGGTTTCGCAGCTGAGTTCCATTGCGCCGGGACCAGGGTCATCGGCCTTCCGTCCTCGTAGACGGTCACCGTCATCCCTGTGTATTCGCGCTGGGAGGGGCGGCTCGCCTCCGGGGGGACATCCACGATGCGCAGCCGCGGATTCTGATCGAGTACGTGCGCCATGTGCACGCTCAGGCTGCGGTTCATGGACGCGATCTGCGCCAGCTCATCGGTCACCACCCCGGTGGCCGCGAAAATAGCGAACTGGCCCGAAAAGAGATAGAGGAGCAGCCCCGCCAGGGCCACGAACAGCACCACCGGGGTGAGACCCATCAGCAGATAGGTGACAATCAGCCGGTTGCGCACCTTCCACAGCAGCCGCCGGAAGACAAATCGCCACAGCAGCGGCACGCAAAAGATCAGCAGGGCCCAAAACGCCACCGTGGCCAGGCCGCTGAAAACGACGCCGGCGGTTCCCGGCAACCATCCGGGAAGCGACAGCACCAGGTAGGCCAGCAGCAGCCAGAAAGCTCCGCGGTGAACCACGCCGGTGGGCGGATCGCGCCGCAGCCGGCGGAAGACCGCTACCTCAAACTTCCTCACAATTCCCATTCCCGGTCAGTCTAGAGTGTTTTCGGCTTCGGTGTAAGAGCGCAGAACCCGTCCGGACCGAGTCCCCCGGTGGAGGGGCAGGGCTATCCACAGGCCGCGTGCTCCCCGCAGCCGCCCGACGCCCACCGGCCGCACTTCAGACCTTCAGGAAGATCTTTCTCCGGTAGAGGACGGCCATCGGCAGCCAGCACATCATCACAAACCAGATGGAGTACAGCAGAGACGCCACGCCCGAGGGATGCACCCAGGCAAAGCTGTGCATGTAGAGCCAGTAGCCGAAGGTCTGGTGGGGCGCCATGGTGATCGCCCACAGCGGCGCCGCCAGCAGGTCCGACAGGGCGTAGCTGGCAATCGCGTTCATGCCGAAGACCAGCCAGAAACCGGTGCCCTTCCGCCAGCCGCGAATCTCCGTGAGCCACATAAAAAACGCCCACAGCACCAGCGACCATCCGGCCATCAGCAGCACAAAAGAGCTGGTCCAGAGTTTCTTGTTGATGGGGAACCAGGGGCTCCACAGCTCGCCCGCCGCCAGCAAAACCACGCCCGCCAGCAGCAGCCCTCTGCATTTCTGCTGCAGGGTGCGCTCGGTGCGCAGCCAGAGCGCGGTCAGCATGCCCAAAATCGTGGTGCCGATTGCGGGGAAGGTGCTCAGCAGACCCTCCGGATCGCGCGTCTTCTCATACAGCCGGCCCCAGTGGAGGTGCCGGTCGAGGGCGGCGACGATGTTCCCATTCTTATCGAGGAACGGCACATCGTGCCCGGGCATTCCGTAGCCGGGCACCGGAACCCAGCGCATCAGGATGTAATAGCCGGCCAGCAGCACCACCAGCAGGGTCAGGAGCGGGATGGCTGGACGCTTCATGCGCCGCACGGCCAGGTAGATCAGGCTGCCGGCCAGGTAGCAGGCCGCAATCCTCTGCAGCACGCCGTAAATCCGCAGGTGCGACCAGTGGAAGAGCGGAAACAGCGCGAAGAAGATGCCAATGGCGAAGATGAGGAGCGTGCGGCGAATGATCTTCGGAAGGACGTCGAGGGCGGTGGCGCCGCGGGCGAAGCGGGATTCGAGGGAGAGGACGGTGGTGACCCCGACGATGAACAGGAACGTCGGAAACACGATGTCGGTCGGCGTCCACCCGTTCCAGTCCGCATGCTCAAAGGGCCAGTACGCGTACCAGCCATTGTTGTTCACCAGGATCATGAACGCGATCGTCACCCCGCGCAGCACATCCAGCGACAGCATGCGCTGGGTCTTCGTCCTGGCCGGGCTCTCCGCGGATACCGTCGCCATACGCCTCCCGATAAGGCCACCAGAGTAAACCTCGTTGGGGCTGCGGTCCATGGGGTGCTGGCCGCACGGGCGGGCGCGCTTCGCGCCATGAACGGCGCGTCCTGTTACCGGGGTGTTGGCCAACCTGGCTGGTGGCCCGTTTTTGCCATTGCGTTTCGGGCAAAATTGCGCCATCGTAGTCGGAACCTATGCGGCCTGAGACCCTGTTTCGCGCCATCCGCGGCCTCACCACGGCGCTGCTGATCCTCGCCGCCGCACTGGCCGCGTTCGGGCAAACTTCGCCCGCTCCCGACGCGCCGGCTCCGGTGTCTCTCCTGCCTGCGCCAGCCGCAGTTCCTCCGGACAGCACCGCCCTGCCCGCATCCGTCCAGCCGCTGCTCGCTTTTCGCGACTCGGACGTGAAGTTCAGCCTTTCCGACCTGATGGACGTGCTCCGCGACCGGCGCCATGAGGGCTGGGTGCTGGCCGCCTATCCCGACCCGAAGACCGGGCGGCCGCTCATCGGCGCAGGCTTCAGCCTCGATCTCCCCGAGCGCCCTCACCCGCAGACCGATCTTCTCAACCCCCACCCGTTCCTTGAGCCGTCGTCGGCCGAGCTTTGGCAGGCCGCGGGGCTCGACTCCGCTCACCTGCAGCAAATTCTCGATGGCTTTGACGAGAACGCCGCGGAATGGAGACAGATGCGGCGGCGCCACCGGCGGATCCCTGCGCTTGCGCCGGAGATCACCGACAGCGATGCTGAGTCGCTGCTGCGCATCGCCGCGATCCAGGCCATCGAAAACGCGCGGGCGTATTGCCGCAATTTCGATCAGCTCACCGGTCCCCAGCAGATGGCGCTTTCCCAGCTGGTCTACCAAATGGGCGTGAACCTGGGCGAGTTCGACCAGTTCCTGAGCATGATCAATCAGTCCTCAGGCGTGGCCCCTGCCGGGCTGGACGAGGCTGCGCCGGCGGGCGCCAATTTCGCCACCGATGTCCGCTACTGGAGCGATGTGCAGGACACCCTGATTCACAGCCAGTGGGCGCGGCTCTACCGGGTTCGCGCCGTCTCCGTCATCGCCATGCTCGATCCGCGCTACGCCGACGACCCGGCGGCCTCGGAGCATCGCATCGCCGCGGTGTTGCGGCCGGTCCGGCATTACCGCCGCCGCTCGCGGCCGGCTCTGCGGACTGCCGCCTATCATCCACGGTCGGGCCGGACGCTGGCCCGCAAGTCCTCGCGGGCGCGCCGCCGCCGAGCGTAAGGGCCTACCCTCCGGGACCCGCCCGCTCCAGCCAGCAAACGTCCCAGTAGCGGCCGAACTTGAAGCCTGCTTCGCTGAAGATCCCGACTACGCGAAAGCCGCAGCGCTCGTGCAGCCGTGCGGATGCCTCATTGGGCGGAACGTAGCCGGCGACGATGCGGTGGACGTCCTCGCCGCGGAGCGCGTCGAAAAGCGCCTCGTAGAGACGCAGGCCGATCCCCCGCCCGACGGCCTCGGGATCGCAATAGACGGTCGTCTCCACGGTTTCGCTGTAGGCTGGCTTCGCGCGCCAGCGGGTGGTGCCGGCATAGCCGATGACCGCGCCCGCCTCTTCGGCGACCACCAGGCGATAACGGCCCGTCTCGGCAAACTGGGCGAACCACTCGCGGCGCTCGTCAAGAGTCTTCGGTTCGAGGTCGAAGGTCGCGGGGGAGTGGACGACATAGTGGTTGTAGATTTCGGTCAGCCGCGGGAGATCGGCCGTTTGAGCCGGTCGCATGGTGGTCATTCGACACCTCGCAAACAGACAGCCGGGAGCCTGAAGCCTGCACGACCCATGGACCGAGGCTTACTGCCGCTCGAGCGTGACTCTGACGAAGGCGCCGTCAGGCAGCTCGCCTTCGATGAGGTGAACGACTCCGCCCTTCACATAGCCCTTCGCGGAGGGAGGCGGCTGAGGACGCGGGGCCGCTGCGGCCGACCCTGCGCCGCCCGGACGGCCCGCCGCCGGACGCCCCGTACCTTTGTCCATCGCCAGGTTTGCCAGCCGGTCGGCCTCGCGGTTCTTGCCGCGGAGGACGTGCTCGATGCGGAATCCGTCGAGGCGCGCGATGCGCCGCTTTGCCTCCTCGTAGAGCGGCCGCAGGTCGGGGCTGGCCACCTTGTAGCGTCCCTGGATCTGCTTGACCAGCAATTCCGAATCGGCAACGACGCGCAGGCGCGAGCGGCCCTGCTCGAGGGCCCAGGCGAGAGCCCCCAGCAGGGCGCGATACTCCGCGACGTTGTTGGTCGTTTTTCCGAGGAATTCGCTGAGTTCGCCGACTTTTTCACCGTCCGATCCCTGCAGAAAAACCCCGTAACCGGCCGGCCCGGGATTCCCCCTGGAGCCTCCGTCGCAATACGCCGTCACCCATTCCCCGGCTGCCCCCGAGGCGCCGCCCGCTTCGCCAAACAAGCTTCCGCTGTCCCGCAACATATGCCTGAGTTTAAACGGAGCCGGGAGCTGCGCGACCGGAACACCAGGCCGGAAGGGGATGTCACTCCGGTACCTCCCCGCCCCACTTTCCACACGGGCAGCCCGCGCGCGCAGGGGACAATAGAGTTTCCATGGATCTCGTCCCGCTGCTCCGCGCCAATTTTGGGTTTCCCTCTTTCCGCGAGAATCAGGAGGACGTTTGCCGCTCGGTCGCCGAGGGCCGCGACGTGCTTCTGGTGATGCCGACCGGCGCCGGCAAGAGCCTCTGTTACCAGTTGCCCGCCCTCGCGCGCGGCGGGACCGGTCTGGTGGTCAGTCCCCTGATCGCGCTCATGGACGATCAGGCCGCCAGGCTTTCGACGCACGGCCTCCGGGTTGCGCGCATCCACTCCGGGCTTTCGCGCGACGAGGCCCGGCAGGCCTGCCGCAATTATCTCGACGGCACGCTCCAGTTCCTCTTCATCGCGCCCGAACGTCTCCGGGTTCCCGGCTTTCCCGAAATGCTCGCCCGGCGCACCCCCGCGCTCATCGCCATCGACGAGGCCCACTGCATCTCGGGATGGGGCCATGATTTCCGGCCCGACTACCGCACCCTGGGCGATTCTTTGCCCCTGCTGCGCCCCGCGCCGATCATCGCCCTCACCGCCACGGCCACGCCCGCTGTGCAGCAGGACATCGTCGCGCAGCTGCGCATGGCCGATCCGGTTCTCTACATCCATGGATTCCGGCGCGACAATCTGGCGGTTGAAGTGGTGGAGATGTCGAAGCCCCGGCGACCGGAGTTTATCGCCGGATTTTTGGATGATGCCGGCAGACGGCCCGCCATTGTGTACGCTCCTTCGCGCAGGGCCGCCGACGATCTGGCGCTCCAGCTGAACACCCGCTTCCCCGCGGCCGCGTACCACGCCGGCCTCGATGCGGGGACCCGCGAGCGCGTCCAGCGCCAGTTCCAGGCGGGCGAACTCGAGGTGGTGGTGGCCACCATCGCCTTCGGCATGGGCATCGACAAGGCGAACGTCCGCACCGTGATCCACGCGGCGCTGCCGGCCTCGGTCGAAGCCTACTATCAGGAAATCGGGCGCGCCGGACGCGATGGTGTTCTTTCGCGCGCGGTGCTGCTGCACAGCTTCGCCGACCGCCGCATCCACGAGAGCTTCTTCGAGCGTGACTATCCGCCGGTCGAAGATCTGGACAGAGTGGCGCGCGCCCTGACCGGCGACTTCCAGTCTCCTGAGCCGCTCGCCATGAAACTCAACCTCGATCCCGACACCTTTGCCCGGGCCGTTGAGAAGCTCGCTTCCCAGGGCGCGGCGCAGTTCGACAGGGAGGGCCAGGTGCGCGCCGCCAGTGCATCCGGGTGGCGCGCCGGATACAAAGCGCAGCTTGCTCACCGCCGCGCGCAGCTCGAAGCCATGGTCCATTTCGCGGAGACGCCGCAGTGCCGCATGTCCGCGCTGGTGCGCCATTTCGGCGACCGCGCGGGAGCCAGCCGCCCCTGCGGCCATTGCGATTTCTGCTCGCCCCACACGGCCGTCGCCCAGGTCTGGGAGGAGCCGACCGCCGGCGAAGAGCGCGATCTGCGAGCGACCCTCGCGGCTCTGAAGACAAGCCCCTCCATCGCAGCGGGACGGCTTTTCACGGAGGCGGCCATGGGACGAGAACGCCGCTCCTTCGACCGGCTGCTCGACGGCCTGGCCCGCGCCGGATGGATCACTTTGGCCTCGGAAACCTGGACCAATCCGCTGGGGCGCGAGGTGACGTATCGCCGCGTCCATCTGACCGAAGAAGGCCGGCAGCTGGGCGGCGATGAACCGCTCCTGGTTCTGCTGCCGGCGGAAATCGGCGCGGGGCCGCTCTCGGCTCGGAAGGAACGCGGCAAGGGCCGGGCGGGCAAGCCGGCGCCGGGCGGAGCGGCGGCAGCGCCGGAGTTCACCCCATCCCAGGAGGAACTGGAAGCTCGTCTGCGGGCGTGGCGGAAGGCTGAGGCGGCGAAGGCCGGGAAACCCGCCTTTTTCGTCTTTTCGGACGCGATCCTGCGCTCTTTAGTGCTGGCTGCCCCGGGAACGATTCCCGAGCTTCGCGGCGTCCACGGGATCGGTCCGATGAAGGCCGAGCATTACGGCGCCGCGGTGTGTGCGCTGTGCCGGGGGCAGGATCCGTCTGCTGTTTAGAAGACAGGGAGAAAAGCTGTCCTCTGTTCCAGAATTATGCTGTCGCTGGAGCACTCGGATTTCTGTGAAAGCCGAGTCCTGATGCGAGGGCTGGGGCGGAGAGCTTCCGGTGGCGCGGGGAAGAGGGTTCAGGGGCTAAAGTCCCCTCTTCGAGGCGCCTTTTCGGCACGCGTTCGGATCGGCTTCGCGGCGCTCAGCTCTCGCTCAGGGCAGGGTTTGAAGCCAAATGCGCGGAGCGAGAGCCAGTTGCTTAAGGTTGGTAACCGTCCGCCATCCATCGAGCGAACAGCTCGATGCGATCCTGAGGCCATGGGCCTTCTCCCCGTGGCGGGGGCGGCGGCATGACAGCGCCGCCGATACCGCGAATGCGGTCATAGATGATGGCCGCATGTGCCTTGACGTCATCGCAGCTCGCAAGGTTGAACGCCTTGCTCATCGCCTGAATGTCTCGCTCCGTGAAGAGCGGGCGAATATCGGATTGATAGCTCGTCACTTTTCCCATGGTCCTCACCGCTCCTGCTCGTCCATGTAATTCACTCCATGATCATCATGACCGATTCCCGCTTGAACTTCCGGAAATTGCCAGTGGAAGGAGCCGGTCCTGCTCACTTTTTCGCTTCTGCCGCGTCCAGTAGGTACGTTGTACCGCACCCCACGCAACAGGAGTTCCAATGCCTGCTGATGCGCTTCGTTTCTCTTCCCCCGCCCGACCCCTTCCGGCCAAACGAATACAATCCTCGCGTATGGGTGGTCCCCTTCGGGAGAACCTGCACGAGACGGACTTAATTCGGGAAGCGCAGGGTGGGTCGCGCACCGCCTTCGACGCGCTGGTGCGTCAGTACGATCAGGCGGTCCTGCGTCTGGCCATGCACCTGACCGGCTCCGAGCAGGACGCCCAGGACATCCAGCAGGAAGCCTTTCTGAAGGCCTACCGCTACCTGGGCAATTTCCGCTTCGAGTGCTCCTTCTATACGTGGATCTATCGCATCGTCACCAATCTCTGCCTCGATCATCTCCGCCGCCGCAAGTCCCGGCGCGAAGATCAGGCGGTGGTGCTCGACTCTTCAGGCGAGGAGATGGATCTGCTGACCAACGTCACCGACGATCGCTCCGGGGCGAACCCCGCCCGCGAGCTGGACCGCAAGTATCTGGGGGAGCGCATCCTGCTGGCGCTCGATGAGCTGACCCCGCGCGAGCGCATGGTCTTCGAACTGAAGCACTACCAGGGCCTGCGGCTGCGCACCATCGGAGAAATGCTGAATACCACGGAAGAAACGGCGAAAAACACCCTCTTTCGTGCCACAAAAAAACTGCGAGCCAGGCTCGCCGAAGTGCGATAGAGAAGTCTCAAAGGTAGGTGCGGGCCCCAGGGTCCGCGCCGGAAAACGAACCCTCAGAGAGTTCTGAGGGTTCGACACCAGGCTCCGTACGACCGGGCGCAAGATCCGGCAGCACGCACAAATTTCCGAGGCGAAGTGAGGCAAGTGAGCACCATGAATTGCGAATTGGCACAGGAAGACATCGTCCTGTCCGTCTACGGCGAGCTCCCCGACGAGCGCGTTCACAAGCTCGAACAGCATCTTTCTCAGTGCGACCGCTGCCGGCGCGAGATGGAAGCCGTCTCCGCGCTGCACAAAGCAATGTCGGTGTCGCCCCCGGAGGAGCCCTCCCCCAGCCTGCTGGCGCGAACCCGGCTGCGTCTCGACGAAGCCCTCGATTCCATGCCCCACAGCGGCCTGCTGCGCCGCGTGGGCCAGCGTTTCCGCCGCGCCGTCGGCGCTCTCCAGGGAGCGCCGGTCATGGCCTCGGTTCTGGTGCTGTCCGGCCTCGCCGCCGGAGGGTATGGCGGGTACCGGGTCGCCCTCCGCAACGCGGTCCAGGCGCCGCGAACGAATTCCGCGACGGTTGCCAGCCTCCCCGGCATCGATTCCGGTCAGATCGCCGGCGTTAGCGGCATTAACATCGAGCCCGGCACCGAAAACGTCGAAGTCCGCTTCCAGCGTCTGACTCCCGAAACCGCCTTCGGCACCCTGGACGACCCCCAGATCCGGCAGCTCCTCATCCTCGGCGCCCGCCAGCGCTTTAATCCGGCGGTCCACGACGATTCCGTGAACCTGCTCGCCCGGGAATGCCAGGCGGGTCACGAGTGCAATGGCGGGCCCATCCGCAACGCCCTGATGGTGGCCCTCCGCTACGACCGCAGCCCCGCCGTTCGCCGCAAGGCGCTTGAAGGCCTGGAATCCTACATCGGCGCGGATACGCGGGTGCGCGATGCCATTCTTGAGGCGCTGCTCCACGATCCCGACGCCACGGTTCGTACCGAAGCCATCGGGCTTCTGGAGCCGGTCGAGGGCGATGCCGCGGTGCGCGACGTGCTCCAGACCCTCAGCCAGGATCAAAACCCAGCCATTCGCACGGCCTCGCGCCAGTATTTGGAACAGGTTTCCCAGATTCAGTAGAGACAAGCCCGGTGGTGCTTTCGTACCATAGAAATCGGGCAGCCGGGCGTTGACGGGAACCCTCCCGCCAGCGTCCCATAGCAAGGCAGACTTGAGGCTGGTGAATGAAACGCTTTTCGAGGCCCTTTTGGATGTCGATCGCCGCTGCCTTCGGCGGCTGTGTGGTTTTCCTTCCGGTTCTTTCAGCACAATCTCTGGCCCCGCTCGACGGCTCCATGATCGGCGCCGCGGAGCAGCACGTGGTTCTCCCCGGGGACGACCCCGCCATGGTCAACACCCCCTCCCAGGGCTATCTGGGCGTGGGCATGCGCGACGTCGACACCGAGCGGGCCAGCCAGCTCCGGCTTAAGGACGTTCGCGGCGCTGAGATCGTCACCGTGGATCACGACGCGCCCGCCGCCAAAGCCGGCCTCCGCATCCACGACGTCATCCTGGGCATGAACAATCAGCCCATCGACGGCCAGGCGCAGCTCACCCGCATGCTGCACGACACCCCCGCGGGACGCACGGTCACGCTGCTGATCAGCCGCGACGGCCAGATCATGACCCTGACCGCCCAGCTCGCCGACCGCGCCACCATCGAGGCCAATGCCTGGTCCCAGCACATTCCCGTCCCCGACCCGGACACCGACGGCTTCAGCCTCCCGGCTTCCGGCTTCGGCAACAACTTCATTCCAACGCTCGGCTCCAACCCCTTCTATACCGGCCTCGACCTCGACATGCTGGGCCCGCAGCTGGCCAACTACTTCGGCGTCCACGATGGCCAGGGGCTCCTCGTCACGCGAGTGGACGACAATAGCCCCGGCTCCGCCGCCGGACTTCGCGCCGGTGACGTCATCACCAAAGTGAATGGGCAGACCATCGCCACGACCAATCAGTGGATGCATGCGATCCACGCCAATCGCGGCAAGCAGGTACAGCTGACCGTGATCCGCGACAGGAAAGAGAACGTTGTGCCGATGATGGCCGGCCGCTCTAAGGAAAAGGGCGGCCTCGATACGCCCGACGCTGGTTCCGGAGCGGTCTCCGGGCTGGCATCTGCCAGCGGGCCCAATTTCGCCCACGGATGAGGCTTTGAGGAATTTACCCGGGAGGCCGTCGTCCACGGCATCGCGCCGGCAGAATTTGCCCGCGAAACCGCGGGGCGCATGAATGCCGTCGCCGCCCGCCAGGATTCGCTGCTGCCGGCTGCCTGCAATCCCTGTTTACTGCGGCGGTTCGCCTTCCGCTGCTCCCCGCCTGGCCGCCAGCCCCTGAACCCTGTAACCTGTAGATATGGCGCGCCCCATGCCCCTCACCCGCCGCGTTAAGGCCGCCTCGCGGCGCGCGCGGGAACTCGCCCTCATCGGCCACGCGCTGGCCTCGACGCGGCATGCCGTCATGGCCCAGATTGTGCCCATGCGCCGGTGCAATCTCTCCTGCGCCTATTGCAACGAGTACGACGACGTCTCCAAGCCCGTCCCGCTCGACGAGATGCTCCGCCGCATCGACCATCTGGCCCGCCTCGGGACTTCGATCGTCACCATCTCCGGCGGCGAACCGCTGCTGCATCCGGAGCTGGACCAGATCATCGCCCGCATCCGCCACCACGGCAAAATGGCCGGCATGATCACCAACGGCTACCTGCTCATGCCCGAGCGCATCGAGCGCCTGAACCACGCGGGGCTCGACCACATGCAGATCTCGATCGACAATGTGCAGCCCGACGAAGTCTCGAAAAAGTCTCTTAAGGTTCTGGACAAGAAGCTCGAGTTCCTTGCCGAGCACGCCGACTTTCACGTCAACATCAACTCCGTGGTGGGCGGCGGCATCAAGAACCCGCAGGACGCGTTGACCATCGGCCGCCGCGCCATCGGCCTGGGATTCACTTCGACCATCGGCATCATCCACGACGGCACCGGCCAGCTCCGCCCTTTGGGCGACGCCGAGCGCACCGTCTGGACGGAGATGCGTTCCTGGAAGAAAAAGAACTACTCGCGCTTCAACCAGTTTCAGGAGCAGATTGCCAACGGCCAGCCCAACGACTGGCGTTGCCGCGCCGGCTCGCGGTACCTCTACATCTGCGAGAACGGCCTGGTCCACTACTGCTCGCAGCAGCGCGGCTACCCGGGCACGCCGCTCGCGGATTACACAAAGGCGGACCTCGCGCGCGAATTTCTCACTGAAAAAAGCTGTGCGCCGAACTGCACCGTGAGCTGCGTGCACCAGATCTCGCACATCGACTACTGGCGCTCGCCGCAGCGGCCAACGCCGCCCTCGGCGGCCGGCAACACCGACGGCCTCATCAACATCCGCCTTTAGCGCGCTTTCACCGGCGCCACCACATAGACATACTCCAATATTTCCTCGCCCGTATTCTTCACGTTGTGGCGCGTCGCAGGCGGGATATAGACCGCCGCCGGCGCCGCAAATTTTCGCTGTGCCTGGCCCTCGATCAGCGCCGCACCCTGTCCGTGCAGGATGACCAGCGTCTCTTCATGCGCGGCGGTCGTGTGCCAGCCGACGGTCTCTCCCGGCTTCAGCCGCACGAAGCCGCTTCGCATGCCGGCCGTCTGCGGCGCGCCAGTCAACAACTCCTGGATCCCGCCGGTTGCCTGGAGCGGTATCACCAGCGGCTGCGGTGGCGCCGCCTGCCCGGGCGCCGAAGCTCCGCACACCGCGATCGATACCGCACACACAACCCGCAAGATCCGCCGATCCGTCATGATTTCTCCCTGACAAGCCATATTTCCCATTCCTCTCGTACAATACCCGCACTGGAGCACCCCATGCCCCTGCGCATCACGTTTCGCATCGAGCGGGTGGCGTTGTTCCTCACGCTCATCGCCATCGCCTGCAACAGCCGTCCCTCCGCTGCTGAGGAATTCCTCCCGCTGCACCTCACCAGCACCAGCTTTTCCGGAACCATTCCCGACCGCTACGCCTCATGCAGCGGCCAGACCGGCAACTCGCCCGCGCTCGCCTGGGACGCGCCGCCGGCCGCCACCCGCAGCTTCGTTCTTCTCGTCACCGATCCCGACGCGCCCATGGGGACCTTCACCCACTGGCTGCTCTGGAATCTGCCACCCGAGACGCGTTCGCTGCCTGAAAGCCTGCCCACGCGGCCGCAGCTCGCCAGCGGAGCCCGCCAGGGCCGCAACGACTTCGGCAACCTCGGCTATGGCGGACCCTGTCCTCCGGGCCACTCCGCACATCGCTATGTCTTCGATCTCTACGCCCTCGACGCGAACCTGACCCTGGCGCCCGGCGCCTCGAGGCAGCAGGTGACCCAGGCAATCCGGGGACACATCCTCGCCACCGGGAAACTGATCGGCCACTACGCGCGCTGAGCCCGTGGCTATTGGCTGGCAGCCATCCCCGCCTTGCCGGTCACGGCGATGGTCTGCAGCCACTTCGCCGCCAGCTCCGGCCAGTGGCTGATGGGGAGATCGGTGGGACGCAGCCCGTAGCCATGGCCGCCCTTCGCGTACACGTGCAGCTCCGCCGGGACGCCGGCTCGCTTGAGCTGCATAAAATACTCGATCACGTTCTCCACGTGGACCGGATCGTCCTCCGCCTGGACGAGGAAGGCCGGCGGGGTTTGCGCGGTGACCGGAATATCCGGATTGAATTCGAATTGCTTCTCGGCAATGGCGAGATAGCCAGGGTAAATCACCATCTGGAAATCCGGCCGGCAGCTCAGGCCGTCGGCCGCATCCATTTTCGGATACAGCCGCTGATCGTAGTGGGTGCTGACCGCCGCCGCCAGATACGCTCCTGCCGAAAAGCCCGCCACGCCCACGCGCTGCGGGTCGATGCCCCACGCCGCCGCGTGCTCCCGTACCATGCCCATCGCCCGCTGAGCATCCTGGAGCGCCGCCGCCGACTTTGGATACGGCCCCCCGTCGGGAACACGGTATTTCACCAGCACGCAGTTCACGCCGATCGAATCCAGCCAGTCGCACACCTCCGTCCCTTCAATGTCGATCGCCAGGTAGTGATAGCCGCCGCCAGGAAAGACCAGCACAGCCGCGCCGCTGTTGCGATCCTGCGGAGCCGCAAATAGTGTCAGCGTTGGGTCCGACACATCCCCCAGGCGGAAGACCGGCCGGCCGGCGGTCGGTTTGTTTTGTGCTGTGGTGACATTGTGTTCCGGCTCGGTGGGAAGCACCCACGCCGGAACCCCTGCCGGCGCCGGAGGCAATCCATGGGGCCAGAGCTTCAGCGTCGCGTGCTCCGGGCCGGGAGGCCAGGGTTGTGAGGTTTGCGCCGCTGCTGCGGCCGCCATCAATCCCAAAGCAAATCCAAAAACACGCACACACCCACGCATGGCCGGGGAATCCTCCCCGGCCATCTTAGTTTCCCTCGTCGTTTTTCGCTCGTTTCCGCTGGCGTCTGGCTGGCTCTCGCTGCCTTACTGGGGCTGATCCAGCGGATTCTGTTGCTGCTGCGGGTTCGGCTGTCCCTGCGGCTGTCCCGTGCTCTGCCCGGTCGTCTGCCCCGTCCCGTTCCCCGGCTGCGGCGCCGGCGGCGTGTAGCCTGGGTCGCCCGGCCGCTGCTGGTCCGGCGGCATATTCACCGGCTCCATGGCCGGCACGTCGGGAGTGGCGGGCAGATTCTCGCCCGGCTGGCGCAGCGTGGGCGCCTGGCGGGGCGCGTTTTCCTGCTTGACGTCCTGCTGGGTGCGATCGCCGAACTGGACCTCATGCTGGTTATTGGCCACCACCGGCTGATTTCCCCAGTAGTCGCCCATCTCGTTGGCGGTTCGCACCAGCATCGGCTCGCCCACGCGCGCCAGTTCATCGCGCACCACATAGCTGCCCTCAAAACGCACGAACTCCACTGGCTGCGGGGCCTCGCCGTAAATCCACACTTCGAAGGGCTTGCCCTGCGCATCTGTCTCCCGCACCTTGCGCATCGGCTCGCCTTTGGCGTAGCGCACCATGTCGCGGTCCATGCCCACCAGCACCCGGTGGCCCATGATGGCCCTGCGCAGGAAGGCCGGCATCGCCTCGGCGTAGGCCTCGGCCGGCGACTTCACCCCGAAGTCGATCATCGGCTTCAGCAGCCCCTCCAGTTGCTCGCCGTTCACGTCCGGCACGCGCTCTTCGAACTCCAGCGTCAGCCGCGACCCGGTGGGCGGCGTTCCATCATCCTGGGCCAGCGGGATTTCCGCCACGCCCATCCCAATGGTGATGTGGCGCAGAATGCGGTGCTTGTGCTCCGGGCCGCCGTTCAGATCCAGCTCGATGGTCTTATCGTGGATCCTGATGTCGGTCACCACCACGCGATCCCCCGGCTTCACCGAGATCCCCTTCGCGTGCAGCAGATCCACGTACTTGTCCCCGGTGGGCTCCATGTGCCCGTTGGCGTGCAGCGTGAGGGTGGCGATGGGCAGGGGGCGCATGGCAAAGCCCTGCTCAGCCTGCATGAACCGGATCAGTTCCTCGCGCCCCAATGGCGTCATCCCGACGTCGGGATAGCGCACGTGGGTCGGCGTGAACTCCGTGAAGTGCTTTTCCACGTGCTCCGGCTCTACCGTGAACACCTGTCCCTGCGCCCGCAGCGGGGTCGCGGTCGTCAGCAGGGGAAGCGCACACAAGGCCGCCACAATGGGGAAGCAACCAGCAGCGATGGACCCTCGCATAAGGCCCTCTCTCGTGGGTGGGAGCCAGCACCAACAGAATGGCCCCCTTTGAGGGAAAATTCAAGCACGCCGGCCGCGCCCCACGCCATAGCCACTCACCACCGGGTCGCCGCCGCTGAACGTGCTGCCCCATTTGTAATCGCCTGCGGGCCTGTCTGTTGCCGCAGGGCGGTTTGATGGCGTCGAATCCCGGCCGCCGGGTATCCGGGGCGGGTTGTCTATTTATCCTTTAGTTAACTACCTGTGTAATAACACCGACAGGCCATTCCATTCACGCCCGCATTATCCTACGCTGTCCCTTCGCCCCAGCCCGGCACCGCTCGAACGCTCTGTTCAGCCGGTCCCACCGCCCCCGAACCTCAGGACCTGGATGTACTCGGACTCACTGATCCGGCAACTCTTCGCCATCGAGCGCGCCATTGGCTATGTCAGCAAAGACGAACTGCGCGCCATGGTCATTGCTGCTCAGGAAACCGCGCTCGAGAACGAGCTCGGCAACCTCCGCGGGATCGAAACCCTGCGCCGCCGGCTCGAAGACTCTCAGCGCATGACCTTCCTCCGCCTTCTCCGCTCGGAGGACTCGGGCAACGGGAGACGCAGCGCCTGACCGGCGATCCTCCGGCTTTGCGCCGCGTCTTTGTTTGAACTTTGGCGCCGTACCTGCAGCGATCGGATCCGCCCACCCTCCACCGCAACGCCCGTCCCGGCATCGGCTTCTAAGCAACGGTGATTCCCTTCTGGCTTGTGATCCTCTCCTGGATTTCGCTGGCCCTGGCCCTGCTCTGCGCCGGCGCCATCGCCTTCGACGAGGCGCGCCATCCGCAAAAAATGGCCATCATGAATCTTGTCTGGCCGCTCACCGCGCTCTACGCCTCCCTCGTCGCACTTTGGGGCTACTGCGGGATCGGCCGCATGATGTCCAGAGAGCGCATGCCGCACCATGCCCTGCATGCCTCCGGCGCCGAACACGAAGAGAAGCCGGCCCCGCCCACCTGGCGCCAGATCGCCGTATCCGCGAGCCACTGCGGGGCCGGCTGCATGCTCGCCGACATCCTCGGAGAAAACTGGGTTTTCGCGCAGAAATGGCAGCTGGGAGGTCAGCCCCTCTACGCCGACTACGCGGTCACCTTCGGCCTCGCCTGGCTTTTCGGTGTTGCGTTCCAGTACTTCAGCATTAAGCCGATGAAGAATTTGTCACCGCCGCAGGCACTGATTGCCTCTATCAGGGCCGACACGCTTTCCATCGTCTTCTACCAAATCGGTATGTATAGCTGGATGGCGCTGGTCTGCTTCGGGCTCTTCGCGCATCCCCACCTCGAGCCGGATTCGCCGGTCTTTTGGTTCATGATGCAGATTGGCATGGCGCTCGGCTTCCTCACGTCCTGTCCGGTGAACGGCTGGCTCATCCGCCGCGGCCTGAAAGAGAAGATGGGATGAGCCAAAAACCCGGGCACGGTTAGTGCGCCGCCGGTACCGAAGGCCGATGGTTCGCAAGCTGGCCCTGGCCCTGCTCTGCGCCGCGGTGCGGCGCGTAGTCCACCAGAATTTGCCGCATCAGCCGCGCGGCAATGGCCACGAAGTGGACGCGGTTCTCCGTCCGCAGCGGTCCTCCGCCGGCCAGCCGGAGATACGCCTCGTGCACCAGCTCCGTGCTTTGCAGCGTGTGATCGGACCGCCCGGCCCGCAGGCAGCGATGCGCCGCCATCCTCAGTTCCCGGTAAACCAGGGGGATGAGCGCGTGCAGCGCATCCTGATCTCCGCCCTTCCAGCGGAGCAGGAGTTGCGTCGGCGACTGGGAGGGCGGCGGCCCGCAGAAATACCTGACTGTGGGGAGTAGTGCAGGTGCGATAGCCGACCCACGCACCCGCGTCCAACGCTATTCAGGGGCGCGCCTGGGTCAGATCGCGATGCCGAATCGCGCTTCCAGCTCGCGCCGCCCCGCCCGTGTGAGCGACAGGACGCGGCTGTCCAGCTCGCGCGTCAGCCACTTGTTCCGCAGCACCAGCGCCAGCACCGCCGCGCCCAGCGCCCCGCCCAGATGCGGCCTGCGCTCGCTCCAGTCGAGGCAGCCGTAGGCGAAGCGCCGCCGCTGACCGCGCACCGGATCCAGTTCGAGCCCCAGCGTGGCAAACGATCGCGCACCCGCGGCGGTGACGGTGTATGCCGATCCGGCGCCGGCCGGCTCGATCCAGCGCCGCTTCAGAAATTCATCGTGCAGCGAAACCGCAACAGCGCCGGCCATATGGTCGTAGCAGCTGCGCGCGGTCCGCATCCCGTCGGGCGTGGAGGGAACAAACGGCGCCCGCCGCACGCCCGCCAGCACGCTGAGCCGCTCCAGTGCCAGCGCCACTTCCGGCCCGGCAAGCGAATAGTAGCGATGACGCCCCTGCACCAGAACCTTCACCAGATTCTCCGCCTTCAGGCGGGTCAGGTGGACGCTGGCCGTCGAGGGAGCCACTTCGGCAACCATGGCCAGCTCCGTGCCGGTGCGCGCGTGTCCATCGAGAAGCGAATAGAGCATGCGAGTGCGGGCCGGCTCGGCTATCGCCGCGGCGATTCCCGATACCGCTGTGTCGATCCCCGCGTATGCATCCATAGTTTCACCGTAAACGAAGTATCCCTGCGCGGCAAGTGTCATGCTGCGGTTATGGGTGCAGCGGAAACCGGCACGGGCGGCGTCGACCGGCGCGCGCTGATGAAAGCGATGGCCCTGGCCTGCATCGCGCACCCGCTCCGCAACCGGCTGACCGCCGCTGCGCCGGAGATACCCATGCCCGAGACAACCGGGCCGGAGAAAGCCACGATGATTACCTGCTTCATTCGCTACCAGATCGATCCCCTGCAGAAGGACGCTTTTCGCAGCTACGCCCAGAACTGGGGCCGCATCATTCCCCGCTGCGGCGGGCATCTGGTGGGCTATTTTCTGCCTGATGAGGGCACCAACGACATCGGCTGGGGGCTCATCGCCTTTCCCAGCCTCGCGGCCTATGAGGTCTACCGCTCGCGACTGAAAACGGATGCCGAGTCGCTGGCAAATTTCGCTCTGGCGCAGCGTCTGCGCCTCATTCTGCGTGAGGAGCGCACCTTTCTCGAAACGGTGGATGGAACCTTCTGTCAGCCCTCGACGCGCGACCCACAGGGATAAGTCACATGCGCACGCAAAAGGAAAAGGGATCGCTGTTCCGGGCTCTGCATCGGCGCAAAGGCGCCTTCCTGATCCCCAATCCCTGGGACGTGGGAACCGCCCGCCTGCTGGCCCAGCTTGGATTCGAAGCGCTGGCGACCACCAGCGCGGGCTGCGCTTTCTCGCTCGGCCTGCCCGATGGAAAGGTGACGCGCCTGACTGCCCTGGCGCATATCGCGGCCCTCGCGCAGGCCGTCGATTTGCCGGTGAGCGCGGACCTCGAGAACGGCTTTGATGACCGTCCCCAGCAGGTCGCGGAGACCATCCGCATGGCCGGGGCTGCCGGCGTGGTGGGCGGATCGATCGAAGACGCGACCGGCAACGCCGATCAGCCCATCTACCCCCTGGAACTGGCTGTGGAGCGGATCGCTGCCGCCGCGGAAGCCGCTCATGCCCTCCCCTTTCCCTTCACCCTGACCGCGCGTGCCGAAAACTTCCTCCACGGCCGCGCTGATCTGGAGGACACGCTGCGCCGGCTCCGCGCTTACCAGGAAGCCGGTGCGGATGTCCTCTATGCGCCTGGCCTGACGACGAAGCAGGAGATCACAGCTGCCGTCCGCGCTGTCAGGCGACCGGTGAATGTGCTGATGACCCCCAAAGGGCCGGCGAGCAGTCTGGCGGAACTGGCCCGGCTCGGGGTGAAGCGCGCGAGCGTGGGCAGCGCTTTGAACCGCGCGGCGCTGGGAGCCTTTCTGCGTGCAGCTCGCGAATTGCGCGATCGCGGGAGCTTTCACTTCGCAGAGGCCGCGGTCCCTTACGCCACCATCAACCAGCAATTCCGGAAGTATGCCGCGGGGGAAGATTTCGAAGAGGAGCGATGAAGAAGATCGGCATCGTCGGCGGCATTGCCTGGCGCTCGACTGTCGAGTACTACGCCGAAATTTGCCGGCGCAGTGACGAGCTGCATCGCGCGCGCCGGTTGCCCGGTCCGCCGTCCATCCCTGAGATCGCGATTGAATCGCTCGACCTGGCTCGGGCTCTCGCCTGGCTGGGCAGCGAAGGAGATGAGCGCTCGTGGGAGCGTTTTGACGCGTACCATCGCAGCGCGCTCCTGCGCCTGGAAGCCGGCGGCGCCGAAGTGGCCCTCATCGCCAGCAACACGCCGCATCACCGCTGGGACAGCATCGTGCGCGGGGTGCGCATTCCCGTCATCAGCATTGTGGACGCGGCTGCCGGTGAAGCCGTGCGCCTGGGCGCGCGGGAGGTGCTGCTGCTCGGAACCGCGCTGACCATGAGCTCGGCGCGATTGCGCGAGGCCTTCGCGCAGCACGGCATCCGCGCCGCGGGGCCCTCCCGCGAAGCGACCCGCGCAACCACTCTGGCTCTGATTGAAGATCTGCAGCTCGGCCGCTCCCGGGGCGCCGGGGCTCGCCTCGGACGCATCGCTCGCGCCGCCTTCGCCGAGTTGTTCGCCGGCCACCCCGTCGTCTGCCTCGCCTGCACCGAGCTGCCGCTCGCCTTTCCCGCGCGCCGGACCCAGCCCTCGTTTCAGCATGCCGGCGTCACCTACATCAATACCGTCGCCGCGCACATCAATGCCACTCTGGAATCCGCCGGCATTCTCTGAAACAGAAAGCCCGGCCGAGAAGCATCTCCCGGCCGGGTCTGTCCCATGAATGGAATTAGTGGTGGGGTCCTGCGCCACCGCCGCTGGGCGCGCTGCCGTGACTCGCTCCGCCACCGCCACCGCTGGGAGCGCCGCCGCCGTGACTCATGCCGCCTGCGCCACCACCAGCCCCAGGCGATCCATGGCCGGCTCCGGAATTGGAGAACGATCCATGCGGCGTTCCGCCCGGCGCGAAGCCGCCGGGACGTCCGCCCAATGCAGGCCGCGCACCGAATTCAGCAGGCGCTCCAAACGTGCGAATGCCCGCTGGCGGAACGTAGCGGCCCCGCGCCGCGCCATTCTGTTCCCCGACGTGCGGCATCATCTCCGGATGAACGCGAACCATGGTATTCGTGAAGCTCTCGCCCAGCGGACCGCGCTCGAGCGGGTGAATCCCCGGTTCCATCGGCGGGATGGTCTTGCCCGCAAAGGTCAGCGCGCGCGGTTCCGCGCGAACTCCATTCCCGCGTTGAAACGGCGCTGAGAACTTCTCGCCGCGATCCACCGCAATCAGCCGCACCGGGCGCGGATGCCCCGGCGAACCTCGCGGCGGAACGTGCGGACGCAGGGGAAGCACGTAACCCGGCGGCACGCCCCACACCGTGGAATAGGGGTACCAGCCGGAGCCGTACAGGCCGAAGCCACAGTTACCGGGCATCCACATCCATCCCCAGCTGTCGAGGAAATCCCATGCGCCGCAGTGATACGGCCACCAGCCCCATGGATAGCCGGAGATCCAGGTATAGCCAAACGTCGGGTAGTAACCCCAGGCGCCACTGCCAAAAGGATCCCATCCCGGACCGACGCCCGAGGGCGCCCATGCCTGCCCGTACCCGGGCACGTCGTACCAGCTGCCGTAATAATCCAGGTCGTTCCATGCAGGATTATCGGGATTGCCGGAACTGGCGCGGGCCATCGATTCGCTCGCCTGCAGACGGGCCAGCGCCTGGTCGCGGTCTGAATTCCACGCGTCCCAGGAATCGGGTGCGACGTTCTGCGCCAGCGTATATTCGCCGGGCTGCTGCGGATCGCTCTGGAACATCTGGCCCGACTGGATGTCCACCGCCACTTCGTCTCCGTTATCCACGTGCACCGATCCGTGCAGGACCGCCAGCTGGTTGGGCGTGGAATCGAGCGCGACGCGGAAAACCGCATCCTTGATCGGCGTCGCGGCTTCGGCGCCAAAATGCACGCTGTACTGCCCGCCGTGGCTGTTGAGCTCGTAATAGCTCAGCCCGCTGATGGCGCTGATCTCGGTGACCGTGCCGCCATCGGGGTTGCGGCGCAGCTGGGTGAGAACGATCGAGCTGTCCGGGGCGACCCGGGCTACGCTGCCGTCCTCAAACTGGATCTCGACCCGGCCGTTATCGCCGGTTACGAACCGCATGCCTTCGACGGCCGGCATGTTGGGCAGCGCCTGGTCGAACGCGGCCTGCCCGCCTTCGAAGACCTGCACCTGGCCCTCCACGTCGCTCAGCCGCACGGCGCGCACGGTGGTCTGGCCATCCGCCAGCGGTGTCGTCGCCTGATCCGGCGGAGGCGCGGGCGGGGTGGTGTCCTGTGCGCGGGCCTCGACCGCAAATGTGGCGGACAGAAGCAACGCCAGGGCGGCCGCAAACAGCATCCGTTGAGCCATGGGGCGGAACGAGCTTATGTGGAACCGGCGAAGGAAAAACGGTAAGCGGCGCCTCATAACGGCACCTCCTCAGCGCGCCCTCGCTCGTGGTGAGGCAGGATTGAAGGAGCGCGGCTGCGTCCATCCGCCGCAATCATAGAATCCCTGCCGCCCTGGGCCGGGGAGCGAAGACGCTGTAGCCCGACAACATCCACCTGCATTGTATTAAACGGGCCAGCCTCGGCGTAAGTTTCTAACATTTCTTCGATCGCCATAACGGCGGGAGAGTTCGGGCCCTCTTCTACACTGGAGCCATGAGGCTGGAATCATGAACGATGCGGGGCGCCTGCTGATTGGATTGGGCTTGCTGCTGCTTGCGGCGGGCGCGGTGGTGGTGCTCCTCGGCAAGGCCGGCATTCCACTGGGACGGATGCCTGGCGACTTCACCTGGCGGGGCAGGCACTCCACGGTCTACATCCCGCTGGGGACCAGCATCCTGCTGAGCGTGGTGGTGTCGCTGGTGATCTGGTTTGTCTCAAAACTCAGACACTGAGGCGGGGGAGCGCGCACTGCCGTGTGGGGAGCAAAAAAAGGGCCCCTCGGGTGAGGGGCCAATCTGCCTTGGTTCTCTCGTTGTGTGAGAGCTTGTTGGACCTTGCCTTCTTTACCGCTGAGGCTGAGCCGGAGGCTGCGACGCAGCACCCTGAGGGGAGGGCTGCGCGGAATTCTGCTGCGTCGCGCCAATCGGTGAACCGCCGGGAGGCGTGTTCAAGGCCGCTAAACTGTTTTCCATCAGGCTCACTCGCACCATGCTGCCGGCATGCTCTTCGCCGTTCTCCGAGTTCACAGGTGAGTTGCCCATGGCGACTTCGTGGATCCGCCAGATGGGAATCTGGTGTTCGGCCAGATACCGTACGACGGCTTCCGCCATATGCTGCGAGTTCTCTACGCCGGCCATGCCCCGCGAGCGCGAGTACCCTTCGACTTCGACCACGTAACCCTTCTGCCCCTGCAGCTGGGTCACGACCTGGTCCAGGGCGTCCTCGGCCTTTTGGTTCAGCTTCATCTGCCCGGTGCGGAAGTTGATGTCGGTGTTGTTCACCGGGTGATACTGCTCCAGCCCGCTCACGGTCTGGCCCAGCTCGTTGGTCTTGTTGCTGGCCTGCTCGGCCATCTGATTCGCCTGGTTGGCGGACTGCTGCGCCTGCCCGGCGGTGGTGTTGGCCTGATCGGCGGTAGACTGCGCGGCCTTGATGCCGTTCTGCGCGCGCTGATCCACGTCCTTAATATCTGCTGCGTTCTTCGCCTGAAGCTGATCCAGCTCGTTGAGCCGATCCTTCACTGGATCCAGCTGCCGATTCACCCACTTCTTGCGGGCGAACGGGTTCATGTGACCCCAGAACCCCTCGTTGGTCTTCTCGGGAAGCGGCGCCTTGCCGGTCCCGGTCTCGGGGTTCGCGTTCGGCTGCTCCTGAGGATTCGCGTTGGTCGAAGCGCCGGTCTGTACCTGAGGCTGTTGCTGCGAATTGGATTGCGCAAAAGCAGGCAAACCAAGACTCGCCGCAACCAGCAGTACCGTAATCGATCCGGAATTCAATCTCGTTGTCATAGCCTTTTTCTCGTTTTTTGAACTGTCGGGAAGGCTGCGCAGCGCCCCGCTGTTACGCAGACGGAAAGAGCAGGTACCGTGCCAAACCTCCGGCCGGCGCCCGATTCTCCCATAACTGTTTTGGATTCAATCCGAAATGAATAAAGGAAGGCCGGTGCTGTTCAGGCGTTCGACCCCTCGGACAAGCATTTTCAGGGGCCCGGGAGAAGAAATTACCCGGTAAGAACTATTTACCCGTGACCTGGATGATCCGAATCTCGGGATAATTCTGGTTCCAGGCCTCCGCCACATGGTCGAAAATGAGCCGGAATGCGGCGCTCTGGCGCGGCCCGATCGGCGCGGCGCTCACCGGCTCGGTATCGACATACGGCTCCCGGGTGCGGATCAGGTTCACCGCCATGGTGTTCTTCTGGACGATCTGGTTCGTCGCGTCCCGGAAGGCGACCTGCACGGTGATCCCGGTAACCACCTTGTCGCCGGTGTTGGTAATCTGCCCATCAATATATGTGTTGTTTCCCACCATGCTGTTCGCCTCGCTCATCTGCACCCGGCTGATGGGGAGGCTGGCAGCGTAGGGGTCGGCGGGCGCCAGGCCGGCGCCGCCTGGGTTCGCCGGCTCTCCACGGTGAGCGAAAGCGACGACGAGACCGAGGATCACAATCGCCACCCCGCCGGCGATGATCCAGGGCAGCGTGGAGCGAGGCTCGCGCGCGGCCGGCGGCGGCTGAAAGAGTCCGGGCTCGGAACCGGAAGTTCCTGAACCCGGTGTGCCAGAACCAGGATTGCTGGAACCAGGAGTGCTCATCGAGCCGATTGTACGCCTGACCTCCCAGCGGATTTCCCCCGAAGGCGGTGGCTTTCCTGAACGTGAAGTGACGGAGAAGTGACGCTCTCCGCCCAGCTCAAAAATATTCTCTGATCTTCCGAGTCGCGTGCGCCGAAAATGAGTCTAAGCAGGCACATATTGTCGCGAGGCCGCACATGGAGAAGCTCCCCCCCATCTCGCATCAGGATCCGCAGAGATTCCGCCGCCAGGATTACGCCTACCGGATCGCGGCGGCGATCGCAGCGCTTTTCCTGATTCTCACCTGGCTCAGCGCGTAGTCGCCGCAGTCCCGTGTCCCAGGCCGGCAACGCTTTTGCCGGTTAGCGGGAAACTGCCTCGCGCGCCAGCGCCCGTTTCAGCAGCGTCTCCAGCGCGGCCTTGTGCTCGGCGTACTCCGCGTCGCTGATCTTGCCTTCCAGCCGCTCTGTCTCCAGCTGAAACAGTTCTTCCTTCAGCGCCGCCAGCGTGCCCGTTGCCCCCACAGCTTTCTGGGGACTGCCGTTGGCCGGATGCGCCGCCAGACCCGCGCGCACCGTCGTGGCCTTCACCCCCGGAGGCAGCGTGGAGGTCAGCGGCGATGACTCCGGCGCCGCCGTGGCTGCCTGCTGTTCCGGCTTCGCCCGCAGCATGAATCCTGCTGCGATCACCAGCGCCAGGCCAAGGGCGCTAAAGATGTACCACTTATATTTCTGCAGCGGATCAGGGGTATCGATCGGATTGCCCAGTCCTCCGCCGGGGGTGTTGGGCATGGTGCCGGGCTGATCGGTCCCACCCTGACCTCCGGCCTGACCGCCCTGCGCCGTCTGATCGGGCGCGCCCATACCGCCGCCCTGGCCCATGCCGCCCTGGCCCTGGCCGCCCTGCGCACCCTGTTGCTCGCGCGGCATCGATCCCGTGCCCCCAACCGTAAAGGCCACCGTCTGATTCGGCTGAACGTTGGTCGCCAGCCAGGTTTGCGTGCCTGGACCGCTGGCATCGCCGGTCAGCGCCTGGAAAGACTTACCGCCATCGAAGCTCATGCTCCTCGGCAGCATCAGCGCCACGTTGTCGGCGGCCATCGACTCCCGTGCACGCAGCGCCAGGCTGCCGCTGTAGGGCAGACGATACGCGATCTGGAAGCGCGTCTCCCCGGGCCGCAGCGGAAAGATGAAGGCGTAATGACCCTTGTCGCCCTGAGGCACCGGCGCGCTGTTCACCGCCATGCCTCCCGGCCCGCTGGCACTCGATCCCTGCAGCACTGCATCGGTGGGCAAATAAAACTCAAAACTGTGCGCACTCAGCTGGGTCTTCGGCGGCTTCGACTCGTTACGCACGAAGTAGCTCTCGCTCACTTCCAGCCCCTGCTGATCCGTCTCGATCCTCGACACATCCGCGTAGATGTGCACCCCTTCCACTTTGGGCGCCACGTCGAATACGTCGATGTTCACCGCGGTCGTATTCGGCGGAACCGGACCGTAATACGAGGCCTTGTCGTGATCGACCCGGACCAGGTGCATGCCCGCGGTATCGGCCACGCTGAACGAATAGTGGCCCTTCGCATCGATCTTCGTCTGCGCCGTTTCCTGCATGCCCTGCTGCAGATCGAGCAGCACAGCGGTATCGCCCGCCGCAGGCTTGTTCGTGGTGCGATCCGTCACCGTGCCGGAAATGGTCGCGGCCGACAGCGAGAGCGGCAGCGCGACAGCGGCGAAAAGAGAAAGTTGAGAGAGCAGCTTCATAAGGTTCCAGTCTGGTTCAGATTTTTCTGATTTCAGTGCGCGGTCAGTGCGTCCGACTCCAGCAGATCGATCTCTGCGACCGCCTCTGCCGCCTCGTTTTCCAGCGTGGCCCGCTGCGCCGCGTAATCTTCTTCGGGATATTTTCCCGCCCGGTATTCAAAATTGAGGTCGCGCAGGTTGTCGAACAGCACCTCGCGCCGCTCACGCAGATATTCCAGCCGCGTCTTCGAAAGCTGTGCTTCGACATGGCGCTCCGGCCAGAAGACATAGAGGAAGCACCCAAGCAGCAAGAGTGCCGATGCAATCATCATGACGAATTCCTCCTGCCTTCCCGGAGCTTCCCCGGTAACGCGAAGCGTACGCCCGCACCGCCAGTGCTCCTCATACTTCGGTCTCCTTCCGGATTCGTTCTCGCAGCTCCCGCGATTCCGGATCGTCGGCGACCGCCGGCATAGTCGCCGTGCGCAGCCGCCACTTCCTCACCAGCGCTATGGTCCCCGCGATGCCCAGCAGCAGGAACGCCGGCGGCACCACCCAGGCAAGAATGTTGAACTTCGTCAGCATGGGCGCGGCCAGCACCGTCGGACCGTACTCGTTCTGAAAGGCGATCAGGATCGCGTTGTCGGTCGCGCCCTTCGCGACGGCCGCCTGCAGCTCTGCCGACTCGGTCGCCAGGCTCTGGCAGCCGAGATGATTGCACTCCAGCAGGACCTGCCCGCAGCCGCAGGTGCACATCAGCTTGTGACCCAGGTCGTCGAACCGCGACTGCGTGTCCGTCGATCCCAGAGTGAGAACGCCCAGCACCACCAGCAGCGGCAGCAGCGTGAATCCAGCCAGCCTGCGCATCAGTCTCCCGCCCTTCCCGCGGCCACCGGCTCAGGTTCGGCCGCGGCCCGATGCCGCTGCGCCGCGACCGCCGCGCTCAGGTTGGGCAACAGCGCGATGCCGGTGCCCAGAACCGTCACCACCAGCCCGATCCAGATCCACATCACCAGCGGATTCAGGAATGCCTTGATTACCGGCTGCCCGGTCGTCGGATCGGAGCCCGCATAGATCACATACAGATCCGCCGCCAGGGTGGAGTGCAGCGCCACAATCGTCGATGGCTGCTGGCTGGCCGCATAGAAGCGCTGTTCCGGCGCCAGCTGCGTGACTTTGTGGTTGCCCCGGTAAACGTCCAGCAGCGCGAAGCGCGTGTCGTAATTCGGATTCGAGTCTTCGGAGTAATCCAGGCACTCCACCCGGTACGGCCCCAGCATGAAGCTCTGCTTGTAGTTCATCGTCTGGGTGATGCTCTGGTTGAACGCCTGCCCCGAGATGCCGATGAAGATCAGCACAATCCCGAAGTGGACGATGTAGCCGCCATAGCGCCGCGTGTTACGCCGCGTCAGCTGCACCATGGAGGTCAGCAGGTTCTGCCGCGATTTCTGCTGGATCACTCGCGCGCCGCGGTAGAACTCGGCGAAGATCGCCGTGATCACGAACGCAGCCAGCGCGAAGGTGATCCATGCGTAGAAGTTGCCCTGCTCGTCGGTGGTGAAGATCGTCCACGGACGGACGCCCAGCGGGATCACCGCGATGGCCACCGCCGCCGCCGCGATGCTCGGAACCACGAAATTCCTGCGGATGCTGCGCATCGAGGTGGAGCGCCACGCCAGCAGCGGGCCGATTCCAGTCAGGAACAGCAGAAACACGCCGATGGGCACCGCAACGCGGTCGTAGAAGGGCGCGCTCACGGTCACCTTATTGCCCTGGACAAACTCCGAGAGAATCGGGAACAGCGTCCCCCACAGAACCGTAAAGCAGGCCGCCAGCAGCACCAGATTGTTGAACAGGAAGCTCGACTCGCGCGACACCAGCGACTCCAGCTTGTGCTCGGTCCGCAGATGATCGCGGTTCAGCACATACACAAACGTGCATACGCCCAGACAAATCACCAGGAAGGCCCAGAACCACGTCCCGATGGGCGACTGTGCGAAGGCGTGCACCGAGCTGACCAGTCCCGAACGGGTCAGCAGCGTGCCCAGAATCGACAGCAGGAACGTGGAGAAGATGAGCCACGCGTTCCACGACTTCATCATCCCGCGCTTCTCCTGCATCATCACCGAGTGCAGGAAGGCGGTGCCCGTCAGCCACGGCATGAAGGAGGCATTCTCCACCGGGTCCCAGCCCCAGTAGCCGCCCCAGCCGAGCACCGAGTAGGCCCAGTGCATCCCCAGGAAAATCCCCACCGTCAGAAACAGCCACGTGACCATGGTCCAGCGCCGGGTGATGTGGATCCATTTTTCTCCCGGATAGCGCATCATCAGAGCGCCCAGCGCAAAGGCAAACGGCACGCTGAAGCCGACGTAGCCCAGATACAGCATGGGCGGATGGATCACCATCTCCGGGTACTGCAGCAGCGGATTGAGGCCGTTGCCGTCGGGCGGAACCGCTCCCGTTACCAGAGAAAAGGGCGTCGCTGCGATGTTGACCACCAGCAGGAAGAAGACCTGGATGCCGGCCAGGATGGTCGATGCGTAGGCGAAGAGCTTGACGTCTACTTTGTGACGCAGCCGCAGCACAAATCCATACGCGCCCAGCAGGAACGCCCACAGCAGCAGCGATCCTTCCTGCCCCGACCACAGGGCGGCAAACTTATAAGCCCAGGGCAGCGCCCGATTGGAGTGCTCGGTGATATAGGCGACGCGGAAATCGTTGGTAAAAGCCGCCCATACCAGCGCAAACGCCGCGCACAGGGTGGCGAAGAAGCTGGCGATCCCGGCCCGCCGCGCCGTCTCGGCCAGACGTTCAGGAGAAATGCCGCCTCGCCGTCCGGTGGCCAGCTGTCGAAGGGCCACGGCGCCGGCCAGCAGGTTGTAACCGGCCAGAGCGAGCGCAACCAGGAGCGCAAAACTGCCAAATGCAGGCATAGGGATAATTCCCTTTCGATTGTCGCACTTTCCTGAGACGAAACGCCTCAGGGACGCGGCACCAGGGGACTTCCTGATCTTCGCGTCAGGCGGCCTGGAGCGCTGTGACGAATCTCACACCAGCCCTGCCCGGGCTGTCATCGCCAGAAAGATGGAATTGACGCGAGGAATTCTGCCGGAGGGAGCCGGGACGGCTCAGGCGGTACGAGACATAGGCTCGTCGAGCAGCGAACGCACCAGAGCGATCAGCTGATCGGGGGGAAACGGCTTGACCCGGAACAGGACGTCCAGATCCCGGTACTCATCTTCCGCATCGCCCATCCCGCTCAGCACCAGCACCGGCAGCCGGGGATAACGGCTGCGCAGCCGGGTGACAAACTCCGGACCGTTCATGCCCGGCATCAGATGATCGGTGACCACCAGCCGTACAGGCCGCGTGCTGCCGCTCTCTTCGATCATCGCCAGCGCCTGTTGCCCGTTGGAGGCCATGGCCACGCTGTGGCTGGAGCGCATCAGGATCGCTTTGCGGGTGACGGCCTGAATACTGTTGTCGTCCACCAGCAGAATGTCAGCAGTCATGAGGATACAAAGTCCTTCGCAGATAAAGCACTCTTCAAGCGGGCTCCGGCGGGAAATCGGTCTATCCCGCTCTGCTTCTGCCCCGCACCGTTTGTACCTGTCCCACCCTCAAAACGCAAGTCTACCTCCCTCATTCGTAGTGACACTTTGGTGCGTTGGGCGAACTTCGGTGCCATGGGCCAGAAACGCCCCGCTCCGCGCCAAAGAAAAAGGCGGGAGTCCCGTTGGGAACCCCCGCCCAAACTGTCGCCCTGCAGGCCGGAGCGTTTCCGCTCCGGCTGCCTGGCGGGTTAGAAGGTGATGCGGCCGCCGAACTCCATCTGCCGCGGAGCGTTCGCCTGGGAGCTCAGCACGCCCCATGTGGCGGGCGAAGCCAGACTCATCCCCGGATCGAAGAACTGGCGATGGTTCAGCATGTTGGTCGCGATGAAAGAAAACTCGAAGGTGGTCGATTCTGCAATCCGGACATCCTTCTTGACCTGCCCATCGAGGTTCCAGTAGGGCTGGCCCATGAACGGACCCAGACCGGGGTTCTTGGTGTCCATGCCGAGGATCGGGGGGCGAGCCTGCGCCCAGACCGCGGCCGGATTCGAGAACATGTTAACCGGCGTGTTCGAGGTTCCAGTTCCGATGCCGTTGCTCCCGGCCACACCGAAGTGCGCCGAGTGCCCTGCGTTGTACTTGCTGGTGAACACGCACTGCTCGTTGTCAAAGTAGTTGCTGCCGTCGCCGCCGCCCCATGCCTGGGCGCCCGTCCACGTGCCGCAATTGACCGGTGGGCCTGACCCGGCGGTGAAGATCGGAGCGAACTCCCATCCACCCGCCACCCGTCCCATGAAGCCGTTCTGGCCTTTGAACCACGGCTCCTGAGCAACGATGTACGTGTTGTAGATAAACCGGCGATCGAACTCCTGCTCGCCATACATGGCGCCCAGGTTGAACGCATCGTTCGGGGTGTATTCGCTGGTGGCCTGCGCCAGAGCGCCGGTGCCCAGTGCCTTGCTGAAGGTTAAGTTCTGCTGCGTCGTCAGGCCGTGCCAGTTGCGCGTGCCGAAGCTGACGAACACACCGTTGTAGTTGCCGTAACCCACGCTGGAGTTCTCGGCAATGCCGCTGCTCTGCTGTCCGTTCGCTCCGAAGGTGGTATTCGGAATCGGCGTGTTCTCCATCGACCGCGGAACTACGGTCGTGTTGAAACCGCCGTTGTCCAGATCGGACCACGTGCTCCAGACGCTCTGGGTTTCGAGGTTGCCCAGTTCGTTGTCCAGCACCGCCGCCGTGCAGCTGGCGTAGGGAGTGCCCGATCCATTGGACATGGTCCCGGTGCAGTACGACGAACCCTTCATGGCCGCCTCAAAGAACGGCTGCGCCGCCACCGCATTGATATAAGCGGTGTAGGCCGGGTTGGGTGTAGAGCTGGTACCGGATCCGAGGGTCGGAGCCGGAACACTGGCGCCGCATGCTGCTTCCGACGTCGTGCAGCCCAGTAGTTTCTGCATTGCCAGATAGGCTGACTGGAACTGCTGTCCGCCCACCGACATCATGTACGGCACAACGTTGAGGTTGATCGGCTGGTATTCGTGGTGGATCAGACGGCCGATGTACCCCACTTCCAGCAGCGAGCGCTGACCGATTTGCCGCTGGATCGTCAGGTCGAACGAATCGACATCGTTCGGCCGGAAGTGCGGATCCATCGCTTCGTTGGCCGATCCGCCCACCAGGTTAACCCCGGTGAAGGCCGGCTGCGGAAGGGTTGGCGCTGCTACCTGCAGAGGAGCAGTATTCCCGTCCACTCCGACGCGGAAGGCATTGGATACCGTCGGATTGGTCGAGCCGCAGGTGCCGTCCATGAACGCGTCTTTGCACTGCACCGGCTGGATCAGGCCAACGCCGAGCAGCGGCACCAGCACCAGATCCACGCCGTTGAGGCGTCCAAAAATGCGCCCGTAGCCGCCGCGGACGACCGTCGCCTTGGAGAAGCTCGGGTTCCACGCCATGCCCACGCGCGGGCTGAACGATCCATAGTACGGATCGTAAGGGTATTTCTGCCCGGCGCCCACGTTGTTCACCAACGCGAAGCCGAGGATCGGGTTGTAGACGTTGCCCTGCAGCGCAGCGTTCTTCCGCTGGGTCAGGAAGTCTTCAGTCACGATCGGCTCGTCCGCGGTATCCACCAGCACCGTGGACTTGTTGTTCTTTTCCACCGGAGGCATTTCCAGCGTGTATCCCAGCCCGTAGGTCAGCGTGAGGCTCGGTTTCATGTGCCACGAGTCGCTGAAATACCCGTTGAAATAGGGGATGGTCATCTGGTCGAACGCGTGGGTCAGCGGAGGATTCAGCGTTAGGTTCGCGCCGCTCCGCGTATACGCCACCTGCGAATCGGTCACGATGCCCAGGGCTGCAGCCGCCACACGAGCTGAGGTCTTGTTCAGCGTCGCCGCGTACCCACCGCCCAGACCGCTCATGTCCACGTTGCCCGATCCAGCCGCATCGCCCAGCTCATAGGTCGGCGTGAAGTTGATGCCGCCGCCGTTGTCGCTGCGCTGGTGGTAGTTATAGTTGTGCTGGAACTGTCCACCGAACTGGAGCAGGTGGTTCCCTTTCAGCAGCGTGAAGTTGTCGCTGAAGAAGTTATCGTGCCCATCCCAGAAGCGGGTACGGATGCTCTGGGTGTTGACGTTAAACGGAGCCAGCACATCGGTCGCGGTTTCGCCAAACGGCTCCATCGCTCCGCCCAGACCGGAAACCTGCGGCGGCGCATTGTTATCGCCCCACTGCCAGTAGTTGCGCAGGAAGCTGTAGTGGAAGTCGTTGGTCAGGTTCGTGGTGATGTTGGTCGTCATGCCGGTCACGAAATACCACGGATCCTGCGGCCGGTTCGCCAAAGCGGCGGGAACGCCCAGTTTGTCACCCGCGAAGAACCCGCCGATATCCACCTGCTCACTGCCGATTGAGTTCTGGCGGAAATACCGGTAGCTGGCAAACCAGTTCCACTTGGGGCTGAAAGCATGGTCAACGCGGAAGGTCATGTCGTTGCTGCTGAGCGGCACCGTCATGTTGGCCACGAAGGCGACTTCGTTGTAGCCGTCGCACTCCGTTCCCGCGATAGCTCCGCACAGCCCGGTGCCCTGCGTCCCGGAGATCGTGCCCTTCGGTTCGTACTTGCTCCACATGGCCGAAACATCGGGATTCAGGCCGATGCCGCGGGGATCGATCGACTTCAGACTGTAGGGAGTCTCCACCCCGGCACTGTTGGGCTCGTAAATCGTCCCCGCCAGCAGGCTGGGCGACGGAACCGCTCTGCTGAACGTGGTC
Organism: Acidobacteriaceae bacterium; assembly: GCA_036267095.1. Classification (GTDB taxonomy): domain Bacteria; phylum Acidobacteriota; class Terriglobia; order Terriglobales; family Acidobacteriaceae; genus Palsa-343. The sequence goes on from DATAWS010000020.1 coordinate 98,754, forward strand.
GACTGCGGGAACCGGTACCCTTCGAAGAATCCGAAGAGGTACGTCCGGCCGCCCCAGAACGCCGGCAGAATGAACCCGCCTGCCTTGGCGCCGAACCGGCTGTAGTGGTACTGCGTCAGCGGCTGGTCGATCTGGTTGTTATCCCAGGTGTTCGCGTTCCAGCCATTGTCCAGGTAGTATTCGTAAACGCCGCCGTGCCAGCGGTTGGTGCCGCGGGGCGTCACGAATTCCACCTGCGCGCCCGATGAGTTGTCGAAGTCCGCCGTCTGGTTCGCGGAGTTGACCGTCACTTCCGCCACGCTGTCCTGCGGGGTCGGCATCACGCCCGTCGGGGACGAATACATCATCCCGTTGGCGGAAGACAGCCCGCCCGTCGGATCGCCCGCGAAGCTGCCGGTGTACACGGAGTTGTTGCCGTCCATGTCGCTGGTGATGTTGCCGCCATCCAGCAGGAATGTGCTCTGGTCGTTGACCGCCCCGGCCACGCTGCCGTTGGGGGCCACCGCCGGCTGCATCGACGTGAACGTGTTCACGTCATGGTTCAGGCTGGGCAACGCGTCGATCGCTTCCTGCGGAATCGTTTGCCCGACCGTGGAGTTCAGCGTCTGCAACTCTGTGCCGATCGCCTGGACTTCCACCGTCTCCGATCCGCCGCCCACCTTCATCGTCAGGTTGACCGTCAGCTGTCCGCCAACGTTGATTGTCAGCCCCGTCGACTTGGCCGACGAAAAGCCCGACTTCGAACTCGTGATCGAGTAAGTGCCTGGAGGCACGTTGGGAAAAATGAATTTGCCCTGCCCGTTCGTCACGCTAGTCAGCGCCACGCCCGCACTCGGGTCATTCAGCGCGACCTTGGCGTCCGGGATCAGAGCACCACTGGGATCGGCGATCTGGCCGACTACGGTGCCTGAGTTCGTCGCCTGGCCATGAGCCCCGCTCATGCCCGCGAACGTCCACAGGACAACCGCAACCATGGCCATGATCCACCGCAGCCTGAGTTGCCTCATTACAGCTCCTCCATAAGTTGCTCGTTGTGCGTCTGCACCACTGTCCGGGCGAACCACTTGCGGCCCGGTTAAGGAAGAAACAAGTCAACCTCCTCCCGGAGGGGATCTGTTTCTTTCAGCTAGTTAAAAAACCAGAAGCAGCGAGGTATCGATGACAGCGAATGCAAGGTTTGGGAACGACAGGGTACCCAGGGGAAGGGTTGCCCTCCATGTTTGCAATTGCGTGTCCAATTCCGGTCACGCATTATCAACAACTTACCCATGCCTTCGTTGAGGTGAAAATCACAATAATCTAGAAATCCATACTTTGTCCAGATTTTCGTCCGAAATTGCGAATCACCTTTAGGCTCCGGAACGCGTCTAACGCCCTCCGGCCCCTGAAATGGATTGCAGCTTGTGAAAAAATGATTTCAGGCGCCTCAAAGGGGGGCTGCCCATGAACACCCTCAAGACCACTCTTTTGCTGACCACTCTCACCCTGCTTCTGGTTCTTATCGGCAGCCGGTGGGGCGAGAACGGCGCCATCTTCGCCTTCGTCATCGCGGCCGGCATGAACTTCTTCAGCTACTTCTATTCCGACAAGCTGGCCCTTGCCATGTACCGCGCCCAGCCTGTCACCCGCGAACAGCTGCCCCGCGCCTACGCGGTCGTGGAGCGCATGACCGGCCGCCTCGGCCTGCCCATGCCGAAGATGTACGTCATCCCCACCGACTCGCCCAACGCCTTTGCCACCGGCCGCAATCCAAAGCACGCGTCGGTCGCCGTCACCCACGGCATTCTCCAGCTCCTCAACGACGAGGAGCTCGAGGGAGTGCTGGCCCACGAGCTGGGCCACGTGCGCAATCGCGATATCCTCACCAGCTCCATCGCCGCCACCCTGGCCGGCGCCATTACATTGATCGCCCGCATGGGCTGGTGGGCCGAAATGTTCGGATTCGGCGGCGGAGGAGGCCGCGACCGCCGCGGAGGCGCGATTACCGCGCTCCTCATGCTCATCCTCGCCCCCATGGCCGCCCTGCTCATCCAGCTGGCCGTCTCGCGTTCCCGCGAATACGAAGCCGACGCCACCGGCGCCCACATCACCGGCAATCCTTACGCCCTGGCCAGCGCTCTCGAGAAACTCGACGCCTGTTCGAAGCGCCTGCCTATGCCGGGTTCGCCCTCAACCGCTCATCTGTTTATCGTGGAACCGCTGCTCAGCCGCGGCGACTTCGCCAACCTCTTCTCGACCCACCCACCCATCGCCAAACGCATCGAGCGCCTGATCGGCCGCCCCAGCGTCTACGGTGCGCCGCAGAGATAGCCGCGCCCTCAGGGGCGGCTCCCGACACGCAGACCCGTATCCACGCGCGTTTTCCCTGTTTCTTCTTCAGAACGGCGTCGCTGTTCTCGTCCGTCGCAATCACGGTTTCCAGCGTGCGCAGAGTATTGCCCGCCATTCCACACCGAATTTTTCACTTGGGCAACAGCAAATTTCGGGGAGACTGCCGACTAAGGCGCTCGGTAGGGTCGCAGGCCATCCCAGGGATACAATCCGCTCGGCCCGGCTTCCGATTCCACCTGCGGCCGGATAGCGAGCCGCACAAAGAATCCCACCACCTGGTTGTTGTAATCCCGGGTGTTATTCAGCGACACGAAACCGCCCGCGAACCAGTGGTCGCTCAGGTGATACGAGATCTCGCTGCGCAGGTCGTAGTTCCCGCTGACCACCGTTTGCGCGGAATAATACGGATTATTGTTGGCCGTCTGCAGCGCCGAGTCCAGCGGGAAGAACGGCACGCTGTCTTCCTGAAACGCCTGCACGCCAAACGCTCCCACCACGCTGTAGTGAATGTTGTATCCGTACCGGCCCTCAAGAGAAATCGGCACATTCGCCAGGAAATAGGCCTGCGGACTGAAGTAACCGCCCTGCCCATAGGTGAAATAAACCGAGTTATGGGTGTAATGCATCCCAAAGAAATTCACGCCCGCGGTCAGGTGCGCTTCGTCGGGAATATCTTTCACCAGCCAGTAGGCGCCCGCGTCGCCGTCGAAGCGCGTATTGTTCTGCACGTGCACGCCGTCCAGATACTGCCCGCCGCCGCTGATGTAATAGCCGGAGTTCGCGTCCCCGTGGCCGAACTGCACTTCGCCGCCGGTGGCCATCACTCCGCCCCAGACATTGCCGCCATAATTCGGCCCCGCTGATCCCGGATCCTGCAGCCCGGCGTAGGCCAGCTGCGAATCCTTCACCGAATCGCGGTTGAACAGCAGGGTGAAGGGACCGTTGTCCGGCTTCCAGTTCAGCCTTGCAGTCACATTCGAAACCAGGAAGCCATACGGCGTGTATCCCGCGCTGGCCGCAAAGTTGGGAAAGGCCAGCTGCACTTCCCCGCCGATCCCGGTGGCGTTTTGCTGACTCAGCGGCGCGTTGATCGGCGCCGTCCCCAGCCGCTCCACAACTCCATCCGGCAACAACGGCGAGGTGCTCGGCGCACCCGAATCGAGGAACACCGGATTGGCCACAAAGGTCAGCCGCGCGCCGGTTCCCAGCGCCGCCGAGGCTTCAAACGGAGCCTCCAGCGCGGTCAGGGCATCGTATCCTGCCGTGCCGCTGCGGTGATTCACGAATCCCGTGCCGCCCAGCCACGAGCTGTACCCACCCATAATGTTCGACAACTGCTGCTGCGCCTGCTGGCGCAGATCCTGCTGCCGCACGATCGCCGGCCGCTCATACGGCCCGCGCAGCGGAGGCAGGTCTTGCCGCATCAGATCGTCGTCGCTCGCCCCCGAATTTGTTCCGTTCTGCCCCTGCTGTCCCGGTTGCGAGACCGCCGGCGGCCGCTCGAAATACGGCGGCTGCTGCTGCTGATTTTGCGGCGGAGGAATCTGCTGCTCCTGCGGCGAATACTGCGTCGGCGCCAGCGACGGATCGACCGGCTGCCGGGCCGCGTCCAAAGCCGCCTGCGCCTGCTGCATGGCCTGATCATCGGCGTTGGGCAGCGTGGTCAGCGCCGGACTCGTATCCAGGCCCAGTTCCTCCGGCTGTTCGCCCGCGCTCGCCGTGGTCGTCGGCGCCTGCGCGGCGCCTGGCGCATTCCCGTTTTCCGCTGAGGGCGGAATGTACGGAGTCACCGGCCCTGCCTTTTTCTTCGCCTTCTTCGGCGGAGCAGCCGCCGGCGGATTCGCCGGAGGAGGAGGCGGTACCCCGTTCTGCGGAACCTGATATTGCGGAGCCGGATTCTCCAGCGTCTGGTCTTCCGGAGCATGGCTCGGCTGATTCTCGTTCTGCGGAGCCGGATTCTCCTGCGTCTGGCTCGGCGGAGGCTGGTAGATCGGAGCCGGGCTGAGCGGCGGCACCGTCGCCGGAGCGGAGGTCAGCGGGGGCGCCAGCGTCGCCGGCTGCATCGGCTCCGGCGCAATCGTCCGGCCCGGTGCAGCTTCGGAATTCACCGCGCCAGGATTGGTTTCGCTCGCTCCAGGATTCACTCCAGGATTCGCGCCCGCAGCATTCCCGCCATTGGCCGGCGGACCACCCGGCAGCGGGCCCAGACTCGGCGCCTGCCCCGGCTGCTGGTTCAGCTGCACCGGCGCCGTGCCCCTGTAATACGGATCCGGCCCGTACGGCTCGGAGCTCGCCCGCAGCGGACTGGGATTGCTGTAACTCGGCAGCGCCACACCCGCTTCGCCCTGCGCGCTCTCCGCATCCGGATTCAGCAGGTCCACCAGATCGGTGGGCCTGGCCGGCCGCGTCTGCCGCACCATGTCCGCCTGGTCCATGGTGTGCGCCAGACTGGTTGCCGGCGACACCGGCGGCATCGCGTTCAGCGAAGCCCGCCAGTAGTCCGCCGCGCGCGCATTGTCCCCGCGCGCCTGCTCGAACTGCGCCCCCGCCGCCAGCGTCTTCGGATCTTTCGGAAATTTCTGCAGCCCCTCGCGCAGCCACGCCTCGGCCTGCTTCATGTTCTGGACCGCGATCGCCACGCCTACCATGCTCTGGTAATCCGCTGCCGTCGCGTTCGTCATGTCCAGCGACTGGTAGATGGCCATCGCATCCTTCGGCTGCCCGGCCTGCTGGAAGCCCACCGCCAGCGCCTTGCTCACCGCCGGATTTCCCGGGAATGCCTGCGCCGCCGCCGTCAGAATCTCCACCGCCCGCCGCGTGTGTCCCGCCGCCGCAGCCTGGGCCGCGCGCCGCTGCGCCCACGACGCCCAGATGGTCTGCACCTGGCGCCGCTCGTCGTCGCTCATATCGCCCCGGTCGCCCAGGGTCATCAGCTGCCGGTACAGATCCCGGTCGTCGCCGGTGTTGAACAGCGTCCACGCATTCGCGATGTCCACGTCCGACGGAGGCGTCCGCCGCTCATCCCTGTAGTACTGCTCGACGTGGGTCAGCAGCCCCAGCGCGGCGCGCTCGTCGCCGTTCGCCGCATAGATGGCCGCCAGCGTCTGCTCCCACTCCACGTCCGGCGCCAGCGCCTGCCGCACCCTGGGCGGAATCTGCTGCAACTGCGCCATCGCATCCGCGTCGTGACCGGTCGCGTGCAGCGCTGCCAGCAATCCCTTCCACGCATCCAGCCGGTCGGGATGCTGGGTGAGAATGCTGCGATAAATGCTGTACGCTCCGGGCGCATGATTGCGCTCCAGCTCCACCGCCGCCACCTGCAGCTGCAGCGGAATCGGCAGCGCCTGCCCGTTGTCCTCGTAGATCTTCACCGCCCGCTGGAGAAACTCCTGGGCCACGTCGGGATGATTCTCGATCTGATAAATCGCCGCCAGCATCGACAGGAATCCCGGATCGCGCAGCGCGTTGTCGTAGGCATCCGGCGGCATCCGCTCCACCACCGTGATGGCGTCCGCATCCCTCCCCGCCAGATGCTCGAGCGAAACCATTCCCTGCCAGGCGTTCACGTTGTTCGGATCGATGTCGATCATCTTCCGGTACACCGCCGCCGCCTGCTGATATTCCTTATCCTGCGCCAGCAGCGCCGCATACTGCAGCGTGATCTGGCTCCGCATCAGCTCCTGGCTCACCGGATACTTCAGCGCCAGCGCTTCGAGCAAAATCCGCCGCGCCTCAGCATCGTTTCCGGCCGATACGTACGCCGTCGCCAGCGTCCTCAGATAATCCGGATCTTTCGCCGCGCTGGTTCGCAGCGCGGGCGGAAACTGCCGCGTGGTCGCGATCGCCGCCTTGCCTTCGCCGGACAGCGCCTGCGCCATGAACAGCCCGCGCCACGTGGCCGACGACCTGGGCTGCTTCTTCACCAGCGCCTGGTAATAAGGGAGGGCCTCGTCCGGCTCCTGCCTCTTCATGTAGAGCCCCGCCAGCCCCGTCTGCGCATCCTGGCTCGTCGGCCGCAGCGCCAGCGCCGTCTTGAAATCGCGCAGCGCCTCATCCAGGCGGTTATCGTTCATCGCCCGCGTGCCCTGCTGCATCGCGTTCCAGAAACGCGACGTCTCCAGAGACTGCTGGATCAGCCTTACCTTCAGCCCGTTCTGCTCGGCCTGCTGGAAGTAATTCACCGCGCCGGCAAAATCGCTCTGCCGCATGCGCAGAAAACCGAGCCCGCCCAGCACCCGCGCATTCTTCGGCTCCCGCTGGTGCAGAACCATGAAGCGCTGCTGCGCTTCTTCCAGGTGATTCTTGGCCAGCGCCCGGAACGCCGCCTGTTCCGCCGGCGTCCGCGCCAGGCCGGCGGTCGCGCGCGCCTGGGTCGCTTCCGTATCCGCCAGCTCCTTGGAAAGATCCTCGTCGGGATGTTCCTTCAGATATTCGCGAATGAATGGAATCGCGGCCGGATTCTGTACGTCCCACTCCACTGCCTGGCGCAACTGCGCCTGGGCCGTCGCGTCCTGCGGATACTGCTCGAGCATCCGCTCTCCCTCCGCCCGCGTCCGCGGATCGTAGGTCAGCACCCGTCCCAGATCGATCCCATACTGCGAATCGCTGGGATACTTCACCGTCAATCCCCGCAGTCCGTCGATCGCATCCTGCCGCAGCGACGGAATCCCTGCCTCGGTGTCGTAATACGCCAGCGCCCAGTTATCCGGCGGATGGGTCCCGAAGGTCTGCCGGTAAATGCGCAGCGCTTCTTCGTTGTGTCCGGCGCGGGCCAGCTCCGCGGCCTGCTGCAGCAGCTGATTCTGCGTCTTGTTGCTCACCAGCGCCTGAATCTTCGCGATCTCCGGGCTGTTCGGATTCACCGCCCGCAGCCGGTCCAGATAGTTCGCCGCTTCCGCGTCGTTCCCGCTTAGCCTGGCCCACCGCGCCAGCCCGGCCAGCGCTTCCTGATTGTTCGGATCCGAGAGGAGGACCTGCTGCCACGACTGCGCCGCCAGATCGATGTGGCCCGACTGCTCCAGCGCCGCGGCTTTATCCAGCAGCGCCTTCTCCGCCCCCGACTGGCCCAGCGCCGGCAGGCTGATTGCCCCCAGCATTGCCAGGATAAGGCCTGCCGTCAGTCGCGGCCTCCACGCCGCTCTGCGGGTCTCCTGATTGATCTTCATCGCGTCCATCTCACACTCGGTTCCTTCCTGCTATCCCTCGCCGCCGAGCCGCCTCCCTTTGCGCACCGCTCCTCAGTGTTCCATCAGCTGCAGCCGTCGCCGCGCCTTCGCGCGCAGCCAGCCGCGGATCCAGATGGCGAAGATGAAGCTGATCGCCAGCACTACCAAATCCACCATCCACGGCACCTGCATAAACCACAGGCTCAGCGCCGTCCACCACGGCAAAATGCCGACGTGATACACGTTGTTGCCGATGCGATAGCTCTCGAATTTCGTCCCGCTCAGCAGCGCCACCGTCCCCGACACCGCGCTCGACTGTGCCGTCTCGAGCAGCGACGTCATCATCGGGTCGAAGTTCTGCGCGTTCCGCATATCCACCAGCACCACCGTCCGCCCGCTCTCGAACGGCGACTCCACTTCCTCGATCAGCGCGTCCGGAACCCCCGTCGTATCCAGCTCGCCCGACTCCAGCTCGCTGTTGGAGGGAATCTTCCACCACGCGTTGTGAAACGTCGCGAAGAAGCCGCGCGTGTCCTGCACTCTCAGGCTGTTCTCGCCCACGGTCACCGGCATGGCCGCGGCCAGCCGCCCGATCGCTCCGTTTTCCTGGCCCGTCTCGATCACCAGAAAGTCGGTGTCCGCCCCCGACTGCAGCGCGTCCGGACCGCTCACCGTCACCCGCAGCGCGGGAAATCCCGTCTCCGCGCCGAAGTGCCCCATCAGAGTTACATAGGTCTCGATCTCCTGCGCCGTCGGCTGCTCGGCCATCACCACGTCCGTCTGGCTCAGATCGGCAAATCGCGTGAAGGGAAACCCTGCGTTCGAGAACAACTCCAGATTCGGCATCGTCGCCCAGTGCGGCAGCCCGCGCAGGTCGATGTAGGAAGACCGCAGGATCGCCCCCATCATGTTGCCGGGGAAGGTGTCGTGACACCCGCCGCTCCTCTGCAGCTGGAAGGTCAGCTGGAAGTTCATCGAGTTGGAGAATGGCCGCAGGTTCACCACCGGAATCCCCATGTTCACCGACGAATCCCGGGTCGCCGTGTGACCCGGCGTCAGCGGCATCGATCCCAGATAGGCGTCGTTCAGTTCCACCTGCATGCTCGAAATCGGCCCGATGGGAATCGAGTTGTAGCGGTAATCCAGGTGCAGCAGCAGATTCGATCGATCCCCGTAAAACAGATCCGGCGGCACCCGGAAATACGCCACCATGGGCGAGTTCCCGTCGCTTTGCAGCGACGCCGCGGTGTTGTAGTTCCACAACGCGACTCGGTTGCCGTCCAGTTGCCAGCGGGGCGCGTCGTCCGCCTTGCTTCGCGTGGGCAGCTGCAGATTCGTGACCGCCGCCGTCGCTCCCTGCAGCCCGGGCCATCCCATGGCGACGGCCTGCGCCGCCTCCAGCGTCTGGTCCGCGCTGGTGCCTGTGATGATCAGCACTTTGCCGTACGGGTCCACGGGATTCACCCGCACCGCCACCGTCGGCCCCACTACGCCCGGCAGGCTGATGCCCGGCGGCAGCGCGCTCGGGGTCTCCGCGATCAGCACCGCGTTCCCCGTCGGCAGCGTTCCCACCGAGATTGGAAACCGCACCGCCCGGTAGTCGGCCAGCGCCCCAAACCACGAGCTCAATACCCCCGCCGCTTCCAGTCCCTTCAGCGACGGAGTCGAGCCAAACGATATCGGAATCACCGGCGCCGTCGCCAGCTGCGAATCGAAAAACGGCAGCGGCAGCAGCTTCAGATCGTCGGCCAGCGCCAGCTTGTCTCCCGAAAAGCTGATCCGCGTATACGGATCCACGTGCGCCCACAGCACCGAGCTGGTCGGATCTTCACAGCTCTGCGCGTAGTGCCCGATAAATTCGAACGTCAGCTGATTGTTCCGCACCAGCAGTTCCGCCGGGATCACCAGATCCGCTTCCTGCATGGCATTCGGCCCGGGATTCTGCGGCACCGGCACAGTCGCAAACACCGTCCCGTTCAGCATCACCTTCAGGTGGCTCAGCGCCGGAATCAGGCTCGGCGAAAAGTGATAGAAGAGGCGCATCGTCGCCTGCCGCACCACTTCGTTCTGCGGCGTCGCGAAATAAATCGTGTCGTAGGCGTCCTCGCCCTTCAGATTGATCGGCCCCGGAGCCCCCAGGTCCACCAGCGTCTCCTCGGCGTGGAAGCCTCCGGCCGTCGCGGTTTGCGCTCCGCTTCCCGAACCCGGCGCAGCAGTGCCCTGCGCCCGCGCCGATGCCGACCACCCAGCCAGACCCAGCGCCAGCAGCAGCACCGTCAGCGTCTCGGTTGAGAGAGCCGCCCCCTTATGCTTTCCATTACGCCGCGGCATCATCGACCCAATGGCCATGCCCAGCCCGCGGAATGCGATCCGCACAATCCGCCCCAGGCTGCGCAGCGGCTGATCCACTTCACGCGACTCGCCCCATCCCAGCCACGAATCGGCCCTCGAGAACAACACCATGGTCAACATCTCTTCTTCCGCCACCGTCAGCGGATCGAACTGCAGCCGCAGCACGCCGTTCTGCAAATCCACCACCCGGGCCGGCAGCTCGGCATCGCCGGTGCGCAGCGGGAAAATCACCTTCAGCGCGTCTCCGTCCCGCGGGGCCACGCCTTCCAGCAGCTCCATCGCCAGCCCGCCGCTGGAGACATCGATGGTCTGCCCCGGCACCATCCGCCCGTCCGGCATCAGCACCCGCACCGGAGCCGCAAAATTGATGCGCACATGCTGCCGGGTTTGCCGCGCCTCGCGCGCCACCGCAATGCACACGCTCAGGATCACGATGTTGAACGAGGTCCACAGCGCGTTGGTGATAATCGTCCCCGGATGGGTTCCGTCCCACAGCCATCCCAGCCCGGGAACGTGCAGAAACCGCGGGATCACCATCAGCAGCCCCAGAACGTTGAACGCCAGCAGCACGATGAACGGCTGCGCGATGCGCGCGTCGAAGAAGGTTCGCGTCACCAGCCCGCCCTTCGAGGTCACGTTGAATTTCCCCGACTTCGGATTGATCAGCGCGCTCAGCGTGGGCAGCAAAATATACGGCGACAGCACCGTCTCGTAAATCTCGTTCCAGAACGAGTGCCGGTGATAGCCCTGAATGCGCGAGTTGGTCACGCTCGACAACGTGAGGTGGGGCAGCGCGTAGGCCAGAATCGCAATCCAGTAGCCGGGCACGTTCACAAACCCGAAGATCAGATAGATCAGCGGCGCCGTCAGAAAGATCAGCCGGGGCAGCGCATACAAAAAGTGCGTCATCGCGTTGAAGTAGCACAGCCGCTGCGGCAGCGACAGGTTCGGCGCGAACAGCGGATTCTCCAGCCGCAGAATCTGCACCATCCCCCGCGCCCAGCGGATGCGCTGCTTCACGTGCGCGCTCAGCCGCTCCGTGGCCAGCCCCGCCGCCTGAGGAATATTGATATAGGCCGAGTTCCACTGCCGTACCTGCATCCGCAGCGAGGTGTGCGCATCCTCGGTCACCGTCTCCGACGCGATGCCGCCAATCTCATCCAGCGCCGAGCGGCGCAGCACCGCGCACGATCCGCAGAAAAACGCCGCGTTCCAGAAGTCGTTCCCGTCCTGCACGATCCCGTAAAACAGCTCGCCCTCGTTGGGAATCACCCGGAACTGCCCCAGGTTCCGCTCGAAGGGATCGGGCGAATAAAAATGATGCGGCGTCTGCAGCATGCCCAGCTTCGGATCTTTCTGGAACCACCCCATCGTCATCTGCAGGAAGCTGCGGGTGGGCACGTGGTCCGAATCGAAGACCGCTACGAACGGCGAGTGCAGGTTCCTGAGCGCATGATTGATGTTCCCCGCCTTGGCCTGCACGTTGTCCCCGCGCGTCATGTATCCGATTCCGGCTTCCACCGCGAACTGCCGGAACTCTTCGCGATTCCCATCGTCGAGGATGTAGACGTGCAGCTTGTCCGCCGGCCAGTCGATATTCAGCGAGGCCAGCGCCGTGTAGCGCACCACGTTCAGCGGCTCGTTGTACGTGGGGATCAGCAGATCCACCTCGGGCCACTCTTCCGGCTCATCCGGCAGCGCCACCGGCGCCCGCCGCAGCGGCCACACCGTCTGCAAAAATCCCAGATACAAAATCGAGAACGCGTACGCCTCCGCGCCCAGCAGCAGCAGAATGAAGAACGCGTCCACCGGTCCCCACTTCGTTCCCGGATCGCGGAAGAACGCCGCCACCGTCGCGATGCGCCACCACGCATAGCGGAAGGTCGCGAACATCGACATCATCATCAGGGTCAGCGTAATCAGATAAGAGTCCGACGCCCGGCTCAGCCAGATGCAGAGCAGCAGGATCAGCAGCCCCAGCACCGCCTGCTGCGGCCACGACAGCGACAGCGACCCAAAGAAGATCAGCGCCAGAATCCCGAAGCCGATCAGCACAAACCGCAGCAGCTTGAAAAACGGCCCGCGCCCGGTTTCAAATCCCTCCCACAGGTCGGCCTGGGTCATCGTTCGCTCCACCGTACACCGCGATGCCCCGCCGCCACCGCTACCGACGTATTCCGGATCCACGTCGCCAGATTCATGATGTCTTCGGCGGCCGGCGAATTGGGCGCGTAATCGATCACCGTCATTCCCTCGGCCAGCGCCTCGCTCACCGCCGCGCTGCGATGGATCGCGAACGGCAGCAGCCGCTCGCCCAGTTGCTGGCGCAGAACCTCCCGCACATCCAGCTGCAGCGGCATCGACGAATCGAACTGGTTCAGCAGGTACCACGCCTGCAGCGGCTTGCCCGTCAGGCTCTCCTGATTGCGGAAGAAGGCCTCCAGCGACTGCAGCGTCATTACCGAGGCCATATCCGGAACCACCGGGACCAGCACCGTGGGCGCCAGCCGCAGCGCCTGGCGCAGCATCGCCGCCGATCCGGTGGCGATGTCGATCACCACCCGGTTCGCATCCTGCGCGCCCCGCCCCAGCTCGCGCCGCAGCAATTCTCCCTCGCCGCTCTCGCGCTCCGCTTCCAGCGTCATCACCTGAATCGGCGGATCGCTCGCGCCGCCGCTGAACGTGCGCACCATTCCCGGCTTCACCTCGCGCGCGCCAAAGTAGAAAGGCAGCAACCCGAACGAGCAGGTGTCCGCCAGCAGCAGCCGCTCACCGCGCGCCGCCAGCGCCCGCCCGATCGCCGCCGCCAGGCTCGTTTTGCCCACCCCGCCTGCCAGCGAAAACAGCACCAGCACCGGCGCCTGGCCTTCCATGCGCTCCACCGGAGCCTCTTCCGGGCCGCGCCCGAAGATCCCCCGCAGCGCAAACCATCGCGATGCCACCCGCTCCCGCGACTGCTGCAGCGACTCGCTGCCCGGCGCCTGCGGATAGACCTTCTGCTCCCCCAGCCACGCCGGCCGAACGGGAGGCCCAATGTCTTCTTCTGCCGGACGCCCGTTCGCGGGCCGCGCCGGCTCCGCCGGAACTTCCTCGCGCACCGGCCGTCCACGCCGTGCCTGGTTCTCCTGCGCCTGCGGCATCCCCGACGCCGCCCAGTCCTCAACCCATTCCGCCGGCCGCTCCGGAGCCCGCTCCGGCGGGCGGTCTGTGATCCGCTCTACCCGGGCGATGTTGCCATTCTCCGGACGCTTTTGCTCCATGCCTCCGCGCGGCAACGGATCGGTCCGCCCGCTCAGCGTTCCTGTCGCCCGGCCGCCTTCCGGCAGCAAATCTTCCCACAGCGGATTTCCCTCGAGGCTCGCGCCTTTCTGCGCCTCTTCCCGCGCCTGCTGAGCCCGCTCCGCGATCGCCCGCTGGCGCATCTGCGCGCGCATCTCCTGCCGCGCCGCGCTGAAATCGCGATACTTCGCTCCGTGCAGATTCGCCCAGGAGTACAACGTCGCGACATCGTCCGCCTGCTCGTTTTCCCTGCTTTTCCCGCTCATGTCATCCTGATCAGGCTTCATCGCGTGTGTTCCTTGCGGGGGTTCGCTTCCCGCATGCGGTTCCTACTCATTTGACTATCAGCCCTGGACTGTATCACAGTGCATCAGCGGCCAAGCGCCGTTGCCCGTGCCTTCCCTGGTGGTCTCCAGCCCGCCTGCCTGTTGCACAATTTGTTATCCGATGGCCGAGGCGATTTCAGCCCCTAACCCTCGCAGCATCCTGTATCGATGAAGAAGAAGTCCTATAAAGGTAAATCGTTTCGCATGGATGCGGATATTCCCCTTCAGTAACAGCGGCAAACGTTACGACTGAGGACCGCAAGCTCGCGCCGCACTCCTGCCTCGCAGCCCTGCTCCGCCACCCCGGAAAACCCACGTTTTGCTGTGTTACCCTGGAATCAGTTGTGAGCTCGTAGCTCAGTTGGTAGAGCAACGCCCTTTTAAGGCGTGGGTCCTGGGTTCGAGTCCCAGCGGGCTCACCACAAGAACATCTCCGCGGGGTCCCCGGCAAGCCCGGGGTTGGCTTGATGGGGTGCTATGGCGTGGGTCCTGGGTTCGAGTCCCAGCCGGCTCAACCCATCACGCCGGTCCTTCGACTGCGCTCAGGATTTCGCCTGCGGGCTCGGGCGCCCCCAAATCGGCTCAAGTTCGAGTCCCAGCCGGCTCAACCCATCACGCCGAGTCCCACTGCGCTCAGGATTGCCCCTGCGGGCTCAACTTACCCCCGAGCGGGAGCCGCCTCGTTCCATCTGCGCCTAAGATAAATTCTCGTCTCCCTCCCAAACCCGCACACTTGCCACCTGCCGCGCTATACTTTCGCACGACCATCCAATCAGAACTTTCCATGAGCTGTCTGCGCAGACTGTCCCCCCGGCCGCGTTCATTGCTCAACTTTTTTCCGAGGGGCTGTACGTGGCAAAGAAAGAAGGGTTCCCGTGGCGGGTGTTGCTGGCAATCTCCCTGGCAGTAACTGCCCCCTTTGTTCCTGATCTTCCGGGCTTCCCGCGACTGAGCATGCAAAGGTTCCTTTGCTACCTGGTCGCGATGGGCATGGCTCTTGCCACGCTCACGTTCGGATGGATCGAAGGCAGTAAGCGCGGCTTTGCACCCCAGTTGCGCGCCACCGACAGACGAGCCCGCACCGCGGCGCTGCGCGACGTTCGCGAGGCGATTCTCGCGCTCATCGAGCGACCGCAGACCACGGAGGAATCGCGCACCGCCGGAGAAATCCGCGGGATGGGCAAGGCGCTGGAGGCCGTCAGCGATCTGCAAAACTTCCCCGCCCCCCAGGTCCACGAGTCGCCGCTGCTCGTCCAGCAGTTCGGAAAAGGGAACCAATAACCCCCGACTGACTACGCGGCTCGGCACAACCAGGCTCGCGACGCCCATGCTGTGGGAACGACGGCGTGCTCCCCGTCACCGGGAATGTGCCTGCCTCCCCGCCCACCAGCACCAAAGGAACCACGCCGGCCCCATCCATACATAGGCCCACGGCGTCATCAGCGGATGCCGCATCGCCACCACAATCGCCGCGACATTGAGCGCCGCCAGCACCGCCACCATCGCCTTGCCAATCCCCCGATATCCATCGAGCACCGCCGGCAGAAACAGCGCCAGATCCGTCGGCCACGAATAGGGAGCCGTCAGCGCCGACGCTCCAAAAATCATCGCCCCATCTCGCTGCCATTCCCACGTACGCCGCCGCCCCGCCCAGAACCAGAGCGCCACCGCCAGCCCCGCCACCGTCGGAATCGCCTGCAGCCACACCGCCTTCGGATCGAGCGCCCGCAAGCTGCACGCCAGGTTCGGCAGAAACTGTCGGCCGATGTCTTCCCCTCGCAGCGCCCCGGCATAGTGCGCCCACACGTGCGGATCAAACACCATGGCCAGGGCGCTCGCGACGGCCAGTCCCACCGCCAGCCCGGCCAACACCGCGAAATCCCGCCGCCGCCAGCATTCCAGCAGCAACAGCGGCCAGAACAGCAAAAACAAATGTGGCTTCATGGCCGGCAGCAGCAGCGCCAGCCCGGCCACCCACGGGCGCGTCCGCTCGAATCGCAGAAACAGGCTCACTCCCAGCAGCAGAAACGTCGCCGTTTGTCCCGCCGCCACGCACATCATTGCCGGCGCAAAGAACCACGCGTTCAGCGGGATCTGCTCCATCCACGGCGGCCGCAGCAGCACCACGGAAACCACCGCCGCCGCCACAATGCCGAGCGTCCACAGCACCCCCGCCACCGGAACCGGGAGCCATCCCAGCGGCAGCACCAGAAACAGCGCCCATGGCGGATTCCGCATGATGAACGGCCGCTCGTAGTGCCCGCCCGCCGCGTTCTCCAGATGCAAAATCGCCTGCGCGTCGTAAGGATTCGACCGCGCCGCCATCAGCTTCGCCGTGCTCCAGTAGGAGATGAAGTCATGGTTGGTGGCATCGGCCCGCATCACCATCCCGATCATCACCGCCACCACTGCCAGCAGCGCGATGATGCCTCCATTGGCCAGCATGGAGTTGCGCTTTCGCGACGTTGCCTCTGGAACGGCTTCGGTCTTCATCTCCGTCCTCTGCCCTCTCCGCTGAACCACTCCAGGCTCACCGCGCCAGTTCGGTGAAATGCTCTGCCGGCAACGCCTGCAGCCGCTCCGCCGCCGCTTCCGGCGTAATGTCTCTTTGCGGCATGCCCAGCATTTCGAACCCAACCATATATTTGCGTACCGTCGCCGACCGCAGCAGCGGCGGATAAAAGTGCGCGTGGAAATGCCACTCCTCGTGCGCCTCTCCATCCACCGGAGCCTGGTGGAACCCCATCGTGTACGGGAAACTCGTCTCGAACAGATTGTCGTAGCGTGTCGTCAGCCGCTTCAAAATATCGGCCAGCGCAGCGCGGTCGCGATCCTCAAAATCCCTGAGCGACCGCACATGCCGCTTTGCCATCACCAGCGTCTCAAACGGCCACACCGCCCACCATGGAACCACCGCCAGAAACCCGTCGTTCTCTTCGACGACGCGCGTCCCCTGCTGCGTTTCCAGCTGCAGGTAGTCGCACAGCAAACACCGCCCATGCTGCTCCCGATACCCCGCCAGCGACTCAGTTTCCCTGCGCGGCTCATCCGGCACATGCTCCGTCGCCCAAATCTGCCCGTGCGGGTGGGGATTGCTCGCCCCCATCATCGCCCCGCGATTCTCAAAAATCTGCACGTAGCGGAAATCCGGCTCCGCCCCCAGCGTCCGGTATTCCTCCGTCCACGCGTCCACGACTTTGCGAATGTCCGCGACCGCCATCCGCGCCAGCGTCAGACTGTGGTCGGGATGAAAGCACAGCACCCGGCACCGTCCCCGCTCCCGCTCCGCCACAAGGAGATCAGCAGCCAGCCCGCTCCTGGAACCCGTACCCGGATCGGGACTATCCGGCAGCAGCGCCGCATAGTCGTTGTCAAAGACGTAGACGCTCGTATACTTCGGCGTCACATGCCCACCCGCCCGCGTGTTCCCCGGACACAAATAGCACGCCGGATCGTAATGCACATCCGAGAAGCCCGAACTCTTGTTGACCTCGCCCTGCCACGGCCGCGCCGTCCGATGCGGCGAAACCAATACCCACTCCCGCCGCAGCGGATTGAAACGACGATGCGGAAACTGCAACAACTCTGCCACTCTTTATCTCCTCGACCAACCTGACGCTTTCCTGTTTTCCCAAACGCTGTACGCTGTACGTTGGCGCGATCGCGCAAACGCGATCATGCCGTCGGCTTCTCCGGCACCGGCGCCACCGCCAGATACTCCTGCGCAAACCGCTCCGCATATCCTTCCAGCAAAGTCCGCACCCGCTCGGGATCTTCGCTGCGCACAATCAGTCCTGCGTGATGATGCTTCTTCACCCGCATCACAATTTCCGCATCGCGGAACATCGCCGTATCCGGATCCGCCGTCCGCGCCAGGCACAGCACGCTCCCCGCATAGAATTTCCCCGCTTCCCGCACCCGATACGCCTCACCCCGCACATGCGCCACTTCGATCCGCGCCCACTCCCGCCACAGATTCACGCCGGTCGCCGCCTCCACCACATCCGCGATGAACGCGCCGCCCACCCGCGCTCCCACTTCCAGAAAATAGCTCCGCCCATCGTTTCCTGGTTCTCCGCTTCGGATGTATTCCGCGTGCGTCACCCCGCGCACCATCCCCAGCGCCGGCAGCAACGCCGCATTCACCCCCAGCAGGTCCCTCGTGATTGCGGACTCCCGCTCCAGCACCCGCGTCGAGAACACCCCGCCCTCATGCATCACCTGCATCGGCGGCTTCCCATATCCGCTGGCCGCCGCAAAGACGACGCGCCCCTCGCTCACCACCGAATCGACGTGGAAGATCGCGCCCGGTACGAACTGCTCCAGCAGAAAAAAGCTTTGCCGATCCCCCAGCGCCTCGAGCAACGGCCAGACGTCCTCCGCCCGATGCACCTTCCTGATCCCAATCGCCGAGGCTTCCGCGCGCGGCTTCAGCACCCACGGAGCCGGCACCCGCTCCATAAAGTCGCGCAATTCCTCATGCACCAGCACCCGGCAAAATTCCGGCACCAGAATTCCCGCCCGCCGCGCCTCAACCCGCATGGCGAGCTTATCGCGGAAGTGCGCCGTCCTCGTCAGCCCCATGCCCGGAATCCGCATATGCTCCCGCAAATGCGCCGCCGTCTCCATATCGAACTCGTCCAGCGCCACAATCCGGTCGAACCGCCGCGTCCGCGCCAGATACGTCACCGTGTTGGTGACCTGTTCCAGGGTCATGCCGTCCGGCATGATGTGCAGCTCTTCGAGGACGTCCCGCGGCCAGTCCGCATCGCGCAGCTTGTCCACCGTCAGCAGCACCACGCGGCAGCCCAGCGCCGCGCACTCCTGCAGGAACGCCTGCCCTTTCTCGTACGTGCTGATACACAGAATCCGCGCCGGCTCGCTCATCGCATTTCTGACCCCTGACCCTGACCCCTGACCCTGATCCCTGACCCCTAAACTCTAAACTCTGTTCTACGATAGCCTCACGACGTTCCATGCCCGCGCCCTTCCACTTCTCGGCTCCTGAAATCGCGGCCCTCCACGACCGCGCCTCCGCCCTCTGGCACCAGAACCTCGAGCCGCATCCCCCCACCGGCGACGACTTCCTCGACGCGGTCCTCGCCCAGCACCGCGCTAACTTCGACCTCTGGCACGTCGAAGACCGCGCCCGCGCTCCCCAGGCGCCCGATCACGAAATCGCCGAGGTCAAGCGCTCCATCGATCGCTTCAACCAGCTGCGCAACGACCTCATGGAGCAGTGCGACGTCCGCCTCGCTGAAGCCCTGCGCTCCTTCTCCCTGCCCACTCCCGATGCCCAGTTGCACTCCGAATCTCCCGGCCTGATGATCGACCGCCTCTCCATTCTGTCGCTCAAGCTCTATCACACCGAGGAACAGATCTGCCGTACCGACGCGCCTGAAGGCCACGCCGAACGCAATCGCGAACGCCTCGCTCTCCTCCAGGAACAGCGCGACGACCTGGTCGGCTGCCTCGGCCACCTCTGGCAGCAAATCCTCGCCGGCACCCTCCGCTTCAAAATCTACCGCCAGCTCAAGATGTACAACGACCCCACCCTCAACCCCGCGATCTACCGCTCATCATCCTGAGGCTGCGTCAGTAGCCGAACAGCCCTACCCCCTGCACCCTATCCCCTATACCCTGTCTTCAATGCTCCTCGTCAACGCCGACGACTTCGGCCTCACCCCCGGCGTCAATCGCTCCATCGCCGAGCTCCACCAGGGCCACGCGCTTTCCTCCGCAACCCTCATGGCCACAGGCGCCTTTTTCGACGACGCCATCGCCACCGTCAAAGCCAATCCCAGCCTCGAAGTCGGCTGCCACATCCTTCTTGTCGATGGAACCCCGGCCCTGCCGCCGTCCCAAATCCCAACCCTCTGTCCCAACGGCCAATCCTTCAGGCCAACGTTGACCGCCTTCGTCCGCGACCTCCTCACCTTCCGCATCCGCGCCGCGGAAGTCATCGCCGAAGCTACCGCCCAAATCCGCCGCCTGCAACGCGCCGGTCTGCACGTCTCCCACATCGACACGCATAAGCACACGCACCTTTTTCCAGGGATCCTGCGTCCACTGCTCAGCGCCGCTCGCGCCTGCGGTGTCCCGGCCGTCCGCAATCCTTTCGAGCCCGCCTGGGCCCTCCGCGCTACCCGAGGCATCTCCCCGCTTCGCCGTCTCGCGGTCGTCGTCCTCCAGTCCCAGCACCGAGCCTTCCAGCATGCGGTCCGCACCTCCGGGCTCGCTACCACCAGCGGCACTATCGGAGTCCTCTCCACCGGAACCCTCGACGTCGAAATGACCCTCCGCCGCCTCCTCGCCGCAATGCCACCCGACCCCACCGCCACTTGGGAACTCGTCTGTCATCCCGGCTATCCTGACGCCCAGCTCGATCAGGTCCGCACCCGTCTCCGCGCCTCCCGCGCCCAGGAACACGC